>NZ_JBDVXF010000008.1:0-211915 GCF_039964565.1 Paraglaciecola sp.
AAACATTGCTACGCTGCGCATAACCTTAACAAATCAGTCAACTTATAACTAAGAAGGCACAGTTGTGCCCACCACTACGTTGAATATCTATTATTTCCACTAAATAGGCTGAAACTCGCCCTCTGCTCAGACCTCAGTCAAAAACCATTTGCACGCTGAAAATCAATAGTGAATCTTTGAGGTAGACTCAAAATCTTATTATGGGTGGCTTGGTAAAACCTATAATGAGGTTGAAACCTTATTATGGGTGGCTTGGTAAAACCTAGGTGGCTTGGTAAAACCTATAATGAGGTTGAAACCTATCTTGAGCATTTGGTATTAAAAAACAATGTCGCACCACATACTCAAGCCACAGCGTTAAATGCTTTGGCGTTTTTATATAAACATATTGTCAAAAGCGAACTGTCTTTAAATCTAAATTTTGCACGCTCAAAGCGACAAGCTAAATTACCTGTGGTCATGACAAAAGATGAAGTAAAGCTATTGATGACAAAATTAACCAAGAGATACTATTTAATTGCTGGCTTAATGTATGGCAGTGGATTGCGGGTTATGGAGACTGTTCAACTACGAGTACAAGATATTGATTTTGATTATAAATGTATTCGTGTATGGAATGGCAAAGGCAACAAACACCGAATTGTAACCTTGGCCAGTGAATTAATTCCTGCACTTAGAAATCAAATAGTACAAGTGGATGAGTATTTACAACTAGATATCAAGAATGACCAGTTTTCTGGAGTCTGGATGCCTCATGCTTTAGCAAAAAAATATCCTTCAGCAAATAAAACACTGGCGTGGCAGTATATATTTCCATCATACAAATTAAACACCGACCCCGAAACAGGTGAAATTAGACGACATCATTTTCATCATACCTGTATTAGAAAAGCGGTGAAGGCTGCAGTTAAAGCTGCGGGACTTACCAAGCAAATCACACCTCATACTTTTAGGCACTCTTTCGCCACTCATCTATTACAAAGTGGAGCAGACATTAGAACCGTGCAGACTCAACTTGGACATTCAGATGTACAAACGACTCAAATTTATACACATGTGTTACAGCAAGGCGCAAATGGTGTCATTAGTCCTTTTAGTCAATTATGAATCTGAACCCAAACTATTTTTCTCGCTATTCACGTCTTGCTATATTCTGGCTGGACTAATGGCAACAATTAACGAATTAACGGTACATCCATGTTTATCAATTGCAAAGCAATCAAAAACGCTTAGTCGGCAACGATGATGCTCTTGACTTACCCTCGACTCAAAGCTCGCCAATAATTGATTCCATTTTGTGGGTCAATCGCCATGGACAGGCGATTGAGCGGTGCGCCGTATCTCTAATTGATATAAACACTTCAAAGTTAGTCAATCACACGTCCATGATGATCCGCATCCAAACCTGACGTTCTTGTCAGGTTGTTCAACTGGGCGAAGCTGTGCTTCTAAAGAATCCAGTCTCCCCAAGAACAAGTTATTTTTTGCGGTTAAGAACTTTATTAGCGAGCGGCATTTTTTGCTTACTTTTTGCTGCTGTAGGCAAAAAGTAAGTCGTACAGCAAAGATACTGTGTGAAAAAAGGCTGCGACCGCCAAGGATGGCTGAAGGTAGAATAACGCAGGAGCAGTTATCGAGATGGCAGTAAGCGTCAGCGCATGCTCTAAATTGCAGTTGGGCTATTTAGCCCCCCAACCTTTCGATTAACCCCACACACCAAAGCCTTAACCGCAGCCAACATAATATTACTATCCTTAGCCACCCCAAAACTCGCCGAGTGCCCCCCTACTTTTAACTCTAAATAACATACGGCAGAAACACCAGATCCACTGCCAATAGAATGCTCATGGTAATCAACGACCTCTACAGGTTGGTTAACTAATTTACGAATAGCATTCGCAGCCGCATCAATTGGCCCATTCCCTGTCCCGCTAACCGTTTGCTTTTCACCTTGGTAATTTATCTCTATCTCAATACTTTGTTGGCCATCCGCTAAGGTAGATATCTGGCTGCTGATAAATTCAATAGGTGCATTTTGCTCAAAATACTCTTGCTCAAACAATTCAACAATGGCATTTGCTTGCGACTCTTTACCGGTTTTATCATTCATTGTCTGCACAATACGGCTAAATTCAATTTGTAACTTACGTGGCAACTGCAATCCTGCAGCCCTATCCAATAAAAAGCTCACGCCCCCTTTACCTGATTGGCTGTTAACCCTAACAACCGCATCATAACTGCGACCTAAATCAGTAGGATCAATGGGCAAATAAGGTACGTTCCAAAGGGAGTCTGGTTGTTGAACCGCTAAGCCCTTTTTAATGGCATCTTGGTGTGAACCAGAAAAAGCCGTAAAAACCAATTCACCTGCATAAGGATGACGGGGATGCACTGGTAATTGATTGCACTCTTCCACTAACTTACGGGTTTGGTCAATATTCGAAAAATCTAACCCAGGGTGTATGCCTTGGGTGTACATGTTCATCGCTAAGGTGACTAGGTCCACATTCCCGGTTCGCTCTCCGTTTCCAAATAAACACCCTTCTACTCGGTCCGCACCCGCCATAAGGGCTAACTCAGCGGCGGCCACTGCCGTTCCTCTATCATTGTGCGGGTGCACACTTAATACAATATGCTGGCGCTGCTTAAGATGGGTGTGCATCCATTCAATTTGATCGGCGTAGGTGTTTGGGGTGTTCATTTCAACCGTAGCGGGTAAATTGATAATGATCTTGTTGTCTGCGCTGGGTTGCCAAACTTCGACCACTGCATCGCATACCTCTTTAGCAAACCTTATTTCGGTACTCGAAAACACTTCAGGTGAATACTGATAGGTCCAATTGACTTCGGGTGCAGTGGCCGTTAGTTGTTTCACCCATTGCGTGCCTTGGGTGGCGATTTTTTTAACACCGGCCTTATCGGTTTTATAGACTATTTCTCGAAACGCTGGGGCCACAGGGTTGTACATATGTAGTATGGCTTGTTTCGCACCTCGTAAACTCTCAACCGTTTTTTCAATTAGGTCAAAACGAGCCTGTACTAACACTTCGATTGTCACGTCTTCTGGTATATGATTTTCTTCGATCAATAAGCGTACAAAATTAAAATCAATTTCTGACGCCGAAGGAAATCCCACCTCAATCTGTTTAAAACCAATGGCGACTAGCGCTTTGAAAAACTTTAATTTGGTTTGGATCGACATAGGGTCGATTAACGCCTGATTGCCATCCCGTAAATCGGTACTCATCCAAATGGGTGGCGCGCTAATAGTGTTATTTGGCCACTGTCTTTTTTTCAATTTAATACTTTGAAATGCCTGATATTTAGTATGTGGATTAGCGATCATTTTTTGGGTCCGAATATCGATTAATATGTCAGTCAAAAGAATAGCGAATTACCGCTCGAATAAGATTGCTAAAAACAGCTTAAAAGCAGAATATAAACAATTATATTGCTGTAAAATTAAATTAATTAACAGTAATTGCTTTAAAGTGAGAAATCTATGCAACTTGATAAATACGATCGAATGATCCTAGACATTATTCAACAACAAGGACGTATATCGAATCAGGAACTGGCCGAAGCGATAAATCTATCCCCTTCTCCATGTCTACGTAGAGTACGCCAATTAGAAGAGTCAGGAATGATTGCGGGGTATGTCGCACTGGTAGATGCCAGAAAGCTTGGATTAACCTTGGTATCATTTATTCAAATAAGTATGGATAAACACACCCCCGAACGTTTTAGTCATTTTGAAAAACAAATAGCGACATTTCCCGAAGTATTAGAATGTCACTTAGTTACGGGACAGTCAGCGGACTATTTGCTCAAGGTGATAATTAAGGATATGGACGATTTTCAGCGATTTTTATTAAACAAACTGACACCTATTGAAGGGGTAACAGGGGTGCATTCCTCTTTTGTATTAAAATCACCAGTGAATTCTACCGCTTTGCCTTTAAACTAGCATCACTTGGAACCACATCGACACGGAAATGATTTAACCAAGCTTGACCCGTACCACTCATGATTTCTGTCCCTAGCTGAATGTCAGCAATGTATAGGTCGGAACTAATAAACTTCTGTTCTATGGCATAGAGTAACAATGCCGCGGCATCATATTTAATTTGCAGTAATGGTTGCCTAGTGCGAAATGCCAAATAAACCCAGTTATTTTTATTTTCACCCGATGTGTCGTGCCAATTGGGCTCTAACCAAATTTCCCATGCAATTCCATTTAGTGTTATCAGTCCTACATTATCGCCAGCTGGATTAGCATAGAAGTCATCACTGGCATAACTCCAAATCATGATTTCTGCAGCAATAGTGGTTTTATCCACATTCATTTGAATAGTTTCAGAATCAGTCAACCACATAGTAGTAGCAAGGTTTAGTTCACCATCAGTCAAAATCTCTAAACTGTAATCAATCTCTAAACTTTGTAACTGACTAATGGGAATTGGGTAACCAGGATTAGCTTGGTGATGTTGTAACCACGGGCTATTACCTAATGTGATTTGTGGCTGAGCAAACACTTTATCGCCATTTTTTGGCCATTGCCAATACCAACCGAACTGGGTGTTGGCATCATGTGTTCGCATGGCTAAACACTGCGTCCAATCAAATCCAACGGCTGCTTTGGCATTCCAAATATTATTTTGTAGATCACCAAATGGCGTAGCGTGACTGTCATAATCTTCGCAGGTGAAAGCAAGAATAGCTTTGTTTTGTTCAATTTCTGCTAGCTTTTGTTTTTCAGTTACTCCATCACTGCAACTAAGCAATGCAAGCAACAGAGTCATCGCTATCAATAGGTTGATGTTTTTCCACATAGCATCCCTTTATACGAAAATGTCTACTCAACGTCAGAATACATTAAAGAACAACTAGATGGAAAGATCGGCGAAATCGGGGAAAAGAAAGAAGACTACGAAAAATAGCGAACAGCATTAGAAAACTAGATAAACGCCAAGCCAATATGTAATACACATAAAGCAAACACTCCAGCCAACACGTCATCAATCATAATACCAAAGCCACCATGGACATGTTTGTCTAGGTAACTAATTGGCCAAGGTTTCAAAATATCAAAAAAACGAAATAACACAAACCCGGCTACTAAAGTTTGCCAACTTAACGGCACAGCGATCATGGTGATTAGCATGCCTGCCACTTCATCCCATACAATAGACGAGTCGTCATGGACTTTCATGTCATCAGCGGTTTTTCCGCAAATCCATATTCCTGCCACACTAACCAATAGAGTGACACCTAGATAGATAGAAAAACTGGCGTAATGAGATAACAAAACAACTAATGGCAACGCTGCCAAGGTTCCGAATGTGCCTGGCATTTTTGCCGCTAGTCCACTACCAAACCCTAATGCCAAAAAATGCACTGGATTAAACAGGCTAACTCGACTTCGTATTTGCTTATCCACTATTTGCCTATTTACTATAGTATTTACCCTGTATGAGGGTAATTAGAAGTGTTGATAACCTTTAACGTTAAATTCGTAAGGTTTATCTGCTTGGCGAAACTCTAATTTGCCCACCGAGCCATTTAACTGGCCGATATAAGTAGCATGTACATTGGCATTCGCCAAGGTTGTTTCTAAATGACCTTTTTGTTCTTCACTTACCGTAAACAACAATTCGTAGTCATCCCCTGCGCTTAAGGCATAATCAATTGCTTGTTGACTACTTACCGATTCTTTTAATGCTTGTGACATGGGCAACTTATCGATATGTACAGTTGCACCACAACCCGATGCCTTGAGAATATGTGAAATATCAGATACCAAACCATCAGAGACATCGATACAAGCACTAGCAACGCGCCTAAGGCAAGTTCCGGCCATTAATCTTGGGGTTGGATAATTCAATCGATTGAGTAAGTAGTCGGTATTGAGTTGGTCTTCTAATACATATTTTTTTTGCGCAATATCGAGTCCTAAACCTGCATCCCCTAATGTACCAGTAACATAAATAGAATCACCAGGTTGTGCTTGGCTTCTGGTCAAAGCTTGATCAAATGGAACAAAACCTTGTGCAGTGATTGTAATTGCTAAGGGCCCTTGAACCGTATCACCACCAATTAGCTGAACCGAGTAATATTCTGCATGCTCTTGTAACCCATTCGAGAATGCTTCTAACCAAGCCTCATCCACTGCGGGTAAACTTAGCGACAAGCTTATCCAAGCTGGCTCGGCGCCCATGGCAGCTAAATCACTTAAATTAACCGCCACTGCTTTTTGTGCGATTGCATGGGGAGAGGTTTCAGGTAAAAAATGCACGCCACTTAACAAAGTATCAGTAGTCGTTACCAGTGCTTGGCCCTGAGGGATATGTGTAACTGCACCGTCATCCCCGATGCCCACTATCACGTCTTTACGTTGAATACTTTTTGCTTTGAAAAAGTGATCAATAACATTAAATTCTTTCATTGTAATTAATTTAAGTTATGTCAGATGAAGAGAAAAGTTGCCTAAACCTTATTGCAAAGGTCAAGACAACTCATCTTTACGCAGAGTTTTAATGGCTTTATCGAGCACACCATTGACAAATTTATGACTTTCTTCAGCTCCAAAAGATTTAGCTAATTCAATGGCTTCATTGATCACAACTTTATAAGGAACGTCAATTCTGCCAACAAGTTCGTAAGTCGAAATTCTTAAAATGGCTTTTTCAATCGGATCAAGTTCCTCTGGCAGACGACCAAGATAAGGTTTGATTTTTCTATCTAACTCAGCACAGTCTTTTACCACATTTCGCAACAGCTCTAAAAAGTACTCTGTATCGACTTTTTGCATATTGTTGTTGGTAACTATACTCAACTCGATTTGCTCAACCTGATTGTTACTCATCTGCCAAGAATAAACCGCTTGTACAGCAAGTTCTCTGGCTAGGTGACGGGCTTTAGGTTTCACCTATTTAGCCCCTTCAATGTTGGCTAAAACATTAACCATTTCCAATGCACCTACCGCAGCTTCAGCACCTTTATTTCCTGCCTTGGTACCAGAACGCTCAATCGCTTGTTCAATGCTATCCGTAGTGATGACACCGAATGAAACAGGAATGCCATATTCTAACGAAACCTGTGCTAAACCTTTATTACATTCGCCGGCTACAAATTCAAAGTGTGGAGTACCACCTCTGATTACCGCGCCCAATGCAATGATGGCATCATATTTGTTTTGTTCAGCAAGTTTTTTGGCTGCTATTGGTAGCTCATAGGCACCCGGTACACGAACCAAAGTAATATCTTGGTCGTTTACTTCGCCTTGCCTTTCAAGAGCATCAAGCGCACCGTCCACTAAACTTTCAACAACAAAACTGTTGAAACGAGAAACCACTAGGGCAAATTTTTTGCCTGTTGCGCGAATGTTACCTTCAATAATATTCATGTAAAAACCTTACTGGAAAAATCGGCGCGCAGTTTAGCACATCCTTACAGGGAAATATTGTGATTTTTATACTTAGATTTCCACATACTCAACCACTTCTAATCCATACCCAGACAAGGCATGGTACTTTTTAGGTTTGCTCAACAAGCGCATTTTTTTAACACCTAAGCTAGCCAATATTTGACTACCTACTCCTACTGTTCTTGATGAACCCGACCATGCGGCGTTTGCAGGTTTTTCGCCTTTATCTTCAGCCTCAAATTGTTTGACTTGAGTTAATAAGTCCTCGTCTTTACCAAGCAACACTAATACACCGCCATTATCAGCAATATATTTAATTGCATCTGGTAATCCCATACTTCGAGAAATGGCCCGCTGGGAACCCAACAAGTCGCTAAAACTGTTAAGTAAATGTACTCGAACTAACGCCGGTATCTCGCCGTCGATTTCTCCTTTGCACATCGCAAAATGTACTTGGTTATCAATGACATCCTTAAATGTCACTAAATCAAACTCGCCGTACTCAGTGGGTAGTTTACATTTCGCCACTTGTTGAATAGTTGTTTCGTTTAAGTTTCGATATTCGATTAAATCAGCAATAGTACCAATTTTCATATTATGCTTGGCAGCAAATACTTCTAATTCGGGACGTCTAGCCATGCTACCGTCTTCGTTTAGAACTTCAACGATGACAGATGCCGGTTCGCACCCAGCCAATCTTGCCAAATCGATCCCCGCTTCAGTATGCCCTGCGCGGTTTAACACACCGCCTTCTTTACCGATTAATGGAAAAATATGTCCAGGCTGAACTATATCTTTAGCCTGCGCATCTTTAGATACTGCTGCTAATACAGTTTTGGCTCTATCTCCCGCCGATATTCCCGTGGTGACGCCTTGTGCAGCCTCAATCGACACAGTAAAATTTGTTGAAAACTGTGCGCTATTATCATCTACCATCAAAGGTAAATTAAGGGCTTTACAGCGCTCAGCTGTCATCGGCAAGCACACTAAACCTCGGGCATGAGTCACCATAAAATTAATGGCCTCAGGGGTAACATGTTCCGCGGCCATAATAATATCGCCTTCGTTTTCCCTGTCTTCATCATCCATTAAGATAACCATTTTACCTTGTCGGATATCTTCGATTATCTCTTCACTACTATTTAATGGCATATTCTATTGTCTTCTCTTTGATTTAATTGATGGCGAGGTAAGTCACCACTTAAGCAACGCTCAATCAGGGTTGCTTATTTTACTTCAAATAACCGTTTTCTGCTAAAAACGCCATACTAATATCTTTTTTAGCGGTATCGTTACCAGACACGGCGGCCTTGTCTCCCAACATTAACCTTTCTATATATCTAGCGATTACATCAACTTCTAAATTAACCTTGGTACCGACTACATATTGACCAATAATAGTTTCTTGCAAGCTATGTGGGATCAGCGTCAATAAAAACTTCGCTCCATCTACTTGGTTTACAGTTAGGCTCACTCCATCAACGGTAATTGAGCCTTTTTCTGCTAAATATTTCGCCAATTCATCAGGGGCTTTCACCCAAATTTCCACGTAACGCCCAACAGTGGTAATAGACAACACCTCTCCCAAACCGTCAACGTGACCACTGACTATATGCCCACCTAAACGACTATTGGCTTGCATCGCCTTTTCAAGATTGACTTGACTGCCTGCTTTATAACTAGCAAACCCAGTACGTTTTATAGTCTCGTGAGACACATCGGCACTGAAGCCATTGTTCGACATGGCCACTACTGTTAAGCACACCCCGTTATTGGCAATGCTATCGCCCAAAGACACATCACTCATGTCCAGTTTGTCGGTTTTAATAGACAACCTTATGTCGTCACCAGAGGGCACTAATCCCTCAATAAGTCCCACATCTTCTATAATTCCGGTAAACATATTCTCTCGATAAATTAATTGGCTTCATTGATGTGTTCGTTCGCAAACACAGCAGTCATTTTGAGGTCGTTACCTACTTGCCTGATATCTTTCCAACATAGATCAGTCACGTCTTGCATTGTCTCAATCGGCACAGTATCAAACAGGTTTTGCCCAGCGCTCCCTATTAATTTGGGCGCTTGGTACAAAATCAATTCATCTATCAATTTATTTTGCAGCAAAGCCCCTGCTAGTTTCGCTCCTGCCTCCACCCAAATTTGATTTAATTGCATTTCACCTAGTTTATCCATGACTTTTTCTAGGTCTAACTTGTTGCCCTTAAACGGTGCTTGCCACTGACTCACGTGTTTTTCAAACTGGTGTTCACTGCGCCGACCATTAATAAGTAAAACCTTGCCGGCAACGTTATTTTCTGTGGATTGCAAACACTTTAAAGAAGAGGGTAATTGATTACGCCCATCTAACAACACCCTCAAAGGTTGGCGCAAGTCTTGTTGCGCTAACTTGTCTTTACTTAGGTTAAGCTCAGCATATCTAACGTTCAGCATAGGGTTATCGGCGATTACTGTACCTGAACCCGATAAAATAGCGCAGCTTTTCGCACGATGTCGCTGTACGTCCTGCCTCGCCTGAGATCCGGTAATCCATTGACTCTGGCCATTCTCCAAGGCGGTTTTACCATCCAAACTAGCCGCTAATTTGACGGTAACCCAAGGTCTACCTGTACGCATTCTTTTGATAAAGCCGCGGTTTAGTTGTTCAGCATCAGTCTGCAATAACCCTTGCTGCGTTTTAATCCCAGCCTGCTGTAATTTTCGCAGCCCGTTGCCAGAGACCAGTGGATTGGGGTCAACCATTGCTGCGACTACCCTAGAGACACCGGCTGCAATTAATGAATCTGCACAAGGTGGCGTTCTACCAAAATGGCTGCAAGGCTCAAGCGTAACATATGCAGTCGCCCCCTTGGCAGCCTCACCTGCCTGTTTTAAAGCATGAATTTCAGCATGCGGGGTGCCTGCCTTTTTGTGCCAACCTTCACCGAAAACGACGCCTTGGTCGTCACTGATGACACAGCCCACATTCGGATTGGGAGCAGTAGTATATTGTCCGAACTTCGCTAACTGAATTGCGCGAGCCATCATTAAAAAATCGTTATTAGAGAATTGAGTCACGTGTTTCCAATAAAAAAAGGTGATAAGTTAAAACGATCATTTGCGTGGACGTTAGTTGCCTAAACGTGCAATTTCTTCACCAAATTCACGTATATCTTCAAAGGAACGATACACAGATGCAAACCGTACGTAGGCGACTTTATCTAATTCTTTCAACGCATCCATAATCAAGTTACCCAAGAATTCGCTGCTGATTTCTCGCTCGCCAGTAGCACGTAACGAAGACTTTAACCGACTAATACACTGTTCTACCTGCTCGGTACTCACGGGACGCTTTTCCAAAGCGCGTTGCAAACCGGCTCTTAATTTATCTTCGTTAAAAGGTTCACGAGAGCCATCGCGTTTAACGACTCTAGGCATCACCAGCTCTGCCATTTCAAAAGTAGTAAAGCGTTCCTTACAAACTGTACACTCTCTTCTGCGTCTCACCTGACTGCCATCAGCCACCAGACGCGAATCTATTACTTTAGTTTCTTGCACAGAACAAAACGGACAAAACATAGGGATTTCTAACTAGCGATAATGAATAACGCTAAATTAACAAAATTCGGCTGCCAGTCATACTGTATGCAATAAAATAAGCAATAAAAAAGCCGACTTGCGTCGGCTTATTTAAATCGTTATTGCCTTATTTATGCGTAAACAGGGAATTTTTCACACAATGTAATGACTTCACTCTTCACTCTTTCAATCACAGAGTCGTCATTAATATTATCTAACACATCACAAATCCAATTTGCCACCTGTTTGGCTTGCTCTTCTTTAAAACCGCGGCGTGTAATTGCTGGCGAACCAAGACGTAATCCACTGGTGACAAAAGGAGAGCGAGGGTCGTTGGGTACAGAGTTTTTATTTACTGTGATATTAGCGTTGCCTAGAGCCGCATCAGCATCTTTTCCTGTGTATTCCTTACCAATGAGATCGAGTAAAAACAAGTGGTTTTCGGTGCCACCTGAAACCACTTTATGACCGCGCTCTTGGATCACTGCAACCATGGCCTTGGCATTTTTGACCACTTGTTGTTGATAGACTTTAAACTCAGGCTCTAAGGCTTCTTTAAACGCCACCGCTTTTGCCGCTATCACATGGCATAACGGGCCACCTTGATTACCAGGAAAAACCGAACTGTTAAGTTTCTTATAAATTGTTTCGTCGCCGCAAGCAGACAAAATCAAACCACCGCGAGGACCCGCTAAGGTTTTGTGAGTAGTTGTAGTGACAACATGCGCATGTGGAATCGGGCTAGGATAAACACCAGCCGCGATTAGGCCAGCTACGTGAGCCATATCAACAAGTAAATAAGCGCCCACTTTATCGGCTATTTCACGAAATTTTTGCCAATCAACGATCCCAGAATAAGCAGAGAAACCACCAATAATCATTTTAGGTTTGTGTTCAAGTGCTAACGCTTCTACTTCGGCCATATCGATTTCACCGGTTTCAGCATTCAAACCATATTGAACTGCGTTATAGGTTTTACCTGAAAAGTTGACGTGAGAGCCGTGCGTTAAATGACCACCATGGGCTAAGCTCATCCCTAATACGGTATCCCCAGCATCTAATAACGCCATAAATACTGCTGAGTTAGCCTGCGAACCTGCATGAGGTTGAACGTTAGCATAATCACAACCAAACAATTGTTTGGCACGTTCAATTGCTAAATCTTCAGCGATATCAACATATTCACAGCCGCCGTAATAACGTTTGTGCGGATAACCTTCTGCGTATTTATTAGTGAGTTGTGAGCCTTGTGCTTCTAAAACACGTGGACTGCAATAATTTTCAGAGGCAATCAGTTCAATGTGATGCTCCTGACGTTGGTTTTCATTTTGAATTGCTTCATACAATTCCGGATCAAAATCAGCAATATTCATATCACGTGTTAGCATCACTTTTCCTCAACATCAGCAGTAAATAAAAATGGGGTATATATCTATACCCTCTAAAGAAGCAGCGCATAGTTTAGTTATTTTAAACTGTTTGTATAGTGGTAATCCGGCATGAGAAACAACCAAAAGTTGTAACGGATATTGCACACCCAGATATCAAACCTTACAACGCTTCTATCTGTTGCGGAAATTGCACACCTAGTTGTTTACGAATATCATCCATAACCCTCAATACACCGACACTATCAGCGTGTGACATCACGTCACTGCAAAACAATCCTTTTTGGATACTGTCCATGCTAGCCTCAATCTGATACTCGAAACCATTTACTGAATGCGGTATATCAATGGTTTGCAGCAACTGGTTATCTTTAAAAATTTCGGCTTTATCTGTATCCCAAAAACAGCTAGGTAAATTCACGTAACCTTCTGAACCCACTATCCTCATGGTGTTACTTGATTGTGCCAACATAGAACAGGTAAATTGTGCAAAACGACCAGATGGATAGCGCATATTTGCAAACACATGGCCATCTACTTGTTGCTCAGTTAATTGCCCCATTGCGGTCACGTTGTCTGGGTGTTCTTGAAGCAAAAACTGACTGACGGTAATACTGTAAACACCTAAATCCAGTAACGCACCACCCGCTAGTTCAGCCTTGATCATGCGAGCTTTATCTCGTCTTTGAAAAGCAAAACCAATTTCCGACTGAATATATTGCACTTCACCTATTATTCCCTCATCAAGCAATTGTCTAAGTTGCAACAAACAGGGCATGAAACGGCTCCATAGTGCTTCCTGCAATAATAGTTTTTTGCTTTGTGCTAATTCCACCAAAACCTTCATCTGTTGTGCATTCACAGTACAGGGTTTTTCAACTAATACGTGTTTCCCCGCTTCTAGACACATTTTGGCCTGTTGGTAGTGAAAGTTATGGGGAGTAGCAATATAGATAATGTCTATTTCTGGATCGGCTAACATTTGCCCATAATCCGAGTAAGTTTTTTGAATGTTATAAGTATCTGCAAATTCCGAAGCACGCTCTACCGAACGACTCGCTACAGCTAAAATCTTACCCTTTTTAGATCCCGCGATTGCTTTTGCAAAGGTGTTGGCAATATTTCCAGGTCCGATGACTCCCCAATTAAAGCGCTGCATGTTACTCCTTGATTACGAATTAGTAGGCAAAATATTACTTAAGTCGATTACAATTACCATCAATTATTAATAAAAAACGAAAGTTATAAAACAATACCTTTTATCCTACCCTTGCACTGAATTACACTAGTACCAAATTAACTTACATAAGACTGTTATGGCTCAATACGTTTACAGCATGCTTCGTGTCGGTAAAGTGGTTCCTCCCGGCAAACATATCTTAAAAAATATTTCTCTCAGCTTTTTCCCTGGCGCCAAAATCGGTGTTTTAGGTTTGAATGGTTCAGGTAAATCTACCTTACTCAGGATCATGGCCGGACTAGATACAGAAATCGAAGGTGAGGCTATTCCTCAAACAGGATTAAAAATAGGTTACCTACCCCAAGAGCCTCAACTCGATGAAACTAAAGACGTAAGAGGCAATATTGAAGAAGCCGTAGCTGATGTAGTTCACGCGCTTAAACGTATCGAAGAAGTGTATGCCGCCTACGCTGAAGAAAACGCTGATTTCGACGCCTTAGCGAAAGAACAAGGTGAATTAGAAGCCATCATTCAAAGCAAAGACGGGCACAATCTTGACAATGCGTTGGAGCGTGCAGCCGATGCTTTGCGTCTACCACCTTGGGATGCTGATGTAAGCAAACTTTCTGGGGGCGAACGTCGCCGAGTTGCACTGTGCAAATTGTTGCTTGAAAAACCTGAGATGTTACTACTAGACGAACCAACTAACCACTTGGACGCAGAATCAGTGGCATGGTTGGAACGCTTTTTACATGATTATGAAGGCACTGTGGTGGCGATTACCCACGATAGGTACTTCCTAGATAATGTAGCTGGTTGGATATTAGAACTTGACCGCGGCCAGGGTATTCCTTGGGAAGGTAACTATTCATCTTGGTTAGAGCAAAAAGACGCAAGGCTTGAGCAAGAAGAAAAAACCGAAAGCGCTAGACAAAAATCCATAAAGACTGAACTCGAATGGGTGCGTTCGAACGCCAAAGGTCGCCAATCTAAGAGCAAGGCGCGCATGGCTAGGTTTGAAGAACTCAACACCGGTGATTATCAAAAACGTAATGAAACCAATGAGTTGTTTATCCCACCGGGTGAACGTTTGGGCGATAAAGTCATTGAAGTAACAGGCCTTAAAAAATCATATGGTGACCGAGTATTAATTGACGATCTCAGCTTCAAAATTCCTAAAGGTGCGATTGTGGGCATAATTGGTCCTAACGGTGCGGGCAAATCGACTCTGTTTAAAATGCTCAGTGGTGACGAACAAGCTGACGCAGGTCAAATTGATTTAGGTGAATCAGTTCACTTAGCCAGCGTTGACCAGTTTCGCGATCACATGAACGACGACAATACCGTTTACAAAGAAATATCAGATGACTCGGATATTATTCGCATCGGAAACTTTGAACTAAATAGCCGTGCTTATTGCGGACGTTTTAACTTTAAAGGTTCGGACCAACAGAAATTCATGAAAAACTTGTCTGGTGGTGAGCGAAACCGAGTGCATTTAGCAAAATTACTCAAAGCCGGTGGCAATGTACTATTGTTAGATGAACCCACCAATGACCTAGATGTTGAAACCTTAAGAGCGCTAGAAAACGCCATTATGGAATTTCCAGGTTGTGCCATGATTATTTCACATGATAGATGGTTTTTAGACAGAGTCGCCACACACATCATGGACTACAGGGACGAAGGCAACATTAATTTCTACGAAGGTAACTACACCGAATATGCCGCGTGGTTAAAAGCGACATACGGAACAGACGTAGTTGAACCTCACAGATTGAAGTATAAAAAAATCAGTAAGTAATAATGAATTGGGCGCGCTTAGCGCCCTTTTTGATTACTCACTATTAACTCTGAAGAATGATTCTTAATTGCCAATTGTAATGCTTTGAGAATACTTGGCTCAATATTGATGTTCGCAGCCAAGTACCCTGTAATGTCTAATTCGGGAATCGCGACTACGTGTGTCGCAGCAGAAGTATTTTGTTCATATTGCACTAACATGCCTGCAATTAATTCCGGAGACTCTACAATAAAGTCCACCTTCTTATTTAACAACAGTTTCCAAGAACAACCTATGTCAGAGCATATGATGAGTTGTTTGCCTTCTTCTAGACCGCTATCAAGTGCCCACTTATGCGCCACATCATTTCGTTGTACGGCTAACGTAAAATTTGACACCTCATCAAGCGCTATATTTTGAAGGTCATGTCTTTCCCTCAAAGCCACTAGTCCAAACTTATAGTGAACCACCGGTAATAACCAATGAAACAACTCCATGCGCTCATCAGTTTTTGCAATCGAATAAATCAATGTATTAGGTTCAGATAGGGCTTTTTGATAGGCTCTTGCCCACGGATACATGTTGATTGTCGCGGAAAGTCCCGATTTAGATAACAGCGTTCTGACTAGCTTAGTCGCAGTGCCTGATACTTCATCATTTAATTGGGTTTGGTATGGCGGTGACAATTCAGTCACTACCTGCAATTGACTAGCGCTTGCCACGCAGTTTCCACCGAGTACTAAAACCGCTAGAAAAAATGTTCGCGTAAAGAAAAAATATAGTTTGAGAAACATCGATGGTGAAATGTATGATTTTTATTTGTAAGCATGATAAAGAATTCCCAGAAACTTTACCAATTAAGCCTTATTTTAATTTGAACTAATTTAATTGCACCTGCGCTGCAATTAATGTTTCAAAATCGACTTTATAACGCCTCGAAAGACGAACTTTCGTTCCCGATTGCATCACGATTTCCCCATCGCCACTCGATAAAGGTTCAATAAAATGTACCCAATTAAGATTAACCGCTGATGATTTGTGTACACGGACCAATCCATAATTACGACTTTTAAGCATAAACTCAGTCATAGTGATGCGCATAGGATATATTTGGTTATCAATGTGTAGATTGACATAGTTACCACAAGCTTCAACCCATTCGATGTTTTTAGTTTTTATTAAAAATTCTTTGCCCAGCTTTTTGACTAATAAAATGTTGGCTAGAGACTCTGTAGTCGAAACGTTATCCTCAATGCCTGAGTTGTTAGAAATAGGTTGGGCATCACCTAACCACTGTGCAATCAAGTATCGATAAATGGCGATTATTGCCACTAAAAAACAAAAACTCCATATATCCTTACGTAATTCGTACAGAAATTCAAAAAGTAGTTGTTGCATACCATTTGAAAACTGGTAGTCACTTTCGGTAAATAAATATACAAACTCTCGCATCGTAACCATCAGCGCGATATGTAACATCCCATAGAGAATAGCGGCCAATAAATACCCCGCTATGCTGGTTTTTATTGTCAGCCAATTCCAAGGTTTGTTGCGCATAAACCACGCGATTAATGGAAACAACAGTAGCGTTGCAAACGCACTTGAAAATTCCCAGACGAAAGGCTCCCATAATTGAAATGACCTGTTTACTTCCCTTGCTTCTTCCATTAACACTGTGGTCGTATTAATAGTTGCGTTTATGCTGAAATAACAAAGCAGCGCTAATACTTCGAACGCGAATTTGTGTTTTTGAAAGTACTCTTTAGAAAGTTGCATCCCAATCCAAAACCTTTGGTCCCATATTTCCACCACTAATCACTTATTGATTCATTTCAATAAGTTAGCCATTTAAAAGTTCAGCGTTTGTGACAGTCTTCGATTTACATATAGCTCATTCTAAACATACGAAGTTAATAAAACCATGAATAAAACTACTGCTTTGAACACTCAACGATTACATTGTTTGGATTGGCTGCGGGTAATAGCAATTGGCGTATTATTGTTGTATCACACAGGAATGGTTTATGTGCCCGACTGGGGGTATCACTATAAAAATCCATTAGGGAACGACTTTTTAAAATCTCTCATGTTATTGACTTCACCTTGGCGAATGGGGCTTTTATGGTTGGTTTCAGGGATTGCGCTAGCGCATATGTGTAGCAGAGCCAACATTTTAACACTCCTAGTAAAACGTACTAATCAGATTTTACTGCCACTGTTGATTGGCATATTTTTTATTGTTCCGCTGCAATTATTTGCGCAAATGAAACAAGCGGGCGATATGCCATTAAACTTTATTGGTTTTGTGTATGCTTTTTTTATTCAACCACAACAGTATTTTGTCAACTACTCGGCGGGGATATGGCCTCGATTTGATGTGAACCACCTGTGGTTTTTACGCTCTCTATGGCGCTTTAGTATGATACTCATTTTGGCGTCCCCTATTATCAAATTAACAAACACAATTAAGCTAATGGATTGGCTATCCTCAAAACTGGTGTGCTTGTTACTACTGTTTTTGATACCCATTTTGATGATTGAATGGCTGCTAGAGGGAGAATTAGTGCGAGAATGTTATGGGTTTGTGTTGTTGCTTTTGGGCTTTGTATTAGGGACGCAACTTTCTTTTTGGCAAACGTTAACACGGCACATTAGCTTACTCAGCATTTTATGTTTAGTCGCTATTTTCGCACTGCAAATAGGGTTCATAGTAATTTGGAAAACGGGCTTACATCAAACCAATGAATGGTTGTCTTTGCTGATTAATTTCATATACATCTTAAACAAAATTTTGCCATTGTTTGCCATACTGGCCCTGTCCTATCGGTATCTAAACAAACCAAATAAAACGATTACTCAACTGAATCCATTTGTCTTTCCACTCTATATATTACACCAAAGTGTCATCATAATGGTTGCTTATATGGCTTCAAATAGTCATCTAGTTTTACTGAAATCACCCGAATATCAACTTTGGCTAAATTTAGTTTTGACGCCATTGCTGTGTATGATTTTACTTCTATTAATCTCGAAGTTTAACGGTTTGCGAATGTGTTTTGGAATGCGCTTCAAAAACAATGTAGACCCCTATAGAAGTTGGCGGCTCAGCCTAATGGTATTAATGATTTGTGCGCCCATGATTTATAGACTGGTATAATGTAAACAGCAGCACTTAGAGAGTGTTGACTAGTTCAGAGATCCACCAATCTTAAAATTTTGGCAATGGCATCTAAGCTCCTCTCCCTCTTAGATGCCTATCAATCATTGATAAGCAAAACGATAATGTTTATGGTAGTTACACTTCCCGCACAAGCACTCCCCTCGATATGAAGCACAAAAAATGAAGCAAAAAATCAACAGTTTATACAACGGCAAAAGTGTCGCATCGAATAGATTTCGTTGGGGCTTGCTAGGTTTTGACGTTTTAACCATTGCCTATTTTATTACCTCGTCTTTTTTTCACTATATGCACGAACTGCGCTGGCTTGAGGTTAGTATTGGTATTATCTATTTAATTGAGTTTTGTGTTCGTTTGTTGATAAGTAAGAGGCGTTTTCGCGATATATTGCATCCGGTCGGTTTAGCAGATTTAATTGTTATTGTATCGTTAATGGCACCAACATTGGCTGCGAACTTTAGTTTTCTCCGTATTGTCCGTGCTCTACGTTTGCTACGATCCTATCATGTAATTAGAGTGCTACGCCGTCAATCCAGCTTAGTCAGAACTAACGAAGAGATAATTTTTAGTATCGTAAACTTACTGGTTTTTATCTTTGTCATAACGGCCGTCGTATTGGTTAGTCAAGAAGGTAAAAACTCCGGAATAAGCAATTACATTGACGCCTTATATTTTACTATTGCGACACTCACTACCACCGGCTTTGGTGACATAACACTTTTAGGTACCGATGGGCGAATTTTGGCTGTTTTGATAATGATTTTTGGCATTTCGTTATTTTTGCGTTTAATCCAAACTATTTTCCGACCCGCAAAGGTGAAATACGCCTGCCCATCATGCGGACTCAATCGCCATGATAGTGATGCCATACATTGTAAACATTGTGGAGAAACAGTACTTATTAAAACTGAAGGTCAGATATAGGTATCTAGAGTAATCTATTACTAACTTCAATCCCTTTGAATTGCAACTTATGCGAATATTTCAAGGTGGATGCCGAAATAGATTGGTTGCGTTGGCTTGTCAGTATTAAACATTTATTGTGAATTGGATAAATTATTGGACTCGTTATGTTTTACTAAAACCAATTAAACTCAGCCCCCTCTTAAAAGTCAGGATAAAGTAAGTGTCTATTGTCATGATTTAATTCGTGCGCAATCGCGAGATAAATAATACCATCATCCCAAATAACATAAACGAAACGTCAACTAATGAGTTTAAGGTCTCTACAACATGCTAGCATTTAGGAGAACTAAGGTGTTTTATTCATTTTTCAGCTATTTTTTCGCGATACTTTTGCTTTCAGCTTGTGGAGGCGGTGGCGGTGATGGAGGCTCTAATCCAGTTACTGCTCCTATTTCTTTAAATTCAATTAGTACGACAGCGATAGAGTCGAGTTTGACAGTATCCGAAACATTTCAATTAACCACTACTGGTGATTATTCTAATGGCTCTAGTAGAAATCTCACCTCATTAGTCACTTGGTCAGTTGCCGATTCCAGCATACTTGAGATATCAAATTCCGGCTTGATAACAACTCTATCAGCAGGTACCACTTCTATTACGGTAACGTATGAAGATCAATCAAACGAGATTACCGTTACAGTCAAAGCTTTGACTGAATTAGTTATTTCTCCTCTTGTAAGTACTTTGGCAATTTCTGAGTCTCAACAACTCAACGTAACTGGCCAATTTACAGATAATAGTAGCGAAGAGTTGAATGCATCAGTAACTTGGGAGTCTTCAGATCCTAGCATCGCTGACATTTCGAGCAGTGGCGCGCTTCTGGCGGTTTCAGAGGGCACCATTTCAATAACAGCGAGTTTGCAAGGTGTAAGTGCATCAATTCAAATCACAATACAAAGAGAATTGGGAGCCTTATCAATTACCCCTGTTAACTCTCCACTTAAAATTTCAGAAACAATTCAGTTAACTGCGATAACTACGCTTTCAAATGGCACTACGCAAGACGTTACCACTTTAGTGACATGGTCAGTAGCCAACTCAGACGTACTTGAAGTTTCCGGTACAGGTTTAATCACCGCGTTTTCAGCTGGTAATGCTTCCGTCACTGCAACATACGAAGGAATTTCAATTCAACAAAGCATTTCAGTAAAAGCCTTAAGGGCATTGGAGATTTCCCCTACCTCGATAACGTTAGCGATTGCATCATCTCAACAGTTAAGTTTGACTGGTATATATACTGACAATAGCCACGAAACCTTGAATGATTTAGTAACTTGGAGTTCTTCCAACTCAAGTATTGCTAGCGTGACAAGTTCCGGTGAAGTTTTAGCTAAAACTCCAGGGGTGGTATCTATTTCTGCAAAGATTGAAGAGATTAGCGCAAGCTTAGACGTCAACATATCTTCGGCCACGCTGCAATCAATAGTAATCAGTTCCTCTACTTCTCAAATTGCAGCGGGATTGACTTCAACCTTGTCAGCAAAAGGTATCTATACAGATGGCTCTGAGCAAGACTTAAGTAACCAGGTGATTTGGAGTGTCTCAGATGCGTCAATAGCGTCGATAGATTCAGAAACAGGTTTGCTAACGGCGCTACAATCAGGCTCCGTATCAGCCATTGCAAGTAAACAAGGCATTACTAGTTCTTTACCTTTTTCCGTTAGTGCTGCGACCTTGACAAGTTTAGCCATTACGCCCTCAGTAGTTTCTCTAGTTAAAGGTACGAGTGAAACAGTTAGTGTAACAGCAACCTTTTCAGATAAAACTAAACTAGAGGTCGGTAGCCAAGTTGAGTGGACTAGTTCAAATACTAAAATTGCAGAAATCGCTAGAAGCTCATCAACAGTATCGGCCTTAATGCAGGGTTCAACAAAACTTACGGCCCATCTTGCTGATAAACAAGCAGACTTGTCTATTAATGTGACTAGTGCAGAACTCATTTCGATAGCGGTATCACCAGTTAATTCATCGCTTCCTCTTGGACAATCTCGTCAGTTTACCGCTCATGGTACATTTGCCGATGGAACTGTTCAGGATTTAACTTCTGAAGTCACCTGGTTATCAAGTGATAAAGACACAGCACAGGTAAGCAACTCAGTATCTTCATCTGGTAATGCTGACTCCATAGGTTTAGGTAGCACTACAATAACCGCTATTATAGGCAATACTCAGCAAGCCACCTTACTGACAGTTAGTGACGCTGTTTTAAGTAGTATTGAGATTTTGCCCGCTAATCAAGAAATAGCGAAAGGCACATCTGCTCAAATTAAGGCACTTGGCCATTATACTGATGGGTCAATTATTGATTTAACTTCGAGTGTTTCATGGAACTCACCTCACCCGAACTTAGTTAGTTTGCAATCTGCAAACAGCGGCACTGTGCTGACACAAAATGAAGGAGCAGCCCTTGTAAGCGCTGAACTAGAAGGTGTGATTGGATTGGGGAATATTGTGGTCTCGTCCGCCACTCTGACGAGTATTTCAATTCAAGCAGAACAGACAATAGTGCCCAGCGGAATAACTCAACATCTCACTGCCGTAGCAACATACTCAGACTTATCTACAGGAGACGTTAGTCAACAAGTGAGTTGGATTAGTAATGATGTCGTAAAAGCAACGGTTTCAAATAATGGTGCAGAATCAGGTTTAGTTAGAGCAATTACCCCTGGACAAGTGGTCATATCTGCAAACATAGGAGAGATTACAGACCAAATAAACATTGATGTCACAGACGCCGTTCTAACAAGTATCCAAGTTAATATTGCTACCCCTCAAGTAATAGTAGAATCGTCAGTAGTGGCGAACGCTATAGGACAATTCTCAGACTCTTCGACTCTAGATGTGTCAACTCAAGTAAATTGGATCAGTAGTGCCACAAATATTGCTTCGATAGGAAACACCGTAACAGACAAAGGCAAGGTTAATGCGCTATCGGCTGGAAACGTTAATATTTCCGCTAGTTTACAGGGCATTGATTCACCTCTTGTCCCCCTTGAAGTAACTCTTGATCCTGATTTACCTAAAGCGCTTAACTTGAGTGTGCAACCCAATATAATTTTGAATGATAATAATGATACTGCACAGATTAATTTAGTTTTGGTACCGAATGCAGAGTCTGGCACCATAGCAGATGGCACGCCGATTAGCCTAACGATCACCGAAGGTACTACTACTCGAGAAGTTATGCTGGTTACTACTAATGGAGCTGCTAATTATTCATTATCGTCTTCATATGATGGCTTTATTTCATTAGCTGCCAACTCTAGTGATTTTTCGGTAGGATCTGGACTCTCTAGCACTGATAGTCTAACTGATGCATTCTCGGTTATTGGTCAAGGGACTGTGGTTTACGAGGATAATACTCTCAAATTAGGAAGTATTTTCTACTTATACCTTCGGAATCTAACCAATAGAGAGTTTGGTATTGAACAAATAGATTTTGGATATTTAGATCCTAACAATAATAATGTATTCGTTCACTTTCCAGAGTCTCCTATATCCTCGGGTCCCTTTGTGAGTAATGGTGATTTAACGGCCGGTGAGTTTAATTATATTGGCTATGAATTGGAGTCTGATGTGGAAGCAAGTATATATGTCATTTCCTATCTATTTTTTGATGCACAAAGCAATACTTCATTTAGGTTTGATATTACATTTAACTTTGCTCAATAACGAAAAAAGCGTTCAAACACTAACCTTGCCATTAAGGATATTTAGTTAAAACGCTTCCAGTGCGTCAGATAGCCGCGACACGCCAATAATCTCAATGCCCGCTATGCGGTTTTTGGGAAGGTTTGCCTTGGGAACAATGGCGCGCTTAAATCCATGTTTAGCAGCTTCACTTATTCTTTCTGAACCATTAGGAACGGGCCTTATTTCGCCCGACAGTCCCACTTCGCCAAAAGCGATTAATTCGCGATCCAATACCTTATTTTGAAAGCTCGACACTATGGCTAATAACAAGGCTAGATCGGCGCTGGTTTCATTTACTTTTACCCCACCTACTACGTTTGCAAACACGTCTTGATCATTCATCTGCACATTGCCGTGTCTATGTAACACAGCCAGTAACATGGCTAAGCGGTTTTGGTCAAGACCAACAGAAACCCTCCGTGGATTAGCCATTTGCGAATAATCTACCAGCGCTTGAATTTCAACCAAAAGAGGTCTAGTCCCTTCCCACACAACCATGACTATACTGCCTGGCGATTGCAATTCGTCGCGACTAAGAAAAATAGCAGAAGGATTATTCACTTCTTTCAGGCCTTTTTCTGTCATGGCAAAAACACCCAGTTCATTCACAGCTCCAAAACGATTTTTTTGGCTTCTTAACGTCCGATAGCGGCTATCACTTTCACCTTCGAGCATCATCGAACAATCAATACAATGCTCTAACACCTTCGGTCCAGCTAAACTGCCGTCTTTGGTTACATGACCCACTAAAAACATCGCGATGTGATTTTGTTTGGCGAACCGAGTCAAGTAAGCGGCACTTTCGCGCACTTGCGACACACTGCCTGGGGCAGATTGCACATCGGCTACCTGCATAACTTGAATCGAGTCAATTACCATCAGTTCAGGCTTGTGTTTTAAAGCCAAATCGCAAATGACTTCAATATTTGTTTCAGCTAACAAATTGAGCTTATCGTTGGCTAAATTAAGGCGCTGTGCCCGCATAGCAACTTGTTGTAATGACTCCTCTCCGGTGACATATAGTGCATTTTTAGTCTCGGCCATTTTACACATGACCTGCAACAACATTGTACTTTTACCCGCCCCAGGAGAACCGCCTATTAAAATCGCCGAACCAGGTACAATGCCGCCACCTAACACCCTATCTAACTCTTTAAAGCCAGAAGCAAACCTAGGTAATGCTTGTAAATCAATATTGGCAAGTGGTTCAACTTTGGCTTGAGTTTGACCAGAATAACCACCGCTATTTCGGCCACTCGAGCGACTTGTTGAAGACACAACAAACTCAGTAATAGTGTTCCAAGCATTACAATCATTACATTGTCCTTGCCAACGAGGATATTCAGCTCCACAATCAGAGCATACATAAGCAGTTTTACGTTTAGCCATTTTTAATAGTTATCTTTCATTGTTTGAATTTTAAATTGATATTTACTAGGTGATTGTCGTATTTTATGTACGGATAATATCGTCTATAAATCATAGTTTTAGCAAGATTGCCGATAACAATAAAATAAGCGTTAACCCCATAACAATATTAATGTGTTTACTTTGAATTCATGAGCCAAGACCTAGAAGAATACCACGACATCATCGAAGAACTTAAGCCTATGATTAATGAGCCTGAGTTTAACCAAGTATTGAATCAGGTTGCTTCGGGAATATCAAAGCAAAAACGATTTTTATTAAAAATGGAACTGATGCGCTTAGCTCGACCTTGTATCCGCTTAATTGATTTACGTGGATTAGTTGACGGAAAATGTAGAATATATGAGCATCAGGGCAAAGAACATTCTTTAGACGATATTGCCATTGAAACCTTTGAACGCCAAGTACGCATCTTTGGTGAATACACGATAGGCGTATATGAAGCCGTTACCAATACCGAAAATAACTTTCGGGTAAGGTATAAAAAAGAACAAGAAGAAGCAAAAGCACAGCGTAATAAGCCGGTTGTAGTTAAACCCAAGGTTGAAGAGTTTCAAGCCCCCATAATAAAGTTTGGAGGTTTTGCCCAAAGAGGCGAAGAACGCATGAATTTTTCGGTCAATATCGAAATGTTCACCGACTTAAATAAAAGTATTCAAGCCACAACTATCGATGTATCTGTCAATGGATTAAAAGTTAAAGCCAGCAAAGAACACTTGTTAAAACCTGAAGAACGTTTAACCGTTCAATTCCGTGGCTTAGAGAAAGAGTATTTGCTAGATAAACGCCAAGGTGTTGCCTATATAATTAGTAGTATTGAGCGAACTAAAGACGATCAAAGATTAAACCTAAAACGCCAGTTTGACATCCCATTCCCTTCTTTTGATAAGTTTTTTGAACGTTTTATTCACGGCAATAAACGTCGCTATAAAGTTAACTTAGACAATACGATAACTGCAATCCAGAACAAAACCTATGAACAGTATTACATTCCCAGCTTTGTCTCTATTCCGGTTTTTATCGAAAAAGTTAACGAGCGATACGTTCCAAAATATGCGTTGGCCAATGATTGCAACAGAGAAGAAATTCAGTATTGGGCAAACGAACTACAAGATTTAAAAATCGGCTACTTGTTAAGTGACGAGCGCATCAAACACGGACTTTCACTTGATAAAAATCGCCAAGAAATGTTCATTTTTGTGTTTAACCATATTAAAAATGAAAAAGTCTATTTTTACTCTGCCACCCATGCAGAGCTAGATGCTAAGCCTGACTTAAAAAACTTATTCTTGGGGTATGGTTCTCGCAAAATCAGTTGGAGGATCTATAAATTAGAGTTTACCGAAGTCGATCCAGAGCAGAGTTATCTCCCGTTATCTATAGGCAATTCGATTAACGATAAGGTAAAAAGACAAAACCAAAAGCCTTCTCCACGCCTGATGTCGCGGTTAAAAAACATCCACCACGTGGCCCTGTTAACTAATGTCACCGACGATATCAGTACCGAGCATTATCAAAAATTCAAAATAAAACGAGAACAACTAGCACAGCTTAAGGTGTTTGGCCATCCTCGAAACCGCCCCCCCCCTGTAGTCACAGTTTATCGCTTTAAGTATTTTAATCAGCGCCGAGAAACACGATTTTTACTGAGAACCGCGGTACAAGTCAGCATTGATGGAGTGGTGATTGAGGGGCACACCGAAGATATATCAACCCAAGGGTTGCGAATTGAATTGGAGAAGTCTTTCTACCAAACCGATAAAGCGAAGGTTAATCTGAGTTTTCCGCAGTTGCAATCGGTCACAACAAAATATGAACTGACAGATTTACCGTACATCGTTAGAAACCTGTCTAAAGACAAACATGTGGTGCACTTGCAAAATTTTGTCACTGAAGAAAGTAATACAGCGAGACGATTTTTTGAGGCCTTAATAAAATCTAACCGCTCAAAACTCAAAGCATATCGTGACGAAGAAGAAGTACCGGGTATTGGAGAAGCGTTGCGAAATATATATGCTAAGAATGTGATTAATGTTGCCTACTTTTTACGAAAAGACGGTGTTGAATTTGTACCCGATGCGGTCGCAACCTCGACCGATAGCAATAGGTTAACGCAGCTGCTCAACTTTCAGGCTAAGCCTAAACACTTCAATTTATATCCACTTTTTCGCAATGCACAAAAACGCCACGACTTTATCAGTCACACTTTGGCACAAATTAAACCTAATGATCGCCCTGAAATGCGCGAATTGTTTATTGCTTTCGATCCGAGTAAAGAAGCAATGGGCGACGCTATCAACAGTTATTTTGTAGATCAGTTTACTAAACCAGAACAGCGTAGGCAGTTTGTCGCCCAAGCATTACAAAATGGTCAATTTATAGCGGTAAAAGTATTCTTGGCACGAACTGGAAGACCTGATTTTGAAACCATGCAATCAGAACTTAATTACGTTGGCGTTTATGCGGTACACAAAGCAAAACTATTAGAAGAACAGCTTTGGAATATATCAGCCATGGGCGATATTATTGATGTAACTGATGAAGTGTTAAGGCGTTACGAGTTTTCTGAAAATGCTATTTTACTTAACCATAAACCTCCCGCTACTCACAAAGTAAAACAAGTAGGAATAGAGCAATTACTGAAAACCTAAGGTAAAAACAAATGTCTTATTTCCGATCAATATTGGCGTTGTTTTTATCCCTTGTGGTTTTTGATTCTTATTGCCACGCTCCAAAGTTATTACCTCAACAATCTCAATGGTTATTAGTAGACAATTTTGAACAAGCCAATCCTCTCATTAATTGGTTGATGATGGATACTGACAACAATACTCAACCTTTTGTTAGCAATCCTCAAGTGACTGAAGTGCGTTTAGAGTCCCACCGCAACAATCATTATTTAATCAAAAAACCTGCAGCGGAGGGCATAATAGGTAATAGAAAGGCAATGAGCATCATTAAACTTCCAACAGAGGTGGGAGTGGGTGAAACCTTTACCTTTTACACACGAATTAAAGTCGAATATTTCCCAAACAACCATTCATTTGGTCTGAGTAATTTATCAGCCAAACAAATTGAGCAACAAAACTACAATGCTTTTGAGCCGATGCTTCGAGTCACAGATAAACTTGAATCCAATGGCTACAAAAATGATGGCACTTTAATGGTGATGGGCGACAACAAGCGTTATCACAAAATACAGCATCTAAAAACCAAACAAGCTGCACGTCCTCTTGTTGAAAATAGTTGGTATGAACTTTGGTATGTCATAAACAACGCCACACTAAAAGAACAAGGTCAAAGTTATGATCTTTATATTCGTGGAGGAGAATTTAAGCAGCAACAAAAAGTATTTGAAGCCGCCCAATTCAGAATGAAACGTGAACAACCTTTAGCTTTCTTTATGACCATCACTAATACAGGCCCCGCCAAAACGCCTTACGGCAATGGCGGCCTAATGTACGACGATATTTATATGTCTCAAGGCGTAAATCTAAGCGAACCTTTGTTATCAACTCGCTAAACAGCAATTGCAATTTATCGGGCAGCTAAGACCCACAACAATGAATCTAAGCCACCGCGACGGATCGCAATATCTGCTTTCTGACGCACTATTGGTTTGGCATGCAGCGCAACACCAAGAGCAGCAGCATTCATCATAACTAAGTCATTCGCTCCGTCACCCATGGCAATAGTCTGACTAGGTAAAATAGACCATTTATCAGCCAGTGTTTTTAGTGTTTGTGCTTTTACGTTAGCATCGACTATGCTCCCTCGCACCTTACCTGTAAGTTTTGAATCCTGTATCTCTAAGTCATTGGCTACCGCAGCGTCAAGGTTTAGCCTATTTTGCAAATAATCAGCAAAGTAACTGAATCCACCAGACGCTATTGCTACTTTCCAATTGTAAGATTGCAAAATTTCAACCAAGTTTGCGACGCCAGGCATAAGAGGTAGAGCATCACGGACTTGTTGTAAAATGGCTTCATCAGCTCCCTCTAAACAAGCAACTCGAGTACGCAAACTTTGCGCAAAATCCAATTTACCTTGCATTGCCTGCAACGTCACAGCCGATACTTGTTCACCCACCCCCGCCAACTCGGCAATTTCGTCGATACATTCGACCGCTATGACTGTGCTATCCATGTCCATCAACAACAAACCGGGTTCAGTTAATTGTGGTGTGTTACCGGCCAAACAGAGTTCAACGCAAAAGCGATTCGCGACAATTTCCAATTGTTCATTCAAATTATCTTGGGTTTTTAATGTAACAAAAGCACAAATAGCAAAACCATTTACCCCCTCGACTTGAATGACTCGAAAAAAAGCAATATCGAGAAAGCCGGATAACGACTGCGCTACTAGAGATAATTGCTGTAAATGCAGACCTTCTGTAAAAACAACCAATTTATGTTGGTTTGCGTGGGCACTAAATAAAGTAGATGTGGAGTTGGAAAGTTGCTCCCCTTGTAGCGGCTGTTCACTACATAAAGTATCGCCAGACAAGGTAAAACTTGTCATACCTTTCTGGTAAATCAAACCAGTTAAATATAAATGTGACAACAAATCACGTTCAGTAACCTTTATTTCAAACACTATTGGACAACCCTTTCAATCAGAATAACTGCATGGTATCCAATGAGATAGCAGAATGCTATTAGGCACTTATGCTTGTTTTAGTTAGGATATATCTATTGAATAAACAGCAAGTTTCAGCAACCATACAAATCACGTAACTCCAATTATCTGCGCAGCATCCTTCGTTTATGAGCATCAATATTCACCCTGTTGGCACAATTCGTACACCCTATAAAGAAAAGTTTGCCATACCTAGGCAACCAGGACTGGCTAAGAGTGCGATTGGAGAGATATCTTTTTATCAAAAGTATAATGACCCTAATTATATTCGAGGCATCGAACAATTCAGTCACGTTTGGTTGTTATTCCATTTTCACCAAACCGCCGACAAAGGTCACTCTCCTTTAGTTCGCCCCCCCCGTTTAGGTGGCAATCAAAAACAAGGGGTATTTGCCACACGTAGTACTTTTAGACCTAATAGTATTGGTATGTCTGTGGTTGAATTTGCAGAGGTTCGCTATAAAAACAAACAACTTGTACTCGCTGTCCGAGGTGTGGATTTATTAGATGGCACCCCTGTTTTGGATATAAAACCCTATGTGCCCTACGCCGATAGCCAACCACAGGCATTAGGCGGTATGGCGCAACACGAACCGGAATTGATGACTGTCATTTTTAGTAACCAAGCTAAAGAACAACTCGACCAACTGACTTCCCGCTACCCTACATTAACGTCACTTATTTCGGAGGTTCTCAGCCAAGATCCTCGCCCTGCGTATCATCAAAATTCTCGTTCCGATAAATCTTACGGTATGACTCTCTACGATCTCAACATTCAATGGCGCGTGATGGATCATCAAAATGTTGTAGATTCAATTCAAAAAATTTAATTTCAACCCCATTACAATCATGGATTTAGTCATAATTGCTGTTAGAATAAGCGCCGTTTTTTACTTCAAACCCAGAGAATTTATCGTTCATGCGTACTAGCCAATATTTATTGTCCACACAAAAAGAAACCCCAGCCGACGCAGAAGTCATTAGCCATCAATTAATGTTACGCGCGGGTATGGTCAGAAAGTTAGCAGCCGGTTTATATACTTGGCTACCGACTGGTTTACGTGTTCTAAATAAAGTAGCCGAGATAGTGCGCGACGAAATGAATAAAGCTGGCTCAATTGAAATATTGATGCCTGTAGTTCAACCTGCTGATTTGTGGCAAGAGTCAGGACGATGGGAAGAATATGGCCCCGAATTACTGCGTATAAAAGACCGCCAATCCCGAGATTTTGTTTTAGGCCCGACTCACGAAGAAGTGATCACCTCGCTAGTCAAAAATGAAGTGACCAGTTATAAACAGCTGCCACTGAACTTATACCAAGTACAAACAAAGTTTAGAGACGAAATACGCCCTAGATTTGGCATTATGCGAAGTCGTGAATTCACTATGAAAGATGCTTATTCATTTCATATTGACCAAAGCTGTTTGGAGACAACCTATCAAAACATGTATCAAGCCTACTGCAATATTTTTGAACGTATTGGTTTAGATTACCGAGCGGTTATAGCCGATAATGGTTCAATTGGTGGCAGTGCATCTCATGAGTTTCATGTACTTGCCGAATCAGGCGAAGATGATATCGCTTTTAGCAACGACTCTGATTACGCCGCAAACATTGAAATGGCAAGTGCTCTAGCCCCGACAGGAGAGCGCCCTGAAGGTAAACAAAACCTAGAAAAAGTCGCCACTCCAGAGCAAAAGACAATTGAAGACGTATCGGCTTTCTTAAATATCCCTGCTGAGCAATCGGTTAAAACTCTGATTGTTTTAGCTGAGCCAGACAAAAAAGGCCATCAAGGTTTAGTTGCTTTAGTATTGCGTGGTGATCACCAATTAAACGAAGTTAAAGCAGAAAAACTTAACGGTATTTTTGCTCCACTAACCATGGCTAGCGAACAACAAATTCAAGATACCTTAAATTGTACCATTGGCTCTCTTGGTCCGGTAGGTCTTACTATTCCAGTTATTGCGGATAGAGATGCCGCGCATTTAGCCGACTTTATTTGTGGCGCCAACATAGAAGGTGTCCACTTTACTGGTGTGAATTGGGCAAGAGATGCCGGCGAGTATCAAGTAGCGGATATTCGTGACGCCATAGCAGGTGACCTCTCGCCAGATGGCAAAGGTACCTTGGAAATAAAACGTGGCATTGAAGTAGGTCATATTTTCCAACTTGGAGATAAATACTCACAGGCAATGAACTGTGGTGTGTTAGACGAAAACGGCAAAAACAAAATACTTAGTATGGGTTGTTATGGCATAGGTGTTTCGCGAATTGTCGCCGCAGCGATTGAACAAAATCATGATAAATACGGAATTATTTGGCCAGAAGCGATCGCTCCTTTTAAAGTTGCCCTGATTCCAATGAACATGCACAAATCACATCGTGTTAAAGAAGTAGCGGAAGCTCTGTATACACAATTGCTAGAAGCTGGTGTCGAAGTCTTATTTGATGACAGAAAAGAACGACCAGGTGTGATGTTTAATGATATGGAATTAGTAGGTATACCACACACCATTGTAATCGGTGAGCGTAACCTAGATGAATCTAAAGTAGAATACAAAAATCGTCGCAGTGGTGAAAAGCAATTAATAGAAATTGCACAGTGTGCGGAGTTTGCTGCTAACATTTAACAACCTGATTTCTTTTTAAGAAAGCGCCTTTATGGCGCTTTTTCATTATATAAAACAGGCTCTTAGAAACTTACATACATACCTTTGCTAATAAGTTTATACTTAATCCAAAATAGCTTTAGTGATAAAGTTTCAACTCATGGATGCAATTAGTTTAGAAATGAGTACATAAATGCAAGTGACCTTCTTTGGAGTACGTGGCTCCTGCCCCGCTCCTGGCCCAGAATTTATAAAATATGGTGGAAATACTGCATGTGTGCATGTTTGTTTAGATGACGGCACTGATTTCATTTTAGATGCAGGAACCGGCATAAAGAATCTTGGCCAGAAACTTATAAAGCAAACTAATGACATTCACCTTCTATTGACCCATAACCACTGGGATCATATTCAGGGTTTTCCATTTTTTGCCCCTATTTACCAAGCCAATCGCAATATATTCATTACACCAGGACAAATTACTTTTGACGCAAACGATGCCATTTTGGAGCAAATGAGTGGCAGCTATTTCCCTGTGGATTACAAAACATTACCCTCAAATATACAGATAGTTCCGCAACCCAAAGAAGTCACTAACTGGAAAATAGGCAACGCTAAAATTAGCCGTTTGGCCATGAATCATCCTGGTAGCGGTAGCTCATTTTGCATAGAAGCCGACGGTAAAAAAGTAGCCTATATTACTGACAATGAGTTATACCCTCCTTACAAAAAGAATACCGACTTTTTAGACTGGGTAGAATTTAGCCGTGACGCAGATCTTATCATCCATGACTCTCAATATTTAATTTCAGATATGCCCGCTAAATCAGGTTGGGGACATTCTGTTGCAGAAGAAGCGGTAAAATTAGCTATGGGCAGTCGTGCTAAACGTATGGCATTGTATAGCCACGACCACATTCGTACTGATGATCAAATTGCCGAAATTGAGAAACACTGCCAAGAAATCATTGAGATTGGCGGAGCAGATTTACAACTCTTTGCTGCCGCCGAAGGGTTAAGTTTTAAATTATAGGAAGCCATTTTTTGTCAGAACGTAATCAATACGCGTTATTATTATCAGGGGGTGGAGCTCGGGCCGCATACCAGCTAGGTGTACTTAAAGCCATCGCCACTTTTTTGCCCCGCAATCAAGGCATACCTTTCCCTATAGTATGCGGTAATTCAGCCGGAGCCATCAATGCAACGGGTCTAGCTTGCTATGCGTCATGTTACCATTTGGGCCTAAGAAAATTAGAGTGGGTATGGAAAAATTTTAATACCCGGCAAGTTTACGATAGCGGCATTCGGGACGTTTTTAAACACTTAGCAGGGAATTTTTTAAGTAGTTTCCAATCCGAACAACATCAAAAAAACCCGTCTAGTTTGTTAAATAATCAACCATTAAGACGGTTAATCAGAAGTCGCCTAGACTTTCAGAGAATTGATACCAATATTGCAAGTGGTCACTTGCGTGCAATCACCGTAAATGCGTCTAGTTACACTAGTCATGATTCGATCAGTTTTTACCAAGGGCAAAATGATATCGAACCTTGGCAACGAGAGCAACGACGCGGTATACCTTGCACGCTAAATTCAGAGCACCTGATTGCGTCTTCCGCTATTCCTATGCTGTTTCCACCTGTAAAAATGTCAGGAGAGTTTCTGGGTGATGGCTCGGTACACCAACTGTCTCCGCTTAGTCCTCCGATTCATCTCGGGGCAAAAAAAATACTTATCATCGGCGTAGAACAACCTGAAAAAACCTCTAGATTTGTAGATATGAATCGCTTTCCTAGTAGTATCGCAATCGCTGGACACTTACTCGACACCATTTTTGCTGACACGTTAAAATCCGACCTTGAACGACTGACGCGCATTAATGAAACCATCGCGCATATGACCTTCAAACAACAGCAGCAAACCCAGTTAAAAACCATCGACACCTTAGCCATCAACCCAACGGTTAACTTCAACGAAATGGCTGCCAAACACTTTCATCGCATGCCTTCAGGGATCAAAATATTACTAAGAATGATGGGATTACACGATAAAGCGGACTCCAGTTTGTTAAGTTACCTATTGTTTGAGAAAGAATTTTGTCGCGAATTAATTGATTTAGGAGTGCAGGATGGGTTGGCTAGACAAGATGAATTAAGGGAGTTTTTGTCTATATAACATAGTGTTTTTGGTTGAAGCCTTAACGAGCGCTACAGGCTTACTTAGTAGTACTATTTTTATGGGCAACAAAACAATCAAACCTGTCAGGTTTGGCTGCTCTGAATAAAATAACAAAATAGTAATCTTACATCGATTTGAGAATCCCAAAAAATACCGATGATAACTAAGCAAATAGATTAACTAGGATATGCAGTTAAGTCTTTATATCAGCTAAACATAGTCAGTTTTTCAACTCAACGAAAAAGGAACAAACATGTCATATGTAGATTGTTTTGTAGCAGCAGTACCTTCTGAAAACAAAGATAAGTATAGGGAACATGCCAAAATATCGGCCGTGGTATTTAAAGAATATGGCGCACTACAAATAGTAGAAAACTGGGGCGACGATGTGCCTGACGGTGAGATCACGTCTTTGCCTTTAGCTGTGCAGGCAAAAGAAAACGAGACTGTGGTATTCTCGTGGGTAGTGTGGCCTTCAAAAGTGGTACGTGATGCAGGCTGGGGGGCAATGATGGAAGATCCTAGAATGTCTGAAGAAAACAACCCCATGCCTTTTGATGGTAAACGGTTAATCTATGGGGGCTTCACTACCCTTCTCGAAAGTTAGTCGTTATGCAAAAATTTGGTTTAGACAACTTACAATCCCAAAAGCTCAGTGAACTTGAGCTTGAGATTGTAGACATACAGTCCAGTTCTCTAGGGATTGCAGGGAAAAAGTTGCGCCAATCTATTGATGAGTATGAAACCGCAAAGACAAAATTGTTTCCCAAGAACAATCAAACTCTGCTACTCCCAAAAGTAGCAGATAACACCTATGAACTCATGTTACAAAGAGAATTTATTGGATTCAATGATGGAAGTTCTGAGTGGATTAAAAAACACTATGGGGTACCACAAGAAGCCTTTTCTTTTTTTAAATAACTCACATCCAGACTGCTCATAAAGTTAGTAAATAAACGGTTTAATTGCTAGATATTTGCTGCTTAAGTACGTCTCCCTTGAACAATTTTTTCAGTTTCAATTTTACTATTGCAGTCATTTGCTGGTCATTGTCGACTAGGAGAATGTCAGCAATTTTAACAATTTAAAAGTGTGAGCGAACAAGACAAATGTTAAATTATTGTTAACTAAGTAAAATATAATAGTGGCCCGATAAATGCCTTACAAGATTTTGGTCATGTAGTTGTTGAGATTGACTCAATAATTACGCGGTAACTGACTTATCTGGCCCGTTTTGATGCGTATTGTTAAAGAAGGGTCACTCTTAAAAAATAAAGGAAATATAAAATGAGCAAAACCAAATTGTATTGTTTAGCGTTACTTCTGGTGAGTTTAGTAATGCCTGCAACTGCTACAGTAATTGACTTTGAAACTTTCTATATTCGCAACAATGACGGTACTATTACGGCTCCATTTGATGTCGATATGAGTATCGTAGAAAATGCCGCTGGCGACGGTTTTTCAGCAGCCACTCCACGTTCCGGCCAAAAAGTAGGATACGGGACTTCGGCTTTTAATGGTTTTCAATTAAATATGTTTAACTCTGCCAATTGGACAACCACTCCCGGAGCTACAGGCGCTCATCCTTACCTAAATATATGGGTAACGGACGGTACTAACTACGCTATCATTTCGTCTGAAAATACCTACATGGGTACAGACTTTCAAACACGCAATGAATGGAAAATATTTGAATATAATCCCGGTAGCTTGGATTGGTTACTTGGTAGCGGCACAGCCAGCATAAATAGTCAGTATTTACAAAAAGATGGTGCGAACGTCACTTTGGCAGACTTTGCTAACAACGTTGTACTTTTCAGTGGACCTGGAGTAGGTGCCTCAGGGGTCGGTACTGGGGCTCCACAAGGTGGTTTCGGCTTTAACGTGATATTTGGTGATACAAAGTCTAATTTTATTGGTGAATATGATATTGCCGACCTCAGCGTGAATGCTAATGATAACCTTTATTTAGCGGGCAATATTAGAGAGGTACCGGAACCTTCTACATTGTCTATTTTTGCGCTGGCTTTTTTGGGTTGGGGATATCGTCGCTTTAAAAGTTAGCATTTAATTACTCTCGATAATTAATTTAAAAAGCACCTTTCAAAATAGGTGCTTTTTAAGATAACTTATCTTTCCACGCATTTTAGAGACCCAGTCGGCTTAGAAAGCCTCTGTGATACATTTCACTTAACATCAGTAGAAAATGTCACCCGGTTTTTGCCTTTCGATTTTGAGCTATACAACGCCCTGTCAGCAATTTTCATATACGTATCTAGAGGTTCATTTGGATTCGCCTGACGCACGCACACACCAATACTAACGTTAACACTCAATTCGACACCAATATCGCTGGAAATTGTCATTTCATTGATCTTAGTAAGTAAGCGTTGGCATAGTTTTTCAATACTTTGCAGCTCAGTTGATACCACTGCAAACGCAAATTCCTCTCCTCCCCACCTACAGTATGCATCGTCTTGACGGAAAAAGTCTTTGAGACATGCCCCCAAAGTACCCAGCACTTCGTCGCCCAAATCATGGCCATACTTATCATTAACCAACTTAAAGTCGTCAATATCCAAAAGGCCGATCGCCAAAATATGTGAATGCCGTTGGCAGAAATGGATCAGTCGAGTAGATTGGTCAACAAAATAACGTCTATTGGGTATTTGTGTTAATGGATCAAAATACGCTAGCAGGGCCAACTTTTCGTTAGCTTGCTGCAATTCTCGCGTCCTTTCCTCAACTAGGTGTTTTAATTCGTCTTTTAAGAGTTTTAAATCTTCATTACGTTTTGTGAGTTGCTCAAGATGAAAGCGGTTTTCGGTGACATCTCGTTCAATAGCAGCGAAATGCGTAACGTCGCCATTTCTATCAAAAAGAGGAATGATGTTAATATCCAGCCAATAGGGTTGTCCTGATTTTGAATAATTTAATAAGGTTTCGGTAACCGGCTTTTTTTCTACCAATGCATCGTGAATTTTTTTGCAGGCAACTTTGTCCGTAAGGGATCCTTGTAATATTCTCGGTGTCTCACCTTTTATTTCTTCTTTGCTATAACCGGTTAGTTTTTCAAATGCTTTGTTTACATAAACAATTTTAGGACCTAAAGGTGCTTTCAATTTATCGGATTCGGTCACCACAACTATGTCTTGGGCATTTTCTACAATTTGCTCAAATGAAAAACCCTGATGACTGTCAGTCACGTCAATAAAGGTGACAACAACAAATCCAGATTCATTCAAACCGTGTTCGGCATAGGCATTGGCCATTAACCAAGAAATTCGTTCTTTAGAACCATCTATAACGCCTAGTACTTTATTTTGTATTCGGTCTCCCGCTACCACTCGGTTAACTGGATAATCCTTTATAGCGAGTCTTTGATATTGGTCATCAATAAAGTGCCACTGACTGTCATAAGAATCCTTTCCTATGATTTGTTCATAACTCAATCTGAGTAAATTTAGAGCTTGTGGGTTCGCATAAACGATAGATGTGTCCCAAGTATGGATCACCACACCTATATGGGCACTTTCAAAAAGTTTTAGCGTGTTTAGGTTACTAATTTTTTGCATTTCCCCTCCTACTTGACCTGGAGCACTTGAGCATAAGTACTAGGCCGAATCAGTAATTGATTAGAAAAACATATTGGGTAACTCGTTATCACCATAGAATAAATTTCAGAAAAAACTTATGTCGATGTGTTTAGCATAGATTAACCATACCAAAGTGCTAATTATACCAATCCGTATTGATAACTCGCTGAGTGAGCAGTTATCAATTAACCTCAAATTGCGAATATCTCGTAGCTAATCAAAAGTTTAAATAACGGACTTTTTACATCTTTAATTATTTTAGACGTCGCATCTGCTAACCTAACGAGAAATTTTGGCTGGCTATTTGGGATATTCCTCCGTAAGGATTGTGACCGTATGCAAAAAAATCAAACCAAACTAATTCTTAGAGTCGTACTATTTTCTAGTACCTTTATCTCTATGTTCTTCGTTCCCTGGATTTTGGTATGGGCTTGGATTCAGCCATTACCTAATACAGTTCAAGAACAAGTAGTAGAGGCCTTAAATTATGATCTAGATGGTATTATTGTGTATGTAGACCAAGCTGGAACGCCCGCAGAATTTTATGCATCTGGCTGGCATGATCGAAAAGATAAAATACCGGCTTACCCACAAGCCATTTTTAAAATTGCAAGTATTACTAAGTTATATGTTGCAGTGGCAACGGCTAAACTAGTTAAAGCCGAACGTTTGTCTTTAGATAAATCCCTGGCGGAATACTTTCCAGAACTTGTGGACAGGATTGAAAACGCTGAAAAAATCACCTTAAAAATGATGTTACAACATCGAAGTGGTATTCCAAATTTCGTAGACCACCCAGATTTCTGGATAAAACCACCGAAAAACAAACAAGAGACCTTAGATTACGCATTAGACCTACCTGCAGACTTTGAGCCTGATAAAGGTTATGGCTATTCCAATACTAATTATATGTTGATTTCTGACCTCATTGATAAGGTTGTAGGATACCCACATCAGCAATATATCAAACAAGAAATCCTGCTTCCTCTAGGCCTTAAAAACACCTTTGGCTCACTTAACGAATTAAATGAACAACAAAAACAACAATTAATGAGTGGCTATTATGCTGGCATTGATAAAGATTTTAAGACTGAAAATACCGGTCTAATGCTAGCCACAGCCGAAGATGTGGGAATATTTTTGCGGGCATTAAACGACGGCTCAGTCTTTAACGAAGGAGAGCAAGAAATCTATTCTTCAGTATACGTATACAAACACACGGGTCTTTTAGTTGGTTACCAAAGTTTTGCTGAGTACCATAAAGATATCGACACTGTGGTTGTGCAATTTAATAATACAACCAACTTCAATGGATATGAGTGGAATTTAGCCGAAATCATCTATTCACGTATCCTTAAAATATTGAGAAATAATACCAATGAGTAATCAAAATTTTGCAAGCAACGCGCAATCACTGACCAAAGAACAAGTGATAGCAAAACTAAATTTAGAACATCACTTCGAAGGTGGATATTTTCGTCAAACCTTTAAAGCCGAACATCGAGATACTGTTGTTACTAATCGTGGCGACCGTACCACTATGACTGCCATCTATTACATGTTGACCGAAGACAATAATATCGACCATTTTCACACTAAGTACTCAGACGGTATTGAATTCTACCATTTGGGAGCACCCATCACTTACCATATGATTTATCCAAATGGTGAATATAAAAAGGTGGTGGTTGGGCCTGATATTTTAAATGGTCAGCAGTTGCAGCTAGCTGTTCCTGGCGGTACCTATAAAGCTGCAGAACTAACATCAGGCTCCTTTGGTTTGGTGAGTGAAGCAGTCGCTCCTGGGTGGGAAATGCAAGACATGATAGAAGTCACTCAAGACGAATTACTCGAACAGTTTCCGCAACACAAAACAATCATTGAACGTTTGGCCAATAAAAATCAGTAGCCTCAGTTCAGCACCCCCTTGAGTTTACCGGTCCGTCGAATACAAACTAGCGGTTTATTAATGCTGACAGTGGCGCTAATTGAATTTCAGCATGAAATAACACTTGTTGATTTGATAACACACAACAACAAAATTGCGTCACATTGTCAGAGTTTTGATCGTTAGTGGAATGTCGCGGGCTAACCAGAATATTTAACACATCATTGCTTTTTAGTTTAGTTAACAGCCCTCTATCAATTGATAGTTTATGGGACACATAAATCATTGGTTTTTCAACCAGATTATGGCCTTCGGCTTTGGCTCTTTCAAGTAACGCTGATGACACTAAACTTAAGGGATACATTTCAGGGAAACTCACTTTATCGACAAATTCGTCTATATACTCCGATTGTTCGGCAAAAGCACTCGCCAGAAAATTCTTGGCGTTGCCAACAATCATGTACTTACGTTTTAAAAAATATCGGTGAACGCCAATAAAACTTCTATCTTTGCCATTAATAACCTCACTAAGTTTAGGTAAGGGTACAACACCTTTTATTAGGTGTTCACTCGAATAACGTTTGTAACCGAGCAAAACCGTCTTGCGGTTCGCTTTCAGAGCAATTCTATTGGTAAAACACTGAATACCTGATACTTCTGAATACCGACCATCACGCACAACCAACTCAATATTGTCACCAGGTTTAACCGAGCCCGCAAAATTAAGTTCATACTGGCTAAAATTAAAAGGTTCCAAATGCCCTAACATTGAGCCTGCGGATTCAAGGTAATGACGGTAATTTTTAGAGGAACGATTAACCTGATCTTCAACAAAACACCCGAGCTGAAAACCGAGGGCTATTGGCCCTTCAAAAGGATTGGATTGAATATGATGCCAGCGATTTTTATCATGAAAAAGATTAAAGTCATCAGTCGAATTTCTAGCCGCTTCGATATGCATTTGACTAATAATAAACTCCGACATATCGCCCCTCCCTATTCATTAATAAATCGCGGTATCTGCATTCATCTCGAGGTTAAACTGCTCTGGACGCGCTAATTGTGGACCTTATATTAGGGTAGATTATATTCGTAGTACAACATGAACATTTCAACTTAAACGTAAATATCTAAATGTTTGGGTCCTTTAGGTTTCTTGTGTTCGTTGTCTTTTTTCAGTTCGCCGTCGACACTTTCTTCGTCAGGTTTACCCGACGTCTCTGAATTAGGCACTTTCTCTTGATTTTGTTGGTTATTGCCTTGCTGCTGTTGTTTTTTCCGCGCGTCTTTTTCCTCGTTTTTTAACTCCTTTTCTTCATCACTCAAAGCCCGTAATTTTTCCTGCTTATCAATTTGCACTACTTTTTGGCTATCGTGAGCAATAGGTACTTTGCCTTCACGGGGCAAAATAGAAAATAAAAGGTCACTCGTCATAACGTCTCCGTATTTATCTAAAACCTAGCAATAGTAAGACAACATTGTTCACAAAACATTCAATCTAGCACTTGTAAACTAACATAGTTGATTTAATTGTAAGAAAGCCTCTACTTTAATGGGAAATATTCTTGCATTAATCAGACCGATTGCATAATGTATGCGCCATCGAAGCGCAGTGACTTAGAAGAACCGTCAATTATGAACATTACCTTGAAAGCAGTCGTCCATCATCATATAGCTTAGCCTTTCAGGTATTTGCTGGAAGGTCTATTGATTCCTTCTAGCGGCGCAGACTCACTCTAAACCCCCGGAAGGCATCTTTCGGGGGTTTTTCTTTTGGGTCGCTCTTTTGGGTTAAATGCGCCACTGAACAATTGCAAATTAAGTAAAAACTTTAAATAGGATTGGAAATAAACATGAGTGATAACAATAGATTACGTATTGCCGTACAAAAATCGGGACGATTAAGTGACGACAGCATCTCTTTATTAAAGGCCATTGGCATCAAATTGCAGATCCGCGATCGGTTATTAATCGCTCATTCGACTAACCAGCCTATAGATTTACTATTAGTACGCGATGATGACATCCCAGGTTTGGTCATGGACGGTGTAGTTGATTTAGGTTTTATCGGCCAAAATGAGCTTGAAGAGAAAATGCTTGAACGCCAAGCAGCTGGTAAAAAAGCCGAATATATTGAGCTAAGACGGCTAGATTATGGTGGATGCCGGTTATCTATTGCCGTTCCTAACGAGATGAACTATCAAGGGTTAGCCTCGTTACAAGGCAAAAAAGTGGCCACCACATATCCCTACTTGCTTGAACGTTTTTTCAAAGAAAAGAATATCGAAGCCAGTACCGTCATGTTAACCGGTTCGGTTGAAGTGGCACCTCGAGCGGGTGTTGCTGATGCAATCTGTGATTTAGTATCGACAGGCGCCACGCTTGAAGCTAACGGTCTGCAAGAAGCCGACGAAATATTTGTCTCTAAAGCCGTATTTATCCAAAGAGGCGGCGACATGCCTGAAGCGAAACAAGCGCTTATTAGCAAAATGTTACCCCGTATGGATGGTGTCACCCAAGCTAAAGAAAGTAAGTACATCATGCTACATGCGCCAAAAGCATACTTAGAACAAGTTAAAAGTTTACTTCCAGGTTCGGAAAATCCTACTGTACTGCCTCTTGCAGGAAATGACGATACAGTAGCAATCCATGTAGTTAGCCCTGAAACCCTATTTTGGGAAACTATGGAAAAACTCAAAGCCTTGGGTTGCAGTTCCATTTTAGTGATGCCAATTGAAAAGATGATGTCTTAAGGCAAACATAAAATATTAGGTAAGAGGCCAAATAGTCATGCAAATATGGGCACAACTTAACCCAAACCAACGAGCTGAATTATTAAGTAGACCGGCGCTAGTGGGTAGCCACGCGCTAAGTGATACGGTTGCAGATATCGTTCAACAAGTGCGTCTCGAAGGCGATGAGGCATTGTTGGCGTATACTGAACGTTTTGACGGCGCTAAATTAGAAAGTTTGCGATTTAGTGATGCTTCTCTTAGCAGTTTTGCCAGTGAACTGAAGTCTGAAGTCAAATGGGCTATTGATCAAGCTTATGCCAATATCAAAGCCTTCCACGAAGCCCAGTACCCCGAGGATGTGGTAGTTGAAACCACCTTAGGTGTAGTCTGTGAACTTAAACACGCTCCTTTGGCATCAGTAGGTTTATACATTCCTGGAGGCACTGCGCCCTTACCTTCAACGGTATTAATGTTAGGGGCGACAGCCCAGGTTGCAGGTTGTGGTCGCAAAGTACTGTGTACTCCACCGGACAAGAATGGCCAAATAGCAGTTGAAATTCGTTATGCCGCCAGCTTATGCGGTATAGATGAAATTTACTTAGTTGGAGGCGCACAAGCGATTGCTGCTCTTGCGCTGGGAACCGAGAGTATTGCTAAAGTTGATAAAATTTTTGGACCCGGCAATAGTTATGTCACTGAAGCCAAACAGCAGGTGAGTCGGATTCCAGCAGGTCCGGCAATTGATATGCCAGCAGGGCCTTCAGAGGTATTAGTGATTGCTGACGCAAACGCGAACCCAGTATTTGTAGCAGCTGATTTATTATCACAAGCTGAACATGGCACTGACTCTCAAGCTGTTTTAGTGTCAAACAGCGCTGAATTAATTGAAGAAGTTCAACAGCAAGTGTCTTTGCAGCTAGAGACGTTAAGTCGCAAAACTATTGCCCAACAGGCGGTAAAACACAGTCGCTATATTTTGACTGAAGACTTACAGCAAGCTTTTGATGTCAGCAATGCCTATGCGCCAGAACACTTGATTGTACAAATCGAAAATGCCCGCGACAGCTTGGATAATTTAACGAATGCTGGTTCAATCTTTGTTGGACAATGGTCTCCCGAATCGGCTGGTGATTACGCCAGTGGCACTAACCATGTATTACCTACATACGGCTACGCCCGCAACTATTCAAGCCTAGGTTTAGCTGACTTTATGCGACGTTACACTGTGCAAGAACTTAGTCACCAAGGCCTACAAAATATTGGTAATGCGATTATGGATTTAGCTGATGCAGAAGGCTTAGACGCCCATAAACAAGCAGTTAAACTTAGGTTGGATGCCCAGCAGTCAAAGAGTGGTGCGTTATGAGCAATTTAATCGACAGGTTAGTTTGCGAAAACTTGAAGGCGCTAAAACCTTATGAATCTGCCAGGCGTATCTTTGCAGGCGGCGACAGTGACAGTGAAACCTGGCTAAATGCCAATGAGTCACCTTTTTCAAATGACTTTGATATCAATACTGCACATTTTAACCGCTATCCCGATTGCCAACCGCCGAGCGTTTTATTGCCCTATGCTCAATATGCTGGGGTGCAAGCTGAACAATTACTAATTAGCCGCGGAGCTGACGAAGGTATTGAGTTACTGATCCGCACTTTTTGTACTCCTAGTAGAGACAATATTCTAATTTGTCCTCCTACTTATGGAATGTATGCCATCAGCGCCGAAACGTGTAACGTGGGTATCGAAAAAGCACCTTTAAATGCAGATTTTTCTTTAGACCTACCCGCAATATTTTCATACCGAGGTAAAGTAAACTTAGTTTTTATATGTTCACCTAATAACCCAACGGGCACCTCTATAGGCAAACAACAGCTTACGCAAGTGTTAGCCCACTTCAGTGATTCAGCCTTAGTGGTAGTCGACGAAGCGTATATCGAATTTGATGCAAACAATACTTGGGCTACTGAACTCGCTAATTATCCCAACTTAGTGGTCTTACGCACGCTATCCAAAGCTTTTGCTTTAGCGGGGTTACGTTGTGGTTTTACTATCGCCAATAGCGAAGTGATTCAAAGTATCATGAAGGTGATTGCCCCCTACCCGGTGCCAGAACCCGTCGCACAAATTGCGGCGCAGGCTCTAAGCAGCAATGGCCTTAAGCAAATGTCTGAACAAGTCGAATATTTGCAACAACAAAAACAATGGATGAAACGGCAGTTAAGTCAATTTCCCGAGTTGCAATTAGTAGGTGACGATAAAGCCAACTTCATATTGTTCCGGCATCCACAAAAACAACCTTTAATGGATTACCTAGTGGCAAACGCGGTACTTATTCGTGACCAATCTAAACAAATAAACCTAGATAATTGCCTACGTATTACCCTTGGCACTCAACAACAAAATGAAAAATTGCTAGCGTTAATGGCCAGCTTTTTTACACAGCAGGAAAAATCAGCATGAGCCAGCAAGCTATTCTTTTTATTGACCGCGACGGGACTTTGGTTGAAGAGCCAGCCATCGACAAACAACTCGATACCCTCGAAAAACTGGTCTTTGAACCACAAGTTGTGCCGGTGTTGCTTAAATTACAACAAAATGGCTTTCGTTTAGTGATGGTGTCTAACCAAGACGGACTAGGTACCGACAGTTTCCCCCAAGCAGATTTTGACTTGCCCCATAATAAAATGATGGATATTTTTGCAAGCCAAGGTGTCATCTTTGACGAAGTGTTAATTTGCCCACATTTTGAAAGCGACAACTGTACCTGCCGAAAACCTAAACTCGGTTTAGTGAAAGAGCATTTACAACAAGGCAAAGTTGATTTTACGCGCTCTTTTGTGATCGGTGATCGAGACACCGATATGCAGCTTGCTGAAAACATGGGCATAGTAGGCATTAAATACAACCGCGACAACTACGACTGGCAAGCCATTGAAAAACAATTGTTAGCCTCGTCGCGTGTTGCGACTGTGGTGCGTAAAACCTCAGAAACTAATATCAATGTAACTGTAGATTTAGATTCAAGTGCTAAATCGACAATAGAGACCGGCCTTGGTTTCTTTGATCACATGCTAGATCAAATAGCGACACACGGAGGATTTGAACTCAAGCTAAGTGTAGACGGCGATTTACACATTGATGATCATCACAGTGTTGAAGATACGGCTCTAGCGTTAGGTGAAGCGATCAAGAAAGCCTTAGGAGACAAACGTGGAATTGGCCGTTTTGGTTTTGCCTTACCCATGGATGAATGTCGTGCAGAGTGTATTATGGATATTTCTAATCGTCCACATTTGAAGTTTGAGGCTGATTTTAGCCGTGATCAGGTAGGAGAAATGGCAACTGAAATGGTACCGCATTTTTTCTATTCAATCGCCCAATCAATGGGGTTGTCGTTGCACCTATCCACCACAGAGGGTAATGCCCATCACCAAGTAGAAAGTTTATTTAAAGTATTTGGACGCGCACTGCGTCAAGCTATCCATAAACAAGGCGAAGCGTTGCCAAGTAGTAAAGGAGCCTTGTAGACATGGCTGCACAACAAATAGTGATAGTGAATACTGGCTGTGCAAATATTTCGTCGGTTAAATTTGCTATTGAACGATTAGGCATTCCAGTAGCAGTAAGTGATGATTTAGACACGATCAAAAAAGCCGATAAAGTGTTTTTGCCTGGCGTAGGTAGTGCTAACGCTGCGATGGACAGCATTCACAAAAAACAACTGACCAGTTGCGTACAAAAGCTCACTCAACCTGTGCTAGGTATTTGTTTAGGTATGCAATTGATGGTTGAAAAATCTGAAGAAAGTCTAAAAGACAGCACCCCTTGTTTAGAACTGATCCCAGGACAAGTAAAACGCATGCAAGTAGGCAAGTTACGCCTACCTCATATGGGCTGGAATACAGTCACCCCAATTAATAACGCGCCTTTGTTTAAAGGAATTGATTCGGGTAGTTACTTCTATTTTGTACACAGTTTTGCTGTAGCACTTTCAGAATTTACTATGGCCAGTTGTCACTACGGCATAGACTTTTCTGCTGGTATTCACAAGGACAACTTTTTTGGAGTGCAGTTTCACCCTGAGCGTTCAAGTGATGCAGGGGCACAATTATTGAAAAACTTTATCGATTTGTAAAAGACGGCGTTATAAAAAGACATTAATAAGGTTACAAGACAACATATGATCATCCCAGCCATAGATTTAATAGAAGGTTCAGTTGTTCGTTTATACCAAGGCGACTACCAACAAAAAACTGAATACAAACTCGATCCCATAGAAGTGGTACACAGTTATGCAGACCAAGGGGCGAAGTGGTTGCATATTGTCGATTTGACTGGCGCTAAAGATACCAGTCAACGACAGCTTGAGCTCATAAGTAAGATGGTTGCAACAGGCCGTATGCAATTCCAAGCCGGCGGAGGTATTCGTAATGAAAAAGATGTCGCCCAGCTTCTAGAAATTGGCGTAAAACGCGTGGTCATAGGGTCGTTAGCGGTCAAAGAGCCCGAGTTAGTGAAAGGCTGGATCACGAAATACGGCGCTGACGCCATAGTGCTAGCGCTAGACATCAACATCGATGAATCTGGCAACAAATTTATTGCGACTCACGGCTGGCAGGAAAACTCAGGCGTGTCGATTGAAGCTTTACTCGAAGACTTTTTATCCGTAGGCGCAAAACATGTGCTTTGCACAGACATCAGTCGCGACGGCACTCTGCAAGGTGCAAATCATCAACTTTACACCGAGATGACTCACCAATTTCCTACTGTGGGTTGGCAAGCCTCTGGTGGCATTGGTAATCTTGACGATATTGCAGTGCTCAAACCGACCAAGGTCAGTGGCGTCATTTTAGGCCGCGCCTTGTTAGAAGGTAAGTTCACGGTTAAACAAGCGATTGAATGTTGGAATTCAGAGAATTAGTTACAACAGCAAAGCGTAATCAACATATTTAAAACATAACAGATTAGGAAATTATAATGGCGGCTTTTGGTACAGTGTTTATGCCTCATATGGCATTCACTAGCTTTGAAAACAATCAGTGGAATGAGGCAGCGATAGTTGCATCCGACAGTATTCAATTACATCCTGGTGCCCATGTCTTACATTATTCCAGCACCTGCTTTGAAGGGTTAAAAGCCTTTAAACATGCTGACGGCAGCATCCATGTTTTTCGAATGGACCAAAACCTAAAGCGTTTTGATCAAAGTAGTCGTTTGTTATCGTTACCTGATATTGACCAAGCCCAAGTCTCTAAGATGATTTTAGACATAGTGGCTCAATACAGCGCTGATATCCCTGAACCTCCTGGCTCAATGTACATTCGACCTACTCACATAGGCACAGAAGCCGCCATTGGCAAAGCGGCAGCGCCTAGTGTAAGTTCGATGTTATATGTTTTGATATCTCCGGTAGGTGACTACTTTGCTGGCGGTTCAAGACCCCTCAGAGTATTACTCGATGAAACAGGTATGCGCTGCGCACCTCACATGGGCATGATCAAAAGTGGTGGTAATTATGCCAGCGCACTAGGTCCAATTTTAGCTGCAAAACGTGACGTACAAGCCGACCAGATATTGTTTTGCCCCAACGGTGACGTACAAGAAACGGGTGCGGCAAATTTCTTATTGATAGACGGTAACGAAATCATTACTAAAGCACTAGATTCAACCTTTTTGCATGGTGTGACCCGTAGTTCCATTTTGACCTTAGCGGCAGATATGGGTATGCAAGTCACTGAGACCCAATTGTCAGTCGAAGAATTGTTAAAAAGAGCTGCTAAACCTAATGTTGAAGCCGCCCTTTCGGGTACGGCCGCAGTGCTTACTTCGGTAGGTACACTGATTCACAATGGAACCGAACATTCGGTTGGAAGTGGCGAACATGGCCCCACCACTCAAAAATTGCGCCAAGCCTTAAATGATATTCAGTGGGGCAAAGCACCCGACACCCACAATTGGTTAACAGAAGTTAAATAAGGTTGTTATGTTAGCAAGACGAATTATTCCCTGCTTAGACGTAAAAGACGGAAAAGTAGTTAAAGGTGTAAAGTTTCGTAATCACGAAATCATAGGCGACATAGTGCCGCTGGCACAACAATATGCTGAACAAGGCGCCGACGAATTGGTGTTTTACGATATCACTGCGTCAAGCGACCAACGCGTAGTCGATAAAAGTTGGGTAACTCGTATTGCGCAGGTAATTGATATTCCATTTTGCGTAGCGGGTGGCATTAAAACCGTTGCAGACGCGGGAAAAATATTAGAAATGGGCGCCGATAAAATATCGGTTAACTCGCCCGCTCTTGCAGATCCTGAGTTAATCACGCGATTACACGATACCTTCGGACAACAATGTGTTGTTGTAGGTATAGACAGTTTCTACAATGAAGCAACCGGTCAATATCAAGTACATCAATACACGGGTGACGAAACCCGTACCCAAGTCACCGCTTGGCAAACTGCCGATTGGGTGAAGGAAGTGCAACAACGTGGCGCAGGAGAAATTGTACTTAATTGTATGAACCAAGACGGGGTACGCAAGGGTTACGACATTAAACAACTATCTGCTATCCGCCAAAACTGCGCCGTGCCCCTAATAGCCTCAGGAGGCGCGGGTGAAAGTGTGCACTTTAAAAACGTATTCGAACAAGCCGATGTAGATGGCGCGTTAGCAGCGTCGGTCTTTCATAAAGGCATTATCCCTATACCAGAATTAAAGGCGTATTTACGCCAGCAGAATATAGCGATAAGAGATTAAGTGCAGCTGCGAGTTATTAGCTTCGAGTGGCGAGCTTGGAGCAACAGATTAAAAGATTAAGAGCAACTGCGAAGTTTGAGGTTTAAGCTCGTAGCTAAAACATACTAGAGATTAAAATGATTATTACAAAAGAAAATGTAACAAAGCTGGCATGGGAAAAAATGGACAACCTTATGCCATGCGTAGTGCAAAACGCAGTCAATGGTAAAGTATTGATGCAGGGATTTATGGACCAAGCGGCGTTAAATAAAACCTTAGAAACCGGCTTAGTCACATTTTTTAGTCGCTCAAAACAGCGCCTTTGGACCAAAGGTGAAGTGTCTGGCAATAGTCTTAATTTGGTAGATATTACCAGTGATTGTGACAATGACTCTCTTCTCGCACTAGTTAACCCAATTGGTCCCACTTGTCACAAAGGTACAGAAACCTGTTGGGCAGACAGTCAAACTGCAGACGTCAGCTTTATCGCTGAATTAGAAAGTGTGATTGCCTCACGAAAAGGTGCCGATCCCGATTCTAGTTACACCGCTCATCTATATAGCAAAGGCATTAAACGTATTGCTCAAAAAGTGGGTGAAGAAGGAGTTGAAACGGCTCTGGCTGCGGCTGTAAAAGATTTAGAAGAGTTAAAAAATGAATCCGCTGATTTGCTATACCACCTATTGGTTTTGCTACAAGCCAGTGATTTAAATTTGTCCGATGTGATCGAAGTATTGAAGCAGCGCCATAGTCAATAATTGTTTGATGAGCCGCCCCTTGCTAAAGATTGCCAGTTGAGTTCGGCTGTGTTTTATTGCCGCTCTCAGCGCCTGAGATAGAAAAAGGAAATTCCTGCAATGTTATTTAGCCGTGTCAAAAATCACATCATAAAAGCAAACTGGTTAGCAGTATTAATTGATTTTTTGATAGTTGTTGTTGCGGTATTTGTGGGTATGCAGTTATCAAATTACATTACAACCCAAAACAGTCGAGCTGATTTTTCTCAGGCGCTTGAGTTGCTCGAGAAAGAAATAGAAATTAATCACCTTGCAGTTGCCAAAGTAGATAAACAAGCTGCGCAATCTTTGCAAATTGTAGGTGATACTTTAGATATTCTGCTGTCATGTTCAGACAGCGATGCAAACCGTGTGTTGGTCAACCAAGGCATCAACGAGCTAAGAAATACCTACGGCATTTATTTACGTCGCCATGCATTACAACAACTCACATCCAATTCGCAACTTATTACCCATCAAACCGAACAACAACGTCAACGTTTCACCGACATGTTGATTCGTTTTGATTTAACTCAAGTGAACAGCGACTTAGCAGAAGATCATCCCCTGAATAAACGCTTCGAAGACAATCCACTACTCAGTGTTGGCCCGCGTCTATCACTTTCGTACCAAGACCGCGGCGAGGATACTCCACACATCAGAAAGATTAAACTTAACGCTCCTATTGATGTGGCTTGTAAAGATAACTCACTAATAAAAGCCTTTGTCACTTGGGAACGTTGGCAAGGTAACTTACTACCTATGATGGCGCAAATCCGCAATGAGCTCCATGCCACCGAGGCCTTATTAAAAGCCCGTGAATAACCTTCTGACACAGAGAAGCAGACAATACTATTACATCACAAATAGAGCACTCAGCCTCGCGATTCTCATTCAAAACACACACTAGCCAAACGATTATTCGCCCAAAGATATCTATACAACTTGTCCTAATTTATATAAGCCAATCGGCAATAGTCAACTGTAAATTGGTTCAGCCTGTTAGGGCAAATAATCGCTGTATTCATATTTTCACGCTTAGGCTCGGATTAGAACGCGGCCCACGGCGCTAAACGTAATTCAGTTCTAACCCACAATATCAATGAAGCTTTGGTGAGTTTCTATATAGGCGGGTCTGTGGCGCAAACGCGCCAAATAAGCTGCGACTTTGGGTGACGCTTCAAGTATTCCGAACATAACTGATGAGTCCAGTAATCCACCAAATACAATATCGGCGGCAGTAAATTGTTCCCCAAGAGCCCAGCCGGTTTTAGGGGTCATGGTTTCAATGGTGGCAATGACACGTGTCAGGTCGCCCCAACCTGCCGTTGTTGGGTTTGGGTGGTTTATTTCTGACGCCGCAAGAGTCAGTGCAGGTTCAATCGTATTTCCTGCAATAAACAGATACCTATAATAACTGGCTCGGTGAGCAGAGTATATTGCTGGCGCAAGGTGTTTCTCTGGGTACTTATCGGCAAGGTATGCACAAATTGCCGCCACTTCTGTAACAACGGTTTCACCATCCACTAAGGTTGGCAATTTCCCCATCGGATTGATATCTCGCAATTGTTGTAATTCCGGAGTGTTGGACGTCAAGTCGATAGTAATTTGTTGATGTTCAATACCAAGCTCCTTAAGCATCCAATCTGTGGTGACTGCTCTGCTCATCGGATTGTAATAGTGCTTCATGGTTTGTTGTTCCTTGTAGATAGGTGTATTGAATATTTTTGATGCGATAAATTATATAGATAAATATGCCATGTAATGGCATATTAAAATCATGTTAAAAACAAACTTTAAACATCGCTCAGAAAGACGTAACCGCCTTATCGGTTTGTTACGTTCTGAAGAATATTGGAAAACCTCAGAATTACGAGAGCATTTGAACGTTAGCCAACGCACCTTAATGCGTGAACTTGCAGAGCTTAAGGATGCAGGGTACCCAATTGAATCGGATAGGGGCCGTGGTGGGGGTATCCGTTTAAATGGTCGCTGGGGCATTGAACGTTTAGTGTTAAGTCACAAAGAGGTAGTAGAACTGATACTTTCGTTGGCTATCATGGAATCGCTACACTTGCCTTTGCTAACTGGTAGCCTTAACGTCATCAGGCAGAAACTATTTCAAACATTCCCTGAAAATCAACGCGCGATAGTCAGTGGGATTCGTAAACGCATCTTGATAAGTAAACACACCAATGCCTCTGAAGTTCCCGAATTAACGGCGCCTATTCTGGATATTTCGGAAAACGTATCTGAAGCATTTTTTCGGCAACAGTGTGTAGAAATCGATTACCGCTCAGAAGCAGGAGTGCGCACTTCACGAAGAATTGAGGCTCATTTTATAATGCTAAGTTGGCCTACCTGGTATTTAGTAGCGTGGGACCATCTTCGAGAATCATCTAGAGTATTTCGTATAGATAGAATTGAAAGAGCTTACCTAACCAATTCAAGTTTCAAACTTCGACCAGAACTGATCCAAAACGACAGTTACGCTCCGTATTACACTACTATTTAGAAATGACTAGTCGCAGTTTATGGACCCGGCTTACAGTTAGTCACTGTCTAAAACACTCTGAACCCAATCGGGATATTCTTGCATAAACAAAATAAACTCTCGTTCCAATTCTGTCTCTGCGGGCACTTTTCCTTGTGCAGCCAAGATAAAATGTTTGTGTTGCGGTTTCTGAACCGGTTTAATTCGATCATAAGCAAGTAACACTAAATACCTAGCCGCATACTTGAACAAATGTTTGGTTGTCGGCCTATAGTCATCACTTAACTCTAAGTCAAAACCTCCCTTTGCTAATGCAGCCATGCTCTTGTCTGAATACGTACTTTTAACACCGCTCATCACTTTAAAAAGGCGTTGGATCATTTGTTTATCCGCCAAAATTTCTACGTGGCCACTATCAAATCCAAATGTTTGTTTGGCTTGGGTTTGTGCTTGAGGATGCAATTGACTAGAAAGTGGCACCACTCCATCATTATTTTCTCCTAACTTTACTGTGCGTGAATTCTTAAAGGCATAAAATAATTGATGCTCCACCCACTGTGGCAAAGGCTTTCTATATAAGCGCTGAATAAAATTGTTATTAGGGTTTAGGTCTCGCCAAGCGGGCAATACAATCAGCCCTTTATCTTCTCCATTCGCTGCGCTTGGATGCCCTCCAAAGGGACTGGCGATAGAAACAAATAGCTCTACTTTGTTTTCCTCTTCTTGCCCCTTGAGTTTATTTAAGGCCTCTCTTACAACAATACCTCCCATGCTGTGTGCCACTACTATGATTGGCATTTCGCCTAAAGGAATCACTTGGCCTGCAAGAAACAGGTTATAAAAAAAGTCCGCCAGCTGGTCCAAATCTCCACCTGAAGGATAGTAAAAAAACCATGGCCGATATCTGTCTCTATCGAGTTGACTAATAATGGGTTGAAACGCCCGTGGGCTATCTCCGATCCCGTGCACAAATATTACCGGGATTTTGTGCACTTCATCTTCTTCAAGGGCATAAAACATAGTAGGAGCATGCTCTAGAAAAGACGCTGGGTCGTACATACCTAAGGTTGACATATTTTTATTAAACAAAGGATCATTAAGAGATCGTATTGTTCCTGAGGGATAAAAAAGCGATGATTCAGCTACGCCTTGGGTAGGTAGTAAAATATTTTCATCTCGGTTTGAGGTTTTTGGTTCAGTTAACAAAATCTCAAGTTGGCTAACGATTAATTGTGGATATTGACTACGATTAAGGGTGAGTTTTCTTTCGCCTACGACTTCCGTGTGGTCGAAAACGTGATTGCCGTCAATATCAGCATAAACCAATAAATCAAATTCCCCTTCTGGTAGGTTTAGTCCGAAGTGGGTGCCCGAAGCGCCACCAGCAAACATAGTGTCGACACGTTCGTTTACTTTAAATTTATCAGAATAAGCGGTTATCGCTAAAGGTTTATCGAAGTAGGCGTCCGATTCAATGAGCGTTTTGCCGATGACAAAAAAAGTTTCACGATCCAGTAGATGTTTCAAGTTAGTCTGACTAGGATCTGCATTTTGAATCTTAGTATAATTGGCTTGAACTGAACTGTATTTAAGGTAGGTACATGATGTCAGTAGGACACCAAATACCAAGCAGCCAAAGCGTTTAACATTAGTTTGATTCACAGTGAATAGCACTCAACTTACCCCTGAAGTTATTGCAATCATACTATTGACAACTAGCCAAGGTAAAACCCATCCAAAGATATAAGTTTATTGTTAATTCTAATGCAAAAATTCCTCTAACACGTCGACCGTTTGCTGTGGACCTTCTTCGTGGGGTACATGTCCTAAATCAGCAAATGTCACTAATTGGCTATTAGCTATTTCATCATGGAATCGCTGTCCAACACTTAGAGGAATCAATCGGTCTTGTTCACCCCACATAATGAGAGTCTCTTGAGTTAACTCATCTAACCTGTTGGCAAGTGGACCGGCTTTGGTTTCCACAAAACGTTTCGCCAAGGCTTCTCGATTGCCTTCTCTAATATTCAGCTCAAAGTATCTGTCTACTAACGCTTCAGTAACCTTTTCTGGATTAGCGTACACATTTTCAACACTACTTTTGACTATTGCTCTAGGCATAATATCCCCTAACAAATATTTAAGTAGGGGCGAGCTAGAAATTCGAAACGCAATAGGTACCGATTTAGACTGAAATGGGATCCCACTTGAATCAATCAAAACCAATTTTTCAACACGCTCAGGATAAAGTACCGCACTACTCCATGCCACGTAACCACCAAGAGAATTTCCTGCAAGAATCGCTTTTTCAATACCCAATTGATCCATGAGTGACACTAAGGTTTGCGCATAATCTTCAATACGGTATTTACCCTGTGGATGAGGACCAGTTAACCCAAAACCCTGCATGTCAAACCGTATAACTCTATGGTGGTCAGCTAACACAGCAGTCCATCCGTCCCATGTATGCAGCGAAGCACTGGTGCCATGCACTAAAATAATAGGAAGTGGATCTTCCTTTGGACCTTCATCACGATAGTGTAGTTGCATACCTGAGAGAGTCATAAATTGTGACGGTGATTTTGCCCACCGTTGGGTTAGGTGTTCAACTTTAAGGTCCGGCTCGCTGTAAGCAATCGTAAAATATACATAGATACCCAACATCACCGCGACTAACAACAAACAACAACGAATTACGTATTTCACTCTAAATCCTTACTTCATAACCCAATGTCTAGGCAGTGCAACTAAAGCAAGCATACTGTCATACTGGCTTTGTTAGTTTCAATGTCCTCCAACGTTATTTTGCCACCAATGAACTTATTTCTAATAACAAACTATGCCACACCAGCTATCCAATATTCCGGCAATAGCCCCCCGTGAACCCATTACCAGTCGTGCGCTAACTAGAAAAAACCCTCAAAGTTCTCTGTTTCTAATCCCAATAGGGACAAACGTAATCAACCTAAATAAAACTGTATTTTTTGTTTTGTATAAATTAACATCGATCAGAATGACCGACTGTCGGTCATTTAAAATAACCCGCTGGAACCGAACCAATAAAAATGGCGATTATAGTAGATAAAGATAAAAAACGACGAGATATAGCGGCTGCTAGCACTGCGCTATTGCTGGAAAAAGGCTTTAAAAATCTTACCGTTACCGAGATAGCTAAGAACGCAGGTATAGGTAAAGGTACGGTTTATGATTATTTTCGTAATAAAGAAGAAATTGTGTTTGAAATCATTCGAACGTTTATCGAAGAACATCATAATTATCTGTTAAGTCACACTGACCAAAAAACTTCCACTAAACAAAAAGTCTTGTATCTGTTCGATTTTTTCTTATCAGAATACAAGTCTTATGAAAAACACCAAGACGTTTATAGAGAATATGTAAGTGTCTCCTTATCGACTAAATCAAAAGCTATGCTGGAGTTCAACAGTGAATGTTCAGTTTTTATTAAATCTATCCTCGAAAACATCATAGATGAAGGGATCCAAAAAGGTGAAATTAAACCTATTGGCAAACGTCTAGTTGATGGACTGATTAAGACAGAAAGGGGTTATATGATACTTGCTTGGGCAGAAGGGCAAAATTTAAAAGTAGAATTTAAAGACTATATAGACACCCTATTCGAATTAATAGAGATCAAAAAATGAAAAAAGTCATAACGTTAGCGCTATTACTTTGTTTAAGCAAAGTACACGCAAAAGAAATATATGCAACATTTACGGTACATGCAAAACAAGGTGCCAGCTTAGCATTTAATTACAGCGGAATTGTCAGTGAATTACATGTCGACATTATGAGTGTGGTCAAAAAAGGTCAAATCCTAGCGACTTTAGCTAATGAAGATTTAGTGGCAACCACCAATGCTTCTAGAGTGACCTTAAAATACGCCAAATTAGATCATGAAAGGTACAAAGACTTGTTCAAACAAAACCTTGTTGATAAGGCCATGCTTGATAAATATGCCATGGCGCACGAAGCCATCGAAGCTCAGATTGCGTTAGAAAACGCTATCTACGAAAAGACTATTTTAAGGGCTCCATTTGACGGTGTAATCAGTAAAAGAATGATTGAGTTAGGTGATGTAGTGAGTGGGCAAATGATAAAAACCGCCTTTAACCTACAAAGTGAACATGCCCGAATTTTAGTGGTGGAGTTTGATCAGAAATACAACTCTGATGTCAAAATTGGCGATACCTTTTTGTATAAAGTCGACGGTGATGACACCCAATACGAGGGAAAGATTTATAGAATTTATCCAGAAGCTAATTCAAACAATCGAAAAATTGCCTTACAGGTAATTGCTAAGGATTTAAAAGTAGGATTATTTGGAGAAGGCAAAATAATCACTTCTGACTCTAGCAATAATTCCACTACAGCAAGCAAAGAATAACCCTATGTATAAATTTGCAATCAATCGCCCTATCACCATTCTTATGGCCGTAATGGCGCTTTTAATATTTGGCCTTAAATCCTACACATCAATGCCCTTGGCACTGTTTCCCAATGTAGATTTTCCGATAATCACTATCCAGACTACCTATCCAGGTGCAGATGCTAGAACCGTTGAATCAAAAATTACCGATAAAATCGAAGAAGCGGTTTCGGGTATCAATGGTATCGATAAATTGGACTCAACGAGTTACGAAGGGTTGAGTTATGTCATCGTTAGATTTGATTTAAAAATGGATATAAACGAGGCGGCCAATGATGTGCGCGATAAAATTGGCGGAGTAATCTTACCTGATAATGCCCTTGCACCTTTGGTACAAAAAATCAGCACCGCGGGTGAAGCAATCAGTTTATTTGTAGTAAGCAAGACCGGTGACATGTCGGCACTGATGCAACTCGTCGACCAAAAAATAAAACCTAAATTGCAGCGAATTCCCAATGTAGGCGACGTTGACGTCGACGGTTACCAAGACCGAGAAATTCGTATTTTAGTAGACCCCTATTTACTCAACAAATACAACATTTCAGCGATTGAATTACAAAATGTGATTAGCAATGAAAACTTCAAATCCAGTTCGGGTAAAAGTATCAACGACAAACAAGAGCTGATTATTAAATTTCAGGGTGATTCTAAAGATATTGAATCCTTATCAAATATTGAAATAAAACCCGGTGTGCGTTTAAAAGACGTCGCCAAAGTAATTGATGGTTTAAGCGACGTAGAAAGTTACTCGTCTTTTAATGGTCAAGTAGGTGTGATGCTGAATATCATGAAAATTTCTGGTACCAACGTCATTGGCATCATTGATGAAGCCAAAAAGTTATTACCAGAATTACAAGCGTTAGCAGGAGATGATTATCAAATTAATTTGATTAAGGATCAGTCTGACAAAATAATGCACAGTGTTGATCAAGTGAAATTCGATTTGGTATTTGGTGCTCTGCTGGCGATAGTGATTGTATTCATGTTTTTGCGAAACCTAACAGCAACCATAGTTTCGGCTCTGGCTATCCCCACCTCTATTATTGGCACCTTCGCGATCATCGATTATATGGGTTATGACCTCAATAAATTAACCTTGATTGGACTGACTTTGGCAATTGGGATTTTCATCGACGATGCCATAGTTGTCATCGAAAACATCAGCAAAAAAATGGAAGCTGGAATGGAGGCGTTTCAAGCTACCTATGAAGGCGTGCATGAAATAGCATTTTCACTATTGGCTATATCCGCGATGCTGTTAGCCGTTTTTATACCTGTCGCCTTTATGGGTGGATTAGTCGGCAAATTTTTCAACGCCTTTGCCATGACGGTGGCATCGGGTATTGCCCTGTCTTATTTTGTGGCGATCATGTTTATACCCACAGTAGGTGCCCGCGTGTTAAAACACAAAGAAACCAAATTTCACGCCAAAACCGAACCTTTTTTCCAGTCTTTAGATAATGCTTATGTGAGCATTTTAAAACCACTGATCCGCTTCAAATACATCACGGTGTTAGTGACCTTTGGGGTCCTTGTTTTGTCTAGCAAGATATTCACCAACGTAGGTATGGATTTTGTCCCTGCAGAAGATAATAGCGAATTCCAAATTACCGCTAAAGCTAAAGTAGGTACCTCAATTGAAGAAATGAAAAGTAGAATGCAACCTATCATAGACGCCATCAAGGACGATGATATGGTTGACTATTATGCTTTAAGTATTGGCTATACCACCGCTAACGAATCCCACAAAGGTTTAGTGTACGTAAAGTTAAAACCTATCGAACAACGCGGATTAGGGCAGGCTGACATTATCAATCATTACCGACAAGAATTTGCGTCCATCCAATCTATGACGTTAGCGGTTGAAAAAATATCACCGATCAACACAGGCGGAAGTAATGCGCCGGTACAAATTGTGATCACCGGTGACAGTTTAGAAAAACTCAGCGAAATTTCACAACAAGTATCCGACATGTTGAGCACCTTCGAAGGAGCCGTAGACGTCGACAGTGACTACCAAGATGGTAAACCAGAAATTACTATTTCTATGATCAGGCATAACACCTCAAGGTTAGGCATTACGGCAACTCAAATAGCCGCTTTGCTCAATTCTAATTATTCCAGTGACAGTAAAATCAGTGATTTTGAGCAAAAAGGGCGAGAATACGATATCACTTTAAGATTTGATGACGAAAGCCGCGCCAATATGGATAACATAAAGAAATTACAGATCCGCGCCGCCAATGGCGAGTATGTATTTTTAGATGGTTTAATTCGCTTTGAGCAAAATAGTTCAATAGCCACAATCAACAGGTATGATCGCGAACGTAAAGTAATGGTTAGCAGTAATATTTCGAATGTGCCACTTAATGCAATAGTCAACCAAGTTGACGCCAACATCACCGAGATATTACCAGAAGGATACAACTACACGTTCTCAGGGTATGTTGAAAAAATGCAAGAAACTGCAGTGTCATTCAGTACCGCAGTTGGCTTAGCCGTGGTGTTAATTTACTTAATACTGGCAGCACTTTATGAGTCATTAATTCAACCCATTATTATCATGGTCACTATGCCACTTGCGTTTACCGGAGTAATAACCGCATTAGGGCTTAGCGGTAATAACTTCTCACTATTTGTGATGATTGGCATAATTTTGTTGTTAGGGATGGTAGGCAAAAATGCCATTCTGGTGGTGGACTTTGCCAACCGAGCAATAAAAGACGGTGCATCCGTTGATGATGCACTTATTCAAGCAGGCGAAAAACGTTTACGTCCAATATTGATGACTACCTTTGCTATGGTCGGCGCCATGATGCCTTTAGCCTTTGGTAGTGGCGCTGGCCACGAAATGAACTCACCTATGGCGCTATCTGTAATAGGCGGCTTAATTAGCTCAACGATTTTAGCGCTATTGGTCGTACCCGCTTTTTATAAAATTTTATATCCACTCGATAGCTGGATCAGAAAATGGTACGAAGTGGGCAAAATTTAGGTCTTAAAATTTCGGAATGCATGTAATCTAAAAACACTGAACTCAAAGGAAATTGCCATCGAGTTCAGTGTTTAGTTGCAGCGATATTAGCAATATTATAAGCAATCACACATTTAGCTATCACCAAAAAAGTACATGGTCGAAGCACAAAGTCACTTCCCCGAACAGTTTTAAACGTTAAGCACACTTTAGGAGACATTCCTCCAAACATCCTAATACTTAATACCAATCCATCCTAACAATTGATCGCTCAGCGAGGTTTAAAATCACCTAATCAAGGCGCTCGAATGAAGCAATAGTTATTCTATTGTAATTTCGAGCAACGCAGAGTAGGTGCTTTTTGAACCTGGCCCAAAGGGAGAACACCAGTGACTAATTGATAAGATGAATTGGTATAAGCCTTAACAGAATTATTTTTTATCTGTCAGGAAGTCTAAAAATTTTTATTGCAATTAACTAGACGATCGGTCTAATATAAATATATGACTACTTCCGCAAATAAACCAAGACGTGGACGCCCGCCCAAAGTGGCTAGGGAAAACTACGATACTAAAGCAGAACTTATCCGCAGTGGCTTAGAGCAGCTGACGGAGTGTGGTTTTGCCTCTTCGGGAATAGAGCCTATTTTAAAGAAAGTCGGAGTGCCTAAAGGATCCTTTTATCATTACTTTGCGAGTAAGGAAGCATTCGGTGAAAGTGTTATTGCACACTATGACGAGTATTTTTCCAGCAAGCTAGACATGCATCTTTTAAATTCTGATTATTCACCACTTACACGACTTCTGAATTTTGCAGATGATGCAGTGCAAGGCATGACTCGACATGATTTTAAGCGTGGCTGTTTAGTTGGTAATTTAAGCCAAGAAGTGGATGCTTTACCCTCTGGGTTTCGCACCTTACTATCAGCCATTTTTGTGAGCTGGCAACATCGAGTCGAAACCTGCTTAAACGAGGCGAAAACATATGGTGAAATTGCTAGTAATACTGATTGCGCTGTAGTGGCAGAGTTTTTTTGGATTGGTTGGGAAGGCGCTGTCAGTCGCGCAAAGCTTGTTGAAAACGCTGCGCCATTACGACTTTTTATGACGTATTTTTTACAAACACTATCAAAGTAAATTTTTTTAATCATTAATAGACGATCGGTCTAAATTGGAGAGTTTATGTTTAAAGGCATCTTAATTAATAACGACGAACAAGGTTATCACGCCTCAATGCAAGAAATTAACGACAACACTCTGCCAGAGGGTGATGTCACGGTAAAAGTGCTATACAGCACCTTAAATTACAAAGATGGTCTTGCTATCACAGGCAAGGCGCCAGTTATTCGTTCATTTCCTATGATCCCTGGAATTGATTTAGTAGGAGTGGTTGAGCACAGCGATAGCAATCAATTTAAAGCTGGCGATATAGTACTCCAAAATGGCTTTGGTATAGGTGAAACTCACTGCGGTGGATTAGCGCAAAAGGCACGCTTAAAAAGCGATTGGCTTATTCCCTTACCTACAGCTTTCACGCCCAAACAGTCTATGATCATTGGCACAGCTGGATACACTGCCATGTTGTGCGTCATTGCTCTTGAAAAAAACGGCGTCACACCCGACAAAGGTGAAATATTAGTTACCGGTGCCAATGGTGGCGTAGGCAGCTTTGCCATTTCTATACTTGCTAAATTAGGTTACGCAGTGGTGGCCTCAACAGGTCGTATGCAAGAAGTTAACTATCTGCAATCACTTGGCGCGACTGAAGTCATTCACAGGGATACCTTATCCAACCCAGGTAAACCCATGGCTAAAGAACGCTGGGCTGGAGTGGTCGATTCTGTAGGTAGCCATACACTAGTCAACGCATGTGCCAGTACCCAATATGGTGGAACAGTAGCCGCCTGTGGTTTAGCACAGGGTATGGATCTACCGGGCTCAGTCGCCCCCTTTATTTTACGAGGTATCACCCTAGCTGGTATTGATAGCGTTATGCGCCCAATTGCTGACCGAAAAGAAGCATGGAAACGTTTAGGTGAAATCCTAGAGCCTAGTGTGTTTGACAGCATTGCTGAAGAAATCAAACTCGATACAGTAGTAGCTACCGCTAACCAGTTATTAGCCGGAAAAGTACGCGGCCGTATTGTGGTTGATGTACAAGCAGACTAATCTCGTAACTTATCTTAGCTGTCAATGCTCTTAAATCAGAGCCTCAGATAACGAGGCTCTGACTAAACGACTCTGATCCAAGCTCAGCCTTTAAACTTATGACTTACCATACCTAAGTATCACCTCGCAGATTTTTTAATCAACTCAAATAGTTTTTAATGTCTCCACTGACGCGCAGCAACAGCTGCATAACAAACTACACTCGAGGAACTTAACCATGTTGAAAATAGTTAAAACTTCTATCGCTATCGCTACTATCTCTTTATTCTCTGCGGGCAACGCTCAAGCTGATGTTGGCGAAGCTTTACAAAATATCTGTACTATCGTTAAAGCCGATGACAAAGGTGAACTACGTAAAAAAATGAAACGTGTTCAGTCTGATTTCAGATTAAAACTTAAAGATTACTACACCGGTGTGTCTTGTGGCGGTAACAGCCTTATTCGTACCGCTATGCTAAACAATGCCGTTGAAACTGGTACATTGATGGTGAAAAAAATGCCTAAAGGTGACTTAAGCTCGCCAGAAAAAGACGGCAAAACGGTACTCGCTTGGGCCTCTGAAAATGGCTTAGACGCATCACCTATCGTCGCTGCACTAAACGACAGAATATAAGCTTAAAAGAATTGTTCTAGAACGAACTGGGCTTCGGCCACCGAAACGTTCAACATGGTTGGTAAGTCGTGGTCTCTTAAAAGAAAGCGACTTACCTTTAAAAATGGCCTCTTCTGAGGCTATTTTTTTATCTATTAGAAAGCGCTAATTAGTGATGTTTAAGAAAATCGTCAATTTCCTGATTCACTTGGTTCGGTAACTCGTGTTGTAACCAATGACTGGCATCGGGAAAGCGTTTAATTTGCAGATTAGGCACATATTCCTCTACTCCTAGAATGTTTTCTTTCACAAAAGCCTGATCTTGCTCACCCCACAATATGAGTGTGGCACAACCAATACGGATATTCGGGATTTTCATTTTAGTCGCCGCCACTACTGGCCCATTAGGGTTATCCGAGGCTTTCGCAGATGGCGCGAGTTGAGGCATAGCTCGATAGTATTGCAACATGCCGTTTACTGCACCAGGTTGCGACCATACCGATTCATAGGCAATACGTTGCGCCTCCGTTAAGGTGCCTTCGCGCATACCTGCAAATATTTTTTCCTTTAGATATTGGAAATGATTGTGCGATAGTTTTTGCTCGCCGTCAGCTGCTATCAATTCGTGGATATATTCACTTTTTTGACGTTGCTGAGGATTAGATATCATTTCTCGAGTGAAAATACTTGGATGCGCCGCATTAAGGATCACCAGCTTTTCGATTAACTGAGGAAAAAACGCAGCCAAAGGCCATGCGATGGCACCGCCCCAATCATGAGCCACGAGTATTATCTTTTGCTGTGGCGCCACACTTTGTATGAATTTAGCAATAATCTGAATCAAGTTAGGCACTTCAAAAAACGATTGCTGCTGAGGTTTATCACTTAAATTATAACCTGGTAGATCAGGCGCTATGACCCGATACTCTTTAGAAAAATAATCTAATTGTGCATGCCATGTACCCCAATATTCGGGAAAACCATGTAAAAAAATCATAGTTTGTCGAGGCTGGTTATTTGATGTGACTGCTTCTACATAGTGTATATTGACGCTTTCAATATCGACTGTGTGATGTTTCATAATTAGGCTCACCAATTATTGATTTAAAAAATAACAAAAAAAAGCGGACAATTGACATTGTCCGCTTGTTATATTTCCCTGCTTAGCTTGTTATTATCTTATAAGGGGCTTTTGCCCCAAAAGCTTAAACAATATTAAATTGTTCTTCTTCCATATTCATCAAGTTATCTGCACCAGACTCCATGGCAGACACTAGAGAACGTGTACGCGTTAACAAACGGTCAAAATAAAACTTAGCGGTATGTAATTTTGCTTTGTAAAATTCTGGATCATCTGTGCCATCATCAAGTTTTTGTTGGGCAACAACAGCCATTTTAAGCCAAAAATACCCCACAACTACGTAACCAGAGTACATCAGATAGTCAACAGAAGCGGCGCCTAACTCGGCAGGACTTTTAGCTGCGCGTTGCATAATGTCTTCAGTTATTTGATGCCATTCATCGCAATGTTTATCGATACTGTTAGACCATGCATTAAACTGACTCTTATCGCGAATGCTCTTACAATATTCTTTAACTTCATCAGTAAATATATTTAATAACTTCCCATTGGAACCTACTACTTTTCTAGCCAATAAATCAATGGCTTGAATACCTGTCGTACCTTCGTACATAGTACAAATACGCGTATCACGGGCAAGCTGTTCCATGCCCCACTCTGCTATAAAGCCATGACCACCATATACCTGCATACCATAACTAGTCGACTCTTGAGCCGTTTCAGTTAAGAATGCTTTAACAATAGGCGTCAACAATGCCAATTTAGCTTCAGCCAATTTTTTAGCCGCTTCATCTTCGCTGACATGTGTAATATCAACTAGTTGCATTGCATATATCGCTAACGCTCTATTGCCTTCAGCGAAGGCTTTTTGCGTCAACAACATACGACGAACATCTGGATGATTAATAATCGCATCTGCTGGACCGTCAGGATTTTTAACGCCAGTCATGGCTCTAAATTGCAAACGATCTTTAGCGTAAGACAATGCACCTTGAAAAGCCGCCTCAGAGGCTGACAAACCTTCTAAACCTGTACCAATTCGCGCTGAGTTCATAAAGGTGAACATGCAGTTCAGGCCACGATTTTCAGTACCCACCAAATAGCCTTTGGCGCCATCGAAATTAATCACACAAGTTGCAGAACCTTTAATACCCATTTTGTGTTCAATCGAACCACAAGACACCGCATTACGTTCTAGTTTTTCCCCATCAGGGCCCGCATGAAACTTAGGCACGACAAATAATGAAATGCCTTTAGTACCGCTTGGTGCATCAGGTAAACGTGCAATAACAATATGTACAATATTTTCTGACATGTCATGCTCACCGGCCGAGATAAAAATCTTGGTACCCGTCAAGCTATAAGTGCCATCAGCGTTAGGTCCAGCTTTACATTTAAGCATTCCTAAGTCCGATCCACAATGAGGTTCAGTCAAACACATGGTGCCTGTCCAACTGCCGCCTACTAGGTTGTGTAAAAACATTTTTTGCTGTTCAGGCGTGCCGTGCTCTTTTAAGGTTTCAATACAACCTTGACTTAAACCCGGATACATTGCCCAAGAATGATTAGCAGACGAAAACCACTCTGCCATCACACTATTTAACGAATAAGGAAGACCTTGACCACCAAACTCTTCAGGATGCGCCATGCCAGTCCAACCACCGTCAACATATTGCTGGTACGCTTCTTTAAAACCAGTAGGAGTAGTGACTACTCCATCGTCCCATGTACAACCCTCGGCATCACCGCTAGCGTTAATGGGCGCCAATACATTTTCGGCAAATTTGGCCGCTTCTGAGAAAATCGCTTCAACCATATCTGGTGTGGCTTCAGAATAACCCAAATCCGCATAATGCTTTTCATAACCTAATAATTCGTTCATCACGAATAAGGCTTCTTTTTGTGGGGCCTTAAAATATTGCATAACTCTAACCTCTTAAATCTTTACATGTCTTTGGCTTCGTTTAACACCAAGCCTGAAGCTCTAAATCTAGTAAACTTCAAATAAACCTGCAGCACCCATACCGCCACCAATACACATAGTACAGACTACATATTTAGCACCACGGCGTTTACCTTCAATTAAGGCATGACCTACCATACGCGCACCACTCATACCGTAAGGGTGACCTATAGAAATAGCGCCGCCGTTTACGTTTAGAATACTGTCATCAATACCTAACTTGTCGCGGCAATATAATACTTGCACAGCGAAAGCTTCATTAAGCTCCCATAAACCAATATCGTTCATGGTTAAGCCATGTTGCTTAAGTAATTTTGGAATAGCGAAAACTGGACCGATTCCCATTTCATCTGGTTCACACCCTGCTACAGCAATGCCGCGATAGGCACCCAATGGAGTCAAGTTTTGTTGTTCAGCCAGTTTACTACTCATGATAACACTGGCAGAGGCGCCGTCAGACAATTGACTAGCATTACCCGCAGTTATCACACCACCTTCAATTACAGGTTTTAGATTATTCAAACCCTCTAAGGTCGTTTCAGCGCGGTTGCCTTCGTCTTTACTTAGGGTGACTTCGTGGAAACTTTCTTCTTTAGTTTCACGATCCACTACAACTTTGGTTGTGGTTACCGGCACTATTTCATCATCAAATTTACCGGCAGCTTGAGCAGCTGCTGTGCGCATTTGGCTCTGATAGGCATATTCATCTTGCACGTCACGATTAATACCGTACCTCGCAGCTACGACTTCAGCAGTTTGCAACATAGGCATATAAATATCTTTATGCATTTTAGCCAAAGCTGGGTCCACCATACGGTGAGTGTTCATGTACTTGTTTTGCACCAAACTAATAGAATCTAATCCACCAGCGACCATTACTGGCACATTGTCGGTAATAACGTGTTTTGCAGCGGTAGCAATGGCGTACATACCTGAGCTACATTGGCGATCTAGTGTCATACCTGAGACTGAAGTGGGTAGTCCACCAGCAAGCCCAGCAAGACGACCAATATTCATGCTACCACTACCTTGTGTCAATGCGCTGCCCATAATGACATCATCAACACTGGCTGGATCGATTCCAGACTTTCTTACCGCTTCGCGGATAGCGTGGCCACCTAGACTTGGTGCTTCAAGATTATTAAATGCACCTTTATAAGCACGGCCAATTGGAGTTCTAGCGGTTGATACTATGACTGCTTCTTTCATAAATTTCTCTTTTTAAAAATACGTAAATTCGTTAAATATTAAGGTAAACATCTGACACTAAATGTCTGCGAATCGTTTACCTTGCTCTGCTAATTTTTTCAGTAATGGCGCAGGTTCAAACCAATTTTTGCCGTGTTCACCTAACTCATCTCGATACTTGCACATGGCGTCATATACGGTTTTCACACCAATCTCATCGGCATACTGCATCGGGCCACCGCGATAAACAGGGAAGCCATAGCCATACACATAAATTACGTCGATATCACTGGACTTAGCTGCAATGCCTTCTTCCAAGATCAAAGCACCTTCATTGATCATTGGAAAAATAATGCGCTCGATGATTTCTTGATCGCTAATGTCACGCTGGGCGACACCTAAACGAGCCGCTTCAGATTTAGCGAGTTCAAGTACACTCGGATCAGGAATAGGTTTACGGCTACCTGCTTCATACAAGTACACACCTTTTCCGCACTTTAATCCCACTCTACCCTGCTCGACTAACTTGTCAGCTAATATGCAGTAAGTCGGATCGTGTTTGATAAATTCGCGGCGTGATTCGCGCACAAAGGCACCGATATCTTGTCCGGCCATATCACCCATAGTGAAAGGTCCCATAGGTAGACCAAAATCATAAATAACTTTATCTACATGTTCTGGTGTAGCACCTTCTAACATCATACGATTCGCTTCACGACCATATGTTTCAATCATGCGGTTCCCCACAAAACCAAAACAAACGCCAACCAACACTGCTACTTTATTGACCTTTTTAGCCATTTTCATGGTTGTTTTAATCACATCAGGAGAGGTTTTACTGGTTTTAACCACTTCCAATAACTTCATAACGTTGGCTGGACTAAAGAAATGTAATCCAATTACATCTTCAGGACGCTTAGTGGCTTCGCCAATTTCGTCTATATCCAAAGTTGACGTATTTGACGCCAAAATCGCACCAGGTTTACATACCGCATCTAGCGCTTTAAAGACTTCTTGTTTAACAGACATTTTTTCAAACACTGCTTCAATGACCAAGTCCACATCACTAAGTGACGCGTATTCAGTTGAGCCCGTTAACAATGCCATTCTCTCTTCAACTTGTTCAGCAGTAAGCTTGCCTTTCTTAGCTGAATTTTCGTAATTCTTACGAATTAACGCCAAACCTCTATCTAAAGCTTCTTGTTTAAGCTCTAGCATGATGACGGGAATACCAACGTTGGCAAAGTTCATAGCGATGCCGCCGCCCATAGTACCTGCACCAATAATACCCACAGTTTTAATGTCTCTTACTGGGGTATCTTTATTAAAATCTTTAACATGAGAAGCTGCACGCTCGGCAAAAAAGAAATGCTGCTGCGCTCGCGCTTCTTTTGAGCGCATACATTCCATAAACAACTCACCTTCACGCACTAATCCTTGGGCAAAAGGTAACTCGACTGCAGCCTCAACCGCTTGGATACAACGCTCGGGAGCAAAAAAGCCTCTGGCTTTAACCGCTAAGCCTTGACGATATTGTGCGAATAACTCTTTCGGTGCAGTACTCGCGTCAATTTCAACATCACAGGTTTTACGAACTTTGCTGCCCTGGGCAATGACTTTTTCACAAAATTGCAACGCACTGCTCAATAGTGTTTCCGGAGAATCAACGACTACGTCAAAAACACCAGGTAGTTTTTTAGCGGCAACGGGGCGACCTGACACAATCATATCAAGTGCTTGTTGCACACCTGCCAAACGAGGTAGACGCTGAGTTCCTCCCGCTCCAGGTAGAATACCGAGATTCACTTCTGGTAAGCCTACTTTATTCGACCCAAACGTGACTCTGTAATGACAAGACAACGCCACTTCTAAGCCTCCACCAAAGGCTGGGCCGTTCAAAACCGCAATCACTGGCTTAGGAGAATTTTCAATGACATCTAACACTACTGGTAAGTTTGGTTCTAAATCACCACCAGAAAACTCGCTAATATCAGCGCCACCAGAAAACAAGTTTTGCTTAGATGAAATAACAATGACTTCAACAGACTCGTCAGCTATTGCTGTATTTAAATGTTTAATAAGCCCAACGCGTACAGATTTAGACAATGCATTAACAGGGGGATTTTGCATCCATAGCGCTGCAACTTTGTTTGCAGAAGGAGTACTAACTAGCTCATAACCCACTGCCGTTTGTGATTCATTTTGACTCATATAGACCTCTTACCAGCTTAATAATATGAATGGATACTAGGCCACCCGCCCCAATCATTCTAATTTATTGATTTTATACTGCAAAATAAGCATAGATTATTAGAAGCTGATTCGAATAAAGATTGATCAAGCACTGAATCTATTCACTAAATGGATAATTCTGCATTAGTCTGAGCAAGTTGACTTTTCGTGACACATTTGATTTTCTAAGCACAATTATTTTACAAAAACATTACATCGAGAGACCAACCTTGCAGTATTTGACGACTCCAGAACACTGTTTCGAACCAATAAACGACTTTTGTTATCCTGCTCATTATTTACAAGTTGATGATTGTGAAGGAGGAATGCTTAAACTCCACTATATCGATGAAGGTCCAAAAGACGCGAATGTTGTGTTAATGCTGCATGGCGAACCTAGTTGGTCATACTTGTACCGAAAAATGATCGATCCAGTTGTCACCGCAGGTTATCGCGTTATTGCGCCTGATTTAATCGGTTTTGGAAAATCAGATAAACCTACCGAGCGTAACGATTATACCTTCCAAAGACACTTAGATTGGGTACGTCAAGTCATCCTTCAATTAGACTTAAAAGACATCACTTTAGTATGCCAAGATTGGGGCGGCCTTTTAGGACTACGTTTGGTCGCGGAACACTCTGATTTATTTGCCAGAGTATTAGCCGCCAATACTATGCTTCCTACGGGAGATCATCCAGCCAGTGACGCTTTTTTGAAATGGCAATCATTTTCCCAGGAAGTGCCAGTATTTCCTGTTGCGGGGATTATCAAAGGTGGCACTGTAAGCCCCCTTAGCCCTGAAGTATTGGCCGCATATGATGCGCCCTTTCCGGACGAAGCCTACAAAGCAGGTGTAAGACAGTTTCCACTACTTGTACCCACTACCCCGAATAACCCGGCAAGCCCTGCCAATAGACGTGCTTGGCAATCATTGCAGCAATTTGATAAACCTTTTATTACTGCGTTTAGCGATTCAGACCCTGTGACTGCGGGGGGCGACAAAATTATGCACAAGCTTATTCCTGGCTGTGAAGGACAGGCGCATACTACTATTGAACAAGGCGGTCATTTTTTGCAAGAAGACAAAGGTGAAGAGCTCGCTCAGGTATTATTAACTTTTATGAATGCCAACCCACTTTAATTGTTTAGTTATAAGAAATAGGAACTATTTGATGGACGAGTTATTAGATTTTAGCGGCAAAGTAGCCTTGATTACTGGTGCAGGTGGCGGTTTTGGTCGCTTGTTGGCACAAGGACTTGCCAAACGAGGATGTCAGTTGGTGATCAGTGATATCAACCAGCAAAACTTAGACGAAACTCTGGCCTCGCTACCGGACCAAGACAATGCAATAGCAATGTTATGTGACGTTGCCAAAGAGCAAGACTGCAAAAATATGGTCGACAGTGCCCTATCAAAGTTTGGTCGTGTCGATATAGGCGTTAACAATGCAGGTATTGCCCATGAAATGACACCTTTGCATAAATTGAATGAAGACACTATGCACAGTCAATTTAACGTCAACGTTAATGGTGTATTATTTGGAATGAAATACCAAATTGAAGCGATGCTCAAACAAGGCGAAGGCCATGTATTAAATATTAGCTCTTTGGCGGGTTTAGGTGGCGCTCCCAAAGGTGGTGCCTATGCAGCCGCGAAACATGCTGTAGTTGGTTTAACTCGAACGGCAGCAGTGGAATACGCCAGAAAAGGCGTGCGTTGTAATGCAATTTGTCCTTTTTACAGCCCAACAGCCATTTTAGGTGAATTTGCTTCTGAAGAAGGCCAATCCCAGCTAGCGAGAGGTACGCCTATGAAACGTTTATCTCGGCCACAAGAAGTGGTGAATACAATGCTATTAATATTGTCTCCAGGTAATTCTTACATGACGGGGCAAACTATAGCAGTAGACGGTGGTGTAACCGCTTGGTAGGTGCCATGCTTAGCGCTAAGAACAACTAAGAAGAAATAGTGAACCACAGAAGCAAACGAAGACACGGAATATACAGAGTAAGAGAAAATTCAGTCTTCATTCAATGATTACCATCTGTGGTCTAACCCCTTTGTATTTATAAGAATACGAGTTAATTAAAGGAAAAAATATGCAAGCTTTGATGATGAATTCTCAATTGATGATTTCTTCAATATTACGTCATGCCGACAAGAACTTCCCAGATTCTGAAATTGTTTCGGTTACAGCGGATAATCCTAGACATAGGCATACTTACAAAGATTTTGCTAATCGCAGTCGTCAATTGGCCAATGCTTTAGTTGAGTTGGGCGCTAAGTTCGGTGATCGCATTGGTACATTAGCTTGGAACGACTATCGCCATTTGGAACTTTACTATGGCGTATCTGGAAGTGGCATGGTGTGCCACACCATTAATCCTAAGTTGTTCCCAGAGCAAGTGAACTACATCATCAATCACGCCGAAGATAAATTTATATTTGTAGATTTGTTAGTGGTACCTTTATTGGAAGCGCTAAAGGAGCATCTCCCTAAAGTTGAGGGTTACATCATATTAACTGATGAAGCGCATATGCCTGCTACCACTTTACCTAATGTGATGTGTTACGAAACATTATTAAGCAAACAGTCTACGTCATTTGAGTGGCCTGAATTTGATGAAAATACTGCAAGCGCTATGTGTTACACCTCAGGAACGACAGGCAACCCTAAAGGTGTGGTGTATAGCCATCGCTCCACCTTATTGCATGCTTTAGGTGGCAGCATGCCTGATGTAGTAGCCGCTTCTTACAAAGAAACCACACTTCCGATCGTGCCTATGTTTCATGTTAACGCTTGGGGCGCTCCCTACGCGGCGTTAATGGCAGGATCTAAAATGGTGATGCCAGGGCCTAAAATGGCCGATGGTGAAGCCTTACAGAATCTAATCGATACGGAAAACGTTACCTTCAGCTCGGGGGTGCCTACCATTTGGTTAGGGCTTTTAGATTATTTAGAGAAAAGTGGCAAAACTATACCAAGCCTGAATCGAGTGAGTGTCGGAGGAGCTGCTTGCCCAAGAACCATAATTGAACGCTTTAAACAGCAGCATGGCGTAGAAGTTATTCAAGGCTGGGGGATGACTGAAACCAGCCCTCTGGGTACCATTTTTTGCAAAAAATCCGGCATGGATGATTTATCTGAAGAAGAACTCATTGATTTACAATGCTTACAAGGCCGTGGCGTATTTGGAATCGAAATGCGAATTGTTGATGAAAACAATCAAGAATTACCATGGGACGGAGTGGCCTTTGGAGCCCTTAAAGTTCGCGGCCCGTGGGTAGCAAGTGGTTATTATGGTTTGTCACAGGTTCCAGGCTCTGAAGGTTGTCCAGTTGATGAACTAGGATGGTTTGATACCGGTGATGTTGCAACTATTAACCCCCAAGGTTATATGCAAATTACCGATCGTACTAAAGATGTAATCAAAACCGGTGGAGAATGGGTCAGCTCAATTGAAATTGAAAATGCAGCGGTAAGTCATCCTGATGTAGCAGAAGCAGCAGCCATCGGCCGTTATCATCCAAAATGGACAGAGCGCCCACTACTGGTTGTAGTTAGACAAGCTGGTACAAATGTAACCACTGAACAAATGTTAGAATTTCTGCGCGAAAAACTACATAAACTCTCTATTCCAGATGATGTTGTATTTGTCGAAGAACTGCCCCACACGGCGACCGGAAAACTCAATAAATTAGCATTGAGAAAATCCTTAGAGGACTATCAGTTTCCAACAACGGCTTAATCAATAAAACCTAGGCGTATTGGCGCCTAGGTTTCTTTCTCAAACTTTTAGTATCTATTCCTTATTTACTATTTAACATCTCAACGTTGTTCAAATTCTTTAAAAAACGCCTTGTCATCCTCAAGCATTTCGAAACCAAATATCCAGCAAAGTTCTGATACATCTGAAAAGTCGATTCCACCGTCGGCAATAGCAGGATTATTGTAACGTCCTGCAACCCCGTTGTATTGATTGGCTATGCGAGTCGCTAACGTCCATATTTTTACGAGACGAGCATCTTTGATATAGGTCTGCCAATCAGGCATGTGATGAGACTTAAACCCAGGCGTGCCATTATTTTTAGCATTGCCATCTGCTATTTTATAATAAGTCGCGTTTGCTTTTGTATATGCCAAATCAACTGGGTTGGCGGACTCTTCATTCCAATCACTGTGTTGTACCACGCGTATTCTTTGGTTTGTGTTCACATTCGGGAGTTGTTTTTTGATAGTTCGAATGACATCTGCGGTAAAATTAGACTGCCCTGCTTCAGCGATCCATATATTTCCTGAATCTTTCAAGGTTGCAGCGACTTCGGCACTTACCACTGTCAGGGCCTCATCGTATTGCGTATGCGCATTAACCCAGCGTTTATCAAAGGATAATTCAAATAGTTTGGGAGCAGGAACGTACAATCCTTGTTGATCGCCGTATGCACCAGCAACCGCTACATAATTTAATTTTTGAAATCGTTTGTCTGCAAGCATTGTGGCTGTTGCTGCAATTGAATGAATATCGTCAACATCGGTTTTACTATCAAATTGGGCTAATAACAGATCTTTATCAAGATTAAATTGTCCTAATTGCCAGTGTTCATCCTTGTCTTTGGCCTGCACTTTTTTAGTCTGCGCTAAGCTAGTCATAACAACTAAAATAAAAGACAAAAATACTAGTTTACATGGCGACATAGTTAACTCCGTGAAATTTAGCTTGGTTTCTGAAACAAGTCATCAGAATATGCTTCCTTAAATGTGCGATCAATGAATTAGCTTGATATCCAAAAAAACGTAAATCAAAAAACAAAACTCATACCTTAGTTTTATTCGTCTGCGGCCTGTTTCTCGATTGTGCGTACACATTTGTTAACCTTTTCTAGATTGCTTTTTTCAAAAAAATCACTAGGGTGCCAGCTTCAAAAACAGCGACTCACTATAAAAATACTTCAGGAAAAAATCATGAATATTAAAAATTTGTGTCTATGGTTAATGCTAAGTTTGACTGTTTCAGTCAGCAGCTATGCCAAAGAGACCGCATTTCGCCTATCCACATTTATAAAACCTAGTTTTCAACAAATTACCCTAGAAATTGACCCAGACAGTCCAACGTTTAGTGGTGAGACCACTATTACGATTGATGTGACCAAGGCAACGGATACCATTGGTTTTTACCAAAAAGATCTCACTATTCAAGAAGCCTACTTAAGCAATGGTGACACCAAAATACCACTTGCAGTGACGTCTCATGACTACGAAATTCAGCATGGCAAAGCCAGTCAAAAAATAGCCGCCAACCGTTATAGCTTGCACATAGTATTCGACGGAAAATTTAATACCTCTTCAGATGGTATGTATTTGTCTAAGTTCGAAGGTTTGAACTATATATTTACGCAATTTGAAGACATGTACGCTAGACGAGCATTTCCGAGTTTTGATGAGCCGGGCTTTAAAATACCTTATCAGATGACAATAAGGTCTCCTGAAAAACACACAGTATTATCGAATACGTTAGTCAAAAAACGCACGGTCAAAGACGGCTGGCAGACAGTAGAATTCAACAAAACCAAACCTATGCCAACCTATCTGATTGCGTTAGCTGTGGGAGAGTTAGATTCTTACGATATCCCCTATTTAAACGTTCCGGGAAAAATATATACACCTAAAGGTCAGGCGCAAAGAACGAAATTCGCAGCCAAACATACCGCTGGGATTTTGCAAAGTTTAGAAAATTACTTTGGTTCTTCTTACCCCTACGAAAAGTTAGATTTTGTAGCCGTACCTAACTTCACGTTTGGTGCAATGGAAAACGTAGGACTCGTTACCTATCGCAGTAGTTTGTTATTATTGGAAGACGAACCTCGCTTAGCGGAGCAAGGTAACACCTTAAATGTAATAGCTCATGAATTGGCCCATATGTGGTATGGCAACTTGGTGACTATGGCTTGGTGGGATGACCTGTGGTTAAACGAAGCGTTTGCCTCGTGGATGGCCAGTAAAGTCATGATGGAGTTATATCCAGAGCAAAACTTCAAAGGGCAACTAGTACAAGAAGGCGCATTTGGTGCCGATGCTAGCCCTACAGTTAAACCCGTTAAAAAGATTGTGAAAAGTCAAACAGATGTAATGGATGGCCTTGGCTTAAATTACAGTAAAGGCGAATCTATTTTGCAACTGATTGAGTCCTTAGTGGGCGAAAAGTCCTTTCAGAAAGGCATTCAAAAGTATATGAAAAACAACGCGTTTAAGAATGCCCAAGCTGACGATTTATGGGAAGTGCTATCTACCGTAGCTGAATTCAACGTACCCGCAATGATGAAAACTTACCTAGAACAACCAAGTTATCCGTTGATAGAGTTTGCAACAAACGGTGAAATTAGCCAATCTCGTTATCATTTAAAAGGCTCAGAAGTTAAAGAGCAAACTTGGATTGTCCCCCTATCGATTAGTTACAAGAAAAACGGTAAAGTTTCCCGCACTAATTTGTTCCTAGATACAGCAAAAACAACAGTCGCAGAACTAGCTGAAGCGGATTGGATTTTTCCTAACGAAAACGCCATGGGATATATGCGCTGGAAAGTATCACCTAAACAACTTGCGGCTTTGTTAGAAGATGTATCTGTTTTAAACGTTCGCGAGAAAAAGTCACTTCTATACAATACCCAAGCGCTGTTTTCAGCGGGTAAAATCGAGTTAGCGGAATTGATGACAGTGATGGATACCTTAGTCGATGACAAAGATCCAATGATTGGCAGCGCCGTTGTTAGCACGTTGAATGACTTTTTATATTTGGTAGATAAAGATAATGAAGCCATGTTCGGTCAATTTGCGGCCAAAAAGCTCATGCCATGGTTTGAACGTTTAGGTGTCGAAGATCAACCTAACGATTCAACAGATACCACTCGTTTACGCGGCGCGGTATACGGCATTTTAAGTCGTTATGCCAATACCCCACAGGTGGAAAAAATCAGTGCAGAACTTGCTAGTCGATATCTGAAAGACCCGACTAGTGTACCTAGAAGTATCGCCACAAGAGCGTTACGCAATATGGCGCGTTTTAGTCAACAAGATTGGTTTACCATTCTACGAGATTTCTATATTGCCAATACTGATGCAAATATTAGGGGTACGGTCAGTCGAGCGATGATTTTCACTGAAGAACAGCAAGTAGAAAAAGCCCTAGACTTTGCTCTATCCGATCATGTTAGCCCAGCCAACGCTATTACTAATGTTTATGTCGCAATGAGTAGTTTGGACGACAAAACGTTATTTTACGCTTGGTTAGATAAAAACTTTGATGAATTGTCTAAAAAAATGCCCGCTTTCCATATTGCTAGAATGCCAGAATATTTCTCAACCTCTTGTCATGCCGGCAACATTAAACTTGCTGAAAAATTCTATCAGGACAAAAAAGCCAACTTTGAAGGCATGGCTCGCAGTTATGATATTGCCAATTACAGTGCCAAGCTGTGCTTATCGTTAAAAGAAGCTAATCAAGCTAATTTTAACCGTTATTTGCAGCAAGCCACCCAAAACTAATACCCCAAAATATTTTAGTTTTTAAGAAAAAACCGACAGTGATGTCGGTTTTTTTATGTGTGTATATAACCTGAGCTCGGGTTAAGACGTGTCGCGTCCTATGAAGTAAATATATTAAAAACAATAGGTTATAATCTTACTATTTATCTAGCCGCCAATTTAATGCATCCAGTGCTGATATTATTGTGTTTATCAAGGCGAGCTTGTGAAGCAATAGCTAGCTATTGAAAGCAAGTTCAACGAAGATAGGCGCAATAATAGCGGTGCTGGACGGTATGGCTTGTCCCGAGTTCAGGTTATATAGATAGGTGCGGCATATTAATGCTTGAATCGATATAGACGAATAGTGAATTTGATTTTGCAGCTACGGATTAACACTATATAGTCTTCAAACAGCAACCGTTTCAAAACAAATAAAGTATCGTATTAAAGTGGGTATCCAATTACTTGCTTAAGGAGTAATACCTATGCCAAACCTTAACGGCTTATACCAAATCACCTCAGATAGTAATTTGTCTCATGAGCAGAAAATGGGTGCGTTATTAAAGTTTGGATTAGATTTTTTTCAGCTTGAACTAGCGATCATCAGCGAAATAAAAGATGACGAATATATAGTGCGATATGGTCTCTCTCCTGATGACTCTTTGCAAGCAGGCACCGTTTTTTCTGTGGGTGACACATATTGCTTACATACCTTAGCCACTAATCAAGCACTTTCGTTTTATCATGCGGGCAAAAGCCGTATTGCCCAACACCCCTGTTATTTAAACTTTGGTTTGGAGAGTTATATTGGCGCCCCTCTTTTAGTTGAGGGAAAACGTTTTGGCACGATAAACTTCTCGGCCAGCTCAGCACGACAGCAGCCTTTTAGTGACGCAGAGCATGAATTTGTAGAACTCCTTTCCCACTGGGTGAGTAATGAAATAGCCCGAGATGAAAAGATAAAATTGCTGCAACAACAGCAAAAACAAATGGCGCGTCAACAAGATATATTGGAACAAATGGGCCAATTGGCAGGTGTCGGGGCGTGGGAAGTCGACCTAATTAATAAAAAGATATATTGGTCGAAAGAAACCAAAAAAATTCACGAAGTAGAGGAAGGTTTTTCGCCAACTTTGGAGGCAGGGATAAACTTCTATAAAGAGGGAGAAAGTCGCGAACGAATCGCGGGGTTAGTTAACAATATAATTGAAAACGGCGGCCATTTTTCTGGTGAGTTTGAAATTGTTACTCAAAAAGGTAACGCCAAATGGGTAGCGTCCAAAGGGAGAGCAGAATTTGAAAATGGCCAATGCGTGAAATTAATAGGTGCGTTTCAAGATATTACCGAACAGGTTAACTCTCGAGTTCAGTTAGAAAATAGACACAAAGAACTTTCGTTGGCTCTGGAATCCCGCAGTTTATTTCTAGCCAATATGAGCCACGAAATTCGCACCCCTATCAATGGTGTATTAGGTATGTTGCAAATTTTAGAAAGTTCGGAGCTCAATTCTGAACAACAACATTTTTTAGGGCTAGCAAAAGATAGCGCAAAATCGTTGCTTGGCATAATCAGTGATATTTTAGACTTTACCAAAGTTGACTCTGGCCAATTAACGCTAGAAAACTTGCCGGTAGATCTCAATCAATTATTGAATAACTGTGTCGATATTTTTAATCCTCTAGTAAAAGACAAATCGTTAAAAGTAATCAAAGAATTTGATTCAATTCAAAATATCACCGCCATCACTGATCCAACAAGGCTTAGGCAAATTTGTTCAAATTTGCTGTCAAATGCAATTAAATTTACCCCGCAAGGCAAAGTGATAGTCGCTACCAAAATAACCACACTTGACGACAAACAGGCCAAGTTAACCCTAACAGTGCAAGATACCGGAGTGGGGATTGCTGAAGAGCAGCTAACTTTGCTTTTTTCACCATTTAATCAAGCAGACAAATCCACAACCCGTAAATACGGTGGTACCGGACTTGGATTATCAATTACGCGGAAAATTTGCCAGTTAATGGGCGGAGATGTAAGTGTTGAAAGCACCTTGAATCAAGGCAGTATATTCACGGCAACAATTAATATTGAGTTACGCAACAGTGAAAACCAAGTCGTTGCTTCATCAAATGAGTTACCCGAAGACATAGATCTTAGTCAGCTTAGCGTCTTAGTAGTTGAAGATAATGAGATTAATCAGGTGGTAATTAGCGAAATGTTAAAACAACGGAATATTCCACATCAAGTTGTGAATGATGGAGTAGAAGCCTTGGCCATACTTGAGCACGAAACTAAACTTAATCGCTTTTTTTCGCTCATTTTAATGGATTGTCAAATGCCCAATATGGATGGTTATCAAGCTTCCCAGCATATTAGACAGTTATCCACACCTGTGGCGTCCATTCCTATTATCGCTTTAACCGCCAATGCCATGTCCGGCGAGCGTGAAAAATGTTTTGCCAGCGGAATGAATGAGTATTTATCTAAACCAGTAGAGCAATCCATACTGTATTCAATGTTAGAAAAATTTGCTAAGTGATTCTGTCATCTTATAAGCAATATAAAAATTGTTTGTTAACCTAAATTCAACTTACTGAATATCCTATTGTCAGTACCCCAAGTTACATGCAGAAACTTTCTAAAAGTAGTTTGCCCATTTTATATGCAGTGTCACTTCTCGAATAACTTATTTATTAGGAATCATTTGCATTAAGATTTATACCTCCTTACTATTTACCCATGCGTTTTAATTCTACTCACGTTTTATCCATGACGGGTATACAGGTCCCAATTTAATGAAAAGAAGTATTCTAGCCTCCTCCATTGCCTTTGTTCTTTTGGCAAATAGCGCCTTTGCCGATTCCCCCAAAGCCGTAGACGAAACCGTGACTATTTACGGCAACACAAACAATGCAGAAGCTGCGACTGGTGCCGCCCAATATATCGGCGAAGAAGACTTGGCTAAATTTGTCTATAGCGATATACAAAGAGTTATTCGCCAAGTTCCAGGGGTCTCTGTGCAGGTTGAAGACGGTTACGGATTGCGTCCCAATATTAGTATTCGAGGCGTAGCGACCGAACGCAGTGGCCGAATCACCTTACTCGAAGATAATATTTTAATTGCCCCAGCGCCCTACTCTGCGCCGTCAGCCTATTACTTTCCCACTATGGGTCGTATGAGCGCTGTTGAAGTAGTGAAAGGTCCAGCAGCTATTACTCAGGGGCCATATACAATAGGTGGAGCATTAAATATGGTGTCTACTCCTATTCCAACGACTCAAAGTGGCCAGGTCACCTTAGAGGCTGCGCAAGACGCTACCTATCGTTTACATGCAAACGTTGGCGATAAACTCGACAATGGTTTTGGATATTTAATTGAGGCCCACCAATGGCAGTCTGATGGCTTTCAATCTATTGATCGCAGTGACGCAAGTACTGGCTTAGACGTAACAGATTTAACTGCCAAATTAGTCTATGCGCCTGCTGATTCTGCACACAGTGTTGAATTAAAATTGCAAATCACTGAGCAAGACTCTGAGCAAAGTTATTTAGGCTTAACAGATAATGATTTTGCGCAAAGCAGTACAAGACGCTATGGCTTATCTGCACTCGATAATATCCATACACAACACAGCCAAGTGATCTTGCGTTACGGATATGAAATCAATGCCAACTTAAACTTTACCGCCACCGCTTACAACAACCAACATGAACGAGACTGGTTTAAAACAGAAGGAATAGACTTAGATGGAAGCGCTAACGCTCAAGACTTTTCTCGAACTAGTTGGGCTAACGTTATATCAGCCCTAAATAACAATGAAGGTTTGTATGATGTGAGTGCCAGTCAATTACAAGGTATTTTAGATGGTAATATTGATACCGCAGAAGGCAGTATTCAAATACGTTCAAATGCCCGCGAGTACTTCTCGCGCGGCATACAGTTTGGCCTATATTGGGACAAAACAATTGGCAATGTTAATCACCAGTTAGAAGTGGACCTAAGAGTTCATGAAGACGAAGAGGACCGCTTGCAACGTAACAGTACCTACCAACAAATTAACGGCCAATTACAACTCAATGATTTAGGTGAATTAGGTAATGCCGGCAATCGTGTACAGGAAGCTAAGGCATTAGCTGTGCATATTTATGATCGCATTGAATTTGGCGACTGGGTACTCACGCCCGGCATTCGTTTTGAAGATATTCAACAAAAGCGCACCCGATTCAACGATGGTGAGACTCGAACATTTCGTGATGACCGCGAAAATGACACCCAAGTGGTATTGCCCGGTTTAGGTGCTCTGTACAAAATTGATGACTCATTCACGCTAGTTGCAGGGGCACACAAAGGGTTTACTGCGCCAAGTAACTCTCCGGGAGTCCGGGAAGAAGAAGCGATAAACTACGAACTTGGTTTCCGCTTTGCTAATAACACACTCAATGCTGAAGCGATTTATTTCTTAAGTGACTATGACAATTTGTTAGGTGAGTGCACCGCTTCCTCAGGCAGTGATTGTGAAATTGGTGATGCATTTAATGGTGACGCCGCCACAGTGCAAGGAATTGAATTTGTACTAAAAACAGAGCTTACCAAAGTTAATGGCATCAGTGTCCCTCTAAATATCACTTACACTTATATCAACAGTGAGTTTGATACAGACATCGCCGATACTGCTTTCTTTGGTGACGTGAGCGCCGGTGATTCCATCCCATATATTCCAGAAAGCCAAGGCCAAATATCTATAGGCTTAGAGGCCCATAATTGGTCAGCGTACATTAATGGCGTATATGTCGACCAAGTCTGCGTGAGAGCCTCATGCGGCAATTTTGAAGAAACTGATGGTAGTTTTACTTTGGATATTAGTGGTAATTACCGACTATCTAATGATCTAAAATTATTTATTCGAGTCGAAAATCTTACCGACAAACAAAGTATTGTGAGTCGACAGCCATATGGTGCTCGTCCAAATAAAACCAGAACATTTTCTGTAGGTGCACAGTATAGTTTTTAGAATAGTTACTCTTGAGCTAAACATAAGATTTGAAGTTTTGTCCATTGAGACTTATTCAATAATGGCTATATTGAATACAGTTCTGTAGTTAGTCTTGCAAAAATCCGACGTTCTAGATTGTCGGATTTTTGTACAAACGTTATTGTTATGAACTACCTCTTCCTACTTCAAGAATGTCTCGTAATCGTGTTCTGTAACAACCATACATTCCTTGTTTACCACCGTCCCATTATCGAAACAACAACATGTCGCATCTAGTCCCGTTATCGAGACAACGTACCTTCCTCTCTGTCAAAGAAAAACTAAGACATTGAAAAATAAAGAAAATTATTTTTGGCACAAGCTTTGCGATACTCAGTGCCTACCCATGACGTAAGTGACACAAGGTAAAATAATTAATGGACATAGTGCGCGAAAAGCCCAAAAAGAAAATAGCAATGAAGATAGTGGGAGTAGTGGCATTAATCATCATCTTGTTTTTTGCTGTAAGACTTGTCTTTAATCGTGACGCGTCAACTTATGCAGTGAACAACAATGCTCTGTTAACTGACAAAGTGCAACAAGGTGAGCTGTTTGTTTCGGTACGTGGCATGGGGGTCTTGGTTCCAAAAGATATTCGTTGGGTCGCCACCAATGTCGAAGGAAGGGTTGAACGTATATTGATTAAAGCTGGGGCACTTGTAAAAAAAGGAGATCTCTTGATGGAGCTCAGCAATCCGCAGTTGGTTCAACGTCTAGAAGAAACCAAATGGGAGCTAGATGAAATGGAAGCAGAAACGACTGCATTAGAAGTCTCGTTAGAGTCTGAATTGCTCGATCAAGAAGCGGCGGTAATCACCGAAAAACTCAATCATGAGCGGGCATTATTAACCTTAAATGCACAAGAAACCCTATTATCACAGGGCGTAGTAGCTGTATCTCATATTGACTATGAAGAGATAAAAATCGATGTAGCGCAATTTAAACAACGTTGGGAACTGGAAATTAAACGTTTGGCAAAACGCCGAGAAAACTTAGCCGCGCAGCGATTAGCCGCCCATGCTCGTGTTAACCGCATGCGTAAGATCCTGCAACGGGCTCAAGAGCAAGTAAACGGACTAAAAGTCACGGCAACCATGGACAGCATTGTGCAAGAAATGCCTATGGAGTTAGGGCAACAAGTCACCTCAGGTAGTAACCTAGCGCGTTTAGCCCGTAGCGGAGAGTTTATCGCAGAATTACGGATCCCTGAAAAACTCATTAACGAGGTACTCATTGGCCAAGAGGTCACAGTGGATACACGCAGCAGTAAAATCCAGGGAAAAATCAAACGTATTGACCCTGCAGTAATCAATGGATCTGTTCAAGTAGATGTTGAATTGAGTAGTGACATTCCTAAGGAAGCCAGGCCTGACCTAACGGTTGAAGGCGAGATAAACATAGCCAGGATCCAAAATACACTCTTTGTTCAACGACCCATGTTCGCCAAAAGTTTTGGAGAAGCACAGGTTTATTTACTTGATGCCCAAGGAGACACCGCGAGCAGGCACAAGGTCGTATTTGGGCAAACATCCACTAAATACATAGAAATCAAATCAGGCTTAAAAGTAGGCCAAAACATCATTGTGTCTGATGTATCAAGCTTTGAAGAACATCAACAAATTAAAATTAACTAAAAATACACTGCTAACAGCGGAGCGAAAACTCATGACCACAGCAACACAAACAACTAAATCTCTCGTAACCTTAAACAACATTAAGAAAGTATTTTTTACCGATGATGTTGAAACCCATGCATTGAACGAAATTAATCTAAATATTGATAAAGGTGAATACATTTCCATCACCGGTCCATCAGGTTGCGGTAAATCGACCTTGTTGTCTTTGTTAGGTTTACTGGATACATCTACTGCGGGCACCTATCAATTGGCTGGTCATGAAGCATCTGACTTAAATCGTGATGAACGCGCCAAAATTCGAAATAAAGAAATTGGCTTTGTTTTTCAAGCGTTCAATTTGATCAGTGACTTAAGCGTGGCCGAAAACGTTGAATTACCTTTAACGTATCGTACCGATATTAGTAAAGTTCAACGAGCTGAAATGGTAAAAGACGCCCTTGAAAAAGTAGACATGCAACACCGAGCTAATCATTTTCCCTCGCAACTTTCTGGAGGACAACAGCAACGAGTCGCGGTTGCGCGAGCCATTGCAGGGAACCCTTCGATTATATTAGCTGATGAACCTACAGGAAATTTAGATTCCAAAAATGCGCAGATGGTCATGAGCTTACTCGACCGACTTCATGACCAAGGCGCGACTATATGTATGGTGACACATGACCCCCGCTCAGCGGCCCGAGCTGGGCGAACCATTGAAGTGTTCGATGGGAAAATAGTATCAGATCAAGTGACCGAAAAACCCCAAGCCGTGGTTGCGTAATTAACCATAGATTTAGCATTGCTTTAAGGAGAAATTACCATGTCAGTCTCTCTCGACATTAAGTACGCCACCAGATTATTAGCCAAAAAGCCAGTTTTCACTGGGTTGACGGTACTAATAGTAGCTATAGGATTGGGTTTAACTTTATACACCTATTCGTTATTGAATAGTTTAGTATTTAGCCCTCTTACCTTAAATAACGACAAGCCTATTTACGCGGTAGAAGCGCAGTATGATTATACTCATTTATCGAGAAGACCGGCTGACCCTTTTGACTTATACAAGCTAAAAAACGAGCTCAATTTGCTTGAAGACTTAGGTGTTTATCAAGAAGGAACCACCTTTGTTGGCGGTTCGGGTACCACATCCGCTATTCGTAAATTTAACTCGACCTATGTCAGTTGGAACCTTTTTGAATTTGCAGGTGTACAACCCATACTGGGACGCGGCTTTTCACCTGAAGATCATTTTGAAGGAGCAGAACCGACTGTTGTATTGAGTTACGACGTATTTAAGAACTACTTTCAAGGCGATGAATCTATAGTTGGCACTATGGTGCCCCTAGATGCCGAACCCAATCGTGTCATTGGGGTGATGCCTGAAGGATTTGCGTTCCCAGCCATAGCCGAGATATGGCAACCGCTACCTCAAGATAGCGTGGCAGCAACCGAGCGTTCTTATAATGGTGTCCTGGGATTTGCTCGACTTGCAGACGGAGTCACACCCCAGCAGTTGCAAGCGGAAATGAATGCCTATAGCACTGAACTATCTACGACTCTGCCAGACGATATGGGCTGGCGTATTAACCCCGAAGGTAAATACCTGAGTGTCGAACCATTCAAAAAGGCGGCGATAACGCAATACTACTCCATGTTTATGGCGATGTTTGTAGTAGTGTTCCTAATTCTTCTTTTAGCCTGTATCAACGTTGGTAATTTGTTGTTAGCGAGAGTTAATCAGCGCTTTAAAGAAATTGCAATTCGAGTGGCGTTAGGCGTTCCTAGAAAACGTTTGGTATTACAAATGTTATGGGAAAGCATATTCATTTGTAGCCTTGGAGGAATACTTGCGTTGTTATTTGCAGCTTGGGGGTTAGAAATCACTAATCACGTGTTTGCGGATACTTACGCGGTAGACAATTTAAAGCCATTTTGGTGGAATGTTCAAATTGATTCCAATGGATTATTACTGCTGTTGAGCGCTATTGTTGCGATGATTTTTATTACCGGATATATACCAGCATGGCGAGCATTATCCGGTGATTTTAATGCAGTCTTGCGAGATGGAACTCGTGGAGCTATAGGTAAAAAAGCCGCACAAGCGAGTAAAATACTAGTCATTTCCGAAATATTGTTATCATGCGTGGTCTTGGTCATGGCGTGCATTTTACTGACAACTAGTTACTCCGCAGGGGTTGCTGATTATGGTGTAGAAACCGATAACCGTCTGACTGCGCAATTACAATTACCTCCTATTAGTTTTAGCGTTCGCCGAAACACTGAGTTTGAACATGCTGATCGCTTAAAACGAGCAGCATTCTATTACGCGCTAAAAGACGAGTTAGAAAGCCAACCGAATGTGCAAGCCGTTGCTATGATGACTGAATTACCAGGAAGAGGCGAAGGCACCAGCCACTACGAAATAGAAGGTCGCGAAGCGGCAGTTTACAATGAAAATCCCTATAGCAATAACGAAGGAGTAGCAAAAGACTCTTGGCGCGCTCTAGGAATGCGGATAGTGCAAGGCAGAGACTTCGACCACCGTGATGTAGGAGAGGATATTCTGAGTATCATTATCAACGAGTCTATCGCTAGGGAATTCTTCCCGGATGGAGATGCCATTGGCCAGCGAGTTCGCCGAGCCAACCCAGGGTACAGAGGAGAATGGAACACTATAGTAGGTGTAGTATCCGACACCTTCCATGGCTCGACTATGCGCTCTTCTAGTACCTCATACAATTCCTACCACATAATGGACAACTGGGGCTTGTTTAGAGTCAATTTAGCCATGCATTATACTGGGTCACAAGTTGAAGCTGAAAAAACACTGCAACAGGCCGTGGACAAAGTAAATTCAGATGTAGGGCTTTATCATGTTCAAAGTTACGATAGCTTAATTAAACAGCCCATGATGTTAATAGTAGCCGTAAGTAAAATATTTTTACTATGTGGCATTGTGGCGGCATTTCTAGCGGCCAGTGGTATATATGCAGTGGCATCAAATAGTATTAGTCAACGTACCCAAGAAATTGGTGTAAGACGAGCTTTAGGCTCATCCGATGTAGGAATAATGCGTTTATTTATTCTTCAAGCCAGTCACCAATTAGCTATAGGTTTAAGCATAGGAATTGGTTTATCTATCTGGCTAGTCAATTTTATGAGTGAAACCATGATCATTAATGACATGAGTTACGTGTTAGGTATGTTGGGCGTACCACTATTAATAATCTTTATGGTGTTATTGGCTACATTTATACCGACCCAAAAAGTAGTATTAATGGAGCCAAGCGAAGCCTTGCATCATGATTAAATTTGTATAACCTGAATCCAATTAAACATAGGCTTACAACTTTCTAAGCTGTAAGCCCTCACTAAGACTTTGAAATGAAACATTCTATTTTAATAGCCGACGATGATAGTCGTATCCTTACGGCTCTTAAGCTGTTGCTTAAGGGTGAGAATTACCAAGTCACAGTGGTAACCTCGCCTAAAACTTGTTTAGAGACAATACAAAAGAATCACTATTCATTGGCTTTAATTGATCTTAATTACCATACCGATACCACATCGGGGGAAGAAGGGTTGCAACTTATCACCGCTATCAAACAACTTGACGATCAATTACCTGTAGTAGTGATGACTGGTTACAGTAGTATCGAGGTAGCTGTTGAGGCAATGAAACTAGGAGCGGTTGATTTTATTAAGAAACCTTGGGGGAATGATAGATTACTAAATATTATCCAAGCTCAAATTCGAATTGGGGATATGCAACATCAAGGAGTGAAACTTGCGCAGGAAAATGCGATTCTAAGGGACCAAATTTCTGCTAAGTCAGCGGGTATCATCGCTCGCTCTCAAATCATGCAGCAACTATTAAGTCAGTTAGAAAAATTGGCTCAAAGTGAGATGAATATCTTACTTACCGGTGAAAATGGTACCGGAAAAAGTATGTTCGCTGAATACCTTCATCAATGTTCAATAAGAAGTAGCAATCCTTTTATTGCGGTGAACATGGGTGCCATCAGCGAAAATTTATTCGAAAGTGAAATGTTTGGACATATAAAAGGCGCATTTACCGACGCCAAAGACAATCGAATCGGTCGATTTGAACTGGCCGAAGGCGGCACTCTATTTTTGGATGAAATAGCGAATATCCATCCGTCCCAACAAGCTAAATTGTTATATGTTCTAGAAGCTCATCAATTTGAAAAAGTGGGCAGTTCAAAAACTCAAGAAGTCGACGTTAGAATAGTTTCAGCCACTAACTCAAACCTTGCAGAGTTAATTGAGCAAGGACAATTTCGCCAAGACTTGTTGTATCGACTCAATACCATAGAAATAACCATTCCTCCTTTGCGGGAACGAATAGACGATATCTTACCTTTGGCTGAGTACTTTCTCACACAACATGCACAGAAGTACCGTTTACCTAAAGGTGAGTTTGCGGCGCAAGCCAAGCTGGCTTTGCAAAGCTATGCTTGGCCTGGAAACATTCGCGAATTAAATCATATGATTGAACGCGCCATTTTTTTGCGCCAAGGGCTGAGTGTAACCACCACAGATTTAGGCTTAAGCGATGAAACCGAACAGTATTTAACACCCCAGAATCAAAATGGAGTGGATATTGCTAACGATTCACTAGATCAAATTGAGAAATCCATTATTGAACAGCGACTCAAGGCTTTTGATTACAACGGACAAGCCACTGCCTCTTCTCTTGGGTTAAGTCGCAGCGCCTACTATCGACGACTAGAAAAACACAACTTAAGTTTGTGATAAAGTACGCTCACATCTGGTAACTAGTCCAAAACATCTTGGTATCTAAGGGACAATGTTAAAACATACTAAAGCGGTCAGAATAGCATTTGAGGATAGGTTGGTACGCCTTGCTCTATTCACCGGACTTTTTCCCACGATCTGTTGCTGTATATTGATGTTTTTCGTTGATATGTCGGTTTATCCTAAAATTTTGTTGGCTCTCGTGTTATTTGTTTGTGTTTTGTTTTGTGCATTCCACATTCGACATCAAGTCGTGTTTCAGCTTCGCACTTCAACAAATTTGGTCGAAGCCATGACCGCAAATGATTACACCTTACGTGCTAACAATAAGGGATTAAATGGCGCCCTTAGTGACTTTAATCAATTATTAAACAACCTCTCGAAAACGCTCGCGGAACAGAGTTTAGTCACCCGTGAAAAGCAAATATTATTGGCCAAAGTCACGGATCAAATAGACGTTGCGATTGTAGCAGTCGACAATAATCAAGCCATCAGCCTTATGAATCCAGCTGCTGAGAAGTTATTCAAATGTCGCTTTGAAGAAAAGCAAGGCTGGCCAATCAAAAACTTAGGTTTACAAAATGTATTAACCAAGGATTTCAATAAAGTAGCCGAATTTGAGATTAAGCAGCATAAAAAACGGGTGCTGATTCGCACTGACCGATATTTTGAGAAGGGTATTCAACATACACTTATTTTTATAACCGATATTCAAAACTTATTGCGGGAAGAAGAAAGACAAGCCTGGCAAAAGTTATTGCGAGTACTCAGTCACGAAATTAATAATTCCATTGCCCCTATTGCTTCCATAGGAGAAACCTTAGGAAAAATGGTACAAAAACAATATTCCGGTTCGGATTTAGACAAAGATCTAAAAGAGGGATTAAGCGTGATAACGGAGCGCGCGCAATCCTTGAATATGTTTATTCAACGTTACCAGAAATTGGCAAAACTTCCCTTACCGACTAAGTCTCTATTTAGTCTCGAGCCATTGCTTCAATCGATTACTGTGTTATTTACAGATGCTAATTTCGAACTGGCTTCAAACGATTTACAAGTGTATGCAGACAAAGACCAACTTCAACAGGTATTGGTCAATCTAATAAAAAATGCATGGGAGTCGATGTACGATAACCCAACCGCAAAAATACAACTAAATTGGCGAAAGGATGGTCAATTTATCGAAATTGACCTGCTCGATCAGGGTACTGGAATTAACAATATGGATAACTTATTTGTCCCCTTTTACACCACAAAACAACAGGGAACAGGTATAGGGCTGTCATTATCTAGACAAATATTGATCAATCATGGTGGTGACTTAGTCATAAGCAATCGCCACGAGCCAACAGGTGTAAAAGCGACCATTTTAATACCCGCTTACCCCTAATTAATCGGGTGTTTTGACACAATGCTTAAAACTTGGCCATTCCCAAAGTGTTTTTGATCCTATATAATGCACTGCAAGTATTAATTTTTAGTGTTCTTTATGCCCGTTTAATTGCGGGCATTTTTTTGCCTAAAGATTCATATGCAGTTGTATTTACGTAGGTTTTTTAAGCAATTTTTCAGTTTAGGTTAATTTCAATCGATGAAAACTATCGGCTTAATAGGTGGCATGAGTTGGGAATCTACCGCTAATTATTATCAATTGATCAATCAAGGTATTAAACAACGCTTAGGTGGATTACATTCTGCCAAACTAGTTTTGGTCAGTGTTGATTTCGCAGAAATCGAAGCCTTGCAACATCAAGGTAACTGGCAAAAAACCGCTGAAATATTGTCAAATGCGGCGAAATCACTTGAGTTAGCAGGCGCTGATTTTTTTCTAATTTGTACCAACACTATGCATAAGGTGGCGTCGCAAGTTGAGAATGCCGTGACCATCCCATTATTGCATATTGCCGATGCGACTGGTTCTCAACTCATCTCAAATAAATTAAATAAAGTTGGTCTGCTTGGTACAAAATTCACCATGCAACAAGACTTTTACAAAGACAGGTTACACAGTAATTTTTCTATTGATGTATTAGTTCCCTCTCATATTGAGCAAGACTTTGTGCATGATGTTATTTACCAAGAATTATGCTTAGGGAAAGTAAAGGAGCAATCCCGAAAACAGTATTTAGAAATCATCAATTGTTTGTCGCGACGGGGGGCTCAAGGGATTATTTTAGGCTGTACCGAGATAGGTTTGTTGATAGAAAAAAGTCATACTCAAAGCATACTCTACGACACTACTTTGATTCATGCGCAAGCAGCAGTGTTAGAATCACTAAAAAAATGAAAATTTATTTTTCATGAAAATCAAACAGTTAACCATTATTTCAGAATTTATTTTAAAATTTATATTGAAAAACACATTGGCAACTACATATAGGTATTGTCGACGCCGAAAGGGTTGACACAGAAACACAGGAGTTGTTTCTGAAGCACTGTCAAACATTAGACAGCGCTCCCCATACTGGGTTTGGTGATAGGAAATCCATACCAAAAACGCCGCCGAATAATCGGGGCAAATTAATTTTATATTGCTTAATTTACGAGGATATACCTAATGCGTAACATCGATCTATCTCCACTTTACCGTTCTTTCATTGGTTTTGACCACTTGGCATCAATGATGGACACAGCTTCAAGAAACGAAAAACAATCTACTTACCCTCCGTACAATATTGAATTGTTGGCCGAGGATAAATACCGTATCACTATGGCTATTGCTGGATTTGCTAAAGATGAAGTTAGCATAGAAGTCCAAGAAAATACCTTACAGGTAATTGGCACTAAAGCGGCAAAAGACACCAAAGACGCTTCTGGCAAAGAAGAACGTAAGTTCCTTCATAAAGGCATCTCAGAGCGAAGCTTTGAACGTAAATTCCAACTAGGAGATCACGTTAAAGTATTGGCAGCTGACTTAGAAAATGGCCTATTACATGTAGACTTAGAACGTGTAGTGCCAGAATCGAAAAAGCCTAGAAAAATAGAGATTGGCAGCAAGCTTATTGAAAATAACGAATAGGCTTAATCACCCTTCCCTGTTTTGTGTGTAGTGAAAACGGCGCTCTATATTTAGATATAGAGCGCCTTTTTTTGGAAATAATGAACCTGTACTTCGCCGCTATTGTCACCACCATCACTCCGCTAAAAGCTAATAGTCAGCACAGAGTCGTATCATTTATACAGCACTAGAATATTTAATACGCTCAAGCCCAGCAGCGAAGCAAACGTTAACAACATGCCAGAGACTCTCTGCCAGCTAGAGCCTGAATGACGACGCAATCCAAAAGCATGTATAAAACGCCCAGACAACAACGCAGTGCCCGCAAGGTGTAAAAATATCGGATTTGTTAGATTAACTTCGGCAACAAAAAGCAAGATGAGTACTATGGGTGTGTATTCGCTGAAGTTACCGTGCGCCCTGATAACTTGTTGAAAATGGTGATCTCCTCCATCGCCGAGTGTGATTTTTTTAGAAAACCTTCCTCGAATTACCAATACCGAAAAATAAAAAAACAAAATACCTAGAAGTCCCGCATAGAACGCCGTAATGGGTGTGTGCATAAATCCTCTCTTTGGAAATAATATAATCCACAAAAAAGCCCACTTAAAGCGGGCTTCATCAAATAAAAATCAATCAGTATTAACTCAATAACGTTTCTAACTGACCCGAAACGACTGCAACAGCTAAGGTACCATCAATTTTATGATAAGCACATTCGCCAGTAGCGGCTAGTTGCGTGTAATAGCTTACAAGAGGCTTAGTTTGCTCATGATAAATACCAAGACGTTTCCTCACTGTTTCTTCTTGGTCATCTGGACGAATTACAAGCTCTTCACCTGTTTCATCGTCCTTACCTTCCACCTTAGGAGGATTATAACGTAGGTGATAAACTCGTCCTGAGCCTGGGTGAACTCTGCGACCACTCATTCGTTCAACAATCACCTCATCTCCCACATCAAACTCAATCACATGATCAATTTTGATTCCAGCGTCTTTCATAGCGTCAGCTTGGGGTATAGTACGAGGGAAGCCGTCAAGTAGAAAACCTTTTGCACAATCAGCTTGGCTAATACGCTCTTTCACCAAACCAATAATTAATTCATCTGAAACTAACTTACCTTCATCCATAACGCGTTTAGCTGCTATACCAAGCTCGGTACCCGCCTTGATTGCAGCACGTAACATATCCCCAGTAGATATTTGTGGAATACCGAATTTACCCATTAAAAATTGGGCTTGTGTACCCTTACCTGCACCAGGAGCACCTAGAAGAATAATGCGCATGCTGTGTCCTCTGAATAATTATTAGCGTTAAAAAAGTAAAGCCGCAACTTTACACATTCAACTTAAATCTTACAAGAATATTAAGCTCTGCATATGCGACAAAGGTCTTAATACCCTGACTTTTATCAAGTTAAAACAAAAACGGGCCTCAAAGCCCGTTTTTAGTTAACTAACTATTGTTGTTTGCTGCCTATTTTGCCAAGTTCGCTAGTAGCTTGTTTAAATTCTGCACAAAGCTAGCAGGGTCTTTTAAACTGCCTTGTTCAGATAACGCAGCTTGGTCAAACAACACCCCCGTCCACTGTGCAAATTGCTCTTCATCTTGTACGTCAGCTAATAACTTAACGAGTTGATGTTCAGGGTTCAATTCAAAGTGATACTGGGCTTCAGGTACTGGCTGACCTGCAGCTTGCATCAGCTTAATCATTTGTGTTGTCATACCTTGTTCATCAGCAACAATACAAGCTGGGGAGTCCGTTAAGCGACTAGTGAATTTGACATCTTTCACTTTGTCTCCTAGGGCCGTTTTTACACGTTCGGCTAAACCTTCAACTTGCTTTTCTGCTTCTTCCAACGCCTTTTTGCTTTCTTCGTCATCTAAATCACCTAAGTCCAATGCACCGTGAGTGATAGATTGGAAAGATTTTTCGTCAAACTCAGTTAAATGAGACATTAACCATTCGTCTACTCGGTCAGCCATTAATAACACTTCGATACCTTTCTTGCGGAAGATTTCTAAATGCGGACTAGACTTAGCAGCCTGATAACTATCTGCAGTTATGTAGTAGATTTTTTCTTGTTTTTCTTGCATTCGACTAATGTAATCAGCAAGAGAAACCGTTTGCGCTTCTGAATCTTCATGGGTTGACGCAAAACGCATCAAGCCAGCAATTTTTTCTTTGTTGGCGTGATCTTCAGCCGGACCTTCTTTCAGTGCGTTACCAAACTCAGCCCAAAATGCTTGATACTTCTCAGGATCATTTTTGGCAATTTTTTCAAGCATCTGTAATACACGTTTAGTGCAACCTTGACGCATTGCCTGAGTGACTTTGTTATCCTGTAAAATTTCACGAGACACGTTCAGAGGCAAATCATTTGAATCCAGCAAACCTTTCACGAAACGCAGGTAGGTGGGTAACATTTGCTCTGCGTCATCCATAATAAATACACGCTGAACATAAAGCTTAAGTCCGTGTTTATGATCACGGTTCCACATATCAAAAGGCGCTTTACTAGGAATATATAATAAGCTGGTATATTCAGTTTTACCTTCAACTTTATTATGTGACCAAGTCATTGGATCACTAAAGTCGTGAGAAATATGTTTATAGAATTCTTTATATTCGTCTTCGCTCACATCAGACTTATCACGAGTCCAAAGAGCAGTCGCTTTATTCACCGCTTCCCAAAACGCTGGTACAGCTGGGATCTTCTCGCCTTCTTCTCCATCAGGGCCTTTAGGACCGTCACGCTCAGGCTCTTCTTCCTTAAACATTTTGACAGGAATACTAATGTGATCGGAATATTTACTCACGATAGAGCGTAAACGCCAATCATCTAAGAACTCTTTCTCTTCTTCTTTTAAGTGAAGCGTAATTTCTGTACCACGATCTGCTTTTTCTATATCAGAAATAGTAAATTCACCTTCACCAGCAGATTCCCACTGCACACCATTTGCCTTGTCATCTCCAGCGGCACGTGTACGCACAGTGACATTATCGGCAACAATAAACGCGGAATAAAAGCCCACACCAAATTGACCAATAAGTTGCGAGTCTTTGGCCTCGTCACCAGACAGCTTACCGAAAAACTCTTTCGTTCCAGATTTAGCAATAGTACCTAGATGCTCAATTACATCTGCCTTGTTCATACCAATACCGTTGTCGGCAATGGTAATGGTACCAGCGTCTTTATCGATGCTGAGTTTAACGTGCAAGTCACCGTCGCCTTCGTACAAGCTGTCATTTGACAATGCTTTAAAGCGCAATTTATCTGCAGCATCAGCTGCATTAGAGACTAATTCACGTAAGAAAATTTCTTTGTTCGAGTAAAGTGAATGGATCATCAATTGCAGTAATTGTTTTACTTCTGTTTGAAATCCATGAGTTTCTTGATGGGCTGCTTCAGCCATAGCCAAGTATCTCCTAAGTTGTGGTTGCTAAATGATGAGTAGAAGATGAGGTCGGTTACAGTGTTTTCAAGGATAATTCACTAATTTGTTTTTATTTAACTTAAAACACACTAGGCTGATTAACTCCAAGACCTTTAATTCCTTATTGTATATAAGGTTATATGATTATCGAGTTAGCCGAACGGCAAACGGTAAAAGAATTTACGATATTGATCACTGCACATTGTTTGGGAAAACCAAGCGGCATCTTTTAAGTTTTTTCGCTGCGTAATATTTCAATGTGTGGTCTTTTATTCCAATTACATTATCTAATTTGAGAAAGGCCACTCACTGATGTTGTTTCAGGAATAACTCTGAAACTTGAGGTAAACAAGACTAGGCACCGGTGACATACTAACAACGTCTTCAATGGCTATTGGATATACATTAAACACACGGCTGCAACGATATCAAAACGAAATATTATGATTTAATGGATCTCTGTGCCTAACACCTAAAAATATATTTCTACACTCTCTGTCATCCCTGCTCTATCTGCTGTTAACTTTTTTATCTACTTTTGACTGCTTTAGCCTTAGTCACTCGTTTTTTACGATTGCTTCTCTTGCCTAACCCTGACAGTCCTTTAGGTAACACACTTAGACTCTGGTTAACCAAGCCTGTGAGTTGTGCTTGCAGTGGGAGCATTAATTTACTGTACTGACTTTTGCCTTCACTGATTGCTGATAACTCAGCTTCCCAACGCGCTGTCATATCTGGATAAGTGGCGACATCAGGCAGCGCTTCGATTAAGCCTCGACCTGTCACAGTCGCCGTAATTGTTTTACCCGAGCGAGACAAAAATCCTCGAGAGAATAACAACTCAATGATCCCAGCACGAGTGGCCTCGGTACCTAAACCATCGGTTTCTCGGAGAATTTGTCGTAGTTGCGGATCGCTCACATGGCTACTTATCCCAGTCATGGCAGCTAATAAAGAGGCGTCTGTATAAGCCTTTGGAGGCGACGTGTGTTTTTCTAATACCTCTGCTTGAAGCGACTTTAGTACCTGCCCTTTTTCTAAGTGAGGCAACAACTGCTGCGTTTCACCATTGTTATCATTGGGATTTGCTTTTACTGACCTTACAAAAATAGACTTCCAACCATCACAAATTAACTCTTTTGCTACTGCTGTAAATAAGCCTGAACCAATCTCGACCTCAACCCGTACCCCATAAAATTCATGGGCAGCTAAAAATTGCGCCAAGTAATTTCTACTAATCAAGCCATATACTTTGGCATGATTAGCAGATAAATTATTTGTGATTTTTTGGGTGGGTATGATTGCGTGGTGAGCGTCCACTTTTTTATCGTTCCACGCTTTAGATTGACGACCAAGATCAACTTGAGCATCACTTAACAATTTACCTTGCTGACCTAAGTGTTGACTATTTGAGACCACCGCAGCATGCACTTGTTTCGCCTGCTTAAAATGGCTCATAGGCAAATATCGGCAATCAGAACGGGGATAAGTAATTAACTTTTGGCGCTCATACAAGTCTTGGCAAATATCTAGTACTTGCTTTGCACTCATCCCAAACGCTTTGCTGGCATCTATTTGTAATGCCGACAAATTATATGGCAATGGTGCTGGCTGTTTTTTATGCTCACGTTTTACACTTTTAACGTGCGCGGATTGACCACTGATACGACTAGCGACATTCTGGGCTAACGCCTCGCACAAGTTACGCCCTTGCTCATCTAAGAATTTTGCGCATTGCTCGCTGGGCTGCCATTTTGCCTTAAAACCTTGACCTTGTTTGGTTTCTAAATTTGCCCACACTTCGTAAAATGCCTTACTTACAAATTCTGCAATAGCTCTATCTCGGCGCACCACCAACCCCAACAAAGGTGTTTGTACTCTCCCTACCGATAACACTCCCTTGTACCCCGCTTTTTGACCTTGTAAGGTATAAGCGCGAGTCAGGTTTATACCGTATAACCAATCGGCGCGCGATCTCGCTAAGGCTGAAGTCGAAAGTGGAATAAAGTCTCGATTATTACGTAAATTGTTCAGCGAATTTTTTACCGCTGAGGGATTTAAATCACTAATCAAACAACGTTGCACGGTACTTTTTTTAGTGCCTGTAACCCCCAAAAAATTAATCACTTCGTCTACTAGCAGTTGGCCTTCTCGGTCGGGGTCCCCTGCATGCACTAACTGCTCGGCTTGTTTTACTAACTTACGTAACACCGCTAATTGTTTGGCAGTTTGTTTTTTAATTCCCAACTGCCATTGTTGTGGAATAATTGGCAAATGTTCATGAGACCACTTTTTATAAGCGGGATCATAAACCTCTGGTTGCTGCTGTTCGAGTAAGTGTCCAATACACCAAGTGACAATATCGCCATTGGCGGCGGTGATAAACCCTTCTCCCTTTTTATGGGGCTTGGGTAAAACTTCGGCAATAGCACGACCTAAACTGGGCTTTTCTGCAATAAAGAGACGCATAATAAATTAATGTGCATGTTTTTTTATACAGTAGTTGATATTAATGTTTGCAGCAAGCAAATTTGCTTATGATATAAAAGGTTGACGGGGTGCCGTGTTCATGAGTCATACACACGGATTAAATAATAAGCACCAATGGTCAGCAGCTGGGTTTTGCAGTAGTTTTAATGTCAAAAATAACTAGTAGTTTTGATCTATTGTTGTCATCTTTTTTATAAACTGTTCGAAATGCTCTTCCTTAGCATATTCAAAATCATATTGATTATGAAAACCAAAACGCAAATGCACTAACGCGTCTTCAATAAACAGCGTGTAACCATCAAAATCAGTAAAGGCCTTTAACCCACCTAAAATGTAACTCTCTTGCTGTTTTTCACCATGTTGACGCATTTTTTCAAACACTGACAATACAAATTTACTGTCTATGTCATTTTTCATATTTTTCCCCTGTGATTGACCATAACAAGTAAGGTTACGCAGCCCCCTAATATTCAGGTCTGCCCTATGACTTAGGTTAATAACGAGCCTAATTGAAGAACTGAATAAACATTGTTAACAAGACATAAGAGAACCGTCAATCTTTCCTAGACCTTTAGTTCTCCCGCGTTTCTCCCGCGTTGCTTTTAGCTGATAGCGATGGGTAGTCCGAAGAGTGCCTATTCACTAAATTAAATTCCTACGCCCAGCAAATGCATGGGTTAATGTATTGCCATCGATAAATTCCAATTCACCTCCAACAGGCACACCATGAGCGATTCGACTAGCTTGAATATCTTTAGTTTTACACATTTGTGCTATGTAATGTGCCGTTGCCTCCCCTTCTACCGTTGGGTTGGTCGCAAGTATCACTTCTTTAATATCGTCGTTTTCCAACATAAATGATAGTTTGTCTAAACCAATATCCGCCGGACCAATTCCATCTATAGGTGACAGATGCCCCATCAAAACAAAGTAGCGCCCTTTAAACTCTGAGGTTTGTTCGATTGCTAACATATCTTGAGGGGACTCAACCACACATAATATCTGATTTTCTTGACGCTTAGGATTGGCACAAATATCACATAATTTATTTTCGCAAAATGTACGACACTGTTCACAATGTTTGACATGCTCCATTGCATTGTGCAACACGTGACTTAGCTCTAATGCCCCTTGACGATTGCGCTCCAGTAGATGAAATGCCATGCGCTGGGCACTTTTAGGTCCGACACCGGGCAAAATTTTGAAGGCATCAATCAATTCTTTAATTAAGGGGCTAAACTGCATTTTTCACCTGTAATAAACTCGGCTTAAGCGTGCGGTAAATTACTCTAGAAAGGCATCTTAAACCCAGGAGGTAAAGGCATTCCTCCTGTCACATCAGCCATTTTTTCTTTAGTGGTTTCTTGAACACGTCTCACACCATCATTGAACGCTGCAGCCACTAAATCTTCAATCATTTCTTTGTCGTCTTCCATCAAACTTTGGTCAATATCAACACGACGAACGGCATGACTGCAAGTCATAGTCACTTTAACCAATCCCGCACCAGACTCTCCGGTGACTTCTGTTTTGGCTAATTCTTCTTGATTTTTTTGCATGCGCTCTTGCATCTGCTGCGCTTGCTTCATCATGTTAGCCATTCCACCTTTCATCATAATCTGTCTCTCTTTTTCTGTGATAATTAACGATTGTTAGTTGCTTATCTAGCTTGAATACTTTGTTCATCAACCTTGGCTGCAAACTGTTGTTGTAACAATTGGATACCAGGATCATTTTTTACCACTTCGCGAGCGTATTCGTTACGCACTTGATTAACCTTAAGTTGCAAAGCATAAGGAGTGTTAATGGGTTGCCCTAGCTGAATTTCAAGCTCTATCGTTTCATTTAGTGCTAAACACAACGCCTGTTTAAGTTGTTGCTGCGCAGTATCTGAAATAAGGTGCCCCTTAGTTTCCAAGAGCGTTAATTTGATGGTATGGTTTTGTCGATCAAATGCAGAATGCAAAGCCAACTGCTTGGTTAAAGCGGTAACTTGCATATCTTCAATTAACTTACTCCACGCATCGACTTGCCGGGCCTTAAGGACTTTTTGTTTATCCGGTAAAAACGCCGATATCTCTAGGGTTACATCGCCAACATTCTCTTCGTCTAGATGTGCGCTAGAGTCAAAAACTTCGGCTTCCTCCACTGTTTTTTCGGCAGAAAACGGGCTCTTTATTGGATCATCAGAAACAGAAAATGGGCTTGAGGCTGCGGTTGACGACTCATTTTCGAGTGGCCAAGGGGGGGCACTATTTACTAAAGGTTCTGCTTCGAAAGGTGTGTTGACAATTGGTGTCTCAACATCCGGGGTAATTGGAGCGACTTGCTGCTGAGCTTGATTTTCTTCCACTACCTTGTCGGTTGTTTGCTCATTTTGGGCACGTACCGACGCTAGATTAAGTGCAGTCGAGCTTTCAGACTTTTTTACCTGTCCAGCCCCTTCCTCCTCTTCTCGTTGACTTTGCTTAAGCTTGTTGCGAAGCGCTATCAAATCGGCAGTAGAAGTACTAGGTTTGGCACGGGCAGACTGTTCGGATTCATCTAAAGGGGCCGGTTGTTGCAAAGGAGAGTCTTCATAATCAAGACCTTGATACTCACCACTAAATATTTCACTAGGCTGCTCGTCCATAGAAACAGCTTGGTATTGATCATAATCCATTGGCTGATGACCATAATCCTGCGCTTGCTGCAGAATATCTTGCTGTTGCGCAACTAAATCATCATTTAGGGAGGCTGACAGAGTTTCATCAATTGGTTGCGGTTGCATTTGCTCTAGTTCAGGCTCAGGCTCAGGCTCAGCGGCAGTTTCTGCTGAATTGGCATGGGCATATAGCACTTTATCAGCTTGTTCATGATGCTGAAGTTCATCAGAGTCACTAGCACCCGTCTCTGCAGCCGCTATTGTTGATTTAGCATCACTGTCATCACTAGCATCACTGGCTGACTGTTGTGAAGCCATTTCTGCTTCAGGTGTTCGAGTCGCAATATCCAACGATTGCAACTTTAGGTTATCCGGACAAAACGCCAACATACGCAACAGAGTCATTTCTAAACCGGTCCTAGGATCTGCAGCATGGGGCAAGTCCTTTTTACCTGTTAGGGCTATTTGATAAAGCAATTGAATTTGTTCAGCCGGTATTGATTTGGCTAGTTGGAAAATAGCTCTGGCCGATATGGTTTCTAATTTACAAGCATCAGGAACAAACTGCGTTAATGCAATTTGATGTAACAAGCTCATCATTTCAGACAAAACCAATCCAAAATCAGGGGCTTGCTCAGACATGCTCTCGACCTGCTGCATTACACTTGGGCTGTCTTTTTTCACCACAGCATGCACCAGTTTGAGCACTAGGTTTTTATCCATTAAACCAAGCATATCTGTAACGGTTTGTAACGCCACTACACCATTGCCTTGCGCTATCGCTTGATCCGTCAAACTTAATGCATCGCGCATACTACCTTGGGCCGCTCTTGCTAGTTGACTTAGCGCTTCTTTGTCACTGGTAATGCCCTCTTCAGAAAGCACAAAATCTAACTGCTGACTGATTTGAGTGCGCGACAAAGCTTTAAGGTTAAACTGCAAACAACGAGATAAAATCGTAACGGGAAGCTTTTGTGGATCAGTAGTCGCCAATAAAAATTTTACATGGGGCGGTGGCTCTTCAAGGGTTTTTAACAAAGCATTAAAACTATGCTTCGATAACATATGCACTTCATCTATTAAATAGACTTTGTAACGCCCACGACTAGGTTTGTACTGAACGTTGTCTAATAACTCGCGGGTGTCTTCCACTTTAGTACGTGATGCCGCATCGATCTCAAGTAAATCGATAAAGTTACCATTCTCGATTTCTTTACAGGTACTGCACTGCCCACAAGGCTTAGAACTTAAACCTTGCTCACAATTTAGACTTTTTGAAAAAATTCGCGCAATAGTCGTTTTACCCACACCTCGAGTGCCGGTAAATAAATAGGCGTGATGTAATCTATCGTTATCAAGTGCATTAGAAATAGCGGTGACAACATGTTCTTGTCCAACTAATTCGCCAAAACGATTAGGTCGCCATTTTCTTGCTAAAACTTGATAACCCATATTAATTGATCACTCGCCTTCAAACTCACAAATTGAAAAACTAGTGACGCCACAATCGGTCAGTTTTTGCTCTCCACCTAGTTCCGGTAAAGAAATAACAAAACCGGCGTGTTCTACCACACCTCCTAAATTTCTAATTAAGTTAGCTGTGGCGATCATTGTGCCGCCGGTTGCCAACAAATCGTCTAACATCAAGACTTTTTCGCCGGGTTTCACTGCATCTTTGTGGATTTCTAAACAATCGGTACCGTACTCAAGCTCATAACTTTCGCTTATCACTTCTCGTGGTAACTTGTTTGGCTTTCGCACTGGAATAAAGCCAATACCCAATTCAATCGCTAAAGGCGCACCGAACAAAAAGCCACGGGCTTCGGTACCAGCCACTTTATCAAATCCCATCGGAGCGTAATGCTTCAATAAGAGTTCGATGGTAGCTGAATAAGCTTTATGGTCTTCTAACACAGAAGTCACATCTCGAAACATGATCCCTGGTTTCGGATAATTAGGAACGGTTTTAATAACCGATTTTATATATTCGGCGGACACGAATTTCCCCGTAATTTAATAATAGGATGAGTAGATTAGTTGCGGATATTAGAGGTAAAAAACGAACCAACCCAATATGACATGCATCAGTGGTAACGCTAGTAGGGTACCTACGGCGGCAATCAAATAACCCCAACTAAACGGGTCACGAGGACTGTTATCATCTTGCATAATTGCACTCCAAACTTGAAGGGGATCACCCCTTAGTTAACAACAAAATTGAAGGCGAGATGTTAATCCAAAGTTCGATAAATTGATAGCCCTAAAAAGTCAGGTGATTGATGTAGATTGGTTTTCAGGAAACAAAATCTCTTGTTGAAGCAAAGTTTGTAGGACTTGTTCAACCGATTCTATTATTTGTTGAGTCTCAAGTTGTGGCATAGCTGCAATCATAATTTTGTTGAGATAATCAACGGTTGCCACTCCTTGTTGCAATATAGTGTTTAATAAATGCGCTGAAACCGCATTAACCAAAGTAAAATTGACTTCGTCCGAGCTATCTCTATATACCACTAGATACACCACTTCCCCGGCCTCTTTGGGACGAAATTCAGGACCAATTTGATGAACCGGATAGTGATAACTCACTAGTGTAGCTAAGTCAGACATGCTAACTGCGGTTACGTCAGCGTGCCCATCCCATGCTTTCGATGATTGCGATGATTGACGCACATTTAGATCTAACTCCAACCATTCATAATGGGCCAAATCCCGCATAAATATAGGGTCAGACTCATTGACTTCATATTCACTAGACAGATATTCTACAAATTCCTTACTAATATCGATAAAGTAAGGAGAACGGCATTGGTGTTCACTAAAAAACTTTCTAGCTAACCATTTCCATTGTGTTTCAGAATATAAACTTTCAAGTACTGGGAAACCTGAACTTAAAAACCCCAATATATTATTAAAAAACAGCTCCCTATAAATCGCTAAACGTCGGTCTTCAATATCACCTAAATAAGGGGATCCTTCAGGATCTTTAATATGTTGCATAAACGCATGTTGAGTCTCTATGAAAGAATTCATTAGGCAGTTAATTTTTTAGGTGCTTTAATGGACATTGTCTTTAGCAGAACTTGCTGTTGAATTGTTCTAATTTTTTCCATTTCTAACAACAACTCGCTAATGGGTGGAATATTAAAATCTCGTTCTAACAAGGTAGGAAAAATACCATGTATTTCATAGGCTTTTTTTAACAGTTGCCAAACAGGCTCAATGACGTCACTACCGTGAGTATCAATTTTTAAATCTTCAGCTTCATCATAGTGCCCTGCAATATGCCCATAAACAATTTTACCTGTAGGCATGGCACACAAAAACGCCTCGGGATCGTAGCCGTGATTAATTGAATTTACATAAATATTGTTTACGTCTAGTAACATTAAACAGCCAGACTCGTTTAAAACCGACAAGGTGAATTCTTGCTCGGTCATCTCTTGTCCGGGTGCTGCATAGTAAGATACATTTTCCAACAACAAGGGTCGTTCAATAATATCTTGCACTTGTTTAACACGCTCAACCACATGTTTAACCGCTTCTTCTGTAAACGGGATCGGCATCAAATCATACATATGACCTTGACCGGAGCAATAACTTAGATGTTCGCTATAGTACAAAATTTCATGTTGATCTAAGAAACCTTTAACGCGCTTAACAAAGTTCACATCTAGCGGCGCAGGGCTACCAATTGACAGAGATAAACCGTGACAAACAAAATTACAACTAGAGGTAAATTGATGGAGATTTTTCTGATATTTCCCCCCAAGAGGGATCCAGTTTTCAGGAGCAACTTCCCAAAAATCTACTGAGCTAGGGATATGAGGTAATAATTCATTGAGCATTTCTCGACGTAATCCTAATCCAACTCCTAATAGGTGTTTATTGTTCATTAGATTGATTACCCCGATTGAATTCTAAAATAAAGGCCGACTTTCGCCGGCCTTTTTGTTTTTATGATTTATTTGCTAATTTACTGGCGACTTAGGCTTGGCCACCACACTTGCCTTCACCACATTTACCTTCTTTCATGGTTTTAGTGGCTTTTTTGGCTTTGTCTCCGCCGCATTTACCTTCACCACACTTGCCTTCTTTCATGGATTTCGCGGCCTTTTCAGCTTTATCGCCACCGCATTTCCCTTCGCCACATTTACCTTCTTTCATGGTTTTAGCCGCTTTTTCAGCTTTATCGCCACCGCATTTACCTTCACCACATTTGCCTTCTTTCATGGTTTTGGCCGCTTTTTCAGCTTTGTCACCACCGCATTTACCTTCACCACATTTGCCTTCGTCGACGCTCTGCATAAAGCCAGACTCTAAAGACTGAACAGTAAAAGGGTTAGTATTGGCTTGCACACTTACGGAAGCAAGAGAGCCGATAACCACTGCTCCAAGCGCTGTAGCGATGGATGTTTTTTTAATTTGTTGCATAATGAGTATCCTTTAAGATAAGTAGTCGATAAAAATTGTTTTTTTAATACTTTTGTCTGGTTCCAAACTATCAGACCAAAGAGCGGTGTTAATTATTTCAGTTTTTTTTAAAAACGAGATGATTATCGACAAACTACAGCATAACTTCGTTAAACAGCTTCTTCGTTTTCTTCACCGGTCCGAATGCGTATAGCGCGCTCTACATCACAAATGAATATTTTTCCGTCACCGATTTTTCCAGTTTTAGCGGTATTCATTATGGCTTCTATACATCGCTCTACTTGGTCATTTGCGACTATCAATTCGACTTTCACTTTAGGTAAAAAATCGACATTATACTCAGCGCCGCGATACAACTCTGTATGCCCTTTTTGGCGCCCAAAACCTTTCACTTCAGTGACTGTCATGCCACTCACACCAATTTCTGACAAAGCTTCGCGAACATCATCCATTTTGAATGGTTTAATTACTGCTTCAATTTTTTTCATTTTAGATCTCAATTAATATGGCTTGTTAATACACAGTTTCAATCATATATGGTAGGAATTGGAACTCGTTTATGTTGGGTCTTTTCAAATATAGCGACCAATCTCTCAGCGATATCGAGGGAAACATCCTTGCCTTCTAAAAAATCATCTATTTGGTCATAAGTCATGCCCAACGCCTGTTCATCTGATTTTTGAGGCGCTAATGACTCTAAATCAGCAGTAGGAGCTTTATGAATAATATGCTGAGGCGCACCTAAAAACTCGGCAATTTGCCTAACTTGACGTTTATTAAGGCCAAATAATGGCGCAAGATCGCATGCGCCGTCGCCATATTTAGTATAAAAACCCGTAATATTCTCAGCTGAATGGTCTGTACCTAACACTAAGCCATCAAGCAATCCAGCAACTTGGTACTGTGTCACCATTCGAGTACGCGCCTTTACATTGCCTTTAACAAAATCACACTTAGTTTCACTTTTGGGAAGCAAACCGTTATCTTCAAGCGCTACACGAGTTTGTTGGTCGATTGCATCAGTGCCAGGTTGGACATTAATTGCAAGACTTTGGCTAGGTTCAATAAATTGGATTACTGCTTGGGCATCAGCCTCATCTGCCTGTTCGTTATATGGCAATCTAACTGCCACAAATTGATAACCTGTTGCTTGTTGCTGATTTAGCTCATTCACGGCAAGTTGCGCTAAACGCCCTAATGCACAAGAATCTACCCCACCACTAATACCCAATACTAGGGCTTTACAACCGCTACTTATTAGTTGAGATTTAATAAAACTTATTCGACGCTCAACTTCATAATTAACATCAATTTCAGGTAATACCCGCATTTGTTCTATCACAGTACTCGTCTGCATTTTTTCCCTCATTAATGTCATACTTACCAAAAACTCCAATTGGGCCGTTAACTCCCAATATAATTTTTGTCTAACTTTTAACCCAAAAATAGCTACGGCTTAATGTTAGCAACATGTGTATGTTAATCCTAACCTTTGGTAACTATTTCATACCCTAATTTTTCAAAAAATAGTTTATCTTAACCAACTCATTACTGGAGTGTTTAAAGTGAAACAACAGAAAGGCGTGACTTTGGTCGAATTAATGGTCACTGTCTCCATTGTTGCAATAATACTTGCATTTGTTACCCCAAGTATTCAAAGCATCTTAATAACAAACCGAATTGTGGCTGAGATCAATGAAATAAGCTCATTAATCCAGTATGCAAGGCACCATGCAATAGACGAACAAGTCCAGGTTGTGGTTTGTCCATCGGACGATTATTCTGTTTGCACTGAAGATTGGAACAAACCCAAAATTGTATTCATCGACAGTGACGATAATGAAATTCGCGGTGCGGATGAAGAATTATTAGTTTCAGTGAGTGCCACATCCGAAACTAGTTTGATGACCAACACCAACGATACCATTAAATTTTCCGAAACTGGGGAAGCGGATCTAGCCAATGAAATTTTGCTTTGTCACAAAAACAAAGAAGCAAAATATGCTCGTTCGCTATCTATTACCTTGCAAGGTAGAGTTAAAATGAGTACCGATAGCGACAAAGATGGCGTAAACGAAAATGCAGCTGGCACACCATTGTCTTGTTAAAAATTGACTCTACTAGTCATTGCTTATTTTTACTTTACCGACTTTTGCAACTCAAATCTAGCAAGACCTTTAGCCACTTATTTAGACATCAATCTCATTCTCTAACAATCTGATTGGGCCTAAAGGCAATTTGACTTAGTTTTATTTGCTCTTTCCTAGTCACCGCAACTAATAATAGTTATCACCAAAAACTTATAGAGCTTAAAAGGCAATCCACATCTAATTGTCATAATCATGACTTAATATTGTTTGCTTGAAGTTTTGTTTTCAAGTTTATGAGTTGTTAACCTAAAGACTTGCAAATTCATTCAAAAAGGAAACCTTATGCGTTTATTGCACACTATGTTACGGGTGGCAGATTTACAAGTTTCAATTGATTTCTACACCAAGCTCATGGGTATGAAACTGCTTAGGAAGAGTGAAAACAAGGAGTATCAATATACCTTGGCTTTTATAGGCTATGGTGAAGAGACAGATACTACAGTGCTGGAGCTGACCTACAACTGGGATAAAAACAGCTATCAAATGGGTGATGCTTTTGGGCATATCGCTATTGCTGTTGATGATATTTACGCCTTATGTGCATTTATTGAGCAACATGGTGGCGATGTTTATCGTAAACCCGGTCCCGTAAAAGGGGGCAAATCTGTCATCGCTTTTGTGCGTGACCCAGACGGTTATGCAATTGAATTAATTGAACGAAAATAAAGTGAGTATTATGAAATTATGTATTTTAGGACTGCTGATAATGATTCTTAGCAACCAAGTCAGTGCCACGCCTCCCTTGGTAATCGCGCATAGGGGCGCACCGGGCTATTTACCCGAACATACCCTCGAATCGGTTACTTTAGCCTACGCACAAGGCGCTGATTATATTGAGCAAGATTTGGTAGCGACTAAAGACTCAAAATTAATAGTCTTGCATGACATTCATCTTGAAACGGTTACAAATGTTGAACAAATTTTCCCAACCAGAAAACGTAAAGATGGGAGATATTATGCATTAGACTTTACTTTAGCTGAACTAAAGACCCTTAGAGTTCATGAGCGTCAAGATGCAGAGGGTAATCAGGTATTTCCGCTACGCTATCGAGGAGATGGGTCGTTTCAGATTGCAACTTTTGAAGACCAAATTGAATTGATTCAACAACTCAATCGTCAGTTCGGCAAAACTACTGGTTTCTACCCTGAAATAAAATCTCCTGCTTGGCATCTAGAACAAGGGATCGACATTAGCCAATTGGTAATGAATGTATTACGAAAACATAATCTAGACGATGCGAATAAAAACATTTACGTGCAGTGTTTTGATTTTGCCGAAACCCAGCGATTGCGTAATGAGCTTGGAGCAAAAGTAAAACTTATACAGCTTATTGCAGAAAATGACTGGTTAGAATCTCCAACCGACTATGATGTATTAAAAACGACTCAGGGATTGGAAGCTATTGCCAAAGTCGCTCAAGGAATTGGTCCTTGGATACCTCAATTGGTCGATCTTAAAACCATGCAATCGACAGGTTATGTTGCCCAAGCACATAACGCTGGACTTAAGGTGCATCCCTACACTTTTCGTAAAGACGCACTACCAGATGATGTTACTAAACAGCAGGCATTACAAATGTTGTTTAAACAGTTGAAAGTAGACGGTGTGTTTACCGATTTCACAGATACTGTAGTTGATTTCCTAGGGGACAAATAACTCTTAGTAGTGTCAGGCACACCAAATATAATCAATTAGCCTGATGTTAGAGCAACTATAGCATCAGGTTATCTAACTAATTCAAAACTGCCAAGCGCGTGATTTTTCCCGTTAATGATGGCTTCAACCTTATGTGTTCCAGTATACAAAGTGCGAGTGGTCATCACTTTTAGTGACACCTTTTTTGAAAACTTGTGAGACTTTTGGGGCCCAAGCTCAATGGCTTTTAACTTAAATACTTTTGGGTTGGCTTTACCGTTAGCTTTGATAAAGTGGATCGAAAAATCAACCATCAAAGCAGTGACGCAATCCCTCAGATTAGCGACGTCAAAACTCACTTGAATGGCTTTGCCTATTTGAGCTTTAGCCGGTAATATAGCGACATTCTTAATTTTAACGTCTACTTTTTCATCATACCCTAAGACCTGCAAAGCGCCTTTTTCGCCACGTTTAATGGCGCTACGTAAGCCATGCTTTACTAACCACGTTCTGTCTTTTGAGGCGTCTTTTAGCCATCTTTTGGCTATGTCTGCTAAAAGTGCAGGATGATCTTTACCTATGTCATTGAGGTTATTTGCTACCGAACGCCTTACATACAACTCGGGATCATCTTTGAGCAACTCTAATAAACGAACAACCGCAGTGGGGTCCTTAATATACTCAAGTAAACGTGATGCCCAAGGTAATCGAGGACGTGTTCCCTCTGATACCAAGCGCCTCACATGTAAATTGGAGTCTGATGCCCAAATTGCTAATAGCGCCAAACTTTTTTCAGGGTAACGTTGAATAAAGGGCCGAATAGCAAATTCAGCCGTAAACCTCTGAGTCAATTGATACAAAGCCTGCATTGAAATATCGAAATATTCCAAGCCATTGTCGCTGATATACATGGTGTGGGGCATATATAAAAACGACGCAACACTATTGTTTTCGTCCAGTTCTGCTGAGGAATCCAAAGACGCTAACAAAATATCTTGCGCTGTTTCAAAATCTGCAGGTAGAAATGCTGTTAACGCCACAGCAATTTTACGGGCTCGCGCCATTAGCTCCAATTGCTCATACCCTTGGCGTACTTGACCAACAAAACCAACTGAGTCAAAGGTCGGATGTACCTCACAAATCATTTTACTAATCTTCTCGGCGACCTCTACAGGGTATTTATCTTTTAGCAGTTCTGCCATTGTTACATTTCACTTTCTCGGGTCAGCGAGTCTAATTTCGCCAGATAAAGTAGTTCATCACTTGGCTTGAACGCTAAGGACGCTGCCTTTTTCATGGCGATTTTGGCTTGACGTCTTTTACCTAGGCGAACATAGGTTTTTGCTTGACCATAGAAGCTCTCATGTAAATATGGGGCGGCTTGAATAGACTTTTCATAGTAATTAAGCGCTTGTGAAAAGTTTTGTTGTGCATATGCTTGGTTAGCTAAATCATACCAACGATACGGGTTATCATCGCGAACGTCCTTAAATTTATGTTTCATCAAAGCCGCTTCACCTGATCGGTTAGTTTGTTCTAGCAATAAGATATAATTGCTAAGCAAACTAACTGAACTGTTCCCAGTTTTAATCTGATTGAGATATATCGTTTCTGCGAGCGCAGTGTTGCCGGTTATTTTGTGCAAAACAGCTAAGGTATTAAGCGTTTCAGAATTGTTGGGTGACAATTTCATGGCTGCGTCCAACAGCGAATAAGCCAAGTCAAATTTCATTGCGACTATCGCCTCAGCCGCTAAATTTTGGTAATACATAGCAGTAAAGTCTGCGTCGGAAATCAAACCACCAATAAAGCTATTTGACGTAGGAAAGTAATCAATAATGATTTTCGAGCGAAGCACACTAAGGGTGTATTTATCTTTATTGGTCATTTTGGGCGCATACAAATGAGACTGTACATGTGAGGAAATGGTCATTACACCAGCATTTCGCTGGTAAATCGGTGCTGAGTTTACTTTTCTAAACTCAATATCTAAACCAACAAGAGAGGCATATGCTTTTGTAAGGATCGCCAAAGATAGACAATTACCAGCGCGCTGCCTTGCGGCTAAGTCTGCATTAAGGGTTTCACCTCTATAATCAAATCCATCTAAAAAATTATCGATATAGTTGTATAAATGCTTGTGCCCTGCCACAGCAACATTGTCTTGTGCATAGTAATAATCTAAAAAGTGATTTTGACTCTCTTGGCTTAACCTAAATATATCCTGTTGCGATGGAACGGCGATTAATTCGAAAGAATCACTTTGCCATTTAACCTTTTCCGGCGGCTTTTCCAATAATGCATGTTTTGGCACAATATTTTTTGTCGCAACACAGCCATTGAGTAACAGCAATAAACCCAAACCCGTTATTATTCTCAACATCTATCTTATCCCTGAGAGTTCCAAACAATGAAACGATAACTAATCTAAATCTAAGATACTATCCCAATTAACAGCTTTGCTATTCTGCAATGATTTTTGAATAAGAGTTACGGATAAAGCTACTGATAAAATTACTGAAAATCTTGCTTAACTAAATCAGCGCAACGTTCCGCAATCATAATTGTTGGAGCGTTAGTATTACCGCCAACCAAAGTGGGCATCACCGAGGCATCAACAACTATCAAACCTTTCACTCCTTTTACCTTAACCAAATGATCGATTTCAACCATTACATCTTCACGACTTCCCAATTACAGGTGCATAACGATGAGAATATTTCATTTTTCTATATAAGAAGTCCTCAGGTACTCCCTTAACTTTATATCGACACCTTTCAGATTCGGGAAAACTTGATAGTAAATCACCAATTGAGACTGCATTTTAAACAACATGAAGTTATGTGAAATAATACGTAGGTATATTGTTTTAAGGGCGGTATATGTTCTTATCTCTAAAAATTAAACGCGTAAATATAGAATCAAAGACATGCCTATTTGTGAAAAAACACGATTCTTTTTGTATATTTCATCATCCGTAAAACACGAAATGCATCACCAATTCCTATGACTGCTTTTATAGATGACATTATTTTAATGTCGCTTAGATTTAAAACATCAAATATTAATACTCGGCCTCGCTTCAAAAATACGCAAACGATAAAAAAACAGAGAAAAATCCACATTATATTTTTGTTTCAAGTGATAGCTCACATCATCATAAGTAAATAACCTGAATTGTGTATCGCTCTACAGCGCATATCCTATCTACGTTTACGTTTGAATCGTTCTTCATTATCAATTTTATGTTGGGTTGTATTAAGCGCAAAAAAATCGCTTATGTCGAACTTCGACTAATACAATATTCGAAGCCTTATTATCGAATTTTTATCTATCAATTGAGCTGTCACTCATTCGACATCAATGGTACGAATTTGTTGTTTTAAGTTCTAAATTCAAAGTTTTTTTGCTGCACTTTGATGGAAATAACTAGGCAAAAACTAACTATCTATTTGGTTTACATGAAACGTAAAACAGTGAAACTCTCGATACACCAGTTGTGACGAATCCAAATAGTTAACATGCCAATAAACAAGTCGCCTAAATTCAATCGTAAACAGTTCTAATACTTTTGTCTAAGTGACACCCCTATAACAAATATTTAACCTTTAAATATATTTTAAACGCTAAACGTCGCTGTTTAAGCATCAGCGAGTTTTTATCATCCAAGGAAATTTTATGAAATTAGCTATAAATGTAATCTTATTATTATCACTACTTTTCAGTGCCAATTACGTGTTCGCAGCAGATGACGCTCGCCACTTTCCAGGTATTTTTATCGGTTATACAGATGCTGCCGATGAAACCCATTTTACCTACGGAATTGAATACGAATATAAATTCAATGACTCGTGGGGCTTAGGCGCAGCTTATGAAAAAATTGATGACGCCCACCACGATGATGGAGTCACAGTGACTGTAGCTCAGTTATTTTACCATCCTGTGAAGAGTCTTAGATTCGGGTTAGGTGTAGGCAAAGAAAAAATTGGTGGCGCCCATCCTCATACAGAAGATTTATATAGGGTAAGCGCAAGTTACGAATATCATATTGGTGATTTTGGCTTAGCACCTACCTTGGCAGTAGATTTTATAGACGGAGAGAAAGCCTATGTGTTTGGTGTCGCTTTTGTTAGACCCTTTTAACTATTCTAGCTAGCGCCACAACTAAAGTGAAATGCGAGACCCGACATATTAGCTCTCGCCCGATAGAGAATATTCAATATTACCATTCACTATCAGTATCAGTTTCAGTTTCAGTTTCAGTTTCACTTCAATGGAAATTGTTTTTTTTGAATTGAATACTTTCAGCAGTAAGTAAAAATCTAAATACAATGAGGAGTAAAACTCATGTTAAAGCGTATCAATATTAGGTCCAAAATTTATTTGTTGGGCTTTACCCTTTTAGCACTCATGCTAATCATTGGGGGTATTGCATTAGTTCAAATGGACAAAATAGGTAAAGAGTTAGTTGATATTGCAGAGGAAAATATCCCCTTGACTGGTAAGGTTACCAAAATAACCGAAAACCAACTTGAGCAAAGCATTTTATTTGAGCGAGCCATCTTTAACGCATCACTAGTCAAACAAAACATTCCTGGTAGTCTAGCGCATTTCGACCAACTTAAGAGTCAATGGGCTGAACTTACAATTATCATAGAACAAGACATTAAAGACACTGAGGTTTTCGTTACTAAGGCAATTGACGTTATTCACTCAGAAAAAGGCAAAGCAGAATTTCGTCATGTATTATCTGTCCTCACTGATGTTGAACATCGATACAAAGAATCCACTCTATCCTCAGAGAAAATTCTAAGTAAAGCTGGTACACACAATTTAATTGACATAGCTAAAGATGCCGCCGAAATGGAAAAGTTGCAAGACGCTTTAAAGCATGAACTTATTGATTTATTAGATGAAATTCAAAAATTTACGCTAGCAGCCTCTATAAAAGCTGAACAAGACGAACAGTCTGGCATAGTTTTGATAACTATTGCCTTCGTGGTTTCTCTAACGTTGGGCATTGTGTTTCCGCTAGTGATAAGTCGCTCTATAGTGGTGCCACTTAATAACTTAACTTCAAGGTTGGCTGAGATTGCAAGTGGTGATGGGGATTTAACCGTTTTATTAGACGATAATGCCAATGACGAAACGGGAGATGTAGCCCGCGAATTCAATAAATTTCTAGCGGTGTTGAGAACATTGATTATCAATACTACTAACCAAGCGAATGAATTAGAAAAAGCAACCGAACTTGCTTTAACTAATATGCAAAAAACAGCGACAAATGTAAATAAACAGCAAGCCGAAACTGAAATGGTCGCCACTGCTGTTAACGAAATGAGCAGCAGTGCTCTAGAAGTTGCCCGCAGCGCCTCAAATGCTTCGCAAGTCACACAAGAGGTAAAAGACAAAGTTACTGAAGGTCGACAAGAAGCCTTAGACACCCAAAAAATTATCAACCAATTATCAGAGGAAGTGAGTGAAGCCTCACAAGTGATAGAAAGTTTGGTTGAAGAAACAAATAGCATCGGCAACGTTTTAGAGTCGATTCAAGGTATCGCCGCACAAACCAATTTACTTGCTCTTAATGCAGCTATTGAAGCCGCTCGAGCTGGCGAGACTGGCCGAGGCTTTGCCGTGGTCGCTGACGAAGTGCGTACACTAGCGCAGCGAACCCAAACATCAACTGTAGATATCCAAGATCTTCTGGTAAGGCTTAAGGCTGAAGCCAATAATGCTGTCACAAGTATGAATAAAGGTACGGATAGCGCAGCAATTTGCTTAGAAAAAAGTGCCAAAACGAGTCAAACATTTGAAGAAGCGTCAACTTCAGTTACGCAAATTTCAGACTTAAATATTCAGATTGCTGCCGCAGCGGAACAACAATCTCAAGTCGTGGAAGAAATTAACGTGAATATAGTGAGAATTAACGACCTAGCATCGGTCACTTCTAAGGGTGCTAAAACCACATCAGAAGCCAATACAACCATAGCTAAGCGGGTAGTTGATTTACAAACTAACCTAAATGCCTTTATTGTCTAAGGATTCAATCATACACAAGGTTTTCTAAGTCTACTTATGCTTAGTTCACCTTGCGTATTCAAACGATGATTGGCCAAAACCATACTCACAGTACGGCTGATTTAATCGTTCATTAAAGCCGCGATAAGCTTTAAGCCAAGTGCTCACTGAGCCTTAGCAACCAACTTTCATCTAACATTTACAATACACTACTGTCAAAGTTACTGATAATCTTGCTTAATTAAATCAGCGCAACGTTCCGCAATCATAATAGTTGGAGCATTAGTATTACCACCAACCAAAGTGGGCATCACCGAGGCATCAACAACTCTCAAACCTTTCATTCCTTTTACTTTCAGCTCCGGATTTACCACTGTCATTGCATCGTCACTTCTTCCCATTTTACACGTGCCTACAGGGTGATAAATGGTTTCAGCTTTTTTACGAATAAAAGCCAAAATTTCTTCGTCTGTTTGTGCATCAGGACCAGGCCCGATTTCCCATGAGTGGTAGTTATCAAAGGCCGCAGCAGCGAGGATTTTTCTGGCTCGTCGAACACCATCAATCATCACTTTTTGGTCATCTGGGTGTTCTAAATAATGGGGATCAATTACCGCCAAATCCTTTGGATTATTTGAACGTAGCGTGATCTCACCTCTGCTTTTGGGGTACAGGCCACAAACGTGCACACCATATCCATAACCAAACGCTGTTGTTCTTCCGTGATTCAACAATATCGCGGGTAAAAAGTGATATTGAATATCAGGAATGTCGCCGGCGTTTTGCGTTCTGTCAAAGCCCCCCGCTTCAGCAACATTGCTGGTCATCAAACCTTTACGATTAAACAAATAACTAAAGGCCGCTTTAACATAACGTGGGATAAGTGCCAATGATATTGAATAACTCTCACGACTTTTACAACGATGCTGAACAATAGCATCGAGGTGATCTTGCAAGTTTTGCCCTACGCCCGGTAAATCGACTATAGTTTCAATACCCTTTTCAGCTAAGTGTTTTTTAGGTCCTAAACCAGATAGCATTAACACTTGTGGTGAGTTTATTGCGCCAGCTGAGAGTATCACTTCTTTACTCGCTGTCAGCGCAACTGATTCACCATTGATTTGCACTTTTACCCCTGTAGCCACGCCATCACTTATGATAATTTTTTCAACTAACGCTTTGGTAATAACCGTTAAATTGGGTCGCGATAACGCTGGTGACAAGTAGCCTTTAGCCGCAGAGCAGCGTTGACCGTTTTCTTGCGTCACTTGATAAAAACCCAAGCCTTCACGTTTAGTACTATTAAAATCTGTGACCCTAGCCAGACCTACGTCCTGTGCCGCATTAACGAAAGAGTCTGATAAAGGGTTGGTATGTCGCAGGTCACTAACACTTAAGTAACCATCGGCCCCATGAAATTCACTTTCTCCATGCTGTTGTTTTTCTGACTTTTTGAAATAAGGTAGCACCGTTTGCCAATCCCACCCTTTGGCCCCCATTTCACTCCAAAGATTATAATCTTCAGGTACACCGCGAATGTAACACATGGCATTGAGCGAACTCGAGCCTCCCATTACCTTGCCCCTAGGCCAAAAAAGCTTGCGGTTATTTAAATGTGCTTGTGATTCGGTATGGTATTCCCACCCCAAATTAGTCATGCGAGATAAAAACGCCAAACCAAATGGAATATGAATAAACGGACTTTTATCCGCGCCTCCTGCTTCAATCAAACACACCTTAAATTGGCTATTTTCGGTGAGACGAGCCGCTAAAGTGGCACCCGCTGAACCAGCACCAATAATAATAAAATCGAATTGTGTTTGAGACATTTTTTGCATGAATCGACTACTTATTTGAAACTGAAAACTATGCGAATGTTTGTGATAAATTATATATTTAAAACAGAATGTTCTGTTGATTTAGCGCTAACAAAACTCATCTGATGTCATACCAGTGAGTCTATCAAAAAAGTTATCTTAGTGTTACTTTCCTGTAAACTTAGAAATCTCCTGTCGGAATAACTTTATACAATAAAATTCAATTAGTTATAAAATGCATGTTAAGCATAACATTATCATTAATATTTATGGAGAAGCATTAGTTTGATCTCGAAATCTATCAAATCGTCATTTCGATTACTCCTAGCTAAATGTCTTATCCGACTTAAACGACTTAAGTACGTGGATTATTCAGTAGAAGAGATAAGTCAGCTAATTGAACCTCACTTGCCACTTTCATTTCCAATTTCCGTACCCCGAGGTGACGGGCTTTTTACCTTGTCAAAAACTAAAATAACTATGCCTTTTAACGGAAACTACATCCAAGCAGAGTTATTGGGGGGCATTGAAGTCACCTATATTGGCAACCCTATCTATCGAGCTCATATCATTTTAGTTGTGCAAGCTAGACCCTACTACGACCCAACTAAAAAAAATGTACTTTTAACAGATATTAAAATGACGGACATTCAAATGTTAAACGATGAATATGCCATTTTGAAAGATACCTCTAGCCTTATAAACCTCTTTGTACCTAGTCCAGTTTTATCTATGGTAACTGGAACCATGAAAACCGCTTTTAACTTAATGACAGGCACCACGGCCACTGAGGCTCAAAGCTATTTGCAAGTGTATTTAAGTGGCAGCAAACAGAAGGTATTGGATTATCACAAACCTCAAATAGAAAACATCATAGTTGACTTAGCAGCCGGTGAAGACATGCAGTACACACTAGACTCCAACGATTTTGAAGAAGCCTTGTTTATTCAATATGGCAAAAAGGTTGCTGTAGAAGCAGGCAACCTACGCTTTAAGTTTTGAGCTAATTCCAGAAAGTGGCAGTCTAATCAACGATTCGCCGCTAATGATTCTCTAGGTAAAACCTTTCCCGCGGATATAACAGTTACAATTGAGTCAAAAGCGTCAATGTCTATTAGAGGGTTTTTACCCAAAATTAACAAGTCAGCACGTTTTGTGACTTGAACACTGCCTATTAAATTATCTAAATTAAACAACTTAGCATTAGTAGTGGTTGCCGCCTCCAAAAATTGTTTGCCGGTTACTCCCGCTTGTTGCCACCTTTTCATTTCATAACGCCCATTTAAACCTGGGGGATTAGCAAAAGTTAAATCACTAGGTGTATCACTTCCAAATGATAACGTACCACCATTTTTCATCATATATATGAGAATTGACATGGCTCGTTGTATCGGGATTTTTCCAATATTATCCCATGTATCGGATCGTAGAATATGTTTGACGTAGTCTACTTTAGCCAGACGATGACGAAAACTCTGGCCTTCTGGAGTTTTATACCAATTAATCAACGATCGCGGTAAAACTTTTGCCAAGTCAGTTGTTTCTAAATAGGTGGGATCAAACAAATCTCGCTCACCATACAGCACTTGAATTGTAGGTTGCAGCACTATGTTTTTAGCTATTGCCGAATCGAGTATATTGCGAATATCTCCATGAATAGCGCTTTCTGTTGGGTCGTTCCATGTCCACATACTGTGAGCAAATACGTCGACACCTGCATTAATGCCAAAGCGCTGCGCCTCTTGTGAGTTGGCGTGAAGCAAAAGCGGTAACTGCGCCGCATTAGCGGCAGTTTTTAAGTCACGAATTAGCTTTAAGCTGGGCGTAGGCAAGTTTCCTTTGCCACCAAAGCCACTTTCATAATGTGTTTTGACACAACTTGCGCCTGCGGCTCGCATTTTTTCTACTACAGCTTCGGGCGTATGTTGCAGAGGATCAACCCCTGGTGGCACGTATTCTCCATCTAACAGAAAATAAGGAGTGAGTTGATATCGAAACGGCTTTGGTACAAAGCTCATTGGGTAACCGTCGACTACAGGTGCAGCCCCGCAAAAATAAGCTTGAGGGCGAATTTCACGCTGATTCCAATTGGCAATATTACGTGGGTCAGAGTGTAAATCTATCACAGTGGTAAAACCGTGATAGAGATAACTTCTAGGGATCTGCTCAGTGGCTTCTTTAACAATTTTTGGATAGGCTTGTGAATGTTCATAACTCATTCCAGGCACACCACTAAGATGAGTGTGGGCATCGATTAAGCCGGGTGTAAGAAATTGATCCGTTCCGTTGATAACTTGGTTGGCTTTTACCTGCAAATCTTTGCCAATAGACACAATTTTATCATCTACGATATACACGTCATGATTATCAAGAGGCTCCGACAGCTCAGGTGAAACAATACTTATGTTTCTAATTAATGTGCCTTTTCGCGTTTCAATACTTGATGAAGTCTCTCGGTGTTTTCGACAGAATTCAACGCTACCATCTAACGACGTTTGGTTTTCACATAGCGCCTTTAACATATTACGAGCATTATCTGAGTCAGGAAAAAGTTGGCTATTTAGCTGCCATACTGCCGCAGCTTTGTGGTTTGCTGAGGCCCAAAAAAGCTGTTGTGCCAATGAGTCTATTTCGTGCTCCTTCACAACAAATTCATCAGCATGAGTTATTAAATAGTTAACCTGCTGCTCGAGGGTTCCGTCTAAGGCAGCTTTAGTCAGCATAAAAGTGATGGGTAATGGCGACTCGACAACGTTCATATTTTTATGTTGGCCCGCGAGCACTGCGTATAAATCCGACACGAGCTGCTGTTTATGCCAGTAATTTATGCCGTTATTGCTAAGGATAATAACAGTGAAACGTGTAGTGGGGTGTTGCGCCTCATTTCGTGCGTCGCCTAGTACACTTAACATGCTGCTAAAACCCTGCAATTGACCATTATAAGATAACCAGTCCAAGGACTTATTGTCACTCAGGTCTAACTGACCTTTTTGCCATGCGAAGCTTTGCTTGGTGTTGAGCCAAAAATCCAAAGTGTGCTGTTTGAGTAGCTTCCCTGAAAACAAAGCTTGCTCAAAATTAAACAGGTCAACAACTGTTGAATAAATATTCGCACCAGCAAAAAACACCTGCATGTTTAATGTTGATTGGACTTCGAAACCGACAGACGCACCGATCCTATACCCCACAGTGGGTATTGTAGGATCCATTGCTGCGTCCTCGACACCGCTAGAATGCATATTTGATGGCTGAAAAATACGTTTATGTAGGTTTGTTTGGTACGACATTCCACTCAGCTTTTCGATAATACAACCAAGTAAAAAATAATTTAGGTTGCCATAATGGTATTGTTCTCCGGGTTCAGACAAAAGGGTTAACTGACTGATAGTCTGTAACCACTCTGATCTACTGAAATTGTTCTGGTATTTGCCTTCTTTCCAACCGGGTAACTGAAAGTGCCCGGGCAATCCCGAGGTATGAGCAAGTAAATGACGAATGGTAATTTTTTGACCTTCAGCCGAAGTATATTCTGGTAAAATTTTATGGACAAAGTCAGATAGTTTGAGTTTTTTCTGCTCCATCAATTGCATAATCAGCAATGCCGTAAATGTTTTACTTAAGGAGCCTATTCTAAAAGGAGTGTTTGGCGTATTAGGAAGATTCTTATTAATATCGGCAAAACCAACTCCATGTTCATAGATCACTTGATTGTCTTTCGCAATGAGAACAGAACCGTTGAACACGCCATATTGATGGTAGGACTGGATCACCGCCTCAACTTTTTTAGTCACGTTTTGTGATGCGTCAGCCGTATTAAAAACGACTGGCATAAAGGTTAAATAAAATCCAACAAGGCAAGACATTATGTGAAAGCGCATATTTTCCTCAATAAACAGAATCATAGAAATAACAGAAAAATCAAACGACCGTGTATTTCTAAACCAAAGATTCAGCTATGCTAAGATGCATCAAACTAAAAAGCCTTAACGAATTCTAATTTTTTCCTAACAGAATAATAAACATAATAAAATCAGATGCATACCACTAGTAAAAACAACAGCGGTCAATTCCAGATTGGCGAGTGGACTATCGTTCCATTAGAAAATTGTTTACTTCAAAACGATCATAAAATAGTGGTTATTCCTAAGGTGATGGATTTACTGTTGTACTTCTCCAAAAATGCAAACCAAGTGATAAGTATTCAACAACTATCTGAAGCAATATGGCCAAACGAATTTGTGGGTGACAATGCCATTTACAATTTAGTTGGGCAACTTCGCAAAGCACTCGGCGATAATACTGCTAAGCCAGTTTATATCGAAACCCTATCCAAAAAAGGATACCGATTAATCGCCGATGTCACCCATGCAACTTCTTGTAACGCCACAACACTACCACTAAAGAAACCACGAAAAACCAAGTTAAAAATAAAGATAAAAAAATGGTCTGTGATTGTTGTGTCTGTATTAACCATCACTTATTTACTCAGTGTCATTCTGTCAACATCAGAGATAAAAACAAAACAACTGCCTTTGGCGCAACAACACTACTCACTCGGTCAGTTTCACCTTAATAGAGGCAAAGCCCATAACATTCAAAAAGCGATCAGTTATTTTCAACTTAGCTTAAGCATTGAACCTGATTACATTAACTCAATGCTAGCGTTAGGGTTTGCCTATTGGCAGTTATCCCATATCGAAGGTTTCGCTCACTCTACCTACAACAATAAAGCCAAAGAATTGGCGAAAAAAATGCAGAAAATTGCCCCCAAAGATGCAAATATTTTGGCTTTGGGCTATCTCACTCTACCTCAAGAAAAACGTAAACTTGCCCCTCATGAATGGTTAAAGAAATATGACAACGGTCAATTAACTCATAGGACGTTTATCGCATTTTCAATGATCTATTTTGATGAGGGAAAAATAGACGCTGCAATCGAGTTACAAAATAGCGCCCTCAGTTTGTGTGCTAATTGTGCGTATATTTATAATGCTTTATCTACCTCACAACTTATCAAGGGCCAATTAAAGAGAGCATTTTCAAACTTTCAGTTATATTTGGAGCTTGATGAAGGGCAAGTAAATAACCCTCTAAAAGAGTTCGGTTACAGCAATTTAAAACTTACAAAGTTAAAAGCCACCACTAAATGGATTAAAAAGAACGGCATTGACCATGATGCGCTCGGTCCAAAACAGCGCAACTCGCTAGCCCTTTTCTACCTATCAATACGTCAACCTCAAAAGGCGCAGCAGTTGTTGCATTCGGTTTTAAAGGGGCAAGATAATAGCTTTTTTACTTTATATACCTTTGCGGCATTTTACGGCGCGGAGCAAGATCATCAAAGGAGCCTGGCTTTTTTTGAAAAGAGGGCAAGACTTTATCCTGACAATAAACGGTTTGTCATATCCGTCGCGTATTCTTGGTGGATAGCGGGTGACCCAATCAAAGCGCTAGATATACTGAAACGTAGTAAAGTAGCAAATGACCTTAGTATCCTTCAAAATAGTACTGATATTGGCTTGATTCAATTGTATGGAGCGTTATTACTGGAAAATGCACAATATGATCAAGGCCAACGGCTCTTAGAAACGTTGGCCAAACGTTTCGAGCAAGGGTTACTTGCTTCATCAGAACACGCTTATATGGCGTACGCCCAAACTCTTTCCCTTTTAGGCAAAAAACAACTTGCCCTACAAGAATTAGAAACGACCCTAGCAAGCGGTTGGGTAGAAGACTTCAACAATAATTGGTGGTACCTCGAAAACGATCCCTTTTTCAAAAATTTGTTAGGAATACCACAGTTTGCCGACCTGCTTGAAGCCCATAAAAATAAGATCAGTTTATTAACCGAGTAATTACCATGGCCTTATTGATAGTAAACACCACACCAGCACTAACCACTGCGATTCCACAAATTTTGATTGCCAGCTACACAAAAATAATTATGCGGCTCCCAGTAATCAGGCACAAAGGCGGCGCTTTGTTCTGGTTTAAAGTCGTATGTTAACTTTTCCATGATCTCAATTAAGCGCTTTGGATCAATTTTCACTAACTTTTTGCGTGCCACCGGAAAATGTAGATTGAGATTTTTATCTACTGCCAGTGTTTTTCCGGACGTTAAGAACATTAAATTTTTTGTTACCGGGCGGCAAACAGGTTCGTCCAACACCTTGGGATTCAATTCTGTGACTATGGCATATTCGTATATTTCTAGTTCATTACCTCTAATGTCTCTAGGTATATAAACAATGCCATAGCCCAAAGGAAAATGACCCACTATATCCACAAACACCTTGGCAATCTGTTTACTAATCACCTTCTTTATCGCTAATTGCTCTATTAGAATTGAGGCGGTTGGGTAACTTTTGCGTTGAAAATCGTGTTTAGTCGAAAAAATAATAGAAGCATAAATTTGCGGTATTTTTAGGATCTCACTAGTACCTTGTTTAGCGTTGTTGGCATCTAACACTAAACCGAGCTGAAACTTTAACCTTTGCTTTTCGGATTCATCAAACTCTACCTGCTGCTGCGCAGTGCTAGAACTCGCTTGCTGGCAACCTAAACCATTTTGTAAATAATCGATGGTATAGTCGTAATTCAGACGCAACATTTTCTCGCGTTCATGTTTTTCCAATAAACGGAATCTGTCCTTCTCGCCTTCTTCACCTTCTAAAAGCTCAACTAAATCTGGATGTTGCAATCCTACATCCTGAAAAATGGCTGCAAGCATAATTGGCAAAATTACCGACTGTGTATAACAAATGTAATCACTGGCTTCAGGTTCATAACGTTTTTTAGGATCATAGTGTTTCATCATGTAGGCATTCTTCACAACGCCGTCTATCACCAGTTTATCTAGTACTCGCAAACTTAAAACAGCCTTGTACGCAGGTTTTAACTTATGATGCAGTGCCGCTAATTTTTTACCCTTACCCGGTGAAAACAACACTAGGGTAGATAAAAACTTAGCGCTTTTTAACTGTGTGTCGTCAAAGTCATTACCTTCGCTCAAAGACAGCAGGTTAAGACACATGTCTACCGCATCATTTAGTCTGGCGAGCCTAGCGCTTTTTTGCACCAGCAGTTCGTGGTTGTACTTTCTTTTAAGAAACAACAATTGTTCGTCAAGTTTTGATGCCTTTTGAGATGATTGCGCTTTTTTGGCTGATATAACCTGTTGCATCTCGGTTTTTATAAGCTGCAGTTTTTGTTTATTTAACGGCTCCTGCTTGAAGTACTGTGCCGCTTGTTGATACAAAGACGGGGTCTCGTCTTCGTTTCCACTAATACCGTTGACGATTCTATCTACCGAAATGGTATAACTAGAATTCGAATTTTTATCTAGCACAATAATTTAACCTGAAAAATGATAAGGATTGTTGTAAGTAAGGTTTGTTGGAACTTCATATATCACCGAGGTTGAGTCTTTTACTATGCGTTTTTCGTTCAAGTCGAATCATTCTAAACCAAAGACTAGCAACGAATAAAGGTAAATAAACACGCCTAGTATCGATAGACTTTTCACACCTACTTTGCGTTGCTTGTTAATACATCCTTTTTACTGCGCTATTCACAATTAGGGAAATAACTTACGGTCCACAATGTCAAGGTTTACTATTTTAAAACCCTTTATTTGCCTTTGTGGTGTTTTTCGATAAAGGGTTGCTCTTCAACAATAGAAACATCTTCATTGACAAGCAGCTCGCCGATATTTTCAATACTCTGCGTTGGATCATCTACACACTTCTCTAACAATTCAAATGCTTCAAGACAGTATCGTCGCAGAGGCTCTAAACTATCAATCTTATTGTTGCAACAAACCAACCCAACATTGGCCTGCCCGTTATAGGTAACCAATGTAATATTCACTCCACCACCAGGCGTGATAGTGGAAATAGGATAGGCAGCAAGCACCTCGTTTTCTTTAAAATACATTTTTTGTGAGGGTCCGGGCATGTTCGACACTAAAGTGTTGGCAATAGGTTTAACCCAATTAGATAGACCTAACATTTCAAATATGATGGCGTAAGTTTGAATCAACAAGGTGTAATAACTGAATGATGCCGGATGGGAAGCTTTAGCAGGTCGCGTGACTTTGCGGTGATTCTCAATTATCTCTCGGAGTCGAAGGTAAGGGTCAGTATGCCCATGTGCGAGTTCAACTGGCACTATGGCAATTTGATTGCCATAAGTCGTTTCTCCCGGTCTTCGCAAGTTAATCGGCATATTGGTATATAACGCCTTTTTAAATGTATGCCCATAGTCTCTAAGTTGACGGTGTATTGCGATATCAAATACGCACAACATTACCTCGTTCGCTGACGCGCGCAATCGTTTACTGAGGGCTTTAACACGTGCAAAATCTATATCTAGCGTCGCTATTGCCCGACCTTTTTTAACTTGCCCAGTGAGCACTGTTTTTGTACCTGAAAAAGGTAAAGGCATATAGTTTGTGTTTATTCTTAGTAACTTCAGCAACAACCTAACGATGATCCACAGCAGATCTTTGGTGGCGATAACAAATCCCCAAACACCTCCAAAAACGGCTTGAAACCAATGAGCTTTGAAGCGTTTTTTGGGCGTTCTGTCTAGCGACCAAACCGGAACAAAACCATCAACAACGGGTTCTGGACTGTATCCAGCCTGAAACCAACGGATAAGTGTACTACCGTCACCACACATATGATGAATTTTAATATAAAGAGCAAATAGCTTGGTACTGTTGTCTTTGATTAAGTGAAACTGCCAAAGCGGTTGTTCTCTGTCTAACCATGGTTCATGTAAGCTAGCCACAAATTTATGTAATTCAGGCTTGTTGTTTACGTCTGCAATGGTATGTATCTGAACATGGTATTCCATGTCTAATTGTTTAACTGGAACAAACCTTAAGGGATATCCTAAAAAGGTACTGACTTTGCAATTAAAAGGGGTGCATGCTTGGTCATTGGCGCGTAACTCTGCCACGAGTTCATCAACATAGTCGGGTGAGGCCTTAGCTGGCATTTTTAATAGTTGTAAGCTGGCGACATGTTTAGGGTTATCCTCAGACTCAGTAACCCAAAAAGTCTTGTCTAAAAAGGTAAGCTTTTTACTCATAAGGTAATCCTTTTATTCTCAGTCGAGGACAACTATCCATTATTATTCAACAGAAAATTCACGGTTGGCAATGGCCTCTTGCAAATGATGCAACTCACCCTGTTCAATATTAATATACGGTAATAGGGCAAATAAAATGGCTGACAGACTTTTATATAAATACTCATCACCATTAATATCATGACCTTTTAAAGCGTAATAATTTCCAGCTTGACTAAATACTAAGCCAATTATCTCTACCATTTGGTTACACTGACCAGGTGAAGCAACAATTGACTTTTGTATTACGAACTTAGCCAGTAGCTCTGTTACACACCGCTCTTGTGCAGCCATCAATTTGATAAACCCTTTGGCGACGCTCGGGTATTTATCGCTTAAATCATTGGGGTTACGATATAAAAAACGAAATAAGTGATTTTTTTCAATAATAAGATACAGGTAATAAAAAAAATCTTCGATACTAAGGAGTGTATCGGATTGGTTGCTGGGAGCGTCTAAAATGGCGCGCATTTGTTGTTGATACAACTCAAATAGGGCTGCCACTATGACTTCCTTACCTTTAAAATGATAATACAAATTGCCTGGACTGATATCTAATTCCATTGCAATCTCAACACTACTCACGTTGTTTTCGCCTTGTTGATTAAAGATATCAAGGGCGGTAACTAATATACGCTGAGCCGTTTTCATTTTATTATCACCAAAATGTGATGGAGCATGTTGTATCATTCCACACTGCAAGCATGAAGTGCAAGTGTTTGAAAATAAAGCTTTTGTCTTTAAAGGCAAAGAATAACTATTTAGGACGAATAATGATAAGAGTACTGTTCAATAAAAAAGGTGGGGTCGGCAAGTCAAGTTTGGCAGTTAACCTAGCAGCAATATCAGCGAAACAGGGATATCGAACCTTACTCATTGATTTGGATACCCAATGCAACAGTAGCGCCTATCTGAATGTTACAGATTTACCCAAGGACAGTGATATTGCTGATTTATTTGAGCAAACTATCACTTTTCATTTACACAGGCGTCCCGCCAGTGATTTCTGTCATCCAACACAAGTTGAAAACCTCGATATTATCGCCGGCTCACAGCGGCTATCCGAGCTTGAAAGTGAGTTAGACAGCAGACATAAAATTTACAAATTAAAAGAAGCCTTAGATTCTCTTCAAGGGACCTACCAACATATATTTATTGATACCGCCCCTGCACTCAACTTCTACAGCATGTCGGCACTAATAGCAGCGCAACGATGTTTAATACCTATCGATTGTGATGACTTCGCGCGGCAAGGATTATATAGCCTGCAACAAAAAATCGCTGAGATTAAAGAAGATCATAACGACAATCTCGAAATTGAAGGGATTATAGCCAATCAATATATGGCAAACGCTAATTTACCGAAACAAATAATCAACGAATTAATAGCCGAGGGGTTTCCTGTGTTATCAGAATATATTGCTCAGTCAGTTAAAATGCGCGAATCCCATCAAGCTAAAAAGCCACTTATCATGTTGGCCCCGAAACATAAACTAACGCTATCGTTAATTGCGATATTTGAGCTTCTAGATAAACACGAGATATAGCTGAATAAAACCAGCGCCCATGCCCAAAAATGCACCAGTCACTATTAACTTCCACTCATCAGCTTCGTAGGCGGGGCGAAGTACGCCTTCGAATTCTTCTGGCGATAACGCTTGCATCCGCTCACATAGATCGTCACCAATCCTTAAGGCTTTGTTGGTATATTCATAGGCGTAGGCTAGATAGGTTTCTGAATCAGAAAAAATGCGCTGAGTGGCGAGGGATTTCATTTTGAAATATGAGTCTGAACCCACCCCTAAGGCAAAATAAGGTTGTGCAATTGCCACATAACGCTCAATCGCATCATTTACATGTAGCTCGATTAATTCCAACAATTGTCCTGAACCCGAGCCATGCACCGCAATTTCCATGATATTTTTTGAAGTCATTAATTTTGCCTCAATAATATCTGCATACACTCTAGACACTTCTTTTTGACGTTTTAAAAACATACCTTGTATAGTGAAGCCCATAAATTTAACCGGATACTTGGGTTCAAAAATGACTTTCAAGGCAATCCAGTTTGTAGCATAACCGACAATCAAACCACCCACGGGCAGAACCCACCAAGTTGGATAAAACATCCAAACCACCATGGTGGGCAAACCAAATAAAAAGCCAAAATAAAAACCAGACTTTTCAATAAAAGGAAATTCTTTTTCGCCTGATTTTAGGAATATTTCGTTAATAAGCTCAGGCGCATTCACCAATTGCCCAACAACTAATTCTTTAATATCAACTATTTCTTCGATGTTATGCTTAAAATCATCCACCATTTTAGTGACAACATTAGGCATATCAGCCTCGACCCTTGCATACACCAAATTTTTGCCATGCACCGGTAACGAAGCCCATAATTGCGGAGCGGATTCTTGCATGACATCATTAACTATGGTTCGAATAGTTTGTTTAAGGCGCCTCTGAATAGCTTTGGTAAGCTCGATTGGATCGATGCGGTCCGCTAACTCTTTCACACTAAGCAACTTACCTAACACTAATTCAACTTCAATTTCTGCCATTTCGCGGCGTTTAGCAGGTATTAAACCTTGCCACCCTAAATAGGGCTTCATTCCTATAAATTCGATAGGATAAAACATCATTTTGACAGCTAAAAAATTAGTAGACCAACCCACTATCGCGCTAATAAAAGGAATAGATAACAACGGGAGATGAGTAATGAGTTGATCAATTAATTGCATAAAAAACAGTTGCGCCTGTGAATTATTAAATTGCGGCTTGCATCAGCCAACTACGAGGCTAACTATTGGAATTAGAATGGTCAATCTAAAAATACCCAAGCACGGGAAATATCCAAATAAAACCCTTTTTAAATACAATTAGTTAGCTCTTCATATCAAGACTTAATCCACACCGATGCCAATCATCTGTAATTTTTTGGGTAGCAATTTCTAATTATTTACGCTTATATCTGGTCAGATTAGTAAAACCAGAGACTTGTATGGCAAATCATACCCTTACTGAATTACAAGATATCATGTCACAAGCCAACTCTTATGAAGAGTATTACGAGGCTGCACTGGCTCATGACGAATTGTCTGGCGCCCAAGAATGGAAAGCCAAAGACCACAGCAAGGATTACGATTACCGACTTATTCGCAAGCGAGTGCAGCGCATAAAACAAGCACGAGTTAGCGGAGATACATCAGGTTTAATGTATATTTTACATGAAGGCTTACATGGCAATTTAGGCAATATAGCCTCGTCTGCTTTAAATCAACACACCAAAATTGGCACAAAATTCCTAATTGAAGAATTTATCCAAGAAGTCTGCGGCGCATTAGATTTTATTTATCAAGCCGATGAAAATGAAATCGACTTCTACGAGAAACTATCATTCTTTGAGGAAACGGCTCAAGCATTTGGACGCAGTTGTTTAATGCTAAGTGGCGGTGCTGGCCTTGGTTTTTTCCATTGTGGCGTGGTCAAATCTTTGGTGGAACATGACTTGTTACCCAAAGTTATATCAGGCGCCAGTGCAGGTTCTATCATTGCAGCTCTGGTGGGTACACGTTCCAATGAAGAGTTATTGGAAGTGATGAAACCTGAGGTTATCCAACAAAAATTTAAGAAATGGCGATTATGGAAAGGATTTGGACTAGATAGTTTGCTTGACAGTAGCAACCTAGAAAATGCCTTAATTGAATTATTTGACTTAACCACCTTTGAAGAAGCCTTCAAAAAAACCGGCCGGCATATGACTATCACGGTTTCTCCAGCTGACTTACATCAACATTCACGGTTACTCAATGCAAAAACCTCGCCCAATGCTGTTATTACCCAGGCAGTCAGAGCCTCGACGGCTATCCCACTGTTATTTTCGCCAGTACAATTAAAGGCAAAAAACAGAGCCGGAGAGATTGTCCCTTATATACCCAACAGACGGTTTGCGGACGGCTCTATTATGGCCGATTTACCCTTCGACCGATTGGCCAGACTATATGGAGTGAATCATAGTATTGTCAGTCAGACTAACCTTATCGCGGTGCCCTTTCTAGCTAGAGATAAACGCGATACCACAGGGCTTATTGGCTTAACTTGGCGCTATGCTGCCAAAGTTGCCAAAGTAAACAGCATCTATGCCTTTGATATACTTGAAAATCTGATTAGTCACCGCGCCGCAAGATTAGGCATACACAAAGTGCGCTCTATTGTGGATCAACAATATGTCGGTGACATTAATATTCTGCCAAGTGCCACTGTTGCCAATTTAAAACATATAGGTTCAAATCCCAGTTTAAAAAGCATTCAGGAACTAGTACACCACGGTGAACGCGCCACGTGGCCGCAGCTAGATTTAATTAAACGCAACACATTGATCAGTAAAACCATTAGAGACTATTTAACCAAATTAAAACAAAGAGAAGCAAGACTACTTAGTGAACGTAATGGACTGCGAGTGGTAAATTATTAAACGAACGTAATCGTCGTTGTCGAGATTAATTTAGCCACTCGACCTTTTTAACTCAAATACTGATACCAATCCGTAAAAATAGGGTTGGAAAGCATACGCTTGGTTAATCGCTAATGTTTTCTGATTTGACCACAGTTGCCCAGACTCATAAGATAACATTTCTGAATACAGCAGTTATGGACCACAAAATGAAATGGACAGAACAAACCCTTTCATCATTATCTACCGAGGGCGGTTATCGATTACGTGGTGAAAATATGACGCGGATAGAGGTTTTCTCCGATGCCGCATTTGCATTTGCTGTCACTATGTTAGTTATTTCACTGAGCACAATTCCACAGAACTTTAATGAGCTCCTAACAGCATTGCAAAGAATCCCCTCTTTTGCAGCGAGTTTTGCCGTTATGATGCTTATATGGATCTCTCACCGCCGCTGGAGCCAGCGCTTTGGGTTAGATGACGGAGCTTCTACCTTTTTGACTCTTGCACTGATTTTTGTTGTGCTTGTATACGTTTATCCACTTAAATTAATAATGGATCTGATGTTTTATGCATTTTCGCAGCGCTGGTTTCCTGCCGATTTTCAAGTTTCCAATACTGCCGAGGTCGCTGTTCTACTTGCGATTTTCAGTTTCGGCTTTTTCCTAATTGCTTTGATCCACTTTGGTTTGTATCTCAGAGCCGCGTCAAAATCAAAGGATTTGTGCTTGAGCCAATTAGAGCAACTGTTGATACACAAAGAACTATTGTTATGGATAATACAAGCGACGTTGGCGCTGTTAGTCGCACTGTTAGCGTTGTTATTTATGTCTTCTTTAGGTTACCTCGCGGGTCTCGCCTATAGCTTAACCCCGGTAATCATTCCGTTGGTCACGCTTAAGACTAGAAAAAAGATACGAACTCACTTATCCGCTCGATAATCATTAAAGTATTGATAGTTAAGGGAAACTAAAGTCCTAAGTGACTCAATTCTGTCTTTATCTGAATTCACAAACCAATAACCAAGCCGCTAATGTAGCGGCTTGGTTTACAAACTTAAGATTAACCAACCTTATCATAAGTGAAGCTTTGGTCTCTCTGATTATTTCTCGCTAATCTTTCATCTCTGCATTAGCTTCTTTGGTCGAAGGCTCAACAGGTGTCGCTTTAGCAGTGGGTTTAGCTGCGGCTTTTGTTGGCGCTTTAGTAGTTGTTGCTTTAGCTGCTGTTTTAGTTGGAGCTTTTGTAGCCGAGGCTTTAGCTGGTGCTTTGGTAGCCCTTGCTTTAGCAGCGGGTTTAGCGACAGTTTTAGTTGCCGCTTTAGCTGTCGTCGCTTTAGTGGCAGGTTTAGCTGAAGCTTTAGGTGCCGCTTTGCGAGTTGTAGCTTTAGTCGCTGCGTTGGTAGCAGGTTTAGCAGCAGCTTTTTTGGTGGCACTGGTAGTTGTTTTTTGCTCGGCAGCTTTTTGTTGAGCCAGTTTCGCCACGACATCAATTAAGTTATCTACTCGCTGGGTTAACATGTCAATTTTTTGATCACGGTTTTCATTACTGAAACCAAACTTTGCTTTTAATGCTGAAATTTTGTCTTTTAACATTCTTTTGACCTCTAGATTTGCTTGTATTTGAACTTCAACTGACTCACCTTTTTCAAGCAAATCATTGAATAACTGTGAGCCTCCGACGAATAGTCGATCCATTTTATCAACCGCTTTTTCACGCCCGCTGTCGTAAGCCCCTACCCCAACTAACCAGGTTTTATGTGCCATAGCGAATGATTTTTTAGCTGAATGCATCTTGATTCTCCTATTATCTTAGTTCACACAAATACAGCGCGAGTTAAACGTACCCAACATATTCTATGGGCTTTGGCCCCTTGATATTGTTGGGTATGGCGCGGATTACTTAGCTGCTAATTTCGCAACTGCATCTGTAAGCGCATCAATTTTTGCTGATAACTCTTCAACTTTTTGATCTGCACTCACTGTGTCTAAACCTAATTTTTTGCGTACTTCTGCAACCCGAGTTTCAACTTTGTCTTTTACTTGAAACTTGTCTTTAGCTTCGGTTTCAATTTCAGAACCTTTTACTACTAGTTCATCAAAAAGTTTACTCGCTTCAACACTGATTTTTTCGTAACGCCCTTGGGCTTCATCAAAACCTTTGCCATATGCGCCTAAACCTGCAAGCCAAATTTTACGTGCGAACTCTTCAGCTTCGTTAACTTTACCTTTAATAGAATCTAATTTAGTCATGGAAATTTCCTCGTTTAATAAAATGGATCGGTATAGATTACGAGCAAGATTAAACAAACGAATTAGAAATCGCATACTAATTAGATGATTGTTTTGATTTTTATAAGGATATTTTTAAATACACAGAAGACTGGCAGGACTGCCAGTCTAAAAATTGAAGTACAGGTTAATCAACTAACCCTTTTGGCATGTCAGCGCGCAGCTGTTGCCAAATTTTGCCACTTTCAATGCCATAATCCCTAATGACAAGGGGAACACGCTCGTAATCGCCTTTTTCAGCGAGCTCTAACAATTGCTTATAATAGCCTCGGGTTAAATCTCTAGAGTCTTGATTAGAGAAATAATATCCTCCAATTCTTGAATACAAGCCTCTAAAACCATTCATCATTAACACATATACAGGGTTTCCAGAGGCAAACGCTAGGTCATGGTTTAGTTGATAATCAGCCTGCGCGAAAATCTTACCGTCGTCGGAAATATCGGTGTGGTTTTTTAAAATTTCAATGGTCTTTTGTTGTTGGTTGCGGATAGCTCCACGAATAAATACCGCACTTAAATTGGTTCTCGCTGCTAACAAATGGTCGACAAGTTCAGGGATCCCATCTTCATCAAGTCTAGCTAAGGTTTCTAAGATATTGAGGCCTGATGTCTCCCAAAAGTTGTTTACCTTGGTTGGTTTACCATGTTTGATAGTAAGCCAACCGTCTCGGGCTAAACGCTGCAATACTTCACGTAAAGTGGTGCGAGTGACACCAATAAGTTCAGATAACTCTCGTTCTGCAGGAAGAATTGTGCCGGGAGGGAAGCGTCCACTCCAGATAGATTCCACTATGTATTCTTCAGCGAATCCTGCTGGGCTTTGTGCCTTGTATATCATCAACCACTCACTTCATTGTTATTGTTTTTGGGATTCTTATACACTGATTGTACCAGATGATTTTTACCGGTAACAACGAAACTTTGAAATGTTAACAAAGTATTACTAAAAACTAGAAAAATTTTACCTTATTGTGTGCTTACTATGGGATTTTGAGATAATTTGTGGGTACAATCTGGCTACGTTGATTCGATAATTATAATATTCAGCAAGGAATTTTGCTTATGCAAATGTCAGTACCTCAAGCAGTAGCCGCGAACTTTTTGGGAAAAGCTCCCACTTGGTATAAGCAGGCTATTGTCGCCTTTCTCGTCATTAATCCCATTTTATTCATAATTAATCCTTATGTAGCAGGCTGGGCGTTAGTAATAGAATTTATATTTACTCTAGCCATGGCGTTAAAATGTTATCCATTGCAACCTGGTGGACTTTTGCTTATAGAGGCAATGTTTATTGGCATGACAACCCCTGAACATATGAAGCATGAAATGGTGGTCAATATTGAGGTCATATTGTTACTCGTGTTTATGGTGGCAGGCATCTATTTTATGAAAGGGCTGTTACTTTACCTTTTCACAAAATTACTGATAAAACTTAAAAACAAAATTGTACTATCTATGGCATTTGCTGCGTCCTGCGCATTGCTGTCAGCATTCTTAGATGCCTTAACCGTCGTTGCAGTCATCATCACCGTAGGCTTAGGCTTTTACTCCATTTACCATAAAGTGGCGTCAGGTAAAGATTTTGGATCTGACCACGATCATTCCCATGATGACGAAGTACCTCATCCGAAGCGCAATGATTTAGAAGATTTCAGAGCGTTTTTGCGAAATCTTATGATGCACGCTGGAGTAGGTACCGCTTTAGGTGGCGTGATGACAATGGTAGGTGAACCGCAAAATCTGATTATCGCTGATAAAGCGGGTTGGGATTTTGTTGAGTTTTTTATTCGAATGTCTCCCATCACAATTCCAGTATTTTTTGCTGGGATACTTACAACCTTTGTAGTCGAAAAATTTAAGCTCTTTAGTTATGGCGCACAATTGCCTGACGTAGTCAGACAAATTTTAACCGATTATGACAAAGATATTGAAGCTAATTTGACCACCCAAGATAAAGTCAGACTCGTTCTACAGGGGCTAATTGCTGTTTGGTTAGTGATAGGTTTAGCAGGGCATTTAGCTGCAGTAGGCTTAATTGGTCTTTCTATTATTGTCTTGGCAACATCTATGAGTGGAGTAATAGACGAACACTCTATTGGTAAGGCATTTGAAGAGGCGCTACCTTTTACTGCATTGTTATGTGTGTTTTTTGGCGTTGTCGCAGTCATAATAGATCAAGGGCTTTTTAGTCCTGTAATTAACTGGGTATTAACCTTTGAAGGTAAAACGCAGTTGGTGATGTTTTATTTAGCCAATGGACTGCTATCAATGGTAAGTGACAATGTATTTGTTGGTTCAGTTTATATTACCGAAGTGACAGCAGCACTTAATAGTGGTGCGATTACTCGTGACCAATTTGATATGTTGGCTGTGGCCATTAATACCGGAACCAACCTTCCTAGTGTTGCCACTCCTAACGGACAGGCGGCATTTTTGTTCTTGTTAACATCTGCGATAGCTCCGCTATTAAGATTGTCTTACGGAACTATGGTGTATATGGCACTACCTTATACGGTAGTCTTGACTCTAGTTGGCTTAGCCGCCACTTACTTTGGACTATATGACTTAACGCAATGGTTGTATGAAATGCACTTTATAGAGCACCACTCTGGGGTGATACCCAGCGCTGCGCCACATTAATAAAGGACATATCTTTTGTTTGCTAAACTATCGTTATTAGCTGCTGATAAGCGCGCGTGGGGCCTATTATTTGGGTCCGCGCTGTGCTTTGAGATTGCAGCCTTGTACTTCCAACACGTAATGGATTTACAGCCCTGTATTATGTGTATTTACCAGCGTACTGCTGTGTTTGGTATTATGTTTGCCGCAATACCAGCGATGCTAATCAATAACCTAATCACACGATTAATTGGATTTTTAGGTTGGGGAATATCCGCGATTTGGGGCTTGCTCATCGCCATTGAGCATGTTGACATTCAAACGGCAGTGAACCCATTTTTTGCAACTTGCGAGTTTGTACCCAACTTCCCGAGCTGGGCACCTTTGCATGAGTGGCTGCCCAATATTTTCGGGGCAACAGGTGACTGCGGCAATATAGACTGGTCATTCTTTGACCTTAGCATGCCGCAGTGGATGATAGTGATTTTTAGTATTTACACTGCTATTTTCGGGGTAATCTTACTTAGCAGAGTCTTGCTACAACGTACTGTGTAAATCCGCTTATACTAATGCTATTCAAGCCAACATATGGGGGCTTGAATACACGTTAAATTTAATTTTCGACTCTGATGTTTTCACAAAACCTAGAAGACAAATATCACAATCCTTGGCCAAATCTATCGCCAAGCTAGACGGTGCTCCGAGGGCAATAATAAAGCGAATGTTCACCATAGCAGCTTTTTGTACTAAATCGAAACTAGCTCTGGAGCTCAGTACCACCCCCATAATCGATTCAGTTTCGTGGGGAGCGGTTGCCATTCTATGTAAATTGGCACCTAACAATTTGTCGAAAGCATTGTGTCTGCCTACGTCTTCGCGTACATCTACTAATTGTAATTCTTGATTAAATAACGCGGCGCCATGATTACCACCGGTTTGCTCGAACAAAACCTGTTTGTCTCTTAACTGTTGTGTTAACCAACCAACAGCACTAATGGGTAATAATGGTAACGGAATATCACTAGCTGGTATCTGCGGGAGTTTATCCAATATATTCTCGATGCTCTGTTGACCACACACGCCACAAGCCGAGTTCATCAGTTCTGCGCGTTGGTAATCAGACAAGTCGATATTCGCCTCAGCAGTCAAATTAATTTGCACGCGATTAGTGGTCTGAGATTTCAATCGCCCAGTTCCGACGTGGGTAATCGACTCTATTTTGCTAAAATCTTGAATCGCACCACTGGAATACAACCACCCTTTCACCAAATTTATATCGTCACCTGGCGTACGCATAGTCGTAAACAGTAACTCTGGTGAAGTTTTTAAGTAGGAGCCAGAAGATGAACGCGAATAACAAGAAAACCAAATTTCTAATGGCTCTTCGACTACCACAAGATCTTCACACTCAACGCTTTGTGTAGCCGAAACAGCCTCGCTTGAAGCACCTATGTTAACGACCGAATACGATTTAATAGTTTGCAAAAAATAGACTTTAATAAGAAATATTAACGCCTAAGCTACCTTAGCCAATGGAATGGGTAAAGACGTGTTTTATAAAAATATCTAGTCAATCCAGACAAGGAGTAGCGGCTTTCGGGGAACGCCCTGGGTCATAACAAGCAATCTCGCAGTATGCCGGCCCAACGATTTTAATGTTGGAAACGGTGAACGTAAATCAGCTAATTACGAGACCTACAGACAATGATTAAATAAAGATGAAGATTATTCCTCAATCTTATCAACTAGAAACTGTGTATGCCCCTGAGAATAAAACGCGGAACCTTTGTCGGACATATAAAACTCATTACCTTGCGTCACAACTAATCGGGCATCGGTTAAAAAATCTAGTAATTGTTCTTCGGGCATATCCTGTTCTTGGTACACCGCAGCTTGTTCTTTTGCTTGACCCCATTCCACAAACTGCGACAATTTTGCAGTTTGCTGTACTAGTGTATTAAGTCGACTGTCTTTATCAAAATATTGCTGTAGGGCTTTGGCATTATCAGAATCACCCTCTACCAACAATTCGCCATTTTGTATACTCACGACTATTTCTGAACTGAGATCAAATCTCTCTGCTAACTGAGCAATCTCTCTATCTAATTTTTGTTGGTTAAATTGTTGATAATTTTCAATAATATTGAGATCAATATCAATTTCACCATTTTCCAATAGCTCTAAGGTTTCTTCAAATTCTCCGCGACTCAAGCCACTTTCAAGCACCTCAAACCCGCCAGCCACGTCAGCAGAGGTACCTTGAGCAAGCTTGTTGAGCACATCATCTGCTTGGGTATTGTTGTTACCAATGTAATTAAATAAAGACAAAGGATTATTAGAAATTTCCATGAGCACTACCTGCAAAAAATGTAATGATTAACAGCGACGAAAACATTGATTAGCAACTTGTACGCCAAAACTGCTGTTATTTGTGATAGTTGACACTTCATTGGTTAGGGTCGTTTTCAAGACACTTTCTTGATACCGTGCCTAAAAAATGAATAATACTAAGGCAAAATTTTGCCAGTCGCGCCGTAAATTGATGTGACTTTGCCTCTGGTCGATAGTAGCGGAGTGCTTATATCGAGATTGGTAGATTTAAATCGTTATAACTTTTATCATGGGTAATAACCGCGTCAAGGAGAAACAAATGAAACCTACCCTTAGTCTACTAGTCGGCTTAATCTTTACATTTAGCATTTCAGCAAAAGTGGTCAGGTTGTCTGAGCCTGTCACTCAAGACGCCAAAACCGAAACCTTTGGTGTTGCACTAGACAAAACACTGCCCAAATTGAGTATGCAAGACCTGACGATAGAGTCTTCTTCGCACTTAGCTAAACCTTTTCAAGTAGAAGCCAGAATAGCCAAAGTGTGTCAAAAGAAAGGTTGCTTTTTTATCGCACAACAAGACCAACATATTTTAAGAGTCTCTTTTCGGGATTATGGTTTTTTTATCCCAACAGACAGTAGCGGTAAAACTGTGATACTGGCTGGGGAATTAGTTCAAAAAGAAATAAGTCCTGAACAAGCCGCGCATTTTAAGGCTGATTTAAACAGCGAATCTGATCTGGTTAAACCCGGAGCGGTTTACGAAATTGTGGCTGATAGCGTCACAATACCGCGCAGTTAATAGTACAGATGCTTCCCCCAAGTTGTCGAATAACGGCGAGCGGTCTTTGCATCTCATGCAAAAACCGCTCAAATGTGGCTTAACTTAAAATTCTAGAACGTTAATTTCCAAGTTGTTTAGCTTATTCTCAAGACCAGTATGATAAAGGGTTTCAATCGCTTTAGCGCCTTTATATTCGGCAACACTGACCTTGTTATTCATATGCACTGCAAAACTCTGCCAAGCTGTTGCATAACGCTCAGCAAAACCTGCATGCCCCCATTCAGCGGTGCGTTTTTTCACTTGGCTAGGCGCAAAGAAAAATTCACTGTCTAAATGGCCATCTGGCTTATCCTGCTGCGCGTCTACGTCTGTTGAGCCAATAAGAATTAACTTGTCGAGATTTTCAGCAAATTGTTTTTGTAGATTTAACAGAAGGCTCTTATTACCAGCGAAATCCAATACCCAACTCTTAGAAGATGCGTCAAATTGTGTGACCTCGTCATAACTAAACACTTGGTCATAACAGTCTAAACCTTGGGTAAACCCTTTGTTTCCGGCGGAGGTTAGGCCTACTACCTGATAATCTAAACCACGCTCTGCTTTATGTTTCATTAGTAGATGGGCAGCACCATAAGCGGTTTTACTAGAAGCACTGGTTAATATGACTTGTTCTACAGGTTCCTCAGCAGCCACTAATCCTTCGCCAACAAAATCATCTAAAACAAAAGACGTCATAAAAAGTGGACGATAATTGAGTTGCCAAGCTTCGCGATCAGCTTGATAACCAGGGTCGGTAGCACAGCGTACATAGTTATCATACACAGGTGAAATACTGTTACGTTTTTCACTGATATCAAAAAAGTGAGTAGGTGATATTTTACCTGCTTTGATTACTAGATGGCTTGCCATTGGCAAATAACCAAATACTTTCTCACCCACTTTTACATCTGTGTGGTTTGACTCAATTACAGTAGCAAATCCCCACATAGGAACTATGCCCCAAGTGCCGTCCGCTGCAAAAAATCCCCAATACCCCATTTTGTCGCCAAAAACTGAATAGGTCACATTATTCGCTGAAAACCCCAAAGTATCGATTTTAAGCAACACTTCGTCTGCCATTAATTGTTTGCTATCTATCTTTTTCTCAACAATTTTAGTATTCGAAACATTGGCTTTTTCAATCCAAATTTCGGTAACAGTTTGTACTTCGCTCATTTTGTTTTGCCCTAAAGTGAATTTAATCTGATAGATTGAGTATAAGTTTTTGAAACAGCATTTCGGCATCACGATTTTGAATGCTAAGAAATAAACCAAGATGATTAGCTCAGAGGCAAAGCGACATGAAAAAAACATCACCTAAGTTTGATATTGTTATATTTGGAGCTACCAGCTTTGTAGGTCAAATATTGACACGCTACATGTTGTCGGAATTTGCTCTTGATGGTGAATTAAAATGGGCTATTGCTGGCCGTTCCCAGAGCAAACTAATAGCATTAAAACATTCTTTGGGTTCAGCCGCAGAATCGCTTGATGTGTTAGTTGCTGATGCCGCTGACGAAGCTAGCCTGAACTTATTGTGTAGCTCAACTCGGGTGATTATCTCTACGGTTGGACCCTATGCACTTTATGGTGAGCCGCTGCTAAAAACTTGCGTGGCATTGGGAACAGATTATTGCGATTTAACCGGTGAAGTTCAGTGGATAGCCAAAATGTTAGAACGCTATGAAAACCAAGCAAAAGTCAGCGGCGCTCGCATTGTAAATAGTTGTGGGTTTGATTCATTACCTTCTGATTTAGGGGTGTATTTTTTACAACAACATGCTCAACAAAAATTTGCCGAAAGCTGTAGCAGTATTAAAATGCGAGTCAAAAAAATGAAAGGGGCCGCTTCGGGTGGCACAGTTGCCAGCATGACCAATATATTTAAGGAAGTGGCAACCAACCCATCCTTACGTAAAGTTTTGGCTAATCCTTACGCTATCTGCCCTGCTGACCATGGTAATAAAGTGCGTCAGAACGATATGAACCGTCCGCAATATGATAACGACTTTAACAGTTGGGTTGCGCCTTTTGTCATGGCCGTGATTAATACTAGAATAGTTCATCGAAGCAATGCGTTGGTAACGGGTGGGTATAGCCGGCATTTTGAATACAATGAAGCGATGTTAACCGGTAAAGGTATAATCGGTGGCACAATGGCAACAACTGTCGGCGCGGGACTAGGTGGCTTTGCCATGGCAGCCGTTCTTCCCCCTACCCGCTGGGCAATGGAGAAATTTATATTGCCAAAACCTGGTGAAGGTCCAAGCCAAGAAGCCCAAGAAAAAGGCTTCTACGATATACGCTTTTACGGTAAGACCGATAGTGGTCAAGAAATCCGCGTAAAAGTCACTGGTGATCAAGATCCTGGTTATGGCTCTACCGCTAAAATGTTAGCTCAAGCTGCCGCCTGTTTGGCCCAAGACATCAGTAAAGACACTGTATCCGGAGGCTTTTGGACACCCGCGGCTATCTTTGGCGATAAATTAATTCAACGGTTAGTAAACTACTCAGGCTTAACCTTTGAGGTTATCGATTAAGCTGTTGTGCATTTCACATTTATTGAACAGTGTTACTTTTTCATGCGTTGCTGCACTTTAATTGAATGCCATACCGCAGGAATGATCACTAGTACGGATATAAAGGCTAAAATCCATAGATAATGTTGACTCAACGCGCTCAAATTAACGACTTCAGCAGCGATGTCGTTATTGACATGAGATGCCTGCGCAATAGCGCCTATGGCGGCCTCTTTTGCGGTTGCAAAACCACCACTAAAGGCGCTTTCCCATCCCAACGCAGAGAGGGAAGCATAAGCTTTATAGGCAATAGCCGACACGCCAAAACCAATGACGCCGATACCAACAACACCAATTCCTAAGATACCCAACCCAACGGCTCCAACACTGATAACACCAACCGATACTATCCCCACACTGAGAGGCGCTATGGCTACACCACCCCACGCGAAAAGTAATCCGTAGGCAATGTTTCCACCAGCTATCCACCCAAAAGCTGGTTTATCGCCCATTTCAGGTTTAGTAAATTGAAAGTGAAATAAAGGAATGCCCAATAGTGTGAATCGGCTTTTATATTCCCGCTGCTTGGCATTTTTTTGATCTGCCTGCCCAAGGAAAGCTTCAGGATAAAGTAAACGCTCTTGAAATCTCAGTCTGCGCATCGCCTTAAACATATAGTCGACTAAGGCTAAATAACTGGCAACAAAAGTCAGAGCCAGCAGTTGCGCGGAAATAGTGAATGCACTCGAAACGCCTTCAGTACTTAATGCCAATTTTTTTAAGAGCAACATGCTAACCACAAAAACCAAAGCAAATATCATAAATAGCGCCACTATTTTGATGGCTTGCTGCCGTTCTCTTTGCGTACGTGATTGCACAAGCACCGCTTTTAAACCAAAGAACGTACTGATCACTCCAGACCAGGCTACCAAAAACCCCAAGACACTGGCTAAATTGAATAATGAACTTGTTTTAACGGCTCCCGCTCCCAAGGCTGCGGCTTTAGCGGGAGGAGCGATACCACTGATAGTTAACAACACAGCCGCGGTAAATCCAGCACCAGGTTTACTCTTCACTAGGGCATCTTCCACATACTTGATCATCGATTTTTGCAGCAGTTTGCGCCCTCTGGACAAACGTTGTTTAGCGGTATCTTCAGATAAATCTAATTCCAAAGCTACATGCTCGACAGAATTATGCTCTCTATAAAATAAGATAAGTGGCTCTCTGTAAATTTCATCCATTTTATCAAGAGCTTTCCAAAGCAATGCATGCTGTTGCTCTCGGATAGCGACATCTTCCATTTCACTATTATTAGCCGCTAAGTCGGTGTTTTCTATTTCATCAGCGTTGCGCAGCGGTTGCTTTTCTTCTTTACGGCGGTAATGGCTCAACTTAAAACGTAAAATTCCGCACAACCATGACTTTAGTTTTTCTGGCGCTAGCAACGAATCGAGTTTCTTCCACGCTTCAACGAACACTTCTTGAGCAATATCTTCGCTTTGTTTTATATCGCCAACCGACGAATAAGCCAAAGAACACAGTAAATTTTGATAACGACTGACTATTTCGCAAAATGCGTCGCGATCACCTCCCAATGAAGACATCACCAAAAACGAGTCATCACTATTAACCTTATTTTTTTTCTTATTAAACATATCAATAACTTTTATTTTTTCGCAGCAAACTAACAAGTGCCAGCTTTTCTAGAAAAGGTGACAATTTTTTTCAGTTTTTTTATTTTCAAAATTAAATACGATTTTTTGTCACCTATTCATTTCGGTGAGGCACTTAATGATAGACACCGCATTGCTGTGTTCAACTTATAGCAACTCGCGAATAACGCACAACTTATTAATTTAGAAGAGACCTTATGAATATCCAATCTAAAACAGTATCAAGAGTACGAAGCTATCTTGCCATGGTTTCAATCGCTACCCTATCAAGTTTATGTTTCACAACACCGTTAAAGGCGGAAGTTAACAATACTTTAGCCAACGCCATAATTGATGACTTTAATGATCCAACCAACAACACGTTAGGCATTCCCCGTCAATTTTTTAATGACACCGTAGCTGGCGGAAGTACAACAGCTGAATTAAACGTTGCTGAAGGGGTTATGCATCTGAAAGGTAAAATTGAACCCGCAAGGGGGCAGCCTGGTTGGGCAAGTTCAGTGTTACTTCTTGACCCACAAGGTCAACCTATCGATGCCAGCGAATTTTCAGGAATTCGGCTTAGGGTTAAACTCAACGCTGGGAATTTGTCTGTGTCTGCCAATAGTATTGAAGTCACTAATTTTGACTACCACACAGCGCAATTGCCTGTCGTACCTGATGGAAAATTTCACGAAATTAAAATTCCCTTTAGCACCATGAAACGTGCTTGGTCAGAGCAAACCGCACTGAATACTAAAACGATTAACGGCGTCAGCATCGTAGCTTTCGATTTAAGGAAAGCACAGTTTGATTTTGCGGTAGACGAAGTCAGCTTTTATTAACTCAAGCCAGCACAGTAATCAACATTGGTTTGAAAAAGCAAATCAATGTTCTCTCACCTTACTTAAAAATGGAGCATGAATATGCGTGAACACAATAGTACTAGGCTCGATTACTTAGATGCGGCCAGAAGTTTCGCATTGATACAGGGCATAATTTTCCATGCCAGCCTCTCTTTTATGCCCATTTTTATTGGATGGGCGGTGATGGACATTTCCACCAACGAGAGGGTGCCATTATTTATGTTGGTAAGTCACTCCTTTAGAATGGCATTATTTTTTCTAGTAGCCGGATTTTTTAGTCATATGACGTTTCAAAAATTAGGCTTGAGTGGATTTCTTAAATCACGTTTGTTGAGAGTGGGTGTGCCTTTGGTTATCGGCTGGTTCTTACTGCGACCTTTACTAGTATCTGGCTGGATAATGGGAGCCGAAAGTATGCGCGGAGAGGTACACATTGGAAACGCGCTATTGGAAGGCCTAAAACGCCTAGGGCAATTACCAAATGAATTTTTAATAGGCACCCACTTATGGTTTTTGTATTACTTATTGCTGGTTTGCGTTACAGCATTGTTACTCCACTACTTGATAAGGGTGCACACACCCACTAAGGCAAAGGTAACACCCTTACTAGACAGTGCTATTAATTGGTTGTGCCATTCACGGTTTGCAATTCTAGTACTTTGTCTGCCTACCGCCGCCTCTCTTTGGTTTATGGATCATTGGGGGATAGACACACCCGATAAAACTCTCATACCGGATATTCCAGTTACCTTACTGTATTGTGTATTTTTTCTTTTTGGTTGGTTATTACAACGCCAATCATCGCTAATTGATGGGTTTGTTAGTTTAAGCTGGAGCAAATTTATACTATGTATTATTGCCGTCGCAGTTACGATCACATTGTCGGGTTTTGAGACAAGTCGGGGTCATCCACAGTATATTTGGCTTAAAATGTGTTTCGTTGTCAATTATGCCATTATGATGTGGACACTCGTAGCTCTCACTCTTGGATTGTGCAAGCGTGTATTCAAAGGACCGAATCAGTTTGTGCGTTATATTTCTGACTCTTCCTATTGGCTTTATCTGATTCATTTGCCACTAGTAATATGGTTACAAATAGCCTTCGCAGAGCTCCCCAGTTATTGGTTAATCAAACTTTTATGCATATCCACAATAACCATTTTCGTATCCATATTGGTTTACGATGGTTTAGTGCGCTCTACCTTTATAGGTGCGGTCTTAAATGGAAAGCGTAAACCTCGAATTCTTTTTAAAGTCAGTAAACAGCAATATAGGACTACCACACTATGATTATTAACCTATGGTTATTTTTGAGTATTGGCGCGGTGTTGACCACAATTTTAGTGATATCAAGCACCATGATCATTAACAATCGAAAGTTAAAAGAAATAGAGCTTAAAACACTCAACGCTAAAAATTTAAACGCAGTAGTAGAAAAAGTAGTTGCTAGGCAGCTCAAATACCAAAGTGATAGAATTGAAACCTTAGAATCGATAGTTACTGATAAGAAATATCAGCTTGATGAAAACTTACGCAACCTTCGATAAAATGAGAAATACACGAACTGATTTGCGTGCCCCCTAAGGACAACCTATGGAAAACAAATGTATTACACAAGCCACCTTCAACCCCAAGGTTAGGAATTATTGGACAGTTGTCTGGGTATTTATTAGCTGCATTACCGTTGTGGGTATTATTCTCAGCCCCTTGGTTGCTATTATCGCTTGGTTGGTGTCGAAAAAGATACTCAACGCTATGTCTGCAAAGTTATTAGAACGAAAATTGGTGGTGAAACGCGGTGTTATATTTGTTGTTGAAAAATCGATCCCCCTTGAGAAAATTACCGATATCGCGCTAAGTCAAGGGCCTGTAATGCGCTTTTTCGGCCTATATCAGCTAAGCTTTGAAACCGCAGGGCAATCATCCGAAGGAGCCTTAGTATCGCTAATTGGTATCAACGATGCAAAAGCTTTCAGAGAAACGATTTTAAAACAAAAAGACAGTTTATCGAGTAGTCAAAATGTTGAAATCGACAAATCTGACATGCCAGACACTGACTTAGCAACGAATGACTTACGTGCATTGACACAAAGTGTTCAGAACATTGAAAAAATACTGACGACTCTGTTGGACAACAAACACCCTAGATAAACAACACATTGAGATAGTTATTAACTTGGAAATGAATCTATTAATCTTGAGTCGCTACACAATCCAAGTTTTTACAACAATTGTTTTGAACCATCACTCAAAACTCGATAATAGTTACCTGCTTCGATAAGTAGCCCTTCAGAACTCCTAGGTGGAAAATTGGACTCGTAGTCATTGGGGTGCTTCACATCGATTGCGTATACTTTACCTTGATACAGTTTTTTCACTGACCATTGTAAAGTATGTCCCACAATCACTGCTTGTGCCGCAAACTTATCTAGTCCTTTTTCTATATCTGACTGACTCAAATCATCTTTAAAATAGCCTCGATACCAAGATGGACCCGTTTTAGACGATACCAAAAACTCTGCATTGCCGCTGTCGCGCTTAGTGAAATAAGGTTTTCTGTAGTGGTTGCGAACAATATGGTTAATCTCTTCAAGGCTATAATCAAACTCACTGAGTTTTGGATGTATCCCCCCATGCACAAATAAGTTGCCATTAATACGTTCAAGAGTGTTTTTACTTGCCATCCAACGACCTAAAAATGAACTATCACTATAAAGATCAGCTTGCGTTTTGCCAATGATAGCAGCTACGTAGAGGTATTTTTCTGATGCACTGTAGAAATTACTCTGCATATTTTTGATCTCATGATTGCCGATAATAAAGTGTACATGCCCCCCATGCTGTCTGGCGTCTTGTTCCAATTTGTAAATGAACCACAACACTTGAGTGACAGAATTACCACGATCTATCAAATCTCCCACTAGCACCAGGTGCCCTTTACCGAAAGTCCAATCTAGCGACTTATCAATCACCCCGTTAATAATCAGGAAGTCCCGAAACGCCTTGTAACCACTTTCAATGTCAGAGATTGCTAGTATAGGATTATTATCCGAATAAACTGATGCTGGCGTGTTAATTTCGGTACTTACTGCAAATTCAAACTCCTGTTGTTCCAATGTAAAAAACGCCTTTGCAGAAATATCACTTTGCAAAGGATAAATCGTTTTGTCGTTGTAGAATCCCTCAGGCTTGCCCCCCCTAATAACGTTAACCGATAGTTGATTACCTTCAAAAAAGATATGCGGCCCTTCTTTGTCTAACTTATAAGCCAAAGGGTTTTCATTAAAGTGGGCCTCAGCACCATGGTAAATTCCGAACGAGGCTATTAATAACAATAAAATGCTCAGTGTTAAAAATGAGTGTTTGAGGTTAGTTTTTAAGACTCTATACATTATATTCGTCTCCTAAATTTGCGAAGTCTAAATGTTAATATTCGCGAGCAAACATTGGCCTAAGTCATACAAATAATGGCTAGTTCCTCGCAAACTAAGGAAATGAGCTAAGCAAAGGCCGAAGCAAATTATCTCCCTTTAATCATTAGAGATGAGAGATAATTATGAGAATCAAGAAAGCTCTATTATTGAATACTTTGTTTTAGGACTCGCAACACACTTTTAGTGAAATAGGCGAGTCCAGCACCTAAAGCAACCGCAATAGGACTAAGCCAATAACCTAACAACTCAGTAGATTTAGGATACATATTTTCAGAAAATGAAATAATGACACTATTACCCTGAGATGCCGACCAGACACCAATTTCATTTGGAAAAAAGAGCTTACCCAGACCGATGGTTATCAAAATAAACGCAACGCCTAACCCCAGAGCAGCCATTGAATAATAAAGTGTTTTAGTGGCACCTTTTTTAACACTTTGAATTGCCTTAAATCCTGTGGGTGGTGGGGTACCTTGAAGTAGATGTTCTACATATTGGTTCGCCAATGTTCTTGGTTGACCAAAGCCATCCAATATTTCCTGAGCATCAGTTCGCTGCCCACTATTTTCCTGAAGCTCTATTGCATCAAAAATGTGACTTTCAATTTCACGAATAACTTCTTCAGATTCAGATTTGCTTAGTCTGGATAAATATTTTGATAAGTTTTTCAAATATTGATGAATTAGCTCACGATCAGACATCTGATGCTCCTTCAGGATTAATGGTGTGTTGATTTGGGGTTTGGATTAGGTTTTCGATATCTGCAACTGATTGACGCCAGCGATTTGTAAGAGCAACCAGCTTTGCCTTACCTTGCTCTGTCAGTTGGTAATACTTTCTTGGTCGAGCATCACCTTCTTGACGCCAAAACGCTTTTACCATGCCATCACGTTTTAAGCGATCTAACAGAGGATAAAGCGTACCTTCAGTGATTTTCATTGTTTCAAATGAATGCAACAATTTTAATAACTCTAGACCATATAGCGTGCGCGTTTTTAATGCGGCTAAGATCACCAACTCCAACGTACCTTTTCGAAGTTGAACATCCCATTTTTCATTAATACTCTCTTGTTTTGGCATCACTTACCTAGCTATACATTGTTACTATGTAGTACATAGTAACAATGTATAGCATACCATACTAGTAGTGCAAGATTTATATTTGAATATCGTCTAATAAAGAGGATTGGATTACGCAGAGCACTTACCGAGCGAATGTAGGAGCTAAAAATGAACAGTTATGTAATATTCATTTTGATACGAATCGCTTTAAACGATTAATACAATTAGCTAGAGGGACGTGATTGATGTTGATTCAAGCAAAACCCGTTTGCTTATGATAACTCAAGCTAACCGAGCTCTACCAAATAGTGATAATTGTCACTTCTACAGCGGCTCTGTCTAAATTCTATGGCTTTGTTATCCAAAGAATGGGTCACTCTTGTAACTTCAAGAAGCGGGTCACCAACTGTTATACCTAACATCTGCGCGTCTTGCTTAGTTGCGAGTACCGCTTTAATACTGTCGCGGGTGTCTCGAACGGTAAGATTAAATTGGGTTTGATAGAAATGGTAAAGAGTATGAGGGACTTCTGGGTGTTCTTCCAATGTAGCAAAATACTTATGTGGCAAAAATATAGTTTCGGCAATACAAAACTCGTTATTCAAAATCCGTCTTCTACTTAGCACTATAACTTTGGCATTTATTTCTAATTCTAACGCTTGGGCAACCTGTTTTATGGCTTTATGTGTTTCTACCGATAGTAGTTCAGCTTTAGGCAGCTCAGGCGTTTTTCCATCAGCAATTAATGGAAAGAATCGATACAAACTATGATGCCCTGTATGCTCAGAAACAAAGGTACCAATGCCTTGTCTTCGGGTCAGTATTTTAGCATCGGTTAAACTGTTTAAGGCTTTACGCACCGTACCTTGACTGACATTTAGTTCGCTTGCCAATTGAAATTCGTTCGGTAACATTTCCCCAGGCTTCCAACGTTGTTCAACAATCAATTGAGTGACATGTTCCTCAACTTGTTTGTAAAGGGGCTGAAATGCTAACCCTGGTTGACTCAGTTTGTTATCAAAACGATTTTTATTCATGAATGTAAACTGCAAGTTAATAATGCTCTAGAGTATTATTAACTGCTACTCTGATTCAAGGAATTAAATTGATATTATACTAAAAAATTTCAGCCTAAGTGATTGACAGAATTAGGAATAGCTATCCTCAGTCTTTGCGTCATGGGCGATCTCATGAAATTAGCGCAAGTTGGCCACTTCAGATATTTAGAGTGATTGACTGTTCTCACCGATTGACAAAAATTTAACACTACTATAACTTATGTCTTATATAAGATTAAACCTATGCTATTTGTTGATATGTGGTTTGTTTTCCCGCAAGCGCTTCAAATAAGTACAATATGACCAATGCAAACTACCAGAGGTTACCTGTGTCTGAGCTCACATCATCACACCCCCAAAAACTCAATCTAGCTGCACCCGATTGGAATGCAGTTACCCAAGTGTCGGTAACAGGTGCCGCTTACTTGGCTGAAGATTCATCAGTAATGTTGCCCACTACAGTTGGTGTATTGCAATTGAGTTTTTATTCGTTTGGGTTACGATTACGAGCAATAGGCAGCTCTAGTGCCAACTACGAGATGTTGCAAAAAGAGCCCAATATTCACACTAGCGAGCTGAGTCACTCTGAAAACAGTACCACTATCACCTCAGGTAATTACACTCTAGCTATTCAACATCATCCTTTTTCGTTTGAGCTTCTTTACGAGGGAAAAAGTGTCCAAAAAACCCCAAACGATGGACATTTTGTAAGACAGTTTCGAATCCCTCCCTTAGCAAAAACCGATCAGGGTTGGTTATTTAGTTTAGATTTAGGTGCTGAAGAAGCGGTGTATGGATTAGGTGAAAAATGGTCTAGCTTGAATAAACGCGGACAGTTTATTCGTTCTTATAATCATGATGCGCTGGGAGTCAATGCTGAAATTTCCTATAAAAACACCCCTTTTGCTTGGAGTCCAGAAGGTTGGGGAGTATTTGTACATACCCCTGCTCCTGTCACCCATGCGGTTGGTTATGGGCCATGGTCGCAACGGGCTTATGGTCTACTAGTTGAAGATGATGCCTTAGATATTTTTATTTTAAGCGGCAAAAATGGTGCGGAAATTATTCGTCAGTACACTGATTTAACAGGTAAAGCCCCCGTCCCTCCTGTTTGGAGTTTGGGGGTGATTTTATCTAAAGCCTATTACAAAGATGTACCGGAACTAATGGCTACAGCCAAAGCGGTGCGTCAGCACAACATGCCTTGTGATGTCATCACCTTAGACGGACGAGCGTGGCAAGATACAGATACCCGTTTTGCATTTGAATGGGATCCAAAAAGATTTGCTGACTTTCCACCCAATCAGGTGATTAATGACCTTAAGGCCATGAATTTTAAGGTGTGTATTTGGGAATATCCTTTAGTCTCGGTACAAAACCCGTTATTTGCTGAAATGGCAAGAAAAGGTTGGTTACTCACAGACAAACGAAACGGCCAAGCTTATCGATATCAATGGGACATGAGCGCCTTTGCTGAAGTGTTAACACCTTTGCCTGAATCAGGAATAGTGGACTTCACCCATCCAGATGCGTTTGCTTTTTGGCTTGAATCACATAAACCCCTATTCGATCTTGGTGTGGATATGATCAAAGCTGATTTTGGCGAGCAGCTAGAAGATGACAATATGTTGGCCCACAACGGCGACTCGGGGCATCGATTGCACAATGTATACAGCCTTTTATATAACCGTTGTGTGTATCAAGCAGCACAAAAATATAGCCAAACAGGGCCATTTTTATTCAGTCGCAGTGCATGGACGGGGTCTCAACGTTATCCCAGCCAATGGGGAGGCGATCCGCAAGCCGACTGGGGTGGATTGATTGGCAGTATTAGGGGCGCGTTGTCTTGGGGCATGTCAGGGGCTCCCTATTTTGCCACTGACGTAGGCGGCTTTTATAAAGATACTCGAGATGCAGAATTATTTGTTCGTTGGTCACAAACAGCTGTATTTTCAGCGCATATGCGCTTGCACGGTATAGGTCAACGTGAACCTTGGAGCTACGGTTCACAAGCAGAAACAGCCGTAGATCAAGCGTTAAAATTACGCTATCAACTTATTCCATACATACAACAGACTATGCAACAAGCTAGTCAAACCGGGCTGCCTGTGATGCGCGCTATGGCATTAGCCTTTCCCGAAGACAGGTTAGCCAGAGGTTTTGAAATTCAGTTTATGTTTGGTGATCACTTATTGGTGGTTCCATGTACACAACCCGGTGGTGAAGTAGAGTTTTATTTACCTCAAGGTCAGTGGCTTAGATTCCCAGAACAACAAGTGTTTAGCGGAGGCAGCGTTCAAAAATTAACATTAGCCTTAGATGAAATGGCTGTATTTGTGCCTTATGGGCGGTCAATCCCTATTGGCCCAGATATACTGCATACTGAGCAATTAGCACATCCAAAAACCGGTCTGCAAATTAGTCATTATTGGCCTAACCAAGATGAAAAACCATAATGATTAAACTGCAGCAAGTTTTATTCTCACTCAATACTCCCTTAGGTAAACTCAATTACATAGTGGCGAATGTGGCCAAGAACTTAGCCGGTGGTTTACTTGCGATTATGCTAGGCATGATATTAGCGCAGGTATTTTTCAGATATGTATTGAACGATTCACTGGCGTGGACTGAGGAACTTGCGAAATTTTCTATGGTTTGGGTGGCATGTTTGGTAGCGCCATGGGCCTACCGTGAACATCTAAACGTATCGATTCAAATGTTTGCCGATGCGCTGCCGGCATTATTACGCAGATTGACTGAACTATTGATCACGTTATTAGTAATCATTATTTGTGGCATATTTTTTAAACAGAGCTTAGAGTTTTGGCAGTCAGGTCTGAGTATCAACGCTTCGTCTGTGCCTGTGAAACTTGCTTATTTTTATAGCTGTGCCCCTTTTGCTTTTGGCTCGATTTGTTTAGTGGGTTTAGAAAAACTCATAGAACAATTATGTTTGCCTTTAGATCATTGTTTCGCTCCACAGCAGGACGCTTCCTAACATGTCACTAAGTTACTTCTGGGTCTTTATTTTATTATTAACCGCTGGCGCACCAGTCATTTTTGCGCTGTTAATTGGTCCCGGCGTCAGCCTCATATTAGATGGTAAAGAAGTATTTTTTTCTGCCCTATTAAATCGATTGTATTCAGGAATGAATTCCTTTCCTTTGATGGCAGTACCGTTTTTTATATTGGCTGGCGAACTAATGAACCAAGGTGGGATCACCCAATCTATAGTGCGTTTTAGTCAAACTTTAATCGGTCACTATCGTGGCGGTTTAGCCCAAGTAAATATTTTGTCTTCGGTATTATTCGCAGGCTTATCTGGCTCCGCAGTCGCAGATACTTCTGCATTAGGTAAAATGCTTATTCCTGCGATGCAACAAAATGGTTACAGCCGACGTTTTGCAGCGGCTGTCACTGCAGCATCTTCAGTGATTGGCCCAATCATCCCTCCCTCTGGCATCATGATTTTGTACGCATTTATTATGAATGTGTCTGTTGCAGGCATGTTCTTAGCGGGAATTGTACCCGGTATATTGATATGTGCGGGTTTAATGTTAATGACCAGCCGAATTTCCAAAAAACGCAATTACCCAGTAGCTAATGCTAAAGCCACATGGCATGAGCGTGGTAGTGCATTAAAAAGTTCGTTTTTGCCTTTGTTAACACCAGTTATTTTACTAGGTGGCATAGTATTAGGTGTATTTACACCCACTGAAGCGGCAGCAGTCGCTGCTGGCTATGCACTGATTATTACTTTGTTTGTCACCAATACCTTAAAACTCAACAAATTGCCTACTATCTTAGTCAACGCTGCGGTGCAGTCTGGCACCATTCTTTTATTGGTAGGTTCGGCCGTTACTTTTGCTTGGATCATCACAGTATCGGGCATGGCCGACACCTTGGCGTCTGAAATAACGGGCATTACAGATAATGTGCTATTGCTGCTGTTAATCATCAACTTATTTCTATTTGCAATAGGTATGTTTTTGGATGCCGGACCCGCTATTTTAATCTTGGGCCCAGTTCTTGCGCCTATATTCATTTCATTAGGTATCGATCCCCTACATTTTGCGGTGATCATGTGTGTGAATTTAACGGTCGGTCTCGCCACACCGCCCATGGGTCTAGTGTTGTTTGTCGCAGCATCGGTGTCCGGTGAAAAAACAGAAAATATCGCCCTAGAAATGCTGCCTTTTCTGGCAGTAGAAGCGGCAGTAATATTTCTAATCACTTACTTCCCAGCGCTAACCATGACTCTGCCTACTTTGTTTGGATTTGCTTAAGATGTCGATAAAACGTTTAACTTTATTAGTGGTGTACGGACTAATTGCTATTAGTTGCATAGTGGGGATTTTTCGCGCCAGTGTTACTCAAGCAGAGTTTACCATTAAAGCATCGATTCAAGCCTCCACCCAAGATGAAGACTATGTAGGTTTGTTAGCTTTTAAGGAATATGTTGAAAAAGCCAGCGAAGGTCGAGTTCAAGTGCAGCTATATGCCTCTGGGCAGTTTTGTGGCAGCGTCCCCGAATGTATAGGTAGTTTACAAGCGGGAGTTTTAGAAATGTTTCCCAGCACTGCAGGCGGTACAGGTAACTTTTTCGCTCCTGCTCAAGTATTGGATCTCCCCTATGTGTTTACCAGTGATGCCCAAGCGGAATGTGTATTGGATGGCCCTATTATTCAAAAAATGCGAGATACAGTGCTAGATAACGGTCTGAATATACGGTTAATTGGTGTCTCTAATACTGGAGGTTGGCGCAACTTCGCCACCACCAGTAAACCTATTCGCAACCCCGAAGACTTAAAAGGCCAAAAAATTCGCACGACTCCCGCTGATATTCAACAAGAGCTAGTCAGACAGTTAGGAGCCAATCCAACACCTATTTCATGGGCTGAACTATATACCGCACTGGCAACTGGTGTAGTTGAAGGCAGTAAAAACGGTATTCAAGACATTATAGGGGCTAAGCTTGAAGAACATTTAAAATACATCATTCTTGATGGACACTCCTATATGGCGACTCTGTGGTGGTTTTCTGAGCCAGTATGGAAAACATTGCCAAAAGATATTCAGCAAATTGTGATTGAGGGGTTTGCTAAACAAAAAGCCGCAGCCAGCGAGATGGTCGCTACTCAAGAGAGTCGGTCATACACTATTTTTGAACAAGCAGGTGGCACTATTTATCGCCCTTCTATAGCAGAAAAGCAAATGTTTAAAGCTGCCTCGGAAAACATGCGACAGTGGTTTATCGACAATTTCGGTAATAATTGGTTAGATTTGCTAGATGCTTCTGTTTCCCAATGCGATGCGAGTATCAACTAACATATTTCTACAGTTAACTGCCACCAAGCAACTACAATTAACGTATTCGCAACAAAAAGATTGCAAAACCTTTACTTAAAGGTTAAATTTCTTACATCTTCTGTCTTATATAAGACAGAAGATAAATAAAAAAACAATAATAAATAAGCCCTCGCCTCAGGTAGAGAAACGCGTTTCACTGAGGTGTCGTTACATAATTAAAACTAGAACGAAGCTTGAGAAAACACTATGCAATTTAAACCTAGTAACTTACACACCAGCATTACCAAGGCCCTTGCACTATCTGCTTGTATGACTATTGGTTTAGCAGCCAATGCCCAAGAAGCTGACGATACACAAGATAAAGGTTTTGAAAAAATCACCGTCACAGCGCAAAAACGTGTTGAAAGTCTAAATGAAGTACCGGTTGCAGTATCTGTACTTAGGGAAGACCAAATAAACTCTGCGTTTTCGGCCAATATCGAAGGTCTACAAGCATTAGTGCCTTCCGTTAGTTTCAGAAAAGGTAACACTACCCGAAACTCTGCCATAACTGTTCGCGGTATAGGAACCATTTCCTTTAGTGTTGCTGCAGAACCCAGTGTTTCTACTGTTGTTGATGGTGTAGTACTAGGTCGTTCTGGACAAGCTTTCGTAGATTTATACGATCTCGACCGCATTGAAGTATTGAGAGGTCCCCAAGGGACGCTTTTCGGTAAAAATGCCTCTGCTGGTGTCGTTAACATCACAACAAAACGTCCATCTGACGTATTCGAAGGTAGCTTTGAAGCGAGTCTTTTTCAAGATAACGAATATCGTTTAAAAACCAGTGTATCTGGCCCTCTTAATGATAACGTTAGCGGCAGTTTAACTTTATTAAAATCGCAATTTGATGGTTATGTTAACAACGTATATAACAACCAAACGGTCAGTGGCTACGATAAAGAAGGCGTGCGAGCTATGCTTGATATCGAAGCGGCTGACGATACTGATATCTTATTTATCTTCGAAAATGTCAATTCAAACGACAGTTGCTGCGCTGATCTAGAACTCACTCCTAGTGGCCGTCATGATTCAGAGGCCTCGCCCGACAGCACTGGCAGTGGAGATTTTGATCTTGACCAAAGACAAATTGACCATGATTTTGAAACGCGTACCATAGATGAAACCACAGCATTTTCAATTCAAGTAGATAAAGAGCTAGGTGACCACCAGCTTACTTCTATCACTGCGTACCGCAGCTGGAACAACACTGAATACCGAGAAGGCGACTTTACCTCTACTACCGGCTCTATCCCTTTTCCTGTTAATTTCGGTAACGTCAATGACGGTGGTGTTGGTTTTCAACTTCATGATATTGGACCACAAGAATGGGATCAAGTGTCGCAAGAATTACGTATCGCCTCACCTACTGGAGAAGCGCTGGACTATCAAGCTGGTTTTTTCTGGTGGAATCAAAAATCTGAACGAAACTTTACCAGAGACGCAAGTTGCCAAAATAACGGCGGGCAATTCCCGGCGGCAATTGGCGCATACCTAACTGATGTTTTAGGTGTAGAAAATCCAACAGACGCTGACATAGAACAATTTATCGGCGACCAAAGCTTAAGCTGTAACGCCAATGATATTGTTGGTGCGACTGCATATATGCAAACCGAATTCGATAACTGGGCTTTGTTTGCCGATGGGAAATACCATATCAATGACGATTTTAGATTATTGTTTGGTCTACGTTACACCGATGATGAAGTGAGTTTCTCTCATAATCGAAGTAGCAACGACCAATACAGACGAACTGGTGTAGGCGTACGTGGATTCGACACTGATTATCAAGGCTCGACCGATGAGTCAAATGTATCAGGAAAATTTGGCGCGCAATTTGATATTAACGACGACAGTATGGTGTATGCGACTTACTCACAAGGTTATAAAGGCCCAGCGTTTAACGTTTTCTACAATATGTCTGACAATGATACCTTGCCAATTGATGAAGAAACCTCTGATGCCTATGAACTTGGTTACAAGTATGCAAGTCGCAGCTTAATTTTTAACGCCGCGATATTTCGTACTGAAATCGACGGTTTCCAAGCCAATAATTCAGAATTATTGGACGGTGTTACGATAAGTCGTTTAACTAATGCGGGCTCGGTAATTACTGAAGGTTTTGAATTTGACTTTATGTGGCAAGCGACTGACCAGCTAACATTAACAGGTGGATTGTCTAGCGTAACAGCTGAAGTTGATCAGTTTTTATGTCCAGACGGAACAACCACCAGTTGTGATGCTGTATCGGGTACCGACCTTCCCTTTTCACCCGACTTAAAATACTCGGTAACAGGGGAATATGTATGGGAATTGGATGATATGGAAATTTATCTAAACGGTTCATATGTGTACACAGATGAAATATTCGCTGGCGCACCAGGGGCATCTCCAACTGCTGTAGACTTGTTACCTGATTACGGCATTCTGAACGCGAGTTTAGCCTTCTCATTCAATGATGACGATTACCGTATTTCCTTAATAGGTAAAAACCTAACCGACGAGAGTTTTATCACGACTTATAGCGGTGATGGTTTCCGTTATCAAATTCCACGTGATGCGAGCCGCTATTTCGGTGTGCAGTTACGCGCTAGATTTTAAACTATCCTAAGTGTGTGTTGGCGCTTTACTTAGCAATAGGTAAGGCGCTTTTTTATGCCAACCCAAAAAGTGTATACATTTGCTATGAAGGATTATTCCGTTAATATGTAAAAATCTACGCTGCACGAGTGGTGAAAATTCTGAAGTATGTGGTAATAGTGTGCTTATTTCTAACAAGCTTTATTGGCTACGCAACAGAAGTTTCGTGGGTTGGATATTCACAACTTATTCTCGATGAACATATGGAATTCACAGTATCAGACAGTGAAACTCTTTCGGGTAATGAGAAATGGGTACCACATGATGAAAAATTATCCCGAAGTAAACATCAATTCTTACATTTTCGTGTGTCGATCCAGAACCCTCAAGCTATTGAACATTCGTTATGGTTAGTGCTCCCCTTCCCGGCAATTAAACATTTAACTGTCACTGATGGACTTAATACGTGGGTGACGGGTGATGCACTGAAGTTTTCAACACGACCGGTAGAATCACCTGATTATATTTTTCCAGTGCACCTTAAGGCTAGGCAATCAACCGAACTATCGGGCTTTATGCAAGGCGAAATATTACGTTATTCTTTTACCCTAGATACGCCAGAACGAGTAACCGCTTTGTATCGTCAAAATGTCATGAGAGACATGGCATTTTTTGGTGCTATGAGTACTCTAGTAATCGTTAGTCTCATTATTTTTTTGGCCACAAAATACTACTCCTATTTAAGTTTTGCGGTGTTTACTTTTGCCTTTGGTGGTTGGTTTTTTCGTGTATTTGGTTATGGTTTCGAACTCATTTGGCCCAACTACCCACAAATCAATGATATTTCTTACGCATTGTTACTTTACAGCGTCATGATCTCATCTTCTTGGCTAACCGTTTCACTCTTAAAGCGCCAAGATAAGAAAGTTAGGTTTCAAAACATCGTATTCGCTTACACCGTTTTGCTAATAGTATGTGGACTATTTTCTGCGCTTTTCTTTGATTTAAATACCACTTTGGTTATACCTTTATATTGGTTTTTCCCGTCAGTTTTATTAACTCTTATAATCACCTATAAAGAGTACTCTGCCGGCTCTGTTAAAGCCTTATGGTTTATTTTTTCCATGTTACCCTTTGTATTAGGTAGCGCTATTGTTGTGGTCATTGCGCTCGGTTTTACTCTTCCTATTGATCCAATCGGGTCTTTGATGTTGGGCTTAGTCTCTACTTGCCTATTACTAACTGTAATGATCTCAACTTATCTCATTAAACTATTACAAAGCCAAAGAGACGTTGAACAGCAACAAGCTAACGCCTTAGAAAAGTTAGTAAGTGAACGCACTCAAGCGCTACATGCCTCTAATAAACTGCTGCAGGAACTCGCTTCGAAAGATCCCTTGACTAAATTGCCTAATCGACGCAGTTTGGATTTATTCGTTGATGATTATATTGAACACAATGGCAATAGCATTGGTATAGCGTTATTGGATTTGGATCATTTTAAACGTGTCAATGATACGTATGGGCATGATGTAGGTGACATCGTGCTTTGCAAAGTAGCGACATTACTTGAACCTCTAAATACCGATGGTCGTATTGCGGGACGCTTCGGAGGCGAAGAGTTCGCCATCATTCAGCGCCTTCCAGAAGAATCGGCATTTGCAGCTATGCTTCAAACATTGCATGTAAAAGTGAATCAATTAATGATCCCAGACTGTGAATCCATTCAGGTGAGAGCCTGTATTGGTTGGGTGATAAGTGAAGAAAATGAGAGCATCAGTGACTGCTTCAGACGTGCAGACAAAAGGCTGTATGAAGCTAAAGAGCAAGGCCGTAATCAAATAGTTCCTTAAACGCGAAGTTTGAATTTAGGACAGACTACGACTTTTGTGAACTTTTTGTGCGCACAAACTAAAAGCGGTAGCGACTTTGGCGTCAATGGGGCAATCATCCATCCTTATTGCTACCTATTTATGCTCAATTAATGATTTAGGCGGTCATCCACTCAATTGGAATATTGTCTTTGACTAATTGGTTAATACTCACGTTTAAAATATTGTATTGTTCACTAACGTTCTCAGCGAATTTTGAAGGTAAATAACTGCGTGCAATAATCATTGAATCAGGATATTTATTTTTCAGCCATAACGAAGTTCTAAAGTTATCTTCCACTGAATTGGTACACAAAATAATAATCGGCTGGGTGTTAGACAAATCCACTTTAGTTCGCAATTGCTGCCACACTTCTGGGTGGGAAATGTTCCCTTCAAAAATTTCTCTTTTACAAAAATTGTTTAGCTGTCGTTGTTCGTCTACTACCTGAATGCGCCGTTTGGCATCAATACCAATAATGGCGATAGTATCTATTTCACGTTGTGCATAATGCTGCAGCTCCTCAAGAATTGTTTGACCAAATAACCCAAAACCTGCGATAACCACCACGTCCTTGGGCACTGTTTCTACAAAATGTGAGATTAGATGTTGTTGAACTAACGCCGAAGCAGCCAATTGATAGGCATTAAAATTAATGCACTGCTTAGCCACTGTCGAATCCGCCATTGAACGCATAAAGCGAATACTGTTGCAGTGAATAATAATTTTTCCCTGTAACGAGGGCTGCATTTGCAACATTTTGTGGGCGGCTTCGTAATTTTGAAAGTTATCTTGTCCAAGTAACAGTACTTTTTTGGCTTTGTGTAGAAACAGTTTAGACAAATAATAACTGCGAGTAACATCACCAGTTATGACCTTGGCATGATAACGGCGCTTTAGCTCTTCTTCGCGGACTGGCGACACGTCATCACAAATAACCAGAACCGGGATCTTAGGTTGCAATAATCTCAGTTGTTTTAAATAGGTAATAGTTAACTCGTCAGAGCCTGATATGACTATGTGATTACTGATCCTGCGAAAATGCCATTTATAAGGAGAAATAGTTTTTACTACTGCTTCTATAATGGTTGATGCTGCTAACATGGGTGAGCCAAAGTAGCTCAACCACATCATCAGTCTAGCACCTACGGGTCCTCCAACAGGTGTACCTAAGTCTAGGCCGCCCATCACAAATAATCCCAAACTATAATAGGCTTTAGTCAACATATCAGCATGTTGTATGCTTGGCCGCTCAGATAATGTCACTCCCATCATCAAAGCAAAAAACGCACACAAAAAAAGTATAACTGCGGCTGACCAACGCCAACTAATTATTAAAGAAAGAAAAGACATACCACGCACCTTCAAGGCCAATCAAATATTCAAAACCAAACGCCTCAACTTCACAAATACCCTTGGCATTATTTTTTCGAGCGTAAACTAGTTTTATGTATTTACTTAAAAAAGACAGCCACTTTAGCAGCGCCAGCGACCATAAGGTAGTGAATTGTAACGATTTTACTCGCTGGGGGTGAGGTAGCAGTTATCAGAAATTTTTAAAGCCGAAATTTGTCTGAACCACTCGGGATTATGCGTATCAACAATCGGCTACTACTGGTTGTGTATGCCCGTTAGGAAAGGCGCTAGTTTAACATGTCGTTAAGTCTACCTTATGTTTGATTGTCGCAATCAAACATAAGGTAGACTTAACAAAATCAACGCGGCAATCCACATAGTTTCACAGACTAACAGTAATATCGGTTTGAAGCCCACTTCGAGAAGTTGCTTCAAATTAGATTTCATACCAATAGCGGCAATAGAAATTACCAAAGCAAAACGAGATAAATCTGTGGCACTTTGCGTCACGATTTCGGGCAAATCGACTAAACTATTCATTGTCATTAAAACCACAAAGGCGATTAGAAATGCAGGAATCCCGGGGGCTTTAGCGTCAGTGGTCTTATCCAAGTTCATTCTCAGAACTAATAAAATACACACCACAACAGGCATTAAAAGCGCCACGCGAACTAACTTAGTTAATGTTGCTAAGTCTCCGGTTTGCTCCGAAACTGAATACCCTGCTCCCACTACCTGGGCTACATCATGAATGGTACCGCCTAAGAAGATACTCGTTTCAGTAGGATCCAAATTAAAAAGCCCTGCCACTATTGGGTACATCACCATGGCTATGGTCGACAGTGCAGTTACCCCTACTATTGTCAGTAACGTATCACGATCTTTATCTTTATTATCGGGCAGCACCGCAGCAATAGCCATTGCTGCAGATGCGCCACATATACCTACCGCACCGCCCGTCAATACACCAAAACGCTTTTTTAATCCCAGTGTTTTAGCTAACAGCATTCCAAGGCCAATAGTGCTAACTATCGCCACCACCAATAACAAAGCCGTTTTCCAACCCAGTGCCGCCAAATCACCAAAGGCAATACGTAAACCTAGTAAACCTACCCCTATGCGTAAAATATGACAGGCGGTAAACTCTATGCCTTCTTTGCATTTTGTGCCTTCATATAAGAAAGACATCGCAATGCCTAACAACAAGGCAAATAGCATCGCAGGTGCGCCATAATGTTCACTTAAGAATAAAGCCGCTAGACCAACAATCACTGAAATTAGAATACCTGGTAGCTTAGTTTGTATATGCAATATAATAGCTCATCTAGTCGGTAAAATTACTCATAAGAACGGAATTTTTATTTAGTCGATGGCTAATGCAACCAACACTTGGCGTTTTCGTTCTCCCGAAAACGGACGTCTACCATGCATGGCCATATAGTTATCTACCAAGGCCACATCTCCATCTTGCCAAGGCAAGTCAAAGGTGTATTTTTCAGACAATTTAACCGCTAATTGTAACCCCTCAATTGGGATAGGGGTACCGTCACCGAATGTAATCGCACTAGAAGGATTTTCACGCACCCCTTTCCATCCCATATAGGCTGCAATCAATTGATTATAAAAAACTTTTTTATTATTTCCCATGTCAATCACAGCAGGTAAAACCGGTGTGGTTGCGCGTAAACTGCCATCTTCTAACCATTCCCAACTATAACCTAACTCTGCCAACTTTTGCTCGGCTTGTGCTTGGTCTTGTACACTTAAGGTGCTTTTCCAACTGCGGCCTTGTCCTGAGTTAGAGTCATCTTCAGCGGGCATTTGAGTGGTGTATTTGAGTCCCTTGTTTGCAAAGTCTGCGGCTACTTCAGGCATTTGTTTTAGCAAATCCGCAAACAACATGTCGGAACGACACAACGGGGTTTCTCCACCTTGCTCCGCTGCACTTTTACAAAAAAAGAATAATTTACTTGGTGAGATGGGAGTTTGTGCCATTTCATGATGTAAAAATATTTCTACATCTTTAGGTGCCTCATTGGCTGTAAATACTCTTTCAGTAAAGTTTATCCTAACGGCATTCGACAACGATTCTTTGTAGGTAAAATTCGGATATCCAAAAGAATTGGAAAACTCATCAAAGCTTTCTGCAGAATTCACAGGAAAACCACGAAACAATATCGCACCAGATTCCCTCAATTTGGCTTCGAGTTCTGGCAAGTTCGATTTAATCCAATCTGCGCATTGTTGTTGTGACGTCAAACTACCGTCATTGACTAATACGCTTGGGAAAACTGAATCACCACAATCCAATTGATGGGGCACGTCTACAAAGTTTATCGGTTGCATAATCAGGCACTCTCTAATCGTAAATGGGGTGAAAAGTATTAAAGGCAGCTTCACAAAAATTGCCTGGATCGTTAAATCGTCTATTACTGTTAAGCGCTGAAATCCCTGACATTTCCTGGGGAGTTAACTCAAAATCAAAAATATCCAAATTTTCTATTAAACGTTCAGGGCGCGACGTTTTCGGAATAATGGCATTGCCTCGCTGCACGCCCCAACGTAAAACCACTTGCGCAGCTGTTTTACCTAGTCGTTGCGCTGCGTGTTTAACCACTTCTTGCTCCAATACAGATTCGGCTGCACCGGCCATGTCTAGCTCTAAATAGGATAAAGCACCTAAGGGAGAAAACGCCGTGACTTCAATACCGTATTGTTTAGCTAAGCGCATCAAACGTTCTTGCGTTAAATAAGGGTGAGATTCCACCTGCAACACTGAAGGTTTGACTCGCGCATAAGCCATCAAATCGTGCAACAAACCAGTGTTGTAGTTACATATTCCAATTTGTTTCGCCAAACCTTGCTCAAATATATCTTCCATTCCTTGCCAAGTCTCAAACAGAGGCACGGCTGCCAATTCCATTTTTCCGCTTTTGGTATCTGTTATCCACTCTGGCGGGTAACGGTCTTCAAAATCGACGAAAGGCTGCGCGATAGGGAAATGAATCAAATAAAGATCCACGTAATCTAACTGTAAATCAGCTAAGGTCTTTTCTAATGCTGGCTTTACATGCTCTTTAGCGTGGTAGGTATTCCACAACTTAGAGGTTATCCAAAGTTCTTCACGGGTACACAAACCATCGTCAATAGCGCGTTTGATACCTTCACCGACTTGCACTTCATTACCGTAGTCACAGGCGCTATCTAAATGCCGGTAACCAGCTTTAATGGCGTTATAAACAGCATCTGCACAGATATCCTGAGGTATTTTCCAAAGACCAAATCCTACTTTTGGCATCTCTTTATGATTATTTGGCATCTATTTGTTCCAATATTAATAATGTAGTCGTTATTTTATGTCTTATATAAGACATAAGTTAAGGTAATGCTCAAACTTTGTCAAATATGCAATCAAGATATTATCTGCGTAAATTGATTAATTGGTATTTTAAACCCGCGGCCACACACAACCGACTCCTATATTAATCAGGCAGCAACAGTCATCTATTCGGCAGTTGTATAGTTTGTAGCGGATTGTTGTGTTTTTTAGAAATAACTTTGCAGTGTAACTGCGTGTATTGTTAGCAGTAGTACTGCGTGAACCAGAAAACAAATAAAGACTCAATTTTTCAATGAACCCTTGCGCCACTTCTAGCGAATAGTTATCCGCTAGTTTATGATGAATTTTGACTAGATTTGCTATTGGCAGTTAGTGACATACTTCTTTCAACTTGGGTCAACGAACTATGCCAATCACACAGCGGCTAGCGGATTAAAAATGACATGAAAGGGCTTACACTTTAATACGTAGAGTAAAATTAAAGTTCTCTTTTAGCCCCCATCACCGCGTATTTTTATCTGTAATCCCTTCAAAAAATTACGCATTATTTGATCATTACAAGCACGATACTGGCGATTTTCTGGTTTTCTAAAAAAGGCGCTCAATTCGTGTTTGCTGATTTTAAAACCGCTTAAATTCATTGCCTCTAAAACCGCCTCAGCTTGCATATTGAGGGCAATTTTTAACTTCATGAAAATAATGTTGTTTGTCAGTTTACGCTCTACTGGCGCTTCCACCCCCTCCCGCTTTCCACGATTTAAGTTAATTAAACCATTTAAAAACAAAGAAAACTGCAAATCAGTCATTTCTACAAATGCCGGATCATCGTCTTTGCGTAACCAACTATGCAGCTGTTCAACTGTTGCGGGGTAATCAGCTTGAGCGAAAATTTCAATCATTTTGGCGTCGTTGAAATCGAAGATATAACGCACACGGCGCAGGACATCATTATTGATCATATTATTCCTAAAAAACGAAGTTGGATTATCCAACCTTAAACATCTAGATAGTTTAAAGGTTTTTACAAGGAATGGGTTACTTTATTGGCAGATAAATCTCGGTAACTATTTGGTGTTCAGGCACATCGGGATAAAAAGTGATACGTTTAATAAAACATGGAAAATCTCTGAGGGTTTCATTGCTTTGTATTAGCCACTCATAATACAAATAATGAATGCTTTGACCAAGACTGATTTGAGTTCCGACATGCCTTAAAACCGCGCAGCGGCCACTAGGGATAACCTTTTCGATAACTGAGTAAGTGTTTGCCTTAATTGGTGTTTGTATCGAAGCACACACATCAAACCTATAGTCTTGGGGTGCAACACTTTGTGGATCATCATAGAGAATATTGTAGGTATCACTGGACTTGGGTGAAGGACCATTTTCTTTGCGCCATTGAATGAACTTTCCTACGGTTTCCATCACTTTGTTAGGCGCTCCGCGGTGCTCTAAAGCGGCAACTGTTGTTTTGGTAAAATCAATAATTTTAACCTCGAACGACTGATTGTTAGCTAGCATATTTGTCTCCTGAATATGATTGGTTGATGAATTGGTTAGTGATAATAAAGGGTCAATGACCTGATGCCACAATGCCCAGTCTGGAGATTGCCTAAAAACAGATGGCGTTACCCCTAGAACTTTTTTAAACTCTCTTGATAGACTTGATGCATTTTCGTACCCACAACCAATCGCTATATCTAACAACGACGCTTCATGGCGAAATGCTAATTGATAAGAAACTTGTTTCAACCTTAACAACTTAATGTATTTACCCACACTCATTCCTAAATGAGCCACAAAAATACGATGAAAATGATACTTAGAGAAAAACGCAATATCGCTTAACTCAGACGTCGTCATTGATTTATTAAGATTGGACTCTATGTATGTAACAACCACACTGAGTCTTTGCAGATAGTTAGACAAAAAGATGTGTCTCGATTAATTCTAATCGCAACATTGTGCAGTAGTCGCCCTCAAATTACTTAACCAAAATTGCTCTTTCTAGGGAGTATCGACACAATATTCTAGGAGTTGCCTTAAAAAACAAAGCTAATTTGTTTCAATTGTGAGCTGGTTTTGGTCGCTTGCTGCTGTTTTGCATAAGCTCTGAGTTTATCCATACGAGTTAAAATATTATCTGCGTCTTCGGAAATTTGCGCCTGACTACATAAATCCATATTGGCATAATGTTCAGCGCACAGGCTACTATGATTTAATTTATGCGTTACACCAATAGTATTAAAGTGATGATTCATACCGCCCTCAACCAACAACTGTATATAGATACAGTATAATATTGTTCAGTAATTGTGCAACTATTTTTATTTACCTTCATTACGCTACGATTAAAAAATGCAGAAATCGAAGTATTCAGAGTGATTTGAGTTACATATTTAAAGAGTCAAACTGCATCGGGGTATCTGAAGTGTGAACGTTAAAAACACTCAATTGATGGAGAGATGCTTCTGTAGCGCTAGATAAAGTTAAGTTAACTATGCCCAATCGCTCACAAAAACATTCGATCTAAGAAAAACAAAAGGCCAAATGAGCGTGAGATATTTTGGCCTAATTATCATTAAGTTTAGGTCTGCAGCCATTTCGAATTGCGCTGTTATCCCTTACCCTGGGTCCGAGTACGATGAGGTTTGGCATTTTTTTCTATAAATTGAAATATCAAATCAGCCACATCTTTTTCAGTAGCGCTTTCAATACCTTCTAAGCCCGGGGAAGAGTTCACTTCCATCACAACAGGTCCACGTTCGGCGCGCAGTAAATCAACACCACAAACGTTTAAACCCATTATATTGGCAGCCGCCACAGCCGTCGCTCTTTCTTCTTTGGTTAACTTCACCAACACCGCAGAGCCACCACGATGCAAGTTTGAGCGAAATTCGCCTTCAGCACCTTGGCGTTTCATAGCGGCAACCACTCTGTCACCCACAACAAAACAACGAATATCTGCACCACCCGCTTCTTTAATGAATTCTTGAATAAGAATGTCTGCGTTTAAGCCCATAAACGCTTCTACTATTGCCTCAGCAGTTTTAGCCGTCTCTGCCAATACCACACCAATACCTTGAGTGCCTTCTAACAATTTAATGACACAAGGAGCACCACCTACATTTTTAATTAAGTCTTTAATGTTATCTGGGCGATTAGCAAATCCTGTTCTAGGTAAACCAACTCCCTTCCTAGACAGCAGTTGCATTGATCGAAGCTTGTCACGTGAGCGACTAATAGCCACTGATTCGTTTACACAAAAACTCCCCGTCATTTCAAACTGCCTAACCACAGCAGTGCCATAAAAAGAGATGGAAGCGCCTATTCGAGGAATAATTGCATCATATTGCGGTAACTCTTCTCCTTTATAACGCACTACCGGTCGACTACTGGTGATATCCATATAGCAATGAAGTGTATCAATAATATCCACTTCATGGCCTCTAGCGAGGCCAGCTTCTTTAAGTCTACGAGTCGAATATAAATTTTTATTACGTGACAAAATCCCAATTTTCATGCTGTACCTACAAGGTTGGTTTACTAAGGTGATCGTACCTATAAATAAGCGTCACATCGACTTATAAAGCAATGATTATTGAAAATTTAATAACTCGACAAATAAACATATATTTTGTGATAACGTTTTGCCAGTTCTTCGTTTGTCTAAAACAAAACGTAACCTCGTAGCGTATTAGTCGAATACGATTCGAAGTAGTGAGTTCTGCACTTTATATTGACGTAGAAAATGCAGTAAAATCGTTACGTTATCCTAAAAGCGCTAATATCAGCATTTTTCGGGTGTCGGCTGGTTCGATTACCGCATCAATTTCCAGAACACTAGCGACTTCTTGAGCTTGTCCTTTTTGATACTGCTGTGCCAATAGCTTTTCATAGAGAGCCATTCTGGCGCTCGGTTCCGCAACTTCAGCCAGTTCTTTTTTGAAGCCGAGTTTAACCGCGCCTTCTAAGCCCATCCCGCCAAACTCTCCATTAGGCCAAGCCAAAGTGTATTGAGGTTTACTGGTATTTCCGCCTAACAAAGCCTGTGCTCCTAATCCATAACACTTTCGCAATACCACCGCCACCAAAGGCACAGTAAGTTGACTTCCTGCAACAAACAATTGCGAAAGTCTACGCACGGCTCCCCTATCTTCATGTTCAGGGCCTACCATAAATCCAGGCGTATCACACAACACCGCCAATGGAATAGAAAACTGCTGGCAAAGTTGCATAAATTGTCTAGCTTTTTCGCCTGCATCAACATCAATTGCTCCGCCTAATACTTTACAATTGCTAGCTATCACTCCTATTGGGTGGCCTTGCAAGTGCATAAACCCAAGGATAACAGCCCCTCCAAATTGAGATTTAATTTCAGTAAAGCTATCGGTGTCTGCAATAGTATTAATGACATCTTTAACGTCGTAAACGAAACGTCTGTCTTCGGGCAACACATGATTCAATAATTGTTGGTCTGCATATGAACACTCTTGCTCGTCAAGCAAAGGTCCTTGAAAATACAGCAGACATTTTTTCGCTATCTCGGCCGCCTGTTGTTCATTTTCCACCAAAATATCAATTACACCATTTTTGCATTGTTTAGCGCTGGGCCCGATATCAGTAGGCTTGACGATCCCTAAACCGCCTCCCTCGATCATTGCGGGTCCGGCCATACCTATCCATGATGTCTGCGTAGCAATAGTGATATCTGCAGCGCCAAACAATGCTGCATTACCGGCAAAACAGTAACCATTTGCAACGGCTATGCGAGGCACGATTCCTTGAAGCCCAGCCCAAGTGGCAAACGATTGACACTGCAAGCCTGAATTCACTGTGGTGATATCAGTATCACCTGGTCGCCCCCCGCCCCCTTCTGTATACATGATCACAGGGTACTTTTTCTCAGCAGCGACTTCCAAAATACGATCGAGTTTCTGGTGATGAAAAAATCCCTGTGTACCTGCTAACACGCTGTAATCGTTGATAACGACAGCTGTCGGCGATTTTGTGGTTGCAACCAAACCTTGGTTAATTTGACCAATTCCGGTGATAATACCGTCAGCGGCAGTGGCCGACTTCAAATCCTCGTAGTCGCGACGTAGTCGTTGCGCGGCCACTGCCATTTGGCCATATTCCATAAAACTGTTTACACAACACAGGTTTCGTAAATTCTCTCTAGCGCTTAAATATCCTTTTTGGTGACGCTTTTGCTGTTGCTCAATTCTATGTTCATCGAAAGTCAGCGCCTTTCTGGCTCGCAAACTCTCAAGTAACTTTAGGTTGGAATTTTTAGTCTCAGGCCCTTTGGTGTTTTCTGTACTTTTGGCACCATCAGCCGCTAACTCTATGATTGGCATACCCACATCACAATCATTACCTGTGGTCACAAAAACCTGTTTCACCTTGCCAGCAACATTCGCGCACAAAGTTGTTTGCATTTTCATGGCTTCAATAATGACTAAAGGCTGATCTATATAGACTGGTTGATTTGGTTTAACTAAAACTGCGACAACATTGCCCTTATTGGGCGCGACCAACGTGTGAATAGAGACCATAAATACACCGTTACATTATGAATGTTTTTCCCTATTATCATCGACTAACAGTTTTAATCCCACTCAATATCGCAAATAGACATAAATAACACAGACTTTATTTGGCAAAAAAATATACCTTGACAGTATCTGAAAATATCATAACAATCATGATGATAGTTAAAAGTAGTCGCTATATTACCCTTGAATTAGCATCGGAAGCAGAGGGGCTTATTCGATGTTAAACGTTTTTCAAGTATTTGGGTAAAAGGCGTATAGAATGTTCGATAATTTGAAAAGTTCTTTCCTGAACTATTTAATGCTTTCAGATGATGACAGTACATTTTCTGGTATAGAAAAGTGGCGCATTAGTGCGCTAAGAATCATGATCATTAGTTGCTATACGCTTTACTCCGCGGTCGCACTTCACTGTATTGTCAAAACTATCGAGGCAAAATATTATGTAACGCTGCCAGTCATAGCATGTTTTTACCTAGTGGGCGGTGTACAACTTTGGCTGTCAAAATCGCACTATCGCTTCAGCGCCTATAGCCTGCTTTTAAGCATTGTGTTCGCAGCAGTATGTATCAATTTGATGGTGCAAGTGCCTACTTTGGCAATGTTGGGGCCTGTTTTTATTTTTTCTTTGCCCTTAGTTGCTTTTGTACTGCTAGGTTTTAAAGTCGGCGTTATATGCATGTTTCTCAACATTCTTCCCTTCGTCACTTTGTTAAATGGCTTCCAACTAAACCAATACATGCATGAGCATCCTTATTTGGAAGAAGCTAACGCATATGTTTTCAGTATCATCTTTTTGTTTTTCAACGTGTGCATCCCGATGGGAATCGCACGGGCAAATGTTGCAAATTCCCGTTTAAACAAACGTATCATCGAGCAAAATGTTGATTTGCAGTTGCAAAACGACTTTTATAAAACCTTATTTGTTGAAACCGACATTGCCAAATTGGTGGTGTCCTCGGCAGGTTTAGTGACTGAGATGAATACAGCCGCAGAACAATTATTACACTGTAATTTTAAACAACAAACGCAAGCGATTAACGTTTCCGATTTGTTTATAGATATGCCTGAAACAGAAGGTACTAAAACTGTAAATTTGACAGTCGCCGGCAAAATGAAAATGTTCAAGATAAGTCGAAGTGCAGTGCTCAAAAATAGTTATTACTTTCTTACTATTCAAGACGTTACTGCTAAGACAATGCTGCATAAAACTTTAGCAGCACAGAGTTTACTATACCGTAAGCAAAATTTAGATGATGCGACTCGTTTGCCAAATCGAGTGTGGCTTGAGGGACATTTAAAAAACCGTTTAAGGCAGTCTAATGCTGAATTGTGTATTGTTGCTATACGCATCAAAAACGCAGAGTTTGTTGCTCAAAAGCATGGTTTTAAAACACTTCCAGTGATGATCCGCAACTTAGCAGATCATTGGTTATCGCTGACAAAAGTAGCTTGCCAATTTGCATCAGTCGATCCGAATAACCTAACTATTGTCAGTGAATTATCTGACAAGAATGCGCAAAGTTTGCTTACTTCTTTTATCGAGAATTTACCCAAAAACACGTTAATTGGAGACCAAAATATTCCACTAGACATTCAGCTTGGCATTTCGCTATCTTGTGATAGCGACCAAGATTCAGAAAGACTGATAAACAACGCACTGTATGCCGCTAATTCCAGTAATCTCGATATTAATTTCTATGACAATTCATGTCTGGAACGCTTTATTGAACATCAGGAAATTAATATTCTGTTAAGTGAAGCCATTGCCAATGACGAACTACACATAGAATATCAGCCCAAAGTGGAAGGGGACGGTAAATTAATAGGTTTAGAAGCCTTATTACGTTGGCGTTCTCCTGTGATTGGCAAGGTGTCTCCTAGTGTTTTTATTCCGATCGCTGAAAAGTCAGGATTAGTTACCAGCCTAACTCGATGGTTAGTCTTAAATGTCTGCAAACAAATCAGTCTTTGGCAACAGGCTGACCTAAAAATAGTACCCGTTGCAATCAATATTTCAGGAGCAGATCTTGACCAAGATGATTTTCACGAACATGTAATCAAACCGTTAAGCGAATACAAAATTAATCCGCAATTAATTGAACTCGAATTGACGGAGTCAGCAAGAAGTATTTCCAATGAGAAAGCATTATCAACCATAAACCATCTAGCCAGTTGGGGATTTGACATCACCATAGACGACTTTGGTATCGGTTATTCTGGTATTGCTAAACTCATCTCTTACCCTGTCAAGAAAGTTAAAATAGATCGGCAATTTATTAAGAATATTGATAAAGACAAGAGAAAACTTCAGGTAATTGAAGCAATCATCGCAATGTGTAAAGTGTTTAATATACAAATATTGGCTGAAGGCACAGAAACCTTCGCAGAGGTTGACACCCTAATCAAATTAGGATGCCATAATTTTCAAGGCTACGTATTTGCTAAACCAATGGATGCAGAATCTGTCGGTCAATTGCTACTGATCCAAAATGTTTTGGATTTCAATAAGTGTCATCCACTTTATATAGACTGAACTCGGGTGAAATAGAATAAAACATTAATCACCCTCCAACAGAAAACGTTCAGCTCGCTCAACCTTACGAGGTTTTGCAGAAATCACAATCACGTCACCAACCAATAAAGGCATACTCATATCAGGCTCTGCCAATTCATAGTTGTGTCTTCTCAGTCCTTTAAAATTTACCCGCCATTGTTGTAAATTGAGTTGCTGCAATGACTTGCCCACGGCATAGGCATTGTCTGTCAAAATTACGGCGTGCATAAACTCCAACTTATCTTGTTTAACGTAGTCAAGCTCAGTCGTTTCTCCGGGAAAGAAGCCATGCATATTGCCGTAATGTCCTTTGCGTTCTTTACGCACTCGTTTAAGGATCCGCGACATAGGCACGCCCGATAATTGCAGCACTTGTGTCACCAACATTAGGCTACCTTCTAGAATCTCTGGCACGACTTGTGATGCACCGGCCGCTAACAACTCCTCCATTCGATAATCTTTTCGAGTTCTAACGACTACAGGCAAGTCCGGGTACAAACTCTTAACCAAGTGAATCACACTCATGGCTTTTTCATGCTGGTCAAAAGTAATCAATACTAACTTGGCTCGTTCAATGCCCATGGTGCGCAAAATATCTTTTTGTTTCACATCACCAAAATAAACAGGTTCTCCCGCACTTTGACTTTCTTGAACGCGGATAGGGTCAGCGTCGACAACTAAATAAGGAATCGCTTCTATCTTTAATAAACGACTAACTGATTGACCTACACGGCCAAAACCAAAAATAAGTACATGATCTGTGAGCTGTTGGTCGCGAACTATTTGTTGCTCTAACCCTTTAATGTTGGGTGTGGTCTCGGGGCTAATCGCCTTTGCAATTTTAGGGCTCTGATCGACTAACCAAGGTGTTACCGCCATGCTCATTACACCTATAGTCAACAATAACGAGCCCTGTTCTGAATTTAAAATAGCATGATCTACCGCCAGAGCTGCCAACACAAAACTGAATTCCCCCATTTGACACAACTTCAATCCAGCGGCCCATGCATCTTGTTTACCGAGGTTAAATATTTCTGCAGAGATGCGAATAAGCACAACCTTAAGAGACATAATTATCACTAAACCCAACAACGCCCAATGTAACTGACCTGGCAAATTATGCGGCTCTAAGCGCATCCCAATTGTAATAAAGAACAACCCCATCAAGATATCTCGAAAAGGCCTGATATCTGCTTCTAGTTGATGTTTATATTGGCTCTCACCTAGCATCATGCCAGCCAAAAATGCGCCTAAAGCCATTGATAGGCCAAAAGAAAACGCCAAACCTGCGGCCATCAACGCCACCATAATAGTTGTCAATACAAAGAGTTCGTCGGTGCGAGTTCGAGCTACCTCACTAAACACTTTAGGCAACACCCATTTGCCAATTGACAACAAAATGCCAACGACTAATAGCCCTTTGAAAAACGCTAGCAAAATAGCAATGCTTAAACTCTGTTCAGAATCAACCGCCAATAAAGGGACCAATATTAACAAAGGTACAACAGCAAGATCTTGGAGTAGTAATATACTCACTGCAACTTGCGCTCGACTCGTATTTAGAATGCCCAAATCACTGGTTTGTTTAATTACTATGGCCGTAGAGGATAGAGCAATAATTCCACCGATAACAAACGCGGCTTTGACATCAAACCCCACTAAATAGGCGAGTCCCATAAACACTAAAGTGGTTAAGAGCATTTGAGCCAACCCTACCCCAAAAACCAAATGTCGCATCGCCAACATTTTAGGAAGCGAAAACTCTAACCCCAAAGAAAACAACAAAAAAACAATACCCAATTCGGCAAAATTTTGCATATCTTCAGGGTGTTCAAACAATGCTAAAAGATCTGGCCCCGCCAAAATACCACAAAATAGATAACCCAAAATAGGCGGTAAATTGATACGTTTGAATAACCATACAGTTGCCACGGCTACGGCCATTAAGATTACGATATTGCCTAAGTTTCCATGCATAGTCCGCTGATCACCTTTGTTTGTTATCTACTAGGCACAATATTTGCTTTAACCTGAACAAGTATCAATTTTGTGTAGTAATTCGCCATTTAAATGGCAGGAGAAACTGTTGGATCAACTTACTCAGTCATACAGTCCAAACATCGGTGAAAGTTACTTCAACCTTGAAGAGTCAAACCATGGCAATAAACAAGGGTTAACGCAAGGCCAGTTGAATAACTTCATTCTTAAATTACTAACAACCATAGATTTGCCTAAGCTGAGTGAGTTATATTTTCAGCAATTACAAAACACCCTACCGCTGTCTGGGTTAAAAATCCAGTTCGAAGATAGCAGAGTTGTTTTTGGCCAGAATATACAAAACTCACATGTTAAAACCCTAAATTGTATGCAGATGGGTACAGTAGTTGCCATAATGGATTATTCTTTGACACAACCGCTGTCGATAAGAGATTGGCAAATTTTACAACAAATGCATGTAAATTTTTGCACCCCGTTTAAAAACGCCTTAGAACATCATAAAATTAAACAGTTTGCTATGAAGGACTTTTTGACTTCTTTGGGCAATAGAGCCAGTTATGATGAGACTATGATTAGATTGGCAAGTCATGCACATAGAAGTCATCAACCATTTAGTTTACTTGTATTAGATATGGATAACTTTAAACAAGTTAACGATGCTCATGGGCATCAAGTTGGCGATAAAGTATTGGTCGCTTGTGCGGACACTATTTTACACAGCCTGAGAGAGTCCGATTTTGCCTTCAGATTCGGTGGTGACGAATTTTGTTGTTTGTTACCTGATGCAGACAAGCACACTAGCCACATAATAGCTGAACGCATTCGCAGTGCAATTGAATCCGAACCGTTACTTCAACAACATCAAATTTCCTGCAGTATTGGCAGTGCAACTTATCATGCAGACGATTCCCAAATAGGCATTTTTTCGCGAGCAGATGAAGCCCTCTATGCTGCAAAACAAGCTGGCAAAAACTGCATTAGGAATGCCTAAGTAACTCAGGCAATGAATTGGTGTGATATGGCAATTATTTGCCGAATCAACCAACCGCACTAAAAAATAAAACCATGGGTTCAACCATGGTTTTATTTTTATCAACCTTCTAATTCAATTAATAATCTAAAATTATCTAAACAACACTTTTTCTTGATTAAACCAATAAACACAAAAGGCAAATAATGCCCCTGCAATAATTACAGTTGAACCAAATATGGCAAACAGTTGAAAGTAGTCCATTGTACCTTTAACCAATTCTTTCATAGCAAGCGAAACGTTGGTAACAGGTACCCAAGCCCAAGCTCCCTTTAATTCTACCCCAGGTAATAGCGCCAACATGATCGGTACAATAACTAATATCGTCATAGGCCCCATGTAACTCTGGGCTTCTTTAAAACTTTTGGCATAGATAGAGATACTTAACAATACTGCAGCAAAGATAGCGACTACCGGCACCAACATTAAAAATATCAGCAGAAAATCTAACATGGCAATCTGCGCCATAAAATCTGCGACAAATTTAATCGCCATTCCTTGGCTTAGAACTAAGCCCCAAATCACCATACTGGCGACTGTTATTAACGCTGTCATAGTGCCTGCAAATGCAATAGTTAAAAATTTACCCATTACAATTTTGTTGCGATCAATAGGTGAAATCAATAAGGTCTCAAGGGTACCTCGTTCCTTTTCTCCTGCTCCTATATCAGTCGCCGGAGCCATGGCACCACTTAAACAGATAATGAATAACAGATAGGGCAACATGCCACCTATTTTTTCACCCCAATTTTCTCGGTCGTCTGCGGTATTCACTTTTTCTAAGACTATGGGTTCTATCAGTGCGCGTTGTTTTGCTTCATTTAATCCCAAAGTTGAAAACGCACTTTGTTGAAACAACTCAGACTGGCTTGCAACTATTTCATTTACTCGGGTATAAACCAAATTCAACCCAGCGTCGTTGAAGTACAACTTAATATTGGCTTGACCATTAGTTAATACCTCACTGGAGTAATTAGCTGGAATTTCAAGGACAAAATCTACGGTCTCATTGCGAATAATCTCTGAGTAGTCAGCGTTTTCTGCAATATCGACTCGTTTAAATTTCTCTGGTTGTTGTAACTCTTTGACTATTTCAGGCGCATATTGACCACCCACCAAAGCGTAATTAAGCACTTGTGTTTCTGCTTTATCAATAGCTTGTTTGCTAACAAAACCTACAATCCCAAAAATCAAAGGGAAAATTAGCAGGGGCAAGGCAATCATAAAAAACAAAGTTTTACGGTCACGTAGTAACTCTTTTATTTCTTTTTTAAATACTAACCACATTAGTTATTCTCCCTATTCGCCAGTTGTTGTTTGGATAGCCGTCATAAATGACTGATGCAAAGAGCCCTCAGCGAGTGCTTTAAAACTAGCGATATCGCCATCAAACATAGTACGCCCCTGATCGATAACTGTGACCTTATCGCATAACTCTTGCACTTCATCCAAATGATGAGTTGAAAAAATAACTGGTGTACCCTGCTCTTTTAATTCTCTAATGAAATCAAGAACAGTTTGTGTCGCCATAATATCTAAGCCTGTAGTCGGCTCATCTAAAATCACCAGCTCGGGGGAATGCACCACAGCGCGAGCGATAGCCGTTTTCTGTTTCATGCCTGTAGAGAAATTTTCTGAACGACGGTCTAAAAAGCCATGCATATCCAAAAGATTGGCTAATTCAGTAACACGACTCACGATAGCGTTCTCACTCATTCCATGTAGTTGTCCAAAATAATGGATGTTTTCTCGGCCAGTTAGTCTGCCATATAATCCAGTAGAACCCGATAAAAAACCTATTTTTTTGCGAGCAATGACCGGATTAGTTAATACATTATCCCCGTCAATTTCGACACTACCACCATCTGGTTTTAGCGCAGTGGATAACATTCGCAAAGTGGTAGTTTTGCCCGCACCATTTGGTCCAAGCAAGCCTAAGACTTCGCCTTTTTGACAAGTAAAAGACACATCCTGCACCGAATGGAAATATCGCCCTTTAAGTCGCGGGTCTTTTTTTTCTTGCTCACTGAGCTTTTTAGGATTTTCCACTGCAAACTTTTTTGCCAATTGTTTTATTTCTATCATTCCGTTTCCTAGTAAGTGACGAACATAAGGGTATAGTCTCTGAATTTTGCGATTTATTACATGCGCCAAACAAAAAAAATATGTAACAATAATCAATTCACTCAGACTAGTGTTATTAATAATTGAATATTCACATACCAAAGACTTATTTAGGGGAGTTAAATGCAGCAAGTCAGTAACCCATTCCAAGCTATGAAGGACATCGTCACCAAACCTAATCGAGTGTTCGCCACCATCAACGAGGTCGATAATTGGTCATGGATCCCGTTTTTATTCATTGCTGCGACTGGCGCAATTCCGATTTATCTATATTTTAATTTTGTCGATTTTGCATGGTACAACGAATTAATGGTGCAATCTGTGGCAGCAGAACTAAGTCCTGCAGAGCAAAGTGCGGTGCGTAACGCCATGGCAGATCAAGCTCAATCATTATGGGCAGGGGTATTTGGTTCAGTGTTAGTGGTTGTCATCAGTAATGCAATATTGGCGCTGTATTTTAATATAATGACGAGATCTGATGAAGAATGTGTACAAGGTTATACAGACTGGTATGGGTTTGCTTGGTGGATCAGTTTACCTACAGTGGTGTGTAGCCTTATTAGTATCGTAGTGGTGGTATTAGCCCAAGATAACCAATTGTCTCCAGTCAGTTTAGCGCCCACTTCTCTGGCATTTATTTTTGCTATCGATACGAGTTCTCAGTGGTCCTCATTGCTGCAAAGTATTCGGCTGGAATCGGTCTGGGTGATGTATCTGACCGCAGTTGGGCTAAGTCAGTGGACTAAGTTTTCGGCCAATAAAAACTACACGATAGCGGTTGCTCCTTATCTGACGATTTGGATTATCTGGGCACTAATCATTATTTTTTAATCGTCTCATAGGTCTGAAATAATCCGTATTTTGGTAAAAACTCGGATCCTTGTTGGCATCCCATACATCTGGGATGCCAAGTAAGGGTAAGGGGCACATGGGCTTTTTTTCTGCAAAAATATTAGATGTCATAATATCATTTACCATCAAGGTATCCAGCTGCTTTATCTGCTCACCATAGTCCAACATCACAAATTGGTGGTCGACTTCTAGAGCCAGCCATTTTCCTGTAAGACCAATGAAAGGCTGCAACAGCATTTCCAGATTGGCGTGTCCAAACATATAACTATTGAGCTCTTTACCCCAAACCGCTCTATTTTCGACAAACACAGAATGCCATTTATGCGTAGCTAAATCGTCTAGCAATTTTTCTGCAATTGAGTTTTTTTCATAAGTTAAGATCACTCCACATTCATCAAAATGAGTCAGGTTATTGCGTCTCATTGTTCTAGGTGACAAACCATGAAGTGAAATGTCAGCAACATGTTGTTGATTAAGCACACCTTTAGTTTTAGGAAACTGCAACCAAATCAAACCATTAAACAAGTCATGCCAACTATTTGGCCGAGTCGGAATAATATTCTGCTCGTGAATAATCTGTTCGTAATATAAGTCTGTTTCTGGGAGTTGATTTTGACAAACAAACTTAGGGACAGACTGATTACCATAACGAGACGATAGATTATTCAGTCCTGCAGCGTTTGGCCACTCACTCAAACCTGACAATTTAAAAAGTCTATCAAGCTGTTGCAGAGGCAACATGCTGTTATGTTTAATAAAATTTTGCTGCCAAACTGACACAATTGCCCCTGAAGTCGATCTAATATAAAAAGGATGTGTTTATAATACCTATGTAATTCAACTACAAGAGCAACAATATGCAAACTTGCCACAAACTTCTGGCGCTATGCCTACCTTTAACCCTTGCCCTCTCGGCATGCCAACAGAAAACAGTCGATGCTCCCCCAACCGTTATTGATAACTTTATTGATGTTTATGAAAACATCAGCACCGATGATTTAAGAACACATATTAAAGTGTTAGCGTCTGACGAATTTGAAGGTCGGCTGCCCACTACTGTTGGGGAACAAAAAACACTGGATTATTTGCTTAAAGAGTTTAAGCAAATGGGATACCAGCCCGGGAACGGAGACAGTTACTTACAACCGGTTGAATTGATTGAGATGACAGCTGATCCGCAGATGACACTCACCATAGGTGAAAATAACTTTGTCTATAAACAAGACATGATCGCTTCTACTAGTCGTGAACAATCTAAAGTTGAACTTAAGAATTCAGAACTGGTATTTGTGGGGTATGGTGTCAACGCCCCTGAATACAATTGGAATGATTATCAAGGTCTAGATGTTAAAGGTAAAACCGTGGTTATTTTGGTCAATGATCCGGGGTTTGAAAACCCTAAGGGTGATAAGTTCCAAGGTACAACCATGACCTATTATGGTCGCTGGACTTATAAATACGAAGAAGCCAGTCGCCAAGGCGCAGCAGCAGCGATTATCGTACATGAAACCAAACCCGCCTCTTACGGTTGGAGTGTAGTAGCAAACAGTTGGAGTGGCCCTCAATATGGCTTAGTAAGTCAAAACGGCAACGCTGACAGGGTCGCTGTAGAAGGTTGGCTCACCACCGAAGCGGCAGAAAAAGTATTTGCTGATGCAGGATTGAACTTTGCAGAACAAAAAGCCAAAGCGATCGCCACCCCATATAACCAAAACTTAGGGTTAAGTGCGTCAGTTACAATTAACAATAACTTTAAGAAATCCACTAGTTACAACGTCATTGCGACCTTACCAGGCTCTGAAGCTCCTGACGAACATGTTATCTATACCGCTCACTGGGACCATCTAGGAAAAGATGAAAACAAAGAAGGCGATCAAATTTATAACGGCGCTCATGATAATGCTACAGGCACAGCCGCAGCTATAGTCATGGCCAAAGCGTTCTCTGAATTGACGATCACGCCAAAACGTTCAACTACCTTTTTAATTGTTACTGCGGAAGAACAAGGTTTATTAGGATCGAAATTTTATACTCAACATCCGGTTATCCCTTTAGACAAAACAGTCGCGAATATCAACATGGATGCCATGAATGTTTTAGGTAAAACCAAAGATATTGCGGTGGTTGGAATGGGCAAGTCTGAATTAGAAAACTACCTAGAAAAAGCAGCCAAGCGTCAAAGTCGTCATTTAGTGCAAGAAAGTCGTCCGCAAGCGGGGATTTATTATCGCTCAGACCACTTCAGCTTTGCAAAACAGGGGGTCCCGGCGCTCTATGCAAAAGGTGGAGATGAGCCAATAGATGAAGCAACAGCCGCATATCGTAAGCGCACCAAAGTGATAGTCACAGGTTGTTATCATCAAGTTTGTGATAAATTCCGCGAAAATTGGGATTTGTCAGGGATTCAGCAAGATACCCAATTATTGTTTGAAGTAGGTTACGATATCGTATCATCGCAAGATTGGCCGAAATGGAATGCAATTAGCGAGTTTCAGCGTAAATAAAATATAGGGTCAATTTAAAGTAAAGGTTCTATTTATTGAAGAACTGGCTTAATGGGGAGCAGTGTCATTGACATGCTCCTCATTTATTTTGACCGTTAATTGTAGCGGTTAATTTTAATCGTTAACCGTCTTGGGTGATTTGTTTAATTAACGCTGCCTGAGTTTCAGACACTTTATCATTGGCTACTTGGCAAGTACCTGCGGCTTGATGTCCGCCTCCGCCAAATTGCAAACACAAGTCGCCAACTATGGTTTTCGAGCTTCTATCAAGAATCGATTTACCAATAGCAAAAACGGTGTTTTGTTTCTTCAGCCCCCACATAACATGAATAGAAATATTACATTGCGGAAAAATAGCGTAAATCATAAAACGGTTGCCTGCATAGATGACTTCTTGGTCTCGAAGATCCAGTACCACTAAATTTTCATGAACTGTTGAACAAGCTAACAACTGCGCTTTAAATTTTTCGGCATGTTCCATATAAACCGTTACCCTTTCTTGTACATCGGGTAACGCCATGATTTCGTCGATAGTATGATTACCACAATAATCAATCAACTCCATCATTAGCTGATAGTTAGAAATACGGAAATCCCGAAAACGTCCTAAACCAGTGCGACTATCCATTAAATAGTTAAGTAAGACCCACTGAGTTGGATTGAGAATTTCATCTTTACTAAATTGAGCAGAATCCGCCTTATCTACCGCTTCCATCATATCAGACCAAGCAGAAGGGAACTTTTCAGTGCCACCGTAGTAATCAAATACAACACGTGCAGCAGAAGGAGCGTCAGGATCAATAATGTGATTTTGTTGTTGCTTCTCGCCACTTCTTGTTACTTCACTTAAATGGTGATCAAAGGCAATAAAGCAGCCCGAAACATATGGCAGGTTGGTTGTAATATCATTATCGGAAATCTCTACTATGCCATCTTGCATATCTTTAGGGTGTACAAATTTTATATCATCAATAAGGTCCAATTTTTTTAAAAGAACAGCACAAACTAGTCCATCAAAATCACTGCGAGTTACTAATCGATATTTTTTATTCGACGTGTGTGTAGACAAAATGGATCTCCTTTAAAGACCAAAACTAAATTAGCAAAGAGTATAACAAACTTATCTGCAATGTTACTTCACTGTCAATAACTGAAATGCAAGACTGAATATTAGTTCCCGCAATTTTTGCTTCGTATACGCTTCAATTTATCCCTCCTCAAACTGTTTGGGGAAGTACTGATAACTATAGCGGATCTTTTGAGGCCTGATTCGACCTTACAGTATCGCTAAAACTCGACTCTCTTTAGTAATTTCGGCCGCAACATGACAAACAGGTAGCGTCAATAAGCCCTATCTAAAGGTCCTAAAACAAGCATTGTTCTTAGTAATTCCTTTCTAATGTAAGAAAATTACAGTTTATCCTTGCTTTTTTCGCTCAGACTGGCAAATTCAAGTGCGCGGTCGAACCAATAAAAACGAACAATACGATCGCCTTACCAGGCTTGTTTTACATTATTAACCAAGCCCCTATAACCAGCAATCAAGAGAAATATTTTTATGTGTGGTATTTTCGGTATTCTGGGCATCAAAAGTGATGCAGCAGAACTTAGAACGCAAGCGTTAGAGCTTTCCAAAACACTCCGCCATCGCGGACCTGACTGGTCAGGAATTTGGAATAATGATAATGCTATTTTATGTCACGAACGTTTGGCGATAGTCGACGTTGACACAGGCGCTCAACCGCTAATCAGCCGCAATAATAATCAAGTGTTAGCCGTGAATGGCGAAATATACAATCATAAAACATTAGAAGCAGCACTAGAAACGCCTTATGATTTCAGAACCAAGTCGGACTGCGAAATCATTTTGCCTTTGTATCAACAAAAAGGCATTGAGTTTATCGATGAATTAGAAGGTATGTTCGCATTTATTCTATATGATGCAGAGCAAGACAGTTACCTAATAGCTCGTGACCATATGGGTATTATCCCTTTGTACACAGGCTATGATGAACACGGTAATTTGTATGTTGCTTCAGAAATGAAAGCCTTAGCGCCAGTGTGTAAAACCATTCAAGAATTTCCTCCTGGTCATTATTTGTGGAGTAAAACCGGTCAATTAACCAACTATTATAAACGTGATTGGATGGACTTTGAGAATGTTAAAGACAACGAAACCAATCTTGACGATTTAAAAGTCGCATTCGAAAAAGCAGTAAAATCTCACTTAATGTCTGACGTGCCTTATGGAGTACTGTTGTCAGGAGGACTCGACTCATCTTTGGTATCTGCTGTAGCTGCCAAGTACGTGGCTAAGCGTATTGAAGATGGCGATAAGACAGACGCTTGGTGGCCTCGCTTGCATTCATTTGCTGTGGGATTAGAAGGCGCTCCGGATCTGATAGCCGCTCAAAAAGTAGCGGATATGATTGGTACCGTACACCACGAAGTGCACTTTACTGTACAAGAAGGCATCGACGCTTTGCGTGATGTCATTTATCACATTGAAACCTATGACACCACCACAATCCGTGCATCAACACCTATGTACCTATTAAGCCGCAAAATCAAGGCGATGGGTATCAAAATGGTATTGTCGGGTGAAGGAGCGGACGAAATATTTGGTGGTTATCTGTATTTCCACAAAGCGCCGAATGCAAAAGAGTTCCATGAAGAAACCCTACGTAAACTTAACCGTTTACACATGTTTGATTGTGCTCGTGCCAATAAATCCACTTCTGCTTGGGGAGTTGAAGGTCGCGTGCCTTTCCTAGACAAAGAGTTTATGGACGTAGCAATGCGCTTAAACCCACAAGACAAAATGTGCCTTGATGGAAAAATGGAAAAATGGGTGTTGCGCAAAGCGTTCGACAATAACGAATATTTACCTTCTGAAATCTTATGGCGTCAAAAAGAGCAGTTCAGTGATGGTGTAGGTTATTCGTGGATAGATTCTCTTAAAGAGTATATCGAAACTGAAGTCTCTGATGCACAGATGGCGTCAGCAGAATTCCGTTTCCCTGTAAACACTCCTGATACGAAAGAAGGTTATTTTTATCGCACCATTTTTGAAGGTTATTTCCCTCAAGAAAGTGCAGCAAAATGTGTTCCTAGTGGTAAGTCCATCGCTTGTAGTACGGTAGAAGCATTGGAGTGGGATGCGAGCTTTAAAGCCAATGCTGACCCTTCAGGCCGCGCAATGAGCAGTGTTCATGAAAAAGCTAAGTCATAGCCTAGGTTAACGGCAGTAATTAACACGATAAAAACCAGAGTAAAACACTCTGGTTTTTTTATGGCTTAGTTGCCGCGTCAATTTTTCCGTCAAACCATAATTCTTTTCTATCTAACGGCGTTTTTTCTGGTAAAAACGTGTTTTTCAAGGTGTAAAACGTTCGATTTTCAAGTTGTGCCTTATCAATATAAGGTTTGTAATTTTCAACAAACAAAGCATCAAACTTGCCGTTTTTAATTGATTTTTCCAATCCATTTTCAATCAAACTTGCCAGCGGTACACTATTTTTATTAACAAAAAAGTATATAGCAGCGGGATAGCGGATACCAAGAGTGGGTTGGATCTGAATCGGGATCTTAGATTGGCTTGTATTCAACTCATCCCAAATTTCTATGATTGATCGAGGATAAAAATCTCCCTGTGCATTACCCAGCATTCTCATAAGAGCACTTTGTGAACGATCTGTAACCACGTCGAAGCTATTTGCTTGCAATACTTTAGTATCTGGCCAATCACGTCCTTGCAAAGGAGCAAGTTTAACTAAATGTTCAAGCTCCTGAATATATTTAAAACGTCCCGCCATATCTTGCCGAATGAGCAATAACCGCCATCCTATTAACCCTTTAAATATCGGAATACGTATCGGTAATAAGTCCTTTTCACGCTGAGGGTTAGTCATGCCCCACACAATATTGATTTCGCGATTGTCTTGTAATCGACCTAACGCTTTACCTTTAGACAAAATGTTTTCTGACGGGTTTAGTTGATATTTAACGCCTGTTTGCTCTAAAGCCAATGCCAGTACTTGTATTGGGTACTCATCTATTTTTGAGCTACTCTCAAGATGACGTGGGTAGGTTATTTGCCACGATGCGCTAAGCGCGTTAGCGCTAAAAACAAGGGTAAAAATAACTAAGAATGTTTTCATTACTTACTCGGCCCGAGCAAATACTTCAGCAAGTTTTTTTTCATCATCATCAATCACTGCCACAATTATTTTGAGTTGTTTATCTGGCATTTTTTGCAAGGTATAAGAAGTCGCACAACTGAAACGTAACTGCTCATTTTCATCATAAAACTGCCAGCGCATTTTAGAGAAAAACAATGAATCAGATAGGCGCATAGTTTGTTGCAACTTGGGTACAAAGGATTTTATGCCTGCACTTTTAAATTTAGCGATGGTTCGACTGACTGCGCTCTCTAATTCTTCGATGCAAGCCAAGACCTTCTTACTATCATCAGTCATGATAATTGTAGGAGGTAAACAAAAACTCGCTATTTTTTTAGAATCAAATGAATTTAACGCATTAGCGTAAAGTTCCAAAAAGTACTCTGAGTCAACTGGCATAGGTAGTTTTCCTTAATTAGGGCTAGGCCCTATTCAATTCCAATGAATTTGTGAGTTTGTAACGACAAACGCCAATTACGCGCTATACACGTTTTAATTGCAAGGTCGGTTGCCCGTTTTTGTTGGCTAATAGGTTGCAAATAAATATTAGGTGGCGTTTGCTCTCCAAGTAACGTTAACACTTGGTCTAACTCTTCTATATGTTTTTCCATCGCTATCGGATGTTTTATTTCATTAGCTCTGCGCATGGCACTGCTCAGAACTGGTCGTCCTCCTGGCATATTAACTTTCGGCGAAACGGTAACCCAAGTATCTGGATGAGCGATTATTTCATAAGTACCACTGGTTTCAATTTGCACCGAATAACCTTGGCTAATTAAACGACTAGTGATTTCGGTTAAATCATATAAACACGGCTCGCCACCAGTGATCACTATATGTTTGGCGATATAACCATGACGCTCAAAAAGCGCTAATAATTGTTCGGTGGTGTGTTCAAACCAATTATCAGATTCCGCAGTTTCAGCCATAACCGCGTCGCTTGTAGTTTTCAACTCAGGCGACACGGCCCAAGTATGTTTAGTATCACACCATGGACAACCTACTGGGCAGCCTTGCAAACGCACAAAGATGGACGGTAAACCTGTATAACTGCCCTCGCCTTGCAAAGACTCAAACACTTCATTAATTTTATATAAACTCAATCACTTTCCTATTTGCTTAACCTAAACCCCGTTGTGGGAATTTACAGTTAAATCACTTAAAATCACTACCCATTAATTGATTATAAAGAAGCAAAGCCCATGTCACAAAAGGTAGTGGTAATTTTTTCTGGGGGAATGGACTCATTTACCGTCCTAAACCTAGCCGTTAAACAAGGTTTTGAGGTATTTGCCTTGTCTTTTGATTACGGGCAACGACATAAAAAAGAACTAGATTATGCCAGTCGCGCCTGCAAAGAACTGGGTGTACAACACAAAATTGTCGATATTTCAGCTATCAACCAACTAATAGGTGGTTCATCTCTCACCTCAAATATTGACGTAGCAGAAGGCCATTACGAAGAAGAAAGCATGAAAAGCACTGTGGTACCGAATAGAAATATGATTTTACTGTCGATGGCGGTAGGTTATGCCGTTTCTATGGACGCCAATAAAGTTTTCTACGGGGCCCACTCTGGCGATCACGCCATATACCCAGACTGCCGTCCTGAATTTGTCCACAAAATGAATGATGTATGTGCCATCGCTAATTATGAAGCTGTTGAAATTGTTACGCCTTATTTAGAAGTCAGTAAAACCGCAATTTTGACTGCAGGTTTAGAAATGGGCCTGGATTACAACCAAACATGGACTTGTTATAACGGCCGTGAAAAAGCTTGTGGAAAATGTGGCGCTTGCCAAGAAAGATTAGAGGCATTCAGTGATAATGGTGTAAGCGACCCATTGGAGTATGAGGGATAACCCCTTACTTTTAGAGTATCAATTTGAAACCGGCAAAAGCCGTTTTTTTGTTTACTAGGCGAAAAAGCCAAAACCTCGGTTAAGTACATTGTCACCCGATAGGATAATAAAAAAGCCGCATAAATGCGGCTTAAGAATCAATTGAGTCTCTAAACTTAACTCTCAACTTGTTGAATAAAATAGCTAATTTCTTTAATTAAATGTCTTAACACTGGGTTTAAGCGAGTGTTTTTACCATTCATTACAAACAAGTCATGACTAAATTCAAATAAACTTTTACCTACTGGCACCAATCCTAGACCTGCAGCTTGGTTGGTGAGCACATAGTCAGGCAATAGCCCAACATACTCACCTGTCATGATCGCAGACAAACAAGCATCATAAGAGTCAGAAAACGTTTGTATCGCCATACGTGTATCTTCAGAAATATAATTCGCTGAGGATAAGCCTGAAATACCAATTGCTGGATAATCGCCTATTTTGACATTATCAGGTAAGCCATCACGATATTTCGCTAAAACATGTGACGGTGAGCAATACAAACGACCTTTACAGGCCACTTCAACTGGATGAAAGGTCACTGATTCAGGTTTCACCATGTCGTAAGTCGATAACACCAAATGACATTCGCCCGATAGAGCCACGTGTTCTACTTCGTTATACAAACGGGTTTGGATATTGACATGAATATCATTAAATTTTTTCATGGTACTTTTAACGGCTTTACTTACCGCTAAATGATAGGACAACGGCAATCCAGCCATCATAACTAAGGTAATGTGTCCTGAATAATCATCATGGAGACTTTTAAGATTGAATACAAAGTTATCAAAAGAGTTAAATATACGTTTAGTTTCCTGAAAAACGACCTCTCCCTCTTTAGTCATTTGAAAACCACCGCGACCTCTGTGGCACAAAACTAAATCTAAGCGTTCTTCGAGCTTTTTAATCGCGGCGCTAATATTGGGCCGTTGCATGCGAAGCACAGGTTCAGCCGCAGTGAAGCCATTACATGAGGCCACAGCGTAAAACACACGCAATAATTTGATATCGGATTCTTGAAGACGATTTAACATTACAGCACCACTTATAGGTATAGTTCTTGATACTAAAGTACATATTAGGAAAGCCGTAGCCGGATTACAATGGAAATTTAACAGAACCGCCAAAAACTGGAGTATTGGCGTAACAAAAGTTTATGGATATTGAATAAAACAGCGCGCAGAGGCTATATGACAGTGGTTAATTCTAACGGATGACTTTCTCAATCAACTATATTATCTATAGTAATTTTTTTTTGATGCCGCACTGCCAGCGGCAGAAAAACAGCACCACTTAAAAAATATGGCTTGAAACTTAAGCCTCTACGCTAAGAATTTTTTACTATCTGTGCCCTAAACGCTTCTATTTCGTCCCTTAAGTTAGCAGCTTTTTCAAACTCTAACTCCTTAGCTGCCTTGAACATCACTTTTTCAAGATCAGCAATTTTTTGTAATATTTGTGGTGTACTCAACGCACTATATTTTTTGCCGGATTCTGCGACTAAACGCAGTTTAACCTTACTATCAGAACTCCCATCTCCCACATCCATGATATCGGTAATAGGCTTATTTAACTGCATTGGCACTATGCCGTGTTTAAGATTGTAGGCTTTTTGAATTTCACGACGTCTGCTTGTTTCTGCTATTGCGCGTTCCATCGAGCCAGTAATCTTATCGCCATACATGATTGCTCGCCCATTAAGATGGCGGGCTGCCCTACCCATAGTTTGAATCAATGACTTGTCTGACCTTAAAAAACCTTCCTTGTCAGCGTCAAGAATAGCAACCAAAGAGACTTCGGGCATATCCAACCCCTCTCTTAGCAGGTTGATTCCCACTAAAACATCAAACTTACCGATCCGTAAATCACGAATAATTTCAATACGCTCAACTGTATCTATATCTGAATGTAAATAACGACATTTTATACCATGCTCATCAAGATAATCGCTTAAATCTTCTGACATACGTTTAGTTAAAGTGGTAACTAACACTCTTTCATTAGCTGCCACACACTTATTAATCTCTGACAATAAATCATCGACTTGAGTGGCCACAGGGCGAATTTCTATTTCAGGGTCCAGTAAACCAGTAGGACGCACTAGTAGCTCAACTATATCGTCGGGTGCCGCCGCCAATTCAAATTTACCTGGGGTGGCAGATACATATATTGTTTGTGGGGTAATTTGTTCAAACTCTTCAAATTTTAATGGGCGATTATCTAATGCCGAGGGTAAACGAAAGCCATATTCCACTAGGGTTTCTTTGCGAGACCTGTCGCCTTTATACATGGCGCCAATTTGTGAAACGGTTACATGGGATTCATCAATAAACATTAAACCATCGGCTGGGAAATAATCAATAAGGGTCGGTGGAGGATCGCCTGGATTGCGGCCAGATAAATACCGAGAATAATTTTCGATGCCAGAGCAATAACCTAACTCTTGCATCATCTCTATATCAAATTGGCAACGCTGAGAAACTCGCTGTTCTTCTACTAATTTATTTACTGATTTGAGCTGTTCGCGTCTTTCCTTTAGCTCAACCTTTATATGCTCAATGGCATCGAGGATCTTTTCTCTTGGAGTAACATAATGAGTTTTCGGAAAAACTGTAGCGCGGGTAACGGTTTTTTCAACCGCACCGGTAAGGGGATCAAATATGCTAATGCGTTCTATTTCTTCGTCAAATAACTCGACTCTAACGCCATGACGCTCTGAGTCTGCCGGAAACACATCAATTACGTCACCGCGCACTCTAAACGTGCCCCGCTCAAAAGCAATATCGTTTCGGGTATATTGGATTTCAGCTAAACGCCGCAAAATATCCCGTTGATTCATGATATCGCCCTGACGAAAATGCACTAACATTTTCATATAAGACTCAGGATCTCCCAAACCATAAATCGCCGAGACACTAGAAACAATAATAACATCGCGCCTTTCCATCAATGATTTAGTAGCAGATAAGCGCATTTGTTCTATATGCGCATTAACCGATGCATCTTTTTCAATAAAGGTATCACTAGAGGGCACATAGGCTTCGGGCTGGTAATAATCGTAATAAGAAACAAAATATTCTACGGCGTTATTTGGAAAAAACTCTTTCATTTCGCCATAAAGCTGGGCCGCTAAGGTTTTATTGTGTGCCAAAATCAAGGTGGGTCGCTGCACCTTTTCAATAACGTTTGCCATGGTAAACGTTTTACCGGAACCCGTTACTCCTAATAAAATTTGCCGCGCTAAGCCATCTTCTAACCCTTCAACTAAAGCATCAATCGCTTTAGGCTGGTCACCTGCTGGGGAATAACTCGAGGATATTTCAAATGCTCTACTCATAAACTTTACTTACTCACTACACTTTGTTCAAATCGAGACGATAGAATGCTTTTAAACCAAATAAACGCAATAAATCCAACAGTCACGTTAGCGACAACTGCGGCCCAAAATAATCCTGGCAAGTTAAACCAATAACTACCAATAAATGAAAATGGCACAAAAAATACAAATAAGCGCATACCATTTAGCAACAAGGCTGACATCGGCATATGCATCGCATTAAAAGAAGAATTGGTCAAAATAGTTACGCCCTGAAAGCCATACCCTAATGGCACAATCACTAAGAACAACACAATAATGGCAGCAACCTTAGGTTCGCCAGTAAAAATATTAGCGATCAAACCAGACAATAACGCCAATAGCGCAAAAATGAGCAGTTGCCACACAATCACAAATTTGACACATAAAGAATAAGCATGGCGTACCCTTTCTATATTATTCGCCCCAAAGTTTTGACTAATAAAAGGAGGCAATGACATAGATAAAGACAGCACCACTATACTAGCAATCGATTCTAATCGTCCGCCTACCCCCCACGCAGCCACGGCTTCAGGACCATAACCTGCAACGATTGCCGTAACTATTCCAGTTGAAATAGGCGTCAACATATTCGCTCCTGACGCGGGTAAACCTATTTTTAAAATGCCCCCTGTACTGCGTTTCAACTGATGCCAATTCAGTACCTTAGGCTCCATCAATTGTCGTTTTATGGCCAATATGTACAAGATGTAAAACAGGCCAACCGCCCACGCTATAAGCGTTGCAATTGCGGCCCCTTGTATTCCAAATGCAGGCACTGGACCCCAACCAAATATAAACAGGGGATCCAAAACTACATTAATCAGTCCACAGAAAGCCATCACATAACTAGGTGTTTTAGTATCACCTGACGCCCGTAACACACTGTTGCCAACCATAGGCATTGCCAAAAAAATACCCGCGGCATACCACACCAACATATATTCTCGAATCAATATAAGTTGTATTTGGTCAGCTCCCATTAACCGGAAAATAGGTGTAATTGTCATTACGCCCACAATTGCTAATAAAATAGCCAATACCATAGTCAGCATTAAAGCGCCGGTAGCGGTCTCCTTTGCTTGGTGGTGTTGCCCAGCACCAAGAAATTTAGCGATAATCGCAGAGGTACCTATACCTAAGCCAATATTTAGGCTGATAACTGTAAACGTTACAGGAAACGTGAAACTGATAGCCGCAAGTTCTTGGGTACCTAACATTCCGATGAAAAAGGTATCAACTAATCCAAACGTCATAAGTACCACCATACCCAGTATCATCGGCAAGGTCATTTTACGCAGCGTGATGGCAATATCATTATTGAGTAAATCTGGATGGGAAGTTGTTTTCTCACTGGAGGTCAATATTGCTCTCTCTTAATTGAAGCTATAGGTGCAAAGTAGGTTATCTAACTCAAAAACACATTGCCGAAATTTTAACCTGAAAATATCAACGAACAGAAGTTGCTTTGTTAGACACAACACAATCGGCTAATAATACGCGAATTTTCCTTCATTTTTCTTATATTTAGCGGCTTTAATGTTACATATTTGTTAATAAAAGCACTGTTCAATAGTGTATCTTTTTGAATACACTTGAGCGCCTATTTATTGACGTTTTTAACTAAATCACAGACTTTCGGGGTTCGTTAATTATTATTGATTTAAAAACAATCAATTCAAAAATCAAAACTAATCTTACGGTTTTAGCGTGTTTTTGTTTTTCTCTTTAAAAACAACACACAAGGGAAATTCCACCATTTTCACTAAGATTTTTTATTTTTCATGCAGACCAAAATAAAAACATAATCAATTGTTTTATAAGTGTTTTTTAAAATATTTTAATATTTTTAGTTTGATCTATTGACTTTGAATTGTTGATCACTTCTTTATCAAAAACAGTTTAATCCACAAGGTTATCCACAAGATTCGTGGATAACTGCCTTCGCCCTATAATTGGCGTACTTTGACGCCGCTATGCACTTTTATTTTAGTTAGTAACCACCAACCTACTGCATCCCCAACGAAGGTTACACTTTTATTAAAGACTGGCATTATATACAGTACACAACTATTCATTAATAACAATTAGCTATAACGAAGTGGGAAAATGGTCTTTAATAAAAGTCTAATGACAACAATAAAAATCGCGCAATTTTAAACCAAAAAAAATCGGAAAATTTTTATATTTCATTAATACGCTTGGTTTGTGTACAACTTTACGAAAATATCGATAAAAACCTCACTTTGAGTGTTGACAGCGGGCAGTATGCTGATTAATATCCTGCCCCGTTGAAAAGCACCTCGGTTTTTAACCCAGAACCCTTTCAACGTAAGTGTAAAGTTCCCCCTTAGCTCAGCTGGTTAGAGCGACGGACTGTTAATCCGCAGGTCCCCTGTTCGAGTCGGGGAGGGGGAGCCAACTTACACTTGATACAAGTTAGATAATAATCTTAGTATTGTATTTAACCTGAAATTGAATTCCCCCTTAGCTCAGCTGGTTAGAGCGACGGACTGTTAATCCGCAGGTCCCCTGTTCGAGTCGGGGAGGGGGAGCCAATTCAATTTGCTTAAATCCCCTCTTTTCTATCTCAGCCTTAATTATCTGTAGTTATTTGCTTTTATTTCAAAAATAAACACCTTTTATTAGTAATCTATTGAATATCAAGTTGTTAATAGCCACTTAAATAAAGATAATAACAAGTGTAATAATAACTTCTGGCTAATATCTGCTTCTATGACCGAATTCTTACTGCTATTGATTGGCACAGTGCTGGTGAACAACTTTGTGTTAGTTCAATTTCTCGGCTTATGTCCGTTTATGGGTGTTTCAGGAAAGTTAGAAACCGCCATTGGTATGTCTATGGCCACTACGTTTGTTTTAACACTGGCCTCTCTTTCAAGTTACCTTGTTGAACACTATATATTGTTGCCACTTGGTATTGGTTACTTACGTACACTGAGTTTTATACTAGTAATAGCAGTAGTGGTGCAGTTTACGGAAATGGTCGTACATAAAACCAGTCCCACTTTGTACCGACTACTCGGTATATTTTTACCACTCATCACCACTAACTGTGCAGTTTTAGGTGTTGCCCTACTGAATATAAATCAACAACATAATTTTGTTGAATCTGTTATCTATGGTTTTGGCGCAGCGCTAGGGTTTTCCTTAGTACTTATTTTATTCTCTGCAATGAGAGAACGTTTAGCGGTAGCTGACGTCCCCAAACCTTTTAAAGGTGCGTCTATAGGTATGATCACCGCAGGATTAATGTCTTTAGCCTTTATGGGCTTTACAGGTTTGGTTAAATTTTAATGTCTCTAGGTTTTGCGATTTTAACAGCACTTCTTGCCATCGGACTATTGGCACTCATTTTTGGCAGCATTTTAGGTTTTGCAGCAGTTAAATTTAAGGTCGAGAGTGATCCTCTTGTTGAACAAATAGATCATATTCTTCCGCAAACCCAGTGTGGGCAATGTGGCTATCCTGGGTGTAAACCTTATGCTCAAGCTATTGCTGATGGCGACGAAATCAATAAATGTCCGCCTGGTGGCGATGCTACCATAAAAAAACTCGCCGACCTTATGGGTGTTGAAGCTAAATCTTTAGATTCCGCTCACGGAACAGAAGATGTGAAAAAGGTGGCATTCATTCGTGAAGACGAATGTATAGGATGTACTAAATGTATTCAGGCTTGTCCCGTTGATGCCATATTGGGAGCAGCTAAACAAATGCATACCGTTATTACCGACGAATGCACCGGCTGCGATCTATGTGTAGACCCCTGCCCGGTTGATTGCATAGACATGTTACCGGTAAAAGATAGTGCTTCGTCATGGCGCTGGGACATTAATACCATCCCTATTAAACAAGTAGATTAGCCGGGAATTATGCCAAGTAACTACGACGATATCATTGAAAAACTAGACAATAACCAGTTGTGGGATTTCCCGGGTGGGGTGTTCCCAGCTGAACGAAAAACACTGTCGAATCAAACTCCTATTGGTAAATTAGCGATCCCTGAACGCCTATTTGTAACGGTGAAACAACACATAGGTGTTGAAGGTCACCTTATTGTTGAAGTAGGTCAAAAAGTGCTTAAAGGTCAAGCATTGACCAAAAGTATGAATCCATTTGCTGTACCTATTCATGCACCAACATCTGGTGAAGTCGCCGCGATTCAAAAACATGTCTCAGCTCATCCGTCTGGTTTACCTGAAATGACGGTAGAGATCATAAGCGATCAGCAAGACAAATGGATTCAACTGAATCCTTTGGTCGATTACCAAAGTCAGCCCAAGATACAGGTGTTAGCCGCTATTTGTGACGCAGGTATTAGTGGTATGGGCGGTGCTGGCTTCCCTACCCACATCAAATCTTCACCTAAAAAAGATGTCGACTTTTTGATTATAAACGGCATTGAATGTGAACCTTATATTACCTCTGATGACCGTTTAATGCGTGAGCATGCATGGCAAATTCGCCAAGGTATAGATGTTTTGTGTCATCTACTCAAACCCAAACAGGTTTTAATTGGAATAGAAAATAACAAACCTGAAGCTATCGAAGCAATGCAAGTAGCCTGCAGAGAAAACCCCAATTACCGAATTTGTAGTGTGCCGACTAAGTATCCAGCTGGAGGCGAAAAACAGCTTATTCAAGTGCTAACCAATAGAGAAGTGCCTGCTAAAGGCCTGCCTATGGATGTGGGCATAATCATGCACAATGTAGGCACCTGTTATGCTATTTCTGATGCAGTTTTTTCTGGTAAGCCTCTTATTAGTCGTGTGGTTACAGTGACTGGCGAAGCCGTAGGAAAACCATCTAACCTGTGGGCGCTAATTGGTAGCCCAGTGGCTCACCTTCTGGCCCATAGTGAGTATAACCCCAAACTTCAGAAGCAACCCAACGTCATAATGGGTGGCCCGATGATGGGCTTTAATGTCACTAATGATATGGTACCTGTGATTAAAACCACTAACTGCATCTTGGCGCCTACAGACACCGAAATATCCAGTCATAATGAACAAGCTTGTATTCGCTGCAGTGCTTGTGCAGATGCTTGTCCTGTTAGCCTATTACCACAACAATTATTTTGGCACGCCAAAGCCAAAGAATTAGACAAAGCCCAAGATTATAATTTATTTGATTGTATTGAATGTGGAGCCTGTGCCTATGTTTGCCCCAGCGAAATTCCTTTGGTGCACTATTACCGCATAGCAAAGTCAGAGATAAGAGTAGAACAAGAAGAAAAACAAAAGTCAGATAAAGCAAGAGAGCGATTTGAAAAACGCGAAGCGAGATTAATTGCCGAACAACATGCCAGAGACGAAAAACATCGATTGGCAGCCGAGGCCCGAAAACAAGCGATGGAAAGCAAGGGTAACAACGCCAAAGATAAAATAGCGGCGGCACTAGCGAGAGCCAAAGCCAAAAAACAAGCGGTAAACACTGAAGAAGAAACGCCAGTGAGTAAAGCAGATTTAGCCAATGATGTAATAGAGGCTGCGGCTCCTACTCAGACAACTGAAGCTTCTGCAACTCAACCTGCCACTAAAGCAGCCAGTTCAAATCAGAGAGTTCAAGCCGCTATCGCCAGAGCTAAGGCTAAAAAAGCCGCCGCAGAAGCTGCAACGTCTAATGTTGAAGTAGAAGTGCCAAGCAAAGTTGAAGCTGCAATTGAAGTTGAAAAAAATAACGAAAAAGTTTCTGAATCTATAAAAACAGAAACACAGAGTAAAGATCAAAGTGTTGACGCTAAAGAGCCAGCACCGCAAGCAGCAACAAAACCCGAACCTTTGAAACCCAAAAAGGCATCTTCTGATTATGGTTCTGAAGCAGCTACTCCTAAAACAGCCACTATCGCCGCCAGCAAACAAGCGAAAATAGCCGCAGCAGTAGCTAAAGCTAAGGCGAAGCGTGAAGCACAAAAAGCTGCGGCAGAAACCGAACAAACATCAAAAGAGGCGCCGGTAGCCAAGGTTGAAGCTCCTGAAACTGACAGTTCCGAGGAACCCGTCACAACACAAGAACAACAAATAGACATGAAAAAACGCAAAATCGCGGCGGCAGTAGCGAAAGCAAAAGCCAAAAAAGCAGCTGAAAAAGCAGACAAACCCTCATGAGATTTAGGTTAGCGAGTTCACCCCACCAACACATTCGCCGTGATACTGGTCAGGTTATGCGTTTAGTGATTTTAGCCATGATCCCTGGGATTTTATTACAAACCTGGTTCTTCGGCTGGGGCACGGTGATTCAAATTGGCTTAGCCGTAATAACCGCTGTCGTGACCGAAGCGGCAATTTTGGAATTACGCAAACGAGATTTTGAGCGAGCTTTAAAAGATTACAGTGCGGTACTAACGGCAATATTATTGGCAGTAAGCATTCCACCTTTCGCGCCGTGGTGGGTAATAGTAATTGGAACTTTTTTTGCAATTTGCATAGTAAAACAGCTATATGGCGGCTTAGGTTTTAACGTATTTAATCCCGCAATGGCTGCCTATGTAATGTTGTTAGTGTCATTTCCTGTACAAATGACTCAGTGGCTGCCTCCCGTTAATCTTGCTCAATATAGCCATAATTTTATGGATGCCTTACAGGCTGTTTTTACCGGCTTTAGTGTCGAAGGTTTCAGTTTAGCGCAACTGAAAACCGGCATTGATGGGGTGACAATGGCCACGCCACTAGACACGGTTAAAACCGGTTTATCCCAAGGGTTTACATACTCAGAAACCATTGAGCGCCCTATTTTCGACAGCGTAGTCCCAGGTTTAGGGGTGGCGTCGAGTTGGATTAGTTTAGGATACTTAATAGGTGGTTTGTATCTACTTAAACAAAAAGTCATCAACTGGCATATACCCGTTAGTATGTTGGCTGCGCTGCTTATGTGTTCACTGATAATGTCGTTAGTTGACAGTGATTTATATCCATCCATTATTTTCCACCTCTTCAACGGTAGCATTATCATAGGCGCCTTTTTCATTGCCACCGATCCTGTATCCGCCTCGACTACGAATAAAGGCCGAATCATTTTTGGTGCCGCAATAGGTAGCTGGGTCTACCTAATTCGAGAATGGGGTGGTTATCCTGATGCCATAGCGTTTGCGGTGTTGATCATGAATATGGCAGTGCCTTTAATTGATTATTACACTCGGCCGCGTACATACGGCCATACCTCAACTAAACAAAAAACCAAAGACAAGGCTCAGTAATGACAAAAAGTATACAACATACTATGTCTAAAAATGGTTTGATATTGGCGGTTTTTGCCTTAGCCACTACAGGTCTAATCGCCCTTACCTACTTTGGCACCAAAGATCAAATTGCGATTCAGCAACAACAAAAATTATTGTCTATTCTCCATGCTGTCATTGATGAAAACGCCTACGACAATGCCATTCAATTTGATTGCGCCTTAGTGACTTCAAAAAGTTTTTTAGGCTCTGACGAACCTCACCATGTTTATCGAGCCACTAAACTAGGACAAGGTGTTGCGGCCGCAATAGAAACCACCGCACCAGACGGCTACAGTGGCAAGATTGAGATAGTTGTGGGCGTCACCCATTTTGAAACCGGCACAGCCAAAGTCACTGGAGTCAGAGTACTCGAACACAAAGAAACCCCAGGACTAGGCGACAAAATTGATCTACGAGTTAGCAACTGGGTTTTAGACTTTGATAATCAAATATTTAGCCCAGAAATCGCCCCCAATTGGGCCGTCAAAAAAGATGGCGGACAATTTGACCAATTTACCGGTGCCACAGTTACGCCCAGAGCAGTAGTTAAGGCAGTCAAATTAAGTGTGGAATATTTCTTAGCTAACCAAGATGCTATTTTTAACGCGCCAAATGCGTGTAACGCAGAGAATCCCCCCAAAATCAGTGACCCAATAGGGGAGCAAAACAATGAATGAATTTAAAGAGTTAAGTTGGCAAGGGTTGTGGAAAAACAATCCTGCATTGGTGCAACTCTTAGGCCTATGCCCTTTACTTGCAGTTACCGCCACTATAACCAATGGCTTAGGCCTTGGCTTAGCCACCACCCTAGTGTTAATTGGCTCAAACACCACGGTTTCGATCATCCGCAATTGGGTTCCTAGTGAGATCCGCATCCCCATTTTTGTGATGATTATCGCGGCGTTTGTGACCATAGTGCAATTACTAATGAACGCTTACACTTTTACACTCTATCAAGCATTAGGAATTTTTATTCCCCTTATTGTGACTAACTGCGCCATTATTGGACGAGCCGAAGCCTACGCCTCCAAAAATACCATTGGTAAATCCGCGTTTGACGGTTTAATGATGGGGCTAGGATTTACAGCGGTATTAGTATTATTAGGCGCGATGCGTGAATTATTAGGCTATGGCACTTTATTTGATGGCGCCAACTTGTTGTTAGGCGATTGGGCCACTAGCCTAAAAATTACAGTCTTTGAAACTGATAGTCCTTTTTTGTTGGCGATTTTACCTCCCGGTGCTTTTTTATGCATGGGGCTCATCATTGCGCTAAAAAATGTATTGGATAGCCATATGGAACAATTGTTTGCCGCCAAGACAGAAGAAAAAGTGGTGCAACGCGCCCGAGTGACGACAGAAAGCTAGCTTCTAGCTTCTAGCTTCTAGCTTCTAGCTTCTAGCTTCTAGCTTCTAGCTTCTAGCTTCTAGCTTCTAGCTTCTAGCTTCTTAAAGAGTAAACGATAATAAAATGAATAAAAGCAAACGTTTAGAAATACTAACTCGACTTAGAAATGATAATCCGCATCCCACAACTGAGCTAAATTTCAGTTCACCTTTTGAATTGTTAATCGCTGTTCTGCTGTCTGCTCAAGCAACCGATGTAGGCGTGAATAAAGCCACAGCTAAACTTTACCCAGTTGCCAATACGCCCCAAGCAATATTAGATCTAGGCTTAGATGGCTTGAAATCATACATTAAAACCATAGGCTTATTTAATACCAAAGCCGTTAACACCATGAAAACCTGCCAAATGTTAGTGGATTTACATGGCGGCGAAGTCCCCGAAAACCGCGAAGCCCTCGAAGCCCTGCCCGGAGTTGGCAGAAAAACCGCTAATGTTGTACTCAACACAGCCTTCGGCTGGCTAAAAGATAACGAAGGTAGATACTTTATTGCCGTTGATACCCACATTCAGCGAGTCGCTAACCGCACTGGTTATGCCAAAGGCAAGACGGTTGAACAGACCGAACAAGCCATCATAAAAAACACACCAAACAAAACTGAATTTATGAATGACTTACATCATTGGCTAATACTTCATGGTCGTTATACCTGCATTGCCCGTAAACCTAGGTGTGGTTCTTGTATTATTGAAGATTTGTGCGAGTTTAAGGATAAAACAGAATAAAAGATGAAAATTATTAACGTGCTATCTCTAGTGTATACGCATAATTTACTTACATTTTTAGTTTATGTAAATTTTCAAATAGGAAAAGTTAATCGTGAAATCTATTGATTTATTTGCAGGGGCTGGTGGCTTGTCATGTGGTTTGAGTATGGCTGGTTTTTCTACGATCCTTGCTAATGAATTAGTTGAAGCTCATGCAAATACTTATAAAAAAAACCACCCTAACACCAAAATGGTTGTAGGTGATGTTAGACAAGTGTGTGAGATAAACTTAAAACAAAAACTGGGTTTAAAACACGGTGAGTTAGATTTGCTAGCTGGAGGGCCCCCATGCCAAGGGTTCTCAGTAAATGCTCCTATCAGAGATTTAGATGATGAGCGTAATCACTTGTTTAAAGACTTCTTAAGAGTTGCTGCGGAATTACTACCTAAATCGATTTTAATTGAAAATGTGCCGGGTATAGTTTCACTAGGAAAAGGTACTGTTGTACAGCAAATATATAAAGAGTTAATAAATTTAGGGTATAGCGTCGAACACAAAATTTTGTATGCTGGACATTACGGAGTACCCCAAACAAGGTTTAGAACTATAATTATTGCTGTAAAAGGCAAGAAACGGATTTCTTTTCCTGAACCTGAATATAACTCAACGGCAGTAGCTAATTTTGCAGGTTCAAAGGAGCTTTGCATCAAGTTAGCACCACTGTTTGCTCAAGATTTGTTACCACAAACTACAGTTTCAGATGCTATTGCAGATCTACCTATAATAGAGAGCGGTTCAAAAAATGAGCCTATAGAATATGCCAGCAAAGTAAGTAGTAAATATCAAAGCCTTTTACGAGGGGACTCTCGCTTAGCTCACAACCATTCGTGTAATGGCCTTGGTAAAATAAATTTAGAAAGGTTAAAACATATACCGCAAGGTGGAAATTGGACAAATATTCCTCATGAAATGCTTCCAAAAGGAATGCAAAGAGCAAGGAGAAGTGACCACACCAAAAGGTATGGAAGATTACACCCAGACGGTTTATGTTCAACAATCCTAACTAAGTGTGATCCTCATTGGGGGGCATTTATTCATCCTACACAAGATAGAGTATTGTCAGTAAGAGAAGCAGCAAGGATTCAATCATTTCCTGATTCGTATCTATTTTACGGCTCCCTGCCACAACAATATGAACAAGTTGGTAATGCTGTCCCTCCTCTTTTAGCTCAAAGAATTGGCGAAAAAATAATGGAAACAATTGGGTAACAATAATGATTAAAAGGCCAAAAAACGACATCGTAGAAATATTTGGGTATGCCCCAGACGATTTAACCAAAGATGCTAGAACATTATGGAATCTAGGAGCATGTCCATTTGTCAATAAAGCATGTTCGAAGTCTAATAGTGAGCAGACCGTTGTATACGGAACATGCAGCGTAACAACTACTTTTGGCCACTGTGTTATTTGTCCCAACAGAATATACGAGAAAAACTACAAGTCATTAAAAAAAGTTGCTGAAGATGCATTCGGTACTGAAATCGAGTTTCTTATGTATGAGGAGTTCATTCCTCGTAGATCTTCAATAGATGAATGCATAGTCGCACTAGGACAAAACTCTGGTAAAGAGGTGAAGCTAGGCACAAAGCTTTCAATGGACTGGGTTTTAGCTAAGGTTAACAACGGTCAGTTGGTTGAGTATGTTGGAATTGAGGTACAAAGTATTGATATCACAAACAACTATCGAGATAACTGGTACGCCTATAAAAATTTAAATTCTAATACTTCAACAATACCAAGATCTGAGCATGGTTTAAACTGGGCAAATGTACACAAGAGATTGATTCCTCAGCTAATACGAAAGGGATTAATTTATGCTAAATCAGATCTTGTCTCAAATGGTTTATATTTTATCCTCCCAGATATAGTGTATAAAAAATTTGAAGACGTTATTGGCGCAGATATTCCTTTGGTGAATCATAAAGCAAAAGACATCTTAACCGTTCATACTTATTCATTATCAGAAGAGGTAGAGCATGGGGAGCAACGGCATCTAGTCATTGAACGAGAGTTAAAATTTGAACTAGAAGAGTTTTCTCAAAGATTTATATCAGGGGCTAACTTGCCCTCAGGTGAAGAATTGGACAATGCGGTTCGTAAAGTTTTAGGCTTATCTTAACGAGTTCATTTAGGGCAGGTATTAGCAAAAAATATTTAAATAATTAAGCGTCACCATTGCTCAATTTTAAACGTAAACGTTTGAATATTTCAGACACGTCTATTCATTAGTGGAACTAAAGAATAGGGTTAGTATTCAAAATCGCTAATATAGCTTTGTTGTTGCCTATTGATTTCAGGCTTTAATTCTTGAGTAGCTAAAGAGACTGATAACTCATCTATCAGATTTTTTTCTTTTGGCGTTAGTGGAACGTTTTCATATGAAACACCTCCAGACTCATCTTCTGTTTTTAATTGCTCAATAAGCTTTTCAAGCATCATCAATGTGTTTGAATAACTACTTGAGTAATTTAACTGTATAGTTAATTTAGTAATTTCAAAAATCCTTCTGTGTATCTCAAGAAGATAAACGCTGGAGTAACTTGTTTTTGACTGGTGATTTAGAAACCCTTGAATTTCTTCTAGTGAAATGTTTTTAGACATCATATGACCCTTCATAATTGTTATTTTTATTAGTTGTAGGTTTTCCTTTCAAATTTATTGACGCAATAAATTGGTAGTATTTGTTTTTCCACGACTTTATGCCTTGTGTCAGAGCGTCAATTTTTACTATTAAATTGCTAACCTTGTTTTCTAAAGATTCAATCTTTTGCTCTTGTTTTGACAACTTGCTAGATATTCTTTTTTTATCAAGTTCCAAAGTTTTAACTTTTTCTTTTTCAGCTAGCACCTTATTTTTAAGCTTGGTTTCCCGCGAAACAGACTGCTCTAGCTTTCCTTTTAAATAATGTAATTTATGCTTACTGGCACTGAAGAAGCCTTGTGGTATAGACGCTTTCTCAAGGTTTTCTTGCTCGATTAACTTGAGCACCTGCGTATTTTTACGCACTAATTCCAAGCTTTTTGACTGTTTAAGCTCTATATCCTTAAGTTTTTGTACGTTCGCTTTTTCTAACTCAAGGAGAGCTTGCTGTCTTTTCGCATTTTGTTGCTCGTAAACCCACTCTTTTCTAGTTAGTTTTCGTGTTTTTGGCCCAATGCGGGCTAGGCCGCATTCAACTCCTACTTGTTGGTGATAACGGTCTTGTTGGTCACGCATAGCTTGCTTATACAAACGGCTTCTTAATTTCCCAGAACCTATACCTTTATCTGGCACAGAGTCTCTTAGCTTCATACCGCAATGAATATCACGAATGTTCAACTTACTTTCACCATCTAAGTCTGGATGGCAGTAGAAATGAATATGAGGATAATTTTCATCTAAATGTAAAATTACTGATTTTAAAGCATTGCCATATTCAGCTTTCAAGAAAGCCAAATTTAGAGTAAGCCACTTTTGAAGTTTGGGACAATCGAGTGTTACTTGTTCGCACTGGATAGGATAGCTTGCAACGCCTGCAAGCAATACTTGTGCATCTGTACGAAGCTTTCGGCCTTTACTGTCTAAGGCTTGCTCTGACAATTTAATAATGTCGTCTGCAACAATGGATGGGTGTTTTCCAAAAAGCTGGGTTGGCTTTTTGGGGGATTCTATATGCAAGCAAGCATTAGGGTGCCGTTCAGCCTCTCTCACTAACCCGATGACGCTTTGTTTCTTTCCCGTTCTACTTGGTATCCTTGCATATGTTTCTATATGAAAAAATTGATAACCGCTCATTGTGACTCTTTCAGCTTTGCTGACAGACGCAGTATGAAGAATGAATACTGCTAGTCTGTCACTAGCTGTATGTTTATACAGTTAAATTATCAGTATTTAACTATAACTGCAAGTTATATTTTACTTAAATTTTATAAGTGAAGAGTTTCGAATGTACTGCTTTTTACTTAATATGTTTTTATCTAGAAAATTAAAAAGTATTTCCGCAACGCATTATTCGATTCCGCCGCAATGCGGCAAAGTACTATTGTTGCTTAAGCCATATCCAAACCTGAATTACCAACGGCTAGACTATATTTGGAAGCTTGTAAAAACGCCTAGAGAGCACCAGAGCCGACTTTATTGGATAATCAGCCAAAGGATACTATCGAATTAGAAGTTGATTCAGAAGCTTTTACACCCGCTAAGACGGTTAGAACAAAACCTAAAAATGATATTGATTATTCATTTTAGAGCCTATATCAATAATACCCATTTACCTTTTTTATGTGTGTTAATACACACACATAAAAATGGTAATTTGGTATAGGAGTATTCAGTAAGATTTTTGTGAAATTATATGGATTTTCGGTAAGCGTTTAGGAAAAACTGATTGGTAATTCCCCATTAACCAGAGCATTTGGAAAATGGGGAAGTTAAGTATATAACTAAGCTTTTCTAACTTCGTCAAGTTTTAGAGTTTTTAAAAAACCAGAATCAATTATCTTTCCAAGATAGTTTTTTTGCGAGAACACTTTCTCGCGGATTATATTGAAGTTTTCAGTATAATCACCTTGTTGATTCTTAAACTTATATAAGTAACATTCACTAGTGTTCATCTCGGTTTTATCAAGAAAGCTTATACTATTGATATACTGTAAAAATCGGCTTTTGTCATTACCCGGCTTATCTAGTGCCCCTTCCTTATCAAAATAGGCTCTAGCTAAACTTTCAACAGTAAAAGCAACATCTTCAGAAGGTTCTGAAAAATTCATTCTATGTAATATGGTGCTAAAAATATGAGTCATCAGATTAAGCTTATTTTCTGTGACGTTACCACCGCATTCTTTAATGCAATTTTTTATATGTTGAATTAATGACTTTTTAGCGGTTTCAAGTTGAGTGTCTTGTGAATCTAAAACTAAACTACTGATACCACTTCCATCTTTATTACCAAGCTCAATATTTAATGGCTTGAATATTATCGGCTCCGGAAAGTCATCATCTTTCATTTTTTTGCATGATACAGTTATAGAAGTAACTCTATCTGTATTAGCCTTTTGAGCATCAATCATGAATTCACAATCTAGCGCAGCTCTTAAAGCACCTGATCCACGAGCAACACTAGAGTCAGCTTTGCTTGTATGATGAACTATGTGCACGCAGGAGTTTGTCTGAGATTGCAATCTACTAACAGCATTAATGAAAGTAGTCATGTCTTGTGTTTTATTTTCATCACCCGCGCCGAAATTTCTATTAAGTGTATCGACGACGATCATGCTTATCTCACCATGCTTAACAGCAATTTCCTTCGCCTCTTCAATAACTCGTTCAACATTTGAACTATCTAAGAGTTCAATCGCTGTATTAGATAAATAAAAATTTTCTAAAATCTCATTTTTGTAGTGTTTACGCCAAGCAGCTACACGCTTAATCAAACCATTTCTCCCCTCTCCCGCTATAAATAATACAGCTCCTTTTCTAGAAGGAAAGCCATTCCAAGAAGCACCAGTACAAACGTGTAACGCTTGGTCTAGTACTAGGAAAGATTTCAAGCTACCCGAGGGAGCATAAGTACATACAAGACTACAAAAGGGTATCCAATTTTCAATCAGCCATGAAGTAGTTCTTAAACTACCAAGATCCCCATTAACGAGCTGAAAGAAAGGCTCATTAGCCGCTTCTTGAGTATGTTTAAGTACTTTAGTTTTTATAGATTTGTTTGAAGTAAGTTCGCCAGCAGAATGCTCCTTTATCGAATTATTTTTATTGATTATTTTATTGATTAAATGAGTTATAGCCGCACGAACCCCTCCTACTTTTTGATCATTTTTTGAATCTAAAGCATTTTGAGTGTTCGTAAGTTTATTCATAAGATAATTCTCCGTTAAGTTAATGCCAGTCCTAAGACCGACGCTGATACAATAAAACAAAGTTAAATAAATTTCAATAAATTTAAATGCATTGAATTAAATAAAATTAAATGATAAATTAGATTCAACAATTGGGGTTTGTATAACTTCTAATAAGTAACTTATAACTCAGGAGTTCAACGGTGAGCGATATTCAAGGTATTCGTCTAAAAAATGCAAATGACATATTGAGGACTTTGTGTGAAGGAAAAATAAAAATTTTCGCAGAACAGATTGATAGAACTGCCAGCTATGTTTCAACATACATCTCTGGAAAAGATCCAAAGCCAATAAGCGATAAAGTTGCTCATACTATAGAAGTAGCATTTAGCCTACCCTCCGGCAGGTTGGACGATAATGCGCCACTATTTGAAAATAAGCCAAATTCTAATATTGAGGCAACACCACCACAAGTTATCCCAAAAAGTTTGGGATTCAGTTTATCAATGTTCCCAGAAATTCAAGCTGGAATAGCTGTTAGAGAACATGTTAACAATTTTATTAATAAATCAAATTTAGAAAGTCATATACCAGTTCATTTCAACAAAATCGGGGCTATGAATTTCATTTCAGATATGATGAAGAAAACAGCAATGGAGCTTGAAATTTTGGCTAGGGACATACGATTAGACGTTATGATCGATAGCATGAAAAATCTTCAGGAAGAGCTAGAGACATTAGGATTACACATAGAAAGTCAAAATGTTACTGCCGCAGATTCGAATCGTTCTCGTCTTTGCAGAACAATCCTAGTCACGGACCAATGGAGTAATAAAAAATACCTAGTAACGATAGCTGGACTTAAATTTGGCTTCATCGGTCGTACACTTACGCAAGAGTACGAAGCCCTTAGAAACAGTGACATTATCGCCAGCGAAATCAACAAAGCTTTTACAATAATACTTAGAGAAGAGGAAGACGTGATCGGTGGTTTGATTCCTTTTGTATTTGAAAATACAGAACTGAGTGACTTCAACATTTTTAACATGAATGAAAACTCACAAGCAGCTAACAATACAATTAACTTCTCAGATACGCTTCGATTTGTAACTGAAGGCTTATTAGAGATAAAGAACGTCAAAGTATTGATCGGTAAAACGCCCAAACAACTCGAAGTTACACTTACCAGTAAAGGCACACCACACCCGTTAAAAACCTTAGTTAAATCAGTAGGTAATGAGATTTCTGATACTGAAAACATTGAAAGCGAAATAATCTCCCTGTCTGGCTCGCTGTTTAGAAAAGATATTAAAACAGACTTAGCTATAAATAGTATTGCATACGCGTATGGCAAGATAACAGGAACCAATAAATAGCATTTTATCTCCAAAGGATAAAGACAAAAACCAACTCCACTTAAATCTATTCACAGCCATTGAATTTCATTTAATATTATTGAAATTATGATTGACTTTATTTTTGATTGATGTATTATTCTCTCCGTACTTAATTAAATCATTTAATAATATTAAGTACTTCACCACCGTATAGGTGGCTTCGCTAGGATAAGCAGGCAAAGGAATGCCATTAACCTAAGTCCAGCTCAATTCATTTGAAAATGAATTGAGCTGCGTCTTAACAACTTCAAGGTAACTGAAATGGAGAAATACCAATTAACCCAATCTTTGCAAAAGCAAAGTAATACTAGTTCTACTGATAACTCTTCCGACCTACTGCAAATGAAGATTAAACAACAACTTTTAATCTGTGAAGCTAGCGGTGCTACTACGGCAGCAAGAGCAATTCTTTATTGCATGACTGCTAGCGATACATTCGAATATAACGACGCAATTTTGGATGCTTACATGGAGGCTTTATTGGTCGCCTCTAGTTTAAAACGGCAAGCTGAAGAGTTGTCTAAGCAAATGGAGGTTCTATAATGATCTCTGCGACTAATACTGGTTTGAAGGTTGAAAATGGTTATTCTCTGGCTCTAGTAGACAAAAATGGAAATGTAATTCGCCAAGGAAGTAATGTGAATAAAGAAATATTTGATGCTCTATCTGCACAAGTAGTTAAAAGAGTTTGCTCACGCTTTACTGCCATTAATGAAGCTGATTTTAAAAAATCAGCTTAGATAAAAATCAACCACATGGCTTGATGTGATTTAAATAGAACTCTTATGTTACTATTCTATTAAAGCGTGATCTGAAAGCCTTTTCTCCACCTTCCATCTGATTGCAAATATTAGATTTGACATCAGCTTCTTGTAAGCTTCCTAATATATTAGCCCTTAAACCTGTTCTGTCTCTTAGCATACTAATAACGTACTCAGCGTCTCCGTTAACTACTATTGGTGCAGAGTGAGATACGATTATTAACTGTCTACGTTGTTTGTTTCTTTCAATTGACGGGATAACACTTTCGCTTAACATTAGGCAGTCTAAATCATCTTCTGGTTGATCTAAAATTAACGGATCGGAACCATACGAGAGTAAAAACTCAAGCATACTAGCGGCTTTTTGTCCCGGTGACGCTGAGTCAATGTTTTCCATATTGCCGCCTAATGCTCGGTATCTAATTTGAATACCATCTTCGGGATACCAACAATTGAGATTAACAATTTCATCTTCGCTAAGTGATGCTAGCCTCCCCTTTAGCGAACCATGAATATTTGGCACTCCATCAAGTTCGCCTTTCTTAATTTTAATATGAATCTCTTTGAGTTTATCTAACAATGCGTACTTAGTATCGATTGTTTGCTCTAATGGGTTAAACGTTGGAAATTCAATAAACTCCTTTAACAAGCCTTCACTATTCTCGGCATCATAAATACGATCTGTGAAAGAGTTGATGTTCACTGATGATTGATAACTTTCAACCACTTGCTGTGGATTTGCATTTAATGGCAAAATTTTAATATCTAATGATTCTAGGTTCAGAGATTGTATAAATGCTTTTCTTTGGCTTGTGAGTGTCTTTCTGTGCTCAGCTATTTCAGCTTCGATTTTTTCGATATTTTGTGACGAAGCCTCAATTTTATCATCAACATCATTAAATTCTGACAATTGAGTTTCGAGACTGTCCTTAAGTTCAACCAATGCGTTAAGTTGCTCAGGGTCTAGGCCATCCTCCTTTAATTTCTCAGCTTCTGCCTGAACTTCTAATTTAGCATCTTCGACTTGCTGTTTTAGCCCTAAAACAAAAGCTGATTGAGATACCTCCGTTAACTTATTTTTAGTATTGGTAATTATTTCCTGTAGTTTGGACTCGGCATCTTGAATTATTTGGTCTACTTCAGCGATTAAAGTAAGATATTCCGTTTCTGAATCGCCATTGTTAACGGGTTCAACTGGAGTCGTAACTTCTTGATCATTCTCTGATAATTCTGGCTCTTCTGAAGTAAAGAATTCTAAAATGGCATCCAAAGACTCGTCTTCTTTATCAAACTTATTTTCTATGAAGAGAGACTTCTTTTCTAAACTGCTTAAATTTGTTCTTACGCTGTAATAAGAACTGTCTCTTAATTTATCTATTGCGCCAATAGCGTCGTCAAGTTGCCCTTGCAATGCTGACTTACTGCTTTTCTGACTCAACAACCCTCTATATATGATTTTTTCAGACTTATATTTTCGTTCTAATTCTTGTTTTGTCTCTAACCATTTTCGTTTGTCAACGAATGAGCTTTCATCGCAAATGTTTAAGAATGCATTCTGATCTGAAGCTAACAGATACAACATTTTTTGACTAAATATTGATAACTCAAACCTATCATTTGACCAATTTGAATCTATTTCCCACCCACTCTCTGTCAACACTTCAAGTGAAGGCTCTGAATCAGGTGTCCATGAAAGTTTAAAATCTGTACCATTTTTACAATAAATACATTCAATTGCTGATTCTAGATCCATCCCATTATCAATAGATTTAAAATTAAGGAGGTTATCCCTAACACTTTGTGGAAGGCCTTTGTCTTTTCTTAGAGCGATACGTATGCTTTCCACTATAGTCGATTTACCACTTCCTCTAGAGCCGATTATAGCGTTATAAAAAGGATTGAACTCTAAATCTATCGGCTCACCCAATTCAGAACGGCATAATCTAGTTTTTAGCTTAAGTTTCTTGATTCTTAGCGATGGTTCTCTCGGAGGCTCTTCATCTAATAATATACAATTTTTGTAATCTTGAATTGCCGATTTCAAGCCATCAAAGTTTAACTCTGACATTTTCAACCAACATGTACGTGTTCCAGCTCTATCAGGGTGATGAGCATCAGAACCTCTAACCTTGGGCAGATTGGTTATTAAACTTTTATGTAGTCCATTACTAATAGACTCGATATCATTAGAGATTTCGACGGCATCAGGAGCAGCATCAAAAATTGCATTTAACTCACTTTGGTTTGTAACTTCTAAAGCTCCTTTCCTACCATCAATATGTGCCAATATGCTTATACAATTTGGGTTTCTGCCAATAGAAGAAAGTACTTCAGGTACGCTAGAACGCAATACTAGCTCATGGTTTTGCGCATCTCTAGGAATTGGGTTTGTACCGTTACAAGCCCCGATGAGTTGTTCAATCTCAATATGAGCCGTGTTTTGTTCAAACACAGCTAAAACATGGACATTACCTGTGGCAGTTAATTCAACACCGGGGAAAATGGTAATTGGCCTATACCCCACCAAGCCACCAGTATCAACTTCCATTTTCATTTGAGCTAGTTCGGTTCTTATAGATTCAATCTTTGCGGCTGTGTTGTGATCGCTTATAATAACAGCATCAACTTCTTTAGACATGTAAGACAATAACCATTCACGATCTGTTACAGAAGAATCTTGGTAATCATCTGAAGCAATTGTATGATTATGAAAATCAAACTTAAACCATTTAGCGCCTACAGTCATAAATCTTCCTTAATTTGAAAAGGTAACTTAATTTTTTATTAAAAATAACACACCAAATACCTGACCGTTTTAATACACAGTTCAACATTAATCCTATGAAAAAATTAATTATAAAATTGATTCGTAGAAGCAGGAAATTCACTTTTAATTTTCAAATCCTGTTAGCAGCTTACCCGAATGCTTATCTAGCCTTAACAGACGCTTTTTACCGTTGTGAAATTCTAACGTTAAATCAAAATAGTTTTTTTGTTCATCTCCCATTAGCTGAAGTTCAATCAGTTTTTCTAATCCAATCAGATCGTCACTTTCTTTCAGATCTACACTTAGTATTATTGATTTAAAGGTATCTTTTACAAGCTGCCGCAATGAAAGCCTAGTGTCACTTCCTAATTTTGAAAGATTTTCAGTAATTCCTAACCACTTTTCAGTGACTTCATCACGGAATGTATTGCCTACTCTAGACAATTCATTTCTAATTTTTTCCAGTGAAAGTTTTACGTCACTTTCTTCAGACTCAAGTTGTTTAATTTTATCCGCGATAGCTTGTGGCGGCTTGCCATCTAGCACAAGTAAAGTATTCATTAAACTTTCTATATTTTTTTGTAACTCTTTCAGTTTGCTATTAAGCTTATTTTCTTGTTCTCGCAACTCTTCTTTATCACTATCCTGTAATAGTATTCTTCGTAAATTAACTCGATCTTGACAAAATAGGGCTACAACACTTTCTACTACATCAAGTTGAACTGTAGATTTCATTAAACAATTATTATTTCTTCGTGCTTCAACACACCCATATCGCTTATTTCCTGTAGGTACATCTTCAATCCCTAGTCCTCGATATGTAACGTGCGAACCAACTGAATTGCCACAGCAAGCACACTTAAATACATCAATACCTGAGAGAATTCCTACAAATTTTTGGCTATGTTTTGTTGCGCCACGTTTATTAGAATCAGATACTAATGAATTGAACTCATTTTCGGTCATAAGTGGTGGGTAATACCCCTTAAGTACATAATCTTTATCACCTACTTTCGTGTTTAGCTCGCCGATCAAACTTCTGCGCTTAACCTCTTTATAAACATTAGCCCCAGTGTGATGAACAGTTCCTTTTCCGAACTCTTCATTTATTAACTCAGCTATTCGTAAGCCTCCTAGTCCTTTTTTAAAATGTTCAACTTTTCTCAGCATAATCTTTTTTTCACGAGGTTCAAAAACGAATGCTTTTATATCTTCGTCCCATCTTACCCATTTTGGCGCTTTACCACACTTTACTCTGAACCCACGAATACCTTCAAGCCAGTTTTCACATTGCTTTTTGTAAGCTGCACGGACACGTATTGACTTTGATTCACTCTCTTCATTAGCTCTGATCAACACGATAACAATATAAACTAGATCCATCGGATTTTTTTTAATCGTGTCTTTATTATATTCCTTGCCATCTACTGCTGTAATTACCGTGATATCTGCATTTATTATCTGAGCAACAATCCCCTGACTTTCTATTGGTGCAGCACGAGAAATACGATCGAGGCTCTCGATTACAAGAATAGAACCAGCAGGAACTTTTCCCTGATCAATAGCTTCAAGAAATAGACCTAATGCCCCTCTTTTAATGTTGGTTTTATGGAATGCGCTTAAGCCTAAGTCTTTCATAGTTAGCGATTCATCAAGTTCTATCCCTTTTTCATCAGCAACTTTCTTGGCGTAGGTCAACTGACGGCTGAGGGAGTGGCCTTTAGCCTGTTCAATAGTAGAAAAACGGATGTAGCTATAAAGTAGGGGTTTTGCTGTCATCTCAATAACCTTTTACTGCTTGTGATGATAGTCTATTTCAGTCAGCTCAAAACATCTACCTTTATTATACTTTAGCTGGCCGACCATCGCAGTCGACACTCACATATTCAGAGTGTCGAACCGCACCAAACTTGCCATGGGTAGGAATGTTGATTTGGTTGAACAAAAGCTTCTAAAAGTAGTACCGGCTGAATTTAAAGTTGATGTACACCATTGGTTAATTTTACATGGACGCTATACCTGCATTGCACGCAAGCCACGTTGTGGTTCCTGTATTATTGAAGACTTGTGTGAGTTTAAAGATAAGACCGAATAGCTCTAGGTCTTCTTCGAGCGATTAGAAGACACTGGATATATGGAAGTCGAAAGGCAGCTATGCCCAAGATAGCAGACGGTGGTGAAATACAATTTTTAAGTAATCTATCGTAGTAAAATTCCCATCATAATGTTTGTATGGCATTTTTACCAACCACGCTTTTCAGGATCTGTCTCATCAAGCATTTCATTTGATAATTTAGATAATAGTTCTTCGTCGGCAAGCCCTTCACTTCTGATAGCAATCAGTTGTATCCAAGCTTTTGAGCGACTATGCCCATCAAAAAGTAGAGCCATTTTCTTATTGCTGTTTTGAAGTAATTTGTACAGGTAAAGGTACCTATTATGCACATGCTCTTTATTATCAGAAATGACTTCTTGTGATTCTTCCAGAGCTAAAGTGCAATATTTTTCTATCGCTTTGTTTTTTAGCGCTGTAAATACTTTCCAATCAGACTCTTTCATATAGGATGCCTACTGCCAAATTATGTTGAATGCCTAAAACTTTTAAATAAGGGGCGCAGGCACGTGGGGCATAATGGCGAAGCCGCCCCGCATGTTTGCGTCCCAGCCCGCGCAGCGGGCATACTTAATTTTTTTGTTAGGTGGCATGCAGACCTATTGGCTCCACATTATCCAAGTTAATGTTCTGTTTCGCTTGCCATAGTTCATAGTTGTCTTGCATGCTAAGCCAACTTTCAGGGCTGCGTCCCAATACTTTTGATAGCCTTAAGGCCATTTCTGGCGTTACTGCACTTTTGCCCTTTACAACACGATTTAGTGTTGAAGCTGCAACACCAAGATGGGTAGCTAGTGCTCTGCAACTTATACCATGTGGCTCCATGTAAATGGACTCAATAAATTCACCTGGATGTGGTGGGTTATGCATATTCATTAGTGATAATCCTCGTAATTTAAGATGTAAGCATTACCATCCGTGAACTCGAAAGTTACTCTCCAATTACCGTTTACTGATATTGACCAAATGTTAGATCTTTCTCCCTTGAGTTGATGGAGAGAAAAACCAGGTAGATTAATGTCATCAATATCTTGTGCGGTATGAATAGCTGCTAACTGCATACGAAGCTTTTTCGCATGCTTAGTTTGTATACCTGAGGTTTTCCCTTTTTCGAAAAAGAGTTTCAGACCCTTATGTTTAAATGACTTAATCATGGGAAGAGTGTAGCGCATTGCGCAACGCGGTGCAACTTGACGCCTAACGAGGCTGTAGAAAAAGTCAGTTTTGACTATTCAAAGCATCGTCTTTCTATAAATTTGTAATGCCTACAACTTTGCCTTGAGCCAAGATATATTGCAAAGTTTTTTACTCGTGGTTTTGATTTTCCAGTTTTCGG
>NZ_JBDVXF010000009.1:0-7368 GCF_039964565.1 Paraglaciecola sp.
GAAATAAGTTGGTAAGTCATTGTTAAAATAATTTGGAACATTCAAGGTATTTGGTGATCAGATCAATCGCCAAACATCTCTAAAGACCAATACCATGAATGAAGTTGTTATTTTGAAGAAGTTCCTTACAGCTGTCACGCCTAAAATGCATAAAGTTAGACGAGCGTCATTAACGAGTTGTGTGAGCAGTTTGTTAAATGGAGCTACAGCCAGTGTAACCTGCATGGGACGTGGGATTTCATCAGCAGCATATGAAAAACATCGCATCAAACGAGCCGACCGTTTATTGTCTAATAAACACATTGTGAATGAACAATTATCTATTTATCGAGCAATCTATACGCAATATGCGAGTGCTTCGTCACGCCCTATTATTCTGATTGACTGGTCGGATTTAGACAGCATAAAGGCTGCTTTTTGCTAAGGGCTTCAGTGGCCTTTAATGGCCGAGGAGTGGCTATTTATCAAGAAGTTCATGGTATGAATACAAAAGAAAAACGGTGTACGCACAAGGCATTCTTGACAAAACTAAAGACGATTATCAATGACGACGCTAAACCGATAATTGTTACCGATGCCGGCTATAAAACGACTTGGTTTAGAGAAGTCATCGCATTGGGCTGGGACTTTGCAGGAAGAATCCGAAAGCCAATGATGTACGTTAATCAGAAAGAAGATTGGGAGCATACCTCTGAGTTATACAAGCGAGCTACTAGCCAACCTATAGGATTCACCAGCCAAATTTGTCGCAGCCAACCTTTAACATGTACCTTGGTGTTATTTAAAGGCAAAAACAAAGGGCGGCATAGTTTAACTCGGCATAACATTGTCAGACAATCTAAGTACTCAAAGATCCATGCAAGAGGCGCTACAGACCCTTGGTTAATTGCCACCTCACTTCCTCGAACCAAGTCTTTAGGTAAAAAAATAGTCGCCATTTATCGACTGCGTATGCAAATTGAAGAAGAGTTTAGAGATATCAAAAGTAGCTTATTTGGATTAGGTTTTGAACATCATAAAAGTCGATTCGTGCACCGTATTGCAGTACTCATCCTCATTGCCACACTTGCCAGTATTCTGGCTAACATTATAGGCTTGGCAATGTTCATGGTTGGCTTACATCGTCGTTATCAAGCGAACACTATTAAGATTAGACGAGTATTATCGTTTCACTATTTAGGCTTGCGAGGCTTCGTAGATAAGCATTTCATATTACTTTGCGAGCAATATGAAATGGCAGAATTAAATCTCAGAGCTATGATCGCAGATAATTTTAATGATTGAATATTCGTGGGGATTCGTCAGTCTCTGAACCTATTGATTTGCAGCGGGAAACACAATGGTAATAAGGCGTATCGATTAAACTGACTTGGTTTTTACGTGGTTGAGGCATAACAGACCATCCGTGGTTGTTTGAGAACCTTAAAGCTTAGAACAAGGCCACGTTTTTGCTACTTTTTAAGAATGGGTGTCTTCTTTGCCCTTCTAAAAATCGAGTAGAAGCCGCTAGAATCGCTCATCAAAACGGCTGGTTATGATAAAGCTATTTTAGCAAAAGCTCGCACCGGAAATGTGCCTACTCCAGTAATTTTGGGTGGTACGGCAAAAAATCTAAATCCGCTTGAAGGCAGTTGATCTAAATTCGTCATATGTTCAACAATCAGCACATTGTTTCCCAGTAAATGTTTGTGTACTGGGCGTAACATGCCTCGTGTATCGTCGATGTTGTGGGTATCTATTCCCACCAATTTGGCGCCATTATCCACTAACCAAATTGCTACTTGCTCAGTGATAAAAGCGTGGTTTTCAAAATAATGCTCAGTGTTCCAATGTTGGCTCCAGTTGGTGTATATCAATACTGCTTTGCCCGCTACATCCAAACCCTTGAAGTTGTCTATACCAATTTCTATTTGGTCTTTTACATTAACCACAACTGCAGGTAAGTCTGCTAAAAGCTCTAACGCTAAGTCACCCAAATCATCACCTTGGGGATCAAAGTGAAAAGGAGAGTCCAGATAAGTGCCAGTATTACTGACCATTTCAATTTTACCTATTTGTACTTGGTAATCATCACCGTAGATTTCTTTTGATTTTTCGCGGCTTAAATAGTCGCACATGATAGGCGGGGGTAAGCCTTTATAGGTAATTAAGCCATCGAATATGCGATGACTTAAATCAATCAGTTCGTTAGTTTTTAGTGTGGTATTTGACATAAGTAACCTATCTTCTTTGAGTGTGAATCTTAGCAGTAATTTATCACTTATTACCTTATAATCTCGGCCATAATTAACACCTTTTAGATATTTCCTTGAGAACAGAAGTGTTGAACAGCGAAGTTTTGAATAAAGTTGATGTAGTAGTAATAGGTGCAGGTGCTGCTGGTTTGTTTTGCGCAGCGCAAGCGGATAAACGTGGGCGAAGCGTATCTGTGCTTGATCACGCTAAACGTATTGGTGGTAAAATTTTAATGTCGGGCGGCGGTCGGTGTAATTTTACTAATATGTATGCCAGCCACGAAAACTTTTTGTGTAACAACCCACACTTCACCAAGTCATCACTAAGTCGTTTTGTTACAATGGCTGTCTCGATAAGCGCTTCGATAAGCGCTTGTGAATAGATTATGAGATGACAGCAATATGTAAGCTTGTATTGGTGGAGACGAATTTCCAATTCGAAATTATCATGATGACAGATTTGGAACATTGTTTGAATATGACTAAAGAATCCAGACAAAAAGGTTTTTCTATTGCACTTGATGATTTTGGTTCTGCTCAATTAAGCTGAAATAACATGCAAGATTATTATTTCTATCGTCCAATTTCAGTATCTGAATTCACCCTAGATTAATCAAAACTCTCCATTACCGAAGCAGCCATTAATACTCCCACATAACCATGAGAATATTGTTTTACTTGGGCTCTTGGAACACTAATAGGAGCAATATCAACATAAGCTTGATAGTTGTTTTGACTACTCATTCCTGGCGCAACTGAAGTGACTTGCGGCCCGTTATCTGAGTAGACTTTAATGTACTTATTCAATCCTTGCCAGCCGGCTGTGGCTGCAGCTAAATAATCATCAGAAATTAATCCTAAATCAATACCTTTTTTGATTGCATAAATCATCATTCCACTGCCGCTAACTTCAGGGTAATTACCTTTTTGTTCATATTTATCAAGGACTTGATACCATAATCCGGTTTTAGGGTTTTGTGCCTGTGTAATACCCAGCACAACTCGCTTAAACAGGGTGTGGATCTTAGAATACTTTGGATGAGTTTGAGGTAAATATTCCAATATATCTACCAATGCCATTGAAAACCAACCTGAAGCCCTTGACCAATGTTGCGTTGCTTGGCCTGTTATTGGATCTGACCAAGGTTTACTTTTTTCATAACTCCAAGCATGAAAAGCCAGATTATTCTTTATATTAAAAGACCGTGCCGAAACAAGTAATACTTGATTTAGTGCCATATCCACAGTATTTGGCTCGTTAAAAGTTAACCCATAACGTACTAAAAATGGGTCTTTCATGTATAACCCATCTACAGATGCCACATTTTTGTATTTCACATTATTTTTATGCCAAAAGACCCCATCTGGTGTTTTAGCAAATACGGAGGCGTGATTTTCATTACCCATAATATGATCCCGCATGGTTTTAGCGGCCAGCCGATACTTTTGTTGCCCAGTTATTTCATATAAAAAAAGACACACAACGCCAGGGTGAATGCCATCTAAAGTGGTTAACAGCCCTGTGATAGTGCCATCTTCATTAACATAATCATCTGCAAATCCCTTGATGTACGCTAAATAACTAGGTTTTGGGTTCTGTCGATATATCTTTTCAATACCATGTAACACAATACTATTTGAATGATCCCAACCGTGTTTAGTGAGTACATTGATAGTAGGTTGATGCCGTTCGATAATGGCGTCTGCTGTCCATACTCCTATGGTTTTATTAGCACGAGACAAATTAACTGCACACGCAGTGTGACTGAATGCAAGAATAACTATTGCAATAACAAGCTTGTTCATATATTCACTTCTATATTTATCATGTTTAAAATAACGACCATGCTAAAAGGTCACATTAACCGCTTTTAATTGGTCAATGATTTCTTCATGCAAAGGTATCCCTTTCAGTAAGTTTTCTTGTTTTGCCTGCCAACCTCGTTCACTTGGGTACTTAAAATTTGGCGTACTGTTTTTTAAATGCGTAAACAGATCTGCCGTATGTTGATAAAAGTGCTCTAGAGCAACAAATTCACTAACGTTAAGTGCAATAAATATCTTACTCGCATATGGATCAACACCACTGTTATCTTTGTTCAATAACTGAAAACTAAAAGCGCTGCCGGCTAAAGTAGCTGTGAGCATTTCCATCATCAGTGCCAAACCTTCACCTTTATGCAATCCCATAGGCCAAACGGCACCAGCTAGTATATCTTGCGCGTCCGTACTCGAATTACCTTGTAAGTCGTAGCCTAATGGTTCATTCAATACTGTCCCTTCTCTTAGCATTGTGGCCACTTTTCCTACTGCTGCTTGACTCATCGCCATGTCTAATACAATGGGGTGCTCACTAATAATGTTAGGAATACCGATAGCTAAAGGATTGTTACCAATAATACGCTGAGTCGCGCCCCACGCAGCCATACTAGGAATAGCATTAGTTGTGCAAATACCGATACATCCTTGCTGCGCTGCACGGCAAGCATATGCATGGCCTCGCCCCCAATGACTGGTATTTTTAGCTAAACAGACGCCCACACCAAACTCTTTGCTCTGCTCAACTGCCCTGTTCATAGCAGTTATGGCGCTATATCGACCAGGCCCATTGTCAAAATCTAGCACACTGATTGCACCAAAAGATTTAATCACTTTTTCAGATGGCGTAACCGACAATCGCCCATCGTTAATTGCAGCTAACAAATTAGGTAACATTCGTACACCATGAGAAGGCACACCTAGCAAGTCTGCCTCAACCATTATACTCGCTTCTATATCCGCTCGTTCAACCGATAAGCCGGCTTGTTGCAAACGAGCAGATATTCTTTTACATAAAGTAGAATGTTGAATGAAAACGGAATTTGCCATAGTACCTGCCATAACCTTTGTGAACTAAATACAAAGCTTAGCGTCAAGATAAAAAATAAAAAACACTCATATTAAAAACACTATGTTTACTGTACGTAGACAATAGAATAAAAACCTTAACCTGAGTTCGATGTATGGACTCCGGCACCCTAGCGAAGCGACAAGGGTGTTAACCAAAAACGAAAGGAGTCCGTATAAAAGATAGGATGTGTCGTTCAAATACAATTTAATATTATAATTCAACGCCTCAAGACACAAAATAGCGTTATCGAGAAGCTCGGCTTATTCAGAATTCGGGTAATTTTTGGAATAAGATCAGTTTGGTAGCGAGTGACATTTATATAGCGCAAAATCTATGAAACATTGTACTTTTTGCGGGATGTGCTTGCGATGTGGATAGATTAAAAATGTATCAAAAATCATGGGGGCATAATCCTTAAATAGCTCAATAAGTTCACCTGACGCCAGTTCTTCATGTACCGGAATTTTAGCGATGCGACCAATCCCTCCTCCAGCTTTAATGATGTTAGCAACAACTTGCGGGTTATTACTTGCCAAGTTGCATTGCACATCTAAAGTATGTTGCTCGCCATTTTTCGTCACAAATGTCCAATTCTGACCATCTTGCATATTGTTATCTATTACGCATTTGTGTTCGCTTAGTTCATCCGGCGTCAAAGGGGTATTACGATTTTCAAGGTATGTTTTAGATGCGCAGATAATCATAGGCCATTTAAATAGTGGTCTTGCAATCATATTAGAATCTTCAACCCCACCACTTTTTATACGAATATCAATGTCTTCTTGCAACATATTAACCGCTCGATTATTGAGAACTAGCTCCACTTTGATTTCAGGATATAGGTCAGAAAAATCTGGTAATAATGATGAAATGATATGTTCTCCAATGGCAATAGGACAACTAATCCGCAACAACCCTTTTGGACTTGATTGTTTTCGAAGCACATCATCCAACATAGTGTCGTAGTGTTCTAATAATTTTAATGCATGTTGGTAATACTGAATTCCCGCGTCTGTCAAAACATTTGAACGAGTATTTCTATTAAAAATGCGAACATCTAACTCGGTTTCAATTTGGCGAACATACTTGCTGACCAATCCCTTAGAAATACCTAGTTTTTCTGCAGCAGCAGTAAAAGAACCAGTATTTACGACTGCTATAACCGTTTTCAAACCATCCAACGTATCCATTAGTCACCACTATTATGTTACATGAGGGGTAACCCCATCGATGTCGATATATCTTGTCCTTTAGGGTAACCTGCACCATTATTTACTTCATTAAAATATGTACTGGCTCGCTATTTTGTTAAACGTTTCAATATTAGTGTCTAGCTCTTCCAATTGACGCTTTACATGAATGAGTCAGCACCCAACCTAGACACCCAAAACAATAAAGTACCCAATTGTTTCAAAATCAACAAGCATCAAGTGGTGTCAATATGTGTTCTTTTGGGTGTTTAAACCAAAAGTTTTGGAGCAACTGTGGGTTGATAGGTTATATGTGCTTAAACCTGTGATTTAGTTCAAGTTTCAGGCAGCAGAATTACGCTTCCATAGTCTGGAAGTGGATGATGTGAATTTTAGTTGTGACTCAAGCTTGTTGTAATAGCACCCTCGCTTTTGTCATTCCTCGTATGCGTTGATGGTCGGTGTGGTGTTTAAATTGTTGTAGCATGTGTTCGCTACCAACGGCGGTATGAAAGTGTTGTTCGAACTCAGTGGTTAAGGTTAACCATTGTTCTGAGTTAAGGCCAAGGCGCGCAAGAATGGGATTATGGTGCTGTTCGATATGGCCTGCTTTATCTTCTCGAATACATCTACCGGTTGTATCTACCAATTCACAGTAATCAATCAGGCTGTAAGCGATACCTTTTGGCATGTCTTGTCTGTGATTGCTTACAAAACGCATCAACTTTTTGGGTTGTTCACCTTTGATGAGCGAGTGAATACGGGTTTGAATACTGGTGTGTTTTGAGGTTTCAGGTGTGCTTTCCATTTTGGCTCTAATAGGGTTTAAATCCACATAGGCTATACAGGCTAACACGGCACTTTCATCTAACAATGCTTGTGATTTGAATCGCCCTTCCCACAAATTTATAGAGAATAAATTTGAACAGCTTTAGCTGGCCCGAAGGGTGAGTGCCATGGATGGCAACGAATAAAACCGGCCTGTGCAACCATCCTCTTTATTGGCTTCGCGGGCAATGTGCTCATTGAGGTTGCGCATCAGCCAGCTTATGTC
>NZ_JBDVXF010000010.1:0-3054 GCF_039964565.1 Paraglaciecola sp.
GACATAAGCTGGCTGATGCGCAACCTCAATGAGCACATTGCCCGCGAAGCCAATAAAGAGGATGGTTGCACAGGCCGGTTTTATTCGTTGCCATCCATGGCACTCACCCTTCGGGCCAGCTAAAGCTGTTCAAATTTATTCCCTATAAATTTGTGGGAAGGGCGATTCAAATCACAAGCATTGTTAGATGAAACCGCAGTGATAGCTTGTATGGCCTACGTAGACCTAAACCCTATTAGAGCCAAAATGGAAACCACGCCAGAAACCTCAAAACATACCAGCATTCAAAGTCGTATTCACTCGCTTATCAAAGGTGAACAACCTAAAAAACTGATGCGTTTTGTCGGTAATCACAGGCAAGACATGCCAAAAGGTATCGCTTACAGCCTAATTGACTACTGTGAATTAGTAGATACAACCGGAAGATGTATTCGAGAGGATAAAGCAGGCTATATAGAATCACACCATAACCCTATTCTAGAAAGACTTGGCCTCAACTCAGAGCAATGGTTAACCCTGACGACTGAATTCGAACAACACTTCAATACAGCGGTGGGTAGCGAACACATGCTACAACAATTTAAACACCACACCGACCATCAGCGAATACGAGGTATGGCAAAAGCGAGAGTGCTATTACAACAAGCTTGAGTCACAACTAAAATTCGCATCACCCACTTCCAGATTATGGAAGCGTAATTCTGCTGCCTGAAATTAGAACTACATCACAGGTTTAAGCACATATAACCTATTAACCCACAGTTTGCCCCAAAGCTTTTGGATTAAACACCCAAAAGAACACATATTTACACCACTTGATGCTTGTTGATTTTGAAACAATTGGGTACTTTATTGCTTTGGGTGTCTAGGTTGGGTACTTGTTGATTTTGAAACAATTGGGTACTTTATTGTTTTGGGTGTCTAGGTTGGGTATAAACCCGACACCGTTATTCGTTATCTTGGACATTATACCCGCAAAGGCATGTTGCATGAGTCGCGATTACACACCATAGACCAACAAAACGTGACCTTCTCTTATAAGGATTATGCCGATAACAATCGGTCAAAACAGATGGTACTCAGTGGTGAGGAATTCCTACGCCGCTACCTAAGTCACATTCTGCCTAAGGGCTTAATGCGGGTGAGACACTTTGGTTTTTTAGCCAATCGCTGTAGACGCAAAAAGCTCGCTACAATCCGGCGACAATTACCTGAAGTAATAACGAGTGAGCAAAACACTGTTAGGGACAAATCACCGAGCTGTTGGCATTGCCCAGTTTGTAAGGTGGGTGTAATGATGCTGGCTTCTATTGCCTTGCATGATACGAATACGCAGAGGCGGCTAAGCGGGTAATATTATTGAATAAAAACACATAAACGGGAAAGTGACACCAATAAAATGACAGTTAAATCGCTGTCAGGCCCACCCTTGGTCTATCGATGGGTAATCGACTATAAACGAGGAAATAATGCAGACAAACAGACATATTATAACTTCATACAGCCCAAAATAATGAGGAGGCTATCTCCTCAATATGAAATGAGAGCCACATCGCCTATTCCCTTAAAATACAAATTCCATTAGCATAAAAAGTACCAATAAATTCAAGGACACAGTTTCGGCTTTGTCCAACAAGGTGATTATTCGTCACATACTACGTGCCGTATAATCACTAAGTAGTTATGTTCACAAGATGTGCCCTTGATATGCCAAAATTCCAAATACCTAAATCACCTGGTGAGTTTCATGTAGTTGAGGCGAAAGCTGGAAACCCATTAATCACCAACAATAAATCTGGAAAAGGTAAAGTTCTGATTCCATGCAGAGATTTGGAACATGCTGATGAAATCATGGAGAAACTAAAGGGTTACAAAAAAGGTGGGGAGTTATGGGTTTAAGGCTTTTGTTAGTCTGCAAGTTTTGTAAACATAACAAAACAATTAACAACATTCGCTTCGCTCATTCGGAAAAAGCCTCGCTGTCGCTCTGCTTTTCCCGTTATTGTAAGCGTTAGGTCGCAAAAAGGATTTTAATTAAATGATTGAACACATACGCAAGATTAGCAATCCACTTACGATAATCGCAATATTTGCAGGCTTGGCGGAAATTAGTGGAACTGTCGTGTTGCCATTGTTAGAGCCAGAAAGTCAAAGAATATACATTTGGTTCCTTATGCTTTTTCCATGTCTTTTAATTTTACTTTTTTTCCTGACCTTAAATTTTAATTACAAGGTTCTTTATGCTCCATCTGACTTCAAAGATGAGGATAATTTTCTAGAACTGTTTGGAAAAGCAACACCTGAAGATCGCATCGAAAAGCTTAAGGACGAGATAAACGATGACTATACTCCATCTCGCGAAAACGAGAACCCGCTTGAAGAAACAAACAGCACTAATGGTGTTAAATATAAAGAACTTTTTAGGCGAAACACTGCTGCAACATACTATCTAGCTGAAGGACTTGTGCTAAACAAATTATCCCCCGAGTTTACAGATTTTAGGAGTGAGTTAGTTCTCAACTCCAAAAAGCATAATTTTATGTTTGATGCCGTGGGAGAAAAGAATGGTGAAATCTATGCCATTGAAGTTAAATACTTTAAATCAGAGCTAAACAGGTCGTCTATTAGTCATTCTTTGAAAAGAATTGCTCGTGTATTCAAGGAACTCCCGACAGATTTAACTAAAAATTTAAAAGTAATCTTGGCAGTCGCAACTGAATCTGAAGACTTTGCAAACTGGCGTGACACCATAATCGAATTAGCCGATAAACATGAGTTTCACATTGATATACGCATGTTCAGTTTACCCGAACTAGAGAAGGAGCTGGATACCGATGCAACCTAACACATATGAGCCTCCGGTCGGTCAATAGGTATTAGTCATCTTTTGATCACTTTTTCAAGATCAATCCGAATCTCTGAGCTAAGCCGTATACTTCATCTGTCATATTGGCTGTTAAGTCATCGCTTACAGCAAACACATATAGAGGCTCTCTTATGTGATCTCATCACAGCCTGTTGTTTCATCATCCGTGATGATAACAGGGGCACTAG
>NZ_JBDVXF010000011.1:0-172437 GCF_039964565.1 Paraglaciecola sp.
AAACAGCCACCTGCAACGAGATAAAAGCCGAAAACTGGAAAATCAAAACCACGAGTAAAAAACTTTGCAATATATCTTGGCTCAAGGCAAAGTTGTAGGCATTACAAATTTATAGAAAGACGATGCTTTGAATAGTCAAAACCGACTTTTCTACAGCCTCGTTAGGTGCACTGCAGTTAGCAGTTGGATTAATTTAACTAAATACTCTCATAATGATTTGCTAGGGATTAACTTTTAATGGATTCTCACTTTTTAGCTGGTGTTGTAATTAATCTTATTTTAGTTTGTTTGGGTGGCTATTTGGTTATGCGTGGTAAAGCATTAAAATCTAACTTAACTAATCAGAAAACAATGGTTTCACCAAATGCTTTAATAGTAATTGGTGTATTGCTCATCATAATCAATGTACTTCAAATTATTGGTTTTGCGCAGTGAGTGCACCTAACAAAAACATCATGGTGGGAATTTTACTCGCTGAAAAAGCGCTCCTAAAATCCCCATATGTTAAGCGTTAGGTGTTCAAGTGAAGTCAACTCCGAAATGGATTTTTAGATTTCTTAACTGGTGGGCAGGTAAAGGAGGGTTTGTTTTATTTTTCGTTGCCTTGTTTAGTATCGTTTTTGTACTTTTATTTGGGAATTACCCTCAATGGGAATATCAAAATAAACTAAAAATCCTTAATAGTTATTTTTCAAATGATATTGCAAATATTCAGCTCAGTTATTTCACAGAAACAGAAAACAACTACAAGCTTAGTTTTATTTACTCTGATGGTGCTGAACTAAGCTATGAAAAAAGAAGACAAAATAAGCCTGAAATTGCCCAAGTTTATAAAACAAAATTACTCGATAAGGTTTGCCTTTCCGAGGAGTTTACGGACAGGTTACACTGGGGACAAATGATTGAGGTTGATGTAAAAGATGGTGATTGGCCTTCAGGGGTATCGCAATTATTTAATATGAGAATTGAGTATGATCGCTGCCACACCTAACAAAAACATCATTTCGCTCGTAAACTCGCTGGGACAATTACTCACTGGCTGGCACTTCGCGCAGTATAGCCAGCAAGTAATTGCCCCATATGTTAAGCGTTAGAATCACTGGGGATAGCTTGTCATGGACGAGAAACTTAACGATATATTCTCAAATATAAATGACTGGCTCAAATATGCTGAAGCCAAGTCTGCTACTTTAATTGCAGGTAATGGCGCATTAATTTGGGGAATAGTTAGACTATCAAAAACATTCGAAATGAATATTTTGTTTAGTTTTTATTTAGTAATGTCAGCATCTCTATGTGTTGCTTCATTGGTTATTTGCTTAATCTCCGTCATACCCTCTCTGAGTATGCCTTGGGAAGCTAAGCCAAATGGAACAAAGGGAAGCGATAATTTATTATATTTCTCGGATATAGCAAAATACACACCTCAGGCCTATTTGAAAGCATTGGAAGTGAAATTAGAGTTGAAAAACAGTCAATATACTGGCTATCAAAAAGACCTTTCAAACCAGATTATAATTAACTCTGTTATAGCCAAAGAAAAGTATAGAAACTTCCAAATTGCAGTTTGGTTAACTCTATCAGCTATCTTGTCTCCAATCGGTGCTGCAACCATATTTATTTTAAGGAAGAAATAATGAAAAGTGGAATTGATTCCAAGATTCAGCAGATTATAGACGACGCATTTGATGTAACCGATATTACGGATGTTCCAAATATTGACGATACTAGACTAACTTTTGGCAATAAGGGACTGCGATTTGAGGCAACAACATTATTTATAGATATGAGGGGCTCAACAGCAGTTTTGAATAATCATAATCGAACTACTGTCGCCAAGATCCATAAAGCATATTTTCATACGATAGTTACTATAGCTAAAAGCTTAGGTGGAGAGGTCAGAAGCTTTAATGGTGATGGTATGTTGGTCTTTTTTCAGGGAACATCAAAATTAACTCTCAGTAATGCAGTTGAAGCTGCTATGAAAATGAAATGGATGCTTTCGTCCTCTGACTCTGCGGTGAAAAAGAAAATGGAGAAATATTCCACAGTAAATTTTGGAATAGGGATTGACGATGGTAAAATTCTCTGTGCAAAAGTTGGCATAGCAGGAGCGGATAATAGAGACCTAGTTTGGATAGGTAATGCGGTTAATAAATCCGTAAAGGTTGGAGATATGTTGCATGGAAATATTGGCATTTCGTCATACGTTTATAGCAATTTGCTAGACCAAGTCAAATATGCAATTGAAAAAGATATTTGGGGAAATGAAGTTAAAAAGGATATGTGGCAATCACAATATTTCGAATACAATGGAAAAAGTGAGTTGTATTATTTTACTTCCTATCACTGGGTGGTCACGTGATTCTAACAAGTGCATTATGGTGGGAATTTTACTCGCTGAAAAAGCGCTCCTAAAATCCCCATATGCAAAGCGTTAAGCATCAAAACAAACCTGAAAAGGAGTTTTAGAATTGGACGAAAGTAATGTAACTCCATGGTTTGAAACCTTCATAACATGGATATCGGGTTCTACTGGGGCTGGAGTTTCTTTCGCTCTTAATATTGTGATGCTAATTCTCACTATTGCTGGCTTCTTAATGTATTTTCAGCAAAAACGAGAATATAGACTTCTTTCAGGGATACTCACTGAGTATGGATTAAAGGAAAAAATTGAAACCGATGCCTCGGCTGTAAAGAAAAAGAAAGATGAACTCGACTCAAAAGTTAAGAGTGTGAAAGATCAATTGGAGGCTGCTGAGAAAGATCTAAAGGAACGACTACCCTTAGAAGCCAGAAAGGCATATTTTGAAAATACAATACCTGTAGTTCAGCAACAGGTGTTTGAGCTGTCAAAACAGCTTGAGAATATGGAATCAGAACTCTCTAACCTTGGGGGTAGCTTAAAAAACGCATCCCCTGAAATTGATGATATTTTGTCTGAAGAAGTCAAAAATAATGTTTCAATCAAGCGTGATATGGAGAAAGCAAGAACTACACTAGCAGTTTTAACTGGTGCTGCAGCAGCTATCGGCGCAATTATGCCTTATCCATTGTCAGTCTTAGCGGGTATTTTAGCTCCGTTTATTATTAAGGAGTGCTGGAGCATTTATAAACTGTCAAAAACATACTATGCAGACAAAAATGCTTAACAAGCAAAGGCAGTCGGATGCTACGCACCGCTGCTTGGGGCGTTATACATCATGAAATACTTAACCTTTTTAATTTTATTTGTTTTTAGCTATGCTCAGACTAAATTACAGAGACAGCCATTGTAACAAACTAGTAAAATTACAATTAAATCAATATATTACAAAAAATCACATGAACATCGTCATCACAAATGTGCAGCTTTGGTGGCTCCGCCACTGCTTTCCCGCCGTTAAAGTTTCAGTACAAAAAGACTTATTTTAGGGGCAAATGACATGCGGACGCCGCGCGGGACGTCATTTGAGCGAAAGTTGGAGGGACTCATTTGTAGCGACAACGCGGTTGGCGCCCATAAAATAAGTCTTTTTGTGCGATTAAGAACTTTGGTAGCGGCGGCTTATTTTGGTTACTTTATTCTTAGCTGTAGAAGAAAAAGTGACTGGCTCGAAGGGACTCGAGACAAAACTGCCAAGCGGTCGCGTCGCGGGATAGCAGTGCCCGCTAGGGCATAAAAAACTAAAAAGTAACACCCAACTTAAAAGGTGTTACCTAACGCAAAAACGCGAAGCGTTTATCAATCCCGCTTCTTATTAGCCTGCCGCACCCTATGCTTCTTAACCGATCTCCGCATCCGACTAATCTTCACATGATCCAATTTCCCGGGATCAACCTTAATCAAGGTCTCAGTCTCAGCCGGCAATTGCACACTTTTACGTAAGGTGTTCAAATCTGGTAATCCCAACTCTACCCATCCACCTTGTGGTAAGCGCTTTTGCAATTCTAATGAGCCATAACGCACGCGGATCAATCGGCTAACTTGTAAGCCTTGAGATTCCCATAAACGCCTAACTTCGCGATTTCTGCCTTCAGATAAACTCACGTTATACCAAGTATTTAGACTTTCTTCGTCACCAGGCTTTTTAACTATCTCGTTAAATTTAGCTTCACCGTCTTCAAGTTTCACGCCGTCTGTTAGACGTTTGAGCATCATGTCTTCTACGGTTCCAAATACGCGCACTGAGTATTCGCGTTCCACTTCGTGTTTGGGGTGCATTAAACGATTCGCTAGCTCACCATCGTTAGTGAACAACAATAAACCACTGGTATTAATATCTAAACGACCTACAGCTATCCAGCGGCCGTTTTTAATCGCTGGCAGGCGATCAAAGACAGTTGGTCGGCCTTCGGGATCTTTACGGCTGCACAATTCACCTTCGGGTTTGTTGTACATCAACACTCGACAAGTTGGGGTGTCATTGGGGGTGCTAATAGGGTTGCCGTCGACACGAATTTTATCTGCAGGTTCGACCCTGTCACCTAAGGTTGCCAATTTTCCGTTAACAGATATACGCCCAGCCTCTATCCATCTTTCCATCTCGCGGCGCGATCCGACTCCGGCATTGGCCAGTACTTTTTGTAATTTGTCACTCATTAATGTAATTGCTCTGGTTCATCTGGAGGAGTGCGCAAAGTTGCCTCTCCTGCTACAGATTCTGTTGGTTGACCTTTTGTCGCGACATCTTTTGTGGCATCGCTTAAAAGAATGTTTGTTGTTTCGTCTGACACTTCAGACCCAATAAAATCATCACTACTGGGTAATTCACCTAAGCTTTTTAACCCAAAATAATCTAGAAACCCCTTAGTTGTGGCATACAACGAAGGGCGTCCTGGTACTTCTTTATGGCCGATAACTTTGATCCAGCCTCTTTCACTCAAAGTTTTCATTATTTGACTACTGACCGACACCCCCCGTACATCCTCTATTTCACCACGGGTTATGGGTTGACGGTATGCAACTAATGATAAGGTTTCCAACATTGCCCGAGAGTAGCGGGGAGCATTTTCTTGCCACAATTTACCTAGCCACGGACTTAAACTGTCAACCGATTGAAAACGATAACCTGATGCCACTTCTACTAACTGTATGCCTCTCGCTTGATAATCTAACTGCAACTCCTTTAGCGTGTCTTTGAGCATGGTTTTACTCACTTCCAAACCTTCCAATACGGTAAGTTGCAGCTGCTCCGCTGAAACCGGTTGGTCAGCTACAAATATTGCAGCTTCGACTAACTGTTTAAGCTGTGCTCTTGATATCTTAGCCATCTAATTCAGCCTCAGTATATTTTAGCGGTCCACTCATTTTGATATGAATGTTGGCATAGGGCTGAGCTTGTACTAACTCAATTAAACTTTCTTTGGCTAGCTCCAAAATAGCTAAAAAAGTGACGACTACTCCAGGCTTGCCTTCACTTGCATGAAACAGTTCGTCAAAACCCGTAAAGTGCTGCGCCGAAATTTGCTCTAAAATCAAACTCATTCGTTCTCGAGTAGATAATGTTTCTTTTTCTATATGGTGATGTTCGAATGCTTGCGCCCTGTTCATTGCTGTTTGAAACCCTAAAACCAGTTCTTGCAAACTCACCACCGGTAAAATTCGCAGTGGTTCTACTGAGTCGGCGGTATCCACAGTGACAGTAAAAATATCCCTCTCTTGTCTAGGTATATTATCAAGTTCCTGAGCGGCATTTTTAATGCGCTCATATTCTTTTAAGCGGCGAATAAGCTCAGCTCGTGGATCATCCTCATCTTCCTCTGCATCCGCCCTTTTAGGTAATAATAGTCGAGATTTAACCTCAGCTAAAATCGCCGCCATCAATAGATATTCCCCAGCAAGCTCAAGTTTAATGTCTTTCATTAACTCCACGTATTCCATGTATTGTTGGGTAACTTGATATACTGGTAAGTTAACAATATCGAACTTTTGCTTACGAATTAAATACAACAATAGGTCCAATGGCCCTTCGAATGCTTCTAAAATCAGTTCTAGTGCGTCTGGGGGAATATACAAATCTTCAGGTTTTTCAACTAAGGCTTCTCCATTGACAAATGCCAACGGTAACGGTTGTTGGACCGGTTCCTTAGCAAGTGAAGAGGCTGAAAAAGAGCGATTATCTGCAGACATTCAGAATATCTTATTTGGCTATATGAAAGGGCTAGTGTCACCACTGCCTTCTCTGATAATAGTATTCTCTCCGTCTGACATATCAATCACAGTGGTAGGCTGTTCACCTAAAAAGCCACCATGAATAATCAAGCCCACTTGTTTTTCTAGTTCATCGCGAATGTCATCAGGGTTAGACTCAGCAACCAATGCGCCAGGTAAAATAAGCGTAGTCGACATTAACGGCTCGCCTAATTCTTCTAATAACGCCAGCGCAATTTTGTTGTCAGGTACTCTAATGCCGATCGTTCTTCTTTTAGGATTTTGTAACCTCTTGGGCACTTCTTTGGTGGCCTTAAGAATAAATGTATAAGGCCCTGGAGTATTATTTTTGATCATTCTAAAGGCCGTGTTATCAACTCTTGCATATTCCGAGAGTTCCGACATATCACGACACATCAAAGTGAAATTATGGTCTTTACCAATTTGTCGAATGCGGCAAAGTTGCTCTAAGGCAGCTTTGTCATTCATGTGACATCCAATGGAATAACCCGAATCTGTCGGGTATACCACCACGGCACCTTGATGAATAAGCTCACAAGCCTGTTTAATCAAACGTACTTGTGGATTATCTGGGTGGATATAAAAAAACTGACTCATAAATTATTCCTATTCTACTATCACAGCAGTATTGCTCGTAGAGTAATGTTATCGCTTATCCGAATGTGAAGTAGGTTCATTGACCTAACTTCTATTACCAGCATGTTATTGACTGACTAAATTCCAGTCCTGCCATATTGGCACAAGTTGTTCGGGAAGCGTAAGGTTTTTGCCTAATTCAGTCCAGCGGTTAGGGTAATGAAAGTCAGAACCGCTAGACGCTTGCAAATCGTGTTCAGCGGCGATGTCAGCCAATAACTTTTTGCGCACAGGAGTAAGGTGCGAGTGAATCACCTCCATTCCGTCGCCACCCGAATCAGCGAATTCTGCAACCAAACGTTTTAACCATTTGGTTGTCATATCATAGTGCCCTGGGTGTGCTAATACAGCCTTACCTCCGGCGTCATGAATCCAAGTAATAGCCTGTTCAATACTGATCCATTTTGGTTTTACATGAGCTTTTTTGCCTTTACCTAAGTATTTTTTAAACACCGAATCAAAATCTCTTACGACTTGGCGTTGTACTAGCACTCGCGCAAAATGCGCACGGGTTATTTGCCCCACACCCGCTAACTCTTTTGCATCCTCAAAAACATTTGCAATGCCTACTTTAGCTAGTTTATCCGACATTTGCTGGGCGCGCCTGTCGCGCTCTTGGCTTTGTTGTTCCAAGCGAGCCAAAAACTGCGCGTTTGTATGGTCAACATTGAGGCCCAAAATATGGATATCGAAGTTATGCCAAGACGTTGATATTTCAACACCCGAAAGGATCTGCATGGCACGTTTTTGCTGTGATTGATAATCTATAGCCGTTTGAATACCATCAATGGTGTCATGATCGGTTATGGCTAACACATCTACTTGCATGTTGTGAGCGCGATCAACTAACTCCTTTGGCGAAAGGTGTCCATCAGAGTAATGGGTGTGGCTATGCAGATCGATTTTCATTGAATAGTACTTTTCTTAATTCGCTATTAATTATTATTATTTCTGGTTAAGAACAATTTGAGTGTTGACATAGAGCCAAATTTGTTTTCTTCTATATACACAAAATGACTGTTGTTTAGCGCTATTATACCGATCCCCGTGTGAATAACAGCCAAATAACCGATTTAAACTGATAACGAGTAATATAAATAATGAAAAATATTCAAACACGCAACATTTGGTGGTGGCACATCCTGAACTAACGGGCTGTGAGTGTTTGTGTTTGAATTTTAAATTCGCAAATAAATATCCAAAAAAGCCCGTATAATGCGGGCTTTTTTACGCCTGCTCTTCAATAAAAATTGTATTAGAGAATTAAAAAATGAGTTTAGCCCAGTTAACAGAGCAGTTTGGCAAAGTAGAAACCCTAGTGGTCGCCGCAGACTATGTCGCCGACCCATTACATGCGTATCAATACTTATGCCAAGGTAAAAGCAATAACTTGCTTTTAGAATCAGCCGAAATAGATAGCAAAGACAACCTCAAAAGTTTGCTATTGGTAGATGCCGCTATCAAGATAGAGTGCCATGGCCAGCACGTTTATTGTCGTGCATTATCAGATAACGGTCATGCAGTACTGCCGATGTTTGATGAATATTGTCCAGTTGGCGTTATCCATAAACTGGATCCCACTGAAGGCCTAGTTACTCTCACTTTTCCCGCAGCAGATGCTGACCTCGATGAAGACAGTCGCTTAAAAGCGCCAGCGGTATTTGATGCGTTACGCCTGATTACCAATAAAATCACTGCTATACGCCAACATCCTCATGCAGTGTTTTTAGGTGGCGCATTAGCCTATGATTTGTTGGCCAGTTTTGAAAAACTGCCAGAAGTCGCTGACAGCGCCAATTCTTGTCCAGACTTTGTTTTTTATCTTGCGGAAACTTTAGTGATTATTGATCATCAAACACAGCAAAGCGAAATCATTGGCAGTGTGTTTAGCGGTAAAAATGTGGCCAACAATTATTTTTCCGTGAGTCAGCGTTTAGAACAGGTAAAACATAAATTAGGCACAATTAAACCCTTAGCTGAAACCTCAAAAACAATCATCACTGAGAAAGACTTAAAGGTTAATAAGTCCGATCAAGAGTACAAAAATGACGTGATTAAGTTGAAAGAAAACATCTTATCTGGTGACATTTTTCAGGTAGTGCCGTCTCGAACATTTAGCTTACCCTGCCCTCACCCTCATGATGCTTATCGAGCCTTAAAACAACAAAACCCTAGTCCGTATATGTTTTTCCTACAAGACGACGATTTTTGTATGTTTGGCGCATCCCCTGAATCTGCTTTGAAGTACACCAAACAGACGAATCAGGTAGAGATTTATCCTATTGCCGGAACACGCCCAAGAGGCAAACGAGCAGACGGTAGTATTGACCTAGATTTGGATTGTCGTTTAGAACTCAACTTACAAGAAGATCAAAAAGAACGAGCTGAACATATTATGTTGGTAGATTTAGCACGTAACGATGTTGCCAAAGTATCTAAACCCGGCACTCGTTATGTCACTGACTTACTCAAGGTAGACCGCTACTCCCATGTAATGCATTTAGTGTCTCGAGTAGTAGGGCAATTACGCGATGACTTAGACGCACTTAATGCTTACCAAGCCTGTATGAATATGGGCACCTTAGTAGGCGCACCTAAAGTCAGCGCCGCCACCTTGATTCGACAAGTAGAAAATCAGCGGCGCGGCAGTTATGGCGGTGCGGTAGGTTATATAAACAGCCAAGGTGATATGGATACTTGTATTGTGATTCGTTCTGCATTTGTGAAAAACAATACCGCTTATATTCAAGCAGGTGCCGGTGTAGTTTATGACTCAGATCCACAATCAGAAGCAGATGAAACCCGCGGTAAAGCACAAGCGGTCATCAGTGCTATTATTTCCAGCTCTCAATTACCAGCACAAGGAGCAGCATAATGACTTCATCCGCGGCTCAAGCGACGAACCCAATATGTGTGTTTTTGTTAGATAACTTTGATTCCTTTACTTACAACCTAGTGGACGAATTAAGAACTCTAGGCCTTGAATTGATTGTATATCGCAATAGTGTGCCAGCTGAATTAGTGATGCAAAAGATGCAACATAAAGCGCAGCAGACAGACTCAAACGGTCAAAAAAGACAAGTGATGTTAATGTTATCCCCTGGTCCAGGTAATCCGTCACAAGCAGGATCAATGCTAGCACTGCTAGATTTAGTCAAAGGCCAGTTTCCTGTTTTAGGTATTTGTCTAGGACATCAAGCAATTATTGAATCTTATGGGGGCAACATCATTCGCGCAGATAAAGTGATGCATGGTAAATCATCCTTAATTGAACACTGCGGCGATAAAATGTTTAGCAACATGCCAAAGCCCTTACCCGTGGCGAGATACCATTCATTAATGGCCAGTAATATGCCGGAAGAATTGAGTGTTTTGGCGAGTTTTTCTGAAATACCTATGGCAGTGGCGCATTTACAAGACCAAATGTTAGGTTTCCAATTTCACCCTGAATCGATTTTAACTTCTCATGGCAGTCAACTACTGATGCAGAGTATTGAATTTTTAACCCAAGATAAGGTGCAGACACGATGATCCAAAACATTCTTGAACAACTCTATCTAGGTCAAGATTTACAACAAGATGATGTGACTGAAGTATTTTCCAAAGTAGTCACAGGTCAGGTGGATGACATCGTTTTATCATCATTACTTACTGCGTTAAAAATTAAGGGTGAGCAACCGCAAGAAATTGCTGGTGCCGCGGCGGCATTAATAGCTAACTCAGCGACTTTCCCCCGCCCTGACTATGATTTTGCTGACATAGTAGGCACAGGTGGTGATGGGCACAATACGATTAATATTTCTTCTGCTTCAGCTATAGTGGCTGCGAGTTGTGGCTTAAAAGTAGCGAAACATGGTAATCGCAGTGTATCAAGTAAGTCGGGCTCAGCTGACCTATTTAAGGCATTCGATTTAGAACTTACCATGTCAGCAAACACCGCACGTCAATGTCTCGACGAATCAAACTTGTGTTTTTTGTTCGCCCCCAACTATCACTCTGGTATTCGTCATGCAATGCCAGTGCGTACCACCTTAAAAACCCGCACTTTGTTTAATTTGCTTGGACCTTTAGTTAACCCAGCTCGCCCCAGTCATATTATTATTGGCGTTTACGCGCCTGAATTATTAATGCCTTTTGCGAAAACCTTACAGTTATTGGGCTACCAAAAAGCCTTAGTTGTACATGGCAGTGGATTGGATGAATTTGCATTACACGGAGACACCCAAATAGTAGAAGTAAATGGCAGCGAACTAAGTGAGAAAGTAGTCTCTCCAACAGATTTTGGGCTTGAAAACTATCCATTAGAGGCCATTAAAGGTGGCGAGCCAGAAGAAAACAAGCTCCTAATTGAAAACGTTCTAGTTGGCAAAGGACAGCGGGCGCACCAGGCTGCGGTTGCTATGAATGCGGGCGCGTTACTCAAACTATGCGGTAAAGTACAAAGTTATGCTCAAGGAGCAGAAATGGCAATCGGGGCTATGCAACAACAGCTACCATTAGCCACGATAAAACAGTCGGCTGCAATCAGCCAAAAAAGTAAAGGGTAACGTTAACTGACATGGCCAACGTATTAGAAAAAATTGTCTTAGACAAAAAGTTAGAAATTGCAAAACGTAAAATTGACTTACCTCTAGCAGATTTTATCAACGGATTAACCCCATCGGATAGAAGCTTTTACGACGCGTTGGCAAAGCCTAATGCAGGATTTATTTTAGAATGTAAAAAAGCCTCACCCTCTAAAGGTTTAATTCGTGAACATTTTGACTTAGACGAAATCATCCAAGCCTACAGCCCTCACGCGGCTTGTATTTCAGTGCTAACAGATGAAAAATACTTTCAAGGTAAATTTGAATACCTCGAATATGTACGAAACCGCGTTACTCAACCTGTAATCAACAAGGACTTTTTTGTTGAGCCATACCAAGTTCACTTAGCTCGTTACCATCATGCCGACGCGGTGTTATTAATGTTGTCAGTGTTAAACGACGAACAATATGTTGAATTAGCTGAACTGGCGCAACATTACCAACTCGACGTGTTAACTGAAGTCAGTAATGAGCAAGAAGTACTCAGAGCATGTGCGTTACAAGCTAAAATCATAGGTATTAATAATCGAGATTTACGCGACCTAAGCACTGACTTAGCCACTACAGAACGCTTGGTACCTTTGATTAAAAAACATGCCAATCATGATCATGTGATCATTTCAGAATCTGGTATATACAGCCATCAAGACGTACTTAGATTAGCACCTCTAGTTGAAGGTTTTTTGGTAGGCAGTTCTTTGATGAGCGAAAATGACATCGAGCTAGCAGCAAAACAACTAGTGTATGGCACAGTCAAGATTTGTGGAACCACCAGCCTATCAGGTGCTAAGTTAGTCAAAGATAGTCCCGCCAGTTATGCGGGTTTGATTTTTGCGCAGAAATCCAAACGCTTTATAACTTTAGAGCAAGCCAAACAAATTACTTACGCAGTGCCCTTTAATTATGTTGGTGTATTCGTCAATTCACCTATTGAACAGGTAGCGAATTATGCTAAAGAACTAAGTTTAGAAGCGGTGCAGTTACATGGTGACGAAGACCAAACTTATATCGATAATTTACGTATACATCTACCTAGCTCTTGCCAAATTTGGTTAGCTAAAGGGGTTAAGCAAGCCTTACCCAGTATAGATGAAACGGGTGTTGCGTACTTTTTATTAGATTGCCAAGTAGGTGAGCAATCGGGAGGTACCGGCCAATCCTTCAGTTGGCAACTGTTAGATGAACTATCTGACAAGTCTAACATTATACTAGCCGGAGGCATCACCCCAAATAATGTGAAACAGGCAGCTAAATTAGGCGTTGCCATGCTCGACTTAAATTCTGGTGTAGAAAGCGCACCTGGGATTAAGCAGCAAGACATAATTGATCAAGCTTTTAGCCAGCTTCGAGAGTATTAAGTACCCCAGTGAAGTAAAACACACGGTGTGTTCTGTGGTAACAATTTGCTTTTGCGACAAGTGAAATAATTAGTCGCAACAAGCGATATCAGTTTAAAAAAGTGAGTAATAAATGAATCATTTAGATAGTAAATTTGGTGACTATGGCGGTATGTACGTACCCGAGTTACTGATCCCTGCCCTCGACCAACTTGAACAAGCATTTATCGATGCCCAGAAAGATCCCGAATTCCAAGCTGAATTTATGGGTTTACTAAAAGATTATGCTGGCCGACCAACGGCAATGACATTAACCCGAAACTTAGTGAATAACCCCAAAGTAAAATTATACTTAAAAAGAGAAGATTTATTACACGGAGGTGCCCATAAAACCAATCAGGTTTTAGGACAAGCATTGCTAACCAAACGCATGGGTAAAACCGAAGTTATTGCCGAAACTGGCGCAGGCCAACACGGCGTGGCCACAGCGTTAGCCTGTGCACTTATGGGCCTTAAAGCTCGAATTTATATGGGTGCGAAGGATGTTGAACGCCAAGCACCTAATGTATTTAGAATGCGCTTGATGGGCGCTGAAGTTATTCCTGTTCATGCCGGTTCGGGCACTTTAAAAGATGCAGTAAATGAGGCGATGCGTGACTGGTCTGCCAGTTATGACAAAGCCCACTATCTGTTGGGAACGGCAGCGGGTCCTCACCCCTTCCCTACCATTGTACGTGAGTTTCATCGAATGATAGGCGAAGAAACCAAAGCGCAAATCCTTGAAAAAGAAGGACGTTTACCCGATGCAGTCGTTGCTTGTGTAGGTGGCGGTTCAAACGCCATTGGCATGTTTGCTGACTTTATTGACGAACCAAATGTAAAACTGATTGGTGTAGAACCAGCTGGAAAAGGTGTACATACCGCCGAGCACGGCGCGGCTATCGGTAAAGGCACCAAAGGGATATTGCATGGCGCTTACAGTTACATTATGCAAGATAACGATGGTCAAATTGAAGAGTCATACTCAGTGTCAGCGGGTTTAGATTATCCTGCGGTAGGTCCACAACACGCTTATTTATCTGATATCGGCAGAGCAGAATACGTATCAGTAACTGATGATGAAGCGCTAAATGCGTTTCAAATATTGTCTCGCAAGGAAGGGATTATCCCCGCCCTTGAATCTTCCCATGCCCTTGCCCATGCCTTAAATATGGCCGATGAAGCCGAAGACGAAACCATAATAGTGGTAAACCTATCTGGACGTGGCGATAAAGATTTAGCCCATGTCCATAGCATTTTAGGAGATCAAAACCATGACTAATTCTGTTGCGAATAATGTTGATCGTTACGCTAAGTTGTTCGAACAACTGCAGCAAAAAAACGAAGGCGCATTTGTTCCTTTTGTGATGGTTGGCGACCCTGATATTGCAACCTCAGTGGATATTATCAAAACCCTAGTAACAGCAGGTGCAGATGCACTGGAGCTGGGTTTCCCCTATTCTGATCCGATTGCTGATGGTCCAACTATCCAACAAGCCAGTATTCGGGCACTGTCGAATAAAATCAAAACTGATGATAACTTCGAAATAATCCGCCAAGTGCGTGAAGCCCATCCTAATATTTCAATAGGTTTATTACTTTATAGCAACCTAGTACTTAAACGTGGTATAGAAAAATTCTATCAAGACGCGGTTAACGCAGGGGTTGATTCAATTTTGATAGCCGATGTACCACTACGTGAAGCTGACCGTTTTATTGCAGTTGCAAATCAAACGGGTATAAAACAAATTTTAATTGCACCACCCAATGCGAGTGATGACACCCTTGCTGAAATTGGTGAAAAATCTCAAGGTTATACCTATTTGTTAGGCAGAGCCGGAGTAACAGGTGCAGAAACTGCGGTGACCATTCCAGCCAGCGCACTTATTGATAAACTCACACAATATAAAGTTGCACCACCCTTACTGGGCTTTGGCATATCCACACCTGCACAAGTCAAAGATGCCATACAATCAGGTGCTGCAGGCGCTATCTCTGGCTCGGCAACAGTGAATATCATTGCTGAAAACCTCAGTCAGCCAGAAGTCATGCTTGATAAACTTCAAAGCTTTGTAACAGAAATGAAAGCGGCTACTCGCAAGTAGCCGTGTTTATCTAAACAATTTACAGGACATATTTATGTGGTACACAATATATTGCGAAGACATTGAAAACAGTCTGCCTATTCGCAAACAAACAAGAGCAGCGCACCTTGAGCGTATTCAAATATTAGTAGATCAAGGCCGATTGATGGTAGCCGGTCCCAATCCCGCTATAGACAGCCAAGACCCTGGCGCAGCAGGCTTTACTGGATCGTTAATCATTGCAGAGTTTGAGAGCCTTTCAGAAGCACAACAATGGGCAGATACAGACCCCTATACCCTAGCAGGCGTATTTCAAAAGGTGACAGTTAAACCATACATTAAAGTGTTACCTTAACCAGTGAAACAGCGTCAATGAGTTATACACCAAATCTCGAATCACTTATGCCAGCCATTGACATGACGGCTATGCGCGCCCAAGGCGCCGGTGGACAAAATGTTAATAAGGTATCTAGTGCTATCCATCTAAGGTTTAATATTCGTTTGGCAGCCATACCCGAATACGTCAAACAGAAACTACTATCAGGCAAAGACAAACGAGTCACCCAAGACGGCATTTTGATTATCAAATCTCAGAGCCACCGAACCCAAGAAATGAACAAACAAGATGGGCTAGACAGATTGATTGAAATCTTAATAGAGGCAGGCAAATTACAGAAAGCGCGACGTGCCACTAAACCTAGCAAAAGCTCACAAATCAAACGGGTAGATAGCAAGGTAAAATCGGGAAGAACCAAAGCACTGCGTAAAAAAGTAGATTATTAAGATAGAGATAGCTCCCACATCATTAACCCCGTGATAGTTTAGAGTAAAATTATAGCTAGAGATATTCAGATATTGGCCGATAACACTGATAAGTTATCTGAGGTGATATATGAATTTATTCAAAGGCTGTAGAGTTCGTCAAACCATTTACCTGCTGCCAATGTTACTAATTGGGTGCTTATTGAGTGGTTGCATTCAAAGTAAGGCTGCAACCTCTGAAAATGACATACCAATTTCCAGCACGTCACAAAGACATATTACTGACAACACTTTAAAGGTAGTAAATGCCGCGTTTTATCCTAGTTTCATTTTGGGTGAATGGCGTTATAAAGGTGCTCGAAATTTCAAAGGAAAAATCAACGCTTACATTCAAATTCCAGGGCCATTGGAAATGAGTAAAGACGTCCAAAAATCCTACCTGCGCACCGCTATTTGCCCTTCATCAAAACACACTAACATGTGGAATGAGATTGATGGTATTCCACTTAGTGTGCATATCTATACCCATAAACAAAAACAAAGTTTGTATGTGGATTGTGTCAACCCCCTAAATGCCGGATAATATGCAACTTCCAGCAGCGGAGCAAAGCGTCAGGATATTTTACACACTATTGAAACAACATCATCCGACACAACAAATTAATCATCAAAATCAAAAACTTAAAATACAGGCTTGAATTTTGCTTACTTCAAGTAAGTAAAGGTGAACAATCGTTTTTTAAAGGTATAATTAGGTGCATATCAAATTATTATTTAGCGCAGTAGCGATTCTAGGGCTAATTTCATGTCAACTTGGCGCAACAACACATACTGTGAACACCTCGGCACATGTAGGGTCATATAACTTAATTGTTAAAAACGATTTAGCAATCAATAGTGATATTCAAGGTAAAATTTTTGTTGGTGGAAATGTCAATAAGGCTGACCAGAATAACAAAAATCTCATCGTGGGTGATAAGCTTGGAATATCTTCGAGTGTCGACGCAGTGACCATAGTTGGTGATATTAATAATATTGAAACTGTTAGAACCTTTAATGGCCATAACATTATTTATGGTGGCAATGCTGGTGCGTCTAATTTTGAAGGAGGCTCAGCAAACCAGGTGAATCAAGGAAACCTTCAGAGTGAATTTGACACTTTGTGGGCACAGGTAGAAAACGATAGTGAATATTTTGAAAATTTAGAAAAAAACGCCGATTATCATCGAACCCATCAGGATAAACGAGGCGTTTTTGAAAATGATAATTCTGTTGATTTGAATGTTTTCGAAATAGATAAAAGTTTTCTGGAAAAACAAAATGGAGAACATGATTTTCAGACTAATTTAAATGTCCCAGTAGTAATTAACGTTGCTGGTACTGGTACCATAAATATTATATCTAAGCCTCTTGGAGGCTTCGCAACAACAGCAACCGCAGTCAATGTATTATGGAATTTTTATGAAGCCACTGAAGTGAACTTTAATGCTGGCTCTTGGTATGGCTCTGTTTTAGCTCCATTAGCAGTAGTAAATTTGAAAGGTGGCAATATTGATGGTTCAGTTGCCGCATTGTCATTTAACGGCGAAAGTCAATTACATCATGCGTTGTATTCTTATTCGCCTCCCCCCTCAAAACCTATCAGTGAAGTGCCTGCTCCAGCGAGTACTTTAATTATCGCTTTTGGGTTAGTATTAGTGGCGTACCGTAAATTCAAAACACTAGCTTAGACTTAAGCTATTATCTTGACTTGTTATTATTTAAGACGGATTTATCCGTCTTTTTTATTTTAGGTGTAGGGAAATAAATGCGCGCTTTATTGAATAGTATTTGTTTTAAAAATGTTCTAGTAATAGCTTGTATAATACTCAGTATTCACTTTTCATCTTTTACAATTGCCAATACTCAAATCCACTACGAAAAAGCCCTCTTAGCATATAAAGAAAAGCAGTTTGAGGAATCGATGATTCACTTAAAAAGTGCATTATTGGCAACCCCAGAGAACTTACCTTCAAAAATTCTAATGGCTCAGTTATTGGCACAATTAGGACATTTCGAATCAGCCGAACTGGAGTTTGAAGACGTCATTACACAAGGTGCCGACATCAGTCTTTTTGCTGATGTCTGGGGTGCAACCTTGATGCAGCGTAAAGCCTATCAAAAAATTATCGACTTCCAACAATTTGCGTATTTTTCTGAGTCCCAGCGATTAAATTGGCTACGGCTAAGAGCGTCCGCCTGTATGAGCGCAAAAAATTACGATTGTGCGATCCAGAGCTATTTAGATATAGACAAACTAGCAGAAGATGGAACAGAAACGTTAAATGGATTAGCCAGCGTTCAGCTCAATTTGAAGCAGTTTGAAATGGCCAACGAGTATCTAAATCAAGCCATTAAAGTTGATCCGAATAATCCTATTACTTGGCAATTAAAGGGCTTAGTGGCTAAAAATAACAATCAATTAGAATTGGCTTTGACCCACCTTCGGAAAGCTTTTGAACTTGACCCAGACGACCCTTACATATTACGCCATTTAGCTGATGTCTATTTAGCCACCAATAACAATAAGGCCGCAAAAGACACGATCAATACTATATTAAGCGTTTCACCCAATGACCCTTTCGCAATATTGGTGAATAGCTGGTTACAAAAAGATACCGCTTTAGAAGACAAAGCGGAGAAGAAGTTTAAGGAAGTTACGGCAAAAATTAACAATTTACCAAACGAATATGTGCTGCAAGAACATTCATTACTATTCTTGAGAGGGTTGGTTAATTTTAGGCAACAGAGATATGCGGACTCTGCTCGCGATTTCATCCATTTACGTAAAAAAGATGAAAATGATATATCTGCAGTGGTGTTACTTGCCAAGAATTACATCGCCTTGGGTAAAGAAAAAGAAGCTATTTTGCTATTAGAAGATACTCAACAAGACCTACTCGAATTGCCAGACGTATTAGTTATGCTTGCAGATTTGTACATTAACAATAATAAAAATTTCAAAGCTCTATCACTATTGCAAACACTGCAGATAAAATACCCTGAGAATATTTCGATTCAATTATTGGAAGCCAAACTCAAAATTGCCAGAGGAAAAATACAATCTGGCATGGAACATCTAGACTTTTTAGTTTCAAAATATCCGGAAGACCAGGATATTTTATTGGTGCACAGCGTACTAAATTTACAAACACAGCAGTTTTCCAAAGCCAACACCAGCATTTCAAAATTGCTAGAAATAACTCCAAGTGATGCAACTAAGCTAAATATTAAAGGCGCTATTTTAATTCAACAAAACCAAATAGATGAAGCACAAATTTTCATCAAAAAAGCCTTAGATATTCTCCCCAGTTTACTCTCCGCTAAGATTAACCTAGCCAGTACTTATTATCTGCAAAACAACTACCTTAGTTCCATTCACATTTTAGAAGATATTCTTCGGGGCAACCCAAGTTACGAACCTGCATTAATATTAATGGCAAAGATTCAGTACTCGCAAAATAAACTTGATGAAGCTTATAAAAATTATCGTCAAGTATTGGTTAACGATAGAAATAATATTGAGGCTTTAGAAGGTGTTACATCGATATATTTGAGTAAGAATGAAAGAGTGGAGGCGCTTGTTCCACTGAACAAGTTGGGGAAAATTGAATCTCTGAACCCTAAATATATGATCCAAAAAGCTCAAATATATTTGTCACTTGGTGACGATGAAAACAGCCAATACCAAATAGAGAGTTTAAAACTTATTGCAAAAGAAAATGCAGCATTGTTACTCGCCCTAAGTAAACTGCAATTATTAAAGGGAGATTTACAAGAAGCATTGCAATCGCTTAAATCTGCCCAGACAATCCAGCCCAATAGCTTAAAAGTAGGTATTTTACTTGCGGAGTTATTATTAAATAATGATTTAACTGAAGATGCGGTTGTGCAAATGAAATTACTATCAAGTAAATTTAAAAACTCGCCTGATGTTTTGTTTTTACAAGGTAGGCTAGCCGAACAACAAGGTCAAATAGACCAAGCAAGTCAGTTATACTTAAATACGTTAAATATGAATGACCAACATGAAATTGCGCTCGCTAAACTTTATTCATTACTATCCCATGGAGCAGCGCCAGAGCCATTCAAAAATAAAATAAATGAAATTGTTTCGACTCATCCAGACCGTTATTTTCCACGTAACTTACTAGCGCAGTTTTACTTTTATTCTAACGAGTACTCTAAAGCTGCTTTCCACTATGAAAAACTACTGAACCACAAAGCTATACCTAATCGCCCAGCATTATTAAACCGTTTGGCATTGGTGTTTATGCCCACTGACATACTTAAAAGCTCCGAGTATGCGAGAAAAGCTTACCGCTTAGATAATACAAACCCAGAGATACTGACAACCTATGGTTGGTTGCTAACGCAACAATCTCAGCCTAGTAAGGGCTTAGAATTACTTAGAAAAGCATCAGCTCGAGGACAACAAGTACCAGAGATTCGCTACTACATTGCTGTTAGTTTAGAAAAGTTAGGGTTATTTTCTGAGGCGCGATCTGAACTTGAATCGTTGTTTGAGAAGAATGTTGACTTTTCAGAACAACAAGAAGCAAAAGCTCTATACGAAAAATTGAAAGAAATGTAGCACTCTATTCAAACTCAATTCAGCTAAAATTCAGCCCCAGCAAATTAATCTTGTCACCACTTTAAAACAGGAGTGGTTACATGAAATTATTAATAACAAGCACCATACTATTTTTAGCGGTTTCACCTTTTGCACAAGCGGACCACCAAAAAAGTTATCATGCGAGTAAACATAACCCTGCTAAATTTAAAGTACGGGTTATTGAAACAACACCGGTATATACCTACGTCACTCAGCCCCAGCAACAAACAGTCTGTGAGCCTGTAGTGACAACCTATCAAAAGTCTCACAATAAACGTGCGGTTATATTGGGTGGGGTAGTAGGAGGCGTAATAGGACATGCGACGAGTAACGATAGACATAAAGGTTTAGGCACTGTAGTGGGTGCGGTAATCGGTAGTTCGTTAGCCCATAAAGTTGACCTCGGTCATAAACACAATTCAAGGGTTTATCAAGGTCATAAACAACGCTGTGTGACCCAATATAACGAGCCACAAAAAATACGTGTATTAGATGGCTATAATGTCACCTATCGCGTGAAGGGGAAAATCTATCAGACTTTTAGGCATGAGCGTCCTGATAGGTTCATTAGTATTTATTACTAGTAAGGTTCATGTTTACATCGTCACTTAACCTCACAATAACAAAAGCAATTGCTTTTAAGTCAATTGATGATTGGGGTAAACTAAGATTAGAACATTAACTAACAAGAGCTGAATTTTGAAGCAGAATCCATACATTAGATTTATAGTTATTTGCTTAGCGATAATTTCGCTAAGCAGTATGTCTATTTCTGCGCAAGATACCCAAACGCCTCCTAGAACCAAATCTGAAGCGGCTAAAAAGGCGCAACAAAAGGTTAATGGTAGAGTGTTAAAAGTCGTTCAAAATAAAAGCAAGTATCGAGTGAAAGTGTTACAAAAGTCTGGGCGGGTTATCTCTGTCGATGTAGACAAAAAATCAGGTAAAGTCAGTAGAAAAAAAGGGAAAGATTAACGTGATTTCGTCGCGCTGGAAACAGGCTCCAGTAAAAATAAACACCAAAAACAAATAGGCTTTTAATGCGCATATTAATAGTAGAAGATGATAGTCGTTTACTTACGCAGTTAGACATATTGCTGCAAAAAAACGGCTACAGTGTTGATTTAGCCGATGATGGCGCAAAAGCGTTGTTTTTATTGCAAGAACATACCTATGACTTGGCCATCATCGACATAGGACTGCCAGTGGTAGATGGTTTTGAGGTTATCCAAAAGGCCCGAAAAAATGATGTGAGTTGCCCGATTCTAATTTTGACCGCAAGAGATAGATGGCAAGAGAAGGTCGAAGGTTTAGATGCAGGTGCAGACGATTATTTAACCAAACCTTTTCACAACGAGGAGTTATTAGCGCGCATAAATGCATTAATTCGCCGCGCTGCCGGTAAAGCCCACCCAACAATCGAAAAAGGTCCGATTACTCTGGATACACTAAGCGAAGAAGTGAGTGTAAACGGACAATATGTTGAGCTGACTGCCTATGAATACAAGGTATTAGAATACCTGTTGTTGAATCCACAAAAAGTGATCTCTAAAACTGAACTCACCGAACATATTTATGACCAAGACTTTGATTTGGACAGTAACGTAATTGAAGTATTTGTAGGGCGCCTACGTAAAAAAATTGATCCCAATGGTAGCGTGAATCCAATCGAAACGCTCAGGGGTAGAGGATATCGAATTAATCGTGAGCTCTAATTTGAACACAAACGCCAGTGCATAATCTTTCCCTCAGGTTAAGAAGTTTTGCTGCGGCGCTTTTGGCGCTGCTTATTTTTATACCTCTAACAGCGGTCACTTTAGAGCAAGCATTCAACAGCAGTTTAACTCAATCAATGTTGCAACAACTTCGGGTACAGAGTTTGACCTTAATCTCTGAGTTTGAATTAGATGGCAACGGCAAACATGCAGTCATGCCCGAACAGCTATATAACGATCAGTTTAATATCCCTGGCTCGGGACTGTACGCGTTTATACAATCAGATGAGGGCGTATTATGGCAATCTCTGTCTACCTTAAATTGGCAACAACAGCCCAAATTTACTAAGCCAGATATAGGCTCTGAAGCATTTATCGAAGATTTTGAAATGCAGAATAATTATTTTTTGTATGCCTATACCGCCGAATTCGAAACCGATCAGGAATTCCAACCGGTTAGCTTTTATATTCTTCAAGATAAACATGTATTTAATGCCGAGAAAAGCAAATTCGCTAACACTCTGTGGAAATGGTTGGGCTTGATTGCATTGTTATTATTGATTTTATTATTAGTTACTTTAAACGCTGCATTATTGCCGATAAGTAGGCTTAACAAACAAATACGCTTAGCCGAAAGTGGACATTTAAAACGTATAGATCAGCGTTACCCACCGGAATTAGAAAAGCTCAAAAAGAGTATCAATCACTTGTTAGATACCGAACAGCAACAACGTAGTCGTTACAAAAATAGTCTAAGTGATTTAGCCCATAGCCTTAAAACCCCCTTAGCCGTGTTAAGTGGTACCGCTGATTTACCTGAACAGGCCAAGGAGCCTATTAATCAAATTGATCTACAAATTCAACGTCAACTAAAACGAGCCGTAGCCGGAACCACAAGTACATTTGAGCAAGCAACTTTAATTAAACCTGTAGTAGATAAGTTATTTAACGCTATGCATAAAGTTTATGCAGACAAACATCTCACTCTTACCCACAATTTTGAAAATCACACACTTGGCTTTCATGGCGACAAGACAGATTTAATGGAAATATTAGGCAACGTGTTGGACAACGCTTGTAAAGCCGCGCTCGGGCAGGTCAAACTATCGGTATTAGCGAATCAAAATAAATTGTTAATCTATGTTGAAGATGACGGCCCCGGTATTCCTCAAGACAAACGTGAACACCTTTTGGAACGAGGGACGCGTTTGGATAGCTACAAAGAAGGTCAAGGTATTGGCATGGCAGTGGTGGCCGATTTAATGTCTGCCTACCTAGGTCAACTCGAAATCGAACAAAGTAGCTTAGGCGGTGCCAAACTTATTTTGGTATTTCCTCGTTCTTGATATTTTCCCCAAGAAGGAGTGAGAACCGCTAAAATGTACGCTTTCTACTCTTTTTAAAAATGTAACCTATCATTAACCACATGATTTATAATGACTTTTTATTTGGCATAGTATCTGCTTTAAATTATTTCACTAAAACCTCAATGATTAATAGTTAGGGAACCCACATGGCCGTAATACTTGAAGACAGACCAATTGAAAATCTCCGAGAAGAAGTGATCGATACGCTGATCTACAACTACAGTCATGGAGTGATTTCAAGTGAAGCGTTTGAACGTCGACTGGATCAAGCCATGGCAAGTCAGAATCATAGAGAAATATTCAATTTAACTGCTGACTTAGAAAAAACGACAGGCTCTGAATTCGCATCCCATAAAGAACGCCAGTTCAACATCAACTATGCGACCAGTGAAAATGACGAAACCGATACCATTATTAATATTCTTGGTGGCTCCTGTCGCAGTGGCCAATGGACAGTACCTCGAGAAATAAAAATCATCACTCTATTCGGTGGAGCCGATATTGATTTTACAGACGCAATTTTTACTACACCCAACGTCACCATAAAAATACTCTGCTTATTTGGCGGCACCGATATATCTGTGCCCGAAGACATTAATATTATCTCGAAAGCCTTCTGTATTTTGGGCGGTATCGATAATTCCGCTCCTTCTATCGCGACACGTCAAGCCCCCACACTTACCATTGAAGGACTTGTCATGTTTGGCGGCTTAGACATCAAAATAAAACGCACCATCAAAGAAAAGTTTGTCGCGTTCGCCAATCAAATGAAAACCATGTTTAACAATAAGGTCTAAGAGCAAGCAACAGTTTTTTGGAGGAGCAGTAACACACTCAGATTGTCTTTGATTTGTGATGCTTTATGCCAATCCGTTACGATAACTACCCACTCAGAATACCCCAGCAGTTATCATTACGGATTGATACTAGTCTCCTTCTTATCCCCCTGCATTTTCAACTTGAGTCTCTTCAATATCAGGCTCATCATCTTCACTGGCCAATAATAACGCCACCCAGCGCGTATCTGGGCTGGATTCCAGTGCTATTTTTACGATCATTGTTAACGGCACCGACAACAGCATACCTACTGTTCCTAGTAACCATCCCCAGAAAATCAACGACAAAAACACGACTAAGGTAGATAAGCCTAATCCGCGCCCCATATACCGCGGCTCTATAACATTGCCCATTATGGTGTTCGACACGACAAAACCTAATGCGGTAAATCCAGCCGCAGCAGGACCGAGTTGCACAAAAGCCAACAATACTGCGGGTACCGCTGCGATAAAAGAGCCAATATTTGGGATATAATTAAATAAGAAAGCTAAAACAGCCCAAAGCAAAAAGTGGTCAATGTCGAGTACATATAACCAAATACCAATAATTAACCCCGTACCTAAGCTGACAAGAGTTTTGATCACTAGATAATTTTTGACAGAAAGCAAAAACTTATCGATTTGTTGCATTTTCATGCTGGGATCATCTAGCGCAATATGAATTTTTTTAGGTACTGATTCAGCTTCAAACAACATAAATACAACAATTAACAAAATCAGTAAAAAGTTGGTTAACACACCTCCTAAACTCGTTAAAAGATTTGTCGCCATATTCATGGCTGCACCTGGGTCCAAATAAGAGATTAACGCTTCTTTATCGACGTTAATATTAAAGGTATCTAGTTGACCAATCACCCATGAAAATTCTTCGACTAATTGCTCTCTGTATTTAGGCATATTCTGGCTAAATTCATTCATCGACTGTCCTACTAAGCCAGCCAGAATCAATCCAAACACCACGATAATCAGTATAACTAGGATAACCGCTACTGCTCTGGGCAATTTATAGCGATTTGCCCAGGTTATGATTGGACTACAAGCCATGGCAATAAAAATAGATAATAAAAATGGCACCACTATAGCGCTCGCGGCTTTAACACCTGCTAGTATGATTACGATAGACGCCATAATAAGTAATATCTTAACGGATCTTTGGGATTTAATTTGCATATCAAGTTTCTAAATGAATTCCTTGTGAGCAAACTAGCAGATCTGTATGGTATTTTATAGCGCATAACCAAAAGATTCACATTAGGACAAGTATGAAGCTCAACCCAGCTACCATTAGGATTAAAAATTTGCGTTTGCGCACTTATATCGGTATTAACGACGACGAAATTGTTAATATGCAAGATGTTGTCATAAACGTAAAAATTGCCTACCAAGCCGATCAAGCGACAGATTCAGATGAAATGAATGACGCTCTGAACTACAAAACAATTACCAAAAGAATCATAAAACTGGTCGAAAACAATCGCTTCTCGTTACTCGAGAAACTCACTGCTGATGTGCTCAGCATTGCAGCAGAACATACCAGAGTGAACTATGCTGAGGTAGAAGTGGATAAGCCCCACGCGTTACGGTTCGCTGATTCAGTTTCTTTATGTTTGTCATGCAATAAAACTTAGTTGTTTACAGGGGATATATGAAAATACTCATCACCGGAGGTTCGGGCCTAATCGGTTCAAACTTAATCCCCATATTGCGTCCATGTGACATTGCGGTCTACACACGAAACGTCGCAATGGCAGAACAAATATTGGGCCATAAGATTAACTTTTTATCTTCTTTATCGCATTTAACCAACCTCGACGAATATGACGTGGTGATTAACCTTGCGGGTGAGCCTATTGCGGCTAAAAAATGGACTGCTGAACAAAAATCTAAAATTGAACACAGTCGCTGGTCAATGACTGAAAAGATAGTGTCCTTAATTAACGCTGGGGTCAATCCACCTAATCTATTAATCAGTGGGTCGGCCATAGGATTTTACGGTCGTCAACAGGACCAAATTATTGATGAAAACTTCACATCCATTCACGATGAGTTTAGCCATCAGCTTTGTGAACGTTGGGAACATTTAGCCCAAAAAGCTCAATCAGATAAAACCCGCGTATGCATAATACGAACTGGCGTGGTGATTACCAAACGAGGTGGCGCATTACAGAAAATGCTCTTGCCTTTTAAACTAGGATTGGGGGGGCCAATTGGCGACGGAACCCAATACATGTCATGGATCCACCTTGAAGATGTGTTACAAGGTATCGCTCATCTTATAGCCAATAAAAGCTGTGAAGGTGTGTATAATTTCACCGCGCCCAACCCAGTCACTAACCAAGAATTTAGCCGTGAACTTGCTTCAGCGTTGTCACGCCCTTGCCTATTGAGAGTACCCCAATTTATGTTACGAATGATGGTGGGAGAAATGGCTGATTTAGTTTTATATGGACAAAGAGTGGTACCTAAACGCCTGCAACAAAGTGGATATGAATTTATCTATCCTAATCTATCTCAGGCCTTCGAATGTTTTCACTAATAGCCTTATTTTATTCTCACTTCTAAAACAAAAAAGTTGATACCCAAGGTATCAACTTTTTAATTTTTACCTACACCATTTGTCGTAGTAGGTGGCTAGTATTAAGCGACAATAAACGCCAGCAACCTAAGGCGCCAAGAACGCCCACCACCAAAGCGCCCACTATTGGAGCGATAAACCAATATTCGAGATGCCAATTGGCTGGCATCTCGAATATTTGAGTTTGTAACATGTATAAGCTAAATTCGGTTGCGGCGGCGGCCATTGCTCCCGCCACTACCCCAATGATAATAAACTCGAAAACAACGCTGGCTCTAATCAAGGTACCTTTAGCACCGAGCGTACGTAAAATAGCCAGTTCTTGTTGCCGTTCATCCATACTTGCCTGTACTTGTGCAATAAGTACCAAAGCCCCTGCAGCTAACACCAAGACTAATATAAACTCCACTGCCAACGATACCTGATCAACTATATTGCGCAGTTGGTTAATACGCGCATCAACATCAATTAAAGTAACATTTGCAAAAGGTTTCATTAATTCAGTGATATCGGCTTTACGTTCAGTCGGTAAATTGAAACTCGAGATATAAGTAGGAATGAAACTTTTTAATGCTCGCGGTTCAATCACAAAGAAAAAATTAGGCTGCATAGATTGCCAGTTCACATTTCTGATACTGGTTACTTCAAGATCAACAATTTCACTCCCTATATTAAACGTCAGTTTATCGCCCAAACTAAGGTCCATACGCTCCGCGATACCTTGTTCGATAGACACCTCATAGGGCCGCTCCGCGACGGTGTCAGTATCGTCGTTATCACCTAACCATTTACCTTTTACCACTTCGGTACCTTTCTGAAGGGTGTTACTCCAGGTTAAATTAGCTTCTCTACCTAATCCATCACGACCTCGGGTTTGTTCATCAGGATCTTCTTTAGACACCGCGGTACGTACTTTTTCATCGTTAACGGCTACAAATCTACCGCGAACGACAGGGTAAAACTTCTCTATAACCACTTGGTTATCCGCAAAGTGTTGCTGCAAATTGGGTTGCTGTGCCTGACTTATATTTACTAAAAAATAATTAGGCGTACCTTGCGGCAATTGATTTTGCCATTGCTGCACCATGTCGTTACGCATCACCAACACAATCAGAAGTAACATAATGGTGACGGCAAAACTGATTAGTTGCACACTGTTGTCCATCGCTCGACGATGAATTCTTGCCCAAGCTAACTGCCACGCACCCATTTTACCTTGACCTAATTTACGGCCCACCCAAATCAAACCGAAGGTCATAGCTAACAAACTTATAACTAGAATAATCCCTGAAACAAACAAAATGGCGCTTACCTCGATGTTTTGGCTGTAAGCCCACATCAATAAAAATATCGCCCCACCCGAAGCGACAAACTGAATCAATCTTGAACTTAAATTTGCACCTAAGTCTCGGCGCAACACCCTAAGTGGAGAAACTGAAAATAGCTTCATTAGTGGATACAAAGAAAATAAAATTGCACAAACTGACCCAGTAAAGATAGCTATAATGAGTGGCTTCCAGTGCCATACGTCTATTGACACATCTACTTTATCGGCTATCGCTGCCACTACCAGTTGTTGTATTAGAAAACCCAAAACTACCCCAATTAAAAGACCAAGAATGGTAATAAAAAGGATTTGTAGAAGGTAAATTTGCTGCACCATCTTTTTAGGTGCACCCAAGGTTTTCATAATAGCTACGGGATCATAATGTCGCATACTGTAGCGCTGTGCAGCTACTGCAATCGAAACTGCAGCAAGTACAATGGCCAACAAACTGGCCAACAAAAAATATTTTCCTGCCCTCCCTACCGCGCGACCGATGCCAGACTCATCATCTTCTATTGAGTCCCAATCATGAAGCTCGCGGTCTAGCTGTGGTTCCAGCCAATCATAATACTCATCTAAGACGTCACCTTCGCCCGTAAAAAAGTAACTATAATTAACTCTACTGCCTGGACCTTCGACATTAGTTGCAGCTAAATCGACCTTAGAAATGAGAACTTTAGGATCACCACCAAACACACTAAAACCCGCATCCGGCACCTCGGTTAGCACCTTACTCACTTTGAATATTTTGTCTCCAACTTCAATGCTGTCGCCGATGTTAATTGCTAAGGTTTGGAACAACTGAGATTCAAGCCATGCTTCACCTGAATTGGGTAGTTGATTAATAGCAGTTCCGGGTGAAAAAGGCTTTTCAGCAACTTTTACTTCACCTTTGAGTGGGTAGCCTTTATCTGCAGCCCTTAGGTCAACCAAGTCCATTTGTTCGTTAGCAAAGACCATTGAACGAGCATAGGTTTGGTGCGCGGTGTTTAGCCCCATTTGTTGCGCTTTTTCAATCCAAGCGAGGTCAACAGGTTTGTTTGAATCGAGCACTCTGTCGGCGGCAATAAATTCCGCACTTTTTTCAGTTAAAGCTGATTTAAGTCGTTCACTGAACAATGAAAGTGACAACACTGATGCAACCGATAGAATAATAGCCAATAGAATTATGGTTAGCTCACCACGTTTAGTTTCATGGCGAAAGAGTCGCCACGCTAAACTCAAAGTATGATTAGTCATAATGCTAACCTACTTTTTGAGCAGCTTGCTCAGAAACTGGGGTTGCAAATACTTCGGTCAACTCACCCGCTTGCATATGTAGTTGACGCTGGCATTTATCTGCCAACTTAGAGTCGTGTGTAACCAAAACCAAAGTTGTATTTGAGTTTTGGTTTAACTCAAATAATAGTTTTTCAATTTTGTCGCTATTGGCAGCATCTAAATTACCTGTGGGTTCATCAGCAAATAGAATTTTAGGCTCAGAAATAAACGCCCTTGCAATCGCAACCCGCTGTTGTTCACCACCAGATAATTGATTAGGGTAATGGCTGGCTCTGTGCTCTAGGCCCACTAATTCTAAAATATCCAAGGCGCGCTTTTTTGCATCAGCATGGCCAGCTATCTCAGCTGGTAACATTATATTTTCAAGCGCGGTCAAACTTTGTACCAGCATAAAACTTTGAAAAATAAAGCCTACTTTAGCGCCTCTAAGTTGTGCTCGTTGTTCTTCATCCATGTTTTGCATGGCTTGACCATCTAAGTAAATTTCCCCTTCACTCACCTCGTCTAGACCCGCCAACAGGCTAAGTAACGTAGATTTACCGGAACCCGACGCACCGACTATGGCAACCGACTCACCCGCCTTGACATCAAAGCTAATTGGCTTGAGGATCTGTAACTGACCTTGAGTCGTAGTAACTGTTTTGCTAATACCGTTTGTCTTAATCATAGTTGTTGGAGTCATAGTGTTGTTTCTTAATACCAATTCGTTGCGAAATAAAATTTATATATTGTTTATCTTTATACCTTTGTTACTGATTTCAGATCAGTTACGGGCCCAAGAAACAAAATTACTTATACTGGGTGATAGCCTAAGTGCTGCATATGGTCTAAAGCAAGAGCAAGGCTGGGTAAGTTTGTTACAAGATGCGTGGCAAAATCAAGATATCAAAGTAATTAATGCTGCCATTAGTGGTGAAACAACCGATGGTGCCCTTGCCAGATTACCTAGATTATTGGAGCAACATACTCCCACTCATATCTTTGTTGAATTGGGGGGTAACGACGGTTTACAAGGCCATCCAATAAATAAAATGCGCGACAATCTAGAAAAAATAATTCAACTGTCACATAAAAGTGCGGTAAAAGTTATTTTACAACAAATGCAAATACCCACTAATTATGGCAAACGATACACCAGTATGTTTTCTGGTACCTATTCAAATCTAGCCTTAGAGTATGATTTAGTCTTGCTACCTTTTTTCTTACAAAACATCGCTTTAGATAAAAGTTTAATGCAGCGAGATGGCATTCATCCAACAGCTGAAGCACAAATTTTGATAGCAAAAGATATGCAAAAGACCTTAGGTGAGATTATTTTCCCCTAGCGGAATAAAAAATAACCAACTAAAATAATCTTGAGTAACCACTCAATATTTATTCTTTCAAAATCAGGAGGACGGTATGGAAATTGGCTCATCAGGTGCCGGTTCAGTGGCACAAATTGCGCCGACTCAAACAGGCTCTGTGCAGCAAGTTAACAGAGCTGAGCAACAAGCAGTATTAGAATCTCCCGCACCACAAGAGACTCAGGCTGATATCCCAAGCCCAGACCAACGAGTCGGTACAATAGTTGACGTAAGTGTGTAGATTCGTCTAAGAATAAACAACCGAGTGATACCACTCGGTTTTTTATTGCCTATTTAATCAAACAGGTAATACCAATTCATCTTATCAATTAGTCACTCAGAGAACACCAGCGACTTTCAATCGAGGCGTAGTCCTGCAGGAATGGCTACCCCCTTTCAAAGGACTAGAACGAAGAGTGAAAGTCGCTGGTATTCTCCCTTTGGGCGAGGTTTAAAAGCACCTACTCTGCGTTGTTCGAACTTACAATAGAATAACTATTGCTTCATTCGAGCGCCTTGATTAGGTGATTTTAAATCTCGCTGAGCGATCAATTGTTAGGATGGATTGGTATAATCTGGACGTAAACCTAAATCAGCTTTGAAAGGGTGACTAGGATTGGATTTGTAGCAATATTTCTTCAGACTTTTTAAGCGCTCTGATTTCCATAAACAATTCTTCAGCTTGTGGGTACTGTCGGCTCAAATACCCTAACCATTGTTTGATGCGATTAGGGTAATATTTACCCTTGTCGCCATAAAGTTCGTAACCTGAATAACGTACCAATAGAGTCTTAACATGTTCCCAAGGCATAGCCGCCTGAGCGTTTCTAATAACGTGAGCCAGATTAGGCATGGCTAAAGCGCCCCTACCCAACATGATATTTTCACATTGTGATTGCAATCGGCAATTGTATGCGTCAAGTCCATTCCAGATTTCGCCATTGGCAACAATTGGAATATTCACCGCTCGTTTTATCTTAGCTATCCAATCCCAATAAGCAGGCGGTTTATAACCATCTACTTTGGTACGTGCATGAATAACCAACGAGTCTGCTCCTGCATCAGCTATGGCCTGAGCGTTGGCTATCGCCAATGACGTATCTTCGAATCCCAAGCGCATTTTTGCACTGACTAATTGATCGTTAGGCACGGCTTTACGCACCGCGCTAACAATCTGAAAAATGGTCTCTGGCTCTCGTAACAACACAGCTCCGCCTTTGCTTTTGTTAACCGTTTTCGCTGGGCATCCAAAGTTAAGATCTACTCCGTGGGAGCCTAATTCAACAGCACGATACGCATTTTCAGCCAACCAAACAGGGTGTTGACCTAATAACTGCACTTTCACTGGCACACCACTAGAGGTAAAACCTTGGTTATGTAACTCTGGGCATATTCGATAGAACACCCTTTTAGGCATCAATTGATCGACAATTCGCACAAATTCAGTCACACATAAGTCGAAACCGCCCACTTCGGTTAACATGTCGCGCATCAAGTGGTCAACTACCCCTTCCATCGGGGCTAAAGTAATATGCATAGCTTGGATTTGTACCTATAACAACTGTGGCTGATTAATCTAGCAAATAAAGAAAACTAAAAGGGATGGCTATTTATATGAGCTTTTCTGCGGGACTCACATAGGGCTAGTATTTCAACTTTTCGATTATTATCTGCTTCACCCCACACTAAAATTTCGTCTATGACTCGAAAGCAGCCAAGACACATATCCTTGTCATCCAAACAGCAGTTTCGGACACAAGGAGACTGAACGTCACTGGAATTACTGTTATTCATTGAAAATGTTCACATAGCCAATTGTCAGCATCTAATTAGCAGTAATAATACTTGGTAGTGGCTGTACTGTCTGTAATTTAATATCTACAAACAATCTTTCGCGAACAAAAAATGCGCTAAATCCCATTAAATGGTCTTTGCCCTCAGATCTATCGACGCCAATACAGCTAGAGAGCAAAAACCTACGAACAACCGACATGTTGGTTGGCGAGCGAAAACAAAGTATTTTCGCGCCAGTGGTATGACCAGTAAAAAATTCTGCTATACTTCAGTCAAATTTATTCAACCCAACCTTTTTGGAGTTCTACAATGTTGCAGTACAAAGCCCCAATAATGGACATTAAGTTTCTTATTGAAGATGTATTTAAATATTATTCCCATTATGAAAAATACCCTGAGTTCGCTGAAGCAACACCTGATCTAGTCGATGCAATATTGCAAGAATGTGCAAAGTTTTGTGAAAACGAACTGCTGCCTTTAAACCAGAGCGGTGATAAAGAAGGTTGTAAATTTGATAATGGTGTTGTGACTACACCTACGGGTTTTAAAGAGGCTTATAACAAGTATGTTGAAGGCGGATGGCAAAGTCTATCGCACCCTCTAGAGCATGGTGGTCAAGGTTTACCACCCTCTTTAGGCATGGCCAAACAAGAAATGATGGGTACGGCTAATTGGTCATGGGCAATGTACCCAGGCTTAAGTCATGGTGCGATGAACACTATTCAAACCCATGGAACCGAAGAGCAAAAAGAATTATTCCTGACTCGTTTAACCGAAGGTACATGGACAGGTACCATGTGTTTGACTGAACCACAGTGTGGTACAGATTTGGGACAAGTCAAAACCAAAGCCACACTTAACGAAGATGGTACCTATGACATTGTAGGAACTAAGATATTTATTTCCGCTGGTGAACACGATTTAACTGAAAATATCATTCACATTGTTTTAGCGCGTCTACCAGGAGCCCCTGAAGGCACCCGTGGCATTTCATTATTTATTGTGCCCAAAATCCAAGTTGACCAAGAAGGCAATTTAGGTGCTAGCAACAACGTCACTTGCGGCGCAATTGAAGATAAAATGGGCATTAAAGCCTCTTCAACTGCAGTTCTTAATTTCGATAATGCTAAGGGGGTTTTGATAGGCCCTGAGAATAAAGGTTTAGAATGTATGTTCACCTTTATGAACGCAGCTAGAGTAGGCACTGCGTTACAAGGAGTTTGTGCATCTGAACTTTCTTACCAAAACGCATTATTGTATGCGAAAGAACGTTTGTCGATGCGCTCATTAACGGGCAAAAAGCATCCAGATAAAGTTGCAGATCCGATTATTGTCCACCCTGATGTGCGTAAAATGTTGATGACCCAAAAAGCGATTACCGAAGGTGGTCGTGCCATGATTTACTATACGGCGCAAATTGTTGACCAGATTGAAATGGCTAAAACTGAAGACGCGCGTAAAGCAGCAGATGATAGATTAGGGTTCATCACGCCAATACTGAAAGCCTTTTTGACCGAACTGGGAAGCGAAAGCGCCAACCATGGAATGCAGGTATTCGGTGGTCATGGTTTTATAAAAGAATGTGGTATGGAACAAATTGTTCGTGACGTACGCATTTCAACGCTTTACGAGGGTACAACAGGCATTCAGGCATTGGATTTATTAGGCCGTAAAGTTTTACTTACTCGAGGTAAATCTCTAAATGCGTTCAGTAAAGAAATTCTTGGGTTTTGCAAAGATAAAAGCATGATTTCCAGTAACCCACACAAACGCCAAATGAATAAATTTGTTTGGGCATTAAGTAAAAATGTCGCGAACTGGCAACAATACACTATGCGCTTGGCACTTAAGGCCAAGAAAGACAGAGACATCGTTGGCTCCGCTTCTGTGGATTATTTGATGTATTCTGGTTATATAGTAATGGGATACTTCTGGGCGCAGATGGCGCAAACAGCCTACGAAAAATTGGCGGGTGATGTTGAAAACCGCGATTTTTACCGAGCCAAAATCAAAACCGCTGAGTTTTATTTTGAACGTTTATTGCCTAGAACTAAGTCATTGGCGAAAACTATGATGGCCGACCCAAAAACCTTGATGCAATTAGATCAAGACTTGTTGTCTTTTTTATAATCTAAGTACCCGCGGATTAGGGGTTCTGAAGTATTGAATAGTCACTAACCTTGCTATTCAATACTTCAGCCATTTCATCTAGAATCTGTTGTTAATAGTGTCGATATATTGAGTTCGTACATCTTTAAGGTTGCAGTAGAATATTGTATTCATTAAACCCTGACAATATATTGGTTGTTGCTATTGCAGTAAGAATTAACCCCATTACCCGGCTTATTACACTGGCACCACTGCTACCAATAAACCTTACAATAAAACCAGAAAGTAACATTAATACATAGGTCAATAACAAAACTGCCAACACAACCAAAGCGGTTTGTGCTTGCTCCCATACAGTAAACACTGAATTTTTTGTCAATAATACTGCAGCCAACATTGCCCCGGGGCTCGCAATCGAAGGTACCGCCAGAGGGAAAATAGCAGTCTCCCTATGAGATTGTGATAGCAGTTTTATTTCCTCTTCAGGTTTACTTTCTCCAAATATCATATTTAAAGCAAATAGAAACAAAACGATCCCTCCTGATATTTGAAATGCAGGGAGAGGGATAGACAAAGCCCGCAATAACACCTCGCCAGCGACAATAAAAAATAACAATATACATGCCGAAACAATCGCAGATAATAATGCAACGCGACGTTTAATTTTTGGTTCATATTTATCCGTTACCGCTATAAACACTGGAATGGTTCCTATGGGGTCGACAACGGCAAAAAAGGTAATAAAAACAGCTAAATAATCTATCATTAACTTGGGATTCCTGACTCTAATTGAGTACTAAATTTGTTACGCACAATCATATTGACTGTTGTGCGAGGAAGGGGATTGTAAATTGCTTAAACGGCTTTGGCTCAGCTGCAGTAGCTCAGCTATATGATTCATTAAGCCAAGTAATGGCTTCTCTTTCGTTATCAAAATATTTTAACTCTCCAGAAATAAACCAACTGCCAATTTTCGCCGCTAATTTTTGCCATTTTCTATTTCCGCAAATCGCCACTTTCGCAAATTGGCTACCATGTTTTAAGCCTATTTTGAAATCATCCCAGACCGCCCTTACTTCCCATCCTTGCAATTCTGTGGCATCAAAAAGGGCATTAACTCTGGGTTGCTTGACTTCCGCCAAGGCAGAATCAATCATGGGTGTAATTATTTCATAATCTTTATGGGTTAAGGTTCCTTGGGCTTTCAAAGACAGAAAAAATTCATTACCTGTTCTTTCAATTCCAATAGATAAACCATGTCGTTGAAATTGCATACTGTTATTTCCTATTGGTTTTTCTTTTCGCTTTTAATAGTTTTTGTTTAGGGGTTTGCTAACGCAAATTCAATACTTACTATAAAATTACTTTAATAATGACTTGGCAGCAATAGACGCTCGGTCAAAAGATTTACTCGGTTGTAGGCGGTTCCCACAATTCAATTTTATTGCCTTCAGGATCCATAACCCAAGCGAATTTTCCATATTCAGACTCTTCAGTTTTTTCCAACACTTGGCATTGTTCGGCTCTGAGAGTTTCTAATAGTGCAAACAAATCGGATACCCTATAATTAACCATAAACGACGCTTCACTTGGTGCAAAGTTACCACCGTCACCAATCATCCAGGCAGTTGTCCCTGCCGTGGGGTTACCACTACTGTCCACCCAACGAAAGGATGTGCCTCCCCATGCTTGAACATCTATGCCCAGATGCTCCTTGTACCATTGCTGTAATTTCTCAGGATTTTTTGCTTTTATAAAAATACCGCCAATCCCTGTGACTCTGCTCATTGTTATCTCCTTAGGCGAATGTATTGATGAACGCTTTCACATTGTATAGCATGCTATTTAGACAATACTCAAAGTATTTATTGCAAAGAGTGTGTTTTTAAACTCGCAGTGGTGATACCTAATAAAACGAGACTTTGGGTAATCAGATGCCCCTTCAATTAAAATTTCAGGCATAATTAAAGAACTTTTTCACTATGGAGTCGTAAAATAACCGCAAGGAGAACAAAGTATTAGTGAATAAAATTAAGCTCACCCAAGATGAGAATCTTTCTATAAAAGTTAGTTATCCATTATTGCCTAGCGATCAGCAAAGGTTCGACCTATATTTCTCGTTACCCGATGAAATGGGCATTAGCCCTAAGACCCTAGCTGAAGAACATTACTTTCATAGTAGTATACAGAGTCACAGTGCTTATTATTCAGACCAACTTCATTTACCCTTAGTCCGTAGTCGCTTTATTAGTCAGAAAAAGGGGGAACAGAGTGATTATCGGCTAAACCTCAACCTGTTTTCCTATCAAATTCGCATCGCCCTAGATACCGATATAAAACAAACTTTGAAATTAAAAGAATGTGAGGAGTTTTATCCGCGAGCAATCGAGCTGGCGGAACAAATAACAGGATTATTAAAAAAACTCAGAAGATATACGCCTCCAGATAGGAAGCTCAGGGCATATTTTGAAAATGCCGATAATTACCTCAGTTGGCAGGTGGAGCAGTCATTCTTAAAGCTGCTATCTAGGGCGCCCAAAAGTAGTGAATTTACGAGTGAAAGAAACTTCCTAAAAACCTTATGTCGAAATGAAAACCAATACCGAGAAGAAAACCAATATAATTCGCAAGTCACCTTAGGTGATCCTAATCGCATCACTAACAAGATGCGCTTACTACAACGATTAATAGAGTATGGTGTAGTATTCCAAAAACAAGTTAAAAACCTCAATACCAATTTAAACCGGTTTGTACGTGGCACTGTCACTGCGGTGATTATGGCATTTGTAATGTTGCTGGTACTAAATGCTCGTACTAATTTTACTGAAGTGACAATTGCTTTAATCGCCATGTTAGGGGTTATCTATGGTTTACGGGAAATATTTAAGGACGACATTACCCGAATCATTTGGCGCCGAATTCAAAAAGGTTTACCAAAATGGAAGATTATTTACCGTCACAGTGTGAATAAAAACCGAATAGCTAGTCAAACTATTTGGCTAGAATACATTCGTAATAAAGATCTGCCACAACAAGTAGATCAATTATTTCAAACTAGACGACAACAAAATAAACAAGCAGCACAATTACTGCATTTTCGCAGCGATACTAAAGTCAATGCAAAAGGCTTTTTACCCGGTTACGAGGCCATACAACAACGATTCTATTTTAATTTAACTCCCTTTATTCGATTCTTAAAAAGAGGGGAAGGCCGTTTATATTCACTCGAAAACGGTAAAATAACCAAACAAGCGGTAGAGCGTCGTTACCAAATTAACGTGGTCTTGATGCATACAGATAAGCAAAACCAGCAACAAAGTCAACGCTTCAAAATCACCCTAAATCGCTCCAACATTATTAATATTGAAGCGATACAAACTGAAGAAGATAAAATTTAACAGCTCCTTATTTACGTCGAAAGTGAGTCTTTTTTCACTGCGTCAACAATTGATCGCTCAGCGAGATTTAAAATCACCTAATCAAGGCGCTCGAATGAAGCAATAGTTATTCTATTGTAAGTTCGAGCAACGCAGAGTAGGTGCTTTTAAACCTCGCCCAAAGGGAGAACACCAGCGACTTTCACTCTTCGTTCTAGCCCTTTGAAAGGGTGTAGCCATTCCTGCAGGACTACGCCTCGATTGAAAGTCGCTGGTGTTCTCTGAGTGACTAATTGTTAAGATGAATTGGTATTATTAAACCTTAAAACGTCCCACGTTGCTATTTAGGTCTTTGGCTAAATGCGAAATGTTAGTCGATACCGCACTGGTCTGAACAGTGACTTCATTGCTATCGTTAGACAACCCATTGAGTAAAGCAATAGTTCTATTAATATCATCCACTACTTCACTTTGCTCCTCTGTTGCGGCTGCAATTTGAATAATTATACCGGTAGTTTCAACAACCGAGTCGTTTACCAATTTTAGTGAGTCATTCAGTCGTTGCGACATTTTTACTACATCTTCAACCTGGGCAGAACCGGTTGTAATAGCATTCACCGCTTCGTCTACACCTTGCTCCAAACCGCCGATCATTTTCTGAATGTCTTCAGTCGATTTTTGTGTACGACTAGCGAGAGTTCTTACTTCATCTGCAACCACAGCAAAACCACGGCCATATTCCCCCGCTCTTGCAGCCTCTATCGCTGCATTTAGGGCTAATAAATTAGTCTGATCAGCAATTGAGCGGATAACATCTAGTACCTGTACTATTTGATTTGACTCTGTCGCGAGTTTCCCAATAACTTCTTTGGCAAACAATATCGCATCAGACAGTCGTTCAATATTGATTGCGGTTTCACCCACGATCTCAGTAGACATAGCCGTGTTATGTTTCACCGTTTCGGTTTCACTTTGAGCGGTTTGGGCACTACGTGCAATTTCATGAATGGCCTGCCCCATTTGCGTCATTGCATCTGAAATTTGATGTAAGTTAATTGCCTGATCTTCTGAAATCGTTTGATTCTTTTTGGTCGAACCATTTAGGTCTTCTACAGCATTATCAAGTGTTACAGCATCTTTTTTAATTGCGATAATTAAATTTTGTAACTTTGACATAAGCCCATTAAAGGTATCCGCGAGCGTCGCTAACTCATCTTTACCTTTAGCATTTAGCCGAGAGCGTAAATCTCCTTCCCCATCACTTATGGTTTTAATCACGTCATTTAATTCGAACACCCGAGTTGTAACTAGTTTAGGGCCTACAACAACGCTTACCACACACACAATTAGTGATAGAGCAATTAACGTAAGTAGAACAAGCTGTTTAAAACGACTTGATTCTTTAGCTTCTAGTGTTAGCTTATCGGCTATTGATTTGGCTTTGCTCCCCATCAAATCGTAATCTGTTCTGAGTAATTCAAAAGCGTCCAATACTTGGTTACTACCATATTCCGTAGCTTCTTTTATGTTTCCAGCATCCGCTAATCTAAATACTTCCAACGCTTTAGAACGCCACGCTTCATAGTGCGTTTCAAATGATGAAATAGACTGCTCTACTTCAGGGTAATCCCTTAACAGGGCTCTAGCACTATTCATACGGTCTAAGGCTTGTTTCGCATTTTCATTAAAATTATCGATTTCAATTCTAGTATCTTGATTGCCAAGGCTTACTTTAAGTAAATAATTTTGACTTGCTGTCAACGCTTGGTATAAATCCCGATCTGCATTTAAAGCAGCTTCAATAGAATTAAGAAAGGTATCTGAAAGGCGATCAACATTATCGGTCATTTTATTATTAGACCAAAGGCTGAGGATACTGATTAAAATTAACATTAATGTGATTGATAACAATGGAATGGCGAATTTAGCACGGATGGAAAAATCGTTGATTGACACGAATAACCCCTTTGATGAACTTTATATAACTATATATAACTATCGGCGTTATATGTTTAAGCTTGACTAAAATATACACACCTTTGAAGTCAACCGTGAAGTATAAACATTTGTTTTTAAAAATTTTTATTGACCAACCACAGTGCTTCTCTATTTGGTATAAGCTATTAACCGCAATTTTGCAAAGGGATATCAAATATGAGAATGAAGAACACTCTCTTTACTCTTTGATCTTATACCAACCCGGATTGGTATTACCCTTTACGTTCTTCGACTTTTTTACTTACGGTGTCCCCAAAGAGAGTGCAAAATACATATAGGTATTTGCCGCCAGCGGCCTTGCTCTAGCACGTTCAAACATATTCCGACATTTTGTCGGACCCCATAGGTTCTCATTCACTTAATTGATCAGTATTTTTTAAAGCAATAAAAAAGCCGCTTAATTGCTTAAGCGGCTTTGATATTTGGCGTCCCCAAGGGGATTCGAACCCCTGTTACCGCCGTGAAAGGGCGGTGTCCTAGGCCTCTAGACGATGGGGACAGAAACTTTGCATATCGAAATATACTTCGATATATTTTTGTAATACGAAGCGAACTTGCGAACCAAGCGCCTAATCCTACAAAAACCAACTTCCATCAAACTATATATTAACTGGCCTAGGTGGTAGTTAATAATCCTTGTTTTAATACTTGAGTTAAATCTTTTAACTCAATAAAAATGGCGTCCCCAAGGGGATTATAAAACACGTCCTGTATTTTACCGCTTCGCGGCCGTGCTAAAGCACGTTCAAATTCGTTCCAGACGAATTTGTCGAACCTTAGGGGTTCTCACCCCTTGAGTACACATTACCTTATGTAATACTCATCAGTTCTTCTAAATGGCGTCCCCAAGGGGATTCGAACCCCTGTTACCGCCGTGAAAGGGCGGTGTCCTAGGCCTCTAGACGATGGGGACAACAATTTTGTTTATCAAAACATTGCTTTGATAAATTGTTGTTAGAAGAAGTAAACCTGCAAATTGAGCGGCATTAACTTTTCCAAACAACTAAAATATTGTCTCAAATAAATAAAAACTGTTCGTTTCTAATTACCTGTCTTATCTTACTATCTACTGGCCTAGGTGGTAGTAGATACTCCTTGATTTTTTGGTGGAGCCAGGCGGGATCGAACCGCCGACCTCTTGCGTGCCACGCAAGCGCTCTCCCAGCTGAGCTATGGCCCCAAACTCATTAAATAAGCTTGCGCTTTTACCCAACAAGTAGGTGTCGTTCCGTGACAGCGGGGCGCATTCTAGGCATCTGCTCTTTTCATGTCAACGATTTTTTCAGGAATTTTCTCTGTTTGCTATAAATTCGAGCGCTTTGTTTATACGTTGTTCAATTTGAGCAGGTTTTAGCAAATTCAAAGTTGAATCTAATGATGGCGAATTACCTGCTCCTGTGACCGCAACACGTAATGGCATGCCTACTTTACCCATACCTATCTCTAACTCTTCAGCAGTTTGGTTAATCGCGTTATGAATAGACTCAGTATTCCACTCTGTTATTGCTGATAATTTACTCTGTACAAGTAACAAAGCCTCTTTCGCAACAGGACGTAAATGTTTTTTAGCGGCTTTTTCATCAAACGCATCATACTCTTGATAGAAATAACCACTGATTTCGGCTAATTCTTTAAGCGTCTTAACGCGATCTGCCTGAACAGCGATCACCTCTTCCAACGCAGGACCATTGCTTAAATCAATCCCTTGTTGAGCGAAATGCCATTTAGCATGTTCAGCCACTTCTGTGGCAGGCAGAGTCTTAATGTAGTGTTGATTTAACCAAATAAGTTTATCGGTATTAAATGCAGAGGCTGACTGACCTATTGCATCTAAAGAAAACAACTCAATCATTTCTTCTAACGAGAAAATTTCCTGATCGCCGTGTGACCAACCAAGACGCACTAAATAATTTAGCAAAGCTTGAGGTAAATAACCGTCATCTCTGAATTCCATTACACCTACTGCATTGGTGCGTTTTGAGAGTTTTTTACCATCGTCACCTAAAATCATAGATACATGAGCGTATTCAGGGATAGGAGCGCCTAAAGCAAGTAATATGTTAATTTGACGTGGAGTATTGTTGATATGGTCTTCACCACGCACTACGTGGCTGATCCCCATATCCCAGTCATCGACTACTACGCAAAAGTTATAAGTCGGAGTTCCATCTGTTCGACGAATAATTAAATCATCGAGTTCACTGTTCGCAATTTCAATATCCCCACGAATATGGTCTTTAATTACCACACTACCGGCTTGCGGAGTTTTAAAACGAATTGCATAGGGTTGGTCTTGAGGATGATCAGTACGATCTCTCCACGTGCCTGGGTAACGAGGTTTTTCACCTTTTGCCATTTGTGCTTCACGAATAGCGTCTAATTCAGACGCAGACATGAAACATTTATAGGCTTTACCCTCATTTAATAATTGGTCTATCAAAAGATTGTATCGGTCAAAACGTTGGGTTTGGTAAAAAGGCCCTTCGTCCCAGTCTAAGCCTAACCATTGCATACCTTCAAGAATGGCATCAATTGCAGCTTGAGTAGAGCGTTCAATATCAGTGTCTTCAATACGTAAGACAAATTTTCCGCCTTTACTTTTAGCGTATAACCAAGAGTAAAGCGCAGTGCGTGCACCACCAACATGAAGGTAACCTGTGGGGCTAGGAGCGAAACGAGTAACAGTTGTCATGAATATAAATAGCCTGATCTAAAAATTGGCGGCATTTTATCAGCCAATTAAAGGAATATATACCCAAAACACGTCAAAATAGAAGATTCGATCCGTGGTAAATCTATTTAGATAAGTGCGAATATTTGCGACCTGTGAAACAATTTGCACGCATTCTGCCAATTGAAAAACACCCATTAGAAATGCAGCTAAAAGAAATCTAAATTGCTCATATCAAAACGACTTAAATTTGGAAATACCGCGTTTAATTCAGTTTCGCTCAATCCAAACCAACGGGATAAACTGGCTGCGTATTGGTCAACAGATAAGGTGGGAATTATCCTGCCATCTCCTAGATCATCATCGGAACCCAACTCTAGGGATGGCATTGTGCCATATAACTCACGACCATTAATCGCTCCCCCCATAATGAGCTGGTGCCCTCCCCAACCATGATCTGTACCGTCACCATTACTGGTTAAGGTACGCCCAAAATCAGACATCGTAAAAGTAGTAACTTGCTCGGATAAGCCTAATTCGTCTATGTTTGCCTGAAAAGCACTGAGAGCCTCACTCAACGACTGCAGTAACCTAGGATGGGACGTTGCTTGATTGTCATGAGTATCCCAACCTCCAAGGCCTACGTAGAATATTTGCCGTTGTTGTCCTAGTTGTTCATGCACGCTTGCAAGGTTAGCTACCATTTTCAGTTGCTCAGCCAATGAATTATTCGCGGGATATTGAATTTGTGTCGCGACTGCCTGCTCAAGTGCAGCGGAGATTAAGGCATTATTAGTCGCCGCGCTCAGCAATACGTTTTTAAATCCCTGCTCCAATAAATGAGGGGTGTTATTGAGCAACTTCTGAAATGCCGCTACCCGTTGCGAATTCCAGTCTTTAGTGCCATCGAGTCCAGCAAATTGCTCTGGACCTCCTGAATTTAGCGAAAAAGGAGAACTATTAGCACCAGTTTGCAGCAAATTTATTCCATCAATAGACAAGTTAACGGGCAAGCCTACTTGAGTGTCAGTAATTAACTCAGCCATTCTACCTGCCCATCCGCTAAAAGCAGGGTTTTGAGGTTTCGCGCTTTGCCAATGATTTTGTTGATCATTATGAGAAAACAACTGTGGTGGCAATAACGCTCTATCTTGTATTGCTTGCGCCTTAGTGAGCGGTTGCATCAATGGGCCGGTATTGGTCACTACCGCTAGTTTACTTTGTTGAAATAAAGAGTGTGCCGCGCTCATTGCAGCTGGCATACCCACCGCATAAGGTTGCGGGCTATTGGGGTTGATGGGCAATAATGACTCCTGGGAATACGCTAAACCTTGCCTCACCTGCTGATAAATTTGATACTCATAGTCATCAGTGGGAACCAACATGTTCAGGGAATCATTTCCTCCGTATAAAAATACACAAACTAGCGCTTTGTAATCGTCAAACCTGGTCGTTGAATTTGCAAGGGCAGCATTTGCTAAAGAAAAATTTAATCCCACGCCTGATGCAGAGGTAATACCCGCAATAGAGGCTAGAGATTTTTGCAAGAATGACCTTCGGGGCAGATTAACGAGAGTGTTATGTTTCATTGAATGCTCCTCACTTTTGCACAGAATATTGGGGTGAGTTCATGATTAAGAATACTAAATCAGCGACTCTTTCCGCGGGTTGCGCATTTACAGTTTCGTTATGCATTTCCGACAGTATTTCACGCATTTCAGCTGTCATACCACCGGCCATCAATAGGATATTTAATCGTTCCAATAAATCATCAGTCTCATTCACTAGGGCCACTTCCTCACTAAAGTCGACTATCACCTGCTCAGAATCGCCATTAGGTAAATGACTCCACAACGCCGAATATGCAAAAAAGTTACTGGTGCGAATCGCGTAATTTTCGGTGGTTATCTGAAACTCTGGTGCAACTAGCCCTTGCTCGGTAATAACGCCTGGTGGAGAAAAACTGGGAGAAAAGAAATTAAATACCGAAGGCGCCGCTAACGGGGCCTGCTTGAAAAAATAATCTGGGTAACCTTGTTGAAATCTATCACTAGGTGAATATGCCCTAAATGCACGCCATAAGTGGGTCGCCTTTAGAATCGGCTCTCGTAACTTTCCAAATACATTAGGGTGCTTAACATGACCATTTTGGGCTTCATCGTCCATCAAAATACCTTTGACAACGGCTCCCAAGTCACCGCGTTGGCCTATGCCGTTGTCATTAAAGATAGCACTGACTCTAGCGACATACTCAGCGCTAGGGTTGCTTGTAACTAGTCTTTGAATAAGCTGCTTACTGATAAAAGGAGCAACGTTATCGTGCATAAAAATATTGTCTAAAGCCTGAGTTAAATCCAGCTCTGCACTTTGATTAGCGGGCAATATCACATCATTTAACAATGTTTTGGTACCAATATCATGACGTGCTTGCACCGCTTGCATAGGATTCAGCGCGTCATAATTATCCCACCAATGCCACCAAGTTTGCTCAGTAGTGCCATTAAAGTTCCACCCCGTAAATACATGTGCAAACCCCTCTATCGTCGATTGATCGTATGTAGAAATGTGACTTCCCGCTTCATCCACCTTAACCGTGCCATCTAAGTTTAATTCAACTAAACCAATGCTAAACAGTTGCATGACTTCTCTAGCGTAGTTTTCGTCGGGTCTTATGTTACGTTCACTATTTGGTTTTTCATTACCCAACATACTGAGATACATGCCCATCATCGGTGACAGTGTTACCTCTTCTAACAACTCGCGATAATTTCCGAATGCATGCTTAGCCAACAAATCGTAATAATTAGCAATACCAACATACTCTTCAAAAAAATTACTGTTTTCCGAAATCACAAAAATTTCGCTTAATGCAAAGGCTACACGCTGTCGCAACTGGTCTTCTCCGCGCAGCGTGTTTTGCCACCAGGCTTCAATACGATGCATCCGAGATAATTCATCTTCTGTAGAGAAAGTGGATTGCAACTCAGTTAAATAGTCGACTTGAGAACTCAAAGGCAACTCCATTTGCCAATCTATCCATTGCTCCCTTCCCAGTTCGACAACTTTCTCAATGGATTCTTCTGAAGGCCCAAACGAAGCCTGATTTAAAAGCCGTGCAGCGTCTTTCATACGAGCATCTAAATCTACAGTTGGTGTGGGTGCTTCAATGACCAAATCGGGGGGCTCAGACGAACTATTATTCGCACCTCCTCCACAGGACGATGCAACTAACATTAGAAAAACGATAACAATGGTATGTCTATACATGGTCGACTCACCCCCTAGTTGATATTCGAAGTATAGGCTAACTTCGTACTGTTTTTCAGGGCCAACTCTACTACCTAAAAAATTATCAGATAGCACTTGGTTACAATTATGCTCACATTCTACCCACTAATTTAAAGATATTGCTTGGTTTTTACGCACTCAGACATTATTTTTCATTTAGATGTTGACAGTCGAAAGTCCATACCTATAATAGCGCTCCACTTACTAGCCACGGCTACTAGGTTGAAGAAAAAGTTGTTGGGAGAGACAAGTACGTACTAGTCATCTCAAAATGACATTTGGTCGCTTAGCTCAGTTGGGAGAGCATCGCCCTTACAAGGCGAGGGTCACTGGTTCAAGCCCAGTAGCGACCACCACATTTTTAGAGTTTGGTAAAGGTTAACTCTCTGATTCAAGTCCTTCGGACCGGATCACAGTAAAGACCACCAAATTTTAGTTATCAAGATTAGATGTCTTTATAACATGTCACAGTTTACGGTCGCTTAGCTCAGTTGGGAGAGCATCGCCCTTACAAGGCGAGGGTCACTGGTTCAAGCCCAGTAGCGACCACCACTTTCAAATTTCAACAACGTTCATTTGTAACTAACCGAATTGTATTCGATGTCGAATACATCGAGACCTCAAACGTTAGTTCATGCACTCAGTACAATTACACTTTCTCATATGCGTCGATTTTTTGGCTAGACAAACATTCAATTTGTTTCAACTCATAACTCGGTACTAGCCAATTTACTCCAACAATATTCTCCGGGTTAACCCGTACCATAAGACAAATCGAAGAATGGCGCGAAACACTGAGCGTCAACTGATTAGCCACATCCGCATGAGCTTTTACCCTGAACTCTTGTAAACCTTCAGGCACTGAAAACACTGTGTATTGTTTAGTAGCTAACTTGTTATAATATTTATTATCCCAACCAACGTAGGCATAACTTAAGCTGCCTTGTAATGCACTATCTCGATAAATCGTTACTGTTACAGGGTGCAAACTCGAGTTAGGTTGTGTTGGTTCGATACTTGTACAACCAGCTAGACATGTCACAAATACCATGCCGTAAATCATCGCACTGCGTATTGAATTCATTTCTCATTACCTTCTAATAAAATTGATATTTAAAACAAGTTGAATTGCAGCAAGGTAAACCAGTGGTGAAATGTAGCCGAAAATCGAAACACACACTTTTATAGATAAACGCCACCATAATTTCACCCTAAGTTGACTCAGCGTGATTTAGATTTCTCATATAGACCTCGGGGGAGTGAATGTAATGAGAAAAATCGCAATTTTTGGCGCTAGTGGCTATTTAGGAAAATGTATTGTGCGTGCAGCAATGAATAAAGGTGTAGCTGTTGTCGCATTTGTTCGCGATATTGAGAGGTTTCAACAAGGAGAATTTGCGGATGTTGAAACACGCTCTGTCTGTTTCAATAGTGATAGTCCACTAAGGGGTAAACTCGATGACTGCTACGCCATTATTTCTACTTTAGGGATCACCAAACAAAAAGATGGTCTGTCATATGACGAGGTTGACTATAAAATTAACGCTCGCATTTTACGTGAGGCAGAAATAACCGACATCGAAAGATTCATGTTTGTCTCGGTATATAAAGGTGATACTTTTAAAGATGTCGCTTTATGCAAAGCCAAAGAGCGCTTCGTTAGAGAATTGTGTGATTCGACAGTTCCGTCTGTAATTATTCGTCCAACTGGCTTTTACTCTGACATGCTTGATTTTTTAAAGATGGCGAAAAGTGGCAAAGTGCATTTATTTGGAAGTGGAGAGCAAAAGCTCAATCCTATTTCTGGAGACGATCTCGCAATTGAAATGCTAAAAATTTTGCAAAATGACCGTGGGTTTAAATCTAATCAGTCAATCAATATCGGTGGTCCAAAAACCTTTTCTCATCATCAAATAGCCAAATTAGCTTTTTTAGCATTGAAGCGCCCTATTAAAATAAAGACACACCCAGATTGGTTACGGAAACTCTCCCTTTTGTTAGGTCGCTTTTTCATTCCGAAAAAACTTTTTGGACCTTATGAATTTTTTCTCACCGCAATGGGTGAAGACATGAATACTGATGAGTATGGTACTCAAAGTTTGTATGTTTTTTTCAAACAAGAAGCACTCAGACTTGAAAACCGAACATGACAAAATTGATGTATTAGTTAAACCGTCTACCACACTTAAGACGCTTTTGAGCAAGTCGTCGCTATTTTTGTTAATAAACTCGCATATCTAGACCCTGCGAATAACAATTCTGGCAACACTGACCTTGTTAACCACGCGCATCTCCCAATCTTGTATTTAGACAGTTGCCCAATCTAGCAACTATCCAAGATGGTGGCTCTGAATCTTAGATATTACCCTATCAATTAAGATTTTCTTTTGTTTTAGCCTTATTATTTCAATATTAAATACGATAACCTCTAAGAACGTTCGCAATACCGGTAACCAATGAATTCACAATTAGCTAAAAACACCAAAGTACTAATCGTAGATGATCAAGCCTTGGCTAAGGGATACATGAAATATTCTTTAGAGGAGTTGGGGTTTAGCGATATTACCTATGTGGATAAAATCAACCTTGCATTAACCACGTTGAGAAGTCAGAAATTTGATTTGATCATTTGCTCTTATAACGTAAAACACGAGCAAGACGGCTACTATTTTTACGATGAAATTAAAACCAATGGAGAGCTACCGCTCAGTACCGCTTTCGTGTTTATTAGCGCAGATACCAATTCTGATTTAGTGCAAAGCATAATTGAATTACAACCCGACGATTTTTTGGCTAAGCCTTTTACTGTAAGAGATTTAGACCGCAGATTGAGCCGCGTATTAGCCCGCAAAAAAGCCTTGCACGGAGTCTATTTATGCATTGATAAGAATCAATATGCACAGGCTCTATCTGAGGTCGAATTGTTTTTAGGCGATCCCAAACATTCAGAGTTTTTCCCTTTAGCTTTGAAAATTAAAGGTGAAATGCTCACCGCCTGCGGCCACTTTAAGATGGCTAAAGACTTTTATTTAGCTATCTTAAAAGTTCAAACCTTTACCTGGGCGCAATTGGGTTTAGTGAACAGTTATTTGCACCTTGATGAAGATGAATCTGCAGAAAAGTTAGTTTTGAGGTTAGCATTTAAACCCGACTCGCAGCTCGCTGCCTATGATTTACTTACAGCCTTACAAATCAAACAGAACGATTTTGATACCGCTCTTGAGAGCGTCATGATGGCCACCGAAATTTCTCCTAGAAGTATACGAAGACACAAGACGGCCTTAGACCTTTCTCGCATTACCCATGATTATGAAACTCAATTTGAAGCGGCAAAAAAGATCGTCAGATTTGCTAAAAATTCAATTCATGATATGCCTGAAAATTATTTAAATGTAGCAAGGGCCGGCATCGACTATGCCATGACAACTGACGCCTCGGATACAGATAAACTCATCAAACAAGCTAATGAGTACATTAGGCAACTAAGACAGGCTTTTCCTAAAGCCGATATCCAAGAGCAAATGAAAGTCGTTAACGCTCGACTATTGTATCTTGAAGACGAAAAAGATAATGCTTTATCCTTGCTCAACAAATTGGATGAAGACAGTTGGGAACATGAAGGAATTGATGCTTTATTAGACAAAGCTAAAATTTTTCATGATGTGGGATTGTTCGAACGTTCACAGGCCGTATTGGAACAAATCGAAGACCGTTGTAGTGATAATTCCGACCAAAGTGAAATCTTCTTGCAATACATTACCCAAGAAAAACACGAAAAATCTACCATTAAAACTAGTTCAAAAGATCTCAATAATACCGCTGTCGGTTATTTTCACAAAGGTGACATCGACAATGCCCTAGAGGTGTTTACACAAGCCTTTACAATTATGCCCAAAAACGCATCTATTGCGCTCAATTTGTTGCAAGCTATTTCATCTAAAGCGGCAAAGTTAGGCACCACACCGGTATCAGATTCTGTACTTAAAAAGTGTATTAAAACAATCGAAAATGGTAAGTTGAATGATGTGCAGCAAGAAAGGTATCACAAGATCCGTACGACATTGGACGCTTTATAAAAAGCAATTTGAACTACGGCTTATGGATATCGATAGATACTATTAGTTGGTCCAGAAGCCAGCCATCTAATTGAAAGATATCCGTTTAAATCGAGATATTTTCCGCTACAGCGCGTCTAACTGCAGTGTCAAAAATGACCTATAAGCCTCCTGTGATATCGATGAAGCTGCCGGTAACAAATGAAGAATTTTGTGACGCGAGCCAATAAATAGCCTCAGCAACTTCAGTTGCTTCACCGCCTCTTAACATTGGAATTTTAGATTTAAGCCTATCGATTCGATTTGGCTCACCGCCCAATGTATGAATGTCAGTGTTTATTAAACCAGGTCTAACCGCATTAACTCGAATACCTTCCGCTGCGACTTCCAATGCTAAACCTCTTGTAAGGCTATCAATAGCCCCTTTAGAAGCTGCATAATCTACATATTCGTTGGGCGAGCCACTTTTCGCGGCACCAGAAGACACATTGACTATCGCGCCGCCTAGTCCTCCGTATTTAGTGGACATACGTTTAACTGCCTGCTTAGCGCACAAAAAACAACTCATCACATTAGTGTTCAAGACTTGAGTAAATCTTTGCTCCTCTATTTCATCAAAGCGGCATTGCGTTTTTAATATCCCTACGTTGTTAACTAATACCGAGACTGGCCCGAGTTTATGATCAACTTCTTCGAATAACCCTTTTACTTCTTCAGATTTAGAGACGTCCGCTTTCACAGTGATACACCGTGGAGTGTATTGCAGGATCTCATTTTTGAGTTGTTGTGCGGCTCGATCATTATTCAGGAAGTTAATACACACCCCATATCCATTTTTAGCAAAAATTTGGGCACTTGCTGCACCAATTCCTCTACTTGCTCCAGTGATAATGACTATTTTTTCAGTTTGCATATCGGTTCCTAATAAGTCTCAAATCCTAGGTTACTTTTGCTGCAACCTTAAAACGTTGTGCTTGATATAATTTGCTTTCAACTACGTCTCGGAGGGTGTTTATTGCCCGCCATACATCTTCAAACGACGTGTAAAGTGGCGTAAAACCAAATCGAATCATATTAGGCGCTCTAAAATCAGCAATCACACCTTTTTCAATTAACGCTTGGCAAATTGCATAGGCGTCGTTATGTGAGAACGCCAATTGACTACCTCTTTGCTTAGCGTCAACAGGAGAGCACAAAGTCAAGTCATCTAAAGGTTGATGTTGCTGCATAAGCCTAAGAAACACCTGTGATAAGGCCACTGATTTGGTTTGAATAGTCAACATATCTACATTGCGCCAAACATCAAGTGCCACATCTAAAGCACTCATAGCGATAACGCTTGGGGTTCCACATTGAAATTGATTAATGTTGCTGCTGGCTTGGTAGTGAGTGTCAAAAGCGAAAGGGTTTGTGTGCCCCATCCAGCCAGATAATGGTTGTTTAACAAACTCTTGATGGCGGGTGGCCACATATAAAAAAGCCGGAGCCCCAGGGCCACCATTTAGGTATTTGTAACCACAGCCAACAGCAAAATCAGCCTCACATTGATCTAATTCAACTGGTAAAGCGCCTGCACTGTGGGCTAAATCCCAAATCACTAGTATACCTTTGTCATGGGCCAGTTGTGTCAGTTTTGCCATATCCAATGATTTACCAGTACGGAAATTGACTTGCGTCAACAATAAAACCGCAACCGATTCAGTTAGGTTTTGTTGTATATCCTTCTCATCAACCAACTGTAGATGACATAAATCTTCACCGAGTAAGTCACTTACTCCTTGCACCATGTATAAATCAGTTGGAAAGTTATCTTCTGTAGACAACACCACATTGCGATCTGAGTTAAGGGTTAAGGCACTGCATAACAACTTGAATAAATTCACAGAAGTAGAATCACAGCAGATTACTTGCCCAGAAGCTGCGCCTATAATGGGCGCTATTTTTTCACCGACCTTAACAGGAAGGTCAATCCACTGATGATCGTTCCAACTCTTAATTAGATCGTTTCCCCATTGCTGACAGAGCACCTGTGACAAATGAGTCTTAACGGCTCGAGGTAATGCGCCTAATGAATTACCGTCTAAATAAACCACGTCTTTTGGCAAATCGAATTCAAGGCGCTTATCTGCCAACGGGTCCGTCTTATCTAGGGCCCTAATTTCATCAAGATTCATTTTAGTAACCCGTTTAATTGTTTAGTTAGCGTATCGAAGGCGTCAGAACCAGGGTGTATCCAATCAAAGTGCCCGACTCCATCTAACATAATGACTTCGCTATCGAGTTTATCCAGTTCAAATCCAGGTACGATAGCGTCTTTGCCACCTTGTAAAATAAGGGAGTTGGGATGTAATGCTTGTTTACTCGGATTAGCCATTTCGTAATCAAGAGCCTTCTCTTTTGGCATTCCGTGCATGAAATTTTTCGTCACTTGTTGGCAGCTGTTTGAGCCAATTGCATATTCTTCGATATCAGTAATTGCAGCTAAACCAATTACGCCTTTTAGTCGTTTGATGACTCCACCTGCAAGCAGCGCTAAATGCCCACCAGCCGAATGCCCAACCAACACCGACTCGCTCAAATCAAACTCACCATTATTATATTTGGCTGCGGCAAAGATCCCGGCTTTTATATCCTCGTAAGTGCCGGGCCATCCTCCACCTGAATCGCCACTTCGACGATATTCTAACGACCACACATTAAAGCCTGCTTGAGCTAATCCAGTACTTAGCGCAAAAGTATGTTGAATATCGTAGGCACTTAACCAACAACCGCCGTGGATTAACACAACTAGCGGCTTTCGTTGAGCATTTTCAAGTGAGGTTGTACGCCATAGCAAGGCATATTGTAATGGGTCAACACCATAACTTACTTTTTCAACAGGTGCCGAAAATGACAATTCTGCAACTTTAGAATAATCAACGTTATTGGCTACTTTCGGAAATTGAACGATAGGCACTTCACTATGGGAGACCCACGAAAAAATGCACAGTAAGAATGCGAATAATCGATACAAGATAGTTGTCCCTTAAATAAAAAGCAGTGTTCAAAGTAACACTGCTTATGTACTAACCGAAACAAATTTTTACTTAGAGCATTTCAACTGCAATGGCAGTTGCTTCGCCACCTCCAATACACAAGGAAGCCACCCCCTTTTTCAGGTTTTTCTGTTTAAGAGCATGTAATAACGTCACGATTATCCGCGTACCCGAAGCTCCTATGGGATGTCCAAGAGCGCATGCTCCACCTTTAACGTTCACTTTGTCTTGGTCTAAACCTAACTTTTCAATGGCCAACATGGTGACCATGGCAAACGCTTCGTTAATCTCAAATAAGTCGACGTCTTCATGGGTCCAATTACTTTTTTCCAATAATTTTTGAATCGCCCCTACTGGTGCCACGGTGAAGTTTTCAGGTTCAATAGCGTGGGAGCTATGTGCCACTATTTTAGCAAGAGGCGTTAACCCTAAATCCTTTGCTTTACTTCCTGACATAACTAAAATCGCAGCAGCTCCATCAGAAATAGAGCTAGAATTAGCAGCGGTAACTGTTCCGTCTTTTTTAAATGCGGGGCGTAATGACGGTATTTTCTCTGGTTTAGCCTGCTTAGGACCATCGTCACTTTCTACCAACAGATCCCCCTTACGGCTTTTGATGGTAACAGCAGAAATTTCATCGTTAAACAAACCCGCTTGTTGCGCATCGTTTGCTTTTTCTAAACTGGATAAAGCAAACTCATCCATTTGTTCACGGGTAATTCCTTCAGCATCAGCCGTCGCTTGCGCGAAACACCCCATAGCTTGACCATCATAGGCATTTTCTAAACCGTCTAGCATCATATGATCTAATACCTGACCGTGTCCCATACGATAACCAGAACGCGCTTTTGGCAAAAGATAGGGGGCATTGCTCATGCTTTCCATTCCACCAGCGACTATGGCATCAGCTGTACCCGCTTTAATTAAATCATGGGCCAACATGACGGATTTCATGCCCGAACCACAGACTTTGTTGATAGTGGTGACACCAGTAGCTAGGGGTAAGCCTGCTTTTAAAGACGCTTGTCTTGCGGGTGATTGTCCAAGTCCGGCTGGTAACACACAGCCCATTATTACTTCATCTATTTGCGACAGAACTGCGGCTGGCTCTGGTGTTTCTTGCAACACGGCTTGTATGGCACAAGCGCCTAATTCTGTAGTTGTCATCGGGGCCAAACTCCCCACAAAACCACCTAACGGCGTACGCTTTGCTGCCACTATTACAATTGATTCATCAGACATAAAAATTCCTAAATTTTGCTTTATTAACTACGTATTTATATCACTAGCGTACAGGAAATTGCACGCTTTGTGAGTTATCGCCAACACTGAGTTTTTCAATAACACCAATACAATATTGATTTTAAAACGCTAACACTTTACATTCACTTACAGTTTACGTAAACGTAAACCTTGTTAACAAAATATTGACTATATATGAGTACATAATGAGTGAACAGACTTTTAGCATAGGCGAACTAGCCAAATTAATGGACATTACACCCCGCTCTATTCGGTTTTACGAAGAGCAAGGTTTATTAAACCCAACTCGAAATGGCCAAAATCGAATCTATCAGAAAAAGGACCAAGTTCGCCTGAAGCTAATATTGCGTGGCAAACGTTTAGGGTTTTCCCTAGCGGAAACCAAAACCTTATTTAATCTATACGACAGTCACAAAAATTCGAAAGTTCAGCTTGAAGAAATGCTCAAAATGACGGCTGAGAAACGCGCTCATATGCAGCAGCAACTTGAAGATATTGCTATGTTAAAAACTGAACTAGAAGACGTGGAAGCCCGTTGCCAAGAAGAATTGACTGCCTTAACTCAAGGACAAATCGCATGAATGCCCCTTATCCAACCTTAAATTTTGGTCTCGGTGACGACATCGACATGTTACGTGATCATGTATACAACTTTGCCCAAGGTGAAATTGCTCCTTTAGCTGAAAAAGCCGATCAAGAAAATAGTTTCCCCAATGAATTATGGCCCCAGTTGGGTGAAATGGGTCTGCTAGGCGTAACGGTTGCAGAGCAGTACGGAGGTTCTAACATGGGGTACTTAGCACATGTTATTGCAATGGAAGAAGTCAGCCGTGCTTCAGCTGGCATAGGTTTAAGTTATGGTGCCCATTCAAACTTATGCGTCAACCAAATACACAAAAATGGTAGCGAGGCACAAAAACAAAAATATTTGCCAAAACTAGTCAGTGGGGAACATATAGGCGCGCTAGCTATGAGTGAGCCAAATGCTGGTTCAGATGTGGTAAGCATGAAACTAAGAGCTGATAAACGCGGTGATGTTTATGTGTTAAATGGCAGTAAGATGTGGATCACCAACGGTCCAGATGCGCATACTTATGTGGTGTATGCCAAAACGGACATCTCCGCCGGTCCTAAAGGCATGACCGCCTTTATAATCGAACGTGGTACTCAAGGTTTTAGCCAAGCTCAAAAGCTCGATAAATTAGGCATGCGCTCTTCAAATACCTGTGAACTAGTGTTCCAGGATTGCGAGGTTCCAGCAGCAAATATTCTTGGACAAGAAGGCGGCGGTGTACGTGTATTAATGAGTGGTCTGGATTATGAACGTGTGGTTTTGTCAGGTGGTCCATTGGGTATTATGCAAGCTTGTATGGACTTAGTTGTGCCATACATCCATGACAGAAAACAGTTTGGACAATCAATTGGAGAGTTCCAATTAGTCCAAGGAAAGGTCGCTGATATGTATACCCAGATGAACGCTGCTAGAGCTTACGTGTATGCCGTAGCGCGCTCTTGTGATAGAGGTGAAACCACCCGAAAGGACGCAGCAGGAGCAATTCTATACTCAGCAGAGCTAGCAACAAAAATGTCCCTAGATGCTATTCAACTGTTAGGTGGCAACGGTTATATCAACGAATTTTCAGCAGGTCGCTTATTACGTGATGCCAAATTATATGAGATAGGAGCAGGCACTTCTGAGATCCGCAGAATGTTAATTGGTCGAGAGTTGTTTAAAGAGTCAGAGTAACAATGATTTACAACCTCCTAAAGCAAAAAACTGGAGCAATACTGTGCCAAAAATAATCAGTAAGCTAAATATTAAAAGCCAAGACTTTGTGGCGAACGCGCAGCACATGCAAGCGCAAGTCAACGACCTGAAAGATAAAATTGCAACAATCAAGCTTGGTGGAGGTGAAAAAGCGAATAAGCGACACCTCGACCGCGGTAAATTACTTCCAAGAGAGCGAATCAATGCGCTACTTGATAACGGCTCGCCTTTTTTGGAGTTGTCGCAACTTGCTGCATTTGAAGTGTATGAAGACTACGTGCCCGCTGCGGGTGTAATTGCTGGAATTGGCCGTGTCTCAGGGGTGGAATGTATGATTGTTGCCAACGACGCTACAGTAAAAGGAGGCAGTTACTACCCTTTGACAGTGAAAAAACACCTTCGCGCCCAGACCATCGCGGAACAAAATAACTTACCTTGTATCTATTTAGTTGACTCTGGAGGCGCAAACTTACCTCGCCAAGACGAAGTATTTCCTGACAGAGAACATTTTGGACGTATTTTTTACAATCAAGCCAACTTATCAGCACAAAATATTCCACAAATTGCGGTTGTAATGGGCTCATGCACAGCGGGAGGAGCCTATGTACCCGCTATGGCGGACGAATCGATTATTGTCAAACAACAAGGCACCATCTTTCTTGGTGGTCCACCTTTAGTTAAAGCCGCCACTGGTGAAGTGGTCAGTGCAGAGGATTTAGGAGGCGGCGATGTGCATTGTCGCGATTCTGGAGTAGTCGACCACCTTGCCAATAATGACCATCATGCTCTAAAAATTGCTAGAGATGCAATCGCCAGATTAAACCGTAATAAGAGCATAGATCTCGATGTGCGCGAACCCATTGAGCCTGCCTATTGTGGTGAAGAAATATATGGGGTGATCCCAAAAGACACTAGGCAGCCATATGACGTTAGAGAAGTGATCGCCAGAGTGGTAGATGATTCAGAGTTTGATGAATTTAAAGCTTTGTATGGTCAAACCCTGATATGTGGTTTCGCCAGAATTTTTGGCTATCCGGTTGGCATAGTGGCCAACAACGGTATTTTGTTTTCAGAATCTGCCCAAAAGGGGGCCCATTTTGTGGAGTTATGCGCCCAGCGCAAAATTCCCCTAGTGTTTCTCCAAAACATCACTGGGTTTATGGTTGGAAAACAATATGAAGCTGGTGGTATCGCAAAACATGGAGCCAAAATGGTTACTGCAGTAGCCTGTGCTAAAGTACCTAAATTTACCGTTTTGATTGGCGGTAGTTTTGGAGCTGGTAACTATGGTATGTGTGGACGAGCCTACGATCCTCGCTTTATGTTTATGTGGCCGAACGCCCGTATATCTGTAATGGGAGGCGAACAAGCTGCCGGGGTGCTGGCACAAGTCAAACGTGAACAAAAAGAGCGCGTTAATGAATCTTGGAGTGCAGAACAAGAAACCCAGTTCAAACAACCCATTATTGATACCTATGAAACCCAAGGACACCCTTATTATGCCTCAGCTAGATTGTGGGACGACGGCGTAATCGATCCCGCCGATACTCGCCAGGTATTAGGTTTGAGTATTTCCGCTAGCTTAAACAAAACCATTGAGGACACCCGGTTTGGCGTCTTTAGAATGTAAGGATGAAAGAATAATGAATCAAACCGATAGCGTTTTATTTGAAATAGATAGCAGAGGCGTGGCGACAGTCACCTTAAATCAACCTCAGATCCACAATGCGTTTGACGATAAGTTAATTGAGCAACTTACCGATATTTTCAGCCAAGTAAATCAACACGAAGATATTCGAGTCATGGTGCTTGCCGCCGCAGGTAAAAGTTTTAGCGCTGGCGCCGATTTAAATTGGATGCAGCGCATGGCTACCTATAGCTACGAGCAAAATTTAGCAGACGCCAACGCCTTGGCTAAGATGTTTTTTATTCTGAACACTATTAATAAGCCCACCATTGCGCGAGTACAAGGTGCTGCCTTTGGAGGCGCGGTAGGTTTAGTTGCTTGTTGTGACATGGCAATTGGCAGCAAATTGAGTAAATTTTGTTTAAGTGAAGTTAAGCTTGGATTAGCACCCGCCACGATAAGCCCTTACGTAATTGACGCACTAGGCGCTAGAATTGCAAGGCGTTATTTTGCTACGGCCGAAGTATTTTCAGCCACACGCGCAAGACGTTTAGGACTGCTTAGTGAAGCAGTAGTAGAAGAAGAACTAGACAAGACCATTGAAAACCTCATCGAACACATTTTAAAAAATTCGCCCGCAGCCATTCGCGCCGCAAAAGCGCTTATTTTTGATGTTCAGAATAAGCCGATCTCTGACGAGTTAATTGCTATGACTAGCGAAAAGATAGCTGAGCTTAGGGTTTCTGAACAAGGTCAAGAAGGCCTCAGTGCGTTTTTGCAAAAACGCCGCGCGAATTGGGTAACGGAGTAAGCAATGTTTAATAAATTATTGATAGCGAATCGCGGAGAAATTAGTTGCCGCATCATAAAAACAGCGAAACGAATGGGCATTCTAACCGTTGCTTTATATTCTGATATAGACAAACAAGCCTTACATGTAAAAATGGCTGACGAAGCCGTATATGTGGGCCCCTCCCCTTCAAAAGATAGTTACCTACAAGCACAGAGAATCATCAACATTGCTTTGAAGGTTGGTGCCGATGCCATTCACCCAGGTTATGGCTTTTTGTCAGAAAACGCTACTTTCGCTAATTTATGTCAACAAAACGACATTGTTTTTGTCGGGCCTCCAGTGCATGCAATTCAAGCCATGGGCTCTAAATCAGAAGCTAAAAAAATCATGGAGCATGCCAAAGTACCTCTAGTGCCTGGCTATCACGGCGACGACCAAAGTGCGGATGGCTTAAAATCCCACGCAGATAAAATGGGTTATCCAGTATTGCTTAAAGCTGCGGCAGGCGGTGGCGGAAAGGGAATGCGCCAAGTTTGGCAAGCATCAGAGTTTAATGACGCTTTGGCAGCAGCAAAACGCGAAGCAATGTCGAGCTTTAACGACGACTTAATGTTAGTCGAAAAATATCTAATCGAACCAAGGCATGTGGAAATCCAAGTATTTTGCGACAACTTTGGTGAAGGCGTATATCTATTTGAACGCGACTGCTCGGTGCAACGTCGTCATCAAAAAATAATTGAAGAAGCCCCTGCGTTTGGGATGACCGAGGAGTTGCGGGCTCAGATGGGAGAAGCCGCATTAAAAGCGGCTAAGGCCATCGATTATGCAGGAGCTGGAACTGTCGAATTTTTATTGGACAGTAATGGGCAATTCTATTTTATGGAAATGAATACTCGATTACAGGTTGAACACCCAGTCACAGAGATGATCACAGGACAAGACTTAGTTGAATGGCAATTGCGGGTGGCGAATAATGAACCTTTACCATTACCTCAAGAGTCCTTAAGTATTCATGGTCATGCATTTGAAGCTAGAATTTATGCAGAAGATCCAAACAACGAATTTTTACCGGCGACGGGTTCATTATCTTTGTTACACCCACCTATTGAGTCAGAATACGTTCGTGTTGATACTGGTGTGGTTCAAGGAGATGACGTGTCAGTTTTTTATGATCCGATGATCGCTAAATTAATTGTATGGGACGAAAATCGAGACAAAGCATTAGCGCGCTTAACGAAAGCTTTGACTGAATATCACATTGATGGCGTTGTTACTAATATTGAGTTTCTATATAAGTTAGCTACCAGTGCGCCTTTCAAGGCAGAACAAATAGACACTGGTTTTATCGAAAAACACCAAGACACCTTATTGTTAAACGAACAGCAAGATGTCGAGCCATTGTTGCCGGTCGCCGCGTTATATCTGATGCTAAACAAGAAACAGCACCTCGAGACAAATTTGAATGACAAATTTTCGCCTTGGTCTCAAGGTAACGCTTGGCGAGCCAATGAGTTGCACCAGCAAAAATTAGAATTAATAGTAGGAAAAGACACCTTTGTCATACAGGTTAGTCAAATTTATGTGGGTGAACATATTGTTTATGACATGAAAATTGGCCAGCAAGAATATCGATGTTCGGGAATACTTGAAAACGATCAATTAACTTCCACTATTAATGGTCATCGAACACTTTCTAAAGTCACCGCGCACCAAGAAGGTTGTTCGGTATTCTGTAGTGGCAAGGTCATCCGATTCCAAGCGTTACAAGCTGACTTAGGAGACACCCAAGATAATGCCGCAGACCTTGGTTTTACTGCTCCGATGAACGGTACTGTCATCGCTATTTTAGTTGAACCACAACAACAGGTAGAAAAAGGCCAACCGCTGATTGTAATGGAAGCCATGAAAATGGAGCATAGCTTAAAAGCACCTACTGCCGGTTGTGTAAGCGAATTTTATTTCAAAGCGGGTGACTTAGTTGATGGCGGTGTCGAGTTATTAGCGTTCCAAGCTAAGCAAGAGGCTTAAAAAATGTTACCTAAGTCAGTGAAAATTGTTGAGGTGGGTCCAAGAGATGGTCTACAAAATGAACCAACACTAGTGCCTACAGTCGCTAAGATAAAATTAGTGGAACAACTAGCTGAAGCTGGTTGCAGCGTAATCGAAACGGGTAGTTTTGTGTCGCCTAAATGGGTCCCACAAATGGCCGATAGCGCTGAAGTTTTCCACAAGATAGATCGCCAGAATAAAGTACGCTACACGGCACTGACTCCCAACTTGCATGGCTTGCAACAGGCCATAACAGCGCAAGTAGATGAGGTTGCAGTATTCGCTGCTGCTTCAGAAGCGTTTTCCCAAAAAAATATCAACTGTTCAATTGCCGAAAGCCTTGAACGCTTTACGCCAGTAATGAAATTGGCGCAACAACATCGGCTTCCAGTTCGCGGTTACGTATCTTGCGTATTAGGATGTCCCTATGAGGGTAACGTTAGTCCACAGCAAGTGGCTCAAGTGAGTAAACAACTGCTAGATATGGGCTGTTATGAAGTATCTTTGGGGGATACTATTGGAGTGGGCACGCCACTAAAAACCCAACAAATGTTAGAAGCAGTGTTAAGTCACGCATCAGTAGATAAATTAGCGGTACACTTTCATGATACTTACGGTCAAGCTTTGGCGAATATATTAATGGCATTGCAACAAGGGATTTCGGTGGTAGATAGCGCAGTTTCCGGTTTAGGGGGCTGCCCCTATGCAAAAGGCGCCTCTGGCAATGTCGCCACAGAAGACTTAGTCTATATGCTTGACGGAATGAACATCAAGACGGGCATCAATCTTAAGAAGCTAGCACAGGCTGGATTAAATATGATGCAAGTCTTAGGTAGACAATCAAGTTCCAAAGTGGCTTGCGCTTTAACCGCATAAGGAAAATTTTTTGGCTGAACATGATCCACCTCGCACTCCCCTACCAGCAAACGTCAGAGTGATGATTGCTTTAACCGCCTCACCAACACTTTTAGTAGTAGGCATGTTGCTATACACGTTATTTGTTGACGGTTGGCAAAAAGTGAGTATCAGTATGATTATTTTTTCATTACTGTGCGCGGTCGCGTACTATGTGGTTATCACTGGTCATCCGCCTCGCCTTGGCTTAAGAAAACGTAAGTAAAATAAACTATCAAGTGTCTGATTAAAACCATTCAGGTACAATGCTGCTATTCAAGTTAACTACATATCAACAAACATAAGGCAGATTTCATGGCGTTTTTTACTTGGGATGTAAACCCAGTATTACTTGAAATATTTGGATTAAAAATACATTGGTACGGCGCATTATTTGCTGCGGCAATTTTCGCTGGTCTACAAGTTATGAAATGGATATTTCAACAAGAAAAAGTCAAGTTAGCGTTACTTGATTCATTACTCATGTATTGTGTTGTTGGCATTATTGTCGGTGCTAGACTGGGTCATTGTTTATTTTACGACCCAGGGTTTTACCTAAGTAATCCTCTTAAAATACTCGCCATTTGGGAAGGAGGGCTGGCAAGCCATGGTGGCGGTTTAGGTGTTATTTTAGCCGTTTACTTCTTTCAGAAAAAATACAAACTAGAGTATTTGTGGTTATTAGATAGGCTCGCAATCGCTACGGCTTTGTTTGGTTTCTTCGTTCGTTTTGCTAACTTCATGAATTCTGAAATAATAGGCATTCAAACTGATGTACCTTGGGCTGTAATATTCGCTCGCATTGACCTGTTGCCTCGGCATCCTGCACAGTTGTACGAATCACTGTCGTACTTAAGTATTTTTGTGGCGTTATTATTGTTATACCGTATTACAAATATTAAAAAACACTCTGGGGCATTATTAGGAGCGTTTTTATGTTTAGTCTTTACCGCTAGATTTTGTATTGAATTCGTAAAGGTAAAACAAGCGGCCTACAGCGGCGAACTACTTATCAATACAGGGCAAGCCTTAAGTATTCCGTTTTTTGCGGTGGGTATATATCTCTTGTTACAAGCTTGGAAGAAAAGTCGGATTTGAAATTCCTCCCCCGATTAATTATTTTTAGATAAATGAGGGGGGAATCTCTAAATAAATCGACTGACCAGCATAAAATAACGTTAATCACGCACTATCTAAATCAGTTAGGCACTATTGGGAAAGTTGCGCTGACGTGATTTTTTGCAATAACCACCAAGTCGCTTCCTCTTTATTCGAAAAAAAGCGGAATACATCACCAGCTTTTGTATGTAACTCACTTAGATGGCGTTTTGCGAATTCTGGTGAGTTCGACTCACCAACTAGAATCGCGCTTGCAACATGACCTTGCTTTATTTCGTGTTTGATTGTTTTAATAATATAGTTGGCCGCATCGGGGACATAGATTGGATCTCCACCAAACTCAACTAATGAGCCCCATGGACTGCCATACATTGATTCAACCAGAGGTTTAAAGCGACTATAAGCTTCATTGACGGCTTCCAAATTCCAGGGTCCGCATCCTTCAATCAGTAGAATTCTGTCTTGAACATCTAATTCAAGATTTCCGTGCACAGTAAAACGTCCCATTTCACCACCTCTGCCAATAGCTAAGTAATATTACGCCATTTGTCAGATAGTTAACTAGTAAACCGTTGATATTTCAAGTCGTTTTACTAGTTATTTGCCTATTCTACAGAGTAAAAAACATCAGTTTATTCTAAACTGAGACTGATATTGGCTAGGTGCCACCCCCACATACTTATTGAAATTAAACCTCAAGGTAATGCCATTATCGTATCCCACTTTCTGAGCTAACTGTTCAATAGATAAATTTTCCACTTCTAATAATTGTTTAGCAAGATTGATTCTTTGCTGATTAATCCATGCTTTTGGACTAATTCCTAACGCACTTTTAAAATGTCGGTCAAAACTACGTCTAGACATACACGCTTTTTTAGCCAAGTCGTCTACACAAAGCGGTTGATTAAGATGCGTAATTGCCCAATCAAGGGTATCGCTAAATGTGCCAGTATTTTTAGCGATTGGAGTTTCTACGTATTGGGCTTGACCTCCATGTCTATGGGGAGAGATGACTAAACGCCTAGCGACTTGATTGGCAATCTCATGACCGAAATCTTGCCGAACAATATCAATTCCTAAGTCTAAAGCCGCAGCACTTCCGGCAGAGCAACTGATTGTTTGGTCATGAGTATAGAGCACATCGTCTACAAAATTAACCAAGGGAAAACGCTGTTTGAAAATCTCGGAATAACGCCAATGTGTAGTGGCTCGCTTATTCTGCAGTAAACCTATCTGAGCTAATAAAAAGGCCCCCGAGCAGAAACTAATAATCCGCCCGCCATTCTCAGAAAACGCCCTCACCTTTTCCGCTAGATCAAGACGAACATGCTTATTGTTAATATTCCAACAAGGGATCACTAAAGTGTGATAACCATCTAGTGTTTGAATGGAATTAGCGTTAAGTGTAATTTCACCTGTTGCCCGCAACGGCCCTTTTTCAAAACAGACTACATCTGTTTGATACCAATCTTCATATTCTGGGCGTGATAATGCAAAAATTTCGATGGCACAGGCGAGTTCAAACGTAGCGATGTTCTGGAACGCCAAAATAGCAACTTTTGACATATTCACTCCTTTTTTAGACTAGCTTGATATTAAATAAATTACAGAAATCCGAAAAGTTAGCCTTTCATCAATAACTTATCATAATTTACTTGTTTTGGATTGAGTTAAGACCTGTGTTGTGTAAACTCAATGTTAAGAGAAAAAAAACTGTGCAATTTATTTTCGATGGAGTAACAATTTATGGCAAAACAACCATCTCGCTATATTAGTAATTTAACACGCGAAACCTATGCACTTATTTTGGCTGGGGGCAGAGGGTCAAGGCTTTATGAACTAACTAACTGGCGAGCTAAGCCCGCGCTGTATTTTGGAGGGAAATTTCGAATAATTGATTTTCCTTTATCAAACTGCATCAATTCAGGGATCCGAAACGTAGGTGTTGTTACACAATACAAATCTCACTCTTTAATCCGTCACCTTGTTAGAGGTTGGGGTCACTTTAAAAAAGAACTAGGCGAATCAGTAGAAATTCTTCCCGCATCCCAGCGTTTCTCGGATAACTGGTATGAAGGTACCGCCGACGCAGTTTTTCAAAACATTGACATCATTCGAGATGAATTACCCAAATATGTGATGGTGCTATCTGGTGATCATATTTACCGAATGGACTACGGTAATCTAATTGCTCAACATGCCGAATCTGGTGCAAAAATGACCGTAAGCTGTATGCCAGTGCCGATAGAAGAGGCAGCAGGGCAATTTGGGGTGATGTCGGTAGATGAAAACTTAAAAGTGATTGGTTTTGAAGAAAAACCAGCCAAGCCTACACCTCTGCCTAATGATCCTACTAAATGTTTAGCATCAATGGGCAACTACGTATTTGATACTGAATTTTTGTTTGAACAATTAAAAGCAGACTCAGAAACATCTGGCTCAGAGCGAGACTTCGGAAAAGACATTATTCCATCTATTATCGAAGAAGGGTCAGTCTATGCTTTCCAATTCGAAAGTGATGACGAGAATGAAGCTTATTGGCGAGACGTAGGTACCTTGGATTCTTTTTGGCAAGCCAACATGGAGTTAGTCGCACCGGTTCCAGCCCTTAATTTATACGATAAAAAATGGCCAATTTGGACCTATCAAGAACAATTACCGCCTGCGAAGTTTGTTTGGGAAGAAGATAACCGCCGCGGCACAGCTATCAACTCAGTGGTGTCGGGTGGCTGCATTATATCCGGAGCAACGCTGCGCCGAAGCATTTGCTTTTCAAACGTCAGAGTTCACTCCTATTCTGAAATTGAGGACTCTGTATTATTGCCTGACGTTGAAGTACAACGTAATTGTCGTATTAGAAAGGCTATTGTTGATCGTGGCTGTGTCGTTCCTGAAGGCACCACCATTGGCCATAGCCGTGAAGAAGATTTAGCTCGAGGTTTCAGAGTCTCTGAAAAAGGAGTGGTTTTAGTGACGCGTGAAATGTTAGGGCTAAAAGTGGGATATTAACCTCACTAACTTACCCGTCAATTTTTGATAACTAAGCCGCGACCACGCGGCTTTTTTGTTGCCACTCGATCTAACAACTAACACTTTCCCAAAGACGAATTCTATCGCTTATCAACTTAGCCACTTGTTGTGGATATTCTAACGGGAACATATGCCCTCCTCTTTCAAATATCTGATGTTCAATTTTGCTTTTTTTAATAAAGGAGCCTAAAAAAGACGGTGTGCATACATCACTTTGACTACCCGTCACCAGTAAACCGGGCACCGTAAGTCGTTTGTAGTACTTATTCAGATTGTGGGGTACGTTGCGGTATATACTGGCTTCAATCTGTGCGTCGAAATTAAGCTGCAATTCCCCATCACGCTCATCGATGGCAGCAGCTACGTAATCTTGAATACATTCTATTTGAAAGTGTTTAAATAACGCCTTGGACTTAAAATATGCCACGACGTCGGTCCCTAGGGGCCAACTTTGGCAACGCACTTTAGCCTTGCCCGCAGGAGAAAGTTTATCAATTAAGGGAGAGTATTTAACCAATCTAAAGGCTATTCGAGCTAGTCCAGAGGCGATCGGTGGATCGAGCAATATTACTCCCTTGATTAAATCAGGTCTGTCACAAGCGGTCATGAAAGACACCACAGCGCCCATTGAATGTCCAACTAGATAAGTGGCCCCCGAAACGTTTTGAGTTAAATACTCAGATAACTCAGCGACCTGATTTCCCCAATTTTGGTTCACGGGAAATCGTTCAGAATGAGCAAACTTAGTTATTGCATGAACTTCAAAATCATCTGGAAGTTGTTTAAATATTTGTTGATAACTGCCAGCGGGAAAGCCATTCGCATGGGCAAAGTGTATTTTGATTTTCGCGGATCCAGTCATTTAAAACCTACTAATTTGAATTAATAAAGGCTCTCAGATGAGAGCCTTTTGGGGTCATATAACCTGACAATTGTATTTTGAAAATTTTATCTAAAACACAAAAAAATCAAACCAATAAAACCAAACCAATAAAACTACGGCACATTACCGACTAGCATGTAACACTAGCCATTACGTATTTCTGCAGCTTTCCAATCAGCTGGAATTTGTTTAGCAGTCCAAAAGAAAGCAACTATGGACATGATATAGGGTACGGCTAACCAAGACAGCGACAATCTCAAGGCTTCTACTTCTCCATGTTGTTCTGTGTAGAAATTACTCAAAATTCCAATAAACGTAGGACCGCCACCTAAAGCGATAATATTGAGTACAAAGAAAAACAATGCAGTCGACATGGCTCTTACTTTCACCGGAGCGAGGGTTTGCGCCAGTGCAAAAGAGGGTCCTAAATAGAAACCACTGGTAAAGAGCAACACAGTTACTAACGCGATAGAAAGTTCAAGAGACTCAATCTGCAGTGAGAAGTAATAGGCTGGCGCACCAATTAATAACGCCAATCCAGGTACTAACCCATATGCGCCTCGATTGGTTTTCCCCCATTTATCAACCAATACTCCACCAAGCCACACCCCACCGGCATAAGCCGTGCCGTTAATTACCCCCAAGACAATTAGAAATTGAGTGATATCTAAACCTGCATGAGCTCGCACATAAAAATCAATCATCCATGTAGAAATGGCGTAGTTACCAAAAGAACCAAAAGATATCGCGAAACACATTCCCCACCAAGATTTAATGGATAACAATGCTTTGATTGATTCCCAAGACTTACCCTGTGCCGAAGACGTTTGCATGTTGCCACTTCGTGAAGGCTCCTTAACCGTTAGTTTTAATAAGATAGCCAGCGCTATCCCGGGTAAGCCTACCGCTATCATCACCATGCGCCAATCGGCTTCCCCTCCTCTTAAAAAAAATGCCGAAGCAAAGAAAGCTAACATTATCCCAAATGGAATACCCATAGAGTAAACAGCCAATGCGCCGGCTCGTTTCTCCTTGGGGAATAAATCGGAAATAATTGAGTGTGAAGGTGGACTACCACCCGCCTCCCCTATACCCACACCGATACGAGCAAAGGCCAATTGTGCAAAATTTCCGGCTAATCCCGATGCAGCAGTAAAACCACTCCAAAGAGTCAGCGAAATTGCCACTATATTAACCCTGCTGTACCTGTCTGCTAGCCAAGCAATAGGGATCCCCACTACCGTATACAACAGGGCAAAATAGATACCCTTAAGCCAACCTAATTGCGCATCATCTAGGCCTAAGTCTGCTTTGATAAAAGGCGACAATATACCGATAATTTGCCTATCTATGAAATTAAACGCATAAATCAACGTTAAAATAAATAGAACATAGTTCCGATATCCATTCGACACTGCTGGGGGCGCTTCTGGAGACTCGCCGCTCACTTTTTGGTCACTTACCATCTACGTATCCTTAGAACTAGGTGTTTATTGTTTTCCTCATGGTACGGGTTGAAAGCTAGTAATTTCAAGCAAAATTGTTAAGTTTTTGTAAATATAACAGGCAGTTATGCTCAATCATAAAGACATGAAATCATCAAAGGAATTCTAGGCATTATCATAATTGCATACAGATCAGACCATATTATGGTTAACAACTGATTAACGGAGCCACAATAAATTATGCATATTGATATATTGCTAAATTCGGTCAAACAACAAGTTAAATCAAATATTGATGACGTGAGACTATCGGTTAGCAGTGGATGGGAGCAAGGTCGGACGCTGTACGGTGGTATTTCCGCCTCTCTCGCCTATCAAGCAATGCGAGAAGTCGTTAGTCCGGATAAAATAATACGTTCGTTGAGCACTAACTTTATCGGCCCAATCGAGGCCGATAAAGAGTTCGGTATCAATATAGAGGTACTTCGCGAAGGAAAAAACGTTATTCAAGTAGTCGCCAGAATTACCCAAGATAGCAAAGTGGCATTAATGAGTCAGGCAAGTTTTGGTACGGCTCGTCAATCAAAGATCCATATACCGAATCAACTTCAACACACCATGGAGTATCCACTGAAGCCTAACGGCATGCCCAACATCCCAAAAGTTACCCCCAAATTTATTAGAAATTTCGAATTGGCCAAAAGCAAAGGCGGTTGGCCATTCACAGGCAAAAAAGAAAGTGATTTACATGGATGGATGCGCTTTAAAGAACAACCGAATGAGTTTTGTGACGCCCATTTAATTGCGTTAATAGATATTTGGCCTCCAACGGTTTTACAATTATTACGCTGGCCTGCCATGGCAAGTACTATGAGTTGGAACTTGGAATTCATTCACCCCCATCAAAACATCGCGGGAAACGACTGGATTGCTTATCAAGCCAACACTAGGCAAGCAGCTGATGGATATGCACATACCGAGGCTAATATATGGGATAAGCATGGCTCTCTTGTTGCTATAAGTAGACAAGTAGTGACTGTATTTGCCTAGCTAAGAAACAGCAATATGAACGAGGTCAGGCTGTCAGTTAAAACATCGCCAGTGAAGACGGGCTAAACAAAGCTAACGCACTCATTAACTGTAAATTGCTAAAGTCTAGAGCATTATTAACCGCCTCAATATCCAGTCCTAAACTCTGGTACATCGGTTCGCTCACATCGCCATGGATTGGATAATACCCGCTGTTTATATTATTACGGGCTAGTAGATAAGCAAGTTGCAAGATTTTATCTTCATTGGTCTTAGCTTTATGTTCACTGACATGAGTGTTTCCCACAGTTTCTACAATATCACTGGGTATCCCCCATAGCTTTAACAATTCTGATGAAATCGCTGCATAGGGAAAGCCTAGGTATTTTTTCTGCAGCATCAAAGGTGTGTTTTCGCTAGAAATCGCCGCGCATTGGCTGGCTTTCTCTGGATCTAATTTTACCAACACCAGTTCGCCGAGATTATGCAATAATCCACACACAAATAATTTTTCAGGCTCATTTAAGCCCAACTCTTCGGCAAAGTATTTACATAACAACGCACAACTTACTGCTTGTTCCCAATATTGGTCTAAATCGATCACATCGGGGCTAATTTTTTGGAATGCTCTACTCACTCCGTAAGCTAGCACTAAATCATAAATTGAACCTGTACCTATTACCTGAATCGCTTTAGAAACGGTAGTAATTGTGTTTGGGAATTTATACAAAGCGCTGTTAGAAATTTTTAAAACTTGGGACATGATAGCTGGGTCGTAATTAATGACCTCTGCAATATCTTCAATACAAGTTGTTTCATCGTCTATTAATTGCTTAACTTTCACGACCGCCTCAGGCAGTACAAAAACATCTCCAGCATTTATTGCATATTCTTTTACATTCATAAATTACTCCATCTTTGCGTCCATTAGGCTGATTGTAATCTATGTTTGATTTTACTGCATGATCAATCTTACAAAATTGTAAATTACTCAATTGAAACAACTAAATAGCTAAAACCAAACTGAAATGAAACATTGCTTAGACTTCTCAACCAAGCTTAGTTGGCAACAACTTATTGATAACAATTGGCGACCCGATAATAGGTTATGTCGCGCTATATGCGAATATTTAACAGGCACGATCCAAGATACATCTATGCAAATACTGGAGTCTTTGAAAATTTTATTTCGAGAGGATGTAAAAAGATGGTGGGTCGTGCTGGATTCGAACCAGCGACCAATTGATTAAAAGTCAACTGCTCTACCAACTGAGCTAACGACCCATCTATTGAAATTTTATTACAGTGCTCACTTGTGTGATTCAAGAAAATTGGTGGGTCGTGCTGGATTCGAACCAGCGACCAATTGATTAAAAGTCAACTGCTCTACCAACTGAGCTAACGACCCATTTTTCAATTTTCTTTCCGCCTCACTGCGAGGGCGGCATATAATACTCAATTGAAATCTCAGTGCAACCCAAATGGCATTATTATTTCAATAATATGAACTGTTTGCTGAAAAACCGAACAATCGTATATTCAGCAAACCAAAACAGATTAAAAAACTAACAATCAAACCTAATATTGAGTCAAACCAGAAAACAATAATAACGTTCAAAAACTCTGATTAAAGACCTTTAAGTCGATTCTCAGCCAATTTAGCTGAAGATGAATCAGGAAACTCTGCAACAACTTGTTCCCAAAGTTGTTTAGCTCGAGCGGCATTAGAACGTTCCATTTCAGTAATACCTAACTTCAAGGTAGCATCAGCTCTTTTATTCGAGTCTGGATAATTGGTAATTAACGAATTGAATTGTTCGCCTGCACCCGCCCAATCTTGTTTATTAAACAATAATTGACCTAACCAGTAGTGCGCGTTGGGAACATAACTAGAATCAGGAAAATGTTGCAAGAACAATTGAAACTCAGGGATTGCTTGATCATATAGTCTATCTTTCAGGATCAAATTTACCGCTTTGTCATAAGCTTCATTTTCATTTGCTGAGTAAGGCACTTCAGGAGTCGCGGCCACAGGGTTAACCGCAGCGCTAGGTATCGTAGAAGGCTGAGTTTTGACGGACTCGATACGTTTATCTATTTCTAGATAAAGTTCTCTTTGTCGTTCAAGGATTTTCTCTAACTGATAGTTTTGAACTTCAATTGCACCTCGAAGCTCATTCACTTCGTTTTGCATTACATCAAGCTGCTCTTGCTGACGGTGCTGCGCCTCTGTTCGTGCCGAAAATTTTCGTTCGAGTTCAGTAATGCGTTGGTCACTACTGGCGCTGGTTACATCTGATACAGGCGCAGGAGCCGCAATAACTGCGGCTCCATATAAACCTAGCAAACCTATCGCCAAGGTACGTTTCATCATAGTAGACTTCTATTATTAATAAACCAAAACACCACGACGGTTTTCTGCAAAAGCCGCCTCGGTTGAAGCATTGTTAACAGGTTTTTCTTCACCATATGACACGACAGATATTTGTGAAGGACTCACACCTGCATTCAATAAGTAAGTTTGTACTGATTTAGCACGAGATTCACCCAGTGCAATATTATACTCAGGTGTACCACGACTGTCACAATGACCTTCAATGACAACTGACTGGCTGCTATTTTTAACCAAAAATGCAGCGTGTTGATCTAAAATACCATAGTATTTAGAGCTAATACTGGCTCTATCAAAATCAAAATAGACCAACTGATTATTTTCTAGCGCCATTAATTCTTGTTTCATTTCTTCTGCAGGAGTCAACATAGGTGCAACTTTACCCGCTTCAACCATTGAATCACGTGCTTCTTGTGCTTTGCGATCGGCTTCTGCTTGCTCTTGGGCAATTCTTGCTTCTTCTGTAGCCGCACTAGCTGCACTATCATCTGTTGAAGTACAAGCCATCATAGTTACAACTGGAAGAGCTATAACCAACCCTTTTAAAATTTTATTTAGTTGCATTCTTTTTTTCCTGTTTTTATCGAATTTAAGTAAAAGTGTAAAATTTATCGTAAAAATGGTGACCAGGTCGGAGCCTTCACCTGACCATCGGCCGCGGGCAGTAGTGCTTTAAATCTGCCATCCAAAGACACCAAAGACAACACTTGCTTTCCTTGGTGTAAGGTGCTGTAAATAATCATACTTCCATTTGGCGCAATACTGGGTGATTCATCTAAATAGGTTTTAGTTAGCACCTGTAGATTACCATTAGTCAAATCTTGTCGTGAAATATGGTAATTTCCACGTGTTCGATTGACCATCACCATTTGTTTACCGTCTGGCGTTATGGTCCCACCTAAGTTCATTTCACCGTCAAAAGTCAAGCGACGAACCTTGCCTGATGCTAAATTTACTCGATATATCTGAGGTTTACCACCCCGTTCTGAACTAAATATTAAGCTCTTGCTATCTGGCGTCCAGCTTGGTTCAGTATCAATTGCTCTATTTTTGGTTATCCTACGAAGTTGCTTACTCGCAATATTCATCACATAGAGTTCAGGATTACCGTCTTTTGACAACACCATTGCTAGTTTTTTTCCATCAGGCGAAAACTTTGGTGAGCCATTAATTCCGGGAAAACTAGTCATTTGCGTTCGGTTCATCGTATAAATATCTTGGATAAAAATCTGTGGGCGTTTATTTTCAAAACTGACGTAAGCTAACTTAGTGCCATCTGGCGACCAAGCAGGAGACATTAACGGTTCGGGTGAACGCAATAAAGTTGTTTCATTAGCGCCATCATAATCGGCAACGACTAACTGAAAAGGTAACTCGTGTACTTTATTATCTCGTACAATGACATACGCAATACGCGTCAAAAACGCACCTTTTTCGCCAGTTAATTTTTCATAGACCACATCACTGATTCGATGGGAGTGGCGCCTAAAGTCACTACCCGAAATAGTCATTTTACTCGCAGCTAAAACATGTTCATTGCTTGAAATGAGCTTACCGCCACTTAACATTTGAGACTGACCACCGGTAATTTGACCACGCAATACATCGATTAACTCGTAGGTCACGGTGTATCTATCAATCCCAGTTAGTTCAACTTTACCCACTAACACGGCTTCAATGCCCTTAGATGCCCAAGCGCTGTAATCCACCTCTTTATCAGCAGAGGGATATTGTGGCATATCTCTAGAATTAATCGGGTTAAACTTACCACTGCGACGCAAATCAGCTGCTATCACATCGGTGAGTTTATCAGGCATAACCCCTTCACCAACCCATTTAAAAGGCACAACACCAATAGGACGAGACGTATCTACTCCTTCAGTGATTACAATTTCCAGCGCGGAAAAGCTACGAAAACTAACAGACAAAATAAAAAATGAAAGCAATAGTTGCTTAGTTATAGACATGGTTTTAAACATTATAGTTCTGGCTCAACGGTTAGATTAATTTCACGTAATTGTTGGTAAACATCGGGTTCTCTGGACACTGGTAACGTATCAGATTTAAACACTGCAGCTTTTGCAGCTCGGCATAATATGGTGTTTCCACCCAGCTCAGTCACTTGCGTCACCAACCCATTTGATGCCATTCGAATATTCAAACGACAAGATTTTCCTTTCATTGCATCATCAACAATCAAGTTTCTTTGGATAGTTTGCTTAATCAGCGCCTGATACTTTTGTACTTCAGTCAACACTTGTTTGCTTCTTTTTGCTTGCCGAGCGGCCTGTTCTGCTTGAAGTTGTTCATTTAGCATTTTCTCTTGTTCTGCCTTTGCTTTAGCTTCTTGACGTTTACGCTCAGCTTCTTGACGTTTTCGTTCGGCTTCTTTTAAGGCTTTTTGTTCTTTTTCGCGTTTTTCCTTAGCTCGTTTTTCTTTCTCACGTTTAGCTTGAGCTTCAGCTTTTTTCTTGGCCAGTTCTTTACGCTTGCGATCCTCTTCAAGCTTTTGAGCTTTAGCCTTTTCTTTCTTTTGTTTTTCTCTTGCCGCTGCTGCAGCTTGTTCAGCCTTCTTTTTATCCAACTTTTGTTGCTTACGTTTTTGTTCTGCAAGTGCGGCTTTACGCTCTATTTCCTTTAATCTATTCTCTTCTTTTAGACGTTTAGCGTTTTGCTCGTCCTTCACTTTTTGAAGTTGTTTTTGTATCTGAGTTTCGTCTACAACCTTTGCCTCTATGATTGGCGCTGCATTGAATGGGTTAGGGATCTCTTTAGGAGTGGTTGAAAAATACCCACCAATTAGCAGCCCTACAACAACCAGGTGCATAGAAAGTGAGATAATAACAGCTATCCGCAACTTAGACATTCTGCTAATTAACCCTCGGGCGGTGTGGTCATTAACCCAACAGAAGGTGCGCCAGCCCGCTGCAACAGCACCATTAATTGCACAACTTCACTATACGCGACCGCGCCATCGCCTTTAACAACGACTGGAGTATTGGGTTCGCGCTTAAGATGCTCTTGCACTATAACGGCCAAGTCTACCGCAGACATAGGTTCTTGTTGACTCTCACCCGAATTCAAAAAATATTGTCCATCGGCATTTACAGTAGCGACTAATGGCGGTTTTGATTCTTCATCTAATGGCTGAGCTTCTGCTTCGGGTAAATCAACTTTGACACCTTGAGTAACAAGTGGCGCGGTAACCATAAAAATAATCAGTAGTACCAACATAACATCGATGTATGGCACCACGTTTATTTCTGATACAGGGCGTCTGCGCTTTCTAACGTACATAATCAATCAACCTAAGAAGAGTGTTGCGCAGCGTGAGAAGAATCTGCACCTGACAACAGTGCCTGTCTATGTAAAATACTTGAAAATTCCTCCATAAAATTACCATAACTATTTTCAAGTTTTTCTACTTGGTGACTAAATCGGTTGTATGCAATCACCGCGGGAATAGCAGCAAATAACCCCATTGCGGTAGCGATCAGTGCTTCAGCTATACCTGGAGCAACCATAGCCAAAGTAGCTTGCTGCTGCCCACCTAAAGCGATAAAAGAAGTCATTATCCCCCAAACCGTCCCGAACAGCCCGATATAAGGACTGATTGAGCCAGTTGTTGCCAAAAACGGCAAACGACTTTCCAGACGATCAATTTCACGAGACAACGACACTCTCATTGCCCTTGAAGCGCCCTCCATCACTGCCTCAGCAGGTGTGTTCACATTTTTTCGAGATCGGACAAACTCTTTGAAACCGGCACAAAACATACTGGCCATGCCTTCCAAAGATTGACGCGCCGCTAATTCTTGATAAAAACGGTTAAGGTCAACTCCAGACCAAAACTTATCTTCAAACTTTTTCATTTCAGAGCGAGCAAAATTGAGGGCGCGACTGCGTTCTAATATAAATGCCCAAGAAGCAACCGATGCCGTAAATAGCAGCAACATTACCAATTGCACTAACAGGCTGGCTTCTAAAATTAAATCAATGAAAGATATATCAGATGACACGTGAAAATTCCCCTAAAATATTGTCAGGTATAGCTTGTGGTTTCATGTTGGATAAATTGACACAAGCGACTCTGATTAATGCACTGACCAAACATTGATTGTTTGGACTAATTATTATCTGTTTGAACACCAAACTAGCTCGTTTCAATTCTACTATTTCAGATTGAATACACAACAATTCATTGAAGCGAGCTGGCCCATGATTGTCCATTTCAACACGTTTGACGACAAAACCCACGGAACGTTCCAAAAGAATATCTTGTTCGATACCCATTTGCCTTAACCATTCGGTTCTTGCACGTTCCAAAAACTTAAGATAATTCGCATAATACACGATCCCACCAGCATCCGTGTCCTCGTAATACACTCGCACATTGTGACTATGTTTATTCATTGTAACGCTACTTTATTAAGATTTGAGGTGTAAAACAGTGTTTTTTATGCACTGCCATTAAAGCTAACCAATACCCATCGACTTTGAATCGTTATGCTATCAAACAATAAGTAACTGCAAACTGATTTTTTATGCTTCCGACGAAATCATTTTGTTTTCATAGACTTATAGTGACTACAACAATACGAAAAACACGTTATGGATACTTTAGATACGAATAGTTATTCACATAAATTGAACTAACATTTACTTAACTAGACAATAATAAGCAACAATAATAATAATGGTTTAAAAATCAAACAATTTGAATATTCCTTGTAAATCATGCAATTACAATTAAAAATACATTCTCTATCGATAAAAAACCAATACATACCAAATTCGCATTAGTTTTTCTAATTTCAAAATTAATTTAATTCAATTGAAGATTAAATTTAAATGGCTAGAATAGCTCTCGTTGTTTTCTGAACTGCATATTATTTTGTGTTTAAGGCGAGATGATATTGCAATGAGTTTATTTGACATGTTCCCTGGATTAATTTCCTTTAACACTAGTTGTTTGGCCCACATTGATTATGTGGGCTTTTTTTTGCCTAAATTTTCTGACAGAAACAAAGTCGAATTAAAAAAGCACTAATTAATCAACAGAATAATCTTTGCCGAAATGCAAGAACGCACGTTGCGAGGCAATTCGTCCTCGAGGAGTACGTTGCAGAAATCCTTGTTGGATTAAAAACGGTTCAATTACATCTTCAATTGTTTCCCGCTCTTCACCTATAGCTGCGGCTAGATTATCCAAACCTACTGGTCCGCCCATAAAGGTTTCAATAATTGCCAGCAGTAATTTGCGATCCATATAGTCGAGACCTTCCTTATCGACATCCAGCATGTCTAAGGCTTGACTCGCGACTTGTAGCGTGATGTTTCCGTCGGATCTGACTTCTGCAAAATCTCTGACGCGGCGCAATAGCCGATTACTGATACGCGGCGTGCCCCTAGAACGTTTCGCAATTTCAATTGCCCCATCTTCTTGCATAGCCAAATTTAAATAACTAGCCGAGCGATTAACGATCTGGGTCAGATCTTTAATGTTATAAAATTCGAGTCGCTGCACTATGCCAAAACGATCTCTAAGAGGAGAGGTTAACGACCCCGCTCTTGTGGTAGCACCAATTAAAGTAAAAGGAGGAAGCTCTAATTTTATTGAACGAGCGGCGGGTCCCTCGCCTATCATAATGTCGAGTTGATAATCTTCCATTGCGGGATAGAGAATTTCTTCCACCACAGAACTAAGACGATGAATTTCGTCAATAAACAATACGTCGTTTTCTTCAAGATTAGTCAACAAGGCCGCTAAGTCACCGGCTTTTTCAAGAACGGGCCCAGACGTGGTTTTAATATTGACACCCATCTCGTTTGCCACAATATTAGCTAAAGTGGTTTTGCCTAAACCGGGCGGGCCAAAAATTAACAAATGATCAAGCGCGTCACTACGCTTTTTTGCCGCTTCAATAAATATTTCCATTTGCGAACATACATGATCTTGCCCAGTATAATCGGCCAACATTTTTGGACGAATAGCGCGATCAATCACTTCATCTTCATGGCTTGCGGTAGGTTTAACTATGCGGTCGGCTTCAATCATTTTTATTCGTTAATCATGGTATTAGTGTTTTTTTATACAGTATCAAATTTATCACTACACGTCTTTAAAAGTCGTATTAATTATATTGCTGTTGTTATCCCATCGCTCGTAAGGACTCACGAATAAGCTGTTCACTACTCATCTCTTCTTTAAATACAGAATTGATTATTTTACTGGCAATTGCTGCTTTATATCCCAACGCAACCAAAGCACTTAGCGCTTCTTCTTTTGAATCAGTGCGCTGTACAAAGGTATTTTCAACCGGTAAGTCTGGCGTTAAGTGTACGGTTTCGGCATAACCTTGGTCTTTTGCTAATTTACTTAACCTATCGCGCATTTCGATGACTAACCGCTCTGCAGTTTTTTTGCCTACACCAGGGAGTTTTGTTAAACCTGTGACATCTTCAATGCTTACACATTGCATAAATTGTTGTGCATTCATACCAGATAAAATAGTTAAAGCTAATTTAGGGCCTACACCACTTGCTTTAATTAACTCACGAAACACTGCGCGTTCTTGTTTATTCGCAAAACCAAATAACAATTGGGCGTCTTCTCGCACCACAAAATGAATACATAAATTGGCTTCCTGTCCAATCTCAGGTAACTGATAGAAACTGGTCATGGGTACTTGTACTTCATACCCCACCCCACCCGCTTCGATTAATATTTCTGGCGGTTGTTTTTCAAGTAATGTACCGCGAATGTTACCTATCATTGTTTTTCCTTGTGTTTCAAATCCAGCGCTAACCTAAAATAGTTTTGATGATGTCAGAGGAACTAACGCAATCTTCCACGTACCGTTTTAGAGGCTTGGCCAGACATCTTAATCAGACTTTGCTGTGTATGATTGTGACAAAGTGCCACCGCAAGCGCATCGGCAGCATCCGCTTGAGGTTTAGCTGCGAGTCCTAACAAATAGGTCACCATATGCTGAACTTGCGATTTATCTGCGCTACCTTTTCCTACTACAGATTGTTTAATCTGCCTCGCTGAATATTCGGCTACTGGTAAGTCGAACGCCGTAGCTGCAACAATTGCCGCACCTCTTGCTTGGCCTAACTTGAGCGCTGAGTCAGGATTCTTAGCCATAAAGACCTGTTCAATCGCGAACTCGGTAGGTTGGAATTGGTGAATAATTTCGCTCACCCCATCGAATATTTGTTTTAACCTAGAAGCAAGCTCATCCCCCTGAACACGAATACATCCACTACCAATGTATGCAGATTTCTGACCGGATTTTTTTATCACACCATAACCTGTTATCCGCGAACCGGGATCAATACCTAAAATAATCGACATAACGGCCCACCTATAATTGCTGTTTTGGTTTCTGCAATGGTTTTAACCTTTAACATCGGGCACGTACAAAGCAATAGCTTCACGGTTAGTATCAGACCAAACTTTTTCCATGGCAGTGATTTTATCTAACCAAAAATAAGCGGAATGTTCTGTCAAATAAACACTTTGGTCATTTGACACTTCAACGGCAAACACATGTTCAGTATTAAAGGCAGTGTTGGGAGGATAACGGTGTTTCCACTTATCGCGGATTTCATATGTATTAATTTTTTGACAGTCTATGAGCTGATAACCATCTTTTGAAATATCGATGCCCGTTTCTTCAAACACTTCACGCAAAGCCGTTTCATAAGGTTTTTCGTTTATCTCGAGGGTACCGGTAACCGATTGCCAAAACGCTGGATCATCATTACGCTGCATCACCAACACCTGCCCTAACTGGTTGTAAACAACCGTCAGGGCAGATTCTGGGATGCGAAAGCTAACACTCACAGTAATAATTAATCAGCTTTGTTTTCTTCGGTTTTCTTTTCAATCACAGTTTGAATAGACAACTCTTTCAATTGTTCTGGATTAGCTTCACCCGGTGCACTTGTCAGAGGGCACGCTGCAGTAGTGGTTTTAGGGAATGCCATCACGTCTCGAATTGAAGTCGCGCCAGTCATCAACATAACCAGACGGTCTAAACCAAAAGCTAAACCAGCGTGCGGCGGTGCACCAAATTTAAGGGCTTCTAGTAAGAATCCAAACTTCATTTCAGCTTCTTCATCACTAATACCTAACAACGAAAACACTTTGGCTTGCATGTCTTGGTTATGAATACGTACCGAACCACCACCAAGCTCACAGCCATTTAATACCATATCGTAGGCATTTGATAAGGCGCCCGCCGGGTTAGCCGCTAACTCGTCAGGTGTCATATCACGAGGCGCAGTAAACGGGTGATGCAATGCATAAAATTCGCCATCTACTTCTTCAAACATAGGGAAATCCACTACCCATAAAGGTTTCCATTCACCTTCAAGCAATTCTAAGTCTTCACCTAGTTTTAATCTCAGTGCACCTAGGGCTTCTGTCACCACTGTATTTGTGTCTGCACCGAACAATAGAATATCGCCGCTTTGTGCATCTGCGCGTTCAACAATACCTTTTGCCACATCTTCAGTTAAGAATTTAAGGATGGGAGATTGTAAACCTTCCATGCCTGCGTCAAGATCGTTGATTTTCATCCATGCTAGGCCTTTAGCACCATAAATTCCTACAAACTTACCGTAGTCATCAATTTGTTTACGAGATAACTTAGCCCCGCCCGGTACTCGGATTACTGCGACTCGACCTTTAGGATCATTTGCTGGCCCAGAAAATACTTTAAATTCAACGTTTTTAAGTAAATCGGCAACATCCGTCAATTCGAGGGGATTACGCAAATCAGGCTTGTCACTGCCAAAACGACGCATTGCATCGGCATAAGTCATGCTAGGGAATTCGCCTAAATCAACATTCAGCATTTTTTGAAATAAGTCCCGCACTAAACCTTCAGTAATTGACATCACACCTTCAGCATCTAAGAAGGTAGTTTCGATATCGATTTGAGTAAACTCTGGCTGACGGTCGGCGCGTAAATCCTCATCACGGAAACACTTAACGATTTGATAGTACTTATCCATACCCGACATCATCAACAATTGTTTAAACAATTGTGGAGACTGAGGTAACGCAAAAAACTGACCTTTATGAGTACGACTAGGCACTAAATAATCTCGCGCGCCTTCAGGTGTAGCTTTAGTTAATATTGGCGTTTCGATATCTAAGAAACCATCGTTTTCAAGGTAGCTACGCACACTACTGGTAACTTTCGCTCTAAACTTCAAGCGATCGCTCATTAACGGACGGCGTAAGTCTAAATAACGATATTTTAAGCGTTGTTCTTCTGAGTTTTCTTGATTCCAATCAAGGGGTAATGCCGCAGCTTTATTTAGAATAGTTAAAGACTTACCTAACATTTCGATTTCGCCGGTGGACATATCTTTGTTCACCTGACCTTCAGGTCGTGGACGAACCAAGCCGCTTAACTGCACGCAAAATTCATTACGTAAACTATTTGCGGTATCAAATATCTCGGCTAAATCAGGGTCAAATACAACTTGAACCACACCCTCGCGATCACGCAGGTCAATAAAGATTACCCCGCCTAAGTCACGACGACGATTTACCCAACCACACAAGGTGACTGTTTGCCCGATATAAGATGAATTGATATTGCCACAATAGTCTGTGCGCATGAAAAACGACCTCTAAAAACGTAAACACTGATGAAAAATTAAGGCCGCGTAGTATATACCGGATCAGCACTCTCCTAAATTAAATTCTCGTTTTTAGTAATAAAATGTTGCTTCTATAGACTAAGTATTGCGAATTCTGCATATTTACAGCGACAAAAAATTAAAATCAGGGAATTAAGCATGCTAAAAATAAAAAATATATCAAAAACTTACGACAACGGCGTAAAAGCGCTTAACAATGTTAATTTAGACATCCCTAAGGGAATGTTTGGACTACTTGGTCCTAATGGAGCGGGTAAATCGAGTTTGATGCGTACCATAGCCACCTTACAGCAAGCGGATACTGGCAGTATCCAGTTCGACAACATAGATGTACTCACCCAACCCAATGAATTACGGCAACGACTCGGATACTTACCTCAAGACTTTGGTGTTTACCCGCGCATAAGTGCCTATGAGTTATTAGATCATTTAGCTATATTGAAAGGCATTGCCAATAAAGGCGAACGCAAAGAAGCGGTAGATGGTTTGTTAGCGCACACCAATTTATTTCAGCACAGAAAAAAAGCAGTTAGCGGTTTTTCTGGCGGAATGCGCCAACGTTTCGGTATCGCTCAAGCTTTGTTAGGGGACCCAGATCTGCTGATAGTAGATGAACCTACGGCAGGACTCGATCCTGAAGAGCGCAATCGCTTTCATAACTTGTTAGTCACCTTAGGTGAAGAAAAAGTCATTATTTTATCCACTCATATAGTGGATGACGTATCGGAGCTGTGCCCCAATATGGCAGTGTTAGGCAATGGTCAAATTTTACTTCAAGGCAATCCTTTAGATGTGACGGCTGATTTAAACGGTCAAATTTGGCGCAAAACTGTGTCTATTGAAGAAGCAGTCATTCTAGAAAATACCTTACCTGTTATATCCAAACGTTTATTCGCTGGGCGCACAGTATTACACGTGCTGGCACCTGATGCCCCAGAAGGGTTCGAAACGGCCCCTGCGACGTTAGAAGATGTGTACTTTTCTACCTTACACAATTCTCGTTCGACTCAAGCAGCCTAAGGAAACACTGATATGTTTACTAAAATGTTAGGGTTTGAATGGCGCTACTTTACTCGCCAGCCCTCTTTTATCGTGACCTGTTTGGTCTTCTTTTTATTGCCATTTTTAGCCATCACAATTGACCAAGTGCAAATTGGCTCTGGCGGAAACGTATTGTTTAACAGCCCTTTTGCTGTGACTCAGATTATGTTGATTTTGAGTATTTTCTCGATGTTTATGGTGGTTAACTTTGTAGCCAATACTGCCACTCGAAATCAAACGTCGATGATGGCTGAAATTATCTTAACTAAACCTATAAAACCACTACCCTATAATCTTGGGCGATTTTTCGGTGCCTACCTTATTTGTCTAGTGGTGTTTGCCATGGTTCCTTTTGGTAGTTTTATGGGTAGCTTAATGCCTTGGGTAGATCAAGAGCGAATCGGTCCAAATAGTTTAATGATGTATCTGACACCTTTCGTGATTTTTTCTGCCAGCACTATTTTTGTGTTTGCAGCTCTATTTTATGCCGCCGCCACTAAATTTAAGAGCGTCATGGCAGTGTACATATGTGCCATGGGATTGTTCATCTTATATGCGGTAGCAGGGCAAGTATTTAACGAACCTGAACAGCGCACTGTTCGCGCTTTACTCGACCCTTTTGGTCTAAGGGCATTCGGTGAATACTCACGTTATTGGACGTCTTTTGAAAAAAATTCATTGGTTCCTGTCTTTGACGGCATGATATTGCAGAACAGGTTATTATGGTTAGGCATAGGGGCATTTATCCTATTTGTGGCGGGAGGACTATTTAAACCGCTTAATTTAACTAGTTTTACATTTAAGAAAAAAGCCAAGAAAGAAAAAATTGATGTCATTCCTACAAACAATAATATCAAGGTAAAAGCCTCCAAAAATAACGGATTGGCGCAATTTGTTACACGTACAAAATTTGAAATTCGACAAGTATTTTTAAGCCCAGCCTTTTTAATATTATTGATATTTTCGGCTTTTCAATTAATCGCTAATTTTTTCCAGATTGATGGCATGTTTGGTACCCCTAATTGGCCACTCACTCAAACCTTAGTGGAATTAATTATGGGTTCATTTTCACTGATGACCATCATTATTATCACTTACTACACCGCTGAAGTGGTTTGGCGTGAACGCTCAGTTGGTATGGGCGATATAGTTGACAGTATGCCGGTTCAGAATGTGACTTTTTGGCTATCAAAATTATTGGCAGTTATGCTGGTGATTGTGAGCTTACACCTAGTTGGCATGTTCGCCGCTATCATCAATCAACTCTTATCAGGTTATGAAAATATAGAATTTAGCCAATACCTGATTAGTTTGTTGTTTTTTGGAGCCTTGCCTTGGTGTTTGCTGACTATATTAGCGTTTTTTATTCAGGCACTAAGCCCAAATAAATATATCGGCATGTTAGTTTTTGTTGGCTATTTCTTTGTGTCTTTAGCATTCAGCCAACTTGGAATTGAACACAATATGTTCAACTTCGCCGCAGGACCAATGCTGCAATATTCGGATCTCAATGGCTACGGCTGGTTTATCCAATCTCATAGCTGGTTTATGTTGTACTGGAGTGCCTTAGCGATAGTGCTTGGCATTATCAGCTATGGAATGTGGCAACGCGGACCACAAACCTCGGTTAAACATCGTCTGCGTTTACTCAGTTATCATATAGGTAATACTGGCAAAAGTGCTGCGGCCGCAGCCTTAGTGATATTTTTGGCCAGCGGTGCCTACATTCATTACAACACTAAAGTATTGAATCAATTCTATGGACAGGATGAGCTTTTAAATCTCCAAGCCGATTACGAAAAAGAGTATGTTGAGTTTCGTGATGCGCCTATGCCTACAATTGTTAGCGTTGACGCTGCTGTGGATATATTCCCTGCCAAAAGACGTATCGAGGCTGAGGTTAAAATTGAAGTTATCAATCGTACGTCAACTCCCATAAAACGATTTTTGGTGAATTTGCCCCGTTATTCTTCAGTCACAGATGTAGCAATACAAGGTGGCGAATTGGGCAATATCAATTCCAAATACAACCTAGCTTGGTTTGAATTTTCCGAACCTATGATGCCTGATGAACAACGTACTGGCTTATTGACTGTGGTTCGCGAACATAACGGATTTAAGAATAGCGGTGAAGACACCACTTTGGTCAAAAACGGCACCTTTATTGATAACTTTAGTCTGCTACCATTTTTTGGTTTCAACACTTCATATCAAATAACTGACCAGCACGAAAGGCGTAAACGGGATCTCGAACCTCTACAACGAGCTTATAAATTAGAAGACAGTAGCCGCTATAACGAGAGTTTCTTTGGCAAAGGTGTAGAGTTTATTGATTTTAGTGCCACGCTTTCTACTAGCGAAGATCAATTTGCCATAGCACCAGGTTACCTTCAAAAGGAATGGAAACAGGACGGTCGCAACTATTATCGCTATGAAATGGACGCGCCAATGGTCAACTTTTTCAGCATTATGTCTTCTGAACTAAACAGTAAAAAAGTACAGCATGCTGGGATCAATATCGAAGTTTACCATCACTCCGATCATCACTGGAATGTTGACCGCATGATTGAAGCGAGTAGTGATTCCCTCGACTATTTCCAAGCAGTTTTTAGCCCATACCAACATAAACAGTTAAGGATCATTGAATTTCCTGGATACCGCAGTTTTGCGCAAAGTTTTGCCAATACCGTGCCCTATTCTGAAAAAATAGGTTTTATCACTGACTTACGTAATCCCGAAGACATCGATCCTGTTTATTACATTACTGCCCACGAAGTGGCGCACCAATGGTGGGGCCATCAACTCAACGCTGCAAATGTGCAAGGTAGCGCAATACTGTCCGAAACGTTATCTCAATATAGCGCATTGATGGTGATGAAGAAAAAGTATGGAGAAACCCGATTACGTCAATTCCTTACCTATGAATTAGACCGGTATTTGCGAGGACGCAGTACCGAGCGAATTGAAGAAATGCCACTACTTCGGGCTGAAAACCAACAGTACATTCACTACCAAAAAGGATCTATCGTTATGATGGCCTTGGAGAATAAACTAGGTGAAGAGCGTCTTAATTTAGCCTTAAAGGGATTGCTAAATGAGTTTCAATATCGTGAAGACTTGTACCCTACAACTTTAGATTTAGTAAGGTACCTGAACATCGATGCAAACGCTGACGAACGAGCTTATATTAAAGACTTATTTGAGCAAATCACCATTTACGATTTGCGTGCCAAAGAAGTAACTAAAGAAGAGCTTGAAGACGGAAAAGTGAAAGTAATGTTAACCGTATCCGCACAACAGTTTAGTGCAGATGGTAAAGGTCAAGAAACAGAACAACCTTTTGATAAAGAGGTAGAAATAGCTTTGTTTAGTGAAGACCCAAATAATTTCGCAGCAGAAAACAAAGTGATTTATCAAGGACTTCACGCCATTAAAAGCGGTGAAACTGTGATCGAATTAACGGTAGACGAAATGCCTAACTTTGCTGGTATTGACCCCTTTGTGCGGTTTATCGACCGTGATACAGGTAACAATATCATCAAATTATAACGATACTTTTTTAAGCCAAGCCCTCTTTATTGAGGGCTTTTTTTTTGGAGCAGAGTTGATGACAACAAAGGTTGTCACTCATAGATATCGTTAACACTTGCTATTGTTTATTGAAATGAACCATCGCTAGATAAACAAGTTTCCTAGCGAATTTACGACCCAAAGCGTAAGTTCTATATGATATCTTAGCGACACAAAACTTTTTAGAGCACTCTATGTCTTCACCACTTTTGTCTTCACCACTTTCTCATATCCGCGTTCTTGAGCTTAGTCGCATTTTGGCTGGACCATGGTCCGGACAACTGTTGGCTGATTTAGGGGCAGAAGTCATTAAAGTAGAAAAACCATTTGAGGGTGATGATACTCGACGCTGGGGTCCCCCTTTTTTTAAAAACCAACAAGGAGAGAACACAACAGAATCGGCTTATTTCCTATCAGCCAATCGCGGTAAACGTTCTATCACTGTTGATATTAGACAGCCACGAGGTCAAGAGATTATTCATCAATTAATTGCTAGCTGCGACGTATTAATCGAAAACTTCAAAGTAGGCACTTTAGAAAAATACCGTCTTGATTATGAAAGTTTATCGTCGCTCAACCCAAGGTTGATATATTGCTCAATAACAGGCTTTGGACAAGATGGTCCATATGCCAAAAGAGCTGGATACGACTTTTTGTTACAAGGAATGGGGGGATTGATGAGTGTAACCGGAGAACCCGACCATTTGCCCGGCGGTGGCCCTCAAAAAGTTGGTGTGGCTTTAACAGATATTCTTACCGGTATGTATGCCACTACAGCCATCCAAGCTGCCATAATAGAGCGTGAGAAATCGGGGTTAGGTCAATATATCGACTTAGCTCTGCTTGACGTGCAAGTGGCTAGTTTAGCTAACCAAAGCATGAACTACTTAGTTAGTCAAAATATCCCCAAGCGTATGGGTAATGCTCACCCTAATATCGTACCCTACCAAACTTTTAAAACTCTCGATGGCTTTATTATTTTAACGATCGGCAACGACTCTCAATTTGCAGACTTTTGCAAAGTGGCACAATGCCAAACACTAGTTCAGGATCCGCGATTTTCAACCAATCAAGCAAGAGTGCAAAACAGAGAAATTGTGATTGAGCAATTGGCGGAGATTATCAAAGCAAAAAACAGTGATTTTTGGTTACAACAACTCGAAATGTTAGGGGTGCCCTGTGGTCCGATTAATGACATTGCTGAAACTTTCGACAATCCACAAATCAAACACCGAAACATGGCCAATGAACTCAAACACCCGAAAAATGGCAAAGTACCAACAGTGTCGAATCCAATTAATTTCTCGCGCACCCCTATAACCTACCATCTAGCCCCTCCAAGCTTAGGGGAACACACTGAGGCGGTGTTAACCGAATTATTAGGCTACGACACTAAGAGCATTACTGATTTACAGCAATCAAAAATCATATGATCCTATTGGGTCATTCGAATCGCTGCCAACCCCATGAATCTATCTTAGATTGAAGCATTAATTCTAAGATCTTTAGTTTGCGTTATATAATTGCCAACCAGTTTTAATTATTTTTAAGGAAAACCATGCGTTTTTTATCTCGCCGATTAGTCATGCCCAATGATTTGAACTATGCCAATGCATTATTTGGCGGTCGCGCTTTGGAATGGATTGATGAAGAGGCCGCCATTTATGCTATTTGTCAGTTAGAAACAAATTACCTAGTGACAAAACATATAGGTGAAATTAACTTTGAATCGCCTGCTGCTCAAGGTGACGTAGTAGAGTTTGGATTAGAGACCAAAAGTGTCGGCAAAACTTCCATTACAGTATCTTGCTTAGTTCGCAATAAAGCGACTAAAAATACAATCTGTTTCGCCGATGACATAGTGTTTGTGCAAGTCGATCCTGATTCCAAAAGACCGGTCGCTCATGGGAAAACAATGCAACAACTAGTAGCGCAAACAGAGCAAGAGATCAGTAGCTTGAATATTAAGGAATAGACTGTATTGATTGACCAGACCACGTCCTAGGTCGTTTTGAGGTAAAGCTAAAAGCCGAGGTCCTGCAGGGCCTCAATAAAACAAGATTCCTTTTTATTTAAACTCAAACCGTCAACATATTTTACAACTCATTAACAAAAAACAAACGCAAAACTCCAACCCTTTGAAAAATAGTTATTTAAATTTCATGGTGTATTTTTTGCTTATTGATTAAGTTGAAAAATATCATAGGTCTCAGTTAAGTAGTCTTTGACTTTAATTCGCAATTAAAAAGCTAAAGGAAATACAATGAAAAAAATTATAATTGCTGGGTTACTTTTGGCGAGTACATTGTCAGCTACCGCATCTGCGGGTCTTTTATTTGACCAAGACGTAACTAATAATATTATCTTCGGTAGTGGAAACCTCAATGGTGGTTTTACTATAGAACAAGCAAATGGCATCGAGCTAGGCCTACGCGGAAAACTAAGACACAATGCTGCGGGAGCTCCCGAAAACACCTTTAATAGTAATGGTGACGGAACTTATAGTTTTGGTGCTGGTGTTGCTCCGACTCAAAGCTCGCCCACTGCAGTGTGGAGTTTCGAGTGGTCAATCAATTCAAATTTTGATGGAACTGGCGGCGCTTTAAGTGAGTTTACCTATCTATTAGGAATTGATATTGATCCTTCAGCAAACGCCACATTTTTTAATTTTGACCCAATTAATGGCATTAATCCTAACAATGGGACTGTTTTTTGGGACCATGCAGTTGGTGATAACACTACGGGAAACGGCGCGGGCGATGTAGCAGCAGATGCAAGCGAATACTCTACCCTGATATCTGCCAACAACCTGGCACAAAACTCATGGAAAGCGCATTGGTTTTTTGGCCCAGGATTTGATCCAACCCTAGATGCAACTTACGATATTTCATTGACCGCATTTGATGCTAACGGCGGACTAGCAGCATTAACATCGATACAGATTATTGTAGGAGCTGGTGCAACTGAAGTGACAGAGCCAGAAACCATGGCACTATTACTGATTGGTTTACTAGGCTTAGCAGCACGTAAAAAGCGTGTAAAACAGTAGTTTTTTAAAGCTTGTCCAGGTATTTAAAAGCGCCAAATGGCGCTTTTTCATTAAACATCCAATAAAACAATCGCCAATAAAAAATATTCTCCCGCTTAAACGTCATTAATATAGAGATGATATGCTAGGTGGCAGTGAAAAATTTTCGCAGATAGGACCTGTCACTCAAGAATTAGAATACTCGTGACTCAAGTTAAAAGTCGCTTCTAAGCAATTGCTCAACCATTGTGATTCACACGCTCACCTGAACACTATCTTACACCTAACCATTGAGAAAATGTTGCAGACTAGTTTGTAGTTTTTACTCACTTTTAGCCACTTTTACTCACTTAGTAAATGCTTTTATCAGCATCATTAACGCAAATAGCCATTATTAGCTGCGCGGTATGAATTTATCGCGGCTGGCATACAGGTTGTAGAATTGATGTTGTATTAGTGATTCCAATTTGAATCTACTTTCTCTGATACAAGAAGGTCTATTACAGATAGCAAAAGGAGAAACTTATGTTAGTGAGTTTGAAAGAATTAAAAGGTAGCCAAATTTCTGCGTTAGATGGCAATATTGGTGAAGTTGAAGATGTCTATTTTGATGATAGAAATTGGATTATTCGCTTTTTAGTGGTCGATACTAGCCCATGGATTCCCCTAAGCCAACGTACTCTAATTACTCCAATCGCTCTAAAAGAATATAATGATGAAGATAGTGAACTTGAAGTTTATATCAGTAAACAAATGGTCAAGGACAGTCCAAAATTAGAAGAACATCAAACTGTTTCTCGTCAATTTGAAGTAAGTTACTTCGACTATTTTGGATATGGTTATTATTGGTTAGGAGCAAATTCATGGGGTGACTATGCCTATCCTACCGCTTTAGCTAGCCAAGGGACGCAACTATTAAATGCGGAAGTCGAACACGAATTACAAACAGAGAATCATTTGCGTTCTGCTGAGGAAATCATTAGGTACGGAATTGATGCCAAAGATGGCAAAAAGGGGCACGTCAAAGATATGATTTGGGATACTTGCACGTGGTCGCTGCGATATTTAGTGATTGATACCCGAGATTGGTTTCTGGGTGGTAAAAAAGTATTAGTATCACCAGCTCAACTTATTAACTTGAGCTGGGAAAATCAAGCCGTTAGTTGCAACATCAAGCTAGAACAGATTAGAGATTGCCCTGAATATGAACCGGACAAACTTAATCAACACCAATATTTAGAGTCGGTTGAAAACAAGTTGCAAGTTAACCAGTAAAACGTATACATCGGTGAATTTGGCTAGAATCAGGTGCCTTGCTCTTTTAACTAGGGCGAGGTATTCCCCTATCGGTTTTTACACACTCAATTGCACCGCTACACTAATACGTTTGCCATATGAAGTTACGTATTAGGTAACCTAAACTCGGGATAAGCCATACCGTCCAGCACCGCTATTATTGCGCCTATCTTCGTTGAACTTGCTCTCAATAGCTGGCTATTGAGAGCAAGTTCGCCTTGATAAACACAATAATATCAGCACTGGATGCATTAAATTGGCGGCTAGATAAATAGTAAGATTATAACCTATTGTTTTTATTAGATTGACTTTATAGGACGCGGCACGTCTTAACCCGAGCTCAGGTTAGGTATTTCCAAAAGTAAGTCGGTCACTCCAATATCGATGTTCATTTGGTTAAACAAGGCACTCACCTGCCCTCTGTGATGTGTTTGATGATTGAAAAAGTGCAGCATTAATAACTTAAGCGACTTTGTGGATTGAACTCCCCTAAAGTTCGAATAGGTTAAACTTGTCCTTAACGCAGTTGCATCAATTTCTCGCGTATAGGCCAAAATACAATCATCTAAAGACTTTCTTAACTGATGTAGTTGTACTAAATCATCATAAATTATTGAACTCAGTCTGGGTGGTTGTGGGAGTTCGCGAACCAACTCTAGACTTGTAAAGTGAAGCGGATGCTGTGCAAAACGTTTTAGCCAACTAATATCCCCCACCACAATATGATTAAGAGTAGCGATGATAGAGCCAAAATAAATCCCTCTATTTTCGTTTAATTGAGTTCTATCTAACTTACTCGCTAAATCATAAAACTGTTGATTCATGCGAGCATTATATTTAGCGTAGGTTTCGAATATAAGTTTCATTGCTCACCCTTGGACTTTAAATAACATTGAGTTGAGGTGCATTTAGAATTGCCCCACCAATAATCGTTTTTTGAGTTATCGTTTTTGAGTTTTGACTGCAACTTTAAAAGCTACAGGGGCAAATTAGTTGACTGTTATTTTTGTTGTTGCCTAGTTGTAGGTAAATCATTACAAATGTCGCAAGCGATGTTTTTACGAAAATTATAAGCCCTGCGAATGGCAAATATAGCAATGGTAATTAAAGACCAAATAACACCAAACGCTATTGAATAGGAAACAGTTTGGCCTTTTAAATACTGTACTCCAGTCAGTAAACTGAAGATGATTGGTAAAGCTATACAATACTGCAGCAGCCACTTTCTAACCGGCATTTTATGTCCTTTTTTACTTTTAACTTATTGAACGTCGACTAAGAATTAACCTCAACACAGTTAAGTTCTATTAGTGCTTTTGGCCTAAGTAGCAATGATTTTTATCCTCCCTACTTAGGATACCCAACTAGCCAATGCATTTCCTTTTATAGTCAATAACCGACCCGCAATCTGTCATTAAACTAATTGAACAACTTCTATTGAAAAGCCGATTAGTGCCAATACCAGACCCACACCACCTACCGAATTGCCCCTGCCTAATACAACTCCTAACCGTACAAGCGCTTTGCTTATTCCTAAAATAACAAAAACTAGCAAAGTAAAAACACTAAAAAGTATGTTTGCAACCAGAAGCATTGATTGGTCCCAAATCGATAGGGCTATAACGGATACAACCCAAAATAAAATGTAACTTCCTATCCACAGGATCGGATTCTTCATAAACTTAGGTTTAGTTGCTTCAAATGTAGCTTTAAGGTTTTCTGATAACCTCGGGAAATAGAGTTCAACGGCAATTAACGCCAGCCCGATGAGTTCAATTACGATCGCTATCCACTGTACTAGTCTGTTGAAATCGATGTTTATCTCCTTAATGACAAATTTAGGTTTTTATTAGAGGTAGCGTCTTGTTGAGTATATCTAGGTTAGATACCAAGTAAGAATTAGAAACCCTGACAGCGTAGCGAAGTTTTGTACATATGTTAAGCGCGACAAGTTTTTTCGTTTCTTAATGTTGAATGCTACTGGCTGACTCTCCCAATCTAACGGGTTGGTTCTAATGACAAATATCTAATAAAGCTATGGTCGACCACAAATATGCATATTGACTCTCCAGTAAATGTAATCTCAAACCACTCATACCTGTTGCAACAATAATATTTTTAATAGAGAGTTTGTCGAAATAGTTGTTACTCGTTCGTTGTAATTTACAAATTACTTTTAATGGAATTCTAAAATGGCCTCTTCAATTCGCTTTTCTTTTGTTGTTTTTGCTCTGCTTTTCACCTCAGCAATACGAGGTGAAACCTCAGAGTTGCACACCAATACAGAGTATTTAGCTGCTGGTGCTTCTTCTCCAATAGCTTCAATCGAAGAGGTAGACTGGATATCAGGCTACTGGCAAGGTGAAATTTGGGGTGGTCAGTTTGAAGAAGTCTGGTCAAAGCCGGTAGCAGGGTCAATGATGGCGTCTTTTAAGTTTACTGAAAACGATCAGGTTAAGTTTTATGAGTTGCTAACAATTTCAGAACATCAAGGAAGTTTATTGTTGCAACTAAAACACTTTAGTGAAGATCTCAAAGGCTGGGAAGAAAAAGATCAAAGTATGAATTTTAAGTTAGTTAGATTAACTGACAACGCCGCTTTTTTCGAAGGCTACACCTACAAATTAATCAATGACAATGAAATTCACGTATATGTGGTAATTGAAAATGACGGTAAAAAACAGGAAACCAAGTTTGTATTTAAGCGACGCGCTCAATAAACCTTAACAAGCCTTTGTTTTAAAAAGTAAATGCCCAGTATCAGTTGTGTTTATTTACTAGACAATCAGCGCTGACAATAATAAATTAGCTACGGAAGTAAATAATGATAACAATAACAAAGGACTGGGGACTTGCTAAAAATACCCGCGCAGAAACCTAATGCTGACATTGAAGTATTAATAATTGATGGGCAGGCTTTAGTACATACAGTGGTAAGAGGCGCCTTACTTGACGCTGGAATTAAAAACGTACAAAGCGCCCACAATGCTTACGCTGCATTGCGATTATGTGAAGTAACACGTTTTGACATGATACTTATTGCCTTTGATGTAAAAAGTGACAAAGACGGCTTTAACCTTTTGGAAGAATTGAAGTACAAAGGTTTTATCACCAAAACCACTTGTGTGGTGTTTTTAAGCGCCGATACTACGCAAGGTTTAGTCAATTGCGTAGTAGAAATGGAGCCCACCGATTTTTGGGTTAAACCATTAGATCGCTCAAAAGTCGAAAAACGTATCCATCAAATAATCACTATCGAAAAGAAACTCTATGCATTGCGGTATTGTTATGACCAAGGTGAGTTTCCTACCGCTATTTATTATGCGGAACGCCAGTTGAAAGATGCAGCCCTGTCTTTGTATTACCCTCATATTAATCGTTTGATTGGCAAAAGCTTATTTAATATAAAAGAATACGAAGCTGCTCAAGCCTTTTACGACTCACTGACTAAAATATACACTTACGCATGGGTACAAGTTGGATTGGCGTCTACCTTGCTGAAACAAAATAAAATTGATGAGGCAACCGAACTTACCGCTAAGCTTTTAGAGCGGGATGATACTAAATTTGCCACGTACGACCTATTGGCCGAATACCATATCGACAAAGAAGACTACCAACAAGGTTATGAAATCATTCAAGAGGCAACTAAGTTAGCGCCTCGCAGTATCGAGCGCAATAGGAAATCATGGAACCTTGCTCGCTTAAATCATGACAGAATGGGGCAATACTTAGCCACAAGAAACATGGCAAAATACGCTAAAAATTCTATTCATGACTCCCCAGCCCTGCAATTGAATGTGATGCGCTCTGCGATAGATCTTGCGGCCACATTACCCGAGGTCGACGCTAACAAATTATTAATCAATACCGAAAAAACACTGGCTAGGTTAAAGCAAGACTTTGGCGCCTCTGCAGATTTAGGTGAGCAAATTAAGGTGATTGAAGTAAGACTGCTTAACTTACGCCAAGATAAAAAACAAGCAGAGCAAATTATGCTATCCCTCGATCAAGACTCTCAACTTATGAGCTTTGAAGACAACTTAGACAAAGTCAAAGCCTTTCATGAAGTCGGGTTATGGGAACAATCAATAGGTTTGCTAGAGCAAATGAAAAACGAAGTGGAGCTGGATACTTTCACTGGTAAGGTGTTAGCGGAATATTTAGAGCAAGAATCAAATGAGCGTAAAGATATTCGTTATAGCCCAAAAGAATTGGGGGAAATGGCCTCTACACATTACAAAAACAAACGCTATCGACCGGCATATGATCTTTTACAACAAGCGGCACAATTGTCACCTAACAATATCAATATAGTGATTAGCTTGTTGAAAGTACTTGCCATTTTGTCAGAGGAAGAAGGCCTAACTGCAGAAGAAAGCCAAAACGTTTCAAAGTGCTTAGAAACACTAGGAAAAGTAGTATTATCCGAAAATCAGCAATCGAAATTAGATGAGTACAATACGCGTATTAATAAAGCCTTAGAAGTTGCGGTATAACTTGGGGTATTCACTTTAATGAGCATCACTATCGAAGGTGACTGACACTATGCTTGTTTCACTAGAAAGCGACTCAGTTGCTTGTGACAAATACCATTGACCTTGAATTAATAACGCCAACACGACTTCGTTTTGAACCACAAATACCGCGCTTTCTCGCACCCATGGTGCAACCTTCCATTCTTTAAACCATTGTTTAACAGGTTTTGAATAAGCACTGCCTAGTGGTTTAAATTTAATTCCATAACCGCCTAGACGGATCTCAACTGAACCTAAACTTGGATCAATATTAAACTGAGACTTTAAATTAGTAGTAAGGGTTTTAACGGTTAAAAAACTAAGACTTCCTTGGTTGTAAGGTAAATTAACACGCTTTTCACCCTGCCATTGCATACCAAACGAAACGCGCTCTGGGGGCACATTGATAACAAATAATTGTTGGTTAAAACGCCTAAATTGCCAATCTTGCCATTGTAGAATTGGCGTTGCATCATCAGCAGCGTCAAGTAACTCAGGTTTAAGTTGCCTTAACATAGCTAACGATGGATTCTGAATACCTAGTTCAGCTAACCAATAACGAATTAACTGATGCAACCACGGTTGCGACAATTGTTTCAACCCGGATAGGTGCAAACTGTTAGCTGAAGCTCGTAACGATTTAAGTTTGTCTTCATTGATTTCATCTAACAAAGATTGTTGTTCTGCACATAAAGACGCACTTCTTGCGACTGAACGGGCGATTTCAGGCCAACGATTTTGAAGCACAGGCAGCACATCGTGACGCAAAAAGTTCCTTTCAAAATCTGTATTTTGATTGGATTCGTCCTCACACCACTGCAAGTTATGATGTCGCGCATATTCCAAAATTTGTTGTTGCGTCACGTCTAATAGTGGCCGATAAAATCCAACGTATTTGCCTGAGCCTGTTGAACCAGACACTATCCAAGAGCGATTCATTGCAGACAAACCTTTAGGCCCCGCACCGCGCTTTAACTGCAATAAAAACGTTTCAAGTTGGTCATCTTGATGTTGCCCAAGCAATACTTGGCTATTAGCAGGTGCTAACTCGGTCAACTGGTTGTAACGCGCTTCTCTAGCTTGCGCTTCTAAGCTTTGCCTGGGGGCATCGACAAGGTTCACATTTACGGTTTGAAATGCCACGTCTAAGCTTCTACAAATTTGCTCACAATGGTTTTGCCACTGGTCTGCATGTTGACTTAAACCATGATGAATATGGATTGCACTGAGTTGAAACGGAAGTGACTGTTGGTTTCTTATTTTATCAAGTGCATGCAACAGCACATGTGAGTCTACACCTCCACTATAGGCAACAACTATCTGTGACGCCGATGACAGTGGCTCACTTCCGAGTTGCTCCTTAAGTGTTGTAAGTATCGACATATATCGTAGCGAAGTTTCAGTAATAAAAAAGCCACCTTTAAAGATGGCTTTATAGGGTTTAAGAAACTGAGATTATTTAACAATAACCAAAAGACATCAATCTTTCATAGCGTTGCGCTAACAATTCTTCAGTAGACAAACTACTTAGCTGCGCTAGCTGTTGTTTCAAAGTGGCCTTTAGATTAGCAGCCATACTATCATGGTCGCGATGCGCTCCACCTAATGGCTCGCTGACAATTTGATTGATCAGCCCTAATTCTTTAATTTTCCCAGCGCTCACTCCCATAGCTTCGGCGGCCAATGGCGCTTTTTCAGCACTTTTCCATAAAATAGAGGCACAGCCTTCGGGTGAAATAACTGAGTAAGTACTATATTGCAGCATATTAACTCGGTCACCTACACCTATAGCCAATGCTCCACCCGAGCCACCTTCACCGATTACCGTGCAAATAATAGGCACCTTTAAGCCAGACATCACTTTAAGGTTACGCGCAATGGCTTCACTTTGACCACGCTCTTCTGCTCCAACACCTGGATAGGCTCCTGGGGTATCAATAAACGTAATAATAGGTAAGTTGAAACGCTCAGCCATTTCCATCAAACGCAATGCCTTACGATAACCTTCGGGTTTAGGCATTCCAAAATTACGTTTTATTTTTTCTTTGGTATCGCGACCTTTTTGATGACCAATAACCATCACAGGTTGTCCATCAATTTTAGCTAAACCACCCACTATGGCTTTATCGTCAGCAAATGCTCGGTCGCCCGCTAGCTCGTCAAATTCGCTACAAATATGTTCTATGTAATCGTAGGTATACGGGCGCATTGGGTGACGCGCAATTTGGCACACTTGCCAAGCGCCTAAGTCTGCAAAAATTTTGCGGCTTAACTCTGCGCTTTTTTCTCGCAGTTTAGTGATCTCTTCTTCAATATTGACATCAAATTCTCCCCCTTGATTGACTAGCCTTAACTCTTCAATCTTCGCTTCTAATTCAGCGATGGGTTTTTCGAATTCTAAAAAATTTACACTCATTGAACACCTAATAATAATTGTTTACAGCTTTTCAATCTTTCGCTTGTTTGAACGAGTTAATGGAATTCCAAATCAACCTGAGGTTTTCCTAACAGCTGTTGTAAGTCATATAGTAACTCATCTTGGGGTGTAACATACCACTGTGCGCCCAAGGTTAAATCAACTTTTGCATCTGGATGCACATAACGTATCTGAACAGGGCAACTACCGCCTTGATAAGGCTGCAAAACTGACTGCAGTTTAGAGACAGTAGAAGGATTACACCAGCTCGATTCCAAATGCACTTGCAACCCTTTCGCATTTTTTTCACGGGCTTGTACTAAGTCCATTGCATCGCGGGCGGACATTGTATTGCCACCAGAGAATTCATCAAAGCTGACCTGTCCGCTTATTACCAATATTTTGTCTTCTTGCAGCAATTCTTCATATTGCTCAAGCATATCAGGAAAAAACCTAACATCTACTCTGGCACTTTTGTCATCTAATGTTACTAAGGCCCAGCGACGTCCTCTTTTATTGGTCATCACTCTTACCCCTAACACTAACCCTACTGCAAAAGCAGTTTGATCTCTATTAGTAGGTTTTAGATCAACCAAACGGCAAGGCGCATAATACTTAATTTCGTTGAGATACTGATTGATAGGATGACCAGTAAGATAAAGTCCCAATGTGGTCTTTTCACCGTCTAACCAGACTTTCTCTGGCCATGGTTTAACATCAGCAAAGGCTTGTTGTACTTCCTCGGGTTCAGTGGTCAATAACCCAAACATATCTGATTGTCCCGAGTTCTTATCTTTAGCATGCTGTCCAGCTGCCGCTAAAGCATTAGGTAACGAATGCATTAATGAAGCGCGATGTGGTCCCAAATTGTCTAATGCACCAGCCAAAACCAGTTTTTCTAAAATACGCTTATTGATGCGTTTTAAATCCACCTTGGCGCAAAAATCGAATAAATCGCTAAATTTTCCAGATTCCTCCCGAGCTTCAATAATCGCCTCAATTGGCCCTTCACCCACCCCCTTGACCGCACCAATACCGTAAACAATGCGTCCTTCTGCATCAACTGTAAACTTGTGGCTGCCGGCATTCACATCCGGAGGCAAGATAGTTAATCCCATACGATTACATTCATCAACCAAAGTGACGATTTTGTCGGAGTTATCCATATCGGCTGACATGACAGCGGCCATAAATTCTGCGGGGTAATGGGTTTTAAGCCATAAAGTTTGGTACGATACTAATGCATAAGCTGCGGAGTGAGATTTGTTAAAACCATAACCTGCAAATTTTTCAACAAGGTCAAAAATTTTAATTGCTAGCGTTGGATCAATTCCGTTCTCTTTTGCACCGGACTCGAATGATTCCCGCTGCTTTTCCATTTCTTCTAGGTTTTTCTTACCCATAGCACGACGTAATAAATCTGCGCCACCTAAGCTATAACCAGACATCACCTGTGCAATTTGCATAACCTGTTCTTGATACAAAATAATGCCATAGGTGGGCTGCAAAATTTCCTTCAAACATTCATGTTGATATTGGGCATCAGGGTAAGAAACCTCTTCTCGTCCATGCTTACGATCAATAAAGTTGTCTACCATGCCCGATTGCAGCGGACCTGGTCTGAAAAGTGCCACTAGTGCGATAATATCTTCAAAACAATCTGGTTTTAGGCGTTTTATCAACTCTTTCATGCCACGAGATTCGAGCTGAAATACTGCTGTGGTCTCGGCATTTTGCAATAACCTAAAACATTTTGGATCTTCTAGCGGGATAGCCGCAATATTAATATCGATGCCTTTACCCGATTTGATCATATCCATCGCCCACTGAATAATAGTCAGCGTGCGCAATCCTAAGAAGTCGAATTTAACTAAACCTGCCGTTTCAACATCGTTTTTATCAAATTGAGTGACTGGATTTTTACCTTCGTCATCACAATATAGCGGAGCAAAATCCGTGATAAGTGTCGGCGCTATTACTACGCCACCAGCATGTTTACCCGCATTACGAGTACAACCTTCCAAGATACGACACATGTCTATGAGATCTTTGACTTCTTCGTCTTGGTTATATAACTCAGGCAACCGCGGTTCTTCGACAAAGGCTTTTTCTAATGTCATACCGGGAGTAGCAGGAATAAGCTTAGAGATCCTATCAACAAAACCATATGGGTGACCCAACACTCGCCCCACATCTCGCACTACCGCTTTTGCTGCCATAGTACCGAAAGTGATAATTTGAGATACCGCGTCGCGCCCATACATTTCAGCGACATGATCAATCACCTCATCACGCCTATCCATGCAAAAATCCACGTCAAAGTCTGGCATGGATACCCGTTCAGGATTTAAAAATCGCTCGAATAATAGGTCGTATTCTAGTGGATCAAGATCGGTTATATCTAGCGCATAAGCCACAAGTGACCCCGCACCCGACCCGCGCCCTGGACCTACTGGAATATTATTGTCTTTACTCCATTGAATAAACTCCATCACGATCAAGAAATAACCTGGGAACCCCATTTGGTTAATAACCTTAAGCTCAATCGCTAACCTGTCATCGTATTCTGGTCGTTTTTCTAAACGAACTTGTTCGTCTGGGAACAAAAATGCCAATCTTCGCTCTAGTCCCTCTTCCGAGACCTTAACCAGATAATCTTTAATATCCATACCTTCTGTAGGAAAATCAGGTAGAAAGTATGTACCTAGTTGAACCGTAACATTACAGCGCTTTGCGATTTCAACAGTATTTTGAATTGCTTCAGGAATATCAGAAAATAATTCCATCATTTCTTCAGCAGTACGCAAGTATTGCTGTTCAGAATATTCTTTTGGCCTACGAGGATCTCCCAAGGTAAAACCGTCATGAATCGCTACACGAATTTCATGCGCATCAAAGTATTGTTTATCAACAAAACACACTTCGTTGGTGGCTACCACTGGTAAGTCATATTGTTGCGCCCAATCTACCGCGCGATGAATGTAATCTTCTTCGCCTATTCGACCTGTTCGGGTCAACTCCAAATAAAAACGATTAGGAAAGTGTTGCTGATAAAACTCTGTGACGTTGTTAGCAATATCCATATTGCCCTTAGTCAATAACATACCTAAATCGCCTGACTTACCACCCGATAATACAAGTACACCTTGGCTGTGTTCTGCTAACCATGCTCGGTCTATTACGGCTCTGTCGTTTATACTTCCGCGCAAATAAGCTTTGGAGATTAAAAGGGTGATATTTTTGTAGCCTATATTATCCAAAGCTAACAATGTAAGGCGAAACAAAGTCCCTTCAAGTTCATCACCACAGACCCAAAAATCTGCACCTATAATTGGCTTGATGCCGTTATCATGAGCTTGGCGATAAAATTTGACCAAGCCACACATATTCATTTGATCAGTAATAGCAACAGCAGGCATTCCCAGTTTCTTGACATGAGAAATAAGAGGTTTGACCTTATTTAACCCATCTAACATGGAAAAATCACTATGTACCCGTAAATGTACAAAATTTACCGCGGCTTGTTGAGTTTGTTCTGTCATTTAAGAGCCTGCTAATTGACCATCATGCAACGCAAGAGATTGCTGCACTGGCTTAAAACTCATTCGATATTGAGAAAGTGGCCCAAGCTCAGCGAGCTTAGCTAAATGAAATGCGGTGGGGTAACCTTTATGTTTAGCGAAGCCATACTCTGGATGTTGTTGATCTAAAGCCAACATTTCTTGGTCTCGTGTGACTTTAGCAATAATTGAAGCGGCTGAAATTTCGGCAATTAAGCCATCACCTTTGACCACAGATTCACACGAATAGTGCCAATTCGGACAACGATTTCCGTCAACCATTACGTGAGTTGGTTGGATTGACAATTCTTGTACCGCTCGAGTCATCGCCAGCATTGTGGCATGCAAAATATTAAGTTCATCTATTTCTCGAGGACTTGCACGTCCAATCGACCAGGCTAATGCATATTCCTTAATTTCAGCCGCTAAAATATTTCGTTTCTTTTCAGATAATTTTTTGGAGTCGGCCAATCCGTTAATTGTATGTCGAGGATCAAGAATAACCGCAGCAGTGACTACATCTCCCACTAAAGGTCCACGGCCGACTTCATCTACTCCCGCTATCAATTCAGTCATAGAGGCTGCCCAATTAAGCTAGAGACAACTGCCGCGGATTGAACGTCAGCGTCTTTTTTTAATGATTCGTGCAAAGCTTCAAACTTTCGAATAAGCAGCTGTTGCGCTTCGGTATTTTGTTGGGTCAACATAGGCACCAACAACTGACTAATCGCCTCAGGTGTCACGTCATTTTGAAGCAACTCAGGTACGATTTTTTCTCCCGCTAGTACATTGGGCAACGCAAAGTATTTGGCTTTATATAACCATTTCATCATTTGATAAGTTAAACCACTAAGTTTATAAGCTGCTACCATGTTTTTCTTACATAACATGGCTTCTAGCGTGGCCGTTCCAGACGCAAGTAACACAGCATCAGAGGCTATCATTACCTCTCTGGCATGGCCGATAACCACCTGAATATCTAAATCTGGTTTGCGTGTTTGGATATACTCGTCAACTTGAGCTTTACGTTGACGATTAACCACTGGAATTAACACTTTAAACTTTTTGATATCACTTTTTAGCAATAAACACGATTGGATGAAGACATCAAACAACGTTTCAACTTCGCGTTTCCTACTACCAGGAAGCAGCGCTAAAACGACCTCATTTTCCTTAATTTTTAACGCTTCGCGGGCTTTTTGTTGATCGGGTTTGATCGCAATATCATCAGCCATGGTGTGACCAACAAATTCACAAGGTATCTGGTATTTGTCGTACACTTGTTTTTCAAACGGAAAAATACTCAAAACCATGTGAGTCGCTTTGGCAATTTTAAAAATGCGGTTTTCACGCCATGCCCAAACGGTAGGGCTAACATATTGAACCGTTCTAATTCCGTGGTTTTTGAGCTTGAGTTCTACTCCTAAGTTAAAATCAGGTGCATCAACCCCAATAAACACATCTGGTGGGTTAGCTAGAAAATGATTGACTAGAGTCTTACGTACAAACATCAATCTACGAATCCGCGACAATACCTCAACTAAGCCCATCACTGACAGCTCTTCCATATCGAATAGCGTTTGACAGCCTTGAGCCTGCATTTTAGGACCGGCGATACCTTCAAAAGTAGCATTGGGAAAACGTTTTTTGAGTTGTTTAATGAGACCTGCTGCAAGGATATCGCCAGACGCTTCACCAGCCACAATACCAATCCTCAAGATTTTGTCGCTCATGAGTTAGCGCGCAATACCGCGAGAGGAATTAGCAACAAAATTGGCCAAGAGTTTTACTTCAGGAGTGTTACCAGGCATGGCTAGCAGCAGTTCAACCGCCTCTTCAGCTCTATTGCCTTGGCGGTATAATACTTTATAGGCTCGCTTGATTTGTAATATGGTATCACTATCAAAACCACGACGTTTTAAACCTTCCGCATTGATACCTCGAGGCTTGCTGTCATTTCCTAACATTAAAAAAGGTGGTACGTCGGCTAAAATTATCGCGCCCCCACCGATAAAACTGTGATCACCAATTTTGCAAAATTGATGAGAGGCTGTCGCACCTCCCATAATCACCCAATCACCTATGTGCACATGCCCAGCAAGTATGGCACTAGTGGCCAAAATGCTGTTATCACCGATGACACAATCATGAGCAACATGTACAAAACACATCAATAAGTTGTTTGAGCCAATTCTTGTTACGCCTTGATCTTGGACGGTGCCACGATGGATAGTCACCGATTCACGGATCACATTATTATCACCAATGATTAATTCAGTTGGCTCACCAGCGTACTTTTTATCCTGACAATCTTCACCCACAGACGCAAACTGATATATATGATTGCCTTTACCTATACTGGTTTTACCTTTGACAACCACATGAGATTCAAGCACAGTGTTATCACCAATGCTAACGTCTGCATCAATCATGCAAAAAGCGCCAATTGAGACATTTTCACCTAGTTTAGCGGAAGGATGGATAACGGCAGTAGAATGTATCACCAGTTACATTTTCCTCATAGCACACATGAACTCAGCTTCACACGCGGCTTTTCCATCCACGCTGGCTAAACCATGAAACTTCCAAATTCCACGACGTTCTTTTATTAATTTAACTTCCATATCCATACGGTCACCCGGCACTACGGGTAATTTAAAGCGGGCATTATCTACCCCTGCGTATAGGTATAAGTCATCTGAATTACCCGCTGTCTTGAAGCCTAACACTCCAGCTACTTGGGCCAACGCTTCTAAGATCATGACACCAGGAAAAATCGGTTTACCTGGGAAGTGCCCAGTAAAACAAGGTTCATTAAAAGTAATATTTTTATATGCCGATATAGACTCATTAATTGTGTAGTCTGTCACTCTATCTACTAATAAGAAAGGATACCTATGAGGAAGCAATTCCATGATATCTTCTATTTCGAGAGTGTTAATTTTGTTAGCCAAAAGGTGTTCTCCTAAACAAACCAGTTAGTAGTCAAATCACTACTGCTGCTGGCTTTTTTCCAATGATTTAACGCGCTGATTAAGGCTAGTAATATTTCGCAATGCTACCATATTTTTGCGCCATTCTCGATTGGCTTCTGCCGGTATGCCTGACGAATACATGCCGGGTTCTGTAATATTTTTAGTGACCATGCTCATGCCGGTAAAAACCACGTTATCACAAACGCTAATGTGACCATTTATGCCAACTAGACCTGCAATACTGCAATTTTTACCAATAACGGTGCTACCTGCAATGACAGAACATGCAGCCATTGCTGTGTTTTCACCGATCTCTACGTTGTGAGCAATTTGACATTGGTTATCGATAATTACGCCATCAGCCAAAATAGTATTGTCTAAGGCGCCACGATCTATAGTCGTACTTGCACCAATTTCTACTCGGTTACCAATGACCACACTGCCAAGTTGCGGGATTTTAATCCACTGCCCATTTTCGTTAGCATACCCAAAGCCGTCACTACCTATTACAGTGTTAGCTTGAACTAAACAATCTGAACCCATTTTTACATCATGATAAATACTGACATTGGCCCATAATTTTGTATTTTCACCAAGATGCGCGCCTTTACCTACAAAACATCCCGCTCCAATTATAACATTGTCGCCGAGTATCGCGCCCGCTTCTATGACCGCATTGGCAGCAATTTTAACATTTTTGCCCAACTCAACATTTTCACCAATAACAGCATGAACAGATATGTCATGGGCAGGTTTCGGTGTGGTATCGAGCAGTTGTGCGGCTTTAGCAAACCCCACATAAGGATTGTTCATAACAAACGCGGAACGACTGCAATGGGGTAATTCGTCTGGATGCAAAATAACAGCCTGAGCTTTGGTGCTTTGCAGCTGGCCTCGATACCTTTTATTAGACAAAAATGAAACCTGGCCATCACCTGCTTTGACTAAGGTAGATAAACCGCTAACGAGGGTATCTTGAGTATCGGTGCCTGCTAGGCGCAATTCTGCACCGATGCTTTGTGCCAATTGAATAAGACTGATTGCGTGACTCAAAACACCTCCCACATTACAACTAAAGCGACTTATTTGATTTTAGAAACTTGCTCAAGCACCATTTCAGACACATCTAGATCAGGATTAATAAAGGCCACTGAATTGGCATTTAAAATCATGTCATATTTTTCTTTAGCAGCGACTGTATCAATTCCTTGCTTAATTAAACCTAATAACTTGTTTTGTTCTTCCTTTAAACGGTTTTGAATTTCTTGTTGTAAAGGTTGAGCTTTTGAAGTGTATTCTTCACGTAAAGCAATAATTTTGCCTTCAAGTTCTGTTTTTTCTTTAGCGCTCATTGTCGCTGCATCACGCTGATTTTTTTCAAGGTAATACTTAATGTCTTTTTCTAAACGGCTCACTTCTTCAGTTTTATCTTTGAATTGTGCAGCAATGGCATCTTGAATGGACGCAGCCTGAGGCATTGATTGGAATATTCCTTGAACATTCACAACACCAATTTTTTGTTCCGCAAATACAGCTGAACTCGCCATAGCTGAAGTTAACAATGCACCTGCAATTAAACTTTTAGTAAACTTTTTCAAAAGGAACTCCTACTTCTTATTGTTCTAAGGTTGGGTGATACCAACCATATATTAAAATGTTTGACCAATGTTAAAAGTGAAGAATTTCGAATCATCACCTTCTCTTTCTTGTATTACTTTCGAGAAACTAAACACCATTGGCCCCATAGGTGATAGCCATTGTACAGAAACTCCGCCCGATGCTCTATAGAGTGTTGGATCGCTATAATCAATTAATTCATCATTACTGAGTGAAAAGTTGTTGTTCAAGAGCTTATAACGATCGTAATCAAACTCGGTATCCCACACATTACCCACATCGACAAATAAGCTAGTGCGCACTGAGTTATCAAAATCTACCTCTACGAAAGGTGTTGGCACTATCAATTCTACGCCACCAAGCACCATAGCATTACCACCAAGTGAACGACTAGAAACAGAGAATGTATTGTTGGACTCATCCCCTAAGATTACTTGGCCGTTAGGGTCTGTGACTATTTGTGACGGTGACACGCGTAATCCACGAGGGCCCACTGTATTGTTTTCAAAACCTCTTAAAGAATCAGATCCACCCGCCGTAAAATGTTGAGTAAAAGGTAAGATTTGGTCGATACCTCCAACATCTCCATAGCCGTTGCCGTATCCCATTTTTAATCTTGCTAAAAATGACCAGCGTTGGTTACGAGAAAGTGGAAAATACCATTTTCCATCAATTTCAGTTTTAAAATAGTTCACATCTGAATTAGGCGTAGTGATACCAAATGAGGCACGTTGTGACGAACCTGCGGTTGGAAAAACACCTCGATTTAGGGTGGTTCGCGACCAGGCTATCGACGCTAAAAAACTATCGTACTTTATCGCTGCATCTGGATTACTTTCATCAACAAATTGATTATTGAAACGAGTAGTTTGCACATAAGGCTGATTTTGGAACAGCTCGACGACGCTATAGGTTAATCCAAAATTAATTCGATTAAATTGGTCTATAGGATAACCAACGTTACTGCCTACCGAAAACTGCTTACTGTTATATTGGATCAAGTTGGCGGAACTACCGTCAAATTCACTGTAAGATACTGATCCACCTAAACTGATACCATCAATGGTAAAATAGGGGTCGGTATAAGACAGCTGTACACTTTTTTGATAAGAAACAGTACTCACATTAAATGCGATACGTTTACCTGTGCCCAAGAAGTTATCTTGCTGAATCCCCGCTTGCAAACTAAGTTTAGTACGATCACCGTAACCTATACCTGCGTTAAACGCACCAGATGGTTGCTCTTTAACGGTAAAATTCACATCTACTTTGTCTTCTTCACCGGGAAGTCGAACAGTTTCAAAATCAACGTTTTCCATATAAGTTAAGCGTGAAAGACTATTTTTCGATGACTCTAGCGTGGCATTCGATAGCCATGAGCCTTCCATTTGAGATACAGATTGTCGCAACACCTCATCGGCGGTGCTCACGTTCCCAGAAAAATTAATTCGACGTACGTAAATACGTTTACCTGGGTCAACAGACAACACTAACTTCACGGTTTTGTCTTCTTCGTTGATATCAGGGATAGTAGTCACTGTAGGATATGCATAGCCATATCGGCCTAAGTACTTACTGATAAACTCTTCTGTATAAGTCACTTCGGCTTGGTTGTACAACTCGCCTTTGGTTAGCGGAAGGACTAGTTTGATATAGTCTTCGTACCCCAACAAGTCGCCAATTAACTCAACTTCAGAAATGGTATATTGCTCGCCTTCAGCAACGTTGAGGGTGACATATATGCCAGTTTTATCAGGTGTCATTGATACTTGAGTTGAATCAATATTAAACCGTAAATATCCACGGTCTTTGTAGTAACTGGTTATAGTTTCCATATCCCCAGTCAGAGTCTGTTTCTGATAGCGGGTTTCTGATAAAAAGTCCCACCAAGGGGTATCAAATTGCAATTCAACTTGGTCTAACAACTCGAAATCGCTAAAGGTTTCATTACCTACTATGTTGATCTGTTGGATTTTTGCAGAGTCACCTTCTTCAAATAACAATTTAAGGTCGACCCGGTTTCTAGGTAACGGAGTAATAATCGCGGTAACGTCTGCGTTATACTTACCTATGCTATAAAAGAAATCTTTCAAGCCATTTTCTATTGAGGTCAACACCGTTTTATCGAGTGGTTCACCTACTACAATATTGGCGTCATTGAGGCTTTCTTGTAATTGTTCGTCTTTAATATCGTCGTTATCTTCAAATACGATATTACTGATAGTCGGCCGCTCAGTCACTCGTACCAATAGTGTATTACCATCGCGATAGATTTTGATGTTTTCAAAATGAGTAGAGGAATACATCGACCGAATAAGTTGCGAAATTCGAAAACTATTCATCTCATCGCCAACTGTTACTGGCAAATAAGTTAAAGCTGCACCTAAGGCAACACGCTGCAAACCTTCAACTTTAATATCTTGAACGATAAAATCACTACTTGGGGCTGCTTTTGCTAAGCTAGCAATGGATAACAATAATCCGGCAACAACTAACTGTTTAAACTTCATTTATTAATATTCTTCCTAAACGCACAAAATATGTGGTGTGCATAGTCACATCGACTGATAAAAATTATAAACGCGCAATATCATTTACTATCGCGATGCTCATTAATAGCAGCAGCAAAACGCCACCAATTTTAAACCCTACTTCTTGGACTGATTCTGGCACAGGCCGTCCACTTAAAAGCTCTATAAAATAATAGAGTAAGTGCCCACCATCAAGTACTGGCAGAGGTAAAAGGTTAATTATGCCCAAATTAACACTAATTAATGCTAAAAAGCCTAAAAAATACACTAACCCTAAACTTGCGCTAGACCCTGCTCCTTGAGCAATGGCAATCGGACCACTTAAATTTTTGACTGATACATCTCCAGTAATCAGTTTTCCAAGCATCTCGATACTCAATGTCATTAAACGCCATGTCTTGTCCATTGCTTTGGTTAAAGCTTTGCCTAAACCATATTGATGCACAAACACCACGCCTTCTGGCCATGGTTCCAAAGTGGGAGTAAATCCCATATATCCTTTAGTCTTTTGAGCTTCAGTTTTACTGCCAATCGTTCCTTTTAAATTGACAACCTGGCCATTTCTAAGCACATCAACCTCAACGGGTTGATTCGGTCTAGAGGAAACATAACCCACTATTTGTTCCCAATTTTGCATACTAGTTCCATCTAGACTGACAATTTTGTCATTTGGTAGTAATCCAATTTGTTGTGCAGCAGAGCCATTTTCTACACTTCCCAAGACTGTCAGTACCTTAGGGCGGTAGGGAGTGAGTCCCAAACTCTCAAAAACAGAGGTTTTATCTGGGTCAAATTGCCATTGACTGATATTAATTGTGGCACTTTTTTCATAGCTACTTTTTTCGTCGGTCCACTTAATTAACATTTCATCACGGCCGATAAACGACATAAACTCATAAGCGACATCTTCCCAATCAACCACTTTTCTTTCCCCAATCTGGGTCAATGTTGCGTTTGATGAAATGTGACTTTGGCTAAAAATGCTTTCGGGTTCGATATTTCCGACTACAGGTTTAATCGTCTGTAATCCGATTAAATACATAACAAACAGCGCAAAAATAGCGAAAAGAAAATTCACTCCAGGGCCCGCTGCAATAATTGCAATACGTTTTAACACATGCTGGCGATTAAAAGCATAAGGTAAATCTTGTTCTGAGACTTCATCTACCCTTTCATCGAGCATTTTTACATAACCTCCTAGTGGAATAGCGGCTATGACATATTCGGTACCTAACTTGTCAGTCCTGCGCCATAATGCCTTACCAAAGCCAATAGAAAAACGTTCGACCTTGACACCACACCTGCGAGCAACCCAAAAATGCCCCCATTCGTGCACTGCAACTAAAATACCTAAAGCAACAATAAAAGAAACTGCACTAATCAAAAAACTCACGAGCCAACCTTCCGAGTATTACTTAGACGAAGACTATCAATAATATTTGTAGTCAAACTGCGAGCTCGTCGATCACATTCAAGAACCGCTTCAATACTGCCTAAGTGATGATTCGATGTTTGTTGCAAACATTCTTCATTCACCTGCGCTATTTGCATAAACCCCAGTTGCCCACTTAAAAATGCGTCCACTGCCACTTCATTTGCGGCATTAAGGGTGGTGGTCGCATATTGGCCAGCGTTACTCGCTTGCATCGCTAGATCCAAGTTAGGGTATCGAGCAGTGTCTGGCTGACTAAAACTAAAGTCAGCCAATTGCATAAAATCTAACGCAGCAACACCAGATTCAATTCTTTGTGGATAGGCTAGAGCATGAGCAATAGGAGTACGCATATCAGGGTTACCCATTTGCGCCAAAACAGACCCATCCAGGTATTGGACCATAGAATGGATGATACTTTGTGGATGCAACACAACATCAATGTCAGACGCCTTGAGTCCAAATAACCATCTGGCCTCAATAAATTCTAAACCTTTATTCATCATAGTTGCCGAATCTACCGATATCTTGCGTCCCATATCCCAATTAGGGTGAGCACATGCTTGGTCTGGTGTGACGTGATGCAGTTCACTTAGTGGTTTATTTAAAAACGGCCCGCCTGACCCTGTCAGAAGAATCTTACTAATACCTGAAGAACATAGCTCCCCATATTTAAAATCATTGGGAAGACATTGAAAAATAGCATTATGCTCACTGTCTATTGGTAATAACTGAGCATGATGTTGATTGGCTGCTTGGATAAACAGTTCACCAGACATCACTAAGGATTCTTTATTGGCTAGTAATACTTTTTTACCCGCTTTTACAGCGGCCAATGTGGGTAATAATCCTGCGCCACCCACTATAGCAGCCATCACAATGTCAACGTCTTCTGCACTAGCGACTTGTAGCAATGCCTCGTGGCCCGCTAACACCTCACAGCTGAGTTTTTGCTCGGCGAATAACTTTTTGGCATGCAGAAATTGTTGCGAATCAGCTATGACCACATATTCAGGGGAACAGATTAAGGATTGTTGCAGTAGTAATTCAATGTTGCTGTTAGCGGTTAGCGCAAAAACACTAAAGCGCTCGGGATGTCGAGTGATGACATCAATTGTACTCTTACCAATAGAACCGGTAGCGCCTAGAATGCTAATTTTTTGCACTTTTTGCACTTTTTGCACTTTTTGCATTACGCCATCCACATGACATAACAGAATGCAAAAACGGGGAAAGCGGCAGTCAAACTGTCAATTCTATCCATAATACCACCATGGCCTGGCAGTAAGGTTCCGCTATCTTTGATACCTGCGCAGCGTTTAAACATACTTTCGTTTAGATCTCCTAGCGCAGAGACACCTACAGTTAAGGCTCCTACTAATATATGCAACCAAATTCGTGACGGGTCCACTTGATAGTGCAAGGCAGCAAAAGCAATAATTGCGGAAGAGGCAAAAACTCCTCCCATCAGTCCTTCAAAAGTTTTACCCGGCGAAACTTCTGGGCGTAACTTGTGTTTTCCAAACTTAACCCCGACAAAAAATGCCCCGATATCGGCGGCCCAGACAATGCCCAGCACATAAAAAATAAGGGATGCACCGTAATAGGGGTCTACGTCGTATAAACTTGTTCGCAGCGACACTACTGCCACCCAAGTAGGAATAAGGGTTAAAAAACCAAATATGCCGCGAAGTATTTTACTGGTGTACCAAACCGAAGTGTAACTTGGGTAAGCAATAATCATTGCCAATGATACAACCCACCAAATCGCTGCTACCGAGAGAATATAGGTGTATAGACTATTCAATTGTCCTTGATACCAGATCAAATCCGTTGGTAACAAAAAAGACAAGATCATACATATGACGACTACCAGAGCAGCATAAGCACTCTTGGTAAAAGTGCGTGTCATTCCAGACATGCTTGACCATTCCCAAGCACCTAGCCCCATGACTAGCGCAATCATGATTTCAAAACTAAATAGTGGTAAATATAAAATGGCAAATAATGCTAGAGGAGCAAGAATAAGCGCCGTAATAATTCGCTGTTTTAACACACTAGCCCCTTATATTTGTTTTTGTTGACTAGGTATATCATTAGGTTACCTGCTCGGAAGTTTTTCCGAAACGTCTTTGCCTATCGGCAAAGGCGTCCACTGCGGTTTGGAAACAGTCTTCGTTAAAATCGGGCCAAAAAGTGTCAGAAAAAAATAATTCTGCATAGGCAATTTGCCACAATAAAAAGTTACTAATCCTTTGCTCCCCGCCGGTGCGGATCATTAAATCGACTGGGGGTAAGCCGGCAGTACTAGTTTCGCTAGTAAATGACTCTTCGTTTATATCTGCTATAGCCAGTTCCCCAGCTTGCACTTTCTCTAAGAGCGCTTTAGTTGCGTTAACTATATCCCAACGGCCACCATAGTTAGCGGCAATGTTCAAAACCAAACTGTCGTTATTTTCAGTCAAAGCTTCGGCTTGATGTATCTTATCCGCTAATTTACTGTCAAATCGACTGGTATCACCTATGATTTTCAGCCTGACCTTGTTTTTATGCAGTTTTTTAACTTCGCTGCCAAGTACCATGTTAAACAGATCCATGAGTACCCCGACTTCGTCAGCTGGTCGGTTCCAGTTTTCGCTACTAAAAGCAAAAAGTGTTAGGACTTGCACCCCGTTTTTTAATGCATAGGATACCGAGGCTCTTACAGCTTTGACTGCGGATTGATGTCCAAAAGTACGAATTTTGCCTTTTTTCTTAGCCCAGCGCCCGTTGCCATCCATAATGATAGCAACATGCTGTGGGATGTTTTTTTCGACTAATTGTTCAGAAGCATTCATTTATCAGATATAACTCAATCACACTTCCATTAAGTCTTTTTCTTTCGCTACCAAAATTTCGTCTACTTCTTTGACAAAAGCATCGGTTAATTTCTGTACGTCGTCTTCACCACGACGGCTATCGTCTTCACTGATTTCTTTTTCTTTCAGTAACTCTTTAATATCGCTATTCGCGTCTCTACGAATATTACGAATCGCCACTTTTCCTTGCTCAGCTTCAGCACGAACCACTCGAATCAGATCTTTACGGCGATCTTCAGTCAAGGCTGGCATAGGAATTCGCATAACGTTACCGGCACTCATAGGGTTAAGCCCCAAATCCGACTGCATTATGGCTTTTTCAACTGCCTTAGCAGAACTTTTATCAAACACAGTTAAAGCCAAGGTACGAGAGTCTTCTGCAATAATATTAGCTAACTGCTTAAGTGGAGTATCAGTACCATAATAAGGTACCACTATGCTATCAAGTAAACTAGGATGTGCCCGACCAGTACGAATTTTTGAAAGCTGGCCCTTTAATACACTGATACTTTTTTCCATACGCTGACGCGCGTCATCATTAATTTCGTCAATCACAGTAGTTTTCCTATTATTGCTTTATTTCTTCAGTGTGGCAGATTAACGTGCCGACATCTTCGCCCATCACAACAGCCTTCATACACCCAGGTGTATTCATGTTAAAAACGCGAATTGGCACATTATGGTCACGAGCTAGGGTGAAGGCAGCTAAATCCATCACTTTTAGTTCTTTATCTAAGACTTCGTCATAGGTCAAGGTTTTGAATAATTTGGCTTCCGGATTTTTCGCTGGATCATCATCGTAAACACCATCAACTTTGGTGCCCTTCAATACCGCATCGGCTTCGATTTCTATGCCTCGTAGGCAAGCAGCAGAGTCAGTAGTAAAAAATGGATTACCTGTACCCGCAGAAAAAATCACCACTCGACCTGATTTGAGTAAACTAATCGCCTCTGCCCAGTTGTAAGCGTCACAAACACCATTGAGAGGAATAGCAGACATAAGGCGGGCATTGACAAAAGCACGGTGCAAAGCATCACGCATAGCCAAACCATTCATAACAGTGGCCAGCATCCCCATGTGATCTCCGACTACACGATTCATGCCCGCTTTGGCCAAACCTTCTCCTCGAAAAAGGTTACCACCACCAATAACCAGACCGACCTCAACACCCAACTCAACGAGCTCTTTAATTTCTTGAGCCATACGTTCTAACACTTTAGGGTCGATGCCAAAACCTTCGTCTCCCATTAATGCTTCACCGCTTAACTTTAATAGAATTCTTCGATAAGCGGACTTAGGTGCGATACTCATAGATTGATAGTTCCTTAAGGTGATAAAAGGCGGCGACGATAAAAGGCCAATTAGCCTATTTTATATATGTCTTTGTTGTCTCAAAGTCGTAGATTCAAAACAACATAGGCATATAAAAAAAAGCACCTCATTTTGAGGTGCCAGTATTATACCCAAACATCATTAAAAGGCATTTTTATTTTTTAGCAGCTGCCATTTGAGCGGCAACTTCAGCTGCAAAATCTTCTTCTTTTTTCTCGATACCTTCACCAACTTCAAAACGTACGAAGTTAATCACATCGGCATCTTTAGATTTAAGCAAGTCAGCAACTAGCATAGAAGGATCTTTCACAAAAGGCTGACCAGTCAAGCTGACTTCGCCAGTGAATTTTTTCATACGGCCAGAAACCATTTTTTCAGCGATTTCAGCTGGTTTACCAGACTGAATTGCAATATCTAGCTGAATTTCTTTTTCTTTAGCAACCACTTCTGCAGGTACATCTTCAGGCTTCACAAACTGTGGGCTTGAAGCGGCAATGTGCATAGCGATATCTTTTGCCAATTCTTCATCACCACCTTGTAAAATCGCAATAACACCGATACGTGCGCCATGAACATATGCGCCAAGGTTATCACCTTCAACCGAGATTACACGACGTGGGCTGATGTTTTCACCGATTTTAGCAACTAAGGTGTCACGCATGTCACTGATCTTAACACCGTCAACTTCAGTGTTATTTAATGTGTCCATATCGTTAATTTTGTTCGCAGAAGCGACTTCAATTAACTGCTGACCAAACTTGATAAAGCCATCGTCGCGAGCAACAAAGTCAGTTTCGCTGTTCACTTCCATCATAGTTGCAACACCGTTAGCAACTTTAGTCAAAATCACACCTTCAGCGGCAATACGACCAGCCTTTTTAGCGGCTTTCGCTTGACCATTTTTACGCATATTTTCAATTGCTAGCTCAATGTCACCATCAGTTTCAACTAAGGCTTTTTTACAATCAAGCATACCGGCGGCTGTACGCTCACGCAATTCTTTAACTAGGGCTGCAGTCACTGCCATTTTCGTTTCCTCGTCAAAATAATTTGATCAAATTATTTGAAATTATACATTTAAAAACAGGGGCGCTAGCCCCTGTTAAATTAATTCGTGTTAGATAACAAAAATTTTGTTATCTAAAATGTCGCTCAACGCTAAGTTAATTACTCAGCAGCTTCTACGAACTCACCTTTTTCAGCTTGCGCTTCAAGATTTTGATCACGACCTTCAATCACTGCGTTTGCAGCTGAGTTCAAATATAATTGAACCGCACGAATCGCATCATCGTTACCAGGTACGATATAATCAACACCATCTGGGTTAGAGTTAGTATCAACAATTGACACAACTGGAATACCTAAGTTGCCCGCTTCAGTGATAGCAATATGTTCGTGGTCAGCATCAACAACAAACAACACGTCTGGTAAACCACCCATGTTTTTAATACCACCTAAGCTAGTTTCAAGCTTAGTCATTTCACGAGTTAACATTAGTACTTCTTTTTTAGTCAATTTTTCGAACGTACCGTCTTGGCTTTGTTGCTCAAGTTCTTTTAAACGTTTGATTGACTGACGAACAGTTTTCCAGTTTGTTAACATTCCGCCCAACCAGCGTTTATTAACATAGAATTGGTCGCATTTGTCTGCGGCTTCTTTCACTGCATCACTTGCTGCGCGCTTAGTTCCAACGAAAAGGATTTTACCTTTCTTAGCAGCAACGCTACCAACAAAGTTAAGAGCTTCGTTAAACATAGGAACAGTTTTTTCAAGATTGATGATATGAACTTTGTTACGTGCGCCAAAAATGAAAGGTTTCATTTTTGGATTCCAGTAACGAGTTTGGTGTCCAAAGTGTACGCCTGCCTGAAGCATGTCGCGCATAGATACATTTGCCATTATAAAGATTCCTCAATATGGGGTTAGGCCTCCATACATCCCAGTTTTCGATCCACTTAGTAATTTCAGAATAAGAAACACTACGCAGACACCCCGAAAAATGTGTCGATGTATGTGTGATATTTACGCTAATCTAGTTAGCCTCTTCGCGATAATTAAAAAAGGTTTCCACCTTCATTAATTTCAGCGGTGCGCTTTATAGCATGAGGCTAAGCTCTGTTCAAGTGGAGCGGGGGAATTTATGGTAAAAATCAACAAATTGGACGTCATTTTGAACGATCAGCAAGACAAAACATTTTTTCAACTGATTGCCATCGCAACTTTTACAAAACTCGCCGACTTACTTATTTCGGCTAAAACCACTTTACCTTGGTTACTGACTAGCTTAGGTGCGCCTATTTGGATTATTTCATTATTAGTGCCCATACGTGAGTCTGGATCTTTGATACCTCAATGGACGATTAAGCGCCAAACCCAAAATGTGCAAAACCGCGTTTCTCTGTGGCGCTGGGGTATTGTCATTCAGGCCGCTGCTATTGGCGGTATTTTATTAGTGTCTATATTTAGCAAGCAGCTTATCGCTGGGTTATTAATTCTCAGCGCTTTGTTAGTTCTAAGTTTAGGTCGATCGTTAGCGTCTTTAAGCATGAAAGATATTCAGGGGATAAACGTAAAAAAAGGCCAAAGAGGTAAGCTAGTGGGTATCGCCTCATCTATTTCCGGACTGTTATCATTGTTAACCGCGGTATTGATGATCATGGCACCCGAACAACAAAGTAGCGCTACAATTATACTCCTCGTTGCTCTTGCAATAGCGTTAATGATATTTAGTTTGCTGTTTTCCCGTAGTCTCAGAGCACAGTTAAGCAGCGATGATGAAGGTATAGATAACCAATATGGGCTCTGGAAAACGCTTTATGAACAAGCTGACTTAAGAAACCTCATTATTAGTCGTTGTTTATTATTACATGGGGCACTGATAGCGCCATTTTTTGTCAGTGGTGCAGCCACCAATAGTGACAGTTTTCAATTACCCTATTTTATTATTGCCAGTGCCTTTGCATCCTTTTTAAGTTCTTATTTGTTGGGGAAGTTGGCAGACAAGAATGCGATCAAGACATTATTCATCGCCACCTTAGTCTGTGTTTTGGCATCTGTCAGTTTCTATATTTTCACTGATAGCAATAATTGGAAGCTAAATATAGCGTTGTTTTTTCTGTTGAATCTTGGCTACGCAGGCATAAGGACGGGTCGTAAAACCTATATGTTAGACATTGCCCAAGGACATAAACGAACAAGTTACGTGGCCTCAGCTAATACAGTGGTGGGATATGTTTTGCTCGCATTAGGAGGCATTTACGCATTATTGCAGCCATGGATAAGTGACGATGTAATATTAATCATGACAGGCGCGCTGGTCATAGGCCTTTTCCATACTTTAACTATGCGAGCCGAAAAATAGCGGTAAGACTCACGTCTCACCGCTGAACATCAATACCTATGAGTACCACGGATAGGATAATTATTCTCCATCGCGTACTCTAACCCAGTAACAAATTGGTCGATATTGGGACGTATAAAGGGGGCATTTGAAATTTCCAACATAGCCGTTTGACCTTTTGGATTAATTAAAAATAATCCTGGTTCCGCAAACACATGGTCGGTTTCCGAATCGCTGGTAGGATCTGATATATATAACCCTAGTTTTTTCATGTCTTCAGTTTGCAATTCGAGTAGGACAGGAAAGCCCACCTCTAATCCATTAATTTTAAATTGTTCTAATTGTTTTTTGTTATCCGCTGAAACGGCAACAATATCAACATTGAGTGCTTCAAAACGACCAGAAAGCATGGCTAACTCGTTAAGATATTTTAAACAAATGGGACAATGTTGGCCTCTGTAGACCACAATCAGTGTCCATCGACCTGTGGCTACTTGAGCTTGTCCGTCAAATAAAGGTACTGCGCGCCCATCCGCAGTTTTGACGTTAATTTGTGGAAAACTTTCTCCTGCTCCTAATTTTGTATTTTGCATATTGGTTTCTCCGTATTTTTGATTTTTAAAGGGTTATTATCCTTATTCTTGGTGACTAAGCGGCAATACACCTGTCAGCTGCAATGAACTCACAGAGGCATTGAATCGTGGTTGGCCATCACTTAAATAGGTTAATTACCCTTGCTGCATCTCTTTTTCATATTGGTCCGCTAACTGGTCTTTTTGTTTGTGACTCAACACCTTATTTGCATGTTGGAAAAACTCAGACTCTTCTTCATCCAAATGATGTAACACAAGGTCTTGCAAGGATTTCATATGATGCAACCATGCCGATGAGCTCATATCGGTTTCATCTAATTTTTCTACTAGTTCATCAATTTCGTGATGTTCGGCTATGCCGTGTCTTGAATCCTCGATGGTTTTGTCAGATTCCATTAATGGTGAGTAAAAGTGCCTTTCTTCAGCTACAGCATGTTGGCTGAGCTGCTCTTTTAATTCAGAAAAGTATGCTCTTCGTGTTTCAGTATCACCTGATGTTTCGACTAAAATTTTCATTAGTAATCGCTGTTTTTCGTGATCTTTTCTTAAAGCTTGAAAGATTTCCATAAGTACTCCAATTGGTTAATTGTCTGCTTTGGTAAAAGCCAACATCATGCCAACAAGGTAACCATTTGTTTTTTATGGTTATTTATTAGAAAAGCTATAAAGGAACAATTTTGGGCATCGATTGACTAAGAAAAAAATGCACACCTTGAGTAAGAACTACAGGCTATATCTAAAACAAAACAGCATAGAATTCGCAGCGGATATTTATTCAGCCCTAGCGAGAATTGAACTGAAAAGATACAATGAGTGGAATTGATAAATCGTACTGAAATTTAGGAAATAACCTTGTCAGCCACTATTAAAACAGCCTCTGAAATTGAAAAAATGCGCATCGCTGGTCGTCTTGCAGCGGATGTATTGCAAATGATCGGTGAACATGTCAAAAAAGGTGTCACTACCAACGAACTGAACCAAATTTGTCACGATTATATTGTCGATGTACAAAATTGCATCCCTGCCCCTCTTAATTACGGCAATCCTCCTTTTCCTAAATCCATTTGTACCTCAGTAAACCATGTTATTTGTCATGGCATTCCTTCCGATAAACAACTTAAAGATGGTGACTCAGTGAATATTGATGTCACTGTCATTAAAGATGGCTATCACGGTGATACATCTAAAATGTTTGTGGTAGGCAAACCGTCAATTCTGACTGAGCGACTAATAAGGGTGACTCAAGAGTCGTTGTATAAAGGCATAAAAATGGTCAAACCCGGCGTGCGTTTGGGCGACATCGGTCATGCCATTCAGGAATATGCGGAAGGCCATAATTATTCAATTGTTCGTGAATATTGTGGCCATGGTATAGGCGCTAACTTCCATGAAGAACCGCAAGTAGTGCATTATGGTAAGCCTAATACAGGCGAAACACTTGAAGAAGGTATGTGTTTTACCATTGAACCTATGATTAATGCCGGTAAACGGTTCTCAAAAGTGTTGCCAGACAAATGGACTGTTGTAACCAAAGACCGCAGTCTGAGTGCCCAATGGGAACATACATTATTGGTCACCGCCAACGGCGTTGAAATATTAACTTTACGAGATGACGAAGAGATAGACCGTATCATTAACCACTAATTTCAGTGGTTAATCTGAGTTAGTACATTCAAACCTTATGATAAATAATTATTGCTGACGGCAAATAGTTATTTGTCATAATCCAATATTCACGTAATTTGTGTCTATAGATCAACCATCCACGCATAAAGGGTATTTATATTGTCTTTACAAAGCCTACTTAGCCAAATAAAACTAATTAACAGCACAGATAATATTACCGCCTTTAAAACAATAGTTTCGAATAGCTATGAGTGGCTTGATAGCGAATTAGGCTCTGGTGAAGTAACAGGTTTGGTTTTAGGGAGAGCCACATTAGTTGACACTTTACTCAGACACATTTGGCAATTGATGGAGCTGCATAAAGAGAAAAATTTAGCCTTAGTCGCAGTGGGTGGATACGGAAGAGGCCAACTTCAACCCTATTCAGATATTGATTTATTATTACTAAGCAAAAAATCTCTATCTAGCAAACAACAAGAACACATAAGCCGATTTATCACTCTGTTATGGGACATTGGTTTAGATGTGGGTCAATCTGTACGTACCATAAAAGAAACCTTCCAACTTGCGAAACAAGACGTCTCGATCGCAACAAATTTGGTGGAAGCGCGGATATTAAACGGCTGTCAAACAACGTTCGATGATTTACAACAAAAACTAAACGGTCGGGGATATTGGAGCAGTAAAGATTTTTTTGTGGCAAAAGATCACGAACAAAAAGCACGCCACGCAAAATTTAAAGACACCTCATACAACTTAGAACCTAATGTAAAAGAAAGTCCAGGATGTCTGCGAGATATCCAATCTATTGGTTGGGTAGCAAAAAAACACTTTAATGCGACTGATGGCAAAGATTTGCTTGAACATGGTTATTTTAATCAGCAAGAATTTGATGAATTAATAGAATGTCGAGAGATTCTATGGAGAATTAGATTTGCGCTGCATATAGTCGCAGGGCGCAGTGAAAATCGTTTGCTTTTTGATTACCAAGCTGATGTGGCGACACGATTAGGTTATGGCGACGACGGGAAAAAATCCGTTGAAAAAATGATGAAGATCTTTTTTAGAACGGTTCGACGGATCAGTGAACTGAATAAGATGTTAATGCAACGTTTTAGTCAAGACGTGTTGAGCCTCAATGTTAAACAACAAATCAAGATCAACGCCGACTTTGAATTGCTTGACGGTTATATTGCTCCTACTCACGACAACGTTTTTACATCGCCAGAAGCGATTTTGAAGTTTCTACTATTATTGGCTGACACTCCTGATATTCAAGATTTACACTCGAGTTGTTTACGTCAATTGCGTATTGCACGAAGGGCATTTCGAAAACAATATTATGTGGAACGAGAGGAGTGCCGAGAGTTATTTTTGTTGTTGATGAAACACCCTAACTTTTTTTCTCTCGGGTGGGACATTATGCATAAACACGGTGTTTTGCAGGCTTACATTCCGCAATGGGATCACATAGTAGGCATGATGCAATTTGACTTATTTCATGCCTATACGGTCGACGAGCATACCCATAGACTAGTAAAAAATATCCATCAATATTCACAACCGGAAAATAAAGAATTTCCCCGCTGTGGAAATATTGTAAAAAACCTAGATAAGCCAGAGCTACTGTACATAGCCGCTATTTTTCATGATATTGGTAAAGGAAGAAACGGAGATCATTCCGAATTAGGAGCGATCGATGTAAAAGAATTCTGCGAACGCCACGGTCTCAATACTCAAGAGACTGAACTGATTAGATGGTTAGTAGAAAGTCACCTGTTAATGTCTGTTATTGCCCAAAGACGAGATATCTACGATCCGGCTGTCATCAACGAGTTTGCACAATCTGTTCGTACTCACAATAATTTGAATCACCTTTACGTGCTGACGCTAGCCGATATCAGGGCAACCAATGACAATCTATGGAATGATTGGAAATCTACACTATTACGTGAGTTATATTTACTGACCCAAAAAGCGTTAGATAATGGCTTAGAGTGCAAAGTTGCGTTGCAAGATAGGATTAGTGAACACCAAACCAAAGCCATGACAGCAATGCTTGAAAACGGCATGAACGAGTCCCAAATATCGCAATTTTGGCAACGCCTCAGCGACGATTATTTTACTCGTTTTAAACCCGCACAAATAGCGTGGCACGCCAATGTTATTTTGGCTGCCCACCCTATGACTGATGACTTTTTACTTGTTGGCACAAGCGCAAACACCTCTAAGTCAGGCGCTGAGCTAATAGTGTACGGCAAAGATAAACCCATGATGTTCGCGCAAATAGCCTCAGTATTAGACAGTCGAAACTGCTCCATCCACGATGCGCAAATTATGCGTACCCATGATGGTTATATGTTTGATAGTTTTATTATTTTTGAACATAACGGTGATAGGATCACCTCAGTATCACGTTTAAATAGTTTGAAAGAAGCAGTTGAAACTCAGTTAAATAAGCCCGGTGAAGAGCATGTCAACAAGCGCAAAATGTCGCGACAAATGAAGCAGTTGGATGTCAAAACCAAGGTTAGGTTTTACTCAAGCCAAACCAATGTGACCTTGGTTGAACTCGAAGCATTAGATGCTCCGGGGCTACTTGCGAATATCAGTGAACAATTTATTGCCCATAATTTCAAATTGCACCAAGCGAAAATATCCACCATTGGGGAGCGCGCCGAAGATTTATTTATTATTAGCAATGAGCAAGACCAACCTCTCACTCATAACGAACAAGTGCTACTTAAAAAACATTTGTGTGAGGCACTCGATTCTTAGACATTGTTTTAATGCCAACAATAAGCAAAGATAGCTGTGGTAACTCAGATTAATTGAATAGAAAGGAATCTATTGTCACTTTTTAGCGCAATTATTGCAGCTTGATTGGACAGCCGCACTTTGATGCTGTAGTCATTAGAGCTAACTGCAAGCCAATAACAAATAACAAATCGTGGTCAGTTTGTAATTTTGAGGGCTTTAAAGCATGACTCGCCCTTACGTTATGCTCACCGTTGTTCTGGGTTTTCAAACCGATAGTCAAAGCAGGGTACGATGAATATCACCTTCTAACTTGTCCATATCACTGAGAATAATATTCCCTTTGCTTACGTCATAGCTAGAAAAGGTATTTAATCGATATTTACGTATCCCTTGGTTAATGCGTTGGTCACTACTTAATGACACTGCGTGTAAGTATTCTTGGTCGTTTTCAGTGGTCACATAATACAAAGTATTGGCGTCTATTTTTACGTGATAAAAACCTTTAGGTAAGGTGATGTGTGTGTCGGCAAACTTACGTTGCGCCTCGAACGTATCATTTTCTGAAATGAGTGAGTTAGCACGATATAATTGGTTACTATGCTGCTCAATTAAGAAAGACTGCTGGGGTTGCGCACTATCGCTAAGCCCGTAGGCCCACATCCCCTTAATTTGCTCAAGAGTCTTATCAGATAAGTTAATAATCACTAACTCTGGATTCGCATTTTTCACTGCGGTCACAGCAACTTTATCTGTAGTTAACCAGTCGATTGCAATGATAGGGCTTTGACTGCTATAAACAAGCTGGGCATCTGCAATTGAGGTAAGTGGGTGATCAACATTTAACTGCTTAATCGATAACTGGTAAACCTTATTATCCACATTCAATAAAACACTCTTATCATCAGCTGCTACAACGAGATAACCGAGCCAATGAGCCTTAGAGAAATTAGTGACAATCTTGGCTTGGTTTGTTTCGTAATCGGCTAGATAAAGCTGGCTGCGCCCGCTGCGCTTGGAAATAAATAGATACTGTTCACTGTGATGAAATAATCCGGGGTAAGTATCAGCAACAGTAGAATTATCAATACTGGCAAGGTGATTCGCAGGTGTTAACCAACGGTTATTAAGGTTTTTAATTTCGGTACTAAAGAGTATGTTTTTTCCATCTGGAAAACGCGACATCTTAGACGACAAAGCTTCTGATACACTCACCACTGCAACAGCATTATCACCGTTGAACTCACTTTTTATTATTTGTTGTGCAGGCTCAGAGGCGTAGTAATAGATTTGTTTTGAATCATGGTGCCAAATCGCTTCCGTGACTGGATTACTAAACTTTACTCCTGCGGTAATTTTGTTATTTAATAAATTTAGCGACAGTGCTTGAGTTTTGTAGTCGCTATTGGTACTCAAAATTAATAACTTGTTACCATCTGGAGAAACATCAATATTGTGATGACCCCAGCCTTTTGGCTCTGCTTGAGTGATTAAGAGCTGTTCTTTAGTCTTTAAGTTAAAAGCGTAGACTTGATTTGGCCAAAAATTTTTAGGCTGAGCACTGTAGTAAAGGGTGTGTTGCTGAGCATTATACGCAATATCTTTAATACGTTTATCAGCACAATCAAATAACTTGTGGTGCGTTTGTATTGTATAACTTGGCACCGAAAAGGCCACTTGGTACACACCACAACCATTAGGACTTTTATCGAGATACAAAAGGGTTGAGGTATTCGCTTTGCCGTCAATTAAAGCAATTAAGTCGCTTATACGTGCATCACCTGTTTCGACTTGCTTGGTTATTGAGGTGTGAATATTTTTTACCCACAGTGTATTCTGCGTACTTTTTTCATTGTTTTTAAGGTAATACAGGTGCTGATTATTTGGATGCATTTGGGCTGACTGCTCGGCACCTGCAGCACGAGTTAAGGCGACAGAATAGTGACTATCAAATTTATCTTTGTTACTGAGTGTTTGCCAAATATAAAAACCGACCAAGACCAAAAGTAAGCTAATAATGCTGTAGTTAGCGACCTTTTTGAATAACGTTTTTTTCTTTATGACTGTAAGGTTTTTATCTAGGTCTAACGGGGTTAAGCCTATGGATTGCGGTTTCACATTTTCAGGGTTTGCAAGTAAGGTAACGTCGCTTATCAAGCGATAGCCTCTTTTCGGAACTGTTTGAATATACCGAGGCCGTTTTGCATCGTCTTCCAGTACTTTACGCAAATTAGCGATCAATTTGTTGATGGCATTGTCGGTAACAATTGAGCCCGCCCACAGCTCATCCAAAATAGTCTGCCTAGAAATAATGGTATTAGGCTGTTGAACGAACAACGAGAGTAATTCGAATAGTTTATGATCTATCTCTACTTCAACTTTAGAACCTTTGTGTAATAGCCGTGATTGATCATGGTCAAGAATAAATGAACCAAATTGCTTCATAGAGAATGAGTACTAGGTTTTGAATAATGCAGTGTGGACAAGAGCTTAACACACTACTTTTTTAATTAGAAAAATATACAAATTTATCTGAATTCACCTTTTTATCATCTTTTTTCCCTTTAATTTCATTACATTCTTACACAAAAAGTTAACCCTAGTTGCACATACTGATACAACAAAAATACGAGGATTAGCTTATGTTCAAACAGTTCAGACAATTAACGTTCGTCACCATTATGTTAGTAATGATACATGCCAGTGGGGTGAAAGCTGGGATAAGAGGCAGCACTACAGTTGACGCTTTACAGTCAAAAATACTCAATGAACAGCGTGATTTACTGATACATCTACCCAACAATTATCACCAACATACTACTCGACAATACCCTGTGCTGTATTTACTCGATGGACAAAGAAATCTGCGGCATACGGCAGGCACCTTAGACTTACTCAACCAAGATAATAAAGCCCAAGAGATGATCATTGTGGCGATTAACAACACCCATCGCACCCGTGATTTCACCCCAACTTATGATCAAAGTTACAACCAATGGGGCATATCGGGTGGTGCAGATAACTTCTTAGATTTTATAGAGAAAGAACTTATCCCCTATGTGGCTAAGAACTATCGAACCAACAATTTTAAAATATTGGCTGGCCACTCTTTAGGGGGGTTATTAGCTGTATATGCTTTGCAGTCTAGGCCCCAACTATTTCAGGCTCACTTTGCTTTTAGTCCAAGCTTATGGTGGCACGATCAGGTGATTTTTAAACAGGCTGAAGACTTCTTTAGCAATATACCTGAGTTGCATAATTACCTTTACACTAATATGGGTAACGAAGACGGCGATATGCTGAGTTCTTATGAGCGCTATACGGCATTACTAAAAGCACATGCCCCCAAAGGTTTTAGATACAATGCAGACCTAGATACCTCAGAAACTCATGGCTCTACTGCATTGGCGGGGCAAGCATTAGCCTATCGCGGTTTGTACGCATCATTGCAGGCACCACAAGATGTGATTGACCAAGGTATGGCAGCGATTAAACAATTCTACAAAACACAATCTGCAGTTTACGGTTACGAAATAAAACCCAGTTACCGTGCCGTTAATAGTTTGGGCTACAAAGCATTGCAGCAAAAAGACTTCACTAGCGCCATAGCCATATTCAAGGACAATGTTAAACGCTTTCCAAACAAAGCCGATGCCTACGACAGTTTGGCAGATGGGTTTGAAGCCAATGGCCAGTTAGATAAAGCATTAGAAATGCGCGACCTCGTTATCCAAAAAAGTATTAGCGAAAATGTTGAAAATAATGCTTATAAAACACGCCGAGCTAATTTGATAAAATTGATTCAAGAACAAAAATAATAGTTCTGAGGTCGTGGGTTGTTTTGCAGGTTGATATTCTCTTTTGAGTGGAAGGCTGATATTTACATCAGTCATTCTTATGGGAATTACTCAGACATTACATTTATTGGTTAACTATGTTTGAAACAACTTATACGTCATTTTGGTCAAAACAACCTCTCCGTCATTCTTGCGAAGGCAAGGACCTCCCCAAAAGCATACAAAATCCAACCTGTTATCGTTTTCCACCAGTGATAGCATTTTTCATATCTTCTAAGCGCTCAGATTAAACCAGATTATCAAGGTTATACTGAGCGCTAAAACCCTATACCAGTCGATTTGTGTTGGTAAATACGTTTAATCAAGTTATTGGTTACAGCAATATACAAGATTGTATTGTGACGGTTTGTTATGATGTAAACACTTGGCCGTTTCATTGTCATTGAATTCCTTTTCAATTGAGCACTTAAAATACAATATTAGTTGAGAAGGATGGCTTTGCATTTAGTTTAGTGTGCTGTAGATCCTTGCCTTCGCAAGGATGACGCGGGGGGATGTTTCATATATAAAAATAAATCGCGTGTTGCGATGTTATGTTTACTCTATCCGAGTTACCTTGTTTACAGGCACATAATGACCGCCATAGATTGATTGAACCAATTCAATACTTGGTTTCTATGTTGGCTCTTGGCACAAAGTGTTCAATTAAGTCCGAAGTGTCGAGTGGCTATAATCGCAGTAAAGCCAATAATTTATAGACAAAGTCTGTATTTGGGTAATTACACTTAGCGTGACTAATGCTCGTAGAAAAAAGTCGAAACCATTAAGCTAATGGTCAAGCATACACAACAAAACTCCATAATGGTAAACCTCTACTAGAGTTAGGATTTTCAACTCAAAAAAAAAGCCAGTTAGGCTTTTTTCTTTTCAATTTTAACCACTTCAGCTTTTTCGTCACTAAGCAAAGTATCAGCCGCAGTGCCTTTAAGTAGTTTGGTTAGTGAATCTTTATTTTTAGATAACATAATAGCTAAGTCTTCTAATACATCGGCTTCTAGCTTGATGCCTTTGCCTTCTATATATTCACAAAGGTTATCAGCTACATCTAACATCTTGTCGTACTGATCCGCTTCTTTTTTATCTGCGCTCACAAACTTCTCCACCCCTTTGTGTTCAACAACATAACGTGTAATGACTGCCATAATTTGCTCTCTTTTGATTCACTTTGTTGGATAAGACTAACACAACCACTGTATATTTAAACAGTTTAAATTACAATTATTATCCAAAATAGTCTAGCTTGCAGGCAATAAAAAACCAGCTAGATGCTGGTTTTTGGTTAACGATTAAACTCTTAGGTTACTTACAGTGATAGCGATTAGTGCCCTTCACTTACCATGTTAACTGTATACTTAGGAATTTCTACTACGAGATCTTCGTCTTGAATAATCGCTTGGCAACTTAGTCTCGACTCAGGTTCAAGCCCCCATGCTTTATCTAACATGTCTTCTTCCAACTCGTCGCCCTCGTCTAGCGAATCAAAACCTTCTCGGACAATGACATGGCAAGTAGTGCAAGCACAGACTTTTTCACAGGCATGTTCAATACCGATACCATTTTTTAATGCTAGGTTTAATACAGAAGTGCCTTTTTCACCTTCTAAAACAGCGCCGTCTGGACACAACTCATCATGGGGTAAAAAGATTACTTGTGGCATAGCTCAATTCCTATTATTCAGTATTATGATTCGGTTTAAATACGATCAACCGATTGCCCAGAAAACGCACTTTTAATGGATTGATCCATGCGCTTTTGAGCAAAGGCTTCGCTTAGTTTGTCTACTTGTTCAATAGCAGTTTTAATCGCTTCTTTGTCTGTGCCTTTAGCCAACTCGTTTAACTTAGTTAAACCACCTACTATCGTTTGAATTTCAGTTGGTTCAAGTAGAGTCGCGCCATCGGCATCTAAGGCTGCTTGTAGGTTTTCTTGCACTCTGGCGGCTTCAACTTGCTGCTCCTTAAGCATGCGCGCCTGCATATCTTCTTCGGCGTTATCCATTGACGCTTTGAGCATTTCGGCTATTTCGCTATCTTCCAATCCGTAAGAAGGTTTAACCTGTATTTGCGCTTGCACCCCGGTAGACTTTTCCATGGCACTTACGTTTAATAATCCGTCAGCATCTACTTGGAAAGTGACGCGAATATGAGCAGCGCCAGCCGCCATAGGTGGTATGCCTTGTAGCGCGAACTTTGCTAAGGAGCGACAGTCGTTAACCAACTCTCTTTCGCCCTGCACCACATGCACCATCATGGCGGTTTGACCATCTTTGAAAGTGGTAAATTCTTGGGCTTTGGCCACCGGAATAGTGGTATTGCGATGGATCACTTTTTCTGTCAAGCCTCCCATGGTCTCAATACCTAGCGATAACGGCAATACGTCTAGCAATAACATGTCACTTTCGGGTTTGTTACCCACTAAGATATCAGCTTGAATCGCAGCTCCCACCGCGACAACTTTATCAGGGTCAATTGAAGTTAAAGGTGTACGCCCAAAAAATTCACCTACTTGTTGGCAAACTAACGGCACTCGGGTCGATCCACCCACCATCACTACTTCAATGACTTGCTCTTTTTCAAGCCCTGCGTCTTTTAAGGCTCGCTTGCACGCTCTCAAGGTGTTTTTAACTAAAGGCGCAATTAAGGACTCAAATTTTTCTACAGAGATAATGACTGAATGCTGCTGACCGCTATCGTCTTCAAATTCCACTGTACAAGCGGATTCGCGACTTAAAATTTCTTTGGCTTCTTTGGCTTTGTCTAAAAGAGTACGGTGTAAACTTTTCGACAAATCTCCATTTAGTTCGCTATTTTCACGAATAAACCCAACCAGTAATGCGTCAAAGTCGTCCCCACCGAGAGCTGAATTACCTCCGGTAGACAACACTTCAAACACCCCTTTACTAAGCCGTAAAACAGATATATCGAAGGTACCTCCACCTAAATCATAAACAGCAATCACGCCTTCTTGTCCTGAATCCAAACCATAAGCAACAGCGGCTGCTGTAGGCTCATTCAACAAACGCAACACTTTCAATCCAGCCAATGCAGCGGCATCTTTCGTTCCTTGGCGCTGTGCATCATCAAAATACGCTGGGACAGTCACAACAGCGCCTTGTAACTCATCACCTAAAGTTTGTTCGGCTCGCGTTTTAAGTTCAGCTAAGATTGTTGCTGATACTTGCACTGGGTTGACGTCACCTGAAGTAACAGTCATCACTGGCGACTGAGACTGGGTAAATTGGTAAGGTAAATTCGGGTAGGTGGTTTGAATATCCGCAACTGAGCGGCCTAAAAATCGTTTAACTGAAACAATAGTATTGCTAGGGTCTAGGCTTGCTTGCTGTTTAGCATCATAACCTACCACTTCAGAGTCGGCTAAATATCTCACAACTGAGGGTAATAAATGCCGACCTTGAGAGTCAGGTAGGGTGAGAGCCTCACCACTTCGTACCGAAGCTACTAAAGAATTGGTCGTACCTAAGTCTATTCCAACTGCTAATTTACGTTGATGTGGAGCGGCGCTTTGACCGGGTTCAGATATTTGCAGTAATGCCATGTCTAATTCGTTTCTTTATAGTTGCAATGAATAAGGTTAGAAGTCACTCAACGCGTCTTCTTTAAGTTCAATCTCAGCTAACATCTTGTATAAAAATTTAAGCTGGCGAATGATATCCGCAGCTTTTTCATTGGCACCAAGTTGCTCACTTTCAAGATTTTCTCTCAACCGAGCTAAGTCATGTTTAACGCTTTGTTGAATTTCATGTTCCAAACTTGATAACGCACTTAGAGGGTCAGCCTGCTCATCTATTTCAGCCAACTCTTCACGCCATTCCATTTGTTGCATCAAAAAGGCAGTATCTTTGATGGTTTGTTGTTCATGTTGTAAATCAATACCGCGCAAACTCAACAAATATTCAGCTCTAGATAAAGGGAATTTGAGCACCGAGTATGCTTCATTGACTTGGGCATTTTTTTGAAGTGCCACTAACTTTTGCTGCTCACTACCGCTAGCAAATTTATCTGGATGGGTTAAGCGCTGAAGTTGTTGATAAGTTTGTGGCAACACAGACAAATCTACATCAAATGACACAGGGATTTTAAAAAGTTCGAAATAATTCATCTGATTTAACTTAGGTTTGCTGTATTTTAACTGAAGAGTTGAATAACAAAAATAGCACTAAACGTTGAAGCTTTCGCCACAACCACATTCGCCATTGGCGTTTGGGTTGGTAAACTGAAAACCTTCATTTAAGCCTTCTTTCGCAAAGTCTAAATGGGTGCCATCGAGGTACACTAAGCTTTTACCGTCAACAATAATTTTCACACCGTTATCTTCAAACAATTTATCGTCGGCATTCACCTCGTCAACAAATTCAAGTACATACGCTAAACCAGAGCAGCCTGTGGTTTTGACACCTAGACGCAGCCCTATACCCGAACCTCTATTTTCAAGAAAGGTTTTGGCTCGTTGTGCTGCGGTGTCGGATACGGTAATTGCCACTGACTACTCCTACTTTAACTCTTACTTAGTTTGACGACTTTTATAATCTTCTACTGCTGCTTTAATGGCATCTTCAGCCAAAATAGAGCAGTGAATTTTTACTGGTGGTAACGCTAATTCTTCCGCTATATCCATATTGCTAATGGCTGTTGCTTCATCGATAGACTTACCTTTAACCCATTCAGTTACCAATGAGCTAGAGGCAATCGCCGACCCACAACCGTAGGTCTTAAACTTCGCATCTTCAATAATGCCATCTGCATCGATTTTAAGTTGCAATTTCATTACGTCTCCACATGCCGGTGCGCCAACCATTCCTGTTGCTACGCTAGGATCGTTTTTATCAAAACCACCTACGTTACGTGGATTTTCGTAGTGGTCGATTACTTTCTCGCTGTAAGCCATGATCTTTTACCTTTAGTTATGTGCTGCTAAGTTTGTTTCCACAGCACATTAATATTAATTCAGCAATTTATTGCTTGAGAACTCAGTGATGAGCCCATTCTACTGTGCTTAAATCTATACCTTCTTTGTACATATCCCAAAGTGGCGACATGTCACGTAACTTTTCAATTGCGTTACGGATGACATCAATTACATAATCAATTTCTGCTTCAGTGGTAAAACGCCCCATGGTGAAACGAATTGAACTGTGAGCTAGTTCGTCATTCAAGCCTAATGCACGCAGTACATAGGAAGGCTCTAGACTAGCAGAGGTACAAGCCGAGCCAGACGATACTGCCATATCTTTTAGCGCCATAATCAAAGACTCACCTTCAACATAAGCAAAACTTACATTTAGGTTACCAGCGATTCGGCTGTCCATATCACCATTTAGGTAAACAGCTTCCATATCTTTGATGCCGTTCCATAATTTATTACGTAGCATCATCAAACGTTCATTTTCAGCAGCCATTTCTTCTTTGGCGATTCTAAATGCTTCGCCCATACCTACAATTTGGTGAGTCGCCATAGTACCAGAGCGCATGCCACGCTCATGACCGCCACCGTGCATTTGTGCTTCAAGACGGATCCGCGGTTTACGACGTACATACAATGCACCTATACCCTTTGGCCCATAAGTTTTATGAGCAGAAAACGACATCAAGTCGACTTTCATAGTTTGTAAATCGATTGGCACTTTGCCGGTGCTTTGAGCCGCATCTACGTGGAATAAAATCTTGCGTTCACGGCACATTTCACCGATAGCAGCGATATCTTGGATCACACCAATTTCATTGTTGACGTGCATAACACTGATCAAGATAGTATCCGGACGAATAGCCGCACTTAATTTTTCTAAGTCAACCAAACCATTTGGTTCAGGATCAAGATAGGTAACTTCAAATCCTTCACGCTCTAGCTGACGCATAGTATCTAAAACTGCTTTATGCTCAGTTTTGATAGTAATAAGGTGCTTGTTTTTCTTACCGTAAAAATTCGCCGCGCCTTTGATAGCTAAGTTATTTGACTCAGTCGCGCCAGACGTAAATACAATCTCTCTTGGATCCGCATTGACCAAATCAGCAATTTGATTACGAGCAATATCAACCGCTTCTTCAGCAACCCATCCAAATTTGTGAGAACGAGAAGCGGGGTTACCGAATACACCTTCAGTCGTTAAACAGTCGGCCATTTTGGCTGCGACACGGGGATCTACCGGTGTTGTTGAAGAATAATCCAGATAGATCGGAAGCTTTAATTCGCTCATTTGTTACTCCACTAAAGCTGCAAGCTAATACTGATGTCGTTTGCAGCTATTTGATTATGATGTTTATGTTTGTCTTGTCTTTCTGCTACTTGCTTCACGTCATGTTGAAGCATTAATTCACCTAATGTAATACCGTCCAGAAATACGCTAATTCTATCGCTTAGTCCTTCCCACAAGTTATGGGTTAAACAACGTTCACCGCCTTGGCAACCACCTTGACCTTGACACTTAGTTGCATCAACAGATTCATTTACGGCTCGAATTACCTCACCGATAGATATTTCAGACGCTTCACGGCCCAATTTATATCCACCACCAGGACCACGTACACTATCGACTAATTGTTCTCTACGTAAACGTGAAAACAATTGCTCAAGATATGACAAAGAAATTTCTTGGCGCTCGGATATATCAGCTAAAGACACAGGTCCACGTTGTGAATGTAACGACACGTCTAACATCGCTGTTACCGCGTAACGACCTTTAGATGTCAATTTCATAGTAATCTATCCCCTACCAAACTTGAGTCGAATTTTCACATACCCGACTAATTTAGTCAAGTATTTAACCTAGTGTTTTAGTCGGGTATTATATCTGAGGGTCAAAGGCATCACAGGCCTTTTTTATATCGCTAGCTAATTCGTTATCCGCGAAATCATCTAGCTCTAAAGTTGGGAGTGATTTACCACAGACATCTCCCCCCATCTTATTGATGGCTTTGCACATTTCCTCTACTTTGGTATCAACCAAATGTACGTGATCTACCATCACACCTATAGCATGAGCGATGGGATCAGGGTTATCAGTCGCTACCGCATAGGCATCAAAACCATATTTTTTTGCAATTCTTTCTCTATCACCATTAGTCGGTGCTTCAGGTTTGGTTTGTTGTACAACAACCCGACCGGGGATCCCTATAACAGTGGCATTTGCTGGTACATCACGTACTACTACTGAATTGGAGCCCACTTTTGCACCTTTATGCATAGTGATCGGTCCTAATACTTTAGCACCAGCGCCCACTACTACATTATCTTCCAAAGTAGGATGCCGCTTACCTGCATTCCATCTAGTTCCCCCAAGGGTTACACCATGATACAGGGTCACATCGTCACCAATTTCAGCGGTTTCGCCAATCACCACCCCCATACCATGATCGATAAAAAAGCGTCGTCCAAGTGTGGCTCCGGGATGAATTTCAACTCCAGTTAACCAGCGAGAAAAAGTTGAAATAGAACGCGCTAACCATTTCCAATTCGCATTCCACAGTTTATGACTAAGGCGATGGATCCAAATGGCGTGTAAACCGGGATAATTAGTGAGTATTTCAAAGGTATTACGTGCCGCAGGGTCACGATGAAAAACACTTTTTATATCTTCTCTTATTCTGCTGAACATTTCTTATCCCAAACTAAGGCTATTAGTCTACTTTTCTCGATTTTTAAAGACTTTATCTACCGATGACAAAATGCCACGTAATATGTTCAATTCTGCAGTTTCAGGGCGAGCGCGATTGTACAAGCGACGTAACTTAGTCATTACCATACCCGGATGATTGGCAATGATGAAATTCGTTTTAATAAGGGTTTGTTCCAAATGACTATAAAAACCTTCTAGATCTTGAGACAAAGGGTACTCTGCATCTTCAGGATTGTTATCAGGAAATGAATTTCGAGTGACATTCAAATAAGCCATACGCACTTCGTAACACAAAGTTTGTACAGCAGCAGCTAAGTTTAGCGAGCTATAGTCAGGATTAGCGGGAATGCATACGTGAAAATGGCACTGTTGTAACTCATCATTGCTTAGGCCGTTGTTTTCACGTCCAAAAACTAAGGCAACAGGGTACTTAGAGACTTCATTAATTAACTTCTCACCACATCCACGAGGTTCTAACATTGGCCAGGATAACGTCCGAGAACGGGCGCTCGTGCCAATCACTAGACCACAATCGGCCACTGCTTCAGCCAAAGTAGCAACCGTTTTAGCACTTGCTAACACATCACCTGCCCCAGCAGCTAACGCACTGGACTTACCATCCGGTGGTGCAACGGGATCAACTAAAATCAACTGACTCAATCCCATCGTTTTCATGGCCCGAGCTGCAGAGCCGATGTTGCCAGTGTGGGAAGTATTAACCAACACTATGCGAATATTATCTAACATGATGAACCGTATCTTTATTTCGTTAGCCAATTAAAGGGCGCGGATAATAACATATCCCCATAACACCTCAAAACGTACATTTCACAAAAATGAACTGACTTAAAGGGATAAAATATGTTGTCCTCAGTGATATTCCGATTGCTTAATTTAGCTATTTTGTTAAACTGCGCGGCGATTTTTTGTTCAGAAAAATGGTATTGCTTTAATACAGGTATTTATTGTTTGCTGGACTATATTTAATGTTCTTTTAAAATTGGTGGTTAACTATGCATCCTATGCTGAATATAGCGATCCGTGCTGCACGGACTGCGGGCAACATTATTGCTAAAGGGTTTGAAAATCAGGCTGAATTGCAAATTGAAGCAAAAGGCGACAACGACTACGTAACACGTGTCGATAAAGAAGCCGAACAGGCAATTATTCACAAAATTAAACAATCTTACCCAGAACACAGTTTTGTGGGCGAAGAAGGCGGCGTAGTTGAAGGTGACAACGATTTTAAATGGATAATTGATCCCTTAGACGGCACCACTAATTTTATTAAAGGCATTCCTCATTTTGCCGTCTCAATTGCCTTGATGCACAAAGGTCGCCTCGACCAAGGCGTAGTTTTTGATCCTATCCGTGGTGAACTATTCACAGCAAGTAGAGGAGCCGGAGCTCAGTTAAATGGTTTCCGAATTCGTACCAGTAAAGCCAAAGAATTGAGTCAAACTATTCTAGCCACCTCTTTTCCTTTTAAAAACAAAACCAGTTTACCTAAGTACCAAGAAGGTTTTAATAAGATCTTTATGCAAGCAGGCGATATTCGTCGTAGTGGCTCTGCAGCATTGGATTTAGCTTACGTCGCAGCGGGTCGATATGATGGCTACTGGGAGAGTGGTCTTAAACCTTGGGATATTGCTGCTGGTGAATTATTGGTACGTGAGTCTGGTGGTCTAGTAACAGACTTTGCGGGTGGTAATGACCCGATGCAAAGAGGTGATATTGTTGCCGGTAGCCCTAAAGTCGTACAGATATTAGTTAAACAACTAAAGTAACTAATTAAATAGAGTCAAAAGGCGAGCATTTGCTCGCTTTTTTTGTGCCTAACATTTTTTGCCTTGCAGATATTAACCATCCTGTCTTGTTATTATCGATAATTGACCGGCCTACCACCAGCCAAACATTTCTGATTAACGCACACTAGAGCCTGCAATTTACTCAAAATCGAAACCAAGTAAGGAAATTTTATGTCTTCAGTTGTATCACGAGTTACCGCCGCTCCAAGCTCACAAGCTTTAGCTCATTTTCAAAAACTACTGCAATTCGAAACCGATTGTTGGGACGTACATTTTGCAATTAGCAATAATCGTCAAGACTTTGTGTTGGTAGATGTGAGAAGCGAATTGTTATTTGGACAAAGTCATATTGAGCAAGCCATCAATATTCCACATAAGAAACTCACAGTAGACACGTTGAAAGCTTACCCGGACGATACATTGTTTGTAGTGTATTGCGCAGGTCCCCATTGCAACGGCACAGAAAAAGGTGCAATTAAGTTAGCTGAACTAGGCCGCCCTGTAAAAAAAATGATTGGCGGTATTACCGGTTGGATAGATGAGGGCTTGCCTTTGGTTACGGCAAATCAACCGTAACACGGGCGCCAATGCTCAAGTGTTAACGAGGCATTGAAATTTAATTGGCGTAAATCGGCGACCTCTTGGAGATTAATTTTCTGTCGAGGTCGTCTTTTGCTCGTTTTTGGTATCGACTTTAATGTACATATCTTCGTAATATTCAGGTGGGTAACACTGCTGTTGCCCCCCTTGCACATTTTCACACATCGACGTTTTACTATTAGCGCTTTCTGCAACAAGCGACTCATTGTCCGATTGAGTGTCGCGAGATTTGATTGCATCAGTTACGAGTTGTTTGATGAACTTAGCATCATGTTTAATGCCTTCAGTTGTAAAGATAAGTTGGTTCTGACTAGCGTTATCATCTCTGTCATCGGCTCTAGCAGAAGACAGCGCGAGGTCGGTAGCAAATCCCAAAACGGTACAACCATTTGCTGTTAAAACCAAACTACATAACAGAGTAACTTCAACCAATTTCATATATATCTCAATGTTTGAATCACAAAGCCTCACTCCTAATATTTGCGCGTCAATCCTAAATTATTGTCTATTTAAGTTGTTGATGGAAGCTATCGATATCTTCGACTTTAATGGCTCCCTTGGGTTCAATAAAATCTCTATCGGCAAATTTGGTACCTCGCATTTGTATGAGAACACGACCAAAATCCTTACCACCTTGTATTCGTTGATACAGATTTATTACGTCGCCTAAAGTCGTTTTTTCTATGGCGGCGATAAGCTTATCTTGACTATCAAAACTCCAGCGTTGATCACGCCAATCGCCGGTGAATTCTCCCATTTCTTCAGACAAGTTTTTGGCCGGCTGATTCAGCGTAATTAGGATACTATTTTTGGTTGTCGCAAATTCTTCTGGCGTAACAGCAGCTAACTGCTGAGAAAACTGTTTGCGGAATAACGCGATCCGCTCATTCACTTCTGCTAATCCTTTAGCTGGAGACTGAATATAATAGGCCACTAACATCTGCTCTCTAAAGGTTTGACCAAAAAAACCTACTGCGTAAGCCAGTTGTTCTTCTGTCCTTATTTGCTTAAACAAAGCAGGCCGTATAATTTGTGATAACACTCTAGCGGCAGCTAGGTCAGCATCATTTCGAGGGGCCAAGTGGGCATCAATCAAACCTATATCAGTCATTGCTACGTCTTCTTGCCAGTTATAGGTAGTGCCGGGAGCGACTACCAATAGTGGAGTTTGATAGACATCAGCTATTTCTCGGTCTTCGGGAAGACGCTTCAAAACCAAGTTAGACATTTCGAGTACTTGCTGTTCAGAGTAATTCCCAAAAGCAAACACTCTCAAGTTCCCCTGTTTTAGCAGTTGGTCTCTAAATAGCTTAATATCAGCGGGTACGATTGCATCGACTTCAGCGAGCAAAGCTTCATCACTAAATGCATCTAACTTCGATACTTGGCTAAATTTAGGAAATAACTGATTAAGAAGAATCTGACGTTTACTGCTTTCAATATCTGACTTAAAACTCGCTTTGAGGTTAGCTAATTCACTCTCACTAATGTCTAAGTTCAATATTTGATTCAATGCTCGCGTTATTAGTAAGCCTTGTTTATCCGTAAAACCACTGGTGGTTAGCGACAAGCCGTTCGACAAACTAGTGTTTAATCCCATACCTGCAGCCCCCGCTTCGGATTGCAGCTCTGTTAGTTTTTGCCCTAACCCTCTGCCTAATAAACTGGCTAAAACATGATTCTTCGCAGTTGTTTTGGTTAATCCAGTATTTAGGTCAAGGGTCAGCCTCCCCTTTGGCTGTTGAAATAAAGCTGAATGACCTAAGTGAACAGAGTGACCTTTTTCTGCCACAAGTTGCTGAGGTTTATCAGTATATTTCGCATCCACTAATTCAAAGCTATCAGGCATCAGACTGTTGGCTCTTGGCAGCGTCAATGCAAACTGCTGCGACAATTTTTGCCACTTATGCTCTAATTCTGAGTTGATATCATGCACGCTGTATTTCCCAGCAAAGTACTGCATATCTTGATCGCCTTGCTGCTGTTTATCTATGTAGAAGATGCGAGCATTGTCCAAAATGAGCTGGTCGAGTACGTCTTGGATAACTGCTGGATTGAAACGCTGGTACTCATAAGCGCTGCTTAAAACATACTCCGCCGGAATATGCTGCAGATTGGCGGCAATTTTCATGGCATAACTGTAGTCATTGGTTTTTTCTTTAAAACGAAAACTATTACTAAGGGATTGTTTGATTTCTGTGAAGTAGCGAGGATTTACCCCATCTTGGCGTAACAAAGCTAAATATTTAACAACTGCGCCCATCACCTTATCGCGATTTTGTACACCCGTTTCAGTTAAGTCGATATACAAAGTAAAACTACCAGCATTACCATATTCGTTGGCATCAAAGTTTGAATATACTGCTTCACTTAAACCTTGATCCCTTAAAACCGATGCTAAAGTGCCTGGCATTTCGTTGGCAAGCAAATAATTCACATAACCATTGGGTTTAACCGCAAATTGCTGAGCATTGTTTTTAATGACAAAATTAATTCGTACCTGTTTCATGTCAGTCTGTGGAATGTAATGCACAACTTTCTTTAAATGCTCAGGTTTAGCGACCGAAACTGTCATTTGAGGTCTAGGAGTATTTTTGTTAGGGATCTTGCTAAAGTGTGCTTGAGCGAGTTTTTTCATTTCTTCGATAGGTAAATGACTCACCATTGCTGCTTTCATTAAGTTGGCAGAATAATATTTGTTGTACATCGTCTCTAATGCAGTTTGCAACTTGTTGTTTTCTTTATCTACTAGGGAGTCTAAATTTCCCCAGTTAAACTGTGAAATAGGGTGTTCGGGATTTAAGGTTGTACCATTGAGTTGTTGTAAAATCACCCAGTCGTTGGGGCTTTTCATGGTCCATTCTGAATGCACTGCATTTCGCTCTTTATCCGCATAATTTTCATCTAAAATGGCTTCATAGAAAAAGCCACTAAAACGCGATAAAGCTTCATCATAAGCATCGTTATTAACTGCCACCATATAGTTAGTATGATCAAGCTCAGTATAGGCGTTTTGACTACCGCCATTGCGACTTATAAACTCGCTATAATCGCCCACATTTGGATAACTAGTGGTACCTAAAAACAGCATATGCTCTAAGTAATGTGCCAAGCCACCAAACTCTTTAGGCTCTTGTAATGACCCCACGGCAACACTCAGAGCGGCGGCTGATTTTTCAATACTAGGATCTGATACCAACATCACCTCAAGTTGGTTATCTAATACAATTGAGGCATATTCTCGATTATCGATAGGACTTTTTACAATTTCACTTTGGGGATCGGGTTGTGTCGACATGACCACAGACTTTCCAGAGTCAGTTGAACCACAAGCATTAAGCAATATAATCGCGCTGATCCATAAAGCCCCTGCAAACTGGCGTCGAGACGTTGAAGTCATAAAAATTCCTGATGTTATAATTTAAAAAATCTCATGCCGTGGAATATACCCTATTTACGTTCACGAGTGGTTATAAAGACTGTTAGAAAGTGTGTTTTAAAAGAGGATATTATCGACCACCCAATACAACAAAAGCGCAGAACAAAGAACACCAATGATATAGTGTTTTTGAACTGCGCCTTAGAGCATATGGTTTTTGTATGATTAAATAGTTTGAACCAAAGTAACCTACATTACCGCGTCTTGATCCGCCCCTTCTTTTTCAATTTCAGTAGGCATCAAATCTTCTTTACTGATACCTAGCGTCAGAGCCACTAAGCTTGCCACATAAATTGAAGAATAGGTGCCTATTATTACCCCAAACAGCAACGCTGTCGCAAAACCATGAATAGTTGCACCGCCAACAAAAAACAAAGCCAGTAAAACTAAAATAGTCGTCAAAGAGGTAATGATGGTTCGGTTCAAGGTTTGAGTAAGAGAAATATTAATAATTTCTTCGGAATCACCTTTACGAATTTTTCGGAAGTTTTCACGAATTCTGTCACAAACCACTATTGTATCGTTCAATGAATAACCAATCACTGCTAATACAGCCGCCAAAACGGTTAAATCAAACTCTAACTGTAAGATTGAAAATAATCCCAAAGTGATGATTACATCATGAGTCAGCGCTGCTACCGAACCTAATGCAAAGCGCCATTCAAAACGCAGTGCTACATAGATAAGGATACAAATTAGCGCCACCAACATCGCCAATCCGCCTTGTTCGGTAAGTTCATCGCCAACACTGGAGCTCACAAAAGAACTGCCACGCATTTCTGCACTGCTATCAGCTTCTTGTAACACCTTAATTGCCGCATCACCTAATTCAGAAGGTTTCACCCCTTCTCGAGAAGCGAGGCGGATCAATACGTCTTGGCTACTACCAAAATTTTGAACCACGGCATCTTTAAAATCCGACGCTTCAAGTTGTTTACGGATCTGTTCTAAATCAGCGGTATTTGCGTAACCCACTTCAATTTGAGTACCACCTGTAAAATCTAGTCCCCAATTCAATTGATTAATTGCCAATGACGTCAGTGAACCTACCAATAGCAACACCGACAATATAGCTGCTGGTTTTCTCAACGTCATAAAGGCGACGGTTTCTTTCATGTTTAATATTTGCATGTTGGCGCTCCTAAATTGACAACTTGGTCAGACGTTTACCGCCCCACCATGCATTAACGATGACACGAGTCACAATGATAGCGGTGAACATTGAAGTGATGATCCCAATCATTAAGGTAATAGAAAAACCTTTAATTGGTCCGGTGCCGACCGCAAACAAAATCAAACCAACTAGGAAAGTCGTAATATTGGCATCTAAAATAGTTGAAAAGGCACTGTCATAACCATGATGAATAGCTTGTTGTGGACTGCGCCCATCGTTAATTTCTTCACGTATTCGCTCAAATATCAAAACATTAGCATCTACTGCCATACCAACAGTTAATACTATACCTGCCATACCTGGCAAAGTGAGTGTCGCCCCAGGAATCATTGACATAATACCAATGATCATCACTAAGTTTAGAGTCAGCGCTACATTGGCCACCAAACCAAACTTTTTATAATAAACCAACATAAAGATGAGTACGGCAATAAAACCATAAACAATAGCTTTGGTGCCTAAGTCGATATTTTCTTGTCCTAGACTGGGTCCAACTGTACGTTCTTCAATAATTTGAATAGGAGCAATAAGGGCGCCGGCTCTCAATAACAAAGCTAAATCGTAAGCTTCTTGTGGTGAATCTAACCCAGTGGTTTCAAACTGATTACCAAATACACCATTAATCGTTGCCACACTAATGACGCGTCTTTCTTCTTCAAAAATAAGTTTGTCATCTTTGTCGCGTTCACCGGTGGCCTTAAACTCAATAAACACCACTGCCATTGGTTTACCCACGGCTCGTTTGGTGAAGTTAAGCATCTTAGCTCCACCTTTAGAATCAAGAGAAATCGAAACTTTTGGCATGCCATACTGATCAACACCACTGTTGGCATCGATTATAGAACTACCCGCAACTATCACTTTCTTTTTAAGTAGTTGCGGACCACCTTTTTCATAAGGTAACAATTCAGAACCTGCAGGCACACGACCATTTACGGCGTCACGCACGTCATGATCTAAATCGACTTCACGATACTCAAGGGTTGCTGTAGCGTTTAAAATTTCTTTTGCTTTTGCGGTATCTTGAATACCCGGTAATTGCACCACAATGCGGTCTGGGCCTTGCTTTTGTACGGTAGGCTCAGCGACCCCTAGTTGATTCACACGGTTACGAATAATGGTGATATTTTGTTTTACAGCATAATCACGAGTTTCAGCAAGTTTTTGGTCCGACATACTCGCAAAAATAACTAAATCGTTTCTTTCAACAAAGACTAAATCACGGTTTCGATTTTTAAGGAAAAACTCGGCTGAATCTAAGGTTTCTTGGTCGCGAAAATAAATTTCGACTCCATCATCCACTTGTTTCACAGTACGATAACGAATACCCTCTTCGCGTAATGCGGTACGGAAATCGCCTACCATATCTTGCAGATTTTTAGATAAAGCCGATTTCATATCCACTTCCATTAGAAAGTGCACGCCACCTCGCAAATCAAGGCCAAGCTTCATGGGGGTACCACCTAAACCTTCTAACCAAGCAGGGGTGTCAGGGGCCAGATTCATCGCCACAAAATAATCATCACCTAAGGATTTCTCGATTTTTTCGCGAGCCATAAGTTGACTATCAGAATCATTCAAACGCACAAGAATTTGGTCGTTTTCGATGACTATACTTTTGCTAGATATATTTGCAGTTGCCAATTCAGCTGTCACCTTGTCGACGACTTCAGCATTGATAACAGCATTTTTGCCCGCTGATATTTGCACGGCATGATCTTCACCATACAAATTCGGCGAAGCATATAAAGCACAAAGGCCGATCACTACAATCACCAATAAGTACTTCCATAGCGGAGTTTGATTTAACACAAGAATTTCCTTCCAATCTTTCAATAAAAAGGGGCCGCTGAGCCCCTGTCGCTATCTATGTTTAGATGGCCTTCATAGTGCCTTTAGGCAATACTGCAGAAACTGCAGATTTTTGAATGACTATGTTTGTACTATCGTTTAAAGCAATTTCTATGAAATCTTTTTCTTCGGTCACTTTAACAATTTTCCCAACCATGCCGCCTTGTGTTAACACTTCATCACCTTTACCCAGCGACGAGACTAAATTTTTGTGATCTTTAACACGTTTCGCTTGCGGACGATAAAGCATAAAATAAAAAATCAAACCAAACACGCCTAGCATGATTAACATCTCAAACCCGCCACCAGCTGCTCCGCCTGCATCTTGTGCATACGCATTGGATATAAATAAACTCATAATTTCCCCTAATTTTTGTAAGTTTTAATTGTATTAGTGCCAGTTAGTCTTGTAACGGCGGCACTGGTAAGTCTTTTTGTGTGTAAAATTCAGTCACAAACGCATCAAGCTTGTTTGCAGCAATAGCCTCCCGCAAACCTTGCATAACACGCTGGTAATAACGCAGGTTATGGATAGTGTTTAACCGTGCGCCAAGTATCTCATTACATTTATCCAAGTGATGTAAATATGACCTAGAATAGTTTTTACAAGTGTAACAATCACATTTTTCATCCAATGGACCGGTATCGGTTTTATGTGCTGCATTACGAATTTTGACCACTCCATTGGTAACAAACATGTGACCATTACGGGCATTTCGAGTAGGCATAACACAATCGAACATATCAATGCCACGTCGCACGGCTTCAACTATGTCTTCTGGTTTTCCTACCCCCATGAGATAACGAGGTTTATCTGCTGGAATTTGGTCAGTGGTATGATCCAGTACTTTGATCATTTCCTCTTTTGGCTCTCCTACCGACAAGCCGCCTATGGCATAACCGTCAAAGCCAATGTCTTCTAAACCAGCCAAAGATACGTCACGCAATCCTTCGTACATACCACCTTGAATAATGCCAAATAATGCTGAAGGGTTATCTCCGTGTTCAGCCTTACTACGTTTAGCCCAACGAAGTGATAACTCCATAGACACTCGTGCTTCGCTTTCGGTGGCCGGATAAGGTGTACATTCGTCAAATATCATCACGATATCTGAACCTAAATCACGTTGCACTTGCATGGACTTTTCTGGAGTAAGAAGAATTTTTTCGCCATTTATCGGCGAACGGAAGGTCACACCTTCTTCGGTTATCTTACGTAAATCACCCAAACTGAAGACTTGGAAACCACCAGAATCAGTCAGAATAGGTTTATCCCAATGCATAAAGTCATGGAGATCACCGTGTTGTTTGATGATTTCAGTACCGGGGCGCAACATTAAATGGAAGGTATTGCCTAAACAGATGTGAGCACCTGTTTCATCTAATTCTTCAGGCGTCATTCCTTTTACCGTACCGTAAGTACCTACAGGCATAAACGCGGGAGTTTCTACTACTCCACGGTCAAAAATCAAACGGCCTCGGCGAGCCTTACCGTCTGTATTATCTAATTCAAATTTCATTTATTTATCTCTGCTTACCGGAAAACAGTCCGATGGCGAAATTAGATTGCAAAAAAGTGTGCAAAGCGACTGAACGCTATACTCAAATTTACAAGCCCTGCTTAAAAACGATGCGAGATTATATACGAATCGTCTTAAGGTTTAAAAACATATCAACGATAATTTGAGCTTGATTTGATAACTTAAATGAACCACTACAGATAAATCGTTGATTAGTGTCCTCTGAAAGCCCTAGTGCTCGACCTCCCCCTTTAGAATTGCTCGCAATGAGTACCTTTTGCTTCGCTACTAACATACTGATTAAAAATCGATTATATTAATGCCATTCGGTGCATCACTCACTCTCAAATTCGGTATAGTTATTTGTCAAACAATAAGTTACAGCACTTCGACAACACTGAAGAAACACCACAAACGAAGAGCAATCAGTTTTTTTCAAAGAAATTTTGGTTGCGCTCGCCTAAACAAATTATCCCTACTCTGCGTTCTAGGTTTTCACAATTAACACTTTCGCAATGGATGTATTTTTTCGCATTTTTAATGTTAATGATCCATGCAGATGAAGATATCCAAAAAGATACTGGATTGTTGTGGGTTGGAACGATAGCCGGTATAGGACTTGTTAGAGAGCTTTGGCACGTATTTATTCGTACCTGGGAGCACATGTTAGGTAAAGGCCTTGTCTTAGTTTTGTACGCTGCGACTGCCAATTTTGCTTTCGCGATTTCAGCACTTAAAATCAATATTATCACTGGTATCGAACCTGGCCCTTTTGTTTTCACCTTGGGCTTTGCCACTTTAATTATGCTGCCGTTTTGGTTGCTAATGAGCTCCATAATGTTTTTTTCTGTCGCTTTGGTAGCAGGAAACCTTTGGTTAATCGTCGGTGTGTTATTACGTCTGGTAAAAATCAAGGTTAGGGTACATTGGGAAGACAGAGTATTTGTTATTGTGACCATGGTATTGCGACTGGTATTGATACCTTATGTCATTATGTCGATTTTCTATATTGCAGTTCCATATGCTGAACAAATCGAATTGTTTGATCAGCCTATGGCACTGATCAAAGAAGAGTCATCGGAGGATGCTAATTCACTAGACGAAACGAGTGATAAAATTGACGATAAAATAGTATTGAGTGAGTCAGAATCGAAAAATATCAAACTCACATTAAATAGAAACCAATTTATTCTACCTGTAGATGAAAGCGGCAAGATAAAATGGTTAGACAATGTCATTGCAGGATTTATATATCATTTTGAAACCTATCCAAAATCAGCCTGTGTAAAACGCCCCGAACAGCGCAGTTTACCGATAGACGAAAATTTGATTTTACTGGTCACCAAAGATGATTCAGTTCTAGGGTACGCCTTTAGTGTGGGCCCTTGTGTAGGAAACTACTCTGAGGCTAAACAATCACTATCTAGCGACTAATTATCCAAATTAATAACAATTTAGGAAGGTGAATAGGCTCGCTCTCTCTACTCAAGAAGTAATGTGCTAGATGTTCTAGTGCAAGAAAAAAGAGTGTGATTGTAAATCGATGACAAGTGTTCTTTTAATTGATTGTGGGAGCTTGATTAATAATGCTTAAAATCATAGGCCCTATTTTCCAGAAATTTCGGACTGGTAACCTTTACCAGTCCGCCAAGTTTAGAAGTCTAGCAAAGCTCAGCTAGCATATCGTCTAAAACAAACACCTAAACAGCCTAGCAATATTAGACTCACTATTGGAGGTACTGCAACATCTGTTTGTTCAGTAGCAAAAGTAATGGCACCTTGCCATACATCACCGGTGTCAATAGCGTCACCGCCATCGTATCGAACAATCAAAGTGTTTGCGGTAAAATCTACCGAAAAATTGGTCAAATAGGTACTAGAAATAATGCCTACCGAAGTAATTTCCTGCCCGATTGGCCAATCTATATCATCTATAGTCATGGTCCAACCCAAGGTGGTAATTGGATCGGGTAAACCAGTGGTTACTTCCTGAATAAACGAAATTGAATTAGCGAAAAAGCTAACTTCCATTTCAGAACCATCATTCATTCCGGCAGGTAGAATATTGCCATCGGATAAAGGTTCATAACCCATAGTGACACTGATCGGACCAAATTCATTATCGCTAAGAAAACCGTCACTATATAAACTAACGTTTAGGCCGTCGGGATCAGTTAACAAGCTCCCATTTGCCGAGAAAGAATAACTAAAAAATAAAAACAAACTGCTGCATAAAGATAAAACTACTTTTTTTCTGAACATCATTGTTCTCCGGTTTGGTAGTCCTCAGTTAAAACAACACTAAATAAAAGCATTTTCTGAAGGTTAAAATTCAATACTACTGGAATGAGCGCCACTCTACATTGGTGCTTGTAAATGGCGAAGAAAATTACGCAAATTCTATTCCGGTAAATTAATCTATTTAACGATCAAAATGTTAGAGATGATTGGTTGAAGTTTAAAATTGAAAAATTAGAAAGGTGTAAAAATTACTGACATAAATTACCATAACATTCCGAAAATATCGGAACTGAAAAGGTGCGCGCGGACCTATCTGCTAGTTTACAACTTTGTTATCGATGTTTTATGAATCTATCAATACGTGACACTTTTATATTCGATCTAATCCTTAGACGTATTCTTATTGAAATTTACTGTCAAATGTTGCGACCAAATCGAATAAATACATTAATTATTTTGCTTCTCCAAAAACATTGCATCACCGTAGCTAAAAAATCGATATTGTTGTTCTATGGCTTGTTGATATGCATTTTCGATATTTGCTTTGCCACAAAACGCGCTGACTAACATTAACAATGTAGATTCCGATAAATGAAAGTTAGTTAACATGGCGTCAACTAATTGGAATTCGTAGCCGGGGTAGATAAAAATATCCGTATCTGAGAAGAAAGGGCTTAATTGTGTGCCAGCCTTTAACGACGCTTGGGCTGCAGACTCGATTGAACGAACCGATGTCGTACCCACGGCGATGACTCGCTTGCCAGCAGCTTTAGTGGCCAAAATAGCCTCTACCACATGTTGCGACACCTCCGCGTACTCTGAATGCATTTGATGTTCAAGAATATTATCTACACGAACCGGTTGAAAGGTACCTGCGCCAACATGCAGAGTGACAAATGCCGACTGTACACCTTTGTCTTTAAGTTTTTGCAAAATCTCGTCATCAAAATGCAATCCAGCGGTAGGCGCAGCAACAGCACCTGGAACGCGGTTATAAACAGTTTGATACCGCTCCTTATCTGAGTCCTCATCAGGTCTATCAATGTAAGGTGGCAAAGGCATATGACCAAATTGCTCTAGCAAACTTAACACTGGCTCTTCACTCAAAAACTTCAACTCAAATAAGGCACCTTGTCGGGCCACCATCTGTACTTCTACAGAGCCTTCTAAGATTAGTTTACTGTCAACTTTAGGAGACTTACTAGCTCGAACATGCGCTAATACACGATGTTCATCTAATACCCTTTCAATTAAGACTTCGACTTTTCCACCGGACTCTTTTTGGCCTAGTAACCTTGCGGGAATGACTCGGGTGTTATTGAAAATAAGCAAATCACCTTGCTCAATTAAGTCGACTATTTCAGCGAATTTTTTGTGTGAAACCACACCGTTTCCACCGTTGAGGTGCATCAAACGGCTGCTACTACGCTTCTGAGTAGGATAACGGGCGATTAGATTTTCTGGCAGATCGAAATGGAAGTCGGATAGTTTCATAGTAGTCTCAACATTATTTGCTCGGCATTTTACGTATCTTTTTTAATACCTGCAATCAAGTATGCATACCCTAATTATATTGCACATAAATTCCACTGAATTATCATGAAGCCACAGTTAGATTATTGACGTTTTCTCCCAAACTGTTGTTCGCTCAGTGCATTAGCTTAATGCACTGGGCTTTTTTTTGCTTCAAACTTAAAACACCGCAACCGTACTGTTGCGATTTACAAGTGTTTATAGGGAAGTACTGACAGTTTTCGTATTTGTATTGGCAAATCAATTTCTAATTTGATGAAACTTATTTCAACTTCAAAAGAAACTTTGAATATCTCTTTATTCCAAAGGGCTGCCTAAATCGGTAAAAATTTCAATAATTTCATCTCGCTCTATCTTACGCATATTTAGCACGTACATGATTTGTAACAACAAATCTGCCCCCATTATACCCTTGTTGACTTTATTTCTTAGGTTGTCTGCGCTTTGATGTATGCCTATATTAGATAGTCTGTCGCTGAGGTCTTGATACTTAGTACCGCGTTTCGACATTTCGGCCTTTAGCAAACGCTGAACCAGTTGTCGCCAATCGGCCGCTAGCGATGGTACCGTAGTGTCAGTTGTTCTATCATTATTTCTGGACATAATATTAGCTTTTACCAAATAACCAAACGTGAACTATAATTTACATTTAAAACATATAAATATCAAATATTGAAAATATAATTTGACATATTAACTTTAAACTGACTAAACTGTGACACGTAATATCAACGATGGCTATCATCTTTGAATTACACATTAGTCATTAGCCTTACAGGAGAGTAGCCATGACTTGGGATCTTAACCAACTTGAGACCCTTTTATCAGACAATCAAGATTTGGTTGTCACTAAAGAAGAAAATTGTTTATTAGTCGCAAATACCGATGGAATAGACGCCTGGTTAGCCATTAGTGGTGAACAGATTTTGGTTGAATCATTATTGTTTGCCAAGAACGAAGTCAAAGATTGCGCGCTATTGAACGAAGAAATTTTAAAAACCCACATGCTATTCCCATTAACAACTGTAGGGATATCGCAAGTCGCTGGTGAAGAGTATTACACGGCGTTTGGTTCGCTAAGTTCTCAGTCGAAAGCTGAGAGCGTTACGATTGAATTAGCCACTCTGTTTCAAAATGTAGAAGCATTTTTAGATGCTTATCAAGATCACTTGTAGTAATCGAGGAGAGTTAATATGTCAGTTTGGAGAAAATTAATCACGGCAGTAAAAGGCGGCGCAACTGAAGCAGCACAGTCTGTAGCCGATAGTCAGGCAATTCGTATTCTTGAGCAAGAAATTCGTGAAGCCAAAGACGAATTACGTAAGTCTGATCACGCTAGAACTCAGATTTTAGCCAAATGTAAACTTGCTCAGCAAAAAGTAGACAGTTTACAAGCGTCAATTGAGCAATATGAAGCTCATGCGCGTAAGGCAGTGGATACAGATCGTCAGTTAGCCTTGGATTGTGCTCAAAAAGTTGGCGATTTGCGTGCTGAACAAGAAGCTGAGCAAAAATACCTTGACCAGTTTAAGCAGTCAGAAAAACAACTTGCTGCGAACATCAGCCAAGCCAAATCAAACTTGAAGCGATTAGAGCAACAAGTTGATATGGTAAAGGCCACTGAGTCCGTACAAAAGGCTCAGGTAGCGGTGTCATCTCGACATTTAGGTGCAAATAGCAAGATGAAAACAGCGACCGAATCTTTGTCAAGAATCCAAGACAAACAAAACTTACGTAACGCTGAATTGCAAGCTGCAGAAGAACTTGCAACTGAAGAGTCGAGTGATGACTTAAGCAAACGTTTAGCCGAAGCAGGTATAGCAGGTGGTAGTGCATCTGCAGATGACGAACTTAGTCGAATACTAGGCAAATAATTCGTTGGCTTGTGAAGTGAAATAAGGCAAATGATGTTTATAAAAATACGCAAGATGTTGAGTCGAGTGTTTGCCGAGATGCGCTGGTACAGTATTGTACTGGCGCTTCTTTTTTATGGATTGACGAGTTGGATTTTATTAACCCTAGCTGGTGAAGATTCCTTAACAAATTCAGCTGATTTTATTTATTGGTTAGTCGTTACAGGTTCAACCGTTGGTTACGGTGATTTATCACCTAGTACAACTGCCGGTAAATACTTAGTATCCTTTTACATTATCCCTTTAGGTCTGAGTATTTTTGCCCTTGTTTTAGGGCGTATTGCGAGTTGGGTATCGAATCAGTGGCAAAAAGGAGCAAGAGGTTTGAAAAGTTTAAATATTGAAGATCACATTCTTGTGCTGGGTTGGAATGGCCATCGCACGATTCGCTTATTGGAATTATTAATTCGAGAACGTACATCATTTGAAAACGATCCCGCTATAGTGCTGTGTGTAAGGGCAGACATCAGTAATCCTTTGCCTGGCCAAATTGAATTTGTCAAAGTCACTACCTTTAGTAACGACTCAGATATGGACAGAGCTTGCGTGGACAAAGCAAGTGTCGTGTTGATGGATAACCCAGAAGATGACCTTACAATGACTACGGCGTTATATTGCAGCCAGCGTAATCCAAATGCACAAATGGTGGCCTATTTTAATGACGAGAGCTTAGTGGGATTATTGCAAAAACACTGCCCGAATGTTGAATGTACCCCAAGTGTTGCTGTTGAAATGTTAGCTAAGTCAGCGTTTGATCCCGGCTCAAGTTTGTTACATCATGATCTTTTAGATATCAATCATGGACAGGCGCAATACTCAGTCAGCATTCCCGCACATATTCCACCATTAAAAATTGAAAGTATTTTTGAAACTCTTAAACGTAAATATCGCGCTACTTTGATAGGTATGGTCAAAGCAGACGACAAGTTAAATATTCAAGTGAATCCAGATTTAGATTTAATGCTCTCCCCCGGTGACAAGATTTTTTATATCGCGGATGAACGCATAATCAGATTTCAATGGGATGATTTTGTAGATAATTAAATAGGCGCGCAAATGTTCAGTAAATTATTTGGTAAAAAAGAAACTCAGACAACACCAAAAGCCCCCGAGATTATGGGATTGTACTTGGGAGGTTCATTTGAACTCGACCCGCTTAAACTGCGTTTAATTGAACCCGAGTTAATGATTGAAGAAGCCGCGAGCCAACACCTGATCCAAGCGGTAGGTGAAGTAAATTTAGATACCGGCGGAAAAATACTACGCTTTTACACAGACGACGATGCCTTTTTACAAGTAATATTAGATGGTGGCGATACCGAAAATCACATTACAGATGTAAAGCTATGGTACTTCTACGAAACTAAAACCATAGGCACCGACTCTCAATGGAAACAAACCATTGCGTCAGGTATATCCAAACCGACCTATCAACTTGAAGATGCTGAATATCAGCGAGTATGGGATGCAGTTGGTGACGAATCACCTCCCGTGGCTATGACAGAAAAAACTTATGAACAAGATGGCGATACCAGCGAAACCGATCAGTTTGTGATGTTATATGAACGTCAACTTGAGGGTGAGGAAACTGAGACATTATTAGTGACGGCTGAAGAAAAACTAGTGAATAATAATTTTGACCGTTGCTTAGTGATCAGTACAGGCTTTAATATTGGCCAGGCAGATATTACGATTAATGGCTAACGATTAATTTTTATTATTTACGTAATTAAATACAACCTAGTAAAAAGGAAAAATAATGGACGCAGTATTAAATTCAATATCAGGCTTAGGAAACTTTGCACTGTATTTTGCAGTTTCAATCTTGTTGTTATTTGTGTTTAAAGTGGTGTACGCCTTTGTGACCCCTCACGACGAATGGGCATTGGTCAAGGTTCACAAAAACCAAGCGGCTGCTATAGGGTTTGGTGGAGCCATGATAGGTTTTAGTATTGCCCTAGCCGGAGCAGTGGCTAATTCAGAATTTTTGATTGATTTTGTAGTCTGGGGGGTAGTGGCGATAATAGCGCAGTCTCTCGCTTTTGCCTTATTGCGTTTTACCTTTATGCCAAAAATTGCTGATAGAATTGACAAAAATGAAATATCTGCAGGGACAATTTTAGCGGCAGTTTCTATTTCTGTTGGGCTGCTTAACGCTGCTTGTATGAGTTATTAGGAGAGCCCGATGCAATCCCATAAAATTAAGCGTTCAAAGTCGATCAATCTGAGCAATATGCGCAAAAGCTTTAGTGTTAAACCTTTAGCACTAGGCGTTGCCGCAATCTTTCTTTCGGCTTGTGGCGACGAGCAAGAAGCGACGGTATTTACAAGTGTAGATGAGTGTACCAATGCGAATCCAGAGTTTGCAGAACAATGCAAAACCGCCTACGAAGAAGCGTTACTAGAAGCGGAACGAACTGGACCCAAATACAACACTCAAAGTGATTGTGAATCGGAGTTCGGTAACAACCAATGTAGAGTTGTACAACGGGATTCAGGTTCTTTCTTCATGCCATTTATGGCGGGCTACATGTTAAGTAATATTATGTCGCCTCGAGGATATTACTCGCAACCTATGTTCACTTCGTATTCTCGGTATTCACCGTATCGTAATCGATGGATTGGCGCCGATGGTTACGATTTTGGTGATCAACGTACCCGGAATATGCGAGTGAATGAAAAAGCTCTAAAGCCTAAACCTACTGTGACTAAAACCATGAGTCGAGGCGGTTTTGGTAGCAGCGTAAGAGCTAAATCAAGTTGGGGCAGTAGTTCTAAAAAAGGTGGTTGGGGTGGTTAACCCCTGTTTTAGACGTTTTATAGCTCGCCATTTATGTTAAGAGTAGCTATACCTGAACGAGCCAATTGGAAAAGAAAAGCCGAAGAATTCGGCTTTAAATTCCATACCATGTATGGTGAAGCTTATTGGGACGAATCGGCTTATTATCAATTTTCTCTGGAACAAATTGAAAACGACCTTGAGGCACCCACTGAAGAAATTCAGCAAATGTGTTTAGAGGTAGTAGACAAAGTTGTTAACTCGCAGGAGTTACTAGAAAAATTTCAAATCCCAGAACTGTTTTGGCAACAAATAGCGGACTCTTGGCATAAGCAAGACCCCAGTCTTTATTCCCGTTTAGACTTTGCTTATCACGGTAAAGGACCTGCGAAGTTATACGAAAATAATGCTGATACTCCCACCTCTTTATATGAATCAGGATTCTGGCAATGGTTATGGCTAGAAGAACAGGTCAATGAAGGAAAAATAGCTAAGCAAGCAGATCAGTTTAACTCGCTACAAGAAAAACTCGTACACAGGTTAGCCGCTATTGCCAAACACTACGATATTGACCAGATGCATTTTGCGTGTTGCCAAGATACCGATGAAGACCGCGGCACAGTGCAGTATTTACAAGACTGCGCTAAGGAGTCGGGGTTACAAAGTGACTTTGTATTTATAGAAGATATTGGCCTAGCTGAATGTGGTAGTTTTAGTGATTTGCAAGACCATAAAATTGAAACTTTGTTTAAGCTTTATCCGTGGGAATTTATGCAAAGGGAAGAATTTGGTCAGTCAATTAAAAATGCTCAAGTGAATTGGCTTGAGCCTATCTGGAAGTCGATTTTATCTAACAAAGCCTTGATGCCTATGCTTTGGAAACTATTTCCTAATCATCCGAATTTATTGGCTGCTTATTTTGAAGATGAATTAAGCCAAGCTAAAGAAACCAAGCTAGTTAAGAAACCTATTTTTTCTCGAGAAGGTGCCAATATTAGCGTGATTGATAAAGGTAAAACCGTGTTACACGCTGATGGTCCCTACGGCGAAGAAGGCTTTATTTATCAGGCTTACCATCCGCTGCCACAATTTGGAAATAATCATACCTTAATCGGATCATGGTTAGTGGATGATCGAGCCGCGGGGATTTCATTGCGGGAAGACTCATCTCCTATCACTCAAGATATGTCTCGCTATTTGCCACATATTATTTTGTGACAATTTGACATGACATTTGCTGAATGTATAAGCCACACTATTCTCTAATATTTTATATCACAGTTTAATTTAGATGATTCAAGCAACAAACAAAGCGTCAACAACCAAACAACAGATTCGCTTAGTATTAGTGATATTTTTGGTGATCACTGCCATAGAAATAATTAATTTTCTTTCGGGAAGAGTCCTGAATCATTTAGGAAATATTCCTCGTTACGTCCCTGGACTTAGAGGCATAATTTTAGGCCCGTTTTTACATGGCAGTTTACAGCACTATTTTTCGAATATTATTCCATTGTGCATATTTAGTTTTCTATTGCTGCAATATGGCTTAAAACGATTCATGCAAATAACCTTATGGATAGTTGTTATAACCGGATTGTTGGTTTGGCTATTTGGTCGCCCAGCCACACATATTGGTGCAAGTGGCGTTATTTACGGTTATTTTGGTTACCTTGTGTTGGCGGGGTTTTTAAGCGGTAAATTTAAACTCATGATTATTTCTATTTTAGTGGCATTTTTCTACGGCGGCTTAATTCTAGGCGTTTTACCCTCAACTCCCTTTGTTTCTTGGGAATCTCACCTTTTTGGTTTTATTGTTGGCTTAGCCGGTGCAAAATTGTGGGCAAAACCTTCACCCTAGAAGATTAATACGAATATAATACCCTTAAGCAATTTTACATCTAAGATAACGGAAAATTAATGTCAGATTCAAAACCAAAAAAACAATCGGGCTTGTTAGGTAACCTAGCGTTCAACATCATAATTCCTGTACTAATTCTCACAAACCTCAGCGGTGATGAATATTTAGGGCCTGCGTGGAGTATTGTTGCAGCACTTATTTTCCCTATAGGTTTTGGTATTTGGGATCTTAAACAAACATCCAAAATCAATCCTTTTTCAGTATTGGGAATTGTTAGTGTTTTCTTAACTGGCGGTATCAGCTTGTTAGAACTCCCCGCCGAATACATTGCAATCAAAGAAGCCACTATCCCAGCAATTATAGGTATTGCGGTGCTGTTTACTCAGAAAACCAGTAAACCATTGTTGAAAGTATTCGTTTTGAGTGAACAGATAATTAATTGGGATAATCTCAATCAATCACTAAAAAACTCTGGGAAAAGCAATGAATTTGAGAAAAAAATGGCAATCAGCTCTTATATTGTCGCCGCGTCATTTTTCTTGTCTGCAGCACTCAATTACATTTTAGCTAAGGTAATATTGGTGAGCCCACCTGGCACAACAGCATATACTGAAGAATTAGGTAGGATGACAGCGTTGAGTTATCCAGTGATCGTCATCCCCAGTATGCTGATGTTGATTACAGCGTTGTGGTACATTTTTTCGCAAATCAAAAAACTAACCGGCGAAGATTTAGAACACTTTTTAGCAGATATTTAAACAACATGCTAACTCGGTAATAAAATCAGAGTACTGCTGCATATATCGATGCAGGAACGATGATTTTAGGTTAACCTGATGAGAATGGGGTTGACTAAATTAACAGCACATTGGCTGGTACTAATAACCAGCCCAGAGTATTCATTAAACCTACCAGACATAAAATAGCTTTTATTTCTTACCCAGCAACTCAAACAAAGTTTGTGCGATTTGTGTATTGTCCAAATGACCGTTAAAACGCTCACTGGCCTTTCCCTTTGCAAATATCTGAACATCAACTCCGGTGTGACCAGAAGTAGTCCAACCAGTATCTGAGCGCTCGTCTAAGATTTTAGAAATAGCCTTGTAAAAGGGTTTTGGTTCATTTGAATCAATAACGTTTAAACTGGTTACTTCTTCATTTGTGAGTTCAAATCCCAATAAATCAGAAGCGACTGTCCCTTTGTTTTTTTCTAACACTAATTGTTTAGCTATTTCAGTGGGTGACACTTTTAGATTTCTCAACCATTTCGGGTTCCAACTATAATTACCATTAGCACCTATAGTCAGTCCTCCGGTACTGTGGTCAGCGGTAAGTACCATCAGTGTGTCAGGGTTACCTGCAATGTAATATTCCAACCATTCTAATGTCACTGCAAGATCATGCATTTCCGCCATAGCTGAGCCAATATCATTGCTGTGACCTGCCCAATCGATTTGGCTTGCTTCTATAAGTAAAAAATACCCTTGATCATTTTCTAGCTGACGGATAGCTGCCTTGGTTAGAGCCGGTAGACGCATTTTATTAATGCTGTCTAGCGCCCAAGACATACCTGAATCCGCAAACAACCCTAACAAAGGCTTACCTGTTGATACCGTGTTTAGTTGCGATATCTTATCGATATATTGATATCCAGCTGACTTAAATTGTTCAACTAAATTGCGATCTTCCCGAATAAAATATTTCCATCCGCCCCCTAACATCACATCAAACACAAATTTCCCGTCAGCTTTTTCATCAAAATAACTGTCGGCGATTTGATCATAATTTTGACGGCTTTCATTGTGTGCACCAAAACTGGCAGGCGTAGCGTGATTGATCTGTGAAGTCACAGCAATACCTGTTTTGAGCCCTTTCATTTTGGCAAACTCTAAAACCGTTTGAACAGGTTTTTTATTAGCATCAACACCAATCGCACCATTATAAGTTTTCACTCCAGCTGACAAAGCTGTCGCTCCTGCCGCAGAGTCTGTAACAAAGCCTGAGTCCTTGTCGGGATGTGTACTAGCCATACCAACCAACAACCTGTCAAAAACAGTTTGTTCCACTTCAGGTGTACTTGGGTCGTCTGCATACATACGATAGGCGGTAGTATATGCTGGGCCCATGCCATCACCAACCATCATGATAATATTTTTAGGTGTATTAGCAGCGACTACAGAGTGTGATAACACGGCTAATAATAGTGTCGTTATTTGCTTCATCGGGTCTCCGTTGATGAAAAAGTAAAATAAAATTCTGCGGAATTAAATGTTAGATATTAAGAAGAAATTAAGTGTAAATTATACGTATGAACAAAAAGTGAAGGTAACCCATTTTATTACAATAAAAATTAACTTTCTGAGTTTAATAACTCTCGCATCCTCTGCTGTACAACATCGACTAACAAGTCGGGTTGGAACTTAGAAATAAATCGGTCACAGCCAACTTTTTCTACCATAGCATCATTAAAACTGCCACTTAATGAAGTATTTAATGCGATAAATAGATTATTCATTCGAGGATCTTGCCTAACCTCCGATGTCAGGCGATAACCATCCATTTCAGGCATCTCTGCATCGGTAAACATCATCAAGATTTCGTCGGTAACAATTTTGCCTTCATCCGCCCATCCCTTTAAAAGGTTCAAGGCTTTCAGTCCATCATTTTGTTCAATAATTTCAAGACCCAACTGGTTGAGAGTCTCTCGCATTTGCCAACGCGCCGTAGAGGAGTCATCCACTATCAGTACTTTCTTGCCTTTGAGATGAACTGCGACCTCTTTGTCCAACACATCTTCAGAGATGCTAGTGTCATATTCCACAATTTCCGACAACACTTTTTCTACATCAATGATTTCAACAAGTTCGATAGTACCGTTAATATCAATCTGTGTAATAGCAGTTAAGTAGTTATTTTTGCCGGCAGAAGAAGGTGGAGGCTGAATATCACTCCATGAAGTATTGATAATACGTATCACTTCTCCGATTAAGAATCCTTGTACACTTCTATTGTATTCAGTAATGATCACATTGGCTGCATCATACTCCCCTTCTTTAGCGCGCATTTTAATCGCAGCCCGCAGATCAATTACGGGTATGGACGCCCCCCTATAGTTAGTGACTCCTTTAAGGTTGGCGTGAGAACCTGGAATTTGATTCATGAAAGGTATAGTTATGACTTCTCTGATCTTGAATACATTCAATGCAAATGTGTGCCTAGTACCCATTTTGAACATGAGTAACTCAAGTCTATTTTCACCGACTAGTTTAGTACGCTGATCAACTGAAGACATTAACTCTGACATGCAAGCTCTCTGGATGAATTATTCAATATTATAAAACTGGTAATAGTACACCTACCCACAATATCAATATAAGACACTTGAAAAAAGTATTTCCTAATAAACACTTTAGTTACTGAGGCCTATATTCACAATAATGATGATGAAAATACTTTATATAGATTATTAATATGAAAATTTCCTATATAGGATGATTAACAACAGCAACCCACCACAAGTTATCGGTTGTTTTATTTTTTCCCTTACTGTTATAGGAATATTCAAATGTCACAATATCAAAACGATGTTAAACAGATTGCAGAACTAAAATCTACTAAATCTGGTACTTGGAACGCGATCGACCCAGATTATGCTGCCCGCATGAAAGCACAAAATCGCTTTAAAACGGGATTAGATATTGCAAAATACACCGCAGCTATCATGCGTAAAGACATGCAAGAATATGATGCAGACGCAAGCCAATATACCCAATCATTAGGTTGTTGGCATGGATTTATTGGTCAACAAAAAATGTTGTCAGTTAAAAAACATCAAGGCACAACAGATAAGAGTTACTTGTACTTATCTGGGTGGATGGTAGCCGCTTTACGTTCAGAGTTTGGCCCGCTTCCTGACCAATCTATGCATGAGAAAACAACAGTTGCAGCATTAATAGAAGAGCTTTACACGTTCTTGCGCCAAGCAGACGCTCGAGAGCTTGGTGATCTATTTAGAGAATTAGATGAAGCCAAACAACAAGGTCAAGATACTAAAGAAATCCAAGCTTCAATTGATAACTATGAAACACATGTAGTGCCCATTATTGCTGATATTGATGCTGGATTTGGGAACGAAGAAGCCACTTATTTACTTGCAAAAAAATTGATTGAAGCCGGAGCTTGCTGTATTCAAATAGAAAACCAAGTATCTGATGCAAAACAATGCGGACACCAAGATGGTAAAGTGACCGTGCCACATGAAGACTTTTTAGCAAAAATTAACGCTGTGCGTTACGCCTTTTTAGAATTAGGTGTGGATGACGGAGTCATAGTTGCTCGTACCGACTCTCTTGGTGCTGGTTTAACTCAGAAAATCCCTGTTTCACAGAGCTCTGGTGATTTGGCCGCACAATACAATGCCTTTCTTGATGTTAGCGATGTAACCTCAATTGACGAGCTCGCAGACGGCGATTCTGTGCTTAAACAAAATGGTAAGTTAGTAAAACCGGTGCGTTTACCTAACGGCTTGTATAAATTTAAAGAAAACACTGGGTTCGACCGCGTGGTACTTGACTGTATTACCTCTTTACAAAACGGTGCAGATCTATTGTGGATAGAAACAGAAAAACCCCATGTTGGGCAAATTGGTGACATGGTGCGAGCAATTAGAAATGAGATCCCTAACGCTAAATTGGTGTATAACAATTCACCTTCTTTCAATTGGACCTTAAACTTCCGCCAGCAAATATTTGATGCTTGGACAGAAGCCGGTAAAGACACCAGCAACTATGTTAGGGATGACCTAATGTCAGTGAATTATGATGACTCTGAATTAGCTCTAGAAGCAGATGAAAAAATCAAGACTTTCCAAGCTGATGCGGCCAGAGAAGCTGGAATTTTCCATCACCTTATTACTTTACCAACTTACCACACAGCAGCTCTGTCTACAGATAACCTAGCTAAGGGCTACTTCGGTGATGAAGGAATGTTGGCCTACGTTAAGGGTGTACAACGTAAAGAAATTAGAGAAGGTCTAGCATGTGTTAAACACCAAGCTATGGCGGGATCTAATATGGGAGATGACCATAAAGAATACTTCTCTGGGGATCAAGCGCTTAAAGCGTCAGGTGAAGACAATACAATGAATCAGTTCGATGCTGCCTAGTAGCAAGTAAGTAATCATTAATTGATAGCTTTCAGCAATACGCTGTGAGCTATCAATATCATTCAAGAAACTAATGACATTTGCAACCAAATAACAAAATCTAATTATTCCCCCTCCCAAAATTTTCAATAACCAACTGTTTTATAAGTATTATTTAAGTTATGGAAAAGATTTAAAATACTGATAACATTCTAAAAACATATTAAATATTAGTGCGAGATAATAATAATGAATATTGCCAAAGTGGATTTAAACCTATTGGTTTATTTAGATGTATTGCTAAGAGAAGGCAGCGTAACAAAAGCCGCGAACCAATTGAGTATTACACAACCTGCTATGAGTAATGGTTTAAGAAGATTGCGAGACTTGTTTAAAGATCCTCTTTTAGTGCGCACCAGTGACGGAATGACACCTACTAAAAGAGCCTTAGAGTTAAAACCTATTATCCGAGACGTACTATCAAAACTCGAAACGACTATTCAACCCGATACTGATTTTAACCCACTTAAAAGTGAACGCACTTTTAGGATCATGGCGAGTGATTACGCAGAATCGACTTTGTTATTGGAAGTGATCGGAAGATTAAATAAACAAGCGCCAAATATCACCCTTGATTTGATAACGCCAAGTGATGTGACATTTCATGATGTCGAACAAGGTAAAGTAGATATGGCCATCAACCGTTTTGAAGAATTACCTTTGTCGTTTCACCAAAAGGTCGTTTGGTATGACACATTTTCTTGTGTTGTGAATAGTAGCAATCCAATCGTAAAAAACTTTAATTTAGAGCAGTACCTGAACCACAAACATATTTGGGTCAGTAAAACCGGTTTTGGTGTAGGCGTTGGCATCGACCCCAATGAAGTTCAAAAACTAGGGTGGGTAGATGCAGAGTTAACTAAAATTGGAAAGAAACGAGATATTAGAGTGTTTACTCGTCACTACCATGTCGCTTTACAATTGGCTAAGGCTCAAAACTTAATTGCGACCTTACCCACCAAAGCAGCCAATATGTATAGTGACGATCCTGGGCTTGAAATAGTAGTACCTCCTTTTGATATTCCACCTATTGCCCTAAAAATGGCGTGGAGCGCCCTACTTCAACATGATGCTGGTCATATTTGGTTAAGACGACTAATTACAGAAGTAGGAACAGAATTAACAACTTAAACCCCATCATTTCTTTTGTGAATGAAAGGAATAATCAACATAAATTAATAGATATAATACTGAAAGAGTAAAATTGTCTCATTGAGAATTACCAGAGAGCGATTTATGCAAGTTCAGTACGTTCAAAAGGGCAGATTAAAAGTTGCCAAACAACTAGATCAGTTTATTACCCAAGATGTTTTACCTGGGGTACAGGTGTCAGCAGAAGAGCTTTGGGATAAATTTGCCGACGCGCTTCCGGAACTGATGTCAATTAATCAAGGCTTGTTACAAAACAGAGAGCACCTACAACAACAAATAGATGAATATTGCCGCTCAAAAGAAACGCTCGATGTTCAAGAATACAAAACGTTTTTACACGAAATTGGTTATTTGCAAGCGCCGCCAGAAGACTTTGAAATCAACACCCACAATGTAGATCCTGAAATTGCCACCATGGCCGGTCCACAGTTAGTTGTACCTATAAACAATGCTAGATTCGCCTTAAATGCAGCCAATGCTAGATGGGGCAGTCTATACGACGCTGTTTATGGCTCTGATATTATTGAGCAATCTCAAAGTGCGACTAGCAAAGGCTATGATGCGACTAGAGGACAAAAAGTAATAGACTATGCTAGAAAGTGGTTAGACATCATTGCGCCACTAGAAGTGGGCAGTCATAGCAACAGTAAAGACTACGCTATTAATGAGGGCGTATTGACGGTCACTTTAGCTAACGATACAAAAGTTGGCTTAAAAACCCCGCAGCAATTTGTTGGATTTCAGGGCTCGCACGAACAGCCAATTTGCATTCTTATTAAGCATAATAATATCCACGTTGAAATTCAATTTGACCAGCACAGTGTAATTGGACAACAAGACACCGCGAACATCAAAGATATATTTTTAGAGTCAGCGCTGACTACTATTATGGATTGTGAAGACTCTGTTGCTGCAGTCGATGCAGACGACAAAACCTTAGTCTATAAAAATTGGTTAGGCCTAATAAAAGGCGATTTAGCTGCCATCATCAGTAATGGTAACAAAGCAATCACTCGAACCTTGAACCAAGACAGACACTATCAATCATCAACCGGAGAATCGTTCAGCCTCCTGGGAAGAAGTTTAATGTTTATCCGCAACGTTGGGCACTTAATGACAACCGGTGCCATTTTATTTGATGACAAACCTATTTATGAAGGCATTATGGATGCACTAGTCACCAGTTTAATTGCTAAACATGACTTGCTTGATAACGGCGCTTTTAAAAATAGCCAAGCTGGCAGTATTTATATTGTTAAGCCTAAAATGCACGGCCCTGAAGAAGTTGCTTATGCCAGTTTACTATTTAGCAAAATAGAAGCGGTTCTAGATTTACCCGAACATAGCCTTAAAATAGGTTTAATGGATGAAGAAAGACGCACTAGTCTGAATCTAAAAGCCTGTATAAAAGCAGCAAAAGATAGAGTGGTATTCATTAATACAGGTTTCTTAGACCGCACTGGCGACGAAATACATACATCAATGCACCTCGGGGCATTCGCCACCAAAGCTACAATCAAAACCAGACCATGGTTGAACGCTTATGAACAATCCAATGTAGTAACTGGAATCAACGCTGGTTTGTCGGGTAAGGCACAAATAGGTAAAGGCATGTGGCCTATACCAGACCATATGGCTGAGATGATACAGGCGAAAATATCCCATGTTCGCTCTGGAGCAAATACTGCTTGGGTGCCCTCACCTACCGCAGCAACGTTACATGCTTTGCATTACCACCAAGAAAATGTTTTTGACATCCGCTCCAAGATGGCTATCCAAGAGGATAATTTGCTTGAAAAAATGTTAGATATCCCGCTACTCAACGATGAAAAATTATCACCTGAGCTAATTCAACGAGAACTGGATAATAACGTACAGGGCATTCTAGGTTATGTTGTAAGATGGATAAATCAGGGAATAGGTTGCTCAAAAGTACCTGACATTAATAACGTCGGTTTAATGGAAGATAGAGCCACTCTGAGAATATCGAGTCAACATATCGCAAACTGGTTAATGCATGAAGTGGTATCAAAAGAGCAAGTTGAGCAATCAATGCAAACCATGGCCAAATTAGTCGACAACCAAAACGCCGACGATAGTGAATATGTTGCTATGACACCTAATACCGAATCTTCTATCGCCTATCAAGCTGCTAAACAACTGATATTCAAAGGAAAGGAACAACCTAGTGGTTATACTGAGCCGTTGCTACATGCCATGCGAAGAGAGCAGAAAATAAAAAACTAGTGTTCAATTAAAACTCTAAGGTAGCCTCGCAACACCGAAATAACAGTTGTGTGGCTACAACATCAGTAGTCTCCAAATTTTATTTCTCATCTAAAAAATACTTTCCAAAGAAAAACTCCAGAGTACCCTTGTAAGATTTTATAGCTAAATGGGCAATCAATATATGGATGGGCATTTTAAGCCAATGGCCTCGAATAAAGATAAGAAATCTAGATGTACTATTTAAGTAATTATTAAGTAGGCTGTGCTTTGGCGTTAAACTGTTAAACAGTATTGTATTGATGAAGAAATCTCTTCTCAACGTTTTGTAACGTAAATTTAAGTTAGCAAGAATTGGTGGTTCTTGTGAACCAAATATTTTCATTAATAAAATCAGACAATAGTAAAGCTCCTTTTGAAACTTGGTTTTTTCTGCCAAAACTTCGAGATTTTTCCAGAAATCGTAACTTTCATATTGCTTGATTAACAAATGTATATCAAATAAGTCTCTAAACGCATTGGTGAAGTCTTCGTTCATAAATAAATGAATAATACTGTGTAAAACACTTTCTGCGTTGCCTAACACCAAACAGCCACTTTTTGAAGTCTCTACATTAGAAACCAATAGAGCAACATTTGGTGAACGTCCACTTACAGGCAAATAAAAATTATGATGAACATCTAGCACAGTTTCACGGAGCAAATGAAATAAAGGGGGAATTTCGTGCGCCCATTTTCGGTAATACTTCTCATCATAATCTGATAGTTTTTCAGACTGCCAAAGTGCAGATTTAAGTGTCCACTCAACTTTATCAAGATCTTCCTTTTTCACTAAAACATCGATATCTGAAACAATTCTTCCACGGCTATTTTCACTTTCGCGTAGAATGTAGTTGGCACCTTTCAAAAAAATAGGTTCCACATCGATTTTAGCAAGCAAAACTCGAACGTTTTCACTTTCAAATAAGACCTGTGCATTCTGCCTTTGGGCATGAATAAACGCGGCATATAGATGCTTTCGGGCATATTTAGGGTAAAGTTCATAACATTTTTTAGCTTTCGATACATGATAGAAGCTAGCAAGGAGTTTACTTTCTCGAAAAATTAAAATTAACTTGGCCCATAGCTCTAGAGGGAGGTCAATTGCACTCTCTGGTTTAGTTAAGAAATTAGCTAGTTGTTGATTCGTGAATTGGCTCATTCAATAATGTCTTCTAACAAAAAAGCTTCTACTTCACCTAACTTTCCAAATTCAATCTCAAACAATGCAGCCCGCTTGATAATTTTATCAATAACATTGAAGCCTAAATTTCCGAGCACGCCATAATTAAAAGCATTCTTACTGAGAGTTTCGAATGCTTGCAATTGATTTAGTGAATAAATCTTTAGTTCGCTATTTGCTACAAATTTAGGAAATACAATCGCCACAATCTCGGTAGGTTTACATTGAATATATTCTTTCCAACTTGACGCTTTAAGGTGCGCAACATCTCCTTTATGAGTATCTTTCCACGTAGACGTAAAAATGGAGTCAGGAAACCACTCTTTTACCAAATCAATGGAGTCATTCTTTAAGCATATCGGACGATATAAAGGCGAAACTAAACCAGAATCTAAATTAATTATGGCCATTTCATCAGAGTATAGAGACCATCCAGACATAGCCATAAAGGCTGTAAGGGTACTTTTCCCTGATCCAGGAACAGCTGGAAATATGATAGCTTGATTGTTTTTGACCAACACTGCTGCATGGATTAATAACTGAGTATGATCATGGGTGGCAATACACCAATTCATTCCCCACTCTAGTAATGCGTAAGCCTGCGCTAAAGGTAATGGTTTAAAAGGGCTGTGCTGATCACAATAAAAAGAGACTTGAGGCCGGAAAAAACGTCTTGCAAAAGAAGGCGACGCGACTTTGATTTCAAAATCCGCTGGAGTTTTAGGAGGTGTTGCATCTCCGTATATAGAGTCAATTGTTGGGATGATTTGTCGATACGCACAGGTCACGTTGAAGGCATATAATCCAGTATTAACAACCAATGGCATTTCCTATTACGAGTGTTTGACTATGAATTTATTTTCAACTAACCAATTTTCTAATTTATATAGTTCCTCATTGTCAATATTTAACCAGCTTTGCATATCAATACTTGAAAAGGTGTCGAGTAATTTATTTGATACCATCTCAATGGCTAGTTTTTGATGTTGATTTTTTAAGAAAGCTGAACGACCACTACATTCGCTATATAAAGCGATACCGCTTTCATCATCCATGACCGCATTTGAGGCCTTGGGATGTAAGCGATACTTGTTCACTGATTTTTTGCGAACTTCTGAAGAGAGTCAATCAATTCTTACATTGCCCTTTCTTCCGACCATTCTTGTATTTTTCACAATCAGGTTCTTCTACTGGCACAGTCGGATCCGGTTCTGGTAAATAATCACATTCAGATATAGTGAAGTTAGTAGTACCACCGGTAAACCCATAATCATCGTCGGTTATCGTTCCACCTAAACCGGAATTATGCTGAATCATAAGATAAGAAAGAAATTGTTCAACAACCGCAGAAGCAGAATCGGCATCTCCACGTTGATATGCGGAATTGTCGTACAATCCAAAATAAACGTTTAGCCATACCGCAGCCATATTGTAGTCAAGACCTCCTGGCTTGTATCCCCCCCCTAAACCAAGTGCACTATACAAATCATTCTTAAAATCACTTGTTATGAGATCATTAACGTTTTCTGGCCGAACCATGCTATTAAACTCAGCGACTTCCTTAATCTTGCTTATATAACAATTACGAATCAATTTATCATGACTACTGTAGTCACCCTGTTGCTTGGATTGTGGAGAGTTGATAAATATCGAACGTAATTTATCTGGATTTTCAAGCTGACCTGCTGCCAAAACTTTCCAACTTCCTGGAGAACGTCCCCCAGATAATACAGGTTTATCACAGTCTTTATGACGCTCAATACCTGACATGTTTCCTGATTGCGCACCAGACAAAGTACATACAGCTCCCCACACAGATTGAGCTGGCAACGACGTTAAAACTACCCCTGCAGATGCGCGCTTTAAAATCTTTCTGCGAGAATTTGATTTTTTATGACTTCCGTGTTCGGATTGCATCTCTTCGTTATTGTCCATCTGTATCCCCTAAAAAGCCCTAAATTTTAAAGTCCCCATCGAATTCATGAGACTTAAGAATAAAATAACGAAAGCAAATTTCAAGCCAGAATCTAACCAACTGAAATTTAACAATAAATAATATAAATAAATCAGATTTTGTAAAAAATAGTGACACTAAATTTTATATAATACTATTTTACAGTTATGCCTTTGAGTTTAGCAAGTTCTAATAGATATTTAACAGGTATCGCATAACTAATACCTGATGGTTTTTCTAGCACGCTTTCCTTGGATTCTTTCACAAATACCTTGTTCAGAATACCCACTATTTCTCCACTGTCAGCGGCATACAGTGGACTGCCACTATTACCTGGATAGGCTGTTATATCTAATTGGTAAATCATGAATTTTTTATCAAGCCTATCTAACATTTTTATAGATAACCGGCTCGAATGTGCAGTGGGTATCACATCCGGAGTAGTGGCGGCCACAATACCTCTATGTGTCGCGGGGTAAAGTCCAAGTACCGCTCCAATTGGAAAACCGGTTAAAAGAACTTCTGTACCGTCGTCTACATAGTTTGGCGCAGCTAATTCGACTGGCGTTAACGTCGTCGGAAGTTTAAGGATGGCCAAATCATGTTCGCGATCTTTAGCGATAATTTCAGCCTTATGAATTTGTGGCTTTCGTCCTGTACCCGAAAAGACGATATGGTACTGAACTTTTTGAGGGTCCAGTGCTTTTGAAATAACATGATAATTGGTGGCCACAAAACTGCCATCACCAAAAACGAAACCACTGCCGCGCAATTGATGGGTTTGTGCCCCCATTGCATCATAAAGTCCAACACCCACTACTGAAGGTTTTACCTTGGCAACTACGTCTACAATTGAATGACAACTTGCTTCAGAAATATAAGTAAATAGCCCTACAAACAGCGTACATAACGAGTAAAACTTATTGATAAACATAGACATTAAATATTTTTATTATTACTTATCTGGTTATAATCACAAATATTGAAGTTCTCTTCCAATTAAATTTGAATAATGATTACATAGGGTTTGTTTTATGAAGGTATTAGTAACTGGGGCTGCTGGCTTTATTGGGTTTCATGTAACACAGCAATTACTGGAACGTGGCGATACCGTAATCGGCATAGACAACATCAATGATTATTACGACGTAAAACTGAAAGAGGGGCGTTTAAATACCATTGCAGAGCATACACTGTCAGATAACTTTACATTTATAAAAATGGATGTGGCTGACAGGCAATTAACTGAAAAACTGTTTGCAGAGTCTGCTTTCGACCAAGTAGTGCACCTTGCAGCCCAGGCAGGAGTGCGTTATTCAATAGAAAATCCACATGCCTACGTTGACAGTAACTTAGTTGGCTTTATGAACATACTCGAAGGATGCCGACACAATAAAATAAAACACCTAGTTTATGCATCGTCAAGCTCTGTTTATGGGTCAAATGAATCAACCCCCTTTACTGTAACAGACAATGTTGATCACCCGGTATCACTTTATGCTGCCAGTAAAAAAGCTAACGAATTAATGGCTCATACCTATAGCCACCTTTATCAACTCCCTACAACCGGCCTTAGGTTTTTTACAGTCTATGGCCCTTGGGGACGACCGGATATGGCGTTATTTAAATTTACAGAATCTATCCTAAATGGCAAACCTATTGAAGTGTTCAACTATGGAAACCATCATAGAGATTTTACGTATATTGATGATATTGTCAGTGGCGTTATTCTCTCACTAGATAACGTAGCTGCAGGCAATAAAGAGTGGGATGGAAAAAATCCTGATCCGAGTTCCAGTAAAGCGCCTTGGAAAATTTATAATATAGGCGCGCATAATCCAGTTAACCTGCTCAAATTTATTGAAACCTTAGAGGATGCATTAGGTAAAAAGGCAGTCAAGAAAATGTTACCCATGCAACCAGGAGATGTACCGGATACTTACGCAGATGTTTCAGCGCTAACCAAGGATACGGGGTATGCGCCAAAAACCGAATTGGCTACTGGAATTCGTCAATTTGTTACTTGGTATCACTCATTTTACAGCAAATAGACTACTATAAATTGTGGTGCGTGAGAGTTACGGCACTTAAATACTATTTTCTAACATAGGTACTGACACTGATGTTGGCGTCGATTGCTTCTACTTTCAGCTCTCCTTTAGTTCATTCTTTAACACTTTTTGTGATTTTCAGAATACTAAGTCGTACCAAATTCATCCCCTTATTTTTTAGCTTCCTTTCTGTTTTGTCACTTTTATGGCTAGTGATATGTTCCTTGACGTATCCAAGCGTATTATTAATAAAAAAACTTGAAGAAAAGTATCCTGTTGTTCCTATTGAATCTCAGCAATGGCGCCAAACCCAAGCGATTGTAGTTTTGGCATGCAACTATTTTGAAGATGACCAACTCCCCTTTGTATCACGGTGGCCTAACTGTTCAATGCAGCGAAACTTGCAAGCAGCTCTGATGTACCGTGAACACCCTATGCCTATTTTTCTAGCAGGAGATATATTAGGCAGTCATGACAAAAATTCTCAGGCAAGCCACAACAAATATTTTTTTGAGCAAATGGGGGTAGACAGCAAAGACATATATATTATTCCTAAAGGGGTCAATACAGAAACTGAAGTGGAGGCATTAGCAAGCATACTCAATGGGAGGCATATTTCCCTTGTCACTTCGGCTAGTCATTTACCCAGAGCTGTTTTTTACTTCGAAGAAAAGCATATTCAAGTACTTCCCATTCCAGTCGAGCATTTTAGTAGAATAAATGTAATGCCAGTTGTCGGTTTGCCGAATGCTGCTAGTCTATACAGAAGTGAAAGAGCTATTCATGAATATTTAGGCTTGATTTATCAAAGATATATCCGATAAAGAGCAATAAAATAAAAGAGTTGCCCAACTATATTCAAGGTTGAAAGGTTACGTAAGGAGAAGTGCCCAGTGAGTGAAATAGTTCCAATTTTTTCCGGCGGTGGTACCAAATTATCTGCCCACATTGGAATATTGGACGCGATAAATACACTTAATATCGACTTTCAACACATAGTTGGAGTTTCGGGTGGCTCGATAATTTCAGCGTTATATTGCACTGGGATGCCGCTTAATGACATAAAAACTTTAGCAATAGAGACAAATTTCAAACAATTCAGAGGATTCAGTTTAATTACACTTTTATTGCAAGGAGGGCTTAGTTCTGGTGACATTTTCGAACGTTGGATGGATGAAAAGTTAGAAGGTAAAACTTTTAAAGATATAGCTAAAAATTTACATATTTTAGCAACCGATGTAAATGGAGGGGGCCCCATAGTTTTCAATAAAGAAAACTCGCCAGCTCTCAAAATATCCAAGGCAGTGCGATTCTCAATGTCGATCCCCATATTTTTTAGTTTTAAATCGTACAAAGATCACATTTTGGTGGATGGGGCGATCCTCTCAGAAGATGCTATTTTTAACGACTGGGCAGGCAATGGAACCCCAGCCATTTGCTTTAGATTAAAAAGCGACCAAGTGACAGACAAGCCATTTAAAAAAAGTTGGTTACCTCTAGTGCAATATGTGATGATGCTAATTAGAACTTTTATGACGGCTATGTCTAGGGAGTATGTGCATGATCAATATTGGAAAAATACTATAATCGTGAATACAGGGAAGCTTTCACCTGTTGATTTTAATATGACACTTCAAGAGAAAGAAGCATTGTATGAAATAGGATATAAAACGGCACTAGAATTTATCCCCAAGAGGTTAGACAGTGTCTCTAAGGTGATTGCAGTAGAAGAAAACATGGTGGCGAGTCAAAAAACGTGAAAAATTTAAAAAAATACGCAAACAAACCAGTAATTGGTCCACTAGTTAAAAAAGTGATGGATTTTGCAATAAATCGCGAAGTCAAAACCGTTGCTCGTCATTTTTCCACGTATTTGCACCCTTTAATTGCCGAGACTTCTGAACTTTGTAACGAATCATACCGAATACGGAATGACGTATACTGTGATGAATTAAATTTTTTAGACACTGGACGAGATGGATTAGAAGTTGATGATTTTGACAGTTACTCAACCCATTGTTTAATTCAGCATAGGCCAACAAATCGCTTTTCAGGAACGGTGAGAGTGGTTAGGCCCGAAACCAATCAGCACTCACTCCCACTTCAAAAATATTGTTCAGAATCAATTGCCAAGGACAAAATCAACCCCAAGGATTTTGCTCCCCATGAAATTTGTGAAATTTCCAGACTAGCCGTTCCGAAAGAATTTAGAAAGAGACAAACAGATAATTTCAAAGGCGCTGCGACAGGTGTCATTAACCAGCAAATATACTCAGAAAATGAATTACGTTGTTTCCCATTTATTGCAGTTGGTTTATATCTATCTGCCGCATCTATTGTAATCGAAAACAACATAAAACATACGTTTGTTATGATGGAGCCGAGATTGGCAAGAAGCATGAGCTTTATAGGCATTCAATTTGAACAAATTGGCCCTGCGGTTGACTACCATGGGAAAAGAGCACCTTATTACATTAACCCTTCGCTATTAATGGAAAACTTAACCCCAGGTTTTCAAGTGATGTTAAAAGATATCAGAAAATCCCTAAATCACTCTTCAAAAAAATAGTACAGGCAGCTTTTGATAAATAATCCCGCTTTAGCAAGGAGGTACCAGAAATGTCACATTTTAACTATGAAAACGCGTTCTCTAGAAATATTGGCTGGGTAACAGATTCAGAACAACAATTACTTAGAAACAAAAAAGTCGCCATAGCGGGGTGTGGTGGTGTTGGCGGCGTACACCTTCTAACGCTATCAAGACTTGGAATTTCAAATTTTAACATATCAGACTTCGACGAGTTTGAAGTGCATAACTTTAATCGCCAAGCTGGTGCCTTCATGTCTACAATCGGAAAAGAGAAGTGCGCAGTTATGGAATCAATGGCTAAAGACATTAATCCAGAAAGTAAAATTACAACGTTTCCAGAGGGTGTGTTTGAACATAACATCGATGCATTTTTAGAAGGTGTTGATATATATGTCGATAGCCTTGATTTCTTCGCCTTAGAAGCTAGAAAAACCGTTTTAAGTAAATGTAATGAAAAAGGCATTCCTGTTGTAATTGCCGCACCATTGGGGATGGGTGTTGCCTTTGTTTGTTTTCAACCTGGCCAGATGAACTATGAAGAATATTTTCGCTTTGAAGATGCTAAAACCGAAGATGAACAATTCATCCAGTTTTTAATAGGATTATCTCCTAGCATGTTACAACGTTCATATTTAGTAGACGAAACCAAAGCTGACTTCAAAGCTAGAAAAGGCCCCTCTACTCCCATGTCTGTTGATTTTTGTGCGGGAATGGCTGGCACTTATGTATTAAAAATTCTTTTGAATCGTGGCAAGGTTATCGCTGCGCCATACGGAATTCATTTTGACGCCTATAAAAATAAAATGGTAAAAACTTGGTGTCCATTCGGGAATAGAGGCCTATGGCAAAAACTCAAATTTCATATTGCCAAAAAGATCGTATTGTCTGACTAGCGGAGAAATTATGGACAAACAATTAGCGACCAAAGTAATTGATACTGCACGCTTTTATATGAGTGGTGATAACTGCCAGCCATTTAGATATCGCTTTAACATTGCCACACAAACCTTCCATATTGATTATATCGCTGAACAAGCTAAACATACCTTTGTATATGATGATTATACTATTCTGCTAACGCTTGGTAGTTTATTAGAATACTTAGAGATTTCACTTAAGGAATACTTGTACAGTTGCGAGTTAGCATTTGATTTTGAAAACTTCTCACCCTACGAAGATAAACTTAGTATTTGTTTGGCGACTGTTAATAAACAACCCAATCAAACAAACAGCATTTCACTATTCAGTGTTTTAAAACAACGGTTTACCGACAGAAGATCCTACCTTGGATCAGAAACAATAGACATTTCTATAGCTCCTCTAAATGAGCTTCTGACTTACAGCACTTGTAAATTATTTACCAATGCACCAAAAGAAACGTTAAACTTTTTTGCTGAGTGCGATAGCTCTATTTGGCTTTCTAAGCCGCTTGGCAAGGATATTATGGATGCAGTAGCTTTTGATCCCCAAAGCCCTACTGGGTTGCCTTGGCGAAACTTAGGCGTAAAAAAATCCGACGCTATACTTATTAAAGCGATACAGCGCTACGATTGGCTTTTTAATGTACTTAAGTATTGTGGTGCAAAGTTTCTAATGACGTACCTCCAAAGAAAGTTATGGTTATCCAGTAAAAGCTTTCTTGTCTTTACTTATCACTCTAATTTAAGCAGAGAACAAAAAACCAAAGCCTGTAAACAAATGATGCATGTTTTGCTAACTCTTTCCCAAGGTGGATATGTATTCCAACCTTCAACTATGAGTGCTGAGCTGCTTAATATTCCCCTTAAAACTTTAAATATAGCTAGTGCAGCCAAAATGCTGCAAAACACGCTAGAACAACAGATACAAACACAAAGAAATTATCTAGGTACATCTGAAGAAATACAGTGGATATTAAGAATAGGAAAGGTCAATACACCACTTCCTCGCGAAGCTTTAACTAATAGGCACACGACTAAAACCCTGCTCAAGTTTGATTGATTATTGGATTTACGTTCAGCGATATTTTTCCACTTTTTATGAATTAGTTTTACTTTGCAGAATTTACCTCATCAACTTATAACAACATTGTAGCTTCCCAATTAGGCAATCGAAAAACGCTTGGGTTATACCTCGTTGGATTTGTAAACCTATAAATACTGGTTACGATTCAACAAGTATTAAGCATTGAATAGTTTAAAAACGGCATCTGATTGCGTGCACAAAAAAGCCCGCATATAGCGGGCTTCAAAAAACTTGAGTTTAAATTATTAAACTAATTTTCTACGACGTAAACCTAGACCAATAAGACCAAGACCTAAGATAGCAAGTGCAGATGGCTCTGGAACTAAACCGACTGAAT
>NZ_JBDVXF010000012.1:0-216129 GCF_039964565.1 Paraglaciecola sp.
ATCCACACACAGCACCACATGGGTATGATTACTCATCACTGCATAAGCACATATATCAATTGAAAACACCGAAGACAAAAACAACAATCGCTCCTCTACCCATCCTCGGCGATGCTCATAACTCTGTCCAGTGAATTTATCCTCACCGCACAAAAAAGAACGACGAACACAGCGGGAAACGCAATGGTAATAGGGGGTATCGATTAAACTGACTTGGTTTTTACGTGGTTGAGGCATAACAGACCATCCGTGGTTGATTGAGTGCCTTAAAGCTTAGAACAAAGCCATGTTTTTGCTACTTTTTAAGAATGGATGTCTTCTTTGCCCGTTATATTTAGATATCTAATAGTGTGGTTGATGATGTAGAACTAACAACCTCTCAAGTTAAAGAATGTAAGGTTTTGATTTAAAGTCATTCTTATTTAAATTCTTTTTGAGATGGTATCCTACGCTGATATGCCTAATATTTGGAAGATGCATAATAGGTTCAAAGTCTACAACTTCTAAATTGTAAACATCCAAGTAGATTAAGTTGTTTAACTTTTCCAATGCCTCTAATGATTCAACGCTAGTACTATTTAACCTTAGTTGTTGTAGTTCTTTTAGTGAAGATATTGGGGTAATGCTGATTACTTTATTATTAGATAAGTCTAATCTAGTTAACTTTTTAAGTTTAGTTACTGCGGATATATCAACAATTCTATTATTTGATAATTTTAGAGATGTTATTTCTGTAAGGTTCTTTAATGAGGAGATATCAACAATCCCATTACTAGATAAATCTAGATCCTTTATTGCAGTATTATTCTTTAACACTGAAATATCGACTACCTCATTATTAGATATATCAAGATCCGTTATTGCAGTATTATTTTTTAACACTGAAATATCGACTATTTCATTATCGGATAAATTTAATCGTTTTAATGAACGCATATTTTCTAAAAATTGAATGTCAGAAATTGCTGAGTTTGATAAATCAAGTTCAGTTAAATTAACTAATTTTGCTATTGGAGAGATATCCAACTCACCTAAATCACCAAAACTAAGGTTTAAATAAGTTAGCTGAGTCAGGCTAGAAAATACATCAAGGCTTTCAAAAAATAATGTTGTGACATATAGCGTTTTCAAATTTATTAGTTTAGATAACGGCTCTAAATCATTTATATCAGTATATTCTATATTCAGGCTTTCTAACTTTGGTAAAGCTGAAAGCAAGGAAAGTTCTTTTATATCAGTAAATGAAATATCTAATTCTTTTAAATTCTCTAATTCATTTATGCTGCTGATATGACAATTCTTCGCATGACTTAAATCAAGACTTTCTAGTTTATTGAACCTATCTAATATAGAAAAGTTAATATAGTTACAACCACTTAAGTCTAATTCCGTCACCTCATTTTCATCAAGTTGATTTAGTGGTGCAAGCCCTTGAGACAACTTCCATACACGTTCATCATCAAATAAATCATCTTGATGAATCCCTTTTTCGATTAACGCTTCCTTTTGAACTAAGAAGGAGAGCATTACTCTAATCGATTGATCGTATTCATTGATACCATCAGCGATAATAGCTTCAGCTAAGTTTGACTCTATAGCTACTTCGCTATCCATTTTTTTGATGTCAGCACTCAACTTTTGAATATATGAATACCTATTATCTTTAAAGTATTCCTTCAACATAATATAAGCATCAGGAGTCGCCATTTTGATTAATGCTAGAGCACAGTAATGGTCTTTAACTATCGATCTTCCTTCTTTAGGACGCGCAAGGTAAGGAATAGCAATATTTCCTGCTGAAGCTAGGGCATCTCTGACTTTCGCTGTAGGAGGAGGAACAACCTTTTTGATCACTTCTTTTAATTGATAAGAAAATCGAGGAGTGATTTCCCTCATATTTTCTTTACAAGTTAGCACCAATAAATAGAGGGATGTTGCAGCATTCAAATCTTGATTTGACTCGAACTCTTTCGCTTTAGAAAGTAGTTCTGTTAGATATCTTTCATTCTCTGATTTTGACGTGCGTAATCCGATGGCTAATTGAATTGTCCCATTCCAGTAATCATTTCCTGCATTATTAGACAAACAGTCAGTATCGTTCTCTGATATTATATATTTTGCAGTATAAAACTCTTGAAATGTACGGTGTGTAAACTGAATTTCGTTCAATCCCACTTGTACTAGTAATCCACTACGTTCAAGAAAAAATAAGAGTAAATCATCAGCAGATATTTTACCCTTTAATTCGGGCATATCTCTACTCTTTAGTTTTAACTTTTGCTTTAAAGCATCCGGTGATATTGAAGTTTGGCCATTATTGGTCATCCAAAAAGCGACATCTGAAAGAAACGATTCTTTGTTTCTTAGATCAAGTAAAGTAAATTTATCTGTTTCAATAACCTTCTTTTCACGATCTCTGCTATCGAGAAACAATCTACAAGTAGACTCATACAAATCTGTCCTATCTTTTGGTAAATAGCCATTACGATCATGATGCAACATGCATAACACACCACATAAAAGTGGATTTTGAGCTAAATTTCTTAAAACTTTTTGCTGCCGTAACTTATCTAAAAGACTACTTGCTTGTTGGTTTAAAGCATTTGGTTTGGTTTTATCGTATTCTAATGCAATTGCATGGTGCCAGTGTTCAACAAAATCAGATTGAGCATTTCTATCCATAGTTTGTAATTGAATTACATTGAATTCGAGGTGCTCTAACGATGTATTTTCGTATGCAGACGGGCGTGAAGTTAATATGAACTGGTTCCCATTATATCGATTGCAAAGTCGCTCAATCCAATCGAGTACTTCTTGCCTTCTCTCTCTAGGTACTTCATCAAAGCCATCTATCATTATAATAGCTAGCTTATTTTCTAAAACACTAGCAACCCACTCTCTTTGTAAATCTTCAACTTCTATTCCCTCAGTCATAAAAGCATAAAAATCTAATTCATCAGGTAAGCTTGTTTCATTCAAAATAGATCTTAATTGAATTAAAACAGGTACTTTTTTATTAAAATTAGTTTGATCATTTCCAAATGCTCGGCGACCACATTGTACAGTTAACCACTGTAACAAAGTTGTTTTCCCTTGACCGGCTTCTCCAAGAATAACTAGACGTTCATAGCAAGTAAGAGCTTCACTTGTTGACATTACCTTATTATCATCATCATTAGTAAAATCGGTTTCTGTCGTTAAAGATATATAAGCAACACTTAATTGATATTTCCTTGTCCTTTTACCAAAGTTAAGTCCGAATATTTTCAATTCATCAAATCGCCTTGCTATTGCTCGTCTGAATTCGTCTTCAACCAAAACTACATCATCATGCTCATTAGAACTTTTTTCTTTCCAACGCCCTAATTCCTCTCTAACTTTTTCAAAAAGAACTTCTTGATTAGCTAATTGAATATTTAAGTTTTCTTTAGACCATGTGGGAAGAGCTTGGCTGCAATCAATAATAAGCTCACAGAAATCTTTTAGTATTTTGCTAAAAGCACTAATAATAGTTTCATCAATATCAAAGTTATCTTCCTCGATAATGTGCATATGTAAAGAGCCAAAAAGCGTATGAGGGTTATAATCGATTTGATCAAGTGATATATGTGTCGGAAAATATTTCTTAAAAACTAAGCATAATAATGAAAAAACTCTTTCTTTTGATTCAAATTCTAGATTAGTATCGATTAGCTTTTTACTTAGCTCAACAAAATCGTCTAATAAACTCTTAAAAGCGATATCTCCTTGATTTTTAGCTTTTGCTCCAAAAACACTCTTTAAGTGTTCCGGATACGAAACCCCTTTAGGGACTTCTAACCAAATAGACGCAATTATATCGATAATACATGGGGAAAGGTTTTCATATAATAGGTCATCTATTAATCGGTTTTCTCTTTCCTTTCTTTGCTCGACATCTAAAGCAGAAGTATCTATTTTAATGATTTCCTCATCACACTTACTACTTAGTTCATTATTGATTTCCCTAAATATATTAGGAAGCTCTTCAAAACATTCAAAAAACAATGGGTGTATATTAGAGTTTAAATAAAGTGTTCTTATCTCATCAGGCAAGCAATCCCAAGCATTCTTTCTTATAATGACGATTGAATACTCCAACTTATTCGATAATCGTTTTTCTGCACAATATTGATACCACTCAATTACTCTTGGATCCAACATTGAACAGCCGACATATACAATCGGATGCTGTGACAAGACAGTCTTCAATTTTGCGTCAAGAAAAGGGTATTTATCTGAAAAGTTTACATAACTTTTTTCATCTAAAGTCCATGCTTCTATATTAGAAACTCCACCATGAATTTTATATAAAGATATAACGTCACTCTGCTCAAGCCCGAGGTTATTTTCATGAGTAATTAGGTTAAAGTTAATTCCATTCCTATCTAAAGCTGATTCCAATAATTGATCATAATTAGTTGTAAAAATGTTCTTCCAAGGGTTTTTGGATAGCTCCAAATGGGTGTCAGTAGGCTCATTTGATAAACTGGAAAAAATATTTGATAGCGCTCTATTAAGTCGTCCGTAACCATTAACCTTCGCAAAGTTCTGAACCCACAAAGTAAATGACCTATTTACAGAATTTAAAGGATATGTAACATCATCGGGCACGAAGTCTGGGAGCTTCTTAACACTTTTATCAGTTAATTGTTCTATTAGCTGCGGAGTAGTTGGGTAATTAACGGGAACTGACAAACCAGCCCCAACCCAAAGTATAGGTTGAAAGGCTTGATCTTTTAAACCTTGATTTAATATTTTAAGAAGTGCTTCCCATTCATCTGAATCTTTAAAGCTACCAGTCATTTCAATTCCATTTATCTTACACTTATTATATATTTTTTATTATACATCATTAGCTTACTTCGAAAACAAAGCTATCTGATTTCCTAAATAAAATGTTAACTATCTAATAAATTTAGAAAATATCAAATAGACAGCCAAACAAGACACCCAAAACAATAAAATACCCAATTGTTTCAAAATCAACAAGCATCAAGTGGTGTCAATATGTGTTCTTTTGGGTGTTTAAACCAAAAGCGGAAGGCACGGGGTCACGGAAGGCACGGGGTCACAGGAAGGCACGGGGTCAAGTCTTGTATTTTGCATAATCGGTGAGATTGGCTAAATTTATTAGTAAGTAACGAATTCAAGGAAGAATAATGAGCAGGCCACTCCGTTTGGAATATGCAGGTGCACTTTATCATGTCACTTCACGCGGTAACGAGCGCAAACCTATATACAAAGTAGAACAAGACTTTGATTTATGTTTAGAGATATTGGGTGAGGTATGTGAACGTCATAACTGGGTTATCCACGCCTATTGTTTGATGACCAATCATTATCACTTGTTAGTCGAAACACCCGACTCAAATTTGTCGACAGGAATGAGGCAACTTAACGGAGTCTATACGCAAAAATTTAATCGCAAACACAAACGAGTCGGTCACTTATTCCAAGGTCGATATAAGGCTATTCTGGTAGATAAAGACAGTTACTTACTGGAGTTAAGTCGCTACATCGTATTAAACCCTGTCAGAGCCAAAGGAATGGTAGGCCACCCCAGCGAATGGAGTTGGAGTAGTTATCATGCGACCACTCATCACGCCCCTTCACCAAATTGGCTGGCAACGGATTTTTTATTGGCTCAGTTCTCGTCGAAAAGAGATATAGCAATTTCTCAATATAAAGAGTTTGTGATGAGAGGAATTGGGCAGGATGTATGGGTCAACTTAAACAGTCAGATATTTCTAGGGTCAGATGACTTTGTTGAGCAACATAAGAAGATGTTAGACGAGAGCACAATGAAATTGTCTGAGGTGCCTTTGAAACAAAAGCGGCCGAAGGCGAAAAAACTGTCCCATTATATAGAAAAATATAATAAAAAAACCGCCATGGTAGAGGCGTATAAAACAGGCCAATACACCATGGCAGAAATAGCTAAGGTATTTGGTGTTCATTATTCAACGGTCAGTCGGCAGGTTGCAAAATGCAAGACCTGACCCCGTATTTTTTCTAAAATGCAAGACCTGACCCCGTATTTTTTCTATTTAGAGCTTTTGCCATAATTGTTGCTTTCTCGACCAACTTTTGATCCAATCGAATGCTTGCAGTTGCCATAATAATTCTCCTATTGCCAGAGCTTAATGTAGCACGCCGCCACAAATGCAGCAATAGACTACGACATTTACTTTGAGTGCCCGCAAGCCACGCCGCGGCTGTTGTAATATTGAAGATTTGTGTGAGTAAAGATAAAACTGAATAACCTAGAGCATCCTCAAAGCTTTAAGCACTGGGAATAGCACAGCTAATCCTTTAGCTGTCAGTCGCCTCTATACTGTTAATAAATTGAGCCATATTGACTAAACGCTCACCAACAATTAATTGAATAGTGCTTTTGACCCAAGAAATTCCGATATTTTTGTAATGTAATTTAGCTAACAAAAATGGTATGCCAGTTAAAAGCAATAATGATGTTACGGAATAAAACAAAATCATTTGCTGCTCTAGGTGCTGAAACAAATCAATTCCCAACAGTATGTCAAATCCTACAAAAACGTAGGCCATGTAAAAAGGCGCTGACATGAGTAATAACTTAGTTAATTGTAATTTATGTGAGCAAACGCTGTAGATATCTTTCTGCAATTGGCTAACTGGCTTGGCATAATCAATTTTTGAAATAAGAACAATTTGACCAATATTTCCAGCAAGCCCAACAATGGCAAAAATATTAAGGATAAATGCAGATATCGTTGATGCTGAAAGACTGAAATCTGTAGCAATATACTGCCCCAATAAGAAAATAATATAGAAGAACACTACGCTCTCAATAATACGCGCCCACTTCATGTTATTGAGTTTTTTCATTTGTGTATTCACTTTCATTTCAGTCAACATTGTTTGGTTTATTTTAATAGCCGCTTCTGTGTCACTGTTTTGCTGCTCCCAAGTTTTTTTAAAGTTATCTAAATTCATATTAAGACTCCTGTGTTTCAAATTGATTTTTTAACGTTTCTTTAATTCGGCCAATTCGCGTCGCGACATTGGTTTTACTCATACCAAGGCTATTTGCTATGCTGTCGTAGGGTTCACTTTCCAGATAGAGCAGCATGATCGCTTTATTTAACTTATCCAGTTGCCCAATAAATCGATATAACAGCACCACATCTTCACTGCGTTCTCCTTCTTGCGGAAAGTCAGCAATATGCACGATACATTCTTCATCTGCGTTGGCTCTATCTACTCGCTTACTGTCTTTACGGTAATAAGAAATGGCGACATTTAATGCTATTCGATACATCCAAGTAGAAAATTTGTATTCTGTATCGTAGTTATCAAAAGCCAGCCACATGGTGGTTAATATTTCTTGCGCAAGGTCTTGCCTGTCATCTTGATTTTGGCAATATGAATTCACAATTTTATAAACAATGCCCTTATGTTGCTCCATTGTCTGAGCAAATAACTTCTTCTTAGTTGTATTCATTCACACACAAATCCATCATTTGAGTTAATTCCATCATGTATAAGACTCATATCAATTTAATCATCCTTAATGTAGACATTCTCGCTCCTTTTTTACTTCTTGATAATACTTACATAATCTTGTTATCTAGTTATTCGCAGCACCGCTGAAATAATCACAAATATTTTAAAAAATATATTTATTGGTGGAAATAAACTAGATAACCCCAACTCGGGATAAGCCATACCGTGCAGCACCGCTATTATTGCGCCTTACTTCGTTGAACTTGCTCTCAATAGCTGGCTATTGAGAGCAAGCTCGCCTTGATAAACACAATAATATCAGCTCTGGATGCATTAAATTGGCGGCTAGATAAATAGTAAGATTATAACCTATTGTTTATATTGAATTTACTTCATAGGACGCGGCACGTCTTAACCCGAGCTCTGGTTAGATAGAACCAAATAATGTAGTAGGCCTTTTTAGAACTTGAAACCAATATTGAGGGCTGCATTTCTATCTCTGAATTCCGCCACTTTATCGTTTGTCCCTTGTTAAAGTATGACTAATCAAATAGCTTGCTAACTTGCATATTCAAAGACGACGAAGTAATGATAAGCCTTAGTTCTATTTTAAAATTTTTAGCCTGCTCCACTTTGCTCATCACCTGTCAAAGTTATGCGAAGCAGCAAAAGTTATTGCCTGATGATGGCAAGGCAGAAGACCAATTTGGCTATAGTGTAGCGATAGACGGCGCAACTGCATTAATTGGTGCCCATAAAGCCGGCGTCCAAAACCTGCAAGATGCGGGGACAGCATACGTATACTCGCTCGGCGACGCAGGGTGGGAGCAAAAAGCAAAACTAGTCGCCAAACCAGCTCATGCTGATGACACAGTCGGCGGTAATGTTGCCTTGAAAAACCATATGGCAATTCTGGGTGGAATAAAAAGAGACGACAAAGGAAATAATGCTGGTGCAGCCTTTGTCTTTGAACGGGATGAAAATTCATGGTCGCAAAAGCAAATTTTAACGGCTATCGATGCCAACTCTGGTGATGCATTTGGTCAAAGTATCGCACTCACAGAGCGGTTTCTTGTCATCGGTGCACCTCGAAGTGATTCGCCGCTCAAAGACTCTGGTGCAGCTTATGTTTACATAAGAGACAATAAAAATTGGCGGTTTCAAGGCAAACTGACTGCGTTAGATGGTGCCTCAGGTGACTTATTCGGGATCAGTGTGGCAATTTATGACAAGACAATTTTAGTGGGTGCTGACTTAAATGATGAAAAAGCGGAAAAAGCCGGTGCCGTTTATGTCTATGAATTTGACGGTAAGCAGTGGGATCATCAAGCAAAACTGATGGCTGAAGATGGGGCAAACACTGACATCTTTGGCGTAAGAGTGGCTTTGTTCGGCGATACAGCACTGATTTCTGCCAGAAGAGACGATATAGAGAGTGTTGGCACGGATGCGGGTTCGGCATATATTTTTGAGCGAACAAAAGGTAAATGGACACAAACACAAAAGTTAATAGCGCCTGATGGTAAAGCCGATGATAGATTCGGTCGTGGTGTAGCGTTAAACCAAGACACGGCGCTAATCAGTGCTATGCACCATGATTCGAATGGCGTCAATGCTGGAGCTTTGTATGTGTTCAAACGACAACTGAAAAAATGGCGCTTTACATCTAAAGTAGTGGCAAATGATAGTGCGCCAGAAGATAGATTTGGTTGGAATGTTGCCCTTGCAGACAATACCGCGATAATTGCTTCCCCTCATCGCGACGATAATGGCAATGCATCGGGCGCTGCATATATTCTGAATTTATCTAATTAAACATTATCTTGTGAGGTTGACTGGCTCAAACTACGTTAGCCAGTCACTTTTTATGTTTGAACTGCTCGTTACTGAGGAGTTAAAGCTTTTGCCACTTTAGCGCAATCTAACCAAGATTCATGACTTTGAACAACAAGCCATTGACCATCTACATTTTGCAATAACGCTGACCAAATAATTTGCCCTGTATACTCTGGAATACCTGTAATTTTTAAACGTAACTTTACAGGTAAAGTAAATGAGACCAGCTCTGCGCTAAGAACTTTTGCGTTCCATTCGATAATATCATTGTGCAAATCTTCTACTGAAGAGCCAACTGCCGCATATGACTTTTTCAAATCATCTAACGAATTAATTTGACCATCACTGACGAAAAAGGCATTTTCATCATCAGAATAATAGTCCAATCCTCGTAAAAACTGTTTATTGTTGGCGGCTTCAAATATTTGATCCACGATAGAAGATGTGGTTTCAATTATCTTCTGTTTTTCAGCCTTGCTCAGCTCTGATGCATTAACAACTAATGAATAATTAACCATAAAGATTAAAAGCGTCATAACCACTTTTTTCATGCTGACAATATCCGTAATAAGTATCCCTAACAAAGAGGGATATTTTAACTCTCTCAATTTTAAGCGCCAATACTATCGTAATAAAACGCTAGTTAAAGTGTTAAGTATTGTGTCATTCATTGGCCAATGAGAGTTTGAACAGTTTCCTGAAAGTGACGAAAGCAAACATCGGAAATCATGTGCTTGCTGCTTTAATGAAGACTTATGTGAATACAAAGATACAACCGATTAATAATTGGCAGCTTTGTGCGAAAACTAAATACTCAAAATCTGCTACCTCTTGCTTTCAGGTGCTTTTTTGAGAGACATGACATTAAATTATATAGGCCTAAATATAATGCCATGCTGGGTTTAATGAATGAGTGATGATTCGTTTATTAAAAACTGTGACACTGTATTGGCAAATTCTTTAGGCTGCTCTGCCCAAGTCCAATGTCCCGTTTGCTCTAAAAATTTAAGTGTTGCGGTTCCTTCCGGTAGCATTTTATAAAAGCGATAGGCCATCGCCGGCGTAGTTTTCCAGTCTTTACGGCCGTTAAGGATCAAGGTTGGAATGGTAAAGTCTTTAAGCATTTCTTTATTAACAACAACATCCTGTAGAGTGCCGGTAATTTTTACTTCAGGATCTAAACCAGCCATATCAAAATATACTTTGATATTAGAGCCATCTCTTTTATCCCTTGAGCGGTATTTTCTTAAGTCTGAGCGTTTACTGGGATCGTACCAATCAGACATATTACCGATAGCTCGGTTATAAAAAGCTTTCATATACTCAGAACTACTGGTTAATGTACCTTTTTCTCTTATCGCCTCTAACTTTTGCCATGTTTGAGGAAAGAACGTTTTTCTCAAATACAATGCGGCATCTACATTCATTTGTTGGCTTAGTCCATCGGCAGATGCACTTAACATGATCAACTTTTCTACATTGTCGGGGTAAGTTAACGCATATTGCACCGCCGGGATACCACCATAAGAATGCCCAGCTAGTATTAGTTTTGGCACGTTAAGATGTTGGCGTAAAGTTTCTATATCTTCAACCGTTATCGCTGGGGAGAACGCCTCTGGAATTTCTCTTGTCGCTCTGCCTACCCCCGTTTCATCAAAATAGATAATTTGATAGCCATGTGATTTAAGAAAATCTAATGCCCCCCAAAACACGGTGCGAGAAGCGCCGGGACCACCATTGATCATAACAACGGGAGTGCCTTCTCCGTCGGCTTCATAATAAATGTGGCCAAATTTACTTTTAACGTAAGTCCCTTGCCCGTAAGGTTTAGGCAATGATGAGTCTGACGCCTTTGCCGTTAGAACATTAAGACACAGGAGTAATAGCAGTAAGGCATTAAATGCTTTTAGCATAAGGGGCTTCCTTTTAAATGAATATATAAAATAACTAGTGAATAACTTAGTCTGAGTTCTGGCTAATTAATTGAATTGAATAAATCTGATCTTTACCAGTATTAGCTTCAAATGTATTGTTCTTACCTTCAAACTCCGTAATACCTATCTTATTCACCATCAGTAACCGCTGACCTTTTTGAGTGGCGTAGGCAAACACTGGCCATTGTTTAATGGGCGCTTTGCCGACGTTAAAGGCGTTTAGCCAATGCGAGTAATCAGTAATACTATCGGTTAATAAACACTGGTTTTCTTTACAATTTGTAGTGCCATCTAGCTGTTTACCATTATTGCTAATTTGATATTTAGTGCGGCCTATTACCTCAATGTTAGCTTCATCAATGTAAAGGCCTGCTAGGGCAAACACTAACTTGTCAATTGACGATATCCAGCTGCTATTAGATAAAAAGGCAATACTTAGATCTTGTTCAGGGTATATGGCAAGAATCGAGCGAGCACCTGGTGTAGCCCCAGCATGGTGATAAACTTTACGCCCATGAGGATCTGTAGCTATACGCCATCCGAAGCCAACTTTAAAATTCCTGCTTGTTACTGGATGTCCGTCTTGTGTTGCTGTTGGAGTAAATAGTAATTGCTGAAAAGGCTTTTGTGCCCTGGCTTTATTTAATACTTGCGCCCCAAAAAAAGCTAAATCCCCCGCTGATGCGTAAAGTCCCGCTCCGAAAACACTGTACGACTTTTCGCCACGAGGAATTTCGTTGGCGCCACTTTTGCTGAGTTCATACAGCCTTGAGCTGCTATTTTGGAGTTCGTTGATATTTTCTATCGCAGGTGTTGCTTGGCCTGTCCATCGAGTCACAAAGTTCTCAACACTTATCGATAAAGGTTGTTTGGTTATTTTCTCGTATATTGCACCTGCTAACGTATAGCCATGGGTAGAATAATGGTATTCAGTACTGGGGCGAGATAGTAAATTTCGTTCTTTGAGGGTTTTTACAGCATCAAGCCCGGTATCGAAATGTTCATCATAAATATCATAATCTTTTATTTGATAATGGGGCATGCCTGAAGTGTGTGACAGTAATTGTCTTACCGTAATAGCATGATATTTTTCACTGAGTTCAGGGTAATACCGCCCTATGCCGACATCAGGGTTTAACCGATCATTTACGACCAATTCAGCTAACATGGTGGCGCCTATAATTTTTGACACACTGGCTAACCTGAAAGTGGTATCAGGTTCAGCCAATATCTTATTTTTTTTATCGGCAAAACCCGTCGCAACCGAGGCAATCAATTTTCCTTTATGCACTACGGCAACTGAAAAACTAGGAACACCAGTGACATCATTCATACTACTAAGTAACTTAGTTAGTTGGCGCTCATAATTTTGCCCACTTTGGTGTTGCGTTTCATGGTGATTGTTTGCTGCAGATTTAGGCATATAAATGATACATGCCAATAAGATATATATTCGTATTTTCATACCATGCTCCTTTTTTTTGTGCATTGGGCATGGTGCACCGAAAAAACGCCAGTTAATAAAGGTTACGAATGGTTATGACTGGTTAGCAAGCACCTTTAAGGTGTTCCAAATAGGGTCGTTTGCATATTCACGCTGGTGTTTGTTTAAATGCAACTTTCCAGATGACAGTAACGATTCGATGCCATTCAATTGTGATTGTAATGATTGAGGCAAGGCCGTTACTGTTGAGGTTGAAAACGAATTAGTACGTAATATTGTGGCTGTGCGTGGCTCTATAATGCTTAACTTTATTGTCGTTTGGTTGTTAACTTCCATGACTTCAAAATAGCTAATTAGCGCGACTCGATCTTTTCTTGCTTGAACAGGCAAGGTTAATTCTTGTCTTTGGTTTGAGAATATGAGTTGAAGGCGTTGTGAGTCATTTGCTTGGTTAAGCAAACCATTCCAAGTTTGGTAAATCCCTAACGCATACTCAGGCATTTCATTTAGGGGAATGTTACTCCATAGCGCAAGACGATTGTTACTGATCGCTTTGTCATTACTTGATGATGGCAGAGCAATGTACGTCAACAGTGCCGTCATCATTAACAGCGCAACAACCGATATACCGAGAGCATATTTATTCAGCCGAGGGGGGTTGTCCTGAGTTATGTTATTTGACGGTTTAGTGACTGAAGGTTGCTCACAGGAGGTTGGCTCTTGCGCAACCAATAAGCGGTAACCTTCTCCCCTTATTGCTTGAATTGTTAAGCCTTTTATTGACGATTGCTCCAACGACTTTCGTAAAACAAATACTCGCTGTTTTAAGGTATCTGGACTAACAGTGTTGTTTGGCCAAACACTTTTCATTAGCAATTTGTTTGATACAACTTGTTGGGGTGATTGCGCCAATGTGTACAGTAATTTAAAACTTAGCGGATTTAACGTTACTGATTGATTGTCTTTAGTAACAAGGTATTTTATTTCGTCAAATTTAATAATGTTGTTCTCGGCCATAAGAGATAAGTTATACTAACATAATGCATTTTTAATATATAAGGTCATTAAAAGTGAGAGTAGGAATAGCGCTGTTAATCAACGACTTAACTTCCAACCATTCTCTTACATTTAGGTAAAGGCCTACACCTTGTTGTAAGTAAGCAAACAAATAAATCACTAGGAATTGTTTATCACTTTTGTATTAATTATGACTGTCGCCGTGGGATTGATAATTGTTTTATCAACTAGGCGGCGTCGTATGTTATTTAGTCGATTAACTTTTAATATGGTTAATTGTGTAGAAGCAAAATTAGTCGGATTGAATTGTGCCAGCCGCTTAGTTAACGGGCTTGAGGTGTTCTATCTTAGCAACACAAAACACTTCTCCAGTGATAAACCTGTGCTGGTACTTTTACACGGTTTCAGTGCTGACAAATATGTTTGGAACCGTTTTGCCAAAAGGTTTTCTTCTCAATATCACTTAATTATTCCAGATCTTAAAGGTCATGGCCAAACTGCATACAACCCCAATGATGACTATTCTGTGCCCAGTCAATGCCAGATGTTTTTGGCATTAATGGACCAATTGAAAATTAAGCGTTTCAGCATAGTGGGAAATTCTATGGGCGGAATGATGGCAGCCAAACTATTCGATGAAATACCTGAACGGATTGAAAAATCTGTATTGATCGATCCAGCGGGAGCTAAGTCACAATATGCGCAAAACATGATAGACAACCAAATAAACCCTTTTGAGCATAACGTTGAACAGGATTTTTTTGATTTCTATGATTTAATTATGGCTAAACCTCCATTTGTGCCAAGTTTCATTTTACGAGCACTGGCATGGGAATACATCAATAAGCGAAAGCAATATACTCACATGTTTAAACAATTTTTCAACTTGCGTGATTTTTACCCTCGTGATTATCGATTCGATTATCCTCAGTCAATGTTGATATGGGGTCTCAACGATAAGTTGTTACCCGTAGACGATTTCACTCACTGGAAAATGATGCTTAATTCAAATACACATATTTATGAAGATCTTGGCCATATGCCTATGGTTGAAGACGTAAAACGTGTTTCTTCAGATATTTTAAAATTTTTACAATAGTCGGCAGAGCCCTTGGTCAAAAATTGAATTACAAATTAAGCAAACTTACCTTATACAAGTGAATTAATATCAAGTTCAGAGCTGCCGTGTAGCAATGGTAAGTAAAATTCCGCACAAACAAAATAGCGTTATCTATATTGAGAAAGTATCTATTTTGATCGAACAACTAATTTGCGCACATGCCTGTTTAGGGCAATTAATTGTTGTGAGTAAGAAGCGCCTAAACGCCTCAAACTCACAATCGCTGAGAGCAAACCTAATGAGCTCAAATCTAAAACGTAGCAGTTAACCCTACACCTAAGCCTGAGGTTTGATTGGCATTGATGGCCATAGACCAGTTCGGTGACGAACGATATTCTAGGGTGGCGTCCCACTCTGATTCGGTTGAAGCGTTTAGCTCTATGCCTATGCGTTCGGTTAGTTGAAATTCTGTTTCTATTTCAGCATTTACCTCTCCTTCATCGGTGATCCAAAGGGAAGTATCGATGCTAAACGGTAAAACATATTTTACTCCCAACAGTATCTCGTTTTCACCATCCATGCGCCTAGCGCCAATAAAAGACCTTAGCCAGCGAGAGTGTTTGTAGTTATAGTGTGCTGCTAGTTCTACTTCCGACTCTAACTCATATTGCGACCCCGACTCTTGCGAAAAATGCTTAACCGCTTCAAGCTCAATTATGTGTTTGGCATTGCTATAGCGATACATGATTTCTGCATGAGAAGAAAACAAAGCTAAATCCGCTCTGCCATACCAATCAAAGTCCATGATTTCATCACTCTGCATTTTAGCTTTTACAAAGTCAGGGTTGCCTGAGTAATCACTGTACCTGACAACACGTGCCATGCCTGTCTTGGCGTGATACAGATTGTGGCAATGGAAGAACCAATCTTTGTATTCATTGGCTGCAAACTCAATGGTAACGTTCCCCATAGGAGGCACATCTACTGTGTGTTTCAACACGTCGTATTCGCCATTACCTGAAATCACTTTGAAAAAATGGCCGTGTAAATGCAGCGGATGATGCATCATGCTTTCATTCTGAAAATGAAAACGCACAACTTGTCCTCGATTGATTTTAATCACATCAGCAGCCGATAGCGGCGTGTTATTAAAACTCCAATTATAACTTTCCATGTCACCTGTTAGCTTTAAGGTAAACTCTTGTAGCTCCCCTTCATAAGTCACAGGCTGCCTTACTTTCAGTAAGCTGTAATCTAGTTTTTCCGCATCTGGCTCTTCATCCATCTCCATCATTTGATGATGATTATGGCCGTTATGATGGTTTTCATGTGACTGATGTTGCGAGGTATCTTGAGGCTCTTGCCCCATGTTGTGCATAGAATGATCATCACCATGGGACATCTTAGCAAACACATTAGGCCGGACGGGGTCAGGTGCAGACTCAGCATTACCGCTACCTAAAGTCACCTTTACCCCTCCCGTGCCATCCATACTATTAGCTGCAAACTGGTAAGCGCCAGAGTCAGGTATCGTCACTATCACGTCATAAGTTTCGGCCATACCCATTCTAAATTCATTCACGGTAACCGGCTGAACATCGACCCCATCGGCGGCGACAATTTCAAACGGGCCAGAGTTTTGCTGAATGTCAAAGTAACTCGAAGCTCCTGAGTTGATTATTCGAACTCTTACTCTGTCTCCGGCTTGTGCTGTAGGAACTAGGTTCAATGAGGTTTGTCCGTTGGCAAGAAAAGCATCGTAACCCACATCCGATACATCCATGCCTTCCATGCGTTGCCAACGATTGCTTATCCATGCATCGAGACCACTATTTTGCAGATAGCCCTTGATACTGATCACCGAATTCTTTTTGTAGGCATACCAGTCACCGTCTTTTTTTAGATTTTTTAATACGTCTAATGGGTCTTCATCCGTCCAGTCAGACAGCTGTACCAGCACATCATGGTCAAACTTATCTTTGTACCCACCTTTGGGGTGAACCACAATTGCCCCATATTGGCCGCGCTGCTCATCAATGCGAGTATGACTGTGATACCAATAGGTACCTGCGTGGCTTAGTTCAAACTGATACTCGAAAGTGGTTCCTGCTTTGATTGGGAAGTAAGTTAGATAGGGTACGCCATCTTGCGCTTGAGGTAGTAATAAGCCATGCCAATGAATCGAGGCATCATCATTAGTATGGTTTGTAACTTTGATAATAGCTGTATCGCCTTGATTGAACTCAAGCAAAGGTCCAGGAATACTGTTATTGATAGCCATGGCCTGCACTGTTTTGCCTGAAAAATTGACGGTTTTATAGCCGACATTCAGTTCGTATCGAACTTCTTTAGCCTGCACAGTGGTTATAAGTAGCGCACACAGAAGCGTTAGAATTGCTTTCATTTATTTCTCCAAAAATTAAAAAATGCTGATAGTCAGCGGGAATTTTTTAACTGAAAAAATAAATGGGAGGACGGTATTTAGGACTGCTGGTTAAAGATTGATATGAAATGTCAATAAAGCGTGGGGTTTCATTAAACAGCGCATTAGATTTAATGATGCTTGTCGAGCTGATTAGCTGAACACACATGTCACAGTCACATAAATGGGACTTGGTCTGATGATTTTGCTCTTGCTCAACACCATGGCAAGGCATGGCTTGAGATTGTTCTGAAATAACATCATGTTCCATCATGCACAGGCCACTACCAGCATAGGCATTGACACTTAGAGCAAAAATTAAAAACAAGGCTTTGATATATTTCATTGTCGATAGTTTACAGCATTATGACAAAAACGAATACCCATTCTGCTTGGTAGCATTATTTGAAAAGACAACTATCTGCGCCCCCCCTCGGAATGAATAGTGGATAAACAACATCCATTGTTCTAGCAAGAGCGCGATAAATTGGTCTTCATTGATGACATGTAACATCCAATTATTTCTGCAAACTCTTTCTGCAATTAAAACAATCGATTACTTTGTCTTTTTAGCTTGGGTAATAAAATCGTTTAAGTAGTCTATATGTTGTTCGTCTTTGCGGATCCCCACAAAAATTTGTTTGCCAATGCCTTTTTCACTAAAGCGAAGACTCTTAATAGGCATTGATTTAGAGTATTCGTCTACTAGCCATCCAGGTAAGGCACAGATACCTCGGCCTGCAGCGACCATCTGTAACATGATCTCAGTTGTTTCAATTATTTTGTGTTTCTTCACCGAACACTTAGCTGGATTTAAGAATTGACTGAAAATATCAAGTCGCAGTGGCTCAACGGGGTAACTAAATAGTACCTCTTGACTCAGTTGTTCTGGAAAGACAAAGTCCTGTTCTGCCAATTTGTGCGTTGCAGACACCACTAGCCTGTGTTCATAATCAAAAACCGGAATGTAGTCTATCTTAGGTTTAAACAGCGGGTCGGGGGTAATCAGTACATCTATCTCATAGCTAAGCAATGCGCCTAAGGCACCAAACTGAAACTCCTGCTTTACATCCATGTCTATGTCGGGCCACCTCTGTAAATAGGGGCTAATGACTCTAAGGAGCCATTGGTAACAGGGGTGGCATTCCATCCCTATCCTTAATGCCCCCGCTTCGCCTTTCGCTATCTGACTGAGTAACAGTTCAGCATGTAAAAACTGCGGCAGCACCCGATTAGCAAGGGTTTGAATTCTTTCTCCGGCAGCTGTTAGACGTAAATTTCGTCCCTCTTTTTCCCAAATTGGAGTAGCGATTTGTCCTTCTAATTTTTTAATACTGTGACTCAAAGCGGATTGCGACAAATGTAATGAATCAGCCGCCTTAGTAAGCGTACCGTGTTCTTTTATTGCGGTGAGTATTTCTAAATGGATCCTCTCTAACACTTGTACACTCCTGATGTAAGATGTAATGATGAATAATACTCATTGATTAATGAAATCATATCACTTTTATTCATCTAACTAGATTACTTACAATCGACCTTATTGGAATAAATAAGATTTAGGAATTTAAAAAGCGCGGTTTCTGGCAGATGCCAGAAACGGGCGGCCTTTTAAATGAAAACCTTTTCAATTGAGACTAAACTTGTGACTTAACATAAAGTTAGGTTCAGTTTGGTTAGTAGCATTACAAGAAGTAGTAAGTGAATAGTATTGAATTTATAACAAGTAACATAGCCACCTTTTTAGCATTGATCGCTACAGGAGTATTCACTGGAATTTTAGCGGGTTTATTGGGCGTAGGTGGCGGTATTGTGATTGTGCCAGTGCTATTTTTTTTGTTCCAGAGCTTTGGAACCTCACCAGAATCAGCGATGTTAATTGCAACTGCCACCTCATTATCCACCATAGTACCTACTTCTGTTAGTTCAATTCGTTCTCACTACCAAAGAGGTAATGTGGACCTCACTCTTCTTAAACATTGGGCTGTCTTTATTCTAATGGGTGTACTGGCAGGAAGCTGGCTAGTGACACGTCTTGAAGGCAGTTTGTTTTCTACAATGTTTGCTGTCATAGCCATATTGTCTGCATTAAACATGCTGTTTAGAACAGGAAAATCGGCGCTGTACCAACAATTACCAAGCAAAACAGCCCAAAGAGGAATAGCTACATCCATTGGCTTTTTTAGTTCAATGGTGGGAATTGGTGGCGGCACCCTCTCTGTTCCATTACTCACGCTTTTTAATTACCCCGCTCACAAGGCTGTTGGCACCGCCGCGGCAATAGGATTAATCATTTCCTTGCCTGGTGCACTTACTATGTTGCTATTGGGTATCACGCCAGCTGACGCGCCGTCTGGCACTTATGGTTTAGTCAATTTAATCGGTTTTATATGTATTGTACCTTTTACCGTGTTAACAGCCCCCTTGGGAGCGTTACTTGCGGCAAAATTAGACGCAACAATACTTAAGAAAATATTTGCTCTCGTATTGCTGCTTACCGGGTTACGCATGTTGGCGCAACTTTTCAGTTAAAGGGTCAATAATAGCTGTCCTCTTCATTGCGCTTCTTTCCCAAAGTCCTAGGTAGTTCGCACCTCACGTTGTTAGCCATCTGCGCTAAGTTCTTTACGGATTATTTCTGCTCCGGCACTTAAAGCCTTTAGTTTACCCACTGCCACTTCACGGGATAAGGGAGCCATGCCACAATTGGTACAAGGATATAACTTGTCGGCATCGACGTATTTAAGGACATTTCTTAAGGTATTGGCGACCTCTTGTGGTGTTTCAATTGTGTCGTTAGCTACATCAATGGCACCTACCATTACCTTTTTACCTCGAATCAATTCGATTAGCTCTATTGGAACACCGGAGTTATGACATTCTAGTGAAATGATATCGATATTCGACTTTTGCAGTTTAGGAAACACTTCTTCATATTGTCGCCACTGCGACCCTAATGTTTTCTTCCAATCAGTGTTAGCTTTGATGCCATAGCCGTAACAAATATGTACAGCCGTTTCGCACTTAAGTCCTTCAATAGCTCTCTCTAAACAAGCGATTCCCCAATCATTCACCTCCTCAAAAAACACGTTAAATGCAGGCTCATCAAATTGGATAATATCCACCCCCACAGCTTCCAATTCTTTGGCTTCTTGATTGAGAATTTTGGCGAACTCCCATGCGAGTTTTTCACGGCTTTTATAATGGTCATCATATAACGTATCAATCATTGTCATGGGGCCTGGTAAGGCCCATTTTATCGGTTGCTTTGTTTGCTGGCGTAAAAGTTTGGCATCTTCAACAAACACCGATTTCGGGCGGGAAACAGCCCCTACTACACTAGGTACGCTGGCATCATAACGGTCACGAATTTTAACGATTTTGCGACTGTTAAAATCAACACCTGTAAGTTGCTCAATAAAGGTAGTCACAAAATGTTGCCGCGTTTGTTCGCCGTCACTCACAATGTCGATACCTGCTTGTTGCTGTAATTGTAGTGACAGGAGTAACGCATCGCGTTTACCCTCTGTTAATTCTTCGTCTTGTAATTTCCATGGCGACCATAACGCTTCAGGCTTTGCTAACCAGGAAGGCTTAGGCAAACTACCTGCGGTTGATGTAGGCAATAGTTGTTGTTCAAAATCTGTACTTAAAATAGGTGTTGTCATAAGTAAAACTGCTGTACCTGTTAATTCATTAAAATGCGTGGCTTAACTACATGGATAGAGATTGTTGACTAAACAGCGTAATTAGCTGACCACTGCTCAAGCACTGTTTGATAGGGCTTGATAAAGTGCTCTTCTGCAAATCTCCCCTGTTTGATAGCCAATTTATTACGTTCTTCTCTGTCATAAACGATCTGAGTGATAGAATGGTCACTGTTTTTTAAGTTTGGCTGATAACAATTTCCTGCGACCGCGTTGGCATTGTAGATTTCAGGTCGGTAGATCTTCTGAAAGGTTTCCATGGTGCTGATAGTGCTTATCAACTCTAGGTTACTGTAATCGTTAAGCAAGTCGCCAAAGAAGTAAAACGCCAGAGGAGCGACACTCTTAGGGGGCATAAAATAACGCACTTGTAAGCCCATCTTTTTAAAGTATTGTTCTGTCAAACTAGACTCGTTAGGCCGATATTCAAAGCCTAATACGGGGTGTTGATTTTCAGTACGCTGGTAGGTTTTGTTGTCTGAAACACTTAAGCAAATAACAGGTCGCTTCTTAAAATGCTGTTTGTAAGCATTTGAATTGACGAAATATTGAAAGAGTTTTCCGTGCAGCTCACCGAAATTATCTGGAATGCTAAATTGTGATTGCCCTTTATTGTGGTCCCCTAGCAATACGCTAAAGTCGTAATCTCGCACATAAGAAGAAAAGTTATTGCCAACAATCCCCTCGATACGCTCCTTAGTTTGATGATCAACAATATTGGTTTTCAAAACTTCAATCGATGGAAATGCCTCAGCACTGCTTTCTATGGACATATCTACTGAAATAATTTCAAGCTCCACACTATAACGATCACCCTGAGGGTTATCCCAAAAAGCTAATGCGTTAAAACTATTGTCAATCATCTGCAACGCGTTGCGCAAATTCTGTTGGCGGCTCTCACCTCTGGCCAAATTGGCAAAGTTAGTCGTAATACGTGTATTATCTGACGGCTGGTAGTTTTCATCGAGACAAATATTTTTGATATTAAATGTAAAACCTTTATTCATGGCGCTCTGATATCCAATTTTCCGTTATAAACCTGAATTTTTCGATACTCTTACGGGTTTTCCCTCTTTAACAATCGGTTGAAATATTGTGTAAAGTGAAGAGCACAGTGGGATTTATACGTGGTTAATCATATGAATAAAAATGGTTTAATTTCATTAATACATGAATTAATGTCATGTATTATATTTGAGTACGGGTTACGACTGCTAGGTTATTCAGTTTGTGTACCTTCCCTACCAAAACTCTGTAACGAAGCACCGCTAAATCTTTATTTTATAAAGATTTATTGAATTTAAGACTGCATCATATAATGACGCTTTTAGGTCTCTTATTGATAACAAAGAATGGTGTTGCCTAACCATACAGGTTAAAATACTCAAACGAGTTATAGCCAATAAAGTATTGTGTTTAGCAATAAATATAACGTGAAAATTTAAGAAAGGATTATTGATTAATAATGAATGACAACAGCAAAAATTTATCTAGCGAAACCTTTGAAAATCAGGATTCAAAGTGTACTAACACCAGTTGTTGCCCGCCTAACAATACAGTAGTTCGAACAGGCCCTAAAGTGGGACGCAATGATCCTTGTGTTTGTGGTAATGGTCGTAAATATAAGAAGTGCTGCGGGAAAAACATTTAGTTCGCGATATTAGCCATAACCTCTAAAACATTCTATAGATATCCAAATAAACCGATGTTACCGGTTGCTATTAAAAAGCCGCTATACAAACTTGGTGCATAGCGGCTTAGGCCTGTTAAAAAATCACCTTGATTTAGAGACCAGTTTGAACATAGTTGAGCAAATCGTTAGTGATGACAACTACGCTTTCTGCATAACGAATAGTTTCGCCAATGGGCAATTGCTAAGATAAATGTAGCCACAACTGTAGCGACTTTTTCTCCAACCTCACCTACTAGATCATGTGCAAAAAATGCGGTTGATACCAGAAGCGTGAGTCCGCTAAGAATGCCAATTAACACAGCTTTGTCTTTGTGCTTTTTACATCCCATAAACACTGCCAGTAAACTCATTGGCACTATCAACCACACTAACGCTTCGTGGAAAGCGTGGTCATCACTTGGCAAAAACGACAACGTTGGGAATAATGCCAAGATAGTAGGCATAGCAGCGCAATGTATGGCACATACTGTCGACGCGCTTATTGATAATCGGTCTAACCAAGTTTGAGTTACTAGTTTCATTAAAAAAAACGCCTTTATAGTGCTTCTGCACAATACCGATTTCACTAGGACGCAGCAGGTATCCCATTGCATTAGATCTATCATCATTGTGCTGTGTAAATTTAAAAATTATGATTAATAGCGAGCAGTGTTGAACCATTTTTCAGCTACGTGTCGTAAGCCGTGATGACAAGAAATAATGATAAAAAATCAGCGAAACATCCTTAATTTTTATTTCTGACACACATTTAACGTTACAGTATATCATAACAAACTTATATTATTCTTAGCAACGAGTATTCACGTCCACCAGCCAAACAATGGTCACTCTTTAAAACTGAACGTTTGCGGACGTTATATCAGACACAAAAAAGCCGAGTTGATTTGACTACAACTCGGCCTTTTATTACTGCATTATGACTACACAAGTAAACAAATTACTTCACTATGGTCATTTCCTTAACTAAATGCTTGGCATCGTCAACATATTCCATTACCCATAACATGTAACGGGAATCAACGTGAATGGTACGGGTCGTTCTTGGGTCGAAATCCCAATCGGAATTCACACTTTCAAAGGTACCGTCAAACAACAATCCAATTAACTCACCTTTCGAATTCAAAGTGGCTGAGCCTGAGTTACCGCCAGTAGAATCTAAATCCGTTAAAAAATTCACAGGTACTGAACCAAGGCTTTTAAGTTCATAGTCTCCATAATGTTTAGCTTTGATCAGCTTTAACTGCTTTTTTGGAGAATTAAACGGCTCTTCACCGGTATCTTTTTCAACAATACCTTCTAATTTGGTGAAAGGCTGGTAAATCAAGCCATCTTTTGGCGAACCACCCAACACTTTGCCGTAGGTAACACGTAGTGTTGAGTTTGCGTCAGGATAAGCTAATTTACCCATTGACCTTTGCCAATCAATGATAGCTTTCATGTATTGTGGGCGCAAACTGGCGCGTTTTCCGGCATGTAGCTTTTCTTTGTCTTCTATTTCTTGTCCATAATCAAAAGTCGCAATGGCAAGCTGCATGAATGGATCATCACTGGCTTCAAGCTCTGCTTTGGTCGCATCCATTAACTCAATACGTTTATCTAAGTCTGTTAGCACGGTGCGATCGTAGAATGAGCTTAGCTGCTTAGCAACCTTGTCTTTATTGAAGCTTGCCCCTTCTAGGCCAATAAATTTATCAAATGCTGCGACACGTTGCGATTGTTGTTGGGCTGCATATTTTTCAATAAACATTAACCAAAGCGCTTGTTCTACTTCGGCATCGAAGCGACGCTCAATTCTTTGCAGACCTTGTTTAATTCGGGCCATATCACGTTCTTGATAACCTAATTCGCGGTCAGCGTCCGGCTTTTGTTTTTCAATTGCTAAGCGATAGAGTCGTTTAGCAGTACTTAACATTTGCGAACGGGAAGCGTTGCCATATAAGAAAGAGGCTTTATTAAAGGCACTGATCTCAGTTTCCAATTTGTCGAGTTTCTCGATGGCATCACGGTACTGTTGACGCTCTGGCACGTTGCCAATCCAAGCTAATAAGTCTTGTTCGCGTTGTGCTCGACGTTCCACTAAACCAACTCGTTTTGCCCCGTTAATTTGACCAACCGTATTTTTCATAAAGTTATTCAAACCAGCTAGTGAAGCCTCGTATTTGACTCGTGCATCACTGCCTTCAGGCGCCGTTTTTTCGATCATGGCGATCCAATCTTCGAGCGCAGTGATCCACTGTGGATAAGACCAACCAAAAACATGTTTAACAGTGACTAAACGCTGGTAACGCTGCGTAGAGCCTGGATAACCCACAGCCATGGCAAAGTCACCCTCATCTAAACCAGCGGCTGAAACCTTCAAAGTGTGAGCGGGCTGATAAGGCACGTTGTCTTTTGAAAAGTCGGCAGGTTTGCCATCTTTTCCCACATAAGCCCGGTAAAAAGCGAAGTCACCTGTGTGACGTGGCCACATCCAGTTGTCTATATCGCCACCGTATTGGCCAATTGCATCAGCTGGCGAATAAGTAATACGTACGTCTTTTATCTCAAGCTGTTTGATCAATTTATACTCTAAGCCTTGGTGAAAAGATGGCACAGAACAACGATGCCCCTGATCTTTTTCGCATTCGGCAACGATGCGTTTCTTGTTATTAGTGATGGCATCGTATCGCTCACGACCGGTTAGATTAGAATCAAGCCCTCCTACCACATCGTTTGTCACGTCTTTAAAGTCGACTGTGACATAAATTCGAGAACCAGGCGCGGCAGGCAATTCTTCGTCAAGCGACTTGGCAACGAAGCCATTCACTAAGTAATTATTTTCAGCAGTACTGTTGTATTGAACAGAACCTCGCGCACAGTGATGGTTGGTCACAACCAAACCTTGCGGTGACACAAAAGACGCAGAGCAGCCACCTAAAGATACAATCGCCCCCATTGGAAATTCCGTTAGGGATGTCAAAGATTCTGGAGGTAGTTGCAAACCTGTGGCAACCAAATCATTTTTAATTAGAGGTAATTGTTCTGGCGTAAACATGCCTTCTTTTGCAAAACCTTGGCTTGATGCGGCAAGACCTAAGGCTGCTAAAGGGTAAAGCAGAAAGCGTGAAACTTTGGCTGTTTTCCATTTTGTCATGGTTTTATTCCTATGATTAATTTTTCAAAAGCACTATGCCACATACCCTTGCTATGTTGAATACTATAACGTAACGGCAGCATAAAAAGAGATTTCAACACTATTATGCTGTGTAAATAAAGATAAACATATTACCAATTTGAACTCTATCTAAGGGCGATTATGATAATTGGTTTCTACCACTAAAACTCGATGGACCAGGCGCGTTTAGCTGCACAATTTTATACAAAAAATTGGAGGCGTATTCAGACCTAAAATCAAGTGAATACGCCCTGTAAAACTCTGAGCGTTCGTTCCCTTAACTAGTGCCCAAACTTAAAACGTATACCAGCATTAACGGTAAAGCCATCGTTACGAGACCAAATGTCAGTGGTCCAGCGGCCGCTTGGAGCTTGTTGTGGTAATAACAAAGACTGGTCTTTGGTTTGGCGCACATTGAGTAGGTTTTCGGCATTTAAGAAATAACTGACCTTACCAATGGTAATTTGACCGAGTAAACCTAAGTGCCAATAAGCCTCGCTTTTACTGCGCCCGGTACTAGACAGATAATTATCTTCTAAGTGCTGAGTCCCAGTGTAGTATGCCTCGAACCCAATCAAATGACTGCCGTGTTCTTCCCACATAATTACCGCACCTGCGGAATGTTTAGGAGTGAGGGTTAAGGGTTCGCGGCCTATACCAGAGTCACTTTGTTTAGTCGCATCTGTATACAAATAGCTGCCTGTGAGTTTTATGTCACGCCAGCGATAACGTAGCAATAATTCGGCGCCACGTATTTCACTGGCTCCTAAAGCATTGACAATGCGCACTTGTTTGTTTGAATCCGCTTGATTAATCAAATCGTCAAAGGAACCTATGACTTCCAACTCAGTGACGTTATCCACGTCAGATGAAAATAATGTCAGGCTAGTTTCAACACTATCAAACAGATAAGTAATATCGATAGAGGCAGTGGTAGCTTGCTCTTCAATAACATTTTCAAATGGTGCGAGGCGCGACAAGCCCGCATCTTCAATGTCTTCAATAAAGGGTGTAGGGGCAAAAAAGCCTTGACCGTAAGAGCCGCGAATAGTCCAGTTGTCTGGATTATATAACACTGACACTCTTGGACTAAACTGGGTGCCATATTCACTATGCCAATCGGCGCGAGCACTGAGCGACATTGACACATCATCACTGGCCTCATAATCCACTTGTGAGAACAATCCTGGTACTTGGTAGTGATAATTAAACTCGACAAAGTCTTCTGATTCAAAGCGCTCGACTTGGTATGCTGCACCCACTACCCATGCCGTTTTATCACTGTAACCGGACACACTGGATTCAAGTAAATAACTTTGATGAAGGTCACTTTCTTCAGCCATACCAAACACATGATCATGCTCTTGGCGCATGGCGGAACCACGCAAGTTTAGATTGAGCTCATCAACCAGTGGTTTATCAAAAATAAAACCACTGTCGAGGCGCAGTGAATCTTGATTTTGCGCAAAGGGATTGCCATCGGGCACAGTGCCGCCGTCTGCGGTACCACCGTTGCGTTGCTCTTTCATGGCGCCAACTGTTACATATAAATTCGCGCCATTTTCCCCTTGCCAATACAAACGAGGACGAATGGTGGCGCGCTGAAATTCGGCCATATCCAGCCAACCATCGTCATCCAAATCTTGTTGCTGTTGATTGTGGATACCAGCCGTTACCGAAGCGCTGGTACTATTGTTGATAGGTGACGCAAAATACGACGTCAGGTCTTGACCATTTTTAGATGTGGCGTTTAACAACACCTCTCCTTCAAACTCATCTGACGGGGTACGAGAAATCAAATTGATCACCCCACCAAGGGCAGAGCCGCCATAAAGCGACGAAGCCGAACCTTTAATTATTTCTACATTGGCCAAATCAGTAGGGGGAATTTGTAATAAACCGATTGATGCCGTTTGTCCGCCGTATAAAGGCAAACCATCACTGAGTAATTGGGTGTAACGACCATACATACTTTGCAAACGAATATTGGCGCTGCCCATGGCGGGTGAAGTATTTTGCACTCTTACACCGCCGGTTTCGGCAACTAGCATAGAAATATTGCCAGGCCGCATCATGGCTTTTTCTTGGATCTCTTCGCCGTTTATAATTTCGGTACGGGTAGCCGACTCTGTGACAATACGGCCTAGGCGCGACGCCGTGACTTGGATTTTTTCAATCTTAGATTCGCCATGGTCATGATGGTCTTCTTTATGATCATCATGGGTTTCTTTATGACCATCATGGGTTTCTTTATGACCATCATGGTGGTCTGCAGAGTGAGCATCATTGTGATTTTCTTGCTGATCTTTTTGCTGCGATTCGTGGTGCTCTGTATGTTGATCTTCTTGGTGTGCTTCATGACCCTCTTCATTTGCGTAAGATATAACAGGCACTAACAGCATAGCCATGGCGACTTTAGAATATTTAGTAAGCATTTTTTACCTCAAATAATGCTAAAAACTGCGAAAATTTCGCAATTAATAAAACGAGTTTTAGTGTTTTCTAGCGGTGGAACAATAGAACTAAGAGGTAAAAATAGGCGGCCGATACAATGAGCTAGCAATATATTGGGGAAATGCTTGTACAAATGGCAAAGCCAACTCACTGTTGAGTATGAGCTTTGAGAAAGTAAGAGTGTTATCTACATAAACCATAGAAGCACAAGCGTTTGCTGGGCAAAAGCATTCGCCTTCACAGCAGTCTATATCACAGCAGTCATCAACATCTTCGGATGCTAAGGTGTTAGCGCCGTCGAGACTATTTTGCAGACTGTCATTGAGTTTGTTGCCTTTGGTTTGTTGAGATGCTTCACCGTCAACAGTTTGCGAACTAGTGCTACCTTCATCAGGCGGCACAAAATGATACGCCATAGATTGCCCAACAAAAGCAACCAATAGAGTTATCATAATCAGCAATTTTGACAATGGTGTAAACATATTATCCTAACTGAGGTTACCCACCTCCAACAAAAACCGCGGCTATTGTAAGGAGTTTTAAGGAATATGTGAAGAAGCCTTAGCGGAATAAAAACCATCGCAAGGGCTAACAACTGAATTTAAAAAGAACCTCCCCCTACAGGTGCTTCAAACTGTTCAACAGGTCTTCAAATGATATTTTAGGTTCATCAACTTTTTGCCTAACGGCTGCTAAGCTTTATTATCCTTCACGGATGACATGCTTTACCGCTTCTAGGTTGCCATCTCAGCAGGTTTTTAGCAGGGATATTCAGTGACAACATAATAATGCAACCGCTACTTTTACAACAATATGCGGCAATGAAGGAGCTTCTAATAGCTCTATTATTTGATTGACTTGCTTCATTATGACCTCAACATTGCCGTCACAAGCTAAAAAGAGTGAATGAATAGTCGATTAAGACCGACCATTTCCTCGCCCGCCTTTAATTATGGCAGCCATGCTAGGTATACTTACATAGTCCACCAGCCAGAATGTGATGCATGTTTTCAATGATTGACTGGTGAACCTTTAAAACTAAAACAGACAAATAGGGAATAATGATGGAAGGTACTAAACGAGCAAATATTAAAATTGGTGCCCAGGTATCTATTGTGCTTAAGCAAGATCAAAGAACTGGGAATTTAACTGAAGGTGTAGTCGAAAAAATTCTCACCAATTCACCTAATCACCCTCACGGAATTAAAGTCAGATTAGAAAGTGGCGAAGTAGGACGAGTGAAACAAATTAACTAATAAAATTAGCGGCAACCAAAACGCACGTTTCATAACGTGCTAAGCACATAATCTAACAACTCCAGCAAAATTCACTGGAACCGTAAGTACCGTTATTGTTAGCATCCCATGCCCGACGACCATCACTGTAATAAGCTACATTTCCATCCGCCGCTTGGGAAGTGCCTGATACTGGTTTCGCTTCAATTAAAAAAGCGCTGCCGCTGGATTCACTAATATACAGATCGTATTTACGATTTGCATACAGCTCTGCAGAGGGCGAATGCTTGTGGAAAATAGCCGGTTTTCCAGTATCTGCTGCCGACTCGGCAGCGCCTTTGTATGTGAAACTAGCCGCTTTATGTCGCTCTAATGCAGCTGCGAGACTCATCAAATCAGCCTGAGCTGCACCTCGGTTTGTGCTTGCAATAAACCCTTGATAACTGGGATAAGCAATGGCTGCAATGATGCCAATAATAGCCACCGATATCATTAGTTCGATTAATGAAAACCCCAGCTGCGATTTGTTTTTTATTTTTAATACTGTTTTCATGGTCTTTCGGTTTCCGTTTTCCAGCTGCTTTTTTGCACCCGTTCAAAATAACTGTGAATATTTTCGGCTAAACACTCAAAGTCTGAACCACAACCTACTTTGTTTCCATCTTCGTCAACTTCAAAAACGGTGGAGGCACACTCGGTACCTAGGCAGATAATAGGCTTAATAATATCTTCAATCAAAATTTTGGTATCTGGAGCAATGCCCGTTTGTTTTAGCTGAGCATAACGATCTTCATGTAGTTGATCACCGTCCTGATTCAAATCCACTACTGAGTTACCATTAATTAACTCTACCAAGTATGCACGACTATTACCCGTTGGAGGGGCACATTCACTTGAACTGGCGGTCGCTGGTAAATAGGTAGTAAATATTACTTGGTAGTCCAAAATCAGTGGTGAAGCAAGCACCTTTTCACCTCCAGTATTCAGACTAATGAACCAACCTTGTGATTCTGCAAACTGCTCGACCGCTAACTCTTTTGCTACCGAATCAGACGATGTTAACAAATGGTTTGTAGCATCATATAAATCACTCGTACCTAGCGCTATAGAGGGTAATTCAAAATTACCATCTTCATCAAACGTAAATACACCTTCGTCCTTAATCATATAAAACTGATCGTTAATGACAGCGTTTAGTGGATGAGCCCGGTAACCAGATCCCAATACAACCGCATAGTAATGGTCTGTACCTAAACTGATCTCTGATACATCTGGACCGTAATAAAAACGTCTATTGTCGGCTTCCACACTACCGCCAAAATCAGCCAACAAACCTCCAGTCACTAGATCAACTACCGACTCTCCATTATGAATATCAAGCCTAAACAACTGCCCTCCGGTATCTGCAACATACATATGGTCTGCAAACCCGTCATTCTCGCGATCGATAACGGAAATCCTCGCTGGGATGCTGTATTCCATTTGTGTCAGGTTTAAATCACTATTAGTTTTACCTGCTGACCAAATCAAATCACCAGTATCAGCGTCCACTATAAATACCGAATTCCCTACAGAATCAGCACCTCTAAGTAATCTATTGTCTTGATCTTCATCATAACCACCGCCAAATATCAAAACGTTTTTAGTTGCCGACCCAACTTTGATTTTTGTTACTGTGGGCTTAGACCAAGTTTGCCCTAAATTAGCAAAATCCCCTACTCCTCCATCTATTTTAAACATCAACCTAGGATTAGTTTTGCTGGTGATATCAAAGGCATAATAATTATTGCCTCCGCGGCGCATGCCGACATAAAGATAAATATTATTGCCGACAGTCCTCAGTACCATGTCACCATCTAATCCATAAATGTGTGAGAAAGTTGAAGAGTCTTGATACAAGTCATACAAATTATTCAATAGATCTTTCGGAATAATCGCAAAGTTTTCTTCGCCGGTAGTAGGATCAAATGAGTGTAAGAAACCATGATTAGTTGCCACAAAGACGGCACTATCAGTCAGGGAATAATTCACTATTACTGGTTGGGAATGAATCGGATCTCCCATCGCATGACGAGCATCTGTGGTGCTGTCATCGCCATCGTCATCTTTTACATCGACGCCACGAGCCCACTTTAGAACAGTTTCGCGAATCGTTTCTGGATCTGATAGAGCGCCAACCGCTAAATCAGCGACGGTTAAACTACTGTTATCTTCATGCAATAAGTTACCGGTGTTAATGATTGTACCGGGACCTTCAAATGTATAAACATCACGAGGCAGCCCCATTTTCCCTGCGGTTCCTCCTTCTCGTACATCATTACCGTCAGCCAATACTGACCAATAACTATGGGCACTATCATTAAAGAACCCAGTTACGCTATCCACCGCATTAAAACCATTCTTATCTAAAATTTCTGAGCCATCGAGTCTGTACCTCTTAACATTTCCAGGCCAAATGGTCCCTTCAGCAGGCTTGAAAAGCGCAAAGTATAGTTCGTCGTTATGAGTTAGACGATTGAGCTGGTTTACAGCCACACCAGGAGAAACAAAAGTAGCATTCACATCTTTAACGGTTTTTAAAATAGATTGAAAAACGCCTACCAAATCTTCAGTATTTTCTGCGGTATAGAAATCGCCGTTGCCATTGACCGCTAAGTCGTTCAAAAAGGCGTTAGCGGTTGATCCAGCGGCAAAACCTATAGTGTGAGTAAACACTCGGGTGTCAATTTTCGACTCGTCGCCATCACCAATGTTTTTGACCAAATTCACACCACATTTTTCACCACCAGAGCCAGTACAAGATTTGCCAAGTAAACTTTGAATCTCAGTAACACTATGATTGTTATTTGCCACACCATCAGACAAAAGCACAATGTGGTTATTGGTCTGACAGACTTTGTCTGTAACAGGACTTATATAGACAGGGTCACCTGGAATGTATTCGTTTCTACAATCTGAACTACTAAGGTTGTCCTCTGTACATCCAGAGGGTAACTCTGAATCAGATCCGACATAGGATAATCTATGACTGACCCGCGTATTGCGGCGCACCGTACTCGAAACTGACGACTGACCACGAGTTTTCCCATAATAAACCGGAAGTCCGCCGTAATAACTAGCAGCCTCATACAAAGTATCAACTATAGGTGTTAGTCCACTTGCACTCATAGCATCCACTTGACTGACGAGATGCTCTCTTACCGTAGAGGTACTACCCGGCGTGGCATTACCTTCATATTCTATGACTAAACTAACTGTACTTGATGGTTTGCCGTTATAGCTATACGCTCCACGAATACCTACAAAATCTGAGAAAACAAACATCATATCGTTGCCAGGCTCCCAACCGCCACGACCTACAATTTGTTCAACAATGGTGGCTACCGAAGGACTTTGATACGTATAATTTTTGTACCACCTCGGAATATCTGTCCATGGAACGCTCCCTGTTTTTGACTTATTTCTCAACAGATATCTTGGGTACGAACTAAAACTGCTAGGGTCGTTTTCATTGACGCCAGAAATATTAAAACTGGCATAAGAGCTAGAGCTATTTTGATAGGCAGTAAACTCCAAGTAGGCATTGGTAATACTGGCATTTTGAGGTAAAGCAATGTTTTTAAACCTGACACCAATATATTTGTTAGAGCTATCTCTAAGTGTCAGTTCGGTTCCGGTTGATTGATAACCGTTACTTTTCTCTTCAGCATTATTACTTTGGGAATCAACTTGATAACTCAATTTACCTTTAACACAACCGGTAGCGGTAGAATCATCGTAAACCACAACAAGTTGAGGTGTCAGTCCTTCACCATCCTCAAATGCAGGAGAACGGCGTTCGCTACTACTGCTGATACCTTGACCATCAATAATAATGTTCAAAGCGTTTCCACCACACCATGTAGCTTGATCTACAATTTCTTGCACAACACTGCTTAAATCTGGAGATACCACAGTTTCGCCAGAAACGGGCCAATCATTATCTGAGTCCCATAACACTGAATTGGTGGTTTTAGTGCGATCCGAAATATCATTATTTGTATTACTGAAGGTAGTCGAGTTTCCAACCTTTTCACCACTAAAGGTGATGTCAGTTGCGCCACTATTAAAAGCAGTTGAACTAAAGCGAATATAGGCGTTAGTGATAATCGCACCACGAGGAATATTAAGGTCTTGATATCTAAGACCCAAAGTCACTTCACTTGTACCTTGAGATAATTTTAAACTAGAACTGGTAGTGTTGACCGTCGATGAAATTTCGTAGGCGTCATCGGTAGCTTGAGCGATTGAGGTGATAATTTCCGGAGAAACGGCGTCATCAATAGGTCTAACTGGATATAAAACCGGGCCACCAAAATCTGAAAAACGCATTAAACCAGCATTAATATTTGTGACAGAGTTAAGGGTTTCTTTAAGTGCATTTTGCACCCTTAACATTCGTGATTCAGTGCCACCGTCCTTGCCAGTCATACTGCCAGACGTATCCATAATAAAAAGCACGTTAGGATTGTAGGTGACTTCACTGCCAGCTGTTCCTAGATATATCTCTAGATCATCTGCATAATTCACACTACTAAAAAGCGCCACACTAGCAGCCAATGTCACTGCCACAATTTTGTTGATATATTTCATAAAAACCACCACTTATTGGGTTGCTGGCGCAAATACTGACGCGTTAACTGAATTGGCTACGGCGTAATTACTATCATCAAGTTGCCCACAACCTCTAACAATAAATACGTGACAACTGATATTACTGCCACCTATAACATTACTTGAACCAACACAAGGTTGCTCACGCACGAATGCCGCTCGAGACCAACTTTTGACGACAGGCTTATCGGTGTAATTTCCCGCGGCAATATGTTGCGTACTTTTTATCAATCCATTTTTAGTAAGCGTTCTATTGGTCCAAGTGACATCTTCAAAACAACTCAGCTGCTGCACATCTAAATCTAATAAAGTGCCGCCTCTTGCCGCTGATAAAGGATCATCCAAAGCTGGGTTGCTAAGCAGAAGTTCATCTTCTGATTCAAACATCACAGCCGCAATTGCGGACTCGGCCGCATCAAATGACAGAGAGCGCTTTTCCATAGACGACGCCATTTTGCTTTGCATTAAACTACTGGAGACGGAAGAAACGCCTAAAATAGTGAGACTCATTAGGATCAGCAATGAAAAGACCATAACCATTCCTGAGTTTTTATGTTTTGATGGATAATTCATATATTTCTACTTCGAGCGAAATTTTTGCTATTACGCAAAGTGATTGTGGTTTCAAACTGTTTATATAGCCTCTCTTCAGAGGGCTGAATCGAATCTTCGTTAAGCAATTTAAACTGGGGAACGGGACTAATAATTACATCAGAATCAGCTTTTAACAAAACAGCTACTCGAATCGCCACAACTAAGGCGCCAGCTGCTTTTTCTGCTCCTAGCGAATCGGCATCAATAAATCTTACCGGCCTAGCTGAATTATCTTGTGACGCAATATTGTCTGTGATCCCATATTGAACCTGAAAGCTAAAAACATCATCTAACAAAGTGTAGGCTGTATCGTCATCAACCTCTGCCTTTAGTCCACGTAATACTCTGCCATCAAAGCCTCTGCATTTAAGAGAGGTACCATCTAAAAAGTACTCGTTAACCACTAAAAACTCTTCATTGTTATAACCATGAGAAGCCCCGCGGCAATCTTGAGTACCTTGCAACATGACCATCAAAGTATCACTCGTTGCGTCTGCGCCTTCTTTGGCCCCTTTGGTCAGTCCATTACTAAAGTCGCCCACAATAGGGATAGGATTGTTCTGGACAAAAGCGGCCTCCACAACGATATCGACGTCTTTATTGAGTTCGGGGCGCAACATATCGTAACGTCCAGTCATGATGAGGTCATTACGTAATCTAGCAATGATAAAACGTCCGTTTTCTTGCGCAGACGCTATTGACCTATTTAGCCGTTCGGTAGAATTGTTGCTGATCATCACTTGCACAACAGCTGCAGACACAATAAGCCCCAGAGTGAGGGATATCATCAACTCAATAAGACTAAAACCGCTTTGTTTTCTTCTGGTTCTCATAAAGTCACATCCACTGACACACAATCATGGGGTATGGTTTCGTCAACATTACAATCTGCGTTCACTGTTCTTTGAATATTTTGCCAGTTTTCCACGGGCCAACTTAGGGTAACTATGTGTTTTGAACCAACACTGCATGCGTCCGCATCGGCAGCGTTATTATCCAATTCACAAGTTAGACTAATTTCTATTTCAGGGTTGGCAGCTACAGCTGAACACGAAACCTCATAACCATCAAACGCAGCCAATTGAGCTGCAGTGCAGTCGTTGTCATTGCAATTAGGGATGGACTCTGGACGCTCTAAACAATAACAAGCATGGGGGAGACCAGTGGTACAGGTCATGCCAGAAAAGTTATATAATTCCTCGTTAAAATAATCATTGTGAACAACTAAACCTTTTCCTAATGGAGAAAATACTGCGCTAGCTCTTAAGCGCTCTGTCAACTGTTGAGCCACTAACACTGATTGTGAACGACTTAAGGCTTCAGAGTTTGTAAATGATCCGACAAACTGTAAATATGCAACACCGAGCAAGCCAACGGATAAAATGAATAAAGTAACCAACACTTCAATCATGCCAACACCTTGTTGATTACTTACATTTGATTTTTTTGGCAGGCTTTTCACGCTTTTTCTCACTCTAGTTGCAAACCATCAATATTCGATTAACCATCCAGATATATCTATGACTAGTATGTTAGCTAAAAATATAAAGCATTAGGTTATCAGTGCAGGGATAAAGGTATATTTTTTTATCTTATTAGCAGGGAATGTTACAACAATTATTTTTGAATCAAGAAACTATAGCTTATACCAATTCATCTTATCAATTAGTCGCTGGTGTTCTCCCTTTGGGCGAGGTTTAAAAGCACCTACTCTGCGTTGCTCGAACTTACAATAGAATAACTATTGCTTCATTCGAGCGCCTTGATTAGGTGATTTTAAATCTCGATGAGCGATCAATTGTTAGGATGGATTGGTATAATTCATAAACTCTAAGGTTTCACCATCTTTAGGGATATAGAATCTATGGTTCAGTTTATTTAATGTTGCCAGAGCGCGTAAGTTTTTTCTTGTCACAGGACAGTGATCTAACGCCTCAAGATGATTGGCTACAAATTTACCATCTGACGCTAAAGCTAATTCTATTGCTTCTTCTCCATTCATTATTACCTCACCACCTAGATCAAACTTCGCCCCGCCAGCAGGTGCAACAATAATATCTGGTTGTTTCTCTTTTACGAAATTTACTATATGAGGAGTGAGGACCGTATCGCCTGTAATATAAATACTTGGTTCATTTGGCATATTAATAAAATATCCGACACCATGTGTCATTAGTTTACCAACAACGCCAGTCCCATGAAGGCAGCTTACAAGCTCTATATTGCCATTTTCAAATGTGTTTAGGTCGTGGATTTTTAATTCATGAGTTTCAAATGACCTTTTACGTAAAAATGCGGAATCTTGTTCAGAGCATAAAACAGGAATGTTATTCGATTTTAACCACTTTCCTCCAGCGCGGTCCAAATGATCAAAATGCCCTTTTTGACAATGTGTGATTAAACAGTGTGTTACTCCATTCAATAAAGATGTTGTATTGGATGGTAAATCTACTAGGGGATTGCGGCGTTTATTTGGTGTTAGATAACGCAGCGATGGGATCTTTCCTTTTTCTGCAAGCATGGGGTCTACCAATAAACATAGATTTTGGTATTCGATGATTATTGTTGCATTGCGTATTTGATGAACTTTCATATTAGTCTCCCGTAATTAAATGTCCTCGATATAGTAAATAGGGCGTTGTTTGAATATAATGGCAAAAAATGACATAAAGAGTGTAAAAATTGCCATTTAGAGTCGGAGTATTTGTCTACGATAATTGTCTTGCTTCAGGGACTTTAGGGTTTTCAGAATTACTTGAAGCTGCGAATAAAAGAATAAATAAGCGGTATTTTGAGTGTGTATTTGTGTCTCATGAAGGTCTAGATGTTGAGCTTACTCTGGGTCATCTAAGTAATTTAACTATGTACACCCTCAATGATATTGCTACAGCGAATTTAGACGCATTGCTGATCCCAGGCTTTTGGACTCAATCAATTAATGATGTGTATCAGTTCCACCAAAACAACAAACCGTTGATTCTCACTTTAAGCCGATTAGAACAACAATTGGAAGTTTATGCTTATTGTACTGCAGTTACATTATTAGCAGCGTCTGGAAGGTTGGGTGGAAAAATGGCGACGGCTACATGGTGGCTAAGTGAGTATCTTTGTGATACCTACAAAGAGGTTGATTGGCGTTTTGGGGATACGTTCGTCAAAAGTAGTCAAACAATAACGGCGTCTGGCGTACAAGGGTATTTACCTATTGCCAATTACCTCATTCAGCAACATTGTGGTGCTGAAATATTAGATGAGCTAACAGATTTAATGGTGTTAGCGCGTCCAACTAAAAAACCTTTACCTATGCAAGAGTTACAAATAATTAAATCCAATGGTCCATTGATGGCGAAAGTTTTTCGATGGGTCGAAAACTCCCAAGCAAGTGAGCTAAAAGTAGAGAATTTGGCGATTGCTACAAATATGTCGAAACGTACATTAGCCAGAAAAATCAAGACCCTTAGTGGATTGTCATGTGCGACGTTTATGCGAAAAGTGAAAATACAACAAGCTTGTAATCTACTGCGATTAAATCGCTCTCCTGTCAAACAAGTGTGTTTTAAGTTGGGCTACTTAGATGAAAGCTCCTTTAGGCGAATCTTTAAGGAAACGACTGGCTATACGCCTACTCAATTTACGCGATACTTTGTGGATTAGTTGAGCTGTTCACCTGTCGTAATTTATTTTGGGAACACGCTTAAAGTAGAGAGACGTTTTTCTGTCACTTCCTCAACGCAAAGGCTGGTTACTTTTTAGACCAGAATTAATGAGACCTTTGGTCATTTTGGTTTAATCAAAATTGACCGTTTCAAGTTTTAGCCATACATAATCTTAATGATTACCCTCCCTCTTTAATGATTTAAATTATTTACTGTTGACGAATCCTATGAAAAAAGTGGATATTTTATTATTTAGTAAAGATTGTTGCTAAATAAAGCAACTTTGTAGCAATTGTGTCTAGCCTCAAAGTGCCGCTTTCGTGTAGAATTGCCGGCTATTTTTAAATAGCCTTAAACTTAAATCAAGTTATTGAATAAAGGCCATATTTTTAATCCAAATTCGGGGACACTATGGATCTAAACGCCATAATTAGTGAAGCAGAAGCGCAAATTAATGCCGCAGAAGATGTCAATATACTTGATGCTGTGCGAGTTGATTTTATGGGCAAAAAAGGGCGGATGACAGAGTTACTTAAAGGCTTAGGTAAGTTGTCTAACGAAGAACGTCCAGCTGCGGGTCAAAAAATCAATCTAGCCAAGCAACAAATTCAAAAGTTGATCCATGCGAGAGGGCAGTTTTTACAGACACAAGAGCTCAATAAAAAGCTGGCTGGCGAAACAATCGATGTCACGTTACCGGGCCGCGGCCAGAGTCGAGGTGGTTTGCATCCTGTCACACGCACTATTAATCGTATCGAGAGCTTTTTCAACGAACTAGGATTTAGTGTTAAAACGGGTCCAGAAGTTGAAGATGGGTTTCATAATTTTGATGCGTTAAATATTCCGGCTAATCATCCTGCTCGCGCTGATCATGATACGTTTTATTTTAATCCTGATGTGATGTTACGTACTCAAACATCAGGTGTACAAATTCGCACTATGGAAGCTGAACAGCCTCCTCTTAGGATTATTTCTCCTGGTCGGGTTTACCGAAATGATTACGATCAAACTCACACCCCAATGTTTCATCAAGTAGAAGGTTTGATGGTTGATAAAAATGTGAGCTTTGCCGAATTAAAAGGTATTTTGCATGATTTCTTAAATAACTTTTTTGAACAAGACTTACAGGTTCGATTTAGACCATCTTATTTCCCTTTTACTGAACCGTCTGCGGAAGTCGATGTGATGGGCAAAAATGGTAAATGGTTAGAAGTTTTAGGTTGTGGCATGGTGCATCCTAATGTGCTCAAGGCAGTCAATATCGATCCGGAAGTATACACAGGTTTTGCATTTGGCATGGGCGTAGAGCGCTTAACTATGTTGCGTTACGAAGTGAATGATTTACGTGCATTCTTTGAGAACGACCTTCGTTTCCTTAAGCAATTTAATTAAGTCGAGTCAGATATATGAAATTTAGTGAAAAGTGGTTAAGAGAATGGGTCAATCCGTCTGTATCAACAGATGCGCTTAGTGAACAATTAAGCATGGCCGGTTTAGAAGTTGACGGTGTAGAAGCGGTAGCTGGTGAATTTTCCGGTGTGGTAGTGGGCGAAGTTGTGGAATGTAGCCAACATCCCGATGCTGATAAATTGCAAGTGACCAAAGTTAATGTAGGTGACGAAGCACTTCTAGATATCGTTTGTGGTGCACCTAATTGCCGCCAAGGTTTAAAAGTAGCCGTTGCCAAAGTCGGTGCAGTATTGCCTGGTAATTTTAAAATCAAAAAAGCTAAATTGCGTGGTCAACCTTCGTTCGGTATGTTGTGTAGTTTTTCTGAACTAGGTATATCAGATGATCATGATGGCATTTTGGAGCTTCCTTTAGATGCTGAAATTGGTCAGGATATCCGCGAGTATTTAGGACTTGACGATGTCAGTATTGAAGTCGACTTAACGCCAAATCGTGCGGACTGCTTAGGCATCAAAGGTCTAGCCAGAGAAGTCGGTGTGCTCAATCAATGTTCAGTCAAGGCATTGCAGATACCAGAAGTATCAGAACAAATCAGCGATTCTCGTAACATTCAAATACAAGCACCTGAAGCCTGTCCGCGCTATTTAGGCCGGGTCATCAAGAATATTAATTTAGACGTTGCGACGCCTCTATGGATGGTTGAAAAACTACGACGATCAGGGATTAGAAGCATTGATCCTGTTGTTGATATCACTAATTTCGTTTTGTTAGAGCTTGGACATCCAATGCACGCGTTTGACAATAATAAACTTGAAGGTGATGTAGTAGTACGTTTGGCGAAACAAGATGAGAAACTTACACTCTTAGACGGCAATGAAGTGACATTGCAAAGCGACACCTTAGTTATAGCCGATACCGTTAAGCCACTTGCTATGGCTGGGATATTTGGCGGATTAGAATCAGGTGTAACTAAAGACAGTAAAGATATATTCCTTGAAAGCGCGTTTTTCGCACCCGACGCTATTATGGGTAAAGCTCGTCAGTATGGGTTACACACAGACGCTTCACATCGTTATGAGCGCGGAGTAGATCCTCAACTGCAACAAGTTGCGATGCAGCGAGCCACGCAATTATTATTGGAGATTGTTGGCGGTGAGGCTGGGCCTGTAATTGAAGCGGTGGATACGAGTTTTGTTCCAAAGGACTGCAAAGTTAGTTTGAGACAAAGTCGATTGGCTAAAGTATTAGGTGTTGATATTTCTGCTGATACAGTAACAGATATTTTTGAGCGACTTGGTTTTGGCGTGTCGTTTGAAAATCAGGTTTGGCAAATCAGTGTGCCTCCTTATCGATTTGACATAAGTATTGAAGAAGACCTCATAGAGGAAGTGGCAAGAGTATACGGATATAATGAAATCCCAAATATTGCACCTGTCGCAAGTTTGAAAATGTCGCAGCATCAAGAGCAAAAAGTACATTTAAATCAATTAAAAAATACTTTGCTTGAAAGTGACTACCAAGAAGCGATTACTTATTCCTTTGTTGACCCTAAAATTCAATCGTTATTGTATCCTGATATTCAAGGTTTGCAGTTGCCACACCCCATCTCATCGGAAATGTCGACTATGCGTGTGAGTTTGTGGACGGGCCTATTGCAGGCTGTGTCGTACAATCAAAAACGTCAACAAGGTCGGGTAAGATTATTCGAATCTGGATTACGTTTTATTCCGGATAGCACTGAAAAAACGGGCGTAAAACAAGAACTTGTTATTAGTGGCGTGGCTTGTGGTTTAGTTGCAGATGAAAATTGGGATAACTCAGCCCGCACGTTAGATTTTTTCGATGTTAAAACTGATGTTGAAAACCTTCTAAATTGCGCCGGTGTGGAAGGATATCGTTTTGTCGCTTCAAGTCATAGTGCTTTGCATCCTGGACAATGTGCTGAAGTTTTAATTGGTGATAGGTCACTAGGTTACGTGGGGGCCGTGCATCCGCAATTTGAGAAATCACTGGGCTTAAATGGAAGAAGTTTTGTCTTTGAGTTGGAAATTAATGCGTTAGGGTTAAAAAAGTTACCTGTTTCGCAAGAAATTTCAAAATTTCCGGCGAATCGACGTGACATTGCAATCGTAGTAGACGATGATAAAGTAGTTGGCGATATCTTGAGCTGCATAGAAAAATTTGGCGCAAATCAATTAGTTGGCCTAAACTTGTTCGACGTGTACAGAGGGAAGGGAATTGCACAGGGAAAGAAAAGCCTCGCGATTTCACTAATTTTGCAAGATAAAACTAAAACATTACAAGAAAACGATATTCAGGCAACTGTAGACGGTATTTTAGCCAAGTTGTCACAAGAGTTCGAAGCATCTTTGAGGGATTGACGGTATGGCGTTAACCAAAGCCGAAATGGCGGAACATTTATTTGAGAAACTTGGGATCAATAAGCGTGATGCTAAGGACTTGGTCGAAACTTTTTTCGAAGAAGTGCGTGAAGCGTTAGAATCAGGTGAACAAGTTAAATTATCTGGATTTGGTAATTTTGATTTAAGACAGAAAAATGAACGTCCCGGTAGAAATCCAAAAACCGGTGAGGACATACCTATTAAGGCAAGACGAGTGGTGACATTTAGACCCGGTCAAAAGCTTAAAAGTAGAGTCGAAAATTCAAAACCTACAGATTAATTAGTAACATGTTTAAACATAAAAAAACCCGGTAGAACCCGGGTTTTTTTATGGACAACTGAAAGTTGTATTAAAGTACAGACACTAGGGCTTTGGCTAACGTATCAACGTTAGCTTTGCTAATACCTGCAATGTTCACGCGGCTAGAGCCAACAAAATACACGCTATGTTGATCGCGAACAGCTTGAACTTGCTCTGGTGTAATACATAAAAACGAAAACATGCCTTTTTGTTTTTTGACAAATTCGAAATCTTTAGTCGATCCATATTCGTTCATTTTTGACACTAGTAACGAACGAAGATCTTGCATACGGGTGCGCATAGCTTCAACTTCGGCCATCCACTCATGTCGTAACGTTTTATCATTTAAAATAATGTCGACAAGGGCACCACCGTAAGAAGGAGGCATAGAGTATATGCCGCGAGCAATGGATTGTATTTGTGTTTGAATCGCTTGGCGAGTCGTGCTGTCTTGAGTGACCATCACAGCGATACCTACTCGTTCTCGGTACAAACCAAAGTTTTTCGAACAAGATGCCGCAATAATGACTTCAGGCAGGTTGTTGACTAATAAACGCATACCATAAGCGTCTTCTTCTAAACCATCACCAAAACCTTGATAGGCGGTATCCACAAAAGGAATAAAGCCAGTTTTTTGCGCAAGCTCTAATACCACTTGCCATTGCTCTTTAGTAAGGTCAGCTCCGGTAGGATTATGGCAGCATCCATGTAGTAACACTACATCCCCTTTTTTGACTTGACCAAGGCACTCGACCATTGCTTCAAAATTAATACTGGCGTTGCTTTTGTCAAAATATGGGTAGGTTTGAATAGCTAAACCCGCATTACCAATTAACGGGATATGGTTAGCCCAAGTAGGGTCACTGACCCAAACTGTAAGGTTTTCGTCACAACGTTTAATCAATTCAGACAAAATTCGTAGTGCGCCACATCCACCAGGAGCCTGAACCGCTGCGACACGATCTGCTAGTAAAACGGGACTGTCTTTGCCCAACATTAGCTGCAACATACCGTCAATATAACCTTGAACACCCTGTGGTGTAATGTAGGTTTTGGAGTCTTCCTTACCTAAAAGAATGGTTTGTGCCTTAGCTACGGAATTGAGAATAGGTGTGTGACCTTGTTCGTCTTTATAAACACCGACACCTAAATCAATTTTATGTGGATTAGGATCGGCTTTAAATGCAGTAGACAATCCTAAAATTGGGTCGGCAGGAAGCTGGGGCAGTACTTCAAACATGATGTTCCTTAATGATAAATATGCAGAGTAGGTAGTAAGCTCTTATTATGCCATTGGTACAACAAAATTCGAGTCAAATTCGCACTAATTTATACTGAAATGAAAGCTCTGTCTCGATGTACAATTTGCTGTGTTGTCATAGGTACGTTCATACCAAGACACATTCTGATGTTTATCAACCTTGAGGACAGTCGACGAGCGAGTTCCATACTCTTTACCAATAATAAAAATAGAAGAAAGGCGGCGCTCCCAATCTAAGGGGATCCCGGTTTGTGGGAGGTCTTCGTCTGCAGCTAAACTTTTATCTAATAATAAGCTAAACAATATTTCAGGATTGATATCGTGGCCATCTTGGCAATACTCTTCTAACTTACTCACGCCTTTATTAATTTTTGGCCAAGGACTATTCAGACTGGCATTGGACAAACCATAGTAACCTTCGCCTAGATGTTGTATTTGATCCAAATGATTATTGTAAACAGCGAGTTGATCCCACTTACCAAATAGTAGGTTGTAGCCGTTATAGTTATTTCTACTGGAGCGTAATTGCTGTTGATAATGTTTATCTGGATTTTGAAGGTAATGTGCGACTAATTCACCTCGCGTTATCGCATCATCAGATATTTTTTGGGGATCACGAATATTAGTTAAGGAGGCAATGTAACCTAACTTGTTAATGCCCATCCATGTGCCGCCTGCTTGCAAATCTTTACCAGCAATGATCCCTTGTTTTTGACCCCACTCATGTGATTCGGCTGTTGCCCTATTAAAGAACTCATCTCGATTAGCGGCAATAATTAAAGGGTAATCTTTATGTTGATTAACAGCGACAAATAAAATGCACATAAGCCCTTCGCGATTATCTAGTTTTTAACTTATCAACTTGGAAAAATAAGTCGTTAGCGTCATCAATAAACTTTTGTGTGGATACAGCAGAAGTCATATTGTAAGCAGGCGGCAACAGTACCGGGTTGTAGCTTGGACGAGTATTAAACTCATCTGAATTTAAAAAGCCCAACGCATAAATCGGTGCCAGTATTATGAAGGTCATTGAGCCGGTAATTATGTTGCGTCTTCGAGTGGTTTGATGGAATGCAATAAATAGGCTCAACCAGATGAATCCACCTACCACTAACGCAAAAATGGTTAGTTCTAACCATGTGAACCATGGACCGGGGTGAATATTAAAGATGGCTATTTTCTGTATTAGAAGCAACGCATTGGCCAGTAATACCACTAAAAAAGTGAGATTGAACTGACTGACTACATGGCTCTCTTTTTTGACAACCTTAGCTAAGATAGCAAAACACAAAGGCCAAATACAAAAAGCTGCTAGTTGCCCTAATTCAGAGGGAAGGGCCTTGATTAAATTAAATTCTTGTACACTGCCTAGATACTTTGAAAGTAGTAAAAAGCTCAAACAAACAAAGGATAAAAAAACGGCTAAAAAACTCTGGTTTAACCAATTGAGATTTTCTTCCAATTCGCTTAACGGGATAGCTTCGACCAAGGGTACTTTTGTATCTATTATTCTCAACCGTGTTCGACCAATTTTAATTACATCGTGTGAGTTAAGGGTCGCTTGCCTGACGAATTTATTGTTAACTTTTATACCGTTAGTAGACTGACAATCATTAACGATTAATTTTCCAGATTCGGGGTCGATTGCGACCAACATATGGCTGGGGCAAATATAAGGGTCGTCTAGTCGTAAGTCATTATTAAAGTCACGACCAACACACACGTAATCTTGTTCAAATTTATAATGTTTAAGTGGAATATTTTTTCGAGAAAGCAGCTCTAAGACTATTGCCATGCTATTGCGTCCATAAATTTCTGTGTGAATACCAAAGCAGAATCTTTGCTTACCCCAGCTAACGTATAGTGACTGATTAAACCCTGTTGATTATGGTCAAGTGTGGCACCAACAAACAACACGTCGTAAAGTTGTTCAAATTCTTTGTAGGCCCTGAAACATAATACTGTTTTATTAGTTACGCCGTTGATGTTAGTGACCTTGTCTTGTTGACAACGATAATTTGTCACATCTGTTTTGGTGGCTTTATTACCTGCTCCTGCCCCCGTTATGCTTTGAGAATAAAAATTGTAAAAGCGATGTTCACCTAATGACTTACCATCTAACCACTCAAACTCGATTTCAAGACCTCCAGTACGTAAACCATTGTGCAGATAAATTTGCTCATCTAACTGGCAACGATTCTCTACAGATAAATATAATGCTTCTTTATCACTGGTATTGGATCCACCCCAGCAAGAAATAAAATCAGTGATTTTTGCTGGTATTAAGGCTTCACCTAACACACTGGTAACCCAATCATGATTGTTCAAGAGCGAAAAAAGCCGACTCTGGTTGGCCAATAGTTGTTGTTGTATACGAGGTTTTAACTGTTTTTTTTCTAACACTTCAGCTTCTTGGCTTTTTAATAAATTTCGAATTTTTGCCAAGGGAATGAGAAAACCAATTTGATTGCCAGCCGTTGCTACGTTAACACCCATGACTTCACCGAGTTGATTCACCACTGGACCGCCACTCATTCCGGGATTTATTGAACCTGTAAAATGGATACGCTGATAAAAACTATTTTTCTTTAATCCGTTAAACGTACCCGGTACGACTATCATGCCAAGATCATGGGGATTACCTAACGAAAAAATAGCGCTGCCTTGTTGTGGCAATGACTGTGCTATAGGAAAAGCATTTTCTTGGTTAGAAAGCTCGACCTTTCTAACCAAAGCTAAGTCATTTACCACATCTACATCAACAAGTTGCAGATGGCCCTCAGAACCGTCGTGAGCCAAATATTCAATTCTGTATTTATCGGGGTTATACACATATTCAGAAACCACATGGTAGTTAGTGACCACGTTCCCCAACTTGTCTATTTGAAATCCTGATCCAATGGAGGATTTGTTGCCTGATTCTAATTCTATAATTTTGATTTGATACAAGGCGGTGCGATATTGACCAAATAAATTTTGGGCCGTTTGTTGACTATGTGCAGTCGAGCATAACAAACACAATATAAATATAAAAATTCTCAATATATGGGTTCCAATGACAATTAAAATTATGGGGCCAACTCGTGACCAACCAAGCAGGTCAAAAAATTCGGGCGCTTAACACTTTGTTTACACTCGACAAAATAGATTACATAAGCGACCATTTGCCTAGTTTAAATTGCATAAGCCAAGAAAGAAATGCTTGATAATGTAAATACGCCTATTCTTTGTGATCAAGTACCTAGAATAGGTAATAAATTTAGCCAATGGTTGGGTGCTAGCGTATTAAAATTAATGGGGTGGCGGTATCACGGAGCATTTCCTTGTTGTTCAAAGATGATCATCGCTATCGCACCACATACATCTAATTGGGATTTCGTGATTGGAATTGCTGTCGCGTTCAATTTGCGACTAAAGATTTCTTTTTTCGGTAAACATAGTCTTTTTATACCACCTTTTGGCGGCCTTTTACGACGTTGGGGCGGAATTCCCGTGGAGCGCACTAGCAAACATGGTGTCGTTGATGACATGGCTAACAAGATAAAGGAAGCTGATAAGATGGTGTTGTGCATCGCGCCAGAAGGTACTCGCAGCCCTGTTTTACCGTGGAAAACAGGGTTTTTACATATCGCCAACAAAGCTAATGTTCCAGTGTTTTTGGTAACCTTTGATTATAAGAAAAAACTTATCGAGTTTGGTCCAATGCACAATATAAGCGACAATACCCAAGATGAGCTCAATAAAATTTATCTGCACTTTAAAAATGCACATGGTAAATACCCCGAAAAAATGATCACTAAATTAGCGTCCCCCGTGGAGATAGATATTGAAAAGTAAAGGTTTTACCACCCGTTTGGTGCATGCCGATAGGTTACTGAATACACCTGAAAATGGTGCCGTACATCAGGCTACGAATAACTCGGTGTTATTTGAATATAAAGATGCGCAGGGTTTGGTGGATGTTTTTCAAGGTAAAAAGGCGGGCCATGTATATTCTCGTTCGTCTTCAGGATCAAACCTCGCATTGCAAAATATCCTGACCCATTTAGAAGGTGGAGTAGGAGCAATCACTTTTGCCACAGGCATGGCAGCCATAACGGCTACAATGTTGAGCTTGTTCAAAAGCGGCGATCATTTAATTGTGAGTCATTTTTTGTTTGGTAACACCCGTAGTTTTGCGGAAACCATGCAAACATTGGGTATTGAACTGAGCTTTGTTGACGTGACTGATGTTCAAAACGTCGAAGCTGCATTCAAGGTAAATACAAAGGCGGTTTATTTAGAAACTATTGCTAACCCTGTTACGCAAGTGGCCGACTTAGGTGCAATTGGTCAACTATGCGAGTCGAAAAAAGCGTTATTCTTGATCGACACTACTATGACACCAGCTAATATTTTTGATGCCAATGCCGTTTTGGCCTCGTTAACTATTAGTTCTTTGACTAAATACATTGCAGGTCACGGCAATGTATTAGGCGGAGCAGTGGTGGATACAGGTTTATTTGATTGGGGTGGATTCGACAACATTTTACCTATGTACCGCGGCCCAGATAAATCTCAGTGGGGACTAACGCAAATTAGAAAAAGAGGCCTTAGAGACATGGGGGGAACCTTGTCTCCTGACTCGGCCCATGCCATTTCAATTGGCCTAGAAACCTTAGTATTACGAACTAATAAAGTATGCGACAACGCGATGCGTTTGGCGTCCTATTTACATAACCATGAAAAAGTGTCAGCTGTATATTACCCAGGGTTGGCCGACCATCCTCAACATTTTTTAGCCAGAGAGTATTTTAATGGTTATGGTGGTATTTTAAGTCTAGATTTGCGGGACGGCATAGACCCAATTGAATTCTTAAATACGTTAAATCTAGTGATATGTGCTACTCACTTAGGTGATACTCGGACCTTAGCGCTGCCCGTAGCCTCGACTATTTATTTCGAATGCACAGCTAAAGAAAGACAAGAAATGCGAGTTAACGATAATATGATCAGAATGTCTATCGGTATTGAAGATATCGATGACATAGTCGCAGACTTTGAACAGGCATTTTGGCAGTTTTAAAAAGCGTAAGCGTTTTGCTTTTGGAGGCCTTTTCAGGGGGCTTTTTTGCAGTCAAATATGAGTTTTTGGCTCGATGGGATTCGAGCCAAAAATAAACGAGGTAATCCTAATGCCTAGCGTACTCCCCCAGATCCTAGCTTAGATTAATTCATAACTTGTCGTAATTTCAACATTCCCCGTCAGCATCAACATGACCGAGCAATATTTTTCAGCCGATAGTTGTACCGCTCTAGCGACGTTTTTTTCTACTAATCCTTCGCCTTTAACTATGTAGTGTGCATGGATGGCAGTGAAAAAGCGTGGTGGCTCTTCCGCTCTTTTGGCTTCAAGCTGACAAACACAATCATCGACTTGTTTTCTGGATTTCTTAAGGATGTCCACCACGTCAATGGAGGAGCAGGCACCTACTGATAGCAAAACAGATTCCATTGGCGTCATGGTTTCGCCGTTGCCGTCTAAGTCTAGGGTATGTCCAGTCTCTGTTTTACAGCTGAATCTTAGGTTTTCTTGCCAACTAACGGTTGCTTTCATTTTGCCTCTACTTCTTAACTAGCGTGATTTTTGTTTTGTCTAGGAGTATACGTTTTTGCTTAAACAAGGAACCCAGCGCCTTTTTATAGACATTTTTGCTCACTTTAAAACGTTTCGATATTTCAACTGCGGGACTTTTGTCGGTTAGGGTTGATAAACCTTCGTGGGCAATTAAGTCTTCTATAATTTGTTCTTCCAAAGCATTGCGCGCCGAAGGATCATGAAATTGAAAACATAAGTCTATTTTGCCATCTTCGCGAACGCGTTTGATATACCCTTTTACTGAATGGCCCACCTTAATCGGCTGGAAAACTTCGTCTTTAAACAACAAGCCCAAATGCGACCCATTAATTATCGCCTTGTAACCCATGTCAGTCTTGGCACATATTAACAGTTCAACTTCTTGCTTAGCCTCAAATGTTCCGCCTTCTTCGCATGACTCTTCATATAAAAAATCTTTGAGCTTAGTGGACGCAGCTAGTCTTCCGGTTTCTTCATCACAAAATACGTAAACCACATAAGACACACCTTCAGACATAGGGTAATCTTGTTCGTTAAATGGCACTAACAAGTCCTTTTCCAATCCCCAATCGAGGAAAGCGCCTACCTTAGTAATACTCACCACTTTTAAGTAGGCACAATGATCAACAAATACCTTAGGACGTTTGATAGTGGCGATAAGCCTGTCATCACTATCATGATAAATAAATGCGTTTACCTTATCGCCTAGTTTACAGCCTAAGGGCGCATTTTTAGTAGGCAGTAAAATTTGGCCTTTTTCACCAGCGTCTAAATAAAATCCGAATGGCACTTCATTCACGACTTCTAGGGTATTGAACTTTCCAACTTGCGGCATGTTTGACTGATTATCTGTAACGAAATTATATGCATATTGTAACTGACCCGAAGATTAAGAAATATAAAAACAATGTGTTTTTTGTTAAATGCATGGATTTATTCATGGCATAATCAGACCATAAATTATAGCTTCTAAACTTGGTGTTTTATGGCAATTGATAACAATATCGTATTTTTAAATGGTGAATTTGTACCCATGTCTGAAGCTAAAATCTCACCTTTGGATCGTGGGTTTCTGTTTGGTGACGGTATATATGAAGTGGTACCTTCTTATGGTGGCCAGTTAGTGGGGTTTGCTTTACATATTGAACGTATGCAAAACGGTCTCAATGCGATTGGTATTAAATTAGAAATGGGCGTAGATGATTGGCGTGACATAGCCATTAAGCTTATGGAATCATCTGGTAAGGGTAATCTTGGACTGTATTTTCATGTGAGTCGCGGCGCTGATACTAAACGTTTCCACGCTTATCCTGAGCATGTGCAACCTACAGTGTTCGCCTATGCTTTTGAGATCCCCGCAGCCACTACAGCGGATAAACAAGGTGTAAAACAATATAAAGTAACCAGTACCGAGGACTTACGTTGGAAGCGCTGCCAAATTAAATCCACCTCTTTGCTAGGTAACGTGATGCATTTCCAGCAAGGTCAGGATGTGGGAGTCCAAGAAACTATATTGTTTAATCAACACAAAGAGTTGACGGAAGCCAGTGCTTGCAATGTGTTTATGGTTAAAAACAATGTAGTGATAACACCGCCATTAGATAACCAAATACTTCCTGGTATTACGCGCCATATGTTGTTAGATATTTTGCGCAAAGACGGTAGTTTTCAAGTGCAAGAAAGAGCGCTAAATATGACTGAAGTCCGAGATGCGGATGAATTATGGTTAACCAGTTCTAGCAAAGAAATTGCCCCTGTAGTTGAGTTAGATGGCCAGCCAGTGGGCAATGGAAAAGTGGGGGATATTTGGCAAAAAGCGCAGAGCTTGTATTCCGCCAACAAGTACCTTTATTAAACACGCTCTTTTCATAATAACTGGAATGTAAAACCTGTATGTCTCGACCTGCCAGAATCATTATTGACTTAGCGGCTATTCAGGCCAATTTTCGATTTGCACAAGCCCTTGCACCGTCATCTAAAACGGTGGCAGTGGTTAAAGCCGATGCCTATGGGCATGGGTCTGTTGAGGTGACAAAAGCATTGGAGCAACAAGTTGATATGTTCGCGGTGTCTTGTCTCGAAGAAGCGATGGTTTTGCGAGAAAATGGTTTGATAAAGCCTATTTTATTACTCGAAGGATGTTTTGAAAAAACGGAGTTAAATGTAGCTTATGATAATCATTGTGAGTTGGTTCTACACAGCCTTTCGCAATTAACTCATTTGCTTAACGCTACATTTGCAGGGCCAATCAATGTTTGGTTGAAAATCGATACCGGCATGCACAGATTGGGAATTTCCCTAGAAGATGTTGAATCTAGCTACGAGAAGTTAAAGGCATCGGAGAAGGTTAAAAATATCCTTCTTATGACACATTTTGCGTATGCTGATGAGCTAAGTGGGGAGTACACAACTAAACAAATTAGACTGTTTGAACAATGTATTCAGCCAATAATAACTAACGCTAAACAAAAAGTGGCATTAAGCATGGCCAACTCAGCTGGCCTATTAGCTTGGCAGCAAACTCGATTAGATTGGAATCGACCAGGGATTATGTTGTACGGGTTGAGCCCATTTGATGTGCCTCAAGGGCAAGCCGAACAACTTATCCCAGCCATGACTTTCGAATCACAAGTGATAGCCTTGCGAGAAGTTTCAACAGGTGAGTCTGTCGGTTATGGTTGCACATGGAAGGCGCAACGTCCTTCAGTTATTGCCACCATTGCAGTGGGATATGGTGATGGCTATCCGCGTACGGCAGAATCCGGAACACCGGTGTTAATTAATCATCAACGTGCGCCATTGGCGGGCAGGGTATCTATGGATATGATTAGCGTTGATGTTACCGAACTTACCAATGTTAAAGTGGGTGATACCGCGCAGTTGTGGGGCAAAGCGTTATCAGCCAACGAAGTAGCTAGTTGGGCGGGCACTTCTGGTTATGAATTGGTAACCCGCATGCCTAGACGTATTACTAGGCATTTTGTTGATTAATATTAACCCATATGGATTAAATTTCAGCGACTAAAACAGCTCGAAGAGGCGCAGGGTATCCTTCAATGGTTTGGGTTGGGTCATTTGGGTCAAGAAAATCCACTAAGGACTGACTGTCCATCCACTCAGTTGCCCGTTGTTCTTCAGTTGTTGTTGCGGCTCTATCGACCACTCTAATATTTTTGAACCCGACTCTTTGCATCCAAACTGTTAGCGCTGCAGTACTGGGCAAGTACCATACATTACGCATTTGTGCATAACGTTCGCCAGGCATAAAGACAGTCTGTTCATCTCCTTCAACAACCAAGGTTTCTAACACTAGTTCACCCCCCTTACGAAGCTGGTTTTTTAGCTGATACAAAAAGTCAATGGGGCTACGCCTATGGTAAAGTACACCCATGGAAAACACTGTATCAAAGGCTTTCAGTTCTGGCAGTTGTTCAACTCCTACAGGAAGTAGGTGAATACGAGGATCTGGGTTAAAGTGTTTAATTGCTTGGAATTGCATTAAAAATAGTTGTGAGGGGTCGGCTCCAACCACCATTTTGGGGTCTTGACCCAACATTCTCCACATATGATATCCACTACCACAACCTACATCGAGAACGTACTTATCTTTGAGATTTTTTATGTGAGGCACCACGCGCTCCCATTTCCAATCTGAGCGCCATTCTGTATCTAAGTGAATACCATGCAATTGAAAGGGCCCTTTACGCCAAGGCATAAACTGTTTGAGTAAACCTGCTATTTGTTTTTGGGTATATTCAGTGATTTCACTTCCATCACCGAAAGCAACTTTGTCTTTTAGGTTGACGGAGTTTGTTGAAATATCCGGGAGTTTGTTAAGCAGTTTTACCCATTTATTAAAATCGCCATGCAATTGCTCTTGTTGCCATGTTGCAATTTGCGCTGGCAACACTTCAAGCCAGTGACTTAAAGGTGAATCTGCGATATGTTTATAAAAATTATTAAACCAAGTAACAGCCAAGTGGCCTCCTAAAAAGCAGCTTTGAGCTACGAGCTATTAGCCGCGAGCTTAAAGATTAACAACAAAAAATTAATTTTTTTCGTTTAAATGACGCAGTTTTTAGTTAACTGCAAACCTGATACAAAACATTTTGCGAAGCTCGAAGCTATTTCCCCTTTATTGCTACCATTGACGCAAAGTTAAAACAGGTAAACCAACGCACCACATCGCTAAAACCGACTTGTTTCAATCGTTCTTTATGTTGCTCAAAGGTTTCGGTACGCATTACATCTTCTAATGCGGAGCGTTTTTGACTAATTTCAAGTTCGCTATATCCGTTTCTGCGTTTAAATTCATGATGAAGGTCAATAAGTAAATCATTGCCTAGTTCAGTGTCATGACTGAGTTTTTCAGATAACACCAAAACGCCGCCCGAATTCAAACCAGAATAAATTTTTTGAATGATATCTAAACGTTGTTCCGGCGGAATAAATTGCAGGGTAAAGTTCATTACCACGCAGCAGGCGTTTTTAAGATCAATGTTTTGTATGTCATCACATATCACATTGATAGGAGTGGCTGATTTGTAGGATTGAACATGTAACTTACAGCGTTGCACCATGGCTTGTGAATTATCAATAGCCAAGATCTGGCAGTTTTCACGTTGAATATATTTGCTTGCTGCTAAGCTCACTGCACCTAATGAACACCCTAAATCGTATATATTGGTTTGTGGTTGCGCATACCTAGCGCATATTTGACCAATGGTATCAATTATAGTGCTATAACCGGGGACTGAACGCTGGATCATGTCAGGAAAAACTTCGGCTACCGAATGGTCAAAACAAAATTCAGTGATTTGTTGTGGCTGAGAATAAATGGTATCTTTACCGTCTTGCATCGTGGCGCTGTGACCTAAATAGAAATATCTCGCAATTCTACCTGCGCAATCTAATCCAAGCAATTTCCTTTGTTATCTTCTTGATTACACTGTTATTCTTTATTAGAAATTAAGTTATTTAAGGTAATGTCATTAAAATAGAGCAGAAATCAATCACAGCATTTGAAATGATAAAAAATGTAAGTTAATCCTTCAATAATTAAGACTAAAGTATTAGTCTTAATTATTGAAGAAGAACAATAGAATATACAGGTAGGTTTAGTGGCGAAATTTTTAATAGCAGATGATCATCCTTTATATAGAGAAGCCCTAATTTCAGCGCTCAGTCCACTTTTTGAAAAGATTGATATTGTTCAAGCTGATAGTTTGGATTCGACCCTAGAGGCGTTACAACATAATACTGATTTTGATTTAGTATTGTTAGATTTGAATATGCCAGGCTGCGAAAATTTTTATGGTTTGTTACGTGTCTCCCAAGACTTTCCCAAGGTGCCAGTCGTTGTCGTATCGGCGAGTGACTCTATTGAAGTCATCTCAAAAGTTATTAATTTAGGCGCCAAGGGGTTTATTCCCAAAGCGACTACTACGCAAAGCATCGCTAATGCCCTAATACAAATAATGGACGGGAAAAGTTGGTTGCCCGAGGGTGTCGAGATTTGTATTGAAAAAGATACACCAGTGCTCGACGTTGCAAAATTAGTAGGTGAATTAACCCCAAAACAATTTCAGGTATTAAAACTTTTACAAGATGGCCTACTTAACAAACAAATTGCCTATGATTTGAGCATAACTGAGGCAACTGTAAAAGCACATATAAGTGCTGTGTTTAGAAAGCTTAATGTCAATACTCGTACCCAAGCAGTATTACTATTAAAACACTTGGATGTACCAGATTAAAGAGTCGTGATAAATACTGACTTTCCCCTAACCGATTTACATCGACATCTAGATGGAAATATTCGAACCTCAACTATTTGGCAACTTGCTGAAGAGTTTTCTATTCCGTTAGAGCAGAAAAATCTTCAAGAATTAATCGATGCCACTCAAATCAAAGTAAAAACAACCGATCTTTTAGCGTTTTTGAAAAAGATGGAATTAGGTGTTTCGGTGTTGGCGTCAGAACAAGCTTGTTACCGTATTGCCTACGAAAATGTTGAAGACGCTAAGCTAGCCGGCTTGACGTATGCAGAATTGCGGTTTTCACCTGTATTTATGGCCAAAGCACACAATCTTTCCATTGAGCAAGTGGTTGATGCAGTGGTTGCCGGTTGTAAGGCAGGAAGTCAAGCTTTTGGTGTTCCAGTTAATTTAATTGGCATACTGAGTCGCAGTTTTGGTGAAAAATCATGCTACCAAGAGTTACAAGGATTGCTTAGAGCAAAAGACGATATCGTCGCTTTAGATTTAGCAGGTGATGAAAAGGGGTATCCGGCTAATAGGTTTAAAGCGCACTTCAGTTTAGCCCGCGATGTCGGATGGAGTATCACAGTCCATGCTGGTGAGGCTGATGGTCCAGCAAGTATTCTCGACGCGATAGAGATACTCGGAGCGACAAGAATTGGTCATGGTGTTACAGCGTGTGAGGATGCAAATTTAATGGATTTCATGGCAAATAATGGGATCAGTATTGAGTGTTGCTTAACGTCTAATTTCCAGACTGGAGCCTGCACTGATATTGCTCAGCACCCCATTAAAACCTTTATCGAAAAGGGGATAATAGTCACATTAAATACTGACGATCCTGGAGTATCAGGTATTGAGATTGCCGATGAGTACAAGTTAGCGCGAGAGGTAGTTGGGTTAACATCTGCTGATCTTAGGCAGATCCAGTTGAATGGAGTTGAAGTTGCTTTTATGTCTGATGGTCTGAAGAAAGAGATGTTAGATTTAGGCAATTGCAGGTAATTAAAAATCTAGTATTCACTAAAGGTGTTTTTTTAGCTGGTTTAGAAGGCGTGTTTTGGAGCTTAGCTATTTAGTTTTCTGTTTCATCTGAATCCGGTTGTAAGCTACCGAAATTTGCTGCAACAGATTTAATTGAATCGTCTACTAGCATTTCAGTTATGATGTTTACTCGTTCCGATTATCAAATATAAACTAAATCTGATAACGATAAGGCAATAATTATTAGCAACAAAAAATAGGGATATTGTAAATGGAACGCTGTAAATTTTTGATTTGGCCACTTTTTTGTGAATAAATTCCATTTAAGTAAAGTGGGTTATTTCATTGGGTGCATTTTAGTCTTAGTACTTGGCCTCACGACGCTTTGGTATAACTATCTAGCTATATCTAAGCAAGTAATCAATGAAACCAGTGCCTCTTTAAACTTGCAATCGGCCCTAAAAGGCTCCCTTATAGAACAAACCCTGCTTAATAGTATTCGTCATACAGGCTTTATTTATGCGACGCCTCCGATTGCTGGGATCACTCGAGCATTACAAAATTCGGGCATTGACCCTCTTCAAAATACGCATTACGAGGTTTGGGTAGAACGACTAGAAACCATTTTCTCAGCGTATATCAAAAACAATCCGGATATTGTGCAAATTCGTTTTATCGGTAAAACAGATCAGGGCCGCGAGTTGGTGCGCGTACACAGAATAGGTGACAAGATTGAAGCTGTTAGGGGGGCTGAATTACAGCAAAAGTCTCAAAGAAATTACTTTCAGCAAGTACAGATTTTACCTGCTGAACACCTATATATTTCAGAAATTACGCTTAACCGAGAATATGGAAAAATTGAACAACCCGCTTGGCCGACTTACCGCATTGCACAACCGGTATTCGATGCTCAAAGTCGGTTTTTTGGATTTGTGATCATTAATTTTAATGCACAATTATTGCTTGATAAGTTGCCATTACATACAAAATCTTATTTGGAGTTATTTTTGTTGAATGAGAAAGGCCAATACTTATTGCATCCTAATGAAGAACTGGCTTTTTCTTTTGAGTATGGTGCTCTTGATAATTGGAACAAAGATGTTCAGCAAATTTCATCAAAACAGCAATTTTTATCCGACGTTCAAACCGTTAAATTTAGTACAAACAAACGCATCTACAATGTGAGTCAATATCCTGTCAAACTAACCGTTACTTCACATGTGCCTCCATTGACATTGATTGCAGCTATTAATCAAGAACAGGTGAATAAGCTAATTCTAGAACGTTACAATACGTCCATTTTATTGAACATAGTACTGATATTGTTGGCGTTTGTGTTTTTAACATTATACCGTTTATATAGCCATGCCAGTTTTTTACGGTTAAAAGTTCAAGCCGAATTTGAGGCTATCTTTCAAGGCTCTAGTGACATCATAATCAGTATTAATAAGGATGGACAAATTGACTCTTGGAATCACGCTGCTTTAACTTTCTTTGGCATTGATGCAGTTAACATAAGAAATATTACTATTGAAAAGTTAGTCAAAAATCCTTCTGCATTAGCTGCAATTAAAAACCAAATCAAGGCCATATATAAGAATCAAAAGGTTGATTCTTTGGAATTGCAATTAAGTTCTTCGCAAAAGGTAAATAAAGTCATGTCAGTGGCCTTTTCGCCAGTCAATGTAGGCAATTCGGCTGTCTCTGCTGTATCTGCCATATTTCGGGATGTTACCGATTCCAGTTTACTCAGAGAATCGCTACTAGATACTAATGAAGAACTGGAATCCCGGAATCAAGAAATGCAGGCTTTTGTATATACGGTTTCTCATGATCTTAAATCCCCTTTGGTAACCATTGGCGGCTTTACTGAGCGTATCTTAGATTCTGCAGGTGATGCACTCGATGATAAGAATCGCCATAGACTATCGCGTATTAAAGCAAATGTAGAACACATGACTCGGTTGCTCGCTGATTTACTTGATTTAGCTCGTATTGTTAGGCAAAAATTGGAATATGATAGTTGTCAATTAAGCACTTGTGTAGAAATAGCACAACAATCTTTAAATCAATCAATTATGGCTTCAGGTGCACAGTTCGAACTTGAAAATGGTGACAAATACTTAGAGGTTAACGCCCAGTTACTTATTCAATGTTTACAAAACTTGTTTTCTAATAGTATTAATTACGCAGACCTAAACAGATCTCCAAAAATTAAGATTGGCTATTATCAAAGAGATAATTTGAATTGTATCTTTGTGTCTGATAATGGTATTGGTATAGATAGGAAACATCATCATAAAATATTCAAGATTTTTGAACGGCTCGATGTTGGCAATGGAAGTGGAGTAGGTTTAGCTATAGTGAAAACTATCATGGATAAACATCTGGGGTGGATCGAGCTCGAATCATCAATAGGTGAGGGCAGTACCTTTACTCTTTGCTTCCCTAAAAATACGGATAAATAGTGACTGATGAAACCATTACATATAATAGTAGCTGAAGACAATGATGATCATGCAGAAATGATAATTGAGGCATCACAAGATTATAATCCTCATAACAAACTCGTTCGGTTTTGTAATGGGGACTTATTAATTTCACACTTACAGTCATTGAAACAACAAAATATTGCCAAGCCCCTTTTTCCCGACTTAATTCTGTTAGATATTAAAATGCCTTTAATTGATGGCTTAGAAGCACTAAGGATAATCAAAGCCGATCCCGCGATTAAACACATTCCCATTATGATGGTCAGTACTTCAGAAAATACATTGGATATTGAACAGAGTTATAAAGATGGCGCTAATAGCTATATAGTTAAGCCCTTTGATTACACCGACTTCGCCAAAAAAATCTGTGATGTAAACCGCTTTTGGGCTGATGTTAGCGAGTTACCAAAAATATGAAAGTACTATTAATTGAAGACAATCCTGATCATCTTGAACTAATCAAAGAGTGTTGTTTAGGTGCTTTTGCTGATGATTGCCAGATCGATATATTTACGATGCTGTCTGCAGGATTGGAAGCCCTGCATGTAGGTGATTTTGATATCGCTTTAATCGATCTTTGTCTGCCAGACTCTAATATTGAAAACACGACTACTGCCTTAAAAGAGCTAAAAACGACAGTACCTATAATAGTGCTAACTTCATTGCAATATGATGATGTGGGGCAACGAATGATCAAAGATGGCGTCCAAGATCTATTGCCTAAAGAAAGCCTTCATCAAACTCTACTGCAACGCATGGTGCTCTATGCAATTGAGCGCAAACATCATCAAGTGGAACTTGAAAACCGAACGGTTAATCAACAAACGTTTTGCCGTAGTTTATCTCATGATTTTAAAGCGCCCATTCGTAATGTAGGACAACTGACAGGTTTGCTTAAAGAGCAATTAGCTGAGCGTGATGTGTTAGACAGTGATGACCTATTTTTATTTGAAAATATTGAAAGCAGGTTACAAACCATGAATTATTTAGTTGAAGGTTTGTACGACTATATTTTAACTGACCATATTGCTGCGGGAAACGAAGCGATAGATCTGAATCAAATTATCACTGAACTACAACAAATATTGTCGAGTGACAATAAAATTAATATTTCCATTAAGTCTCACAGTTTTCCTCCGATTAAAGGTAACCGAGCACAAATTTTTATGCTGATGCAAAACATCTTAGAAAATGCGATTAAGTATTGTGATGTAGACCCAATCATCACTATTACTCATGCCAATATCAATAAAAGAGCAGCCTTAAATGCAGTTTTATCTCACCAAATTAAAATTTGCGATAATGGGATAGGAATCGATAATCGATTTATCAATGATATATTCGAGCCTTTTCGTAGGCTACATAGTGATTTTGAATACCAAGGTACCGGACTGGGACTCAGCACGGTTAAACGCATCATGAATAATCACAAGGGTGAGGTTTCAATCCAAAGTGAACAAGGAAAAGGTACTTGCATCACTTTGGAGTTTCCCTAAAACAGTCAGGCGTTTTAACTAAACCAGCTTTTGAAGATATGCTTCTGTTTTTTTGTGTCTTAATGAATATCTAATGCTACGATCCAACAAAGCTGGGGTGATATCGATTTTATCAATTACATCGTAAATACCCAATTGAATCGCACTTTCGGTTAACTCATCATTGACTTCACCTGAAAATAGAACAAAAGCAGGGCGAACTGTTGTTTGATTTAACTCCCGCACTAACTCCATGCCATCATATCCACCGAGCCTATAATCAAGTAAGCATAAGTCAATATGTTGCTGTTGTAGTAAATCCTTGGCAGCATTAAAGCTGGTAACCGTATGAATTTTATATAATTCCTTTTTCTTATTAAGAGAGCTTAACGCAGCTTTAATGGCTAACAAATCTACTTCATTATCATCCACCACTAATATATCGAATAAATCCTCATTGGTAGTGAAATTTATCGACATAATATCTTTCAGTTCTGCGTAGCTATTCGCTAAATTCGTTTTCAAAATTTGCATTTGACTGGTGTCGGTTAAAGAAATAACACAGCCCTGAGCAGTATTTGACTTATCCATATAAGGAGCGAGTTTAATTAGCATTTGACTTTTGTTATGAGTACTAATCTCTTTTTCGATGGTGATTTCATCGTTAATAACAGATGAAATTTCTTTCAATAAACCATCATATTTCAAACTGTGGGAAATATGATGGAAAGGTCGACCAATATCAGACTCGATTAAATTTATGTGCTGTTTAGCAATAGGAGAAAAACGCCTAATAACCATCGCATCATCTAAAAAGATAAAGCCTATGTCAGCAGACTTAATTATGTTTTCAATATCAAGATTGACTTTGGTGGTTTCTTCTATTTGCTCCTGATACTCGCTATTAACACTGTATAATTCTTCATTTACTGATTGTAATTCTTCATTGGTACTTTGTAATTCTTCGTTCGACGCCATCAACTCTTCATTGGTACTTTGCAACTCTTCATTGGTGGTTTCTAGCTCTTCTATGGTGGCGCTTAAATGATATTGATTGTGGCGTAAGGCTTCCTCAAGGTCGTTAATTCTATGTTGAGGCTCTACATGATCATCATAAGGCACACTCAATTCTTTTACTGGAGAACTAAGAGTAGAAGGGCTTAGACCGATAGCTACATAAGTATGACTATTTTTGGTGCCAGGCACATACAAAGCGACTAGATCTACAGATGTGTCGATACCATTTACAGATTGATACTGTATATCTTTGAAACGTACCGCTTCTTTTAGCTTCACTGCCTTGTGAATGGCTGTAGTCACTGCCATTGCTAAACCTTCGAGCAAATAATCTCCAATTTTTGAACTGAAGCGACCTTGCTGCAACGGTTTTGTGTACGGCTGTAAATCACCGTATAAATGTATGACTTCCAATTGCTCACTCATAATCACACAGGCAGGAATAAAGTCATTAATCAAGGCCTCCAATGCTGGCATGTGACTAATTTCTTTTGGTTGTTGGTAATGACTTAATATTCGCTCAATACTTGGAGGGCTTTTACGCTCTCGACTGTTTCTATTTGCGGGAATAGTAAATAAATCATTTACCCTATGAATAATTTGGTCTTTTTGATAAATACGATAACGTTCATTGACTGGTTTAAAGTTCTTTTGAAAATCACCCAGTGTTTCAGAACTCCCTAAAAATAAATACCCGTCTTTACGTAATGCAAATTGCATCATCGACAACACATTTTGTTGGGCTTTTGCTTGAAAATAAATCATTAAATTGCGGCATACTACCAACTGGCAGCTAGAAAATGGCGGATCTTTGAGTAAGTTATGATTTGCAAACACCACTAATTGTCGTAATTCTGATGATACTGTGTATCCGTCATCACTTTGTACGAAATAGCGCTCTAATCTTTCAGCATTCACATCTGTAGCAATATTGTTGGAAAATAAGCCAGAGCTTGCTTCTTTGATCGCATTGGCATCCACATCTGAAGCGAAGATTTTAATTTCGTGTCCACTCTTACGACGTTGACGTTCTTCGTCAAACAACATTGCGATAGAGTAGGCTTCTTCACCACTTGAACAACCAGCGGTCCAGACGCGGATCATTTCATTGCTAGGTGTATTATCAAATATATTAGGGATCACATGATGTTGCAGGCAATCAAATGCTTCCACATCTCTAAAAAAATGTGTTACCCCAATTAACATTTCTTTAGTGAGCGTTTTTGCTTCTTGTGGGTGTGCGATCAGGAGTTTTAAGTATTCTGATAAGTCTTCAATATCATGGATTCGCATCCGTCGTTCAATGCGTCGTTTAACCGTATTGGGTTTGTATAGCCCAAAATCAATATCATGATTTTCTAACAAGTGGGCATAAATTTTAGTCAACGTTTCTTCATCAAACTGACTAATAATTGTCGCACTTGTCTTTTTGGGTTTGTTCTCTAAACCTAACACTTTAACTAAATAGGTTGGAATGTCTGCTGCAGACATGATGGCATCGACTATTTCAGTTTGTATCGCACATAAAGGCATACCATCAAACTGTGCTTGTTTAGGATCTTGCACAATGATTAAGCCGCCTGCTTCTTTTACATCCTTAATGCCGCGGCTCCCATCACTGCCTGTACCAGACAGAATGACAGCTACGCTTCGATGTTGTGCGGCCGCAGCAACAGAACGGAAAAATACATCAATAGGAAAGTTGCTGCCTTGATGGGGAACTTGATCTACTAAAATTAATTTGCCTTCCGCCATTAACATATTGGTTCTTGGAGGCATTAGATAAATAGTATTTACCTCTATTTCTATACCATCGGTCACAGTACAAATTTTTAGATCAGTACGCCGCTGTAATAGCTGATCCATTAAGCTATCGAAATCAGGAGATAGGTGCTGCACTATCATATAAGCCATGGGGGCATTTTTTGGCAAAGCGGAAACAAATTCATTTAATGCTTCTAAGCCACCCGCAGAAGCGCCTACAGCAACACAAAAAAGTGGCTCTGTTTTTTGATTGTTGGGTGTCTCATTACTGCTAATATTTGCCATAGTATCCTTCAATTTATGCAACTAGATATAATTACTTTTTGTTCTGCGAAATACACAATTCTCTCTCTTTCCCTTAGCGATTTAGTATGAGATTGTGTTAACGGTGTTTGATACACAGTGCTTTCACTTTATTTGCTGGTAATGGTTGATTAATTAGATACCCCTGATATTTTTTGCAGTGCCAACGTTTTAATAAGGCTAAAATCTGCATAGTATCCACACCTTCAGCTAATACAGTCAAACCAAGGGCCTCACCTAGTTTAATGACCGCTTTAGTAATCAGTGAATCACTCTCATCTGTGGTGATATCTTTGATAAAACTCCTATCAATTTTAATAATATCTATAGGGAATTTTTTTAAATAACTTAAAGAAGAAAATCCAGTTCCAAAATCGTCCAAGGCAATTTTAATACCTAAATCATGTAATTGATTAAGATGGCTAATGGTTTGGTTATGCTCTTTAAGCAGCAGGGTTTCTGTGACTTCCACAACTACATTGGCGCAACTTAATTTGGCATTTAGGACAGCCTCATGTAGTTGTTGTACTAAATTTTCATCATAAAACTGCCTAGGACTAATATTTACAGCCATCACCGCGTCTTCGTCTAATAAACCGCAATCAATCCACTCTCGTAATTGACTAAAGCTCTGTTGGCACATCCACTGGCTTACGCTGGATATCAGTCCAGATTCTTCTAACACCGGAATAAACTCTGTAGGCGAAACTAAACCATTTAGAGGATGGTTCCAACGTAACAAAGCTTCAAAACCTTTAATTTTATTTGTGTCTATGTCTAATTGAGCTTGGTAATAGACTTCGAATTCTTGCCGTCCAAGCGCGCGGTGTAAATCGTTAGATACTTCAAGTTTTTTTCTTGAAGCTTGTTCAAGTTCAGGTGAGTAGTATTGATAATTATTGCGCCCCGCATCTTTGGCTCTATATAGCGCAAGATCTGCTTGTTTTAATAAGTTTTTACTGGTGATTTTGCGGCCCATTACAGAAAAACTAATACCAATACTGGTTGAAATGAATATTTCTTTTGAACCGATTTGATAAGGCGCTTCAAGTACTTGTAGTATTTTTTCAGCCAATGAAGCGACTATAGTCGCATCCTCTAATCCTTCAATGATGAGTAAAAACTCATCGCCACCGACACGGCAAACGGTATCTTCAGTGCGCACACTATTACGCAACCTTTTGGCCACTTCAATGAGTATAAAATCACCCACATCATGACCTAATGTGTCATTGATATGCTTGAAACCATCTAAGTCCAGAGCCAGCAACGCCATAGAGCCATGGCGTTCCACCCGTTCAAGGGCATGATCAAGTCTATCAAAAAAGCAGGCTCTATTAGACAACCCGGTTAACGGATCTTTTTCTGCCATTTCTCGCAATCGTTCTTCAGCTTCATGTTGCTTAGAAAAATCAGTGATAGTGGCAATTAGCCCTTTCATATCTCCTTTTACATCAACTATTGGCGTTGCATGTAACATCACCCATTTGAAGCTTTGCCCATATCTCATTTGGCATTCACGAATAAATTCATGACCGCCAGTAATATTATTGTGTAATTGGGTTAAAAGCTCTTCCGCTTCTTCGGGGTGAAATTGTTGCATCCAATCTAAACCATGGATATCACCAGCTTTACAATCAGTGATTTCAAGCCAGCGTTGATTAACATATTCAGTTTGCCAGTTGGCATCTGTCTGCAAAATACCCGTGGGAAGCATTGTTGCTAATACCTGGAAGCGTTCTAATGCAAGGGCCACTGCATTTTGATTTACTGTGGGGGATTCAAATTTCTCAAGCAATAATAAATCGTATTTAACGCCCTGTTCCTGGTAATTTACAAGGTTCAATTTTACATCTATCACTACGCCCATTGGTCTGCGTATTCGGCTCACCATATTAGTTGCACTGGTGTTTTTTAAAGCCTGTAGAATGACTTTGTGATTCAATAAAAATTCTTCGATCGGTTTTTGCAATAAATCAGTACCGGCCACTGATAATAAATTTTCGGCAGATTCATTAACACGGCAAATTAACTGTTCAGCGTTTAAGGTAAGCATCGCCAGTGGGCTTACTTTTTCTAATTGATAAAATATCTTGCGCCAAACATTCTCGTCTTTGGCTACAAAGTGCTCCATAGACTCATTCTGCGTATTTTTTTGGGGGGAGGGCGTGCAATTACTCACAAGTAATTGCAGTTGTGTTGTCACATGAATTAGCAAAGGCCATAACCGTTGAACGTCTTCTATATGATAATGCTTATCTGCATTAGCTATGCAAATTACGTAGTGATTTCGTTTATCTAGCCCCATAGGTACTAGCATGGCCCGCTCTACCGTTGGCCAGTGGGAGTTAAAATTATTTAATTGACGTATGGTCGGTCGATCTAAGACCGTAGAAGCGCACTGTAATAAAACATCGAAAAATGGCTTGGTACTTTGCTCTAAATGCAATCGACCACTTTGGTCGAGGCTTTGCCAAGTGTCTTCTTGAGAAATATGCTGTGCCCCCATACATATGTATCTGGGTTGTTCATTGTCAGCGATACTTTGTTTTAAAATTATTGCAAAACGTGATTTAGTTAAAGTGCCAATTTCACGTAAAGTTTCAGTTAACAAATGTTCTGCATCAAAATGCAGTGTCACATTTTTCTTTAATCTATCTATGGCTTGACGTAGTGCGTGATCCCTACGCGGTGTTTTTGCTTGATAATCCATCATAATGTTACTACTGCTTATGGGTAAATTAACCTTAAGGTTTAAAGAGAAGTCTAAAAGCACTGTTAGACTAAGCCAATGAAAAACTACCTAAACTTTATATTAACACTTTATTGGATTTCACAAGAAAAACAAGTATAAAAAGGTGATGCAAGTCTAATGTTACGGAGAAAATAATGTACCAGTTTGAGTCATTTAACATCTTTTGTAAGGCGCGCCAGAGAGCTAAAATAGATCGCTTTATTCATAGAGGAAAATGAAACACAGATGGTAGAAGGGGTTGGTTTTATTGTCGAGTTTGGACAACGCCTCGAAAAACACATTAACTAGAGACTGTTACTCAGAGTCGGTGACAGAATCATAAAAAGCCCTGATTAACAGGGCTTCTAAATATGACTAAGCTACTTTTTTAGCTCGCGGCTTTCGTTTTGGCTTTTCTTTTTCAAGATTATGGACTATCTCACTATTTTTGAAATCGTCAACATTTATGGTACGTAAACGGCCTTTTTCTGTTTCTCTTAGCAGTTCAGCTTGCTCATCGCTAATCACTTGTAACTCAAGGCCTTTATCGGCTACCTTATCTAATTCAGTAAAGGGTAAATACTCTTTTGCGGCCTTACATACTTTGTTGTAAATAGGCTCTGCGGCAAGCACGTTTTCTAAGGTTTGTTCCAAATCTCCCATCAAACTGCCTTCTACTCTAGAAAGATATTGGCCAGCACCTAATCGAGTACGCGCTTCACTTGGTGTTTGTAATAACGTGGCTATCTTATGTTCGATATCGTCTGCAGGACGTCGGTACTTTTTGCCAAATGGCATGATGATTAACTTAAGCACTTTTCCCAATATTTTGGATGGAAAGTTATCGAACAACTCTTCTAACGCTATTTCCAGTTTATGTAAACTATCTTGCATTGCCCAATGCATTAAAGGCAAATCGTCAGCTTTACGCCCTTCATCGTCGAAACGCTTTAGGACACAAGAAGTCATGTATAGATAGCTTAGTAAGTCACCTAAACGCGCAGAGATGCGCTCTCGACGTTTTAATTCACCACCTAAAACTGCCATTGCAACGTCAGATAAAAACGCCATGTTAGAACTGTATCGTTGCATTGAGCGATAATAACCCGCAGTTTCATCACTAAAAGGGGCTTTAGTAAATACTGCACCTGTAAGTGAAAACCATAAACTACGGAAGAAGTTGCTGATAGCAAAACCAATATGCCCAAAAACAGCTTCATCAAATTGTTGCAACCTTTGCTCTTCATCGGGGTTGTTTGCCGCCAGCAATTCTGTCAAAACGTAGGGGTGGCAGCGCATCGCACCTTGCCCATAAATCATCATGTTACGAGTTAGAATATTTGCCCCTTCAACTGTAATTGCGATGGGTGCTCCTTGATAGGCACGTCCCAAATAGTTATTTTGACCAAGCATGATGCCTTTGCCACCATGTACGTCCATGGAGTCATTGACTATCTGACGCATTTTTTCGGTTAAATGATATTTGCATATTGCGGATATGACAGAGGGTTTTTCACCTAAATCTACACCCTTTGTCGAAAACGAATTGACTGCGTCCATCAAGTACGCGTTGCCACCAATACGCCCCAACATTTCTTCAATGCCCTCCATTTTACCTACAGGCATTTTAAATTGACGACGAATGCGGGCATAAGCGCCAGTTGCAAGTGCAATGCTTTTTGCCCCTCCGGCAGAAGATGAAGGTAGAGTTATCACGCGGCCTACAGACAAACATTCAACCAACATACGCCAACCTTGTCCTATCATCTTATTACCGCCGATGATGTAGTCTAAAGGTACAAAAATGTCTTGTCCTCTGATTGGGCCGTTATGGAAGGGGACATTTAATGGAAAGTGGCGATTCCCAATTTCCATGCCTGCAGTGTCTCTGGGCAGCAATGCACAGGTAATTCCTAGCTCTTTTTCGTCACCAAGCAAACCTTCTGGATCATACATTTTGAAAGCCAAACCTATCACAGTTGCTACTGGTGCTAGCGTGATATAGCGCTTATTGAAGGTAAGCCGCATGCCAAGTATTTCTTCGCCATTCCACTGACCTTTACACACTACGCCTTTATCAGGTAATGAGCCCGCATCTGAGCCCGCTTCTGGGCCCGTTAGGGCAAAACACGGAATTTCGTCGCCTACTGCTAAACGTGGTAAATAATGGTCTTGCTGTTCTTTGGTTCCATAGTGTTGCAATAATTCACCTGGACCGAGAGAATTTGGAACGCCGACCGTAGTAGAAAGTACCGCACTGACACTAGATAGTTTTTGCAATACGCGCGCTTGCGCAAAGGCTGAAAAATCTAAGCCTCCGTATTCTTTCTTAATGATCATCGCAAAGAACTTATTGTCTTTAAGGTATTGCCACACTTCGTCAGAGAGGTCTGCATTGACGTGAGTGATTTCCCAGTCGTTACACATTTTACATACTTCTTCTACTGGCCCATCTAAAAACGCTTGCTCTTCGCCAGTTAATCGAGACTGAGGAATATTGTGCAAAGTTTGCCAGTTCGGATTGCCACTGAAAATTTCTCCATCCCACCAAACCGTGCCGGCGTCGATAGCATCTTTTTCTGTACTCGACATTTCAGGCATAATTTTTTTGTAAAGGTTTAAAATCGGTTCACTGATATATTGCTTGCGTATCGAGTCGATATTAATAGGCAGGGCTACAATTAAAAATGCCAACCATGTGAATTCGCCGACAATACCTAATAAGCTTCCGAGTACAAATAGACAAAAAACTGCCACAGTAGCGTTAAATAACTTCATTCGAAAATAGCTTACTGCTCCCAGCGACGCTATTACATATAAAAACCAAATTAGGATTTGCATAAATTCTCCAATTTTAGAGGTCAGACCAGAATGTGAACATTATATTTTTAGTATGTAAAAATCAAGTTTAAGGATCAGATTATCATTAAGGTTTGCATCAACGTTTAAAACAAATTGCATCAACCAAAATGATATCTGAGTTAAGGTAGTATAAGTGAAGTTTGGTCAGTAGGTTTAGTTTTGAGATGGAGCAGCGATGTTTCCTGGTTTGAAGTTTTTTAAACGGATTTCACCTTGCTCATCACCGTCTTTGAATTGTTTTAACTTAACTAATTGATAGTTCAGTTGTGGTGAAAACCACGCTATCGTTTCCCTTGAAGAATTATTGCGTATGATTTTTACTTTGATGCCTTCAACCATACCATAGGGTAAATCGAGTGATTCCTTACCTACGACTTTTAATTCATAGTGCCTTAACTCACCTCGATTATTTATCACGTTGTACTCAAAGCTTCGTTTACCAGAAGCTAACTTTAATTGTACGTCTAAGCGATAAAGTTGGTTGTCAAGCTGTCCTGACCAATTGATGGGCTGCCCCTGATTGATAGTGACAGTTGATTCTGTGGCATTAAAACGTATTTTGGTACTTTTATTTGATCCTGTGCCACTGCGACTATATGCATACGTAAGAGGGTGTAGTTGAGAATCGCTAAATGAAAAAAAACTCGTTTCTGAACGAATATCTGACAGAAAGAATGCTGAAACTTTAGAGTAATAATCTAGTCTATATAAATTATCTTCATCAGCTTTTAGGACTAACTTTGCTTTTCCCAAGGTTCTGTTGAATCGGTAGACTAGGTACTCTGCTTCAAAACCAACTAGTTTTTCTTCAGCATAAACACGTTGGTTAGCTCCAAAACTCAGCCCTAACAATAAGGTTAGTGTTAAAAGAACAATAGACCTATTCAATCGCATAACCCTCTTCAGTTAATATTTTGTTGTCTAATACCGCTCTATTATCGATCATTTTTAGTCTATCTTCACAAAACCACTTAATAACCAAAGGGTACATTTGACGTTCTTGTTGTTGAACTCGTTGCGCCAACTCGTGAACATCTTGTTGTTCGAACACTGGCACTTTGGATTGCAACACTACCGGACCACCGTCCAACTCTGGTGTGACAAAGTGCACAGATGCTCCGTGTTCTTTGTCATTGGCATCTATTGCTCTTTGGTGGGTATGCAATCCTTTGTACTTGGGCAGCAAAGATGGATGAATGTTCAACATTCTACCCAAATAACGTTCAACAAAACTAGGCGTTAGAATACGCATAAATCCAGCTAATACAATGAGATTTGGATTGTATTGGTCAATACACTCAGCCAGTTTGTTGTCATATTCCTCCCTGCTGGTGAAGTTTTTATGATCAATATAAATAGCAGGGATGCCCGCGTTTTCTGCACGGGTCAGGCCGTAGGCTGTCTCTTGGTTGGCAATTACCGCAGTGATTTTGGCGTTAATTCTATTTTCAGAAATGTCGTCAATAATTGCTTGCAAGTTTGAACCATTACCTGAAACCAAAACAACCATAGACTTTTGCACGCGTTGCTCACTCACTTAGTTTATCTCTACCTGTTGTTCAGCATCACTATTTTCAATGTGGCCAATCTGCCAAGCGTTTTCACCGAGATTATTTAAAATTTCAAGTGCCTGAGTTGCTTTGTCACTAGGTAACGCAATCACTAAGCCTACGCCACAATTGAAGGTGCGATACATTTCATGCGTTGTTACGTTACCTTTTTGTTGTAACCAATTAAATATTGCGGGCCATTGCCAACTTGAACCATCGATTACTGCTTTAGTGCCTTGGGGTAAAACTCTCGGAATATTTTCCCAGAATCCACCACCAGTAATATGAGAGATGGCGTTAACCTTTACTTGCTCCAATAGTGCGAGAACACTTTTGACATAAATACGTGTGGGTTCTAATAGGTGTTCAGATAGCGGTTTATCTTCAAGTAAGTCGCTGGTATCACTTTCTGAAACTTCTATGATTTTACGTATCAAAGAATAGCCATTCGAATGAGGTCCCGACGAGCCTAAAGCAATCAGCACATCTGAGTGAGCAACCTGCGAGCCATCAATGACATCGTCCGCTTCAACCACGCCGACGCAAAAACCTGCAACGTCATAGTCTTCGCCATGATACATACCAGGCATTTCCGCGGTTTCTCCACCGATAAGCGCGCAACCAGATAACTCACAACCTTTGCCGATGCCTGTTACGACTTCCGCTGCAGTATCAATATTCAGTTTTCCAGTTGCGTAATAATCTAGGAAAAACAGCGGTTCAGCACCTTGTACTATTAGATCGTTTACACACATGGCCACCAAATCAATGCCAATCCCTGAGTGTTGTTTTAAGTCCATGGCTAACCTGAGTTTAGTACCCACACCGTCGGTGCCAGATACCAAAAGCGGTTTTTTGTATTTTTCAGGAAGTGCACATAATGCACCAAAGCCACCTAGTCCACCTTTGACTTCAGGTCTGTGAGTTTTTTTTGTGACAGATTTAATTCTTTCGACTAGTTGGTTACCTGCATCAATATCAACCCCAGCGTCTTTGTAACTTAGTGATGACTTATTATCGCCCACGTTAATTCCCCAATCTCAATATAGTCGCAAAAAAGAGCGCAGATTTTAGCAGCTTGATGAAATAATACCAACGACAGAAATTGACATATATGCGTAAAATAACCTGTAAATATAATTTTTAGGTAGTTTGGGTATATAGTTCCTTAAACAGTTGATGAATTTTGTTCGCAAATAAATGACAATAGCCGATAGAAGTGTTTTAGATATCTGTTTTGAGGAGAGTTGGCCCAGATGCCAATAAAAATAAACCCTGTGTTGTTAGTTTTTGTGTTTGTGTGGATACTTGGCTGGCAGAGCGCTAAAGCAGCGGTTATCGATGATTTATACGATGCAAAAATTGCCGTTGATAACCAATCACAATTAACCCAAAGTAAAGCTTTTCGTTTAGCTCTGGAACAAGTGTTGCTGAAAGTCCGAGGTAACAGTGACTTGTTATCTAACGCTAAAATTAGGAATTCACTTTCTAAGGCTACACGTTTTGTTAGGTCCTACAGCTATGAAAAATCAGGTTCACAGCTGTTTTTGGTGATTAGTTTTGACCCGCAACGGGTGGCAAACGTGATTCGAAGTTCTGGGTTTCCAGTTTGGGATAAAAGAAGGCCTGACACTTTAGTTTGGTTAGCAATACAATCACCAGATGGTTCAGATAGACATATTGCAAATTCAACGCACTACCCAGAGTTTTATCAGCAACTGAGTACTCGAGCTGCGCAAAGGGGCATAACCTTGGTTTACCCCTTGTGGGATCTTGATGATATTCAAACTCTGAGTGTTTATGATATTTGGGGAGGATTCAGTAGCCAAATTGCCAAAGCAAGTGAGCGTTATGTGGTTCCATCTGTGCTTTCTGCGAGAATTCATGGCGCTATTAGCGAATCACCTGAAGACAGGGTAAACACAACAAAACCTAGCGTACAATGGACCGCTGATTGGACCATGATTGAGGGTGGTGGGTTATTGTCTGGGAAAGTACAGCAACAAAGTCAAATTGATATTGCTACGGCTTTAATAGATGCGTTGGCCGATCAACTATCATCAAAGTATGCGGTAGACCTTGCGCAAATTGATCGCTCTGAGGCTAAAGTTCAGATAGTGGTTAATAATATTGATTCTCTTAGTTATTATAAACTGGCGTTGAATTCATTAGAAAATATGAGTGTTGTCAACGAGGTAACCTTGATAAAGCAGCAAGGTTCGAGAGCTACGTTTGAGCTAGATTTGTTAGGTGACGTTGGAGATTTAACCAATGCGCTAAGTTTAGACAGTAAAATTAGACCTGTAGTGGATGATTTTGGTCAGCCTATTCGTGGTTTGGAGTTCTTTTGGGTCAAGTAAGTAATCAACTGACGTTGCCTATTGGTTTAAAAGACACCGAATCATTTGCCAGTTTTATCCCCGGACAAAATGCCCAAGTTTGTAGTCACCTACGTGAGTTATTACGGCAGTTTGAAACAGATAAAAACAACAATTGGCTAACCTATTTGTTTTCTGATTCAGGTTTAGGGAAAAGTCATTTGTTGTATGCTAGCTGCCAACAGGCAGAGTTAGCAGGAAAAAGTAGCGTATATTTGAGTTTCAACGAAAAACAACATATGCAGCCTGATGTACTTCAAGGTTTAGAGCAGTATCGCTTAGTTTGCCTAGATGATATTGAAAAATTACAAGGTGAAAGTGCCTGGCAAATAGCGGTATTTGATTTAATCAATAAGATTAAAGAGCAAAATCAAAGCTGTTTGGTGATTACCGGTAACCAACCCCCAAATAAATTATCCTTAGAACTGCCTGATCTTATTTCTAGATTGTCATGGGGAACAAATTTTCAACTTTATTCGTTGACCGACACGCAGCGTCAACAAGCCTTAATGGTGAAAGCCCAGCATCGTGGTTTGAATATGTCGAAAGACGTAGCTAAATACTTAGTCAATCATTGGCAACGAGACATGCCAGCGTTGATAGAGTCATTAGATATTCTCGATCAGCAATCCATGCAACAACAACGTAAATTGACTATACCTTTTGTTAAAACTATTTTTGATTTTTAGTTTTTAGACTTTCAAAGGCTTGCTTCTCTTCTAACAATTCATCTTTTAACTTGCGGATCCCTAGCCCAAGTTCACGTCCTCTAATCCGTGCATAGAAGCTACAGCCAGTAAATAATAAACAACACAGTATTATTTCAACTAAAGCGTACCATCTTTCGCCATCCACAGCATAAACAGCAGTTAAACCATGTAACAAGTAATACATGACGATAAAATTGGTCCAAGCGTGAGTATAGGGTTTTCCTTGTATAAGTCCTTTTGCAGGTAATAAAATGGGGACAATCCAAAACAGTAGTGTAAATACTGTGGAGGTGGGTTTATCTATGGTCAAAACAAAATGCCAAACTACTAACCAAATAATTAATAGTAGATAACTGCTTAAAGTTAATCTTCGAAAAAAAGTACTGTTAAATGTCATATTAGTTATCCAGTTTCGCAGCGAGTGCGGCGAGTCTTGTGCCTTGTGCGATACACAGTTTTTGTTCTTCCATCGTGAGCTGCTTCTGAAAGTCGCCTTGAGCTAAATGGCTTACACCATATGGGCTTCCTCCTGATTGAGTGGTATGCAGTTCAGGGTTAGAGTAGGGTAGCCCACACAATATCATGCCATGATGTAGCAAAGGTATCATCATGGTGAGCAAGGTGCTTTCTTGCCCGCCATGCATACTAGACGAGGAAGTGAATACACAAGCAGGTTTGTTTTCTAATGTGCCGGCTAACCATTGTCCGCTAGTATCATCTAAAAAGTACTTTAAAGGCGCTGCCATATTACCGAAACGGGTAGGGCTGCCTAGAGCCAGCGCACAGCATTCATCCAAGTCTTGTTTTACTACGTAAGGGTCGCCGGTATGAGGAATTGAGTTTTGGGTGTCGGTAAAATGGTTGCTCACTTCAGGTACACAACGTAATCGAGCTTCTAATCCGGTTTTTTCGACACCTAACGCGATGCTATTAGCCATGGCCTGAGTCGCACCATGGCGACTGTAATATAAAATCAATACTACTTGACTCATAAAATATCCAAAACAGATTCGGGGGGGCGACCAATAGCGGCTTTACCTTTGTACCTAACTATTGGGCGTTCGATGAGTTTCGGATGATTTAACATGGCTGTAATCAGTAAATCCTCACTTAAACTTGGATCCGCTAAATTTTGTTCTTTATAAGCGTCTTCTCCCTTGCGCATTAATTGTCTGGCAGAAGAAAAGCCTAATTGGTAAATTATTTGGGTGAGTTCGTCTTCTCGAATAGGGGTTTTCAGATACTCGATAATGTGTGGTTCATACCCTTTGTCATGAAGTAATTGAAGTGTTTGGCGACTTTTAGAACATCTAGGGTTATGCAATATGCTTAAATCAGACATAAATTTTCACTTAAAATGAGTTTTAGGATTAAGACGTAGTATTCTACATTTTATTTAATTGGTTACGAGAGTAACCCGCATTTAGGGTGCTGTTATTTTGAAAAAAATTGTTATTGGTTTGGCTGCATTGTTAGCTTTGTTGTTAGGGTTGTGGGCTCAAAACTCTTTGAAAGTCGATTTTACATCCACAGATGGTAATGAATATCGTTGGAGTAGTGGCGAAGGAAAATGGAAAGTAGTCAATTATTTTGCTGAATGGTGCGCGCCGTGTCTAAGAGAAATGCCGGAATTAAACCGTTTTTATCAACTCCACAAGGATGAGATAGATATTTTTGCAGTGAGTTTTGACCCTCTCGATAATGAACAATTAACTGCTCTTAAACACAAGTATGATATTCAATTTGCGGTTGTCGCTAGCCTTAACTCTTTACCTTGGAATCAACCACCAAAGAGTTTACCGACAACTTACATCCTTGATGCCAAAGGCAATGTGCGACAGCAATTGAAAGGCGAACAAAGTGCTCAAAAATTAATACAAACTATTAATCAATTAAAGAGTTTGTAGACGCTCCTGAGCTGTTCGAAATTGGTCTATTCTTGCTCGGATGCGTTGTTGTTCTATTTTGCGTTCACTCGCATAATTGTAGGCGGTATGTAGTTCATCAATGGCTCTGGGGTACGCTGCGACCAAGGCGTATATTTCGGCCTTGATTTGATGCATCTCCAGTTTTTGGCCACTGTTTTGGTAGGCGTCTGACAACAAATCGTAAGCTAACATATTGTCAGGATTAACAAGCAAGTAGTCTCTGAGCAGTGATGTTGCTCTCTCGAAATTTTGAGTTTTTATCAATGCATTCGCCAAATTTAAGGTCAATACTCTGTTGAACGGAGTATGTAAAATTTGCGCAGATAATCGGTCTATGGCGCTTTGGGTTTGGTCCATTTCAATTGCTAAATCAGTAAATGTATCTAAATAAAATAAATTATCGGGTTCTTTCTCCAGTAACCCTTCGATTAACTCTAACGCGGGTTCAAATTGTTCGTTGGCTAAAAGTGATAGAGCTAAACCGTATTCAGCGGCCGCTTTAAATACATAAGATTGCTTATCCAATATCCCCGAGAAGTATTCGATATTTCGCTTTGGATTAGCATAATAACGCGCCAAAACTCTCGATTTGGCTAAATGAAAATTAATACTTTCTGGAATGTTCCGTTTTCGAAATGATGCGGCTCGCGTGCGCGCATCTGCAACTCGAGATTCTGGCAAAGGGTGAGTCAGTAAGAATGCCAAAGGAGTCGATTTAAGGCGATTTTTCTCGGTTAAAATACTAAAAAAACTGCTTGCGCCGTAAGGGTCAAAACCTGCATCCGCTAATATTCTTATTCCTACTCTGTCCGCTTCTTGTTCGTTTTGTCTGGTGTAATTAATTGAAGATTGCGCGGAGGCTGCATTGGTTACAGAAATAGCCGCCATTCCGGCTTCTGGATTTACCGCTGCTAACATGATACTTCCTAGCAAACTGGCTATCTGCAATGGAGATGATTTCTGTCGTGCTTCCATGCTTCGAGCGATATGTCGTTGCGTCACATGACTGACTTCGTGTGCTAATACCGATGCCAGTTCAGATTCGTTTCTGGCATTAAAAATAAGTCCGGTATGGATCCCAATATGCCCTCCAAAAAAAGCGAATGCATTGATTTCTGGACTATTGAGAATAAAAAACTTATATGGAAACTTTACATTGTCTGCCTGTGCGACCAAACGATTTCCAAGGTCTTGAATATATTCATCTAACAAAGGATCATTAATAATGGGCGCTTGACCTCGCAGTTGTCGCATAAGTGCGTCCCCAATTAATACTTCTTTATCAAGGCTGATGGCACTAGATGCAACGACTCCTATTTCAGGTAATTGATTTTTTTTATTTTGCGCGCCAACTGACATGATGCCTACAACGCAAATACAAAAGGCAGAAACAACAATGTTAGCTATAGGTTTTATCATAAATTACATCTAAATTAGGTCTGTTATATTACGAGCCAATGTTTGTTGCTGACTACTGGTGTTTACTATGGATCAATTCGCAGCTCATTAGTTCAATTCTGCTGAGGCATTAAGCCGATTTAATGTTTTCTAATTGTTGTTCGAGAGACACAAATAACGCTTTGATTGATTGCCCACTATTTTCAACAACTTCTAATGAGGTGGCCAATAACTCAAGCAACTGTTCTAGTAACATATGGGCATATTTGAGTAATTCTATGTCTGCCTCGTCACCACAACGAATTGTTACACACATAAAGTCGCTAAGTTTAGGGATACTCACTAGAGGACCAAGAATCGAGGGATTAAATTCTTTAAAAGGTGAATTCGCGTCAAAAGCTTTAATCATGGCCTGTGGTTCGTTTTTAATAACCGGAAAACAATGTAAGTCAAATGCATATTGGTTACAGTGTTTTTTAAGCACTACAGCAGGTTTACCTTGTTTACAATTGCTTAAATTCCAGTTTTTTTTATCTAGGAGGTATTTAATATTGTTGTCAAAACCATCGGTAAAGGTACCTTCAAGTTCCAACAGTTTAGAGGCCACTATTTGAAAATGATCAGGGATATCTCCCAAATTAAGGGATTTCTTAAGTTGCAAAATCGCTTTTACATTGCCAAAACGACTTGTCCAATCTAATTGCAAATATAACCTCTCTTAGTTTTTATTATCTTTGAGTTATCTCAGTTAAGCGCTGTTTTATCATATTGTGGTTGTGTAATAATGTCCCCATCATATAGCTGAAGTTAAACTTTCACCAATCTATAGTTTGGTGATACCTAATAATACACAAGGACAATAGATGTTAACCGTTTTTGAACGTTGGTATAAGCGTAAATTTTCAGATCCTGATTCTATGATGTTGTTATTGTTGCTGCTTATTAGTTCATTGTTATTAGCAGTCTGGGGCGGTATTTTGATGCCAGTTATTGTCGCTGCTGTAATTGCTTATTTATTGGATTGGCCTGTTGTTCAGTTGTGCAAGTTGGGTGTATCTCGCGGCTATAGCACCGTATTGGTGTTATTTGGTTTCATTAGTCTGTCAATTTTGACCTTTGTTGGTTTAGTGCCAGTGGTAGTGCAGCAAAGCATTAACCTAATTAAAGAAATGCCGCAGATATGGCAACAGGGGCAACAGTGGCTTTTAGCCTTACCCGAATCTTACCCTGATTTAGTACAATTGACACAGATTCAGGATGTATTGGATAGTATCAATGAGAGAGTCGTAGGGTTTGCAGAGCAACTATTATCTGCCTCATTTAGTTCTTTAGGTGGCTTAGGAGCCATGCTTATTTATATGATTTTAGTACCATTGATGGTGTTTTTTATGGTTAAGGACAAAGCAATGTTAGTCGCAAACCTGTCGTCATTGCTACCAAGTGAGCGTCGCCTTATTAAACAAGTTGGTTCAGAGATGAACCTACAAATCGCTAATTACATTCGTGGCAAGGTGATTGAAATAGTGATTGTTGGCACTGTTTCGGCAGTAACATTTGCATTTATGGACTTACGTTATGCATTGTTATTAGGCGTGTTAGTCGGTTTTTCCGTTCTCATCCCGTATATAGGTGCAGCAGTCGTAACGATTCCTATCGCTATTGTGGCGCTGTTTCAATGGGGAATTACACCGGACTTTTGGTATTTGATAGTTGCTTACGGCATTATTCAAGCCTTGGATGGCAATGCGTTAGTGCCGATTTTGTTCTCAGAAGCCGTGAGTTTGCATCCCGTATACATCATTATTGCAGTGTTATTTTTTGGTGGACTATGGGGATTTTGGGGGGTGTTCTTCGCTATTCCTTTGGCGACGTTAGTTAAAGCTGTAACTAATGCTTGGTCAAGTCCAAAAGAGTTAGACTCTGCAATCTAACATAAAGGGAGCCGAACCAATTCGGCTCCCACTATTTTTATTCAGCTATTTTGCAAATAATCTAAAACCACTTCATGATGCGTTTTAGTTTTGAATTTATCAAATACATGTTCAACTTTACCGCTTTCATCAATCAAAAACGTAATACGATGAATTCCATCGTATTCTTTACCCATAAATTTTTTCAAGCCCCAAACTCCGAATGCATCGGCTACTGAATGATCTTCGTCTGATAAAAGGGTGAAGTTGAGACTTTCTTTTTCAATAAACTTAGGCAACCTCTTAACCGCATCAGGGCTTATTCCCAATACTTCTACGTTTTGCTCTGCTAAAGAATTTTGACTATCTCGCAATCCTTGAGCCTGAATGGTACAGCCAGGTGTCATGGCTTTAGGGTAAAAATAAACTAAGACTTTCTTACCTTTAAAGTCATTTAGGTTCACAGTTTGGTTGTTTTCATTGGGTAAAGAAAATTGTGGGGCTGTGTCTCCAGCCTTAAGGGTTTGCATAATTATTTACCTTTTTTTTTAAGTCTAAACAGTCTTACTAAGTTATTAATGATTTGGTTTAATCGCGCCTAATAAATTTAGAGGATGCAACAGCTCTTGAAGCGCCTGCTCAATTTTTTCAACTTCGAGTTCATGAGGGATTGAAATGACCATTTTGCATTTCATGGGCTTTTCATTGGCAGAGTCATTTTCGTCTTTATCTAGAAACTTTAATCTAAATGCGCTGACCGAAATATTGCGTTGCGTGAAAAAATCCGTGATTTGATCGATTAAACCTGGCGTGCTTTCACCACTAATGATGACATCCGCTAGGTGCTCAAGGTTTTGTTTACAATGTTTTTTGGTGCGTTTCATCATCGATAATAAATTATGTTTCTGACAAGTTTGCGGCAATAAACATTCTGCTTGGATTATTGCACTTTGCGTACCTTCGACGATCATAGTGAGTGAAAAATCTTGGCCATAAATGGCTTGGCGACTGTCTAAAATATTGCATCCTACTCCGGTTACAGTGTCTGCCAAAGTGCTCAACACACCAAATTGGTCTGAACCTAGTATGGTAATGATAAGTTGCTGCTGCATTTTTAACCAAATTGTTGCTATAAAATTCGCTATAACATACATGATTGTGGGTGGGTTGATCCAGTTTCTATTTTAATCTCTGGATCAGGCTATTCAATGCTTGTTTTTAAGAGGCCAGATCTTTACCATTAGGCGCTAATTTTTTGGGGGGAACACATGTTTACTGGCAGTTTTGTGGCGTTAATAACGCCAATGTATGATAACGGGCAAATAGATTATCCGTCATTGAAGGCGCTCGTTGATTTTCATATTCAAAATGGGTCTCATGGCATAGTGTCTGTTGGTACTACTGGGGAGTCTGCGACTTTACCTTTTTCTGAACATATTGAAGTAGTCAAACGCACCGTTGAATATGCGCAGGGAAAAATACCAATTATCGCGGGAAGCGGTGCAAACTCGACCTCAGAAGCAATATTTTTGAGCGAGCAAATGGCTAATACAGGTATTCAAGGCTTTTTAAGTGTTGTGCCTTACTACAATAAACCGCAGCAAAAAGGTTTAGTGGCGCATTTTAACGCGGTAGCCGATTCAACTGACTTACCCGTGTTGTTATACAATGTTCCTAGCCGAACCGTAGCTGATATGTTACCCGAAACTGTAGCTGAGTTGGCAAGCCATCCTAAAATTGTTGGTTTAAAGGATGCGACAGGTGATATTTCGCGCCTAAAGGCTACCCAAAATCTGGTCTCAGATGATTTTGTGTTGCTAAGTGGCGATGATTTGACTGGATGTGAATTTTTGGCAAATGGTGGACATGGTGTTATATCAGTGACCGCAAACATTGCGCCAAAACAAATGGCTGACATGTGTAATGCTGCTTTAGCTAAAGATTTTCAATTAGCGCAAAATATAGACAAACAAATTTGTGAGCTACATAGTGCGTTATTTATTGAGCCCAATCCGGTGTTACCAAAGTGGGCGTTATACAAAATGGGGCTGACTAATTCAGCTTTTTTACGATTACCTTTAGTTGAATCGGAACTAGCTAGCCAAAAACATATCGAACAAGTCATGCGCAGTTCTGGCGTATTATCTTAAGGAGATAGCATGACCTATAAATTTCAACTAATTGGTGTGATAACAGCCACTGTGTTAAGCGCCTGTAGTTCATTAGAAGAAAGAGAAATAGCCAGTGGTTCATTTGAATATATCAAAGAGCAACCGGGCCAAAAAATAGCAATACCCGAGGATTTACAGCAACCCAAATTTAGCGAATCCTACAAACTACCTGATATAGGTGAAAATGCCCCAGTTACTGCTATGGGTAAAGATTTGAGTGTGCTCTCACCTTCATTGGTATTGCCTATTGTGGCAGGCTCCCATATCGAAGAAGGGTCAAAAAACGCTACTGTTTGGTTTGACCAAGTCGATGATAGCGTGCCTCTTGATACTACTATCTGGAATTCGCTAATCCGTTTTTTAGAAACTGAAGGAATTGGTGTCCAGACGTTTGACAAAGACAAGCAACGTTTGGTTACCGATTGGATGGTTTGGGACGAAAGCAAAGAAAACAAATGGTACAGTTGGTCGAAATCAGAACGTACCGTTAAACAGCGTTTTGAGTTTTCTTTAAATAAAAAAATTCATGGTAGATCGGCTTCATTAAGTGCGGATTTAGTTGAATATAAAGAACAAATAGATCCACAAAGCCCTGAAATAACCCAAGCAAAAGACGAAAGACGTAGTGAGATCGATGTTCTCAATAGTGTCGTAAAACATTATGAGTTTGAAACTCAGTTAGCTAACGTTAAACGTTATCGTCAAATTCGTGAAGGTTTGCCAATGGAGCTAGGGTTTGACAGTGACGGTGAACCTGCATTTGTTGTTGATGCGGATTATGAAATCACTTGGCCAAGACTCTTACTTGTATTGAGAAAACTAGGGTTTGATGTAAAAGATTTTGATAAGTCAAACGGCTTGATGTTTGTTAAATACAATGGCTCAGAAGAGGGGTGGTGGAGTGATATTTGGTCAAGTGATAAAAATCAATTTGACCTAGACACCGAAGAGTACCGTATCAAAGTTGTTGCTGCGGGAGAAAAAACCTCGATCACCTTACTAGACGATGAGAGCAAACCATTTTTGGTGAATAAACTAACAGATTTGTACCCTAAGTTTTCAAAAACCATGTCGGCTGACAATTTAGATATTTAGTTGTTTGACTTTGGTTACTAACGTGGCCAGGGTCGATGTTATCAAGTTAAATCTTACTCAAATTTTGTGTATTGATCAGATTAAGGAGTTGGCATTGTATGTCGATTGCGGATTCAATTTTATCGGTTAACAATGACCTGCCTATTCGTACTGATTTGCCGGTACATAGTGGCAAAGTGCGCTCCGTTTATTGGTTAACTGATAAAGACAGTCGACGTTTAATTGCCGATAAAGGCTATGCTGTGCCAAATGATACGCCACTAGCTATTATGGTTATCAGTGACCGGATTTCAGCTTTTGATTGTATCTGGCATGGTGAAGGTGGCATGTTAGGCGTGCCTGGCAAAGGCGCGGCTTTAAATGCTATTTCTAATCATTGGTTTGAATTGTTTAAACAACAAGGTTTAGCTGACAGTCATATACTGGATATACCGCACCCTTTTGTGTGGATAGTACAAAAAGCACGACCCGTGATGATTGAAGCTATCTGCCGCCAATATATTACAGGCTCAATGTGGCGAGCTTATGAAAAAGGTGAAAGACATTTTTGTGGTATTCAACTCGAAGAGGGACTCAAGCAAGACAGTAAACTCGCTAATTTGCTGATCACCCCCTCTACAAAAGGGATTTTAAAAGGGATACCTAATGTACCAGAAGCCGATGATGTAAATATTACCCAACAAGATATCCTCGATAATTATTCAGCCTTTAACTTTGAAAAGCGACAAGATGTTGAGTTGTACGAAAAATTACTCACTGAAGGATTCCAAGTTATTAGCCAAGCCTTAGAGGGCATTGAGCAAATCTTTGTGGATACAAAATTTGAGTTTGGTTACGTCAAAGATTTAGTTGGTAACAATAAACTTATTTATATGGATGAAGTAGGCACGCCAGACTCCTCACGTATTTGGGATGCTGAACAATATACGCAAGGAAATGTGGTAGAAAACTCTAAAGAAGGGTTTCGTCAGTTGTTACTGAATCATTTCCCAGATCCTGATATTTTACTAAACAAAAATCGTATGCAAGAGCGTCAACAGTTGGCTGCTGACAATGCGCTTCCAGTAGACGTGTTAATGCAAGTGTCGAATACCTATACAGAAATTGCAGAAAAAATTACCGGTAAGTCCTTAGTTGTAAGTGACAATCCAAAACAAGAAATTATTCAAATATTGAAAAGAGACTATCAATTAATTGATTAGTCTTTTCATATACGCGCTACATTATAAAAATAGTTTATATCGTTTTAACTAGGTTGTTTTTTTGTAGAGTCTCGTATCACTAACTCGCCGTCAGTGATACGTGCGTCATCTTGACCTTTTGCAGGTAAACCTGAATCCTTGGTTTTAAGCCTTTCAATTAACATACTTGCCGCTTGATAACCTATTGTTACTAAGGGTTGGCGCATGGTGGTGATATGTGGCCAAACTTTAGTGCTGATAGAAATATCATCAATTCCACAGATTGAAATATCATCTGGCACACGTAAACCTAAACTCTGAACTTTGTATAAAACACCCACGGCCATTTCATCGTTAGCCGCAAATATAGCGGTGGGCCTCGGGGTTTGATTAAGTAATACGGTGGCCGCATCTATTCCAGATTGATAAGTGTAAAACCCTTGCACGATATGGGATTCATTTATTTCCCTATTCGCTTCGCTAAGTGCTTTTCTGAATCCCATTTCACTGCGTCTTGATGAGTCTTGATCGGGGTGCCCTAGAATAAAAGCGATGTCCTTGTGTCCGAGTTTCATTAGGTAATTCGTCATGTCATAACTAGACTGCGTTCCATTAAACCCAATACATTCACCACTTTTTACATTTTTAGGACCTATTTTTATGTAGTTAATGTTGTTAGCGTCTAACATTTGAAGCAACTCAATTTTGTCGCATATTGGCGGCGTTAGAATAAGCCCGTCGACAAGGGTGTTTTCAACTAACTCTTCAATTTCTTTTGCTAAACTTTGAGATCGATAACTGCAGTCATACACAAAGAGTCCCATTTGTTGTTCGGTGCAGCTTTGCAAAATTCCTTTCTGCAGATTCATTAAATAACCAGGGCTAGGGTTATCCGACAATAAAGCAATAAAAAATGACCGATTTCTGGCTAACGCCATGCCTAACGGATTACGTTTAAAGCCCAATAGTTTTATCGACTCTTGTACTTTATTCCTGGTTTCTGATCGAACGTTCGCTTCTTGGTTAATGACTCTCGAAACTGTTTTTTTTGAGACTCCTGCATGTTTAGCTACATCGTTAATTGTGATTGACTTCATTTGAAAATAGTCCGGTTGGGCAAAACGGTGACTGAACCTATATGAGGCGTAGTTTATAATAGTTGTTGATAACGGTGTCAACAATCGTCATACGTTGTCACACTTAGTTTGATGATGAAAACGAATATTAAATTATTTGTATCTATAGCGAATAAGTCCAGTGTTCCAAAAACTCTGACTTGTGTTAACGTTATCTCGCCGCTCACTACAATTAACTATATGATTTTTCGGGATTAAAATCTCACTCAGTCCAACATGAAATGGATGAAATTAAGCACAAAGAACATGTCTAGGTGACGCATCTATGCAAGTCTTGAGCATTTGGTTCAACAATTGGATAATATTAATGCTTGATACCGGTGTCATAAAATGTATTATTTGAAGATAATGTTGCGTAAGTGTTAATTAGGCTTTTGTTTCTTGCGGTGACTTCGGGTCGCTTATAAAGATATTGATTGCTCTTATATGCAGTTAATTGCGCACAAGAAGCGGGTATTGGTCTGTTATACGCTTTTATTGTGGTCGAGCGAAAGCTCTATTTAGGATATTGAATAAGGTCAATTATTGTGAATTTTGTAAAGAGTTGGGTTTGTGGTTTGTTAGTAGTCAGCACAGCTAATCCTGTATTGGGTGAGGAGTTATCGTTAATTGATCCTCAGCTTAGTCAGTTTCAAAATGTTTACGCTTATGGTGAAGCCAAGGTAGTGAATGATGAAATTGAAATTTACTCTACAGGTAACTTCTTTTTACTGACTAAAAAGCACTATAGGAATTTTATACTCAAGGCTGAAGTCAAAATGCCAAATGTAAAAGAATACAATAATTCAGGTATTATTTTTCGAGCGCAACTTAAACCCACAAAAGATGGGTATCAAGAAGCAGTTGGTTATCAAGCTGAAGTGGATCCCTCTGATCGTAAATGGAGTGGCGGGCTATACGATCAGGCAAGGCGTGGTTGGTTATATCCGGTGCACCCCACACGTTCTCATCCCGATCACCATTACATTCGTAGTGTACTAGGAGAGTGGACCGAACAACAAGGGAGTGCCTATCGACCTGGTGAATGGAACAAATATCGAATCGAATGTAGAGGTAGCAATATTAAAATATATTTAAACGATACTCTGACTACTCACCTAATCGATACCAAAGATGCTAAAGGATTGATTGGCTTGCAACATCATGGAAGCAAAGCGCTAAAATCTACTGGGAAAACAGACAATGTAGTGCGCTTTAGAAATTTAACTATAAAAGAATTGGACTGATTATGAAGAATATTTCCCGCTGGACTCTTTGTTCGCTAAGTTCACTTTGTTTGATTTTTTCTAGCTCGATAGCATTCGCATCGCAGCAGCCAGTAAAGTCAAAAAACAAAGGCGATCGAGAAGGGCATGATATGACAGCCCCCATAGCGGCTGAAGATATCCCACCGGCGCCGATATTGAGTGTTGAACAAGCCATTTCATCAATGCAAATCCAATCAGGGTTCGTTCTAGAAAATGTGGCGGCAGAGCCATTGGTAGCAAGTCCTATTGATATTGCATTTGATCCTGACGGACGTATATGGGTTGCTGAAATGTTAACTTTTATGCCGGATCTTGATGGTAATAATGAAGAATTACCTGAAGGTAGTATTGCTATTTTAGAGGATAGTAATGGGGATGGGGAAATAGATAAACGGACAGTATTTCTAGATGACGTAGTACTGCCAAGAACAGTCGCTATAGTTAAAGGCGGTATTTTATATGCAGATCATCAACAACTCTATTTTGCTGAAGTGTTGGAAGGCAATAACTTAGGAATAAGAGAGGTTGTGGACCCTACTTACGCTGAAGGCGGTAATGTTGAACACAAGCCAAACGGTATGTTATATGCGCTTGATAACTGGTATTACAACACTAAAAGTAATCAAAAATACCGTGTAATGAGCTTGCTAGCAGACGTACCTAACAACGCCAAAGAAATATATCGTAATAAATATTGGAAAATGGTGGTGGCAGAAACAGACTATCGAGGACAGTGGGGAATTAGCTCCGATGACTATGGACGTTTATACCATAATGGCAATAGTTCACCGGCTCAAGGGGAATATCTGCGTCCAGGGTCTCTGATGAAAAACCCAGGGTTACAAAAACCAGTCAAAGCTAACAATATTGGGTCTACGCGGGTTTATCCGATTCGAATCAATCCGGGCGTAAATCGAGGGTATTTACCAAGTACTTTGATAAAAGATGGTCCAAACAAAGGTAAGTTGGCTAATTTTACAGCGGCCAGTGGAAATCAGTTGTATCGAGGTGATCAGTTTCCGCAAGATTTTTACGGTGTGTCTTTTACACCTGAGCCCGCGGCTAATTTAATTTCAGCTCGCCGAGTGGTGGAAACTCAAGGAGTACTCACGGGTAGTGAGTTGTATCCCGAATCGGAATTATTGGCCTCTACAGACGAGCGATTTAGACCAGTTAATTTGAATACTGCACCAGATGGATCATTGTATATAGTGGATATGTACCATGGGGTTATTCAACATAAGGAGTTTTTAACAACCTATCTGCGAAAACAATCTGAAGCGCGAGGTTTAGATAAGAATAATCGTTCGATGGGGCGGATTTATCGCTTACGCTGGCAACAAAACGCCTTGGGTAAACAGCCTAAAATGTCCAAGCAAACCCCAGCGCAATGGGTAGAGCATCTAAACCATACTAATGGTTGGTGGCGAGATATGGCTCGTCAATTGATAGTACAGCAGGGGGATCTTTCCGTGGTACCAGCTGTGCGTCAAATATTGACTAATAGTGAAGATCATAAAGCTAGGATTAACGCGTTATGGACTTTGGAGGGGCTAGGGGCGCTAGATTTGGACGTAATAATTACGGCTTTGTCTGATATACATCCTAAAGTTCAAGTTTCAGGCATAGAGTTGAGTGCTCGTTTACCTGATTCAGACCATAGTGTGATTGGCGAGTATTTGTTGAAGCTGGGTCCTATTGCATATGAATTAGCGGTGCAAGTTGCACTTGTCGCAGGAGAGATTCAAGGTGAAAAATCGTTACTAGCATTAAAACAAGTGTTAATGCTCTACGGCGATAAGCCTTGGATAAAAGAGGCGGCGATTAGCGGCTTGGCTGGCAGGGAGCAAGAGTTTAAAGCGCACCTGACTGATTTTGACAATAATGATTTTATCGAGATGTTTAATCGTGTGGGTAAAGAAGATATTGCCAACAGTAACGTGCTAAATCTAGAAAATTATATTCAGGATAGTTACAACCGTGGTAAGGATTATTACGATGGTAAGGCCGCGTGTTTCGGCTGTCATGGTAAAGATGGTAAAGGCATCGACAATATGGGGCCCCCATTACAAAGCAGCGAATGGGTAACTGGGCCTGAACAACGTCTGGCAAAAGTACTGTTGAAGGGACTAATGGGACCCATAAAGGTTAACGATTCGCAATATAACTTAAGTATGGTTATGCCAGGGTTTTCTGCAAACCTTACCGATCAAGAACTTGCCGACCTGAGTACGTATATTCGCAATAACTGGGGGAATACTGCTTCTTCTGTGTCTCGAAATGTGTTTGAAAAGTTACGCAAACAAACAAATAGCAGGCAAATGCCCTTTACAGAAAAAGACTTTACGCACTGATTAGGATATTTGCAGTGGGAACTTTGTGTGATTATGGGGTTACGTCAAGCTTGCCCCTACATAGTCTTGCCTCCTGCATAGTAAGAGGCGTTATATTTATTCAAATGATAAGTTTGGGTTCAAAATATCACATGTTTTGATTATGTTTGATACCGGTGTCAATTTGAATTTTACATTACTATAACAACTCCTATATCATCTTGATTACTGTCAGATGTTTGCGGATGAATTGAGTGGCGAGTGAAATTAATAAAATTACCAATAGAAGCGATAATTTATGAGTGATTTACGATTAGGTGTGATTGGATTGGGGAATATTGGGCAACAACATATCCAACATATTCAAAGTGGGGCGGTTGAGCACTGTGTTGTTACCGCATTGGCATCAAGAAGTGAGAGTCAATTGGCTCAAGCGATGAATGTACCGCATTTTACTGATTATCGTGAATTGATAGATTCTGGGCTATGCGACGCTGTGTTAATCGCCACACCCACTATGAGTCACTTAGAAATGGGTCTTTACGCACTCGGTAAAGGTTTACACGTTTTGATGGAGAAACCTTTAGGTTTGTCTGTTGCACAAGGGCAAGAATTGTTAGCAGCGGCGGGTAATAACTGTGTTTTTGCATTAATGCTGAATCAAAGAGTTGCCCCTGTGTTTGTTAAAATGAAAAGCATTATAGACTCGGGTACGTTAGGTGAGTTGCAACGAACTCATTGGACTATGACAAACTGGTTTCGACCTGAAGTCTATTTTCAAGTGTCTGATTGGCGAGCTACTTGGCATGGTGAAGGCGGTGGATTGTTACTCAATCAATGTATTCACAACATCGATATTTTTCAATGGTTAACAGGCATGCCTATATCGGTACAGGGCTTTTGTGGTTTTGGTAAATATCACAATATTGAAGTGGAAGATGAAGCAACGGCCTTTTTTGAGTATGCCAACGGCGCAACAGGAGTGTTTGTTGGCTCGACAGGTGAGGCTCCTGGTGTTAATCAGCTAGACATAGTGGGCGATAAAGGCATGTTGAGCTTTGATGGTAAGCGCCTTCTTTTGACCGAAAATTCGCCTTCAACATCTCGTTATAATAAGCAAACAATGGATATGTTTGGTCAACCTAGTCGCGAGGTAATAGACATAACACCTGAAGAGACAGTTAATCAGCATGCTGTTGTGATCAATAACTTTGCTCAAGCGATTTTAAATTCTCAAAATCTAATTGCACCCGCTAAGCAGGGGATCGATTCATTGTCGATTGCTAACGCGATTTTGTGGTCTGCATGGAGTGAGAAACGTATAACGTTTCCTCTTAACGCGAAGGGGTATCAAACCGAGCTAGATAAAAAACTGCATAGTTCAGTTTTGAGAAAAAAATCTGACATTAAGGCGAATATTGATATGGAGGCTTCTTACCGATGAGTCAAAATGAAGCAATGAAAGAGGAAGTCTTATCTCTGCGAGCAATAGCTCAAAAGCCTTGGTTTGCCAGAGTACCTAAATACCTCGCTCTTAGCGGCCCAGGATGGTTGCAAGGCGCAATGACCTTGGGAGGTGGCAGTGCTGTTACTTCTTTAACGATAGGTGCTGTTTTTGGGTATGAGTTTCTGTGGGTACAACCAATAGCGATGCTCATTGGTTGTATTATGCTTTTCGCTTTATCCTACCAAACCTTGCATAGTCAAACGTCACCCTTTGAGTCCATGAAAAAGCACATTAATCCCGGACTCGCGTGGGCGTGGGCCATTGCGGCGTTTGCTTCAAGTATTATTTGGGGATTCGCGCATTATCCGCTGAGTGCGGGCATGTTAGAAGAAATTATTTTAGTCTCTAGTGGCTTTGATATTGAAGAAAGTAACGAATTAGGAAGAGATCTGTACTTGTTACTACTGGCGATTGTTGTTTGGGCTGGATGTGCATTTACCGCTTGGAAATATGGTGAACAAGTAGATGAAAATGATTCTGGAGTCAGCAATAAGCACAATGCCGTAAAAATATTTGAGACGGGTATTAAGGTGCTCAGTGCCCTGATTGTTATCGCGTTCGCATGGGTTGTGATCAGTGCCTCATTAAATGGAAAAGTAGATTGGGGGGCGGTATTGGCAGGTTATATTCCCAGCTCACTGCCACACACCGCTGAGGGTGTAACTATGATGATGGCCGCATTAGGAAGTGCGGTTGGCATTAATATGACCTTTATTTACGGTTTTACTTTACTTCATAAAAAGTGGACTCCGCAGCATGTCGAGTTATCACGTTACGATATAGGTATGGGGTTAGTTGTTCCTTATATATTGATCACTAGTTTGATTAGTATTGCTGCTGCGGGCGCATTTTTTGGGGCTGATCTGGATATACAGGGTAAGCTAAGTCCCACGCAAGCAGGAAAAATGTTTATGTCTGCTGGGCTTGACGAAGTCACTAGCCGATTAATTTTTGCCTTTGGTATATTGGGTATGGCTGTGGGGTCATTGGTAATGCATATGTTGTGTTGTGGTTCAGCAGCGGCGGCTATGTTTGGATGGCAAGAAGGTAGCTTGAAATATAAGTTGGCACTATTAGCCCCCACGCCTGCAATTTTGGGAGTGTTTGTATGGTCAACCATGGGGGCATACGTTGTGTTACCTACATCAGCTATTTGTGGCTTTTTATTACCTATAGCGTATATAGGTTGGGCATTATTAAATAACAATAAAGACTATTTAGGTGCAGCTAGACCTGAAGGTGTCACACGGTATTTGAGTAATATTGCGATGTTGCTTTGTATTGTCACTGTGTTGTGTAGTGTTGTTTATTCGACTTATGTAAAACTAGGATAAATCATGGCGATTCAAGAACCCAAAACCAATATTAAAGACGGTGCCAACTATAGTCCTGAAGGAAAAGTCGCCAAGGTTATTGCAGACAATCAGTTTTATTTCTCAGTGGCATTTTTAGATCACGGACACATCTACGCGCAAACTAATGGTTTAGTGCAAGCTGGTGCCACACTAAAATACGTATTCGATTCTGACGCTAAACGATTAGCTGAGTTTTGTGCCAAGTTCCCGCAAGTAAAAGTGGCAGACTCATTTGAGCAAATCCTTGAAGACAAACAAACCCAATTGGTAGCCTGCGCGGCTATTCCCAACAAAAGGGCTGAGTGGGGCATTAAAGTAATGCGCTCAGGCAAAGGCTTTTTTACTGATAAGTCACCATTCACCACTTTGCAGCAGTTAGCTGAAGTTAAATCTGTGGTAGCAGAAACTGGCCAAAAATACGCGGTTTATTACGCCGAACGTTTGCACAATGAAGCGGCTTGGCATGCCGGGGAATTGATTAAAGCTGGCGCGATTGGTCGAGTTTTACAAGTTATTACCCTAGCGCCGCATCGATTATCTAAAAATACTCGGCCAGATTGGTTTTTCGATAAGACGGCCTATGGTGGAATTTTAACTGACATTGGTTCACATCAAGTAGAGCAATTTTTGACCTATGCCGGTGTGTTTGATGCAGCCATTAATTTTGCTCGTGTGAGTAATCTTAATAACCCAGACAAAAGCGGATTAGAAGATTTTGGTGAAATGTCGATGACCGCTGAAAATGGTGCGTCATTTTATGCACGGGTTGATTGGTTTACACCTGATGGTCAGGCTACCTGGGGAGACGGGCGTACCTTTATTTTAGGGACGCAAGGAAATATCGAGTGTCGAAAATATAATGATGTCGCTCGCCAAGCACCAGCTTCAAAAGTGTTTTTGACCAACAGTGAAGGCGAACAAGAAATAGACTGCTTAGGCAAAAGTGGTTTTCCCTTTTTTGGGCAACTTATACTCGATGTAATCAACCGCACAGAAACCGCTATGACCCAAGAACACGTATTTAAAGCTGCTGAATTAAGTATGTTGGCACAAAAAATTGCTGATAAAGCGAATGTTGAAAATTAGAACACTGCTATTATGCAGGACATACTAATTAAGAGTGGTTCAGCGTGGTTCTTTATCCTTGGTGCGAGTTTTTAGTGTTGTAAAATAGTGAATAGTGAATAGTGAATAGTGGGTCTAAGCTGGACTATTTGGCTAATTCAATTTCGATATTAGTGGTGGGAATACAGCAACAAGGAAGTATTTCTTCGTCATCAATATACGCTAACGGATCAGTGGTATATTCTACTTCTCCTTTAATTAGCTTACTTCTACAGGCGCCACAAAACCCTTCGCGGCAATGATACTGAATTTCAATTTGATGAAGTTCGATGGTTTCAAGTAGCGTTTTGGGGGCAGAATGTTCGACAGTTTTATGATCTTTTATAGTCACCATAAAACTGTCGTTGTTTTTACTCATCTGTTTTAACCTAGAATCTGTGTTTTCTAGGGTTATAAATCAAAGTCACCAAAATCATCGGCATTCACTTCAGAATCAATTTGACCCACTAAATAAGAGCTAATTTCAGACTCTTGAGGTGCAACTTGAACGTTGTCAGAACTGAGGTAATTATTCATCCATGGAAGAGGGTTACTTTTTACATCAAAAGGCTGCCCCAGACCTATGGCTGACATGCGATGATTAGCAATAAACTCTACGTATTGACATAAAATTTCTTTATTTAGACCAATCATTGAACCGTGTTGAAATAAAAATTCAGCCCATTGTTTTTCTTGTTCTACTGCATTGAGAAATATCTGAGTAGCTTGCTCTTTACACTCTTCAGCAATCTCAGCCATTTCTGGATCGTCTTTACCTTTTGCCCATAAATTCAATATATGTTGAGTTGAAGTTAGATGTAAGTTTTCGTCTCGAGCAATTAAGCGAATTATCTTTGAATTACCCTCCATTAACTCGCGCTCTGCAAAGGCAAAGGTACAAGCAAAAGAAACGTAAAACCTAATGGCTTCTAAGGCATTAACTGAGTTCATGCATAGATAGAGCTTTTTCTTAAGCTCACGCATGGTAATAGTATGGTTCACGCCGTTTACAAGGTGTGTGCCTTCACCTAATGTTTGCCATAGCTGAGTAGCGAAAATGAGGTCATCATAATATTGAGAAATATCAGCCGCGCGCTTTTTGATTTCTTCATTTTCGACTATGTCATTAAAAATACTACTGGGATCACCAAATAGGTTTCGCAATATGTGAGTGTAGGAGCGAGAGTGAATGGTTTCAAAAAATGACCAGGTTTCTACCCATGTTTCTAATTCTGGAATAGAGATAATCGGCAAAAACGCAATATTCGGACTTCTACCCTGAATTGAATCGAGCAGGGTTTGATATTTCAAATTAGAAATAAAAACGTGTTTTTCTGAGTCACTTAGTTTTTGAAAGTCAACTCTGTCTTTGCTGACATCAACTTCTTCTGGACGCCAAAAAAAGCTAATTTGTTTTTCAATCAACTTTTCAAATATTTGGTGCTTTTGTTGGTCATAACGTGCCACATTGACAGGATTACCAAAAAACATCGGTTCGGTCAGAGGATTATTATTTACTTGATTAAAAGTCGTATATTTCATTAATTATTGTTGCCATTAAAAGTTCAAACCGCTTTAAAAAAGCTGCCTTAGCAGCCTTCTAACGTTATATTTTACATGCGCCGCCTGCGCAATCATCATCTTCTTCAATTACCACTTCCTTGGGCACAAACTTCTGGCTCGTCAGTTCTTGTTGAGTCGCATCATCGGCACCGTCACGAGTGTTATGGTAATACAAGGTTTTCACCCCAAGTTTGTAACTGGTGAGCAAGTCTTGAAGCAGTAACTTCATTGGCACTTTGCCACCTTCATATTTATTCGGGTCGTAACTTGTATTGGCAGAGATGGTTTGGTCAACAAACTTTTGCATGATACCTGTAAGCTGCAAATAACCATCGTTCGAAGGTAAGTCCCATAACAACTCATATTTATCTTTTAGTCGCTCGTATTCAGGTACTACTTGTTTTAACACCCCATCTTTACTGGACTTAACACTAATGTGTCCACGTGGAGGTTCAATTCCATTAGTGGCATTGGATATTTGTGAAGAAGTCTCTGAGGGCATTAAGGCCGACAATGTGCTGTTTCGTAATCCATACTGCTTGATATCAGCTCTAAGTGAATCCCAATCACAGTGCAATGGCTCATCACAAATTTTGTCAAGATCCTTTTTATAGGTATCAGTAGGCATTAAACCTTGGAAATAGGTAGTTTCGTCGAACTTGGGGCAAGCGCCTTTTTCTTTGGCTAAGTTACAAGAAGCCTTCATTAAATGGTATTGCATAGCTTCAAAGGTTTTATGTACTAAACCGTTGGCACTTCCATCAGAATATTTCACACCATTTTTGGCTAAGTAATAAGCGAAATTAATGACGCCTATCCCTAATGTACGACGGCCCATAGTGGCATTTAACGCTGCTGGTACTGGGTAATCTTGGTAGTCTAATAAGTTATCTAGTGCCCGTACTGCTAAATCAGATAGTTCAGCAAATTCGTCAACACTTTCAATCGCCCCTAAGTTAAATGCAGATAACGTACATAAGGCTATCTCACCATTCTCGTCATTTACATGCTCCAAAGGTTTAGTCGGCAAGGCAATTTCTAAGCATAAGTTACTTTGGCGAACCGGTGCCAATTTAGGATTAAATGGGCTGTGAGTGTTGCAATGATCGACATTTTGCAAGTAGATACGTCCAGTGCTGGCGCGCTCTTGCATAAACAAACTAAATAGTTCAATGGCTTTGATTTGTTTTTTACGAATACTTTCGTCTTGTTCGTACTGTACATACAATCGTTCAAATTCATCTTGGTCGGCAAAAAAGGCATCGTAGAGACCTGGCGTGTCTGAAGGACTGAATAAAGTAATGTGCTGGTCTTTAATTAATCGGGTATACATCAATTTATTAAACTGCACACCGTAATCTAAATGGCGAACTCGGTTTTCCTCAACACCACGGTTATTTTTCAATACCAATAATGATTCAACCTCTAAGTGCCATAGCGGATAAAATAATGTTGCCGCTCCACCTCGCACACCACCTTGTGAACAGCTTTTAACGGCTGTTTGGAAGTGTTTATAAAAGGGGATACAACCTGTATGGAAGGCTTCACCACCACGAATAGGGCTACCTACTGCTCGGATGCGCCCTGCATTGACACCAATTCCGGCACGTTGGCTAACATATTTAACAATCGCACTGGATGTGGCATTGATTGAATCTAAGCTATCACCGGCTTCAATTAAAACACACGAGCTAAATTGACGGGTAGGGGTTCTAACGCCCGCCATAATAGGTGTAGGCAATGAAATTTTGAATTTTGAGGTCGCATCGTAAAAACGTTTGATGTAATCCATGCGGATGTCTTTTTCATAATTAGCAAACAAACATGCGGCGACTAATATGTATAAAAACTGTGCACTTTCGTAAATTTCTCCAGATACGCGGTTTTGAACAAGGTATTTACCTTCGAGCTGTTTAACTGCCGCATAACTGAAATTCATATCGCGCCAATGATCGAGGTATTCGTTCATTTCATCAAACTCGGCAGCACTATAATCTTGTAATAAATGTTGGTCGTATTTGCCTTTGTCGACCATGTTTTTAACATGGTCCTTCAGGGCTGGCGGTTCGAATCGACCATAGGCTTTTTTGCGTAAGTGGAATATGGCTAATCGCGCGGCTAAATATTGATAATCTGGACAATCGGTTGAAATAAGATCCGCTGCCGAGCGAATTAACGTTTCGTGAATATCCGCAGTTTTAATACCATCGTAAAATTGTATGTGAGCTTTTATTTCTACCTGTGAAACAGAAACGTTGTCTAATCCTTTAGCTGCCCATTCAATTACTTTGTGGATTTTGTCCAGATCAATAATCTCACGTTCGCCGGTGCGTTTGGTGACGTATAAATTGTTATTCATGTTTTAGCCGTTATTTATTATATCGAGTCGTATAGATGACTTGTATTTAGCGTGAAAATACGTGGAGTTGCTTACCCCTAAGCCCTTTGGTTTTATTTGCAAATACGAACACCTTGTTTGCTTTTTTAAAGTGGTTGTTATAGTAGTGTTTTCGTATTCAACAGAACACAAGATAATGAGGTTTTTAATTCAATGCAACCCAACATATGGTGGTTTTATGTTCGATTTTGGTGCAGTAAAAAAAAGGTTAGTAGTGACTCACCTAAAAGCGCCTTTTGAGTTTCGTTTATTGGAATTGCAAGACAATATTTGGGATATTTTTTTTTATAAATTTTTTTAATGTAAAAAACTGATGCTTATTATTTATCGATATATAGGGGTGAAAGTGAACAATAAGCACTAGATGTCGTGTTTTATGTTAAATTCGTTTTTATGTGCCTGTTTAAAAATAAGTCAACAAATCTGTTGCAGTATGAATACTAAGGTCTGCATCCCATTCGTCAGTAACGTTTAAATCAGAGATGTATCCATACTCGGCAATGACACTGATCATATTCGCTGCATTGGCTGATTGAATGTCTCGTTGCGCATCACCGATATACCAAGTGTTGGGAGAGTCGAGGGCAAGTTTTTGTTCAGCATAGAGTAAAGGTAAAGGATGGGGCTTTCTTTCGCTTAGCGTATCGCCACTAATAACCACAGCACAGTTCTGCAATAATGGAAATGAGGTAATTAGTTGCGTGGTTAAAAATGCGGGTTTATTTGTGACTATTCCCCAGGGAATGTGTTTTTTATTGAGGGCTAATAGTAGCTGTTCAACGCCTTCAAAATAATCGGTATCGATACAGATGTTATTTTCGTAATAATCTAAAAATTGCTGTCGTAATATATCAAATTCAAAGTGTTTTAAATCATCCCCAAAACCCAATTCAAGCATTCCTTTGGCACCATCGGAGGCAATGTTTCGATAGGTTTGATGGTCCACTGTTGCACGCCCCAATGAGGTTAGGATTTGGTTAAGTGCGTTTCCTAAGTCTTTGGCTGTATCGAGCAACGTGCCGTCTAGGTCAAACAGCATGGCATTTGGCTTTTTTAACATCTAAGAGTCACTATTTCGACAATGGATAATGTAGTTAACGTCAACATTCTTATTTGAAAGATAATATTCTTGGCTTATGGGATTCATATGTAGCCCTGTCATTCTTTTCACTAATAATGGCGTATCATCTATCCAAGAAATTAACTCAGAGGGTTTAATAAATTTATCATGTTGGTGGGTGCCTTTGGGAACCAATCCCAACATGTACTCAGCTCCAACTATGGCCATCAGGTAAGATTTGATATTTCTATTTAAGGTAGAAAAAAACACATGGCCACCAGGCTTAACTAACCGGCAGCAAGCGTTAACTACCGAGCTAGGGTCAGGCACGTGTTCCAGCATTTCCATACAAGTTACTACATCATATTGAGCGGGATGTTTACTCGAAAACTCTTCGGCGGTTGTCTGTTGGTAGTCAACACTCAAACCCGACTCTAATCCGTGAAGTCGCGCTATTTCGAGAGGGGCTTCTCCCATATCAATACCCGTTACGTTTGCCCCATGACGAGCCATGCTTTCAGCTAAAATGCCTCCACCACAACCCACATCTAAAACTTGTTTATCTTTTAAGCCACCACAGTGCTGCTGAATGTAATCGGTTCTTAGCGGATTGATCTGATGTAAAGGTTTGAATTCACCTGCTAGATCCCACCACCTAGAAGCTAATTCTGAAAACTTTTGGATTTCGTTATGGTCGACATTTTGGGCGTTTTGCATATTTATTATTGAGTCCGATTAACGTTCTTACCTATATCAAGGCTATCTTAATCTACTATCTGATCAAATTAAATCGCAGATATGGGTATATCCTAACTGATTGCGCACTATTATGAGCGACTTGCGGCTATTCATTTTAATTTGTAGGTGGTAGAATCGAGCGGTTCAAAAGAAAGATAAATTCGGGTGAAAACGTAAACCTAATTTTAAGTCCTAGCTTAAAATTGCACAAACGAATTTTGCTTAATTAACATTCTAATAATAACGACTAGGGACTAAGGCTGTATATGACTGATCACGCCCATGAAATTCTTCCAATTAATATAGAAGAAGAACTTAAAAACTCTTATCTCGACTATGCGATGAGTGTAATTGTTGGCAGGGCGCTGCCTGATGTACGAGATGGCTTAAAGCCGGTTCATCGCCGCGTTTTATTTGCCATGAACGAATTAAAGAACGATTTTAATAAACCTTATAAAAAATCAGCCCGTGTAGTGGGTGACGTGATTGGTAAATATCACCCCCATGGTGATTCCGCTGTTTACGATACCATTGTACGTATGGCTCAGCCTTTCTCTTTAAGGTATATGTTAGTTGATGGTCAAGGGAACTTTGGTTCAGTAGACGGTGACTCCGCCGCTGCAATGCGTTATACGGAAATTCGTATGGCAAAAATTGCTCATGAACTATTGGCAGATTTAGAAAAAGAAACGGTTGATTTTGTACCTAATTACGATGAATCGGAATTTATCCCTAGCGTTTTGCCTACTAGAGTTCCTAATTTACTGGTAAATGGCTCATCAGGCATAGCCGTAGGTATGGCAACCAATATCCCGCCACATAACTTAACGGAAGTGGTGAATGGATGTATTGCCCTTATAGACAATCCTGAATTAACAATTGAAGAATTAATTGAATACATTCCAGGACCTGATTTTCCTACTGCTGCATTTATAAGTGGTAGAAAAGGAATCGAAGAAGCCTATCGCACTGGCCGCGGAAAAATATACATGCGTGCTCGCGCTGAAATCGAAACTGAAGACAGCGGCAAAGAAACCATTGTGGTTAACGAAATTCCTTACCAAGTCAACAAAGCGCGTCTGATTGAAAAAATTGCTGAGTTGGTAAAAGAGAAGAAAATTGAAGGTATTTCAGCTTTACGTGATGAATCTGATAAAGACGGAATGCGTATAGTCGTAGAAGTTAAACGTAACGAATCGGCCGAAGTACTGTTAAACCAATTATATTCTCAGACCCAAATGCAAACTGTATTTGGTATCAATATGGTGGCCTTGGATAAAACTCAGCCGAAGATATTTAATTTGATGGATATCTTAAAGGCCTTCGTTTTACACCGTAGAGAGGTAGTAACCCGACGCACAGTGTTTGAGCTGAAAAAGGCACGGGAACGCGCGCATATATTAGAAGGTTTAGCGATAGCATTGGTTAATATCGATCCTATCATTGCCCTAATTAAAGCTTCAAAAAGCCCAGCTGATGCAAAAGTATCGTTGACGGCTCAAGGTTGGTCTTTAGGTGACGTAGCCGAAATGCTAGAACGCGCTGGTGATGATGCCGCAAGACCGGATTGGTTAGAGCCGCAGTATGGTATTCGTGATGGCTTGTATTATTTAACCGAACAACAAGCGCAGGCGATTCTAGATTTGCGCTTGAACAAGTTAACCGGTCTTGAACACGAAAAGATATTAGCTGAGTATCGTGAGCTGCTAGACATTATTGCTGAATTGTTGCACATATTAGGCAGCCCAGAGCGCTTAATGGAAGTGATTCGTGAAGAGCTTGAAAAAGTGCGAGATGAATTTGGTGATGAAAGACGTACCGAAATTACAGCTGCTTCCCATGATATTGATATTGAAGACCTGATTGAGCGAGAAGAGGTGGTAGTGACCTTATCTCGCGAAGGTTATGTGAAGTACCAGAAACTCAATGATTATGAATCGCAGCGTCGTGGTGGCCGTGGTAAATCAGCCACTAAAATGAAAGATGAAGATTTCATTGAGAAATTACTCGTGGCTAATACCCATGACCATATATTGTGCTTCTCAACACGAGGACGTTTATATTGGTTAAAAGTGTATCAATTACCACTCGCCAGCAGAAATGCTCGTGGTCGACCTATTGTGAATATTTTACCTCTTGAAGAAGGTGAGCGTATAACCGCTATATTACCTATACAAGAGTTTGAAGAAGGTAAGTTTGTGTTGATGGCTACGGCTAACGGTACGGTTAAGAAAACAGCACTAACTTCGTATTCTCGTCCAAGAGCCAACGGTATTATTGCTGTAAACCTAAATGAAGGTGATGAATTAATTGGTGTCGACATTACCCATGGTGATGATGACATTATGTTGTTCTCTGACGCTGGTAAAGTCGTGCGGTTTAACGAAAAACAACGAGATTCAGAAACCGGCAATGTGAAACTTGATCCAGAAACGGGTGAAGAGTTATTAGCATTACGTCCTATGGGCCGCACCGCAACCGGTGTTCGTGGTATTCGTATGCAAGAAGGGCAAAAAGTGATTTCACTGATTGTACCTAAAGGTGATGGAGCCATCTTAACTGCGACCGAAAATGGCTTTGGCAAGCGTACCCCTGTTGCGGATTATCCTGCAAAGAGTCGTGCTACTCAGGGTGTGGTTTCTATCAAAGTCTCTGAGCGAAACGGCAAAGTAGTAGGCGCGGTTCAGGTTAATGAAAGCGATGAAATTATGCTTATCAGTGACCAAGGCACCTTAGTAAGAACCCGTGTTGAGGAAGTCTCTACCGTGGGTCGTAATACCCAAGGTGTGCGTTTAATTCGCACCATCACAGGCGAGCATGTTGTTGGACTACAACGTATTGATGAAATTGAAGAGCTAGAAGCTGAATTGTTAGAAGGTGAAGAAGCCACTAGTAACGACGCTGCTCCGACAGAAGTTGTAGATACTGACACTGAATCAAACGAAGACGAATAAGAGAGTGCTATTTTTTATATTGAAAAATATGGAAAATATCTAAGTTTTAGGTGTTAATACTCTTTAATTAGAAACGATAAACGAGTGGCTGATGCCACTCGTTTTTTTTGGTAAAAATAATGACAAAAACGTACAACTTTTGTGCAGGGCCGGCCATGTTGCCAGAACCTGTAATGCGTCAAGCCCAAGCTGAACTTATTGACTGGCAGGGGATGGGCCGTTCGGTTATGGAAATAAGTCACAGAAGCAAGGAATATATTGCCCTTGCTAAAACCGCGGAACAAGATTTGCGGGACTTAATGGCCATACCTGACAATTACAAAGTCATTTTTTCCCAAGGCGGTGGCCGCGGTCAGTTTGCTGCTGTACCCATGAATTTGCGACAAAAGGGCCAGAGAGCAGACTTTTTATTATCTGGATCTTGGTCTAAAGGCGCCATTCAAGAAGCTGAAAAGTTTTTGCCTACTAAAGTGGTTGCGGATCTTGAAATCCGTGATGGTTTGCACGTAGTTCCTAATATTTCTCCCAATATGATGAGCGCAAATAGTGCTTATTTTCACTATTGCTCGAATGAGACAGTCGATGGTATTGAGATTAATACCATCCCTGATAGCGGCGATGTGCCCTTAGTCGCGGATATGTCATCGAATATTTTGTCGCAACCAATAGACGTCTCTAAATTTGGGATAATTTATGCGGGCGCGCAAAAAAATATAGGTCCTTCTGGCTTAGCTGTGGTGATTGTAAGGGAAGACTTATTAGACTTCGCTATGCCACATACGCCGAGCTTTATGCACTACAAAACCATGGCTGAGTATGACTCTATGTACAACACGCCTCCTACCTACTCTTGGTATTTGGCGGGATTAGTTTTTAAGTGGCTGAAGGAGCAAGGCGGGGTATCTGCGATCGCGCTAGAAAACGCTAAAAAAGCCGAACTATTGTATCGTTGTATCGATAACAGTGATTTTTATATTAATAAAGTTCATCCAAACTTTCGTTCGAAAATGAATGTTACTTTTCACTTACCATCGCCAGATTTAGATGCTGTCTTTTTGCAAGGAGCGGAGCAAGCAGGTTTAACTGCATTAAGAGGTCATAGAAGTGTGGGTGGTATGCGAGCCAGTATTTATAACGCTATGCCTATTGCTGGAGTAAAAACGTTGGTTGAATATATGCAAGAATTTACTAGGAGAAACAAATAATGGAGCAGTTACACCTTTCACCCATTTCTGAAGTATCTGGAACAGTGAATGTACCTGGGTCGAAGAGCTTATCGAATCGAGCGCTTTTGTTAGCGGCTCTAGCAAATGGTGAAACCCATTTAACGAATTTGTTAGACAGTGAAGATATTCACCATATGTTAAACGCATTAACTCAGTTAAAGGTAAGTTACCGTTTATCTGATTGTAAAACACAGTGCTGGGTAACTGGTAACGGGGGAGTGTTTAATGTCTCAGAGCCGGTTACTTTATTTTTAGGTAATGCAGGCACCGCAATGCGTCCGCTATGTGCCGCACTAGCTTGTAGTAATGGTGAGTTCGAACTCACAGGTGAACCTCGCATGGAAGAGCGACCAATCGGTGCCCTAGTTGACTCTTTGCGTCAAGCAGGGGCAGACATCGAATATTTAAAGAATGACGCGTTTCCACCTTTGTTAATCAAAGGTCATTCGCTGTATGGAGGTAATATCACAGTAGACGGCAGTGTATCCAGTCAATTCCTTACCGCTTTGTTGATGAGCGCTCCTTTATTCGAACAAGATACTACTATTGAAATTAGTGGTGAGTTAGTGTCGACACCGTATATTGACATTACCTTACACACTATGGCGCAGTTTGGAATTGCGGTGGATAATCAAAATTATCAACGTTTTGTGATCCAAGGTCAGCAACAATATCAATCACCTGGACATTTTATGGTGGAGGGGGATGCGTCTTCGGCTTCATATTTTCTTGCTGCAGGGGCAATTAAAGGCGGTACAGTCAAAGTGACTGGAATTGGTAAAAGCAGCATTCAAGGTGACATTCGTTTCGCCGAAGTCTTGGAAAAAATGGGGGCGAAAATCGATTGGCACGACGAGTATATCGAAGTTACTGGTGCGCCTTTATCTGCCGTAGACATGGATATGAATCATATTCCAGATGCCGCTATGACTATCGCAACCACCGCATTGTTTGCATCAGGAACTACAGCAATTAGAAATATATACAACTGGCGTGTAAAAGAAACCGACCGCTTGGCTGCTATGAGCTGTGAACTTCGCAAGGTAGGCGCAATTGTGGAGGAAGGTGAGGACTACATCACAATTACACCTCCAAAGCAGTTAGTACATGCACAGATTGATACTTATAATGATCATCGTGTCGCTATGTGTTTCTCATTGGTGGCGTTAAGTGATACGGCCATTACTATTAATGATCCTGGTTGTACAGCCAAAACCTTCCCTGACTATTTTGAGCGATTTGCAACTATTTGTCAGTAGAGTCTCTATAGAGGGGAAAATGCCCCTCTTTGTTTATCGATTTTGATCCCCACACATTTCAGCTTAAAAAATTGTAACCATAGTGTCATTGCTTATCTAACATCTATCCGTATAATTGCGCCCGATTTTATTCAGCTCAGGAGAGCGCATGTACACAGAACCTGTCATCACTATAGATGGGCCAAGCGGAGCAGGTAAAGGAACGACTAGTACTTTGCTGGCGAAAAAACTTGGTTGGCACTTCTTAGACAGTGGAGCTATTTACCGAGTGTTGGCTGTTGCCTCACTGCATCATCAAATTCCAGCAGATGACGAGATAGGTTTGTTACCTTTAGCGTCAGGACTCGATGTAAACTTTGAAACGACTGACAATGGTGTAAGAGTTATTTTAGAAGGCGAAGATGTGAGTGACACTATTCGCACAGAAGAAGTAGGCGCTACTGCGTCAAAAATTGCGTCACTGCCGTCAATCCGAGAAGCCCTACTGAGACGTCAACGAGGCTTTAAACAAGCTCCAGGATTGGTAGCCGATGGTCGAGATATGGGCACTGTGGTATTTCCTGAAGCCCAAGTTAAAATATTTTTAACTGCGAGTGCTGAAGAACGCGCCGATAGACGTTTTAAGCAGTTGAAAGAGAGCGGTCATGATGTTAGCATACTGCGCCTTTTGGATGACATAAAAGCCCGTGATGAGCGAGATGCAAATCGAACCGTTGCCCCTTTAGTGCCCGCAAAAGATGCTTTAGTTCTAGATTCAACTAAGTTGAATGTAGACCAAGTGATTGAAAAAATTGAATTATTTATTGAAGAGAAACTAACAGAAGTAAAAGCTTCGGTAAATAGTTAACGAGTAAAAACCTACTAAATTACGGATGATTTAGTCATGAATAACAACCCCGCGCTCACTGGATTGTAACGTGGATGTCAAAAAAGAAACTTATTAAAATACTATGATTGAAAATTTTGCTGATCTATTCGAAGAAAGTTTAAAAGTAATTGAAACCCGTCCTGGCTCTATCGTTAAAGGTACTATCGTATCAATTGATAAAGATATCGTACTTGTAGATGCTGGCCTTAAGTCTGAAAGCGCCATCCCAGTAGAACAATTTAGAAACGCCGAAGGCGGTCTAGATGTTGCTGTTGGTGATGTAATTGATGTTGCTTTGGATGCCATTGAAGATGGGTTCGGTGAAACCATCTTATCTCGCGAAAAAGCGAAACGTCATGAAGCTTGGGTCGAATTAGAAAAAGCTTATACTGAAAAAGAAACGATCATTGGTGTGATTAACGGTAAGGTCAAAGGTGGCTTTACGGTTGAAGTGAACACAGTTCGCGCATTCTTACCTGGTTCATTAGTAGATGTACGCCCTGTTCGCGATACAACTCATCTTGAAGGTAAAGAATTAGAATTTAAAGTTATCAAACTTGATGCTAAGCGTAATAACGTTGTTGTTTCACGTCGTGCTGTTATCGAAGCAGAAAGCAGTGCAGAGCGCGATACACTTCTTGCTAACCTTGAAGAAGGTCATGAAGTTAAAGGTATCGTTAAGAACCTTACGGATTACGGTGCATTTGTTGACTTAGGTGGCGTAGATGGTCTTCTACACATCACAGATATGGCTTGGAAACGTGTTAAGCACCCAAGTGAAATCGTAAATGTTGGTGACGAAATCAACGTTAAAGTATTGAAATTCGACAAAGAAAAATCTCGAGTTTCTTTAGGTATGAAGCAAATGGGCAACGATCCTTGGCAAGAAATTGCAAACCGTTACCCAGAAGGCGCTAAATTAAGCGGTGCGGTAACTAACCTAACTGACTACGGTTGTTTCGTTGAAATCGAAGACGGTGTTGAAGGTCTAGTTCACGTTTCAGAAATGGATTGGACTAACAAAAACATCCACCCATCTAAAGTTGTTAACTTAGGTGACGTTTGTGAAGTGATGGTGCTTGAAATTGACGAAGAACGTCGTCGTATTTCTCTTGGTCTTAAGCAATGTATCCCTAACCCTTGGGAAGAATTCGCTAAAGCACAAAGTAAAGGTGACAAAGTTTCTGGTAAGATTAAATCTATCACAGACTTCGGTATCTTCATCGGTCTTGATGGCGGCATAGATGGTCTTGTTCACTTATCTGATATTTCTTGGAATAAAACAGGTGAAGAAGCGGTTCGTGACTATAAGAAAGGTGACGAAATCTCTGCTGTTGTTCTTCAAGTTGACCCTGAGCGTGAGCGTATCTCTCTTGGCGTTAAACAAATTGAAGAAGACCCATTCAACCAATACATCGCTGATACTAAGAAAGGCACTATCGTAACTGGTACTGTTACTGCTGTTGATGCTAAAGGTGTGACGGTTAAGCTAGCTGAAGAAGTTGAAGGATATGTACGTGTTGGCGATTTGTCTCGTGACCGTGTTGAAGACGCATCTGAAGTAGTCAGTGTTGATTCTGAGATTGAAGCTAAGTTTATGGGTGTTGATCGTAAGAATCGTATCGTTAACTTGTCTGTAAAAGCAAAAGATCACGCAGATGAGAAAGACGCACTTGATAAAGTGAATCAGCAGGAAGAAGTTGGTTTCACTAACGCTTTTGCTGACGCATTTAAAGCAGCTAAAAACGACTAATTGACGCCTCACATTAGCGCGCTATTTAATTATTGAAACATGAATAGTTTTGACAAATTATTTATCGCGCTTATTATCGGTATTAACAGCTTTTTTGATTGACGGAGAGTTTACCCAATGACCAAGTCAGAACTTATAGAAAGACTGGCCGATAAAATGCGTCAGGTTCCCTCAAAGGATGTGGAGTCTTCGATAAAAGAAATGCTAGAACAGATGGCGCAAACCTTACAGAAAGGTGAGCGTATCGAGATTCGAGGTTTTGGTAGTTTTTCTTTACATTATCGCGCACCACGTGTCGGTCGTAACCCTAAAACCGGTGAAACTGTGAAACTTGATGGCAAGTACGTTCCACATTTTAAACCTGGTAAGGAATTACGAGAAAGAGTCAATGAAACGCTAGTTAGTTGATCTTTTAGAAATATTTTTAAAAACGGCACTCCAATTAGGGTGCCGTTTTTGTTAGAGTTAACTTAAGGTTATTTCACTTCATTTTGTAGACCACATTGAGCAATCAAAGCAGTAATAGAAACCAAGCGAGCAATCATAGTTATCTTAGATTAGTCAAACCCAAGGGGCTTAAATGAAAATTAAAGGTTTATTGTTATTACTTTTTATTTTGTTAACGCTTGTAGTTGCTGGATTTATAGGTTCTCAGAATAGTCACTTAGTATCGATTAACTACATATTAGCCGAGACTGAAATGCGTATGTCTTTGCTATTAGCCGTGACGTTTTTGTTAGGTGTTATTTTCACCGTTTTATTGATTTTGGGCTATATCTTGCGACTAAAATGGCGTATCGGCAGTTTAGAACGCAAAAATAAAAAACTCTCAATGCCTGCTAACGTTACATAATGTTAGAGCTTCTCTTCTTATTATTACCCGTTGCCGCCGGTTATGGCTGGGTGATGGGGCGTAATAGTGCCCGTCAAGCACAACAACGACATTCTAGTATTCTGGCCAAACATTATTACAGAGGCCTAAACTTTTTGCTGTCTGACGAACCCGATAAGGCCGTGGATACGCTAATCAAAATGATTGATTTAGACAGTGATACAGTTGAAACTCATATTGCTATGGGTAAGTTTTTCAGGCATCGGGGCGAGCTTGATCGCGCGATTAGAGTCCATCAAAACTTGGTCAGCAAAGAACAAATCTCTGCACTACAACGAGAGTCAGCTTTATATGAATTGGGCCGAGACTATATTTTGGCCGGATTTTTAGAACGTGCTGAAAACGCCTTTTTGCAACTATTAAATAGTCAAAAGCATTTTTTGAACGCACAAAAACAATTATTCAATATCTATCAAACCACTAAGGAATGGAAAAGGGCGATTGAGTTAGCTGAACAAATGATGGGCGCGGGTGGGGACAGCGATGAATTGTGTACCCGTATCGCACATTTTTACTGTGAACAGGCCAGTATTGAGATAAAAGACAACCACTTAAACGAAGCTCAAGAAAATCTTAAAAAAGCGGCCCTTGCTGATGAAAAGTCGGTTCGCCCATGGCTAATGTTAGGTGAGATTGCCATGGAGCAGCAGCAATATGATGACGCTATTGATTATTTGAGTGAAATTCCTAGTCGTGACGTGAGTTGGTTAAGTGAGGCTGTACCACTAATAGAAGAGTGCGCTGAACATTTAAATAACCATGTGAAGCTGAATAAAGTGCTAGATGAATATTGGCAGCAATGTGCAACCGCATACTTGGCCAAAGTTAAACTCATGGCGAAAGACGGTGAAACGGCCAACGCTGCCCAGGTATTGCTAGAGCAACTTAAAAAACACCCTACCATGAAAGGTTTTAAGACGTTGATGGGCTTATATATTGATCTGCAAGAGCATGACTTACAAGATCACGAGCAATCGACCAATAGTTTAGTTTTACTCAAAGAGCTAGTAGAAGAACAAATAAAACAGCGCCCTAAGTATAAATGTCATAGCTGTGGTTTTGCTGGTAGCAAAATCCATTGGTTATGTCCTTCCTGTAAAAAATGGGGTGTGGTTAAACCAATAAAAGGCTTAGATGGGGAGTAGTGTGACCGGTATTAAAACAGATCCAAAAATTGTAGTGGCGCTAGATTTTGATGAATTAAAAAAAGCCAAAAATTTTATTGATAAAATTGAGCCCCAGCAGTGCCGTTTAAAAGTTGGCAAAGAGATGTTTACCCATTTCGGCCCAAGCTTTGTAGAATATTTAACTGCTAAAGACTTTGACGTTTTCCTCGACCTTAAATTTCATGATATTCCGAATACTGTTTCAAAGGCTTGCCAAGCAGCGGCTGATCTGGGTGTGTGGATGGTAAACGTACATGCTTCAGGCGGCCCTAAAATGATGGCGTTAGCTAAAGAAGGATTGCAAAGGTTTGGCGAGAAACAACCTCTATTAATTGCAGTAACAGTGCTGACCAGTATGGATCAAGCCCAACTTAGTGCAATAGGCATCAATTCAACGCCTCAAGAGCATGTATTAAAACTAGCAAAATTAACCCATGAATGTGGATTAGATGGGGTAGTATGCTCGGCGCAAGAAGCGGCAATGTTAAAATCAAATATTGCCAAAGACTTTACCCTAGTGACACCTGGTATACGTCCACAAGGTGCGGCATTAGGTGACCAAATGCGCGTGATGACGCCAAAACAAGCAATACAAGCGGGCTCAGATTACTTAGTAATTGGCCGACCAATTACACAATCGGCCGACCCTCTACAAACGCTTGTTGAAATCAACAGCTCGCTTTTATAAGGTTTTAAGGGCAGTCGCTGCATCCATATATTCGAGGTCGAGGTCGGTTAACGCATCAACTACTGCTTTATAGGTCACTTTACCTTGATGCACATTCAAACCATTTAATAGGTGAGCGTCATCTAACATTGCTTGTTTAGGACCTTTATTTGCCAATGCTAAACCAAAGGGTAGGGTGGCATTGTTCAAAGCCATCGTTGAGGTACGTGCTACGCCACCTGGCATGTTAGCGACACAGTAATGCACCACATCATCAATAATGTACACAGGATCTTGGTGGGTGGTAGCTTTAGATGTTTCAAAACAACCACCTTGGTCAATGGCTACATCGACTATTACTGAACCTGGCTTCATATTTTTAATATGTTGTTTATTCAAAAGTTTTGGCGCCGCTGCACCTGGAACTAAAACCGCACCGACCACTAAATCCGCTTTAGAAGAATAGTCTTCTATGGCTTCGGCGGTCGAGAATACTGTTGCTAAACGTCCTTCAAAAATATCATCCAATTCACGTAAACGATTCAATGAACGGTCAAGAATAGTGACATCTGCACCTAAACCCATCGCCATTTTTGCTGCGTTTAAACCCACAACGCCACCACCAATAACTAACACTTTACCCGGCGCTACACCTGGTACACCACCTAATAAGGTACCACTGCCGCCATGGGCTTTTTCCAAATAATGAGCACCTGCTTGCACCGCCATTCTTCCAGCAACTTCACTCATTGGTGCCAATAAAGGTAGGGTGTTACGGTTGTCAGTGACAGTTTCGTAGGCAATACAAGTTGCGCCAGATTCTACTAATAATTGGGTTTGCACTGGATCAGGAGCAAGGTGAAGGTAAGTATAAAGCGTTTGCCCTGGGCGCAACATTCTACATTCTTGTGGTTGTGGCTCTTTTACTTTTACTATCATTTCTGCCTTAGCGAAGATTTCTTCTGGGCTAGAAATGATTTCTGCACCAGCGGCAATATACTGTTCGTCGGTAAATCCAATCGAATGACCAGCCTGAGTTTCAACCCAGACTTGATGTGAATGGTGCACAAACTCTTTAACTGCGGCAGGCGTCAGTCCTACTCTATATTCATGATTTTTAATTTCTTTTGGTACACCGATTAACATCACTCTCTCCACTAGTTGGGACAATTCAAAAAGAAAAAAAGTATATGTGAATAATTGAAGTAAGTTGTTGGGTATTCAGGCTTTCAAACGTATAATATTTCGATAAAACTCATATTTGCGGTAGATTCTATGTTAATTAAAACCCCTAAACATCTTGATCGAATTGACAGAAATATTCTTATTGAGTTGCAAAAAAACGGGAAAATTACTAATTCTGACCTTGCGAATAAAATAGGTTTGAGCGCTAGCCCTTGCCTAGAAAGAGTTAAGAGATTGGAGAACCAAGGTTATATTGCCGGTTATCATGCTCGCGTCAACCCTTCGTTGTTGGGGGCAGCTATGTTAGTTTTTGTAGAAATTACTTTGACAAAAACCTCGGTTGATATATTCGAAGAATTTTCTGCTGCCGTACGTAAGCATGAAGATATTCAGGAGTGTCATCTTGTATCTGGCAACTTTGACTTTTTACTCAAAGCTCGTGTTGCTGACATGTCTAGTTATCGAAAGTTATTGGGTGACACTTTATTGCGATTGCCTGGAGTCAGCGAGTCGCGGACTTATGTGGTGATGGAAGAAATAAAAGAGTCGACTCAAGTTAAAATTAGCCTCAAATAACACTCATTGCTCGGTATTGATTAAATTGCGAGCGGTAGGAGCCAGCAAACTAGGATTTTTAGGATTGCACTGGTATCTTATGCCCTTACTTGAATAAACAGTTAAGAAAAGACAACGATTTATATGGCGCGACTCACAGGCATTCAAAGAATTATGGAAGTAGGCATGATTATTAGTTGTGTCTTTGCGTTTTTTTTATTGTTAGCCATGGCATCTTTTCACCCAGCCGATCCCGGCTGGAGTCAGGCTGGATTACAAAGTGACGTGCATAACTGGGTGGGGCCGATCGGCGCTTGGTTTGCAGATATCTTGTTTTTTACATTAGGTTTATTCGCATATAGCTTGCCATTTTGCTGCGCGTTTTTGGGATGGTTTTTATTTCAACAAACCAAAACCCTACTAGAAATTGACTACCTCACCATTGGTTTAAGGCTGATAGGTGTGATCTTATTGGTGTTAGGTGCCACTGGTTTATTAAGTTTAAATGTAGAAGATATTTATAACTACACGTCGGGCGGAATGGTTGGCGACGTCTTGAGTTCTTCACTGATACCCTATTTTAGTATGGTGGGCACAACGCTTTTATTACTGTGTTTTTTCTGCACGGGCTTTACCTTGCTAAGCGGAATTTCTTGGGTCGCCATTGTTGATAAAATTGGCGAGATGGCTATAGCCCTCAGTCGCTTTATTTATCACAGCCCAGCTAAAATCAAAGGCGCTTCTTTACCACTGTTATCTTTCAAGAAAACTGATCAAGAGCCATCAGCTATTGCAACTCCAGATAATAATTATTGGGGTAATGACTTAGATAGGAATAGTTTTGAGCAACAGGATGACGAAGATTACTCAGCGGAGCCGACTGTTCCACAAAGTATTTTAGATGAGCCTGAAGCCACTAAGAAAAGCCCTATTTCTGTTAGTGAACTAAAGAAGAAAATCACTAAATCTCGCAGTAAGGAAAAAACTGAACCCACATTTGAACCCGCTGCAGGCTCTGGCGGCATAGTAACTGCACGTGCTATAGAGAAGCCAATCGAAAACGAAGATGGTCAAATACAAGGTCCTATGCCGTCATTTGACTTGCTTGAAAGACCAGACAAAATTAAAAACCCTATCACTCCTGAAGAGTTGGAAATTGTGTCTCGTTTACTCGAAGCCAAACTTGCTGATTTTAATATCGAAGCCAGAGTGGTCGGAGTGTATCCAGGTCCAGTTATCACCCGTTTTGAAATGGACTTAGCGCCTGGCGTCAAAGTAAGCAAGATTACGACTTTATCTAAAGATTTAGCTCGTTCGATGTCAGCTATTTCGGTTCGTGTCGTAGAAGTCATTCCCGGTAAGTCGGTAATTGGTTTAGAGCTACCCAATAAAAAGCGCGATATGGTGCGCTTAAGCGAAGTTATAACCGACGATGTGTTCCAATCTTCTGAGTCAGCCTTGACTATGGTGTTAGGCGCAGATATATCAGGTAAGCCTGTATTTGTAGACCTAGCAAAAATGCCGCATTTGTTAGTGGCAGGTACCACAGGTTCTGGTAAATCTGTGGGCGTGAACGTAATGATTCTAAGCTTACTTTATAAGTCCACACCTGAAGATGTCCGCTTAATAATGATTGACCCTAAAATGCTTGAGTTATCGGTGTACGAGGGTATTCCACACCTATTAGCTGAAGTCGTGACCGATATGAAAGAAGCGGCTAATGCGCTACGTTGGTGTGTCGGTGAGATGGAACGCAGATATAAGTTGATGTCTGCTTTAGGGGTCAGAAACCTCAAAGGCTGTAATGCCAAAATATTAAAAGCAATTGAAGATGGTGAGCCAATACGCGATCCACTTTGGAAATCCGAAGAAAGTATGGAAACCGAAGCCCCGCTATTAGAGAAGTTACCGGCAATTGTGGTCGTTGTTGACGAATTTGCCGACATGATGATGATAGTAGGTAAAAAAGTTGAAGAGTTAATTGCCCGTATTGCACAAAAGGCGAGGGCAGCTGGCATTCATTTAATACTTGCTACGCAGAGGCCATCGGTAGATGTTATTACAGGTTTAATCAAAGCCAACATTCCTACTCGAATAGCATTTCAGGTTTCCTCAAAAATCGATTCTCGCACTATTCTTGACCAACAAGGTGCTGAGGCATTACTTGGCGCAGGTGATATGTTGTATTTACCGCCAGGTACAGGAGTGCCTACTCGTATTCATGGCGCATTTGTGGATGATCATGAAGTGCATGCCGTAGTGGCAGATTGGAAAAAACGCGGGGCACCGCAATATATAGATGAGATTTTGAGTGGTGATTCGAGTGCTGAAATCCTATTGCCAGGCGAACAACCAGAAGATTCAGACCAAGAATTTGATGTGTTTTATGATGAGGCAGTGGCCTTTGTTACCGAAAGCAGACGCGCATCGGTATCGGGTGTGCAGCGAAAATTCAGAATTGGTTACAATCGCGCGGCAAGACTAGTGGAACAAATGGAACAAAGCGGCGTCGTAACTTCACCTGGGCACAATGGCAACCGCGAAGTGTTAGCCGCTGCTCCCCCTAGAGACTAACCTTACAAGAAGTATTATTAAATGAACAAGCTAACTCAGTTCACTGCACGATTTCTTTTTTTGGTTGTGGCGTGTAGCAGCACGACCGCAATGGCAAATGATACAACTGCAAAACAGCAACTTAAACTTAAGTTGAGCTCCCTGACAACCTATCAAGCTAATTTTGAGCAAACTGTCGTTGATATTGAAAATACCTTATTACAGCAAGCGAGTGGCCGAATAGTATTGCAGCAACCCGACCGTTTATATTGGGAGCTATTTGAGCCTAACGAGAGTGTTTTGGTGGCCGACGGAGACAATATCTGGAATGTGGACCCGTTTTTAGAGCAGGTAGTGGTTTACGGAGCCAATACAGCACTAGAAGATAATCCGCTGATTTTATTGACTAATCCTGACAGCAGTAAGTGGCAAGACTTTGAGGTGGCCCAACTCGAAGGACAATTTATTATTACTCCCAAAACGCCAAATGGTGGTATTGAGTCATTGCGTTTGGTATTTGATGGTGATTTATTAGTAAAGCTTGAAAGTAAAGATGGGCAACAACAAAAGAGTTTACTAACTTTTAGCGGGATAAAACAAAATAAACCCCTCGCCGCAGAGACTTTTGTGTTTGTAATGCCACAAGGATATGAGCTGGATGATCAGCGATAATTATGACCGCTGAATTTGATTTTACAGATAATACCGAACCGGTTGCGCAATTTGCTCCGTTAGCAGCGCGAATGCGCCCACAAGTTATTGAACAGTATTTTGGACAGCAACATATTATCGGCCCTGGAAAACCTTTGCGAGAGGCACTGTTGCGAGGGCACTGCCACTCTATGATTTTGTGGGGGCCACCAGGAACAGGTAAAACGACTTTAGCCGAATTGGTAGCCAATCATTGTCAGGCGCATATTGAACGTTTATCAGCCGTCAGTAGTGGTGTAAAGGACATTCGCGCCGCCATTGATAACGCTAAACATCATGCCAGCCAACACCAAAAACGTACCATTTTGTTTGTTGATGAAGTCCATCGTTTTAACAAAAGCCAGCAAGATGCATTTTTGCCTTACATTGAAGACGGCACAGTCACCTTTGTAGGTGCGACAACTGAAAATCCCTCGTTTGAACTAAATAACGCTTTATTATCAAGGGCGCGGGTTTACGTATTAAAAAGTTTAAGTGAAACTGATCTAAGTGAAGTAATAACACAAGCCTTAGCAGATAAAGAGCGAGGCCTCGGGCAGTCTGAAATTGTGTTGGAAGCTGATGCCCAATCCATGCTAATTGATATGGCAGCGGGTGATGCAAGGCGTTTGTTAAACTATTTAGAACTTAGCGCTGACTTTTTACCTTCAGATACCACAGACAAAACCATAAACGTCGCAATGGTAAAGCTCGCAGTTGGCGAAAAAGTAGCGCAATACGATAAAAATGGTGATCAGTTTTACGATTTAATTTCAGCGTTTCATAAATCAGTCCGAGGGTCAGCTCCTGATGCTGCGTTGTATTGGTACGCTAGGATGTTAGTCGCAGGATGCGATCCTCTCTACGTGGCTCGGCGATTATTAGCAATTGCCACAGAAGACATAGGTAATGCCGATCCTAAAGCGATGCAGATTTGTTTAAATGCTTGGGATATTTTTCAACGAGTGGGTCCTGCAGAAGGAGAAAGGGCCATCGCCCAAGCTACACTTTATTGCGCCAGCACTGCAAAAAGTAACGCGGTATACACAGCCTTTAAAACGGCGTTAAAACATGCCAAAGACACCCCAGATTGCGCCGTACCTGAGCACCTAAGAAATGCGCCAACTAGTCTGATGAAAGACATGGGCTACGGACAAGAGTATCGATATGCCCATGATGAAGATCATGCCTATGCGGCGGGCGAAAATTATTTTCCTGAATCATTGCGCGATACACAATATTATCAACCTAGCGCAAGAGGGCTTGAGAAAAAGCTACAAGAAAAATTGAAATTTTTAAACCAGCTTGACTCTCGAAGTACCCAGCGAAGGTATAATTAATATGCAAATTACCACTATGTATATTTTTATCGCACTTGGAGGAGCAACAGGCGCCTGTTTACGCTTTTTTCTTTCGCAACTGATGCTTCAATGGTTTGGCAAAGGCTTTCCTTTTGGTACACTTCTGGTCAATATTGTTGGTTCATTTTTTCTGGGTTTTTTGTATTCATTACTGGAACATGGACAATTAGAAGCGGCTTTATGGCGAACAACAATTGGAATTGGTTTTCTTGGTGCACTCACCACATTTTCCACATTCTCAGTAGACACGTTAATGCTGTTTCAACAAGGCTTGTGGTTCAAAGCTGCACTTAACGTAACATTAAATGTATTGTGCTGTTTATTTGCAGCATGGTTAGGCACACAATTAGTTAAAGGTTAGATAAAACAAAATGTTAGATCCAAAATATTTACGTGGTGATATTCAACAAACTGCAGAAAAACTCAAAAGAAGAGGGTTTGAATTAGACGTAAATTCCTTTATTGAACTAGAAGAAAAGCGCAAGTCATTACAAATCAAAACCCAAGAATTGCAAAATGAACGTAATGTACGTTCCAAATCAATTGGTAAAGCCAAAGCGTCAGGTGAAGATATTCAACCTCTATTGGCTGAAGTGGGTAAGCTTGGTGACGAATTAGATTCGGCAAAAGCCGAGTTAACTGCTCTGTTAGAAGAAATAAATGCTCAATCGCAATCCATTCCAAATTTACCCGACGACTCTGTGCCACAAGGCGAAGATGAAGCAGGAAACCTTGAAATTAGCCGCTGGGGCACACCACGTGAATTTGATTTTGAAATTAAAGATCACGTAGATGTGGGTGAAAACCTTAGTAAAGGTGTCGATTTTGATGCAGGGGTAAAACTAGCTGGCTCACGTTTTGTAGTCATGCGCGGTCAAGTCGCTAGATTAAATCGTGCGATTGCGCAGTTTATGTTGGATTTACACACCCAAGAGCACGGTTATGAAGAAACCAATGTACCATTGTTAGTTAATGTCGAAAGCATGACAGGAACAGGGCAATTTCCAAAATTTATGGGTGATGCGTTTCATACTCAACCTGCTACTGAAGAAGGGCAGGGGTTGTCACTTATTCCCACCTCAGAAGTGCCTTTAGCCAATATTGCCCGCGATGAGATTTATGCAATACAAGAATTGCCGATAAAAATGACCGCTTTCACTCCGTGCTTTCGTAGTGAAGCCGGCTCTTATGGCCGTGATACCCGGGGATTAATTCGCCAACATCAATTTGAAAAAGTCGAAATGGTGCAGATTGTAGAACCTTCAACATCATTTGACGCCTTAGAAGAATTGACGGGGCATGCTGAAAAAGTCCTGCAATTATTAGAGTTACCTTATCGTAAAATGTTGTTATGTACTGGAGATATGGGCTTTGGCGCATGTAAAACCTACGACCTTGAAGTATGGTTGCCAGCGCAAAACACCTATCGTGAAATTTCATCATGCTCTAATATGTTGGATTTCCAAGCCCGTAGAATGCAAGCTCGTTTTCGCGGTGAACATGGCAGCAAACCTGAGTTATTGCATACACTAAATGGCTCTGGGTTGGCCGTGGGTCGTACTTTGGTGGCTATTTTAGAGAACTATCAACAAGCTGATGGTTCGGTGTCTGTGCCTACAGTGTTGCAGCCTTATATGGGTGGGTTGGAGAAGATTGGCTAAAGGGTTAGATTTTATTTGGATTGGAAAGGGTGAGCTTCGGGCTCACCTTTTTTGTATTGGGATTAAAGAGTGGGGTTTATAGAGGTTGATCCCGCAGTTTAATTTAGGTTTTAAGCTTAAGGCATATGCTTCGCATACTGTCATCCCGCGCGGCGTCCGCATGGCATTTTTCACATAGCATCCTTACAAATTGCCCTACTCAATTCACCTAATAATTGGCGAGCCTTGAGTCGAGGGTAAATCAAAAGCATCGGCGTTGCCGATAAAGAGTTTTATCAGCTTCGCTGCCACAAGATTCAAGGTGAAAGTTACAATGGGTGACTTGTTTATTTTCCCTTCACTTTCCTGAGTGAAACGCCATGTATGGAGTCGCATTCAGGGTGCTGTGTGGCTGGAGGTTAGAGACCTCCGGCTACCTGAGTATCCTTTACTGCCAATCTATCCTTGGCTCTTTTTGCGAATCTGCGCAGTCTTTCAAATATAGATTAATGAGATTTTGATACGGAATACCGTTCTTTTCCGATAGCTTCTTAAAATAGCCAATTACGTCTTTATCTAATCGAATTGTAATTTGTTTTTTGGTTTTCTTTACATAGGGATTCTCTATCGAATCTGTAAAGTCATAGTGTTCACGCATTATGGAAATCCTTATAGATTTTACGCTCTCGTTTATCTGCCTTACGTGCCGAAATTATGCGGATAATATCACCTTCATCGCGATAACAATGACAAACAATCAGTAAGCGACTAGCTGTACTTTGACCTAAAATAATAAATCGCTCTTCTCCATGTGAGCTGTCAGGATCAGGTATTAACCGCGCCAAAACATCAGAAAACACACTCTTAGCTTCATCAAAACTAACACCATGCTTCTTAGCATTAGAAGCAGCTTTCTCTATATCCCATTGAAAATTAAAATCGTCCATAATTAAAGTGTAGTTATATTGTAAGTTAAAATCAATCTCGTGAAGGATAATGATTCGAAACATTTATTAGAGCTTACATAGAGACCCAAGATAATAACTTAATCAAATACTTCCGAGCTTCAAAGTAGTTTTGCTTTTTTAAAAATGGGTGTCTTGTTTATTTGTTTTTTTAAAAATGGGTGTCTTGTTTATTTTGTTGACGCAATGTAGGCATTTAAAATGACGACTCATAATGACAGTCAGTCATCACAATCAAAAATGGAGGTTCGATCAAATAGTCTCTTGTTAGCTGTCTTTGTGGACAAAGCTCTCAAGTTGCCATTTACCAGGGACTTGCCGTACATTAAATATTGTAATCCCCCTGTTTTTCCACTCACTTTTGAGTTGTAAATACTGTTCTTTGCAAACACCAAGCCTTGATACATTATTATATGTTGCGCAACCAAGATAAATTTCTTTAATAGACTCTTTAGGGATGTTTAAACAATAAATTGGCCGTCCCTGATATTGGATACTATTCCATTTACCTGATTGATTATTAAATTTGCATTCTGTATATCTGGAGGTACTAGGGGGAAGTTTAACATTTTTTACAACCCTAACTTCTTCCTCGTAGTTCCAAGGTAAAGACTTGTACAAAAATGTTCTTTTAAAAAGTTCATAATCTTGCTCAGTAAAAGCTTCAACCTCATTACCAATTTCCATTAACCGTTTAGCTGTAATCTGAGGTAAAGCATTATTAGGCTTAGTTGTTGTATAAATAACATCACCATAGTTTGCAGGTACCAAATTTTTCTTTGTACAGTTTAACTCCGCAATATTAACATCGATACCTATAACTACACCTCGATGGTCATCACCATAATGCGACCACATAGTTGAATTAAGAGGGGTTCGGGTAAGAGAAAGTAAACCAAATTTCTGACTCATTCGGTTTCTAACGGCACTAAATATAACATTACCAGATGTAACTTCATTATCTTCAAAACGAAGTGAAGTTCCTTCAAAGGGATCATTAAGATCTTCTAAACAAGAAAAGCCTATTGTTGAAGTTTCTATTATTAACTTTGCAACTTCAAAAGATACGTATTTATATAAAATCATATTGAATTATTCTTGACTGCCAACGGTTTTAATAAGCGCTTTTCTGATAAATCCGTCTCAATCATTTTGTTAGCTACCCTTTGATATCGCTATGTATTTAGCAATGTCTTAGAAGATTGATGTTAATAGTGGCGCAACTACTACTAAAAAACGCTAATAATCCACTTCCTTCGTGACTTTTCGCTCATTAAATTAACAGGGTCAGAGTCAATTTAATCCATAACCTTCTGTTTTTGCTATAAAATCATTCCCAAATCCAAACCCTACAAACATTTAGCCGGCTTAGGCAACCCTGCAATTTTTGTCGCCTGTTTAGCAGGTCCTTTTGGAAACAACTTAAACAAATAACGACTATTACCTTTTTCTGGGCCAAATTCATTGGCCATGGCTTTGACTAGGGCGCGCATCGCTGGGCTGGTGTTGAACTCAAGGTAAAACTGGCGCACAAAGTTAACGACCTCCCAGTGGTTATCGGTTAGCTGAATATTTTCTGTTTGAGCCAGAGTAGGGGCCATGTCTGTTTGCCAATCTTCCACATTTAACAAATATCCGGCTTTGTCGGTGGCAATGTTTTTGCCAGAAAATTCGAAGTGATATTCCATTGTTTTTACCAGCTTATTACTTTTTCATATTTCAAACTGAGTTCAACAAACTGTTCGTAGTTAATTAGTTGAATTTTGCTAGGCTCTATTCCAATACCGCGGGCTTCGGCATCTTCTTTCAGTACAAATACTGATTTTAGTTGTAGTAATTTTGTACCTAACTCTCTATCCATCAAACTATAAACGGCGTCTTGGGTAAGTAGTAGACCATCAGTCGCTTGCATTCTTTGTAGACATTGATGCAATGCTCGATGACTAAAAGGGCTTGAGGCTATTTTATGGAGGATCATTAAAAACACATCACTTGTTGTTGTGAAGCTAAAAGACCAGATAACTCGGTAGTTTCAATCAATGTTGCAGCAATACACAATTGAGAGCTATCGATTCCGCGTTGTGCCAAGCTTTGTTTGCACACGTAAATGTTTTCGATATCGTAAAACTCTAGTGCTTTAAAGGTTTTGTGATATGCCTTAGCGTTAATTACCGCAGGTTGTTGCGTATCTAACAACTGCAACACTCCGTCTTCAATAAAAAATAAACTCACGTCTTGAGCAAAGTTACTCATGGCTAACGCCATATCTAAGCTCTCTTGGCCATTTGATGAGCCATAGGGTGCTGATTTGTTGATGATGGCTATCTTTGTACTCTGGCTCAAAATTGAATCAACCGGTCGCTGCTGTTAATTAAAATGGCTAAGTCTCCTAAGCCTACAGATTCAAAAGGGGCACTTAAACTAAAATGTGGGGTATCAGAATCTTGGGCATCCTCTGCTGACGTGATGCCTCTTTTAGTTGCTGCGCTGACACAGACCATTAAAGGCACGTTATGCTGCTGTGACAGTGTTTGCCAAGCGTTAAACAAGTCAAACTCATCTGAAGGGGTAACCTGTAAATTTGACCCATTGATGGTACCGCTTTGATAAAAAAATATTCCGTTAACTTTATGTTTTGATTGCACAGCGGCATGAGCAAAACGATAGGCGCTATAGGCGTTTTGTTGTGAAAAAGGAGCTGATGTAACTAATAACGTAAAAGATGACATAGTGCGGCAATGTATCATAAAAGTGATTGATAAAAAAACGCCCCAGCAAAGCTGAGGCGCATCAAAACTCAATTCATAAGTGAATTAATCATCTCCACCAAAAGCACCAAGTAGGTGTAAGATAGAGGTGAATAAGTTATAGATATTCAAGTACATAGAAACTGTAGCGCGAATATAGTTAGTTTCGCCACCGTTAATAATGCGGCTAGTATCATACAAGATAAAGCCTGACATAATGAATACTATGGCAGCACTTACCGCTAAGCTCAGTGCTGGAATACCTAAAAAGATGTTAGCAATTGAAGCCACTACAGCCACAATCAAACCCACTAATAAAAAACCACCCATAAATGAGAAGTCTTTCTTAGTGGTTAAAACGTAACCCGATAAACCAAAAAATACTAATGCAGTAGTGCCAAAGGCTTGCATAATTAAACTCGCACCACCTGCAAAACCGGCGTAGTAGTTTAACATTGGACCTAACGAAGCACCCAACAAACCAGTAAACACAAATACAAATACAATACCCATTGAGCTTTGTGCTGCTTTATTGAGGAAAAATATCATCACTAAGGCACCAATACTCATCATCATAGCTGCGCCTTGGCCCAGTCCAATTGACATGGCAATACCGGCACAAATTGCACTGAACGTTAATGTCATCGCCAACAACATGTACGTATTTCTAAGTACTTTATTGGTTTGTAATGCAGACTCTTGACCCGCACTACTATAGATAGTTCTTTGTTCCATTGTCATCTCCAAAAGATAAGTTAAAACTAATTGTTTATTTATAGTGTCTTTGTATGGTGTTTGGTTCACTTTTTCAAGTAATACCGTATTTAATTGTTATTCTAATACGTAACTTGATGTAAATACGCGCAATACGTTCAAACAATAATCAAACAGAACAATTTGTTAAATTAGGGCTTTACAAGCCTTTAAAACGTCACTAATATTCGCATCCTCAATTCGGGGAGGCAAACAAGCTTAGCTTAGCCACTCAAAATTGTAGAACAATTCGGATAGCTGGCAGAGCTCGGTTTAATGCACCTGACTTGAAATCAGACGTAGGGTCAAACCTACCGGGGGTTCGAATCCCTCGCTATCCGCCATATACAAGAAACCCGCACTTGCTGCGGGTTTTTTATTGCCTGCTGATTTGTTGTCATTCATTAAATGGCAGCAAACACCATGTTATTGCCGTTATTGTCCAGATTATTTAAACCTTTCTATATGGCAGAATTTGTGGACTTAAGTTTGCCTAAACCACACGAACGAGTTTTTCGACTCGAAGCACACTTATTTTTTGATGTCATCAATACAGCTTTTTCAGCTTATTAACAAAAACTGCCAGCCGTTTATGGTTTATTGTGATAACTGTGGCGAGTATTTAGGTTGTTTCTCTGATATTGTAATATACAATTCCAAATATTCGCTTTTTATGGAATTATATATTTTATGTCGAGTCTATTTTTAACGGGTAAATGTTTGGATGAAACTATGATTAAATTAATTCCTTTATTATTGCTGGTTTCGGTATCTGCTTATAGTAAAAGTAAGCTTCCAGAGCAGTTCGTGGTGTTAAATGATTACTTACCCACTGCGAATTATGATATTCGTTACGCAACCAACAACAACTTTGTAGGCTTGCCTGTAACGGGATACAAAGCGCCGTTATGTATTATCGAGCGTCAAGCGGCTAAAGCCTTAGCCGTTGTGAATAACCAATTACTCAAAGACAAAATGCGCCTTAAAATTTTTGACTGTTATCGTCCAGAAAAGGCCGTAGACCATTTTATGAGATGGGTGGATGATAAAAATGATCAAACAACCAAACAAGATTATTACCCCAACTTAGAGAAATTAGCGCTGAAGGGCGGCTATATCGCAGAGCGATCGGGTCATAGTCGTGGCTTTACTGTGGATTTAACAATTGAAGTGTTGAATGAGTCTGGTGAATACACCGAGATGGATATGGGGGCGCCTTTTGATTTCTTTGACTCGATCTCTAACACTCTTTCAGATTTAATTACCGCAACCCAATTAGAAAACCGCCTAGTGTTAAAACGGATCATGCTAGAAAATGGCTTCAGTGATTATCCGATGGAATGGTGGCATTTTACTCATAAATCAGATCCACAGACAGACTATTGGAACTTCGATGTTCAGCCATACGCCTTCAATTGACAACCCAAACCGCGTGCATAAAATGCGAACGCTAAGTCTAAGGTTTACGGCCGTATTATTCGGACTGCAACTAAATGTAGGTACCGCATCTGAAATCGAAACCACCTTGCATAAAGCAGCGGTGCAGACGTTTTACACCAATGTTATGAGTGCAGAGCCTGCTATGCCGGCAGATTTGAATGATCCATACATTAGTTGTGCCCTAGGCAAGGGGATGAGTGGCGCTGAGTATAAGACCGCGCAGCAAGTAGACTATAACCGTAACCATTGGCAACAAAGAGTGGCGTCTGATTGGCAGTATTTTGAGGCGCCGAAATCTTTAGGAAGAGTCTTAGCTATTGATTTTGCGAAAAAGCAAAACGCTGATTTAGGTTTTCGATATCTCGCCAATGCCGACAGTTATGACGAATTATATGAGCCTTGGAGTTCGTCAAAAATTCAGGCATTTACAGCAGCGATATCAAAAATGCGTACATTGGGCGTCGGCGCAAATAGTTTGGCTGGTGATGTGCATTTAGCCGATTTGATTACCAGTATTCATAGCTATGAGTCTTTTGGAAAAGCCGATGGTGATTCTAATGCCATTGCTACTTATTTTTTGAATGTAATTGGTCGAGATGAAGCAACTGCTCTTTTTCATGAAAAATGGTTAAAGCTTAACAACAACGATATTCGTTTTCGAGGAGCTTACGGAACCAAAGCTTTTTCACCTTCAGAACCTTTTTGGCGTGACCTAGACGCAAATAAAAAAATACAGGTGCCAGCAATCCCCAAAAGCACTGATGACTCCGGTTATCAAAGTTATCGCTGTGCCTCTTGTGGATTAACCGGCAACAAACCCATGACAACCTTATCTCAAGCCGAATGGTTAAAACGACTCGCAAGCCATGAGCGCGTAGCACAAACTCGGATGCCTAACTTAACCGCCAAAGATGTAGAAGTATTATTTTATGGTTCCGGTCATAGTGACAATCGTTACCAAGTGGGCGGCATGTTACAAGGCATAAGTCGCATGTTGCTTGATGCAGTCGCAAAAAATATTACACATGAGGCGGTCCACAACAGTAAATTAGTGCTCGATGAGGCGACTAATGAAAGGTGGCGAATTTGGCAAAAAATTGGTTGGGGTCCCAGCGAAACGCGCGGAACGGGTGAAAACGTTGTTTTGGCTCATGTTTGTTTGCCAGATTATCAGGGAGGTCGCGAATTTACTATTTCAGCTCAAACTTCCTATCCTGGTAATACTGAAAAAAGCGTGCATTACGCGGGCCTAAAAATGCAATTGTTATTGGATCAGGCATTAGCACAGTTACTTAACTCAAAACCGCATCAAAATGACATTTAGTTGCACAGTGGTTGCGACTAAAAAGCCAATGTCAAAGGGTGTGTTTGGAATGATTAAAGAATGAATACTAGAGGAAAATTTAATGAGGTATATATTTGTGAGTCTGATGGCGCTGAGCAGCTTGTTCGTGTGTGCTGAAGAATCAGCGACATGGCGTTCTGACGTGATAGGAGTTGAGTATGCTCATATGTCACCTGCCCACTGGTTAAATAAACTTAAAACCCCTAAAAAAGTGTTAATGCAGCCAAGTGAAATTGCTCAGTTCAATAAGCAGCTTGTAGAAACTAACACTCATATTGTCGACCCACTGAGTACTCCAAAACAATTCAGTCAAAAAGCGCTGCTTAAGAAGATTGAAGCCACAAGTAAGGTTCCCAGCAGCGCTCGATTTTATGCTGACGGCACTAAACTAGGCGCAGAAGATTTCGACAAATATACCGCGAACCTCAATAAAAATGGGTTGAAATTAGTCAATGATGTTAAGTACGCCATGGTGGTTTCGAGGGCGGTCATGCGCGCGTTTCCTACTTATGATCGCGTGTTTAATCAGCAAATGGATACTGATTTGGATCGCTTTCAAGAAACCGGTGTTTTTCCAGGTGATGCCTTAGCTGTGTTGCACGAAAGTGCTGATAAACAATGGTACTTGGCGCAACATTATCACTATTTAGCGTGGATCCCGAAAAAAGCGGTCGCTATCGGAAACCAAGAGCAAATCCTTGGGTTTCGTGACGCAGAGTCTTTTGTGGTCGTCACCGGAAGTAAAGTCACCACCAATTACGTACCCAACCAGCCAAAAATTTCCGAAGTGCAGTTAGATATGGGATTACGTTTACCTTTAGTTTCGCTATCAAAAACGGTCAATCAAATTCATGGGCAAAACCCATATGCATCCTATGTGGTTTCTTTGCCCGTCAGAGAAGATGATGGAAGTTTGAGTTTTAGTCAGGCGTTGATTGCACGGCATCATGATATACATGAAGGTTATTTACCCATGACTAACGAAAATATCATTGCCCAAGGATTTAAATTTTTAGGAGAGCGTTATGGTTGGGGGCATGATTACAATGCCCGGGATTGTACAGGCTTTATTGGTGAGATATTTAAAACATTTGGTTTAATAATGCCGCGTAATTCTGGTCAGCAAGGCGCAGGTAAGTACGGTATCAATACGCGGTTTAGTAAGGGGCAATCTGGTTCAACTAAAATGCCAAGAGTCAATCAAATGCAAGTAGGCGATTTAATTTATATCCCAGGTCACGTCATGATGTATATAGGTGAGGAAGGTGGTAAACCTTATGTTATTCATGATGTTAAGGGGCTAGGCTACAATGACGCCCAAGGTAAGTTTTACAAGGGCACCTTAAATGGTGTGTCGGTAACGCCTTTATTACCGTTGCAGCTTTCAGCGAAAACCAGTTATTTAGATCGTGTTTATAACATTAAGCGTGTTCGTCTTAATCCAGGCAACTAACTCTGAGGTCATCAATGAAAATTAGTCAAATTCGTTTCGCTAAGCTAGTGGTACCACTTATCACTCCCTTTAAAACGGCGATGCGCACTGTGAATAATATCGAAGATGTAGTGGTGATCATTGAAACCGAGTGTGGGCAAATCGGATATGGAGCGGCCCCTTCTACACCGGTGATCACCGGTGATACTCATGGTTCTATTATTTATGCCATCAATCACGACATCGAGCCGCAAATTGTGGGCATGGAGATTGAAGCGCTTAATCAAATATTGCAGCGTGTCCACGGCGCCATGGTTAACAACCATAGCGCCAAAGCAGCAGTAGAAATTGCGATATACGATTTATGGTCAAAGTGGTTAGATAAACCTTTATACAAAGCCCTAGGAGGCGGCAGTTCACAACTTCAAACTGACGTCACCATCAGTGTGGATGACATTGATAAAATGCTTAAAGATTGCCAGTTAGCGATTCATCAAGGTTTTGACATACTAAAAATTAAGATTGGTAAAGATATTCATATGGATATTGAGCGTGTTAAAGCCATTTATCAGGCCGTGGGACACCAAGCGCAGCTGCGATTAGATGTTAATCAAGGTTGGACTGCAAAGCAAACCGTCTTTGCTCTTGGGCAATTAGAGCAATCAGGGGTGCAATTAGAGTTGATTGAACAACCTGTGCATGCCAATGATATTGCGGGTATGCGATACGTCACTCAACATGTCTCAACACCGGTAATGGCAGATGAAAGTGCTTTTTCACCGAAACAAGTCATTGAGCTAATTCAAACAGGGGCCGCTGATATTATTAATATTAAGCTGATGAAAACTGCTGGTTTGAGTCATGCCATTAAAATTGCAGACATTGCCAGTGTATATAATGTTGAATGTATGATTGGCTGTATGCTTGAAGGCAGTATTGGGGTCGCTGCAGCAGCACATTTAGCCAGTGCGAAGGCAAATATTATCAACAAAATTGATCTTGATGGACCGGCATTGGGTCAGTTTGATCCAGTGCAAGGTGGTGTAAATTTTAATGGTGCAACCATCTCTTTAGGGCAAGGTGCTGGTTTAGGCATCGAATCCATTGCACAGTTGCAACCTTTAGTGAACGGAGTGTGGGAATGATTAAGCGTACTGTAATTTTAATAGCCATGATGTTGTTGGCTGTGGCCAAGGTAAGCGCAGAAGGTAACAATATGTCTGAACAAGGGGAGTTTTTAGCTGATCCACAAGTGAAGCAAGTTGTTATGGTCATTTCTGATGATTGGAATGCGAAGATGGCGCAGCTCTATCGTTTTGAAAAGCACCAAGGTGAGTGGCAAACTATTGGTGAAACGGTTCCTGTCAATCTAGGTAGAACGGGGTTGGCTTGGGGGATTGGCCTGCACCCTAAACAAAACGGATATCACAAAAAAGAAGGTGATGGTAAAGCGCCAGCAGGCATATTTCACTTTGGCACCGCCTTTGGCTATTTACCTGAGGTGGCGACTAATATGCCCTATTCACAAATGCAATCGAGTAGCTATTGCATTGATGTCAACGCATCTCCTTTGTATAACCAAATAGTCGATCAAAAAGTGGTAGGCGAGTCTGCAACAAAAGGTTCTAGCGAAGCCATGCGTCGTGACCTGTTTAGTAACGACGATTTATATAAAAAGGGATTAGTGATCAACCACAACCCTGATAACATATCTGGGGCTGGCAGCTGCATTTTTGTACATTTATGGCGAGGCCCAGAAAGTCCCACTGCGGGATGTACCTCAATGCAAGAAAACCAAATAGATTCATTGTTGAGTTGGCTCGATCAAAGTCAACAACCGCGCTATGTTGCTTTACCAAAAAATGAGTATCTAGCAAAACAAAAATCTTGGGGACTGCCTAAGTTACCTTAGGCGTCTTGATTGCGATAACCACTTACCGCTTCGTTGGTTTTTTCAAGTAACTTACGGCCTTGTCGAGATGACTGGGTTATCGCAATAAACAAAATATCAATTACAAACTCTTGTGCAGTTCGCGCCAAAATAGATGACAAACGGTGAGATTCATCTTCTGCTACAGAATATAATTTTACGTCTGCTTGGTCAGAAACAGGGGTATCGCCGTACTTAGTCACACTGATAACCTGGCTGCCACTTTTCTTGGCTTGCAGCACCACTTGTTCGACTTCGCGCGTTTTACCTGATTCACTGATAGCAAATACAAGATCATCTTTACCAAAGGTTGCCACATAGGCTAATTGGGCATGACCATCGGGTTCAGCAATTGCCGACATGCCCAACTTTTGAAGCTTATAGGAAAAGTCTTTGCCTACTAATGCCGAACCGCCTAAACCAGAAATTAAAATTCGCTTGGCCGATTTAAGCAGTTTAACTGCATTTTCGAAGGCTTCCGCTTCATTTAAGTTCTTAGTTTCTGTGAGAACTGCCATTTTACTAATCAGTAACTTTTCAGCAATTTCAGATAGGCTATCACTTAAGGTGATTTTTCCATGTAAAAGTGGTTCGCCACCTTTATCATTTAAGGCATCAATTACCGCTAACTTAAAGGCTGGATAACCCTTGTATCCCAATTTTTGCGTAAATTTCACCACACTGGATTGACTAATACTCGCGACTCTTGCGAGTTCGCTTGAGGATAAATCACGGATCGCATTCGGTGAGTTTAACGTAAAGTCGGCTAACTTAGTTTCACTGCGTGAAAGTGAGCCGCGAATGGCTTTGATTTTTGTAAATGTTGACATCTTGTCCCTAAACGTAATTATTATTATATTTGTAATAAATTATTCGAAACTTTATAGCATTAAATATCAATTTGTTTCCAGTAACTTTGTGCATTTATGGCAATTTATTTACACTTTCCAAAAAATACTCTTACGATACATCCATAACATCACTAAATAGGAAATAACCAAAAAGCTAATAGCAAATCCAAGAGACCCATTTATGTTGCCTAATAACGGTTGATATAGGGTTTGGTAGAGCCAACCTTTTAAACTGGTTTCAGCCACCGGTATCATGATTAATATTCGCGCAACTATTCCGGCAAACATAAAAAACGCGATACTATTTGCACCAAAAACGATAAAGGGGGCAGTCCAATTTTTATTTTCTCGTACGTCAATGATCCACAAGAGTATTCCTAGTGCGACACAGGCATAACCGCTCGAAAGTAATACGTAACTAGACGTCCAAAGAGCCTTGTTGATAGGGAAATAAAGCCCTGACACTTCACCTAAGACTACAAACAACAATCCAATAGCGACTAATACCTTGGATTTAAATTGTGTGGCTTTTGTGGTCAACATTAACCATTGACCTACCACTATTCCCGATAGACAAGTAGCGATTGCGGGTAGGGTGCTCAGCAGCCCTTCAGGATCGAAAGCAAATGGAGTGGCTTGGCCATAATATAAATGTTTATTTGGAAAAACAGCGTCATCTAGCCATGCACTTAGGCTATTACCGTATTCTAGCAGGCCAGTGTAGACGGTGCCGCTTGAATCAGAGTAGGGGATAAATATTAAGGCTAGCCAATAGGCAATTAAAATTCCTACAAAACCCAATACACGGGCTAGGGTATTGCAATACAAGGCCACTATTACACAGACAAAATAAACCAAACCTATCCGTTGTAATACCCCCATAAACCGCATTGCGCTTAATCGTTGCTCAAACCAATTGTAATCTGGCTGGGTAAAATTGTAGTAAAACAGCGCCAAAAACCATCCTAAAAGGATCAGTTTTATCATTCTAACGGCAGCATGTTTAATTATCTGCGACTTTGCTGTGCTACTAGTCAGTTGACGAGTTGTTGAGATATGAATTGAAATACCGACAATAAATACAAAAAACGGAAAGATCAGATCGGTTATGGTCCATCCATGCCAATTTGCGTGTTTTAAGGGGCTATAAATATGCGACCAACTACCAGGATTATTGACTAAAATCATCGCTGTAATAGTAATGCCCCGCAATGCATCGATTGCTAATAAACGGTGCTTGGGCAGCTGACTAATAATACTTTCACAGTGTTGTACAATAGCGCGCATATTTATTCCTTAGTGGATAGTCACCGGAAGTTTACCCGTTGGCTGTAACTTTCCTGTGAGGATATCGGCTATCGCATTAAACGACGCACCGCCGTATTCGGTGATATATCTACCATAATCGTCAACATAGCTGTTAGGGTGCAGGTTATAGGCAAAGGTCGCCAAAATAGCGTCAGAAAACGGGGCATATTCGGATACGTTATAAGGGGTGCGTAAACTAATAAACAACGTTTTTTTATTTAAGACTTTGGCTTGTTGAGTTAACGACAGTAACATCTGTGATTGAGTTGCTTGGGAAGGGCGTTGTTGCCAACGGGTGATGTCATCCATCCCCCCAAGTTCAACCATACTTTGCCGTGGCGAGATATCAGCAGAGATCACTAAGTCGGCGTTACTGCTGTTATTGATTTGATTTAAGTCTGTGGCACTTGCCATACTGGTGCAGCTAATCGATAAATCAGCGCGGCGATTTTTTAACGCCAAGGTAAGCGCCATACATTTCGCTTTATCGGGCATATTCATATGAATGTTCTTAACTTTATCCGATAACGGGAACACACCGTCATTTTTAATACTGACCACCGCAGCGTCCGCTAATTGTTGTTCAATATCACGGTGCGCTTTATTACCTAAGATATTGGCGGCCACCTCACTGGCTTGACTGACATCATCAGGGATCAGCTTTTGAATATCAAAATCATTACGCAACTGTTGTATTCGTGCCACAGATTGTGACATTTCTCGTTGCTTTAAACGCCCTGATTGTATGGCGTAACTCACATCGCGTATTAGACGTTTTAATTTTTTAAAATCTTTAGGAGATCTAATAGGCATAGGCATTAACGCGATATCCGCACCCGCGCTAAACGTTTGGATAACTGCTTCAGTTTGATCAAAATAGTGCGCTATGCCAGCCATATTTAAAGCGTCGGTAACAATCACCCCTTTAAACCCCATTTTTTGACGTAACTGCTCAGTGAGTATTTTTCGTGACATAGTGGCTGGTAATATAGTGCTACTGCCGTCTTTGGCTTTAAATTCAGTGGCATCCAATTGTGGATATTGAATATGTGCGGTCATGATCATTCCAGGCGCACCATTGTCAATAGCGTGTTGGAAGGGTTTAAGGTCAACTTGGGTAATGGTTTCTATGTCATGATCAACACGCGGAAGTCCGGTATGGCTATCAACACTGGTATCACCGTGTCCGGGGAAGTGCTTCATTGCCGCTATTACGCCTTGAGCTTGCATCGCGTTTACTTGCGCTAATCCTAACTCAGCCACTTGTTGCGCCGATTCACCAAATGAACGCACATTGATCACCGGATTTTCTGGATTAACGTTGACGTCAACCGTTGGCGCAAAATTAACGTTTATGCCTAACGCAGCCAGCTCTTTGCCAATTATCGCCCCAGATTGTGTTGCGAAAAATGTGCCGTGTTTATCAGCTGTGGAACCAATGGCCATATTGCCACTGAAACCTGTGCCTAGATGTTTTGGCAAGCGCATCACACGGCCACCTTCTTGATCGACTGCAATCAACAACTTAGGATGACCTTTTGCTGTGGCGGCTTGTTGAAGATCTTTATTCAATGCCACCATCTGCGGGATATCTTGCAGATTTTCGGCAAATAAAATGACGCCGCCGACACCAGTATCTGCGATGACGTTTGATAATTCTTTTGGTAGCTTAGTCACGGCGTTAGTGCAGTGTTTTCCTTCCGCTATTTCGTCGCAAAAATAGCGAATATCAATCATTAATTTTTGCGCAACTAACTGTTGTAGCTTGGGATCAAGCGGTTTAACTGTTGCACAAGAAGCAGTGAGGAAAACAAGCCCCAATATCCAGCAATGTTTTCGTGAAAAATTCCCCATCTAAGATCCTTAAGTACAAAGTTAATGTCTGTTAGTTAATAGCAATAATGTACCTAACTGCAATATAAAATGATAGTTAGATTATTACTAATTTAAAAAATAATAAGAATTATTTATTACTGAGCTGGTTGTCATTTATACTATTCGCAACCAGACATCTTAATACATAGTAGGAGCCAGAAATGGATCGCAGAACCTTTGTTAAAGCCTCGAGTTTAGGCGTGTTACTCAGTCAATCATCACTTTTAGCAGCAAAAGACCTTAACAGTAACGAAAACGGGGTTGTTTTTCCGAAACGACTTAAACCGGGTGACACTATTGTGTTGGTTGCGCCTGCTGGTGCTTTAGATCAAAAAGTAGAATTGGATATTGCAGTGGAGTCTTTTCAAGCCATGGGATTAAAAGTGCAAGTGGGTAAGCATGTGCTGGATCGAGATGGTTACTTTGCTGGCAAAGACGCCGATAGGGCGGCTGACATAAATAATGCTTTTGCCGATCCTAACATCAAAGGCCTGTTTGCAATAAGGGGTGGGTGGGGATGTAATCGCATTTTGCCCTTTCTTGATTTCGACTTAATTGCTCAAAATCCGAAAATTTTGTTTGGTTATAGCGATATTACGACACTGCTAAATAGTCTATTTCAACGTACTGGATTGGTTTCTTTTCATGGGCCTGTTGGGGTGTCTTATTGGGGGCAAGATCAAGCGCAGCAAATGCGTCAAATGATTTTTGAAGGAGGCAAGTTTACGATTAAAAACCCCGAAAAGAGAGATGACAAAGCTCTCACCCAGCGCAGAAACCGTATTCAAGTCATCAACTCTGGTAGCGTTGAAGGTCGCTTGATTGGTGGCAATTTAACGGTATTAACAAGTATGGTCGGTACTCCCTATTTGCCAGATATGCAGGGGAAAATACTGTTCTTGGAAGATGTTGGTGAATCTATTTATCGAATAGACCGTTATTTATCTACCCTGCAGTTGGCCGGAAAACTTCAAGAACTGTCTGGTGTTGCCTTTGGGCAATGTACTGACTGTGATCCTGAAAAGGGTTATGGGGGGTTTACGCTGTTACAAATTTTAGAGCACTATTTTAAGCCATTAGGTATTCCTGCCTTCATGGGGGGGCAGTTTGGTCATGTGCGAGATAATAATATTTTACCTGTAGGTGTTAAGGTTGAATTGAATGCTGATCTAGGTAGCCTAAGATTGTTAGAATCACCAGTAAGTATGTGATCCTGTGATCTAGGCTGACACATTTCACTTTTATTATTACAAAAAAAAATCCTCACAATTGTGAGGATTTTTTATTGCTATCAATTTGATAGCTGAATGACTAAATCAGCATTAGTAATCAATACTGACCGACAATTGCACTCTTCGAGGATTGATTAGGCTACGTGCTTCACCAAAGTTATCGCTACCAACAATAGGGTTGTAGTTATATCCCGTTTGATTATCGAAGACATTGTAAATTTCAGCATTGAAATTTAATTTTAAATCATCCGTTAGCTGAAAACTTTGTGCGTAATTTAAATCAACCTGCCAATGACTAGATTCACGGCGGCTACCAGCATGTTCAGCATAACGAATAGTATCGCTAGAGTAGCCATAAACAGAGCCATCCCATGCTTCCCAAACATCACCCGATTGGAAAACAAAGTTAAAGCCGATGTCAGCATTCCAATCAGTTGTATAGTAACCCAAGGCTTTTAACACGTGGGGTTTATCACCATTTAGCGTACCGTACTTACCATCCCACAACATACGACCGGCACCGTCACCTAAGTTAGATGAGCCGATAAACAGGTTGCCGTCAGAATTAGTACTAGTGATATCTTGGTCGTAATTACCGTAGTAATGGCTCCATACATAAGAGACATTTAGATAGGTATTGTCACCCACATATTCGCCTTCAATGCTCCACTCATAATAAGTGTTTTCAGAACCATCCAATTCAGCGATGACATAAGAAGAGCCACCTACTTCAGCGCGATAAGCGTCTAGATCTTCAATATATAAACCATTTGCAGCGGCTTTGTCAGGCACACCACCAAACGGACTTTCGTAATCACCTAACAAACGAAGGTTATTTGGCACATCTTCCCAAGCATGAAACGCTTTACGTTGTCTTACGTGAGTTCGTAGCAATAACTCGTTAGAAATGGATTTGGTTAAACCAATAGTGATTTCATCGGTACGTCTTGCTTTTAAGTCATCCTGGAAGAACTTACCCGAAGAGCCTGAAGCTGGCGAATCACTCAGATAATTACCGTCTTGATCAAAAAACACTTGCATGGTTTTCTGAGTATTACGCGCCCATGATGCCGCACGTGCCAGTGAAGACGCTTCTGGATTATAACTTGCAAAGTTTGCAAAAACCGTACTGCCTTCTTCATAATTCCAAGTGAAGCCTAAACGAGGTTGGATCATGTCCAAAAAGTCCAGTTCATACATTTCATACTTATGACCCGGCGCTAATTCGTAACCAGAGACATTGTTGGAGTTAGCTTTTAAGCCTTGTCCGTACAAAGTATCGTTACTAAACATGACCCCTAAGTTATAAACAAAATCACCATGAGTAATTTCATCGTTGAATTCAATGTTAATGCTTTCAGAGGAAGAAACGATAGGCGGCACTACACTACCTGAGTCAGTTTCTAAACTCATTTGTTGAACGGTTGCTTGATAATAAACTGGTACGGTACCGTCATAGTTGTCAGGTGTTTCTCCACCAATAAAACTGATGCTACCCCAACCATTAGAAAGACGTGACAATACTTCTTCACCTTCTTTCCATTGCACACCAACATGAATGTTGTGGTAACTGTCACCAATTTCCATTTCGTGATCTAGTTTAATTTCAAAACTAGTACGACTCCAGTCTTGGTTGTTAATGGTAGAGCCAACGCCTACTGAACCACCGGCTACTAATTCGCCATCATCACCTATATATCCATATTGTTGGATAAGTGGCAATGCCGCCGCGTTGTCATAATCTGGATTATCTTCATCGAACTTAGGAACATTAAATAAACCTAATGTATCAAGTCGTGTTAAATCTAAAGAATCACCAATACGTGGGCTCACGTCGGGTACTAAATTATCAGGCGCGCCAGCTGAATCATATTCAAAGGTGTTGTATTGAAAGCTCAAAACAGTTTCGTCGCTGATAAGGTAAGAACCATCAAAGGTAAAGATATCTTGGTCAGTTACACTACCTAAGGATGTTGAATCAGCATCATACGCACCAACAGATGCACCTTTATCAACTCTTTCAGAAGTACGTAAACTTGCGTTAAGTAATAGTTCATCGGTAGGAGCCCATGTAAGTTTTCCGTAATATTCGTCACGCACACTGCTGTAATCTTTGACTGGCCCTCGGCCATTTTCTTTATTGGGTGTTTCTGTTTCAGGGCGATAATAAGACCCATAGAAAAATAGCTCATCTTTAATCAAGGGCCCACTGATACTTGTGGTGATCCACGTTTTATCGGTTTCGTAACTTTCGCCAGTGGTATTGTCTTTATCAGCATAAAGGCTTTTAGGCTGTATTTGATATTTTACGTTGGCGTGAAACTCATTAGTACCAGACTTAGACAAGGTGTTAATAGCCAAACCACCAGCACGGTTGAATTTAGTGGCTTTAGCACCGCCTCGGTCTATGGTCACACTGCCGATATCATGGGTAGAAGGCTCAGATGCCAAGTTACCAAACATGGGCAATGATAAATCTACTCCATCAAATCCGTAAGTGTTATCACGACCCGAACCACCAGCTGATGGTCCCAACGTGCCATATTCTGAATATTGTACACCCGGGATAACCGCTAATAAATCACGATAGTTTTGACCGGTAGGTATTTTCTCAATGACGTCTTTGCCTAACGAATTAGTTAAAGAGGCATTACCTTCACGAATAATTTTAGACGAAGTGATATAAATGACTTCAGTATTATCTACAGGAGTATCGTTTAGCGTAATACTCACGTTAGAGGTTTGTTCTAAGAAAACTTCAGTGGTTGTTTCGCGCACTGTACCGTCGGCCGAGGTAAAGGTTATTGTGTATTTACCTGGTAACAAAGCTGGCAGTGTATAACTACCATTTGCTTTAGTGATAGCGGTACGAGGTTTCGGCATAACACTACTGGTGGCGGTAACTGTTACACCTTCAACAGAAACTCCTGCTACTTCAGTGCTTACTTGACCTTTGATGCTACCAGCTTGTTGCGCCATAACCGGTGAACTCATTAATGCCCCTGTTAGTAACAGAGCTGAGATAGAAGCAACCGGAGTCCTTAGTGTTTTACTGACAGCCTGATGAAGGTGCCGTTTTATGAAATTTTTGTGTTGTGTTGACATGTATTCTCACCTGTTTTTATTTATTGATAATAAGTGACATTGCTACTAAGAGTTCTGGTACAAACATTCTTGTAAGACTGATGACTTCGAGCAGAACACCTAATGTTTACCAAATTATGGGTTATCACGTCAAGAATAAAATTTTCTTTTTATTCCAATATTTTGTAATAATTTACCTTTTTTAGTAGTAGTGTTATAAAATTCCAAATATTACAGTAACGTACAGTCCCCGTTTTTGTTTGCTTTGGTCCGATTGGCGCTAAATTTTTTGAGTTTTACCCTTGAATCATTTGCGTTAGGTTCATTTAATTTTGTTACGAGTATAGAAGATAGTTATTCGTTAATGGTAGTTTAATCAAAGTTAAATTATTCAAGAATACAAACCAAAACTGTTAATTATTATCAAGGTGAGTTTATGCAATGGCATTGGAAAAAAATATTGGTACATGTTGGTCTTGGGACTTCATTGCTAAGTTGTAGTTTGCTTCCGATTGAACAAATGCAATCTCACAACTATAGTCATCGTGTAAAATTCCTAGTCATGCATTTCACTGCCATCGATTACGAAAAATCAGTTACCGCCTTGGTCGATGAAGGTGGCTTGAGCTCTCATTATTTAATTCCCGAACGTTTTGATACGTCTTACCCTGACGATAAATTAAAAATTTTGCAGTTGGTTGATGAGAACGAAAGAGCGTGGCATGCCGGAAGCAGTTTTTGGCAAGGACGTGAAGAGCTCAATGATCAATCTATTGGCATTGAAATAGTCAACGTCCCTACTTGTAAGCGAGCAAAAACCACTAGCAATACTTCTAAGACTGAACATGGTGTGAACAGGCTGTGTTTGTTCCCCGATTATGACCCTAAACAAATTGAATTGTTGATTGAATTATCCAAGCAGATTCTTGAGCGTAACCCTGATATTAGTCCGACTGGCATAGTTGGGCATTCAGATATTGCACCGAGTCGAAAAAATGATCCCGGCCCGCGTTTTCCCTGGTATCAACTCTATAAAGCTGGAATTGGTGCTTGGTACGATAACGACACGATTAACCATTATTGGCAGATGTTCAATGACGCTCCACCAAGTTTGACGCTGGTGCAGCGAGCACTGCGTGTATACGGATATGGTATTACTGAAACAGGGCAGCTTGATCAATCTACTTTGGATACTGTTTCTGCATTTCAAATGCATTTTTTACCATGGACAGTTACCGGTCAGCCCGACAGTAAAACAGCTGCGGCGCTATTTGCTTTAGTAGACAAATATTTCCCAAATAAACTGCAGGGGTTAATGGCGCGGTACCAAAAAGAAAAAATTGTTAAACCTGATACAGTGGTGAATTTGAGTCATGGCCAGATAGATAAAGTATTTCCAGAAGTGGACCGCAGTAGTCGTCAGTGGGTCAACGACCGAGCCTTATTTAAAGCGTACAAGGGCAGGGGGGAGATCATCATTGATAATGTTGATGCAGAGTCAGCTGATATTTTTGTCAATGGTCAAAAACTTAATATAACGCAACCCTTTAAACCTTATCAACGCTATCAATATAGTTTGTCACGTCGCACTCGAAACGGTGAAAATACCCTAAGAGTTGAAAATATCTTGCCTGAAGATGGCAGTCTTAACATTAAGATCCCTTACCCTAGATTGATAGATGCAAGCGCCAAAAATACCACGCGGTTTTCTGAGGTAGATGAGCTGATTAATGAAGATATTAAACAAGGCTTTCCAGGTGCGGTTTTAATGGTGATTAAGGATGGAAAAATTCTTAAACATAGCGCCTATGGCGTAGCCCGGAAATATGCCGATGGCGGAGCGTTATTGACACAAGCTGTGCCAATGACCACAGATACAATATTTGATTTAGCTTCAAACACTAAGATGTTTGCCACTAACTTAGCCTTAATGAAGTTAATGAGTGAACAAAAACTGGATGTGACTAAGCCGGTTGGTTTTTATTTACCAGAATACCGAGGACAAGGCCGTGAAACACGCTTGGTAGAAGACTTACTGACACATACCGCTGGCTATGCGCCGCAAGTCCGTTTTTTTACCAAAGACAATAATCTAGGCCCTAACTTTTACTCACAAAATACCGAACGTACTAAACGATTGTTATTGACCAAAGTGCCTTTTACTGCGGCACGAAATGCTAAACGTATGTATAGCGACACCGATTATATGTTGTTGGGAATGTTAGTTGAACGCATTACTGGTACATCGCTGGATACCTATGTTGAACAGCAAATTTATCGACCTCTTGGTATAACTCATACTGTGTTTAATCCTCTGCAAAAAGGCTTTAGTAAGCAACAATTTGCTGCCACTGAAATTCATGGAACCAGTCGCGGAAAGCGCGTCGAGCATGACAATATTCGTACTTACGTGCTACAAGGTGAAGTACATGATGAAAAGGCTTTTTATTCCTTAGGAGGCGTTGCTGGGCACGCTGGGCTTTTTTCTACTGCTAAAGAAATAGGCGTCTTGACGCAATTATTGTTAAACCGTGGTGGATACGGTGAAAAACAAGTGGTTAAACAAGGAGTATTAGATCTCTTTGTCAAACCCGATGAAGGGGATGGGACCTTTGGTTTAGGCTGGAGACGCGCTAGTAACGGAAATCTAAAATGGCATTTTGGGCCTTACGCAAGCCCTTCTGCGTATGGGCATACAGGTTGGACAGGCACGGTCACGGTAATTGACCCGCAACATGATCTAGCCATTATTCTGCTGACTAATGCCCGTCATTCTCAAATTGAGGGCGATGATAAACATTATGAATTTTCGGGTAAAAAATTCGAAACGGGCAAATATGGCAGTGTGGTTTCTTTGGTTTACGAAGCCGTATTAAATAAATAAGTAGTGGAATAAGCGCTTTTTATCTTTGGATCGATGGTTGATTTTGAGGATAACTAAGCATCTAAAACCTGATATTTATTGATGTAAACGAGAGTTATTCATTAAATAAATTATTATTAATTTGCATCTTTTTGTGAATTGTATATTCTAATTGGGGTGCAAATTTTGGCATTGGACATCATTGTTAAGAATAATTTTAAATAAGGCGAGTGTTTATGGGAGCACAGTTTGCTCTGGCTGATTGGATTGTATTTGCAAGTTACGTAGGGTTACTTTTGATTACCGGTTGGTATTTCAATCGTCAGAAGTCTGCCAATACGCAAGATTACTTTTTAGGCGGTAACCAAATGCCAGTTTGGTTGGTCGCTATTTCTGTGTTGGCTACATCGCAATCCGCTGCTACCTTTTTAGGCGGCCCAGACCAAGGCTATCGCTCTGACCTGTCTTATTTGGCAACCAATGTTGGGGCATTTATCGCCGCTATTTTGGTGATGCGTTATTTTATCCCTCGATTTTATGAAAACAAAGTGTCAACTGTTTATGAATTGCTAGAAAGTCAATTTGGTGAATCAGCCAAAAAACAGGCTGGATGTTTATATTTATTTGGCAGAATATTTGCCAGTGGTGCGCGTCTGTATATGGCTGCAATTGCAGTTTCAATGATTTTGTTCGGTGATATTGCCGCTGCTAGTGTTATTTCCGCTACCGCTATATTAGTGGCTGTAGGACTTGGGTATTCAGTTATTGGTGGCATCAGGACCGTTATTTACAGTGATGTGATCCAATGTGTGGTTTATGTCACCGCTGCATTTTTAGTGATTTATTTCTTATTGGTTTCAATTCCTGCTGATTTCGGGGAAATTTGGGCGGTTCTAGATAACCCAGGTGTGGATGAAAAGTCTAAGTTGACCATATTTAATTGGGACCTTGATTTTAGTTCGGCGGGTGTATTTAACATGTGGTCAGCACTGACTGGATTTGTATTATTAAATATTGCCGCTTTTGGTCTAGACCAAGATATGACCCAGCGCGTTTTAACCTGTAAGAATGCCAAAGAAGGTGGGCGCTCTTTGTTGTTGTCAGTGGTGTTAGTGATCCCCGTGATGTTGTTGTTTATCGCCATTGGTCTATTGCTTTATGTGTTTTACCAGCGCCCTGATTTGATGTTGGGCGGTGAGGCTGGGGCGGTTAATCAGACTTTTTCGGGTGAAAAAGTTACGATTTTTATGTACTACGTTCTTAATGAGATGCCAGCCGGAGTCCGGGGTTTTGTGACTATTGGTGTTATTGCCGCTGCGCTTTCAACATTAAATTCAGGATTGAATTCAATGGCTTCAGTATTAGTGCAGGATATTTATCGCCCGTGGACTTTAAAACGAAAAAAACGCCATTCAGACAAACATTTTGTGCGGGCAGGGCAAGTTGCCATGGCTACAGTTGCATTCGTCTTGGGGGCAATGGCCATTCTTTGTTATTTTTGGCAACAATTTAGTGATACGCCTTTGCTAGCGTTTGCTTTAAGCGTAATGGTGTTTTCTTATAGTGGACTGTTGGGAGTATTTGCAGCAGCTATATTCACTAAACGAGGCAACCAACAAACGGTTTTGTGGGCATTAATATGTGGTTTTTGTGTCCCATTAATTTTTCAACCTTATATTATTCAGTCAGTTTTGCCTGCACAGCATCATTTTGATTTGGGTTTTACTTGGCAGTTATGTATTGGAACCTTTATTTCATTTTTAGTGTGTATTTCAGGGAAGAATAAATCAAATGAACAGCAACTCTCTAAGGTGATCATATAATGTCTTGTCAATATATTATAGGTGTCGATGGTGGCGGTACTAAAACTTATGGTCGTATTGAAAATTTGCAAAACGGCGAACAGTTTGAAGTAAAAGGTGGACCGTCTTCGTTAACCAACGACTTTGAGTCTGCTAGCGAGACCATTATCTCAATTTTGTTGCAACTGATGACGGCTTTTGACTGCAAGGCTGAACAGGTGTCTGTGGTTATTGGAGTGGCAGGCGGAGGCGTTGAACATCAAGCCGAAAAGCTACAGCATGTTATTCCAATCTCGTTCGGGGCATTAACCGTTTGCAATGATGCGAAAACTTCTTTATATGGAGCGAATCACGCCGCTCCGGTTTCTGTTGTCGCCCTTGGTACAGGGTCGGTAGGGGCGCGTTTAGATGCCGACTATAATGAGTTTTATTATGGCGGTTGGGGGTTCCCTATTGGCGATCACGGTGGGGGGGCGCAATTAGGTTTCTCAGCGGTACAAAGCCTATTAGATGATTATGATAATGACGGTAAACCCACCAGCCTGTTATCGCAGCAGGTGTTATTGCATATAGGTAAAACACCAGAGGATGTAGCCAATTGGTTGCGTAAAGCGTCTCCTAAAATGTTTGCTGAAATGTGCCCAATAGTGTTCAATTTGGCTGATAGCTGTGACGCGGCTAGGCATGTTATCAACAAACACGCCCAAGCATGTGAATCGCTAATTTTAAGCACGAGAAAAGACTCATTATCTCCCGTTGTATTGTTGGGTGGTTTAGCGCAGCCTACACTTAAGTATTTGTCGCCTGATATTGCCAAGTATTGTGTTTTATCGTCAGGTACTGCCCTAGACGGCGCTTGCATATTGGCAAAAAAGAATATTGATAAAGTACAGTCAAAAACAGACAACGAGCAAAGCGGATTGTCGAATCAATTTACAAAAGAAAGTGATTATTCTCTGTTAAATCAATTGGATAGTATGGTATCTGAGGGGCGTAATCCAGATACCATGGATATTGATTTGATGGACAGCAAACAAATCCTTAGGCAAATTAATAATGAGGACCGAAAAGTCCCTTTAGCGATAGAAAATTGTATTGAGCCCATTAGTGAAGCCGTTGAAGTGGTTGTGGAAGCGTTTAAGGTTGGTGGCCGGCTTGTCTATATCGGTGCTGGCACCAGTGGACGGTTAGGGATCTTAGATGCGGTTGAATGTCCACCAACCTTTAGTATTCCTTCAGAACAGGTAGTTGGGCTAATCGCAGGTGGCAATAAAGCGATTTTTAAAGCGGTTGAAGGAGCAGAAGATGATCCTCAAATGGGCATTGATGATCTTAAGCACATTCAATTTTCAGCCAAAGATGTATTAGTGGGTATTGCCGCAAGTGGCCGCACCCCCTATGTGATTGGTTCATTGGACTACGCCAAAAGCTTAGGGGCGAAAACCGTAAGTTTGAGTTGTAACCCAGGTTCTGAGATAGACAAACATGCCGACATTGCTATTTGCCCCGTAGTAGGCCCAGAGGTTTTAACAGGCTCTACTCGAATGAAATCCGGTACTGCACAAAAGTTAGTGTTAAATATGATCACTACCGCCAGTATGATCCGCTCAGGTAAAAGTTATGAAAATTTGATGGTTGATGTCAGTGCTAGTAATAAGAAATTACATATGCGAGCAATTCGTATAGTGATGCAAGCAACACAGGTTGACGCCTATACCGCCGAACAAGCGTTGAAGAAAACTAATTTTATGGTAAAGCTATCTATCTTGCATATTTTAACGGGTGTTGATCCGCATCTAGGACGAAAAATATTGCAACAAAATGACGGTTTTCTGCGTCGTTCTGTGGCAGCGTTAAATACCTAGAATGATTGCGATAAATTTACCTATATTCAAAAACGAGTATGAACATGAATCAACAGTGTGTAGCATCCAAAATTATCACCCTTAAGTCCGCTCTATTGGTTATTACACTCTGGTGTTTAACCCAAAGCACCGATGTTATCGCCAAAGCCATTGATGCATCTCAAGTGGGAGCGGCCCAAACTGCTGCATATTTCCCGCAGCTAAAGGGTAAACGAATTGGTGTGGTGGTTAATCAGACCTCAACTATTGGACAGGTGCATATTGTTGATTTTTTACGAAAGCACAATTTCAACGTAACAACTATTTTTGCACCAGAACATGGTTTTCGTGGAAATCACGGTGCCGGTGAGATTGTGAAATCAAGTGTTGATCCGGTGACGGGAATTAAAATCGTATCAATTTATGGTAAAAATAAAAAACCAACAGACGAAATCATGTCGCAACTCGATGTGGTTATTTTTGATATTCAAGATGTGGGAGTGCGTTTTTATACTTATATAAGTTCGATGCATTATATGATGCAGGCTGCTTCAGAAAACACGGTGGAATTTTTAGTACTAGATCGCCCCAATCCTAATATCGCCTATGTCGATGGTCCTATTCTTGAAGAAGCGTTTCGTTCATTTGTAGGCATGCATCCCATTCCTCTTAGTCACGGTATGACGGTGGGAGAATTAGCGCTGATGATCCTCGGTGAAGGCTGGTTGAGTATCCATTCAACACGCCCCGACTTTAACTATGCCTTAGAATTAACAGTTGTGCCGGTGAATGACTATGAAAGAAAAGACAGCTACACATTACCGATTGCACCTAGCCCTAACTTGCCTAACGCCCAAGCCATCGCTCTGTACCCGTCTCTGTGTTTATTTGAGGCGACACCTGTAAGCATCGGTAGGGGAACACCGTTCCCATTTCAAGTAGTGGGTCATGATAACGTCAATATTGGACATTTTCAGTTTACGCCTATTCCTATTAGTGGTGTAACAAACAATCCGAAACTACAAGGTGTTAAGGTTACTGGCCAAGACCTTAGAACTGCCAGTATTCATGGTTTTGATTTAAATGTCTTTTATCAATGGTTTCAGGCGTTTAAACAGCAAGACACAACGTTTTTTGAACGTGCGTCATTTATGGACAAGTTAAGTGGTACAGATAAGCTTAGAAAAGCCATGCTAGCAGGTCAGTCACTGCAAACCATTCAATATTCTTGGCAAGCAGACTTAGTCTCTTTTAAGCAGCAAAGGGCGCCGTATTTGTTATATAAGTAATATTTGGCGAACTAATTTCTTCAACGTATAAACAAATACAGTGCGACTGTTTGTGGTCGCAATAGATTTACAGCTACTATTGTGAATAATGGCTGATGTGGGATTATTTTCGTCTAAATTGCGGCTAAAAATAGATAAGATCCGCAAAAACTCCTTTCAAACTGCTCTTCGGTTATATTTCTTTAAGTGTCTGTCTGGTTAAAAGTTAGCCTAACAAAGATAGATATCACTAGTTTCAGTATGGTTTTGCGATGTAATCCTTTATGCTCTGGTTTATAGATAGTATTGTTCACATATAAATATGCTCCTGCTCAAAGGAAAAACCAAACAATCTGATATTGAAAAAACCGTCACTGAGATGCCAGTTAGCTGTCGTTGTGGAGGCAAGCCCACTAAACCTTTGGCAATTGCTAACTGTCAAAATAGATGGGTGATTCGATGCCAGATTAAACCGTGTTATGCGTATAATATTGGGCAAGGATTGGCTGACACGATCCAAGGTTGGAATAGACTCAGTACACATTTTTACCGTTAGAATTAAAGAGATCTTACCTTGATTAAATTGTTATTAGTTGATGACCATGAATTAGTCAGAACCGGTATTCGCCGTATTTTAGAAGACGTAGATAACTTTAATGTTGTGGGCGAGGCCACTAATGGTGAAGATGCGGTTAAGTTTTGTCGCAATAATGCACCAGACATAGTGTTGATGGATATGAGCATGCCCGGTATTGGGGGCTTGGAAGCCACTAAACAAATTCTACGATTTTCTGAAAATACCCGAGTCATAGTGTTATCGGTACACAAAGAAAACCCTATTCCTGCGAAAGTGATGCAAATGGGGGCGTTCGGTTATTTGACTAAAGACTCTGATCCACAAGAAATGATCAAAGCCATCTATAAAGTGGCAGCGGGTCAAAAGTATGTGTCCCCTGATATCGCTCAACAGATTGCTTTAGGGCAGCTTAATTTAAACGATAGTAATCCTTTTGATCAATTGTCAGAGCGTGAGCTTGAAATTACCTTAATGTTAACTAAAGGCGCCAAAGTGCCAGATATTGCTGTATCTCTGAATATCAGCGCTAAAACCGTGAATACGTATCGATATCGAATGTTTGAAAAACTCAAGGTGAGTACTGACGTAGAACTGACCCATCTAGCGTTAAGAAACAAACTAATTTCGTCAGATCATTTGTAAATAACCTACGGTAATGAGTATTAGTTCAGACGAATTATTTGATCACCAAGCCTTTCTTAAAAACCTGACGAATCAGCCAGGTGTTTACCGCATGTATAATCACAACGAAGATGTGATTTATGTAGGCAAAGCCAAAAATCTTAAAAAACGAGTGGCGAGTTATTTTCGTAGTAACCTCGACAGTATTAAAACACGATCTCTGGTCAAACAAATCCGCAATATGGATGTCACTGTAGTTCACAGTGAAGCTGAAGCGTTTATTCTTGAAAACAACTACATAAAGAAATACAAACCCCGTTACAACGTATTACTAAGGGATGATAAGTCTTATCCGTTTATATTTCTGTCTGATCATGTTCATCCTCGATTGAGTAATCACCGTGGCCCCAAAAAACTCAAAGGCGAGTACTTTGGGCCTTATCCCAGTGCTTGGGCAGTGCGTGAGAGTTTAAGCACTATGCAGCGCTTGTTTCCTATTCGTCAATGTGAAGACAGCTATTACCGAGCACGTACTCGACCTTGTTTGCAATATCAATTACAACGCTGTGCAGGACCTTGTGTTGAGGGGTTAGTCAGTGATGAGGAATATTCACAACAAGTGCAATATGCGCGTTTATTTTTAAAAGGCAAAAATAAACAGGTGATTGACTCTTTGGTCACGAAAATGGAACAAGCCAGTAGCGAACTTAGGTTTGAAGCTGCGGCGCGTTACCGTGACCAAATTGGTGCATTGAATAAGGTGCAAGAGCAACAGTGGGTCAGTGGTAATCAACAAGAAATGGACGTGTTTGGTTTTGCGTATCGCAATGGCATCGCCAGTATTCAAGGCATGTTTATACGCGACAATAAGCTACTTGGAAGCAAAAGTTTTCATCCCAAAGTCCCCGCAGAGTCAAGTGATGTAGAAGTGTTTCAATCTTTTATCTTACAGTTCTATCTTGCTGGCAATAAAATCATTCCACAGCAAATAGTGATCCCATGTGAATTAGATGAACAATCTGCTATTGAGGCATTGTTAACAAAAGAAGCGGGTCGTAAAATTCAATTTTATAAAGGTGTACGCGACGAAAAACGTCGTTATCTTGACCTAGCTAACACTAATGCTGAAACCGCTTTAGAATCAAAACAGAGTCACCAAAAGTCGGTATTTGCACGCTATATCGAATTAGAACAAATTTTGGAATTTGACCAGCCTATACAACGTATGGAGTGTTTTGATATCAGCCACACGTCTGGACAACAAACTGTGGCATCATGTGTGGTGTTCAATAGGGAAGGGCCTTATAAAACCGATTACCGACGCTACAATATTGAGGGAATTACCCCAGGGGACGACTACGCTGCTATGGCGCAAGCACTTGAGCGACGTTATCGAGATGTGAAAGATCCTAGTAAAATCCCAGATATTCTATTTATTGACGGTGGTAAAGGGCAACTCACCCAAGCCGAGACTTATTTCGATGATTGGAAACAGGCAAAAAAGCCAACTTTGATAGGTGTTGCTAAAGGTACTAGTCGCAAGGCCGGTTTAGAAACCCTTATTATGGCAGGCAGTCGAGCCACTATTCCCATGGCAGCAGACTGCGCAGCGCTACATTTAATACAACATATTCGTGATGAGGCGCACCGATTTGCGATAGCAGGGCACAGGCAAAGGCGTAAAAAAGAGAAAAACACCTCTAAGTTGCAGTCTATTCCCGGAGTTGGGGCAAAACGAAGACAGAGTCTTCTGAAGTATATGGGAGGATTACATGGTGTATTGCAAGCAAGTAAAGGTGAAATTGCCAATGTGCCAGGGATTAGCGAAGAGTTAGCTGAGACTATTTACGATCATATTCACAATTGAGCTTTGAAATAATCCGCAGCATGTGGGTTAATAGTCTCGATTTAGAACCTCAACCGATTACAGGAAATACAAAGATTAAATGTGGACTATTCCTAATATCATTACCATTGTCAGAGTGTTGCTTATACCCGTATTTGTCGTTGTCTATTTTTTAGAATGGAAATGGGCACATCAAGCGGGAGCATTTGTTTTCTGGTTTGCTGCAATAACCGATTGGTTTGACGGCTACCTTGCTAGAAAGTTGAACCAAACCACTGCATTTGGCGCGTTTTTGGACCCAGTAGCCGACAAGTTAATTGTCGCCGCTGCATTGTTACTTATTACCCATAGTTATGACGATATTTGGATAACCGTTCCTGCCATATTATTGATGTCGCGGGAAATTTATATTTCCGCCCTTCGAGAATGGATGGGTCAACAAGGCAAACAAGATCTTGTTAAAGTGTCATTTGCGGGTAAAGCGAAAACCATGGCGCAAATGTTAGCGTTAATTGGTTTGTTGTCAGAAATGGAATATTTTATGGGGATCAGAATTTATTGGGTGTCTTTGGGATATATTTTATTATATTTTGCGGCAGTGCTGTCTTTTTGGTCAATGCTGGTTTACACCAAAGCGGCTTGGGACGACCAAAAAAATGCGTAGTTCGACGTTAATTATTGTGGTTTTGATTAAAATTAGCGCGTTTATGTCAAAATTCAATCAGTCAGTTCAAAAACCTAATTTTTATTGTTGACACATAATACTTTGAATGTAGAATGCAGCCTCAGTTTTAGGGAGTCAGGCGAAACACTAGCAAGACAACTTAAATATGAAACAAGTTAGCAATAACTTAAAGATGTAAAAAGTGCGGGAATAGCTCAGTGGTAGAGCACAACCTTGCCAAGGTTGGGGTCGCGAGTTCGAATCTCGTTTCCCGCTCCAAGTTCTTTTTTATTGAAGAATTTGTGTAAAATAGAGATAATTATTTTACAACACGTATATAGCGGAATGGCGGAATGGCAGAATGGCTATGCAGCGGATTGCAAATCCGTGTATCTCGGTTCGACTCCGGGTTCCGCCTCCATGTACGTTAGCAATACCAGCTTGTAGTAATACAAGTACCTCTCGATGCCCGGGTGGTGAAATTGGTAGACACAAGGGATTTAAAATCCCTCGTTCGTAAGGACGTGCCGGTTCAAGTCCGGCCCTGGGCACCATTTATTTATTTCATACGTTCCATTATATCCCAAACTCCTTATTTCATATGGCTTTAAGGTGCTTTTGCGATTCCGTCACATTCCATACGTTCCTTGATATCCCAATGCGCAGGGGGTATTTTAGGGGGTATTGCTGGTTTGGTCGACTTGGATACCCCCAATGGCACGGAATGAAACAAACAAACTAAATGACAGACTTGTTAAAGCTGCAAAGCCTAAAGACAAACAATACCGCCTTCCAGACGGTCGTGGTCTTTTCTTGCTAGTTAAGCCCAATGGCTCAAAACTATGGCGGTTAAAGTTTCGATATATCCCCAAGGGTGAAGACAAGCGAATTGAGGATGTATTGTCTTTTGGTGTTTACCCAGAAGTGTCGCTTAAGGAAGCCAGAGAGAAAACGGATGTTGCTAAAAAACAAATAGAGCAGGGCATTCACCCAAGAAAATTGGAAAAAGAACAAAAGTCTGAAGAATTACTGCTTAATAAAAAGTTATTTAAAAACGTAGCTGAAGAGTGGCTTAAAATAAATGAGGCTAAATGGAGCCCCACTCACTTTATTAGGCTAGAAGCCCGTATTCATAAAAACATATATCCTGCATTAGAAAATCGTTTGGTAGATGAAATTACCCCCAAAGATATAGTCGCCATTCTTCGATATATTGAAAGTCAAAATAAGCCTGAAGTTGCGAGTCGTGTTAAGCAGGATCTCAATAGAATTTTCAGGTATGCGGTGCAAACAGAACTAGCGCAATTCAATCCAGCGGCAGATATGAATGGTGTACTTGCTGTGCACAAAGCTAAGCACCACCCAGCTCTTAATTCAGCCCAGCTCCCTCAATTTTATAAAAGGCTTAATAACTACTCAACTAGGGCGAGAAAAATAACAGTATTGGCAATTCGATTTATGCTGCTGACATTTGTGCGAAATACCGAAATGAGAAAAGCCGAATGGTCAGAGTTGGATTTTGATAATTGTCTCTGGCATATACCAGGGGAGCGCATGAAAATGAAAAAACCTCACGTGGTTCCTCTTTGTTCTCACTCCTTAGCGTTACTTAAAGAACTTAAAACATTGTCAGGGCACTCATTGTATTTGTTCCCAGGTGATCACAATACTATGCAATGTATGAGCGATGTGACAATCAATAGAGCACTACAACGAATGGGCTATGACACAAAAACAGAGGTGACTACTCATGGCTTTAGGACGACGGCTAGTAGCTCATTAAATGAATCAGGTCTATGGAATGCAGATGCGATTGAACGCCAGCTCGCACATGAGGAAGCTAATAAGGTTAGGGCGGCATATATACACAAGGCAGAGTTCTTAGACGAACGAAGGAAAATGATGCAGTGGTGGGGAGATTACCTGCATTCTGTTGAACATGGGGATATTGTGCCAGCTAAGTTTAGAGCGGTGAGTTAATGAAAGATAAAAATTCATTATTCTGTGGTGCAGCTTCTAAGTTCCCAAATGCACTTAAAGATGAAATATATTCGTTGTATACCAGAAATATTTCTAACAGCGTAGAGAAGAATAGACTTCTTTTCAATGATTTCGCAGACGTTTTGAACGATAGCGAGTTTGTAAACATTATGTTGTCCTTTGTAGAGGAGGGTTGTAATCCGAATCTCGTTAAGAGCTCAGAGTATTCACATCTACTTGAGTTCCTTAAAATTGCTATAGCGAAATGGCCGCAAGCAGACCTTCAAGATAATGAGAAGAGAAAACTCAAAGAATATCAGGTTAAAGCGGCAAAGAAATTTTTGGGTGCTTTAAAAAAAGGTTTATATGATCCAAATTTGGCAGAGTTAGTTTCTATGGTCAGTACAAGTCCAGATATTGGACAACGTCGAATTTCAGAGTTGACCCAATTCAGAAAAGGCCAAGAAAATATGAGTGATAAATATAAACTTTATTGTGAGCAAAACGAGTGTGAAAGAGACTTTTACTCAACTGTAATAGCAAAATTTCAACCGTCTTTATCTGAATTATTAAATGGTTATATAACTGCTTTAAGCGAGGATTATCGTGAATCTGGAAATAGTTGTGAAGCTAAAGACGAAGAGTTTCTATGTGATACGCCCTTTAGCAAGTATGATCAAGTTGTTAATCGCGCTAAGCATGATGCTAGTTATCGACTAAATATGGCATATGATGCTACATCGAAAGCTTTTGATAGTTATAAAGAACATCTGATTTTCGAACGTAGACTGTTTTCTCATTGTGAGGCTGTTTTCGGTCGTATCCCAATTTGTGTCGAGGATTTTCATGATTGGATGTTTAATGCTGAAAAAACTAAATTTTCTACTGGTGACACTAGATCTTGGACGGATGCTAAAAGTGATTTTAATCGGTTCAAAAAACAATTTTTTTAGTCAAGGACATTTAAAAAAAAAGTTAATCACAGACGTCATTCTTAAAAAAGCACCTACGTCATATATTCCTTGGGCAGCAAACAGTTGCCAATAACCTTTGAGGAATATTAAATGAGACACATTCTAGATCCACAACAAAACCGATTAATCCGTAAACCTGAAGTCCTATCAATTACAGGACTTACTTCTTCATCCCTATACAGACTCATGGAACAGGGTGATTTCCCACAATCTATATCAATTTCAGAACGTTCAGTAGCTTGGAACGTATCTGACATTGATAGATGGGTTGAGACTCGAATCAATCTTTCAGAAATTGCGTAGGGGGATGCCATGATATTAAATTCTATGATTCAGTTAAAAAAAGTCTTACCTAACCATCATCGTGTTATTTTTGACAATGAACCTATAAGCCTTGTTCTTTATGGGGATGTTTGTAAGTTTAGTGAATATGATTCACTTGGCATATCTCAAATTTTGGCAAGTCTAGGTGATAATAAGGTCAATATAATTGAAGTGGAACAAGTCATCTATCTCTATGAAGAATTTGGAAAAGTTGATTTCATACTTCCGATTCCTGAATTACATGACTTTTTTCTAAAAAAGCCGTCACCTCGCCCTTCAAAAATTTAGAATTAAACCTCAAATTCTCCTGGAATTAATACTATTTTGACTCTAGGAGAGTTGAGGTTTTGAGAAATATATAATGTTAAATAATTTAATAAACACAAACGGAAATATAATCGAAGCCGCCAAACTTTGGTTAGATGCAGGGTTTCCAATTATCCCAGCGTGCATATCAAATGGTAAAAAGAAACCTTTAGTCAAGTTTAAAGATTTCCGCCATGAGCTAACTCCTCTACATTCTTTAGATTGGTTGAAGAAATTTCCAAAAGCGACTGCTATCGCAACCATTACCGATAACGGACTTTTTGTCCTTGATGCTGATACACCTGAATCTATAAGTGCCTTATATCAATTAGAATCGGATTATCAAGTGTCGCCTAATTTAGTCGTTCTTACTCGAAATGGTGAGCATCATTATTTTAGAATATCTGATGGTATTAATGGGGCTACGCGTGGTTTTGACGGAAAGAAATACCCCAACAAAATAGATATAAAAACCGGAAAATCTATCGTTATGTTGCCACCAAGTCAGAGAAATGGAGAAATTGCTTACACAATTAAACATTGTACGATCAACAGCATTGATGATTTAGGGTATGTCGATCAAAACTTTGTTGATGCAGTGTACTGCCATAACCAAGAGCCTCCTCCGACATCGGCAAATACAACTACCCAACATGCGGAAAAGTGGAGTGGTGATAAGTTAGAAGTTGAAAAGGCAAAGGCCTTACTTGAATTTGTTGACCCGAACCTTCCTTACGAGGATTGGATGAAAGTCATATTTGGAGTTGTTTCAAAGTTTGGCCAGACTCAAGAGTCAATTAATCTAATAGACGAATGGAGTTCTAAAGGTGATACGTATAAGGGGCGGGAAGAAATCTGCTATAAGGTTTCAACGATCAAGGATGCTGGTGGGATAACCTTTGGCACTGTTCGCCATTTTGCACATTGCGATGAGGCTGAGCTTGTTTTCATAGATCATGCAGATTGTAGCTATGTTCTGAAGTTATCAAGTTTTGAACTGGCATTAAATGCTCTCAAACATAATCGAGACGACAGTGTTGCATTTGATCAAGCAATTTTGCACATTTCGAATTGCGATACACTAACAGCGAATAGACACTACGAAGCATTAAAATCTGAAACTAAAGTTCCAATGGCTGACATACGCTCCGCCGTAAAAAATGCTAGAAAAAAGACTCCCCTCACACATAGCCAATTAGCTGACAAAGTCATTAGTGAGTTTATAGGGGTTAAGCCCATTGGGGAATTTGGGATGATTTGGCAATACAATGAAGATTCAGGTATATGGCAATCCTCACCACTCGATACATTAGCTGACAAAATAGGCAGAAGATTTGATAGTGAACCTCTATGCTCTCGTCGCAGTGATTATATAGCTATAGCTAAAATGGTTTACCAAAATCTTGAAGTGAACGGTTTCTTTAATTCTGCACCTAAAGGTATTCAAACGCCTTCTGGTTTTCATTGTATTAGGGAGAATCAGCTAATTAATTTGCAAAAATCACCAGAACATAGAGCACGGTTTAAGTTAGATTTTAATCCTGATAAGAAATCATCTGCATCTGAATTCATCGGGTTGCTTGAGAGAGCATTTGGTGTAAGTTATCAGCAGCAAATATTCTCATTAAAAATCATGCTTGGATTGGCTTTGCTCGGTCTCCAAAATGACCATCAAATTGCGTGTTTACTTTTTGGTGTTGGAGGGTCTGGAAAATCAACGTTTCTAAAAATCTTTCAATCATTGATCCCCAATGATTACATAACACATGTAAGTCCGTTTGATATGGATAAGGATTACTGTAAAGCATCCTTAGCAGGTAAATTACTAAATATAGTGCCAGAGATGGATAAAGATAAACCCTTACCGAGTGCAGACTTTAAGTCGATTATTGGTGGGGATACGATCAACGCAAGAAACCCTTATGGTCAACCATTTTCTGTGAAACCAGAAGCAGGAAATTGGTTTAATAGTAACTTTTTCCCATGCACTAAAGACCAGTCTGATGCGTTTTTTCGACGTTGGTTTATTATCAATTTTATACACTCTACGCCTCAAAGTGAACAAGACCCTAATTTAGTCAGTCGAATTATTGCAACTGAATTGCCTAGCATCCTTGCTTTTGCCTTTGAAGGAATTGCCTGCTATCTCATATCTGGAAATTCGATATATTTTTCCGATGAACATAAAACATGTATGGAGAAATGGCGAAATGATAGCAATAGTGTAAAAACTTGGCTTAATGATGATGATTGCGAATTGCTCAATAGATCCACAAAACAGAAAAATATAATGCCCGTACGAAAGTCGCTCGCTTACAGGTATTATGTCAATTGGTGCAAATCAAATAATAGAAGATCTTATTCTAATCAGGTTTTTGTTGGCTTCATGGAAGAGCTTGGTCATGTTGCTACGCCCTATAACGGTAACGCAGTATACAAAACACTATACGTAAGACCTTTTGAACCTCCATATTCTGCCGTTAGCCTTAGTAACCCACTATTTTCTTGAGTAGTATAAGTAGTAATAATTTTAAGTCTATGTTCTCAATAGGATCATAGGCTTAGTGTTTACTTTAGAAATATATTGTTTTTTTAAAACACTACTTTTACTACGTACCTATTTAATCAAACAACAAACTGTAGACTGAAAAAGGTAGGTTCTTACTTTTAGCATTGTAGACTTGAGGGTACTGCGCGGCTGGTGCTCTCTTTATATACGAAAATTTTGACATGGAGTTTCATTTATAAATTATTGTATATATTTAATCATAGACCAAATTACTTTACGAAAATTAAAAGTATTGGTTCAGACTTAACCTAAGAGCTGGGAGATAATAGTAGTGTAAGTAGTAATAATTTTAAGTCTATGTTTTCTATAGGAGAATAGGCTTAGTGTTTACTTTAGAAATATATTGTTTTTTTAAAACACTACTTTTACTACATACCTATTTAATCAAACATCAAATGTAGAGTGAAAAAGTTAGGTTACTTACTTTTAGTAACTGATATTTAAGGGTGTTAACCGGCTCGGGTTTACTCTATTTATGAAAACTTGGTTGTAGAATCGCTGTCACAATATGTCAATTTTGCCAATCAACTAATGCGAATAAGATGCACAAAGCTCTTGTTTTGCTAAACCCTAATATTGTTTGTTTTGACGAACTTCAAAACAGTGTGTCAATAATCGGCATACACTGTGCAGCCATATTCAATCCTTTAAACCACATAGACCCCATTAAACTAAACAAATATTTGTTTAAGTAATACATCAGGTAACTTGAGGATATTACTGAGACTTCTCAGAAATATCTGAGTTGCACGGTAGTAGATGCACACAAAAACCTTTCTAACTCATTGTTTGTGTGGCAGATTAATGCAATTAAATATGTGTAGGCATTGGGGCGTTACTGAGACTTCTACATAAGAACTGTTAGGCAGTTTTAAGACATAGTAAGTTGAAAGGTAAACGTAATTAATATCAAAAATAGGTATAGGGGGGAGTATGAGAATAGAAGAACAGATTTTAAAAGCTGAGTTAGAAAAGGGTGTTTTTGATAATGCCGAGATAGATATTGCCGAGGGTATAGCCAAGTTAGCAGTGGATAAGGGTTACGATACATTGTCTGATAAGCAAAAAGGAGTTCTTTCCTCATTTTTGTTTGTACGTTGTTCTGGGTTAACAGACCCTGGCGGTCATTTCAATGAGTGTAAAGTTGTGCTCGATGGACGCGAGCTTCTTGATGCGTATGATCAAAATTTCGATAGTGATTGCTTGATGTGTGAAGATTGTCGAAATGAACAAAGTGACCATCAGCGACAATGGGAAAGAATGTCTGACGAATAATTGGCTTGTTAGATAGGTCTGCTTGTGGCTAACAAGGCCAGTAACATGACAGTTTTTCCGTTGCTTATTTTGTGGCGAAAAAGCCTGCCATAAAAAATCAACTACAAAGCTGCAGATTCTGGCCGCGTTATGTGTAATTCCGGAGCAGGAGTTTATTATGTCCGCATTTGTTTATGTTTTTAAGCCTGAGTCTGAAGGAAATGTTGTTAAAATTGGTAAAGCCGATGATGTCAATGAACGACTAGATGTCATGATGAAAATAGGTTATTGCGGTTTTTCTGATTGGAAAATTGTTCATACTATTGAGCTTGATGATGATCGATGTGCCCGTGAAACAGAGCGTATGATTAAATCCCGCCTAAAAGAGCAAGGACTTTGGAGAGGAAAAGTTGATAACTTACGTCCTGGAGACCGAAAAACAGGAATTGAGACTTTTAATATAAGCTTAAACGGAGTTTTAGAGGTTTATGAAACTATAACACCACCAAGAAACAAAAAAATACTTGAGCTAGAGCAAAGAATTGCAGAGTTAGAATTAATAATAGAGCAATCTAAACTTGGATGAAATTACACATAACAAGTCATTTTTGAAGGAAAAAAACAGTTGGCCGTTTTTGTTTCTCAACATTATATCCAACAATTTTTTGGCTTCTTAATGAGGCGTTTTGTGCAAGGATAGTTATGAGCATTGATAGTGCAATTAAAGCCATAAGTAAATTTCAAGGGGCCTCGCTTACAGAGAGCCTATCAATCTTGGAAGAAGGAATAGTAGGGGCTAATTCTGATAAGTCGTTAAATTACTGTGCCGAAAATAATATTACGGATAGCTTCATAGATTCGGCACTCGCTGTAAAAAAGGTAGCAGGAGAGATCAATGTAATTATTCATGCCTCTGGAATATTGCATGCTCTTAAGGATATTTTGAAACCTGAGGAAATTGTACAGAGTGTATCTTTAGGTGCTGGTAATACTGGTCGTAAGTTTGATCTAGAAACGAACCTACAAGTAGCCGAGTTTAAGTTTATCGATTGGAAAGGTGGCGCGGAGTCGATAAGACAGAACGGAATATTTAAAGACTTTTTTGAACTTGCGGAGTACGATACGGATAAGTCTAAGAACCTTTATGTTGTCGGCACTCATTATCCTCTGAAGTTCTTAAATGGGGGTAGAGCCTTATCTAGCGTACTATCCAAACAACCAGTGATTCAAAAAAAGATATTAGATAAATATGGCTCCGGTATCAAGATCACACGAGATTATTACAATCTCTATAAGGGTTCAGTAAATGTCATCGACATATCTCCGTATATAGGCCGCGCATAACAAAGCGCTCAAGTCGGACAAAGTGCTGCGAACTTCGCCCCTTAGCTGGCGGTAGTCTACTAAAGCTAAGACTTTCTCATAATACCTTACATGACAGCGTGAAATTATACTGGGTCCAAGGTACTGTTTGGCAAGATCCTAGTCTTTTAACCAGCCCATACCTTATCCAATTTTTATGTGATGCTTCTTCACATAGTTAGTAACGTTTTGCATATTCTCGAACGCTCCAGTCAACATGTTTTTACCATGCTCTTTTAATTCTATATCTTCATTTTGCGTGAGTAGTTGCAACCAAGTTTCAACTAATACTTTAGGCGGTTCTTGCTTATTCATAGCTATAACTAATTTACTAACCGGTTTTTTGTTGTTGGTTTTGCTCAATGTAAGTAATGGCTAAATCAACACTGCCGAAGTTTCTATTAATCATTCTTTTGGAATGTGCTCTAACTTCTTTTTCTACGCTGAAATTAATTAACTGAAGCCATGTTTTTACTAATGCGATGGGTGGAATGTACTGTGACATGATCATCATCCTTGAATAGATTGAACTCTAAAAGTAGTTCACTTGTTCTAAATTTACCAAATCTTTTTAGCTGCAAAATCCAAGATATTAGATTAATATGACTGTATAAATGTACAGTTGTATTGTGAGTGTTTTTGCCAGCGATCCGTCGAGTTTATAATTATAAGCGATTCATTCTATCTCCCAATATTCTTGGAGGCTCTAAGGCAATGTGTGGGGCTACTGTATCAACGATAGAAGGTGACAATATTCATGCTATGCCTTTTCTTGGTTTCAAACAGTTAAGCGAATCAAAGCCTTTAAAAGGGTGTGTTATCACACATGTCGAGGCATACACGTCTGGTGATGGTTTAGCTTGTAAATGGGTTGAAGGCAAACAACATGATTGGTTATTGGGCCACGTTGAAATAAACGGCGTGTATTTAGTTATTCAAGACGAAAAGCCCATCAATCTTGGCTTTGGTGTGGTGGATAATTATAAATTCAAAGAAGGGAACGTTGTTTCTCTTTTGGATTAGATAATTTTAAATTGTCTAGTCTATAAAAAGTCTTGTAAAACCATTCTCTCCCTGCTTTCTGCAGACCAAACCTTGCGGTCTGTCCCTTGCCAATCGTTAGCAGTTAACGTTTAATAGCGGTAAGTTAAATAATCGGTGATCTTTCCATAGAGGACGTTCACCTCATTAGTTCAAACCTATGTAGGACGTTCGTAGAATAACTAATTCGGCACTAAAGACGGGCATGCTATTTGGTCGTTAAGAATATATCCTAATCTGGAGGAATCTCATGGAGTCCAATTCACACCTTTCCATTACTTTTAATGGATCATCTCTAAAATTAGATAATGTAAAGAAATTTGGTGGTAAAAGTGAAGTGTTTAAGGCGGTATCTGGTAATCAGAGTTCTGAACCAATACCTAAAGGGACTTATTGGATATACAGTTCTGAGATTCATAAAATGTCCTTTGGGGACGATTGGACACCTAGAGGTTTTTCTAAACCAACAGTGATGCTAGCGCTAGCACTTAAGGGAAAGGTGTTTGGCTGCGTATGGAATGGAGTAATGTTGCATATGTCTGCTTGGGGGGAATTTAGAATCCCAATAAGACAAAGTTTAGCTCAGCGCGAGAGTACAGGACGTTACAACATGTTTATCCATGGTGGTGATAGCCCTGGATCGGCCGGTTGTATAGACCTAGGCCATCAAATCAGCATATTTGTAGCCGTTCTCAAAAATGAACACACTGAAAATGAAAAGACTAAAATACGGCTAAATGTTGTTTAGGTTACAGCTACTTTTCATGCTTAATCAGATTGGTAGGTAGGGAACAGAAGGAATGCAATTCATAACCAATGGCCCAGATATTCCCGATACACTCGTGCAAGCGCATGAGGAAGGCCGAGTAGTGTTTTTCTGTGGAGCCGGAATCTCTTACCCTGCGGGACTTCCTGGCTTTAAAGGCTTGGTAGAACAAGTCTATCGCGAATGCGGGACTTCATTTTCTGACATTGAACAAGAAGCGTTTGACCGAGGTCAGTTTGACGCGACGCTTGATCTACTAGAGCGTCGTATACCAGGTCAACGGTTAACAGTTCGCCGAGCATTATCCAAAATTCTTAAACCAAAGCTCCGTCGAAAAGGTGCCACTGATACGCAAACAGCATTATTGCGCCTTGCTAGTAGTCGAGATGGCGTGTTGCGAATGGTAACAACCAACTTCGATCGCACCTTTCATGTAGCGGCAAAACGTACAGGGCAGATGTTCCAATCCTATGCAGCCCCGATGTTACCGATTCCCAAGAATAGTCGCTGGAACGGACTTGTGCATTTACATGGCCTGCTACCTGTGAAGGAAGACGAAACCTCGCTGAACCGCTTGGTTGTCACCAGCGGTGATTTTGGTTTGGCCTATCTCACAGAACGCTGGGCGGCACGCTTTGTTAGTGAGTTGTTTCGCAACTATGTAGTCTGCTTCATAGGCTACAGCATTAATGACCCGGTTCTTCGCTATATGATGGATGCATTGGCGGCAGATCGTATGCTCGGCGAAGTGACGCCGCAAGCATGGGCAATGGGCGAATGCGAGTCTGGTCAGGAACAGCGAAAGACGATTAAATGGGAAGCTAAAGGCGTTAGGCCAATTCTCTATGAAGTGCCTGCTGGCACTGACAACCATTCTGCTTTACACAAAACCCTAGAGGCTTGGGCTGAAACTTATCACGATGGAGTACAAGGTAAAGAGGCAATTGTCGTCAAACATGCCCTAACTAAGCCTCAGGCAAGTACCCAGCAGGACGATTTTGTCGGCCGAATGTTGTGGGCTTTGTCAGATAAATATGGATTGCCCGCAAAACGCTTTGCAGACTTCAATCCAGTGCCCTCATTAGATTGGCTGTTAGACTCATTTGCCCTTGAGTGTTTCGAACGCCACGATTTGGAGCGATTTGGTGTGCCTCCGCATGATGAAGCTGACGCCAAACTACGCTTTAGTCTAGTTCGCCGTCCTGCTCCTTATGATCGTGCGCCTCTGATGCAGTTGATTTCTGGTGGCGCTACCGATAGCCAATGGGATGAGGTCATGTTTCAATTGGCTCGCTGGCTTACGCGACACCTAAATGACCCAAAACTTATCGTATGGATTGGGGAGCGCGGTGGGCAGTTACACCATCGCTGGGTGGCGCTAATTGAGAGAGAATTAGATCGTTTTTACACATTGGAGCAAGAGGGTAACACTTCCGAGCTTGACGAAATACGAGCACAAGCCCCAATGGCTATTCCTAGTCCATTGATGAAAACGCTTTGGAGGCTTTTACTGAGTAACCGAGTTAAATCGCCATGGCAAAATTTCGACCTCTATGATTGGCAAAGACGGTTAAAGCGAGAGGGATTTACTACCACTCTGCGGCTGGGACTGCGCGAGTTACTAAACCCCAAAGTGGTATTGAAAAAACCGTTTCGCTGGGATTATGATGACTCGAGTAGAGATGATAAACCCTCACGTATTGGGCAATTAGTAAACTGGGAACTTGTTTTGGCCGCTGACCAGGTGTATTCAACATTGCAAGACATGGCAGATCCTGAGTGGACATCAATTCTACCTCTCTTGTTGGATGATTTTCAGCAACTATTGCGTGATGCGCTGGATTTATTGAGAGAGATTGGAGAAGCCCATGATAAAAGCGACAGGTCGTACTGGGATTTACCATCTATTTCCCATCACTGGCAGAACCGTGGATACCATGATTGGGTAAGCTTGATTGAATTGCTCCGTGATTCTTGGCTAGCACTGTATGCTATCGACAATCGGCGTGGTACACATATCGCACAAGCTTGGTTCAATCTTCCGTATCCAACTTTCAAGCGTCTGGCATTGTTTGCAGCTAGCCAGGATAACTACATAAAACCTAGTCAATGGGTGAAATGGCTTTTGTCCGAGCGTTCTTGGTGGCTATGGTCTACTGAAACTGGGCGAGAAGTTTATCGACTTTTCGTTTTGAAGGGACAGATGTTGAATGGAACAATCCAGGAACGCCTGGAGGCAGCCATATTATCTGGTCCGCCTCGGGACATGTACCGAGATGATTTAGATTCTAATCAATGGCAGGACTTGATAGCTCGCTCCATCTGGCTGCATCTTGCTAAACTCAATTCATCTGGCATTGTTCTTGGCGAACTTGCAGAAAAGCGGTTAGCGGAATTATCCAGTACATTCCCTCAGTTTCAATTGGCGGAAAACGAGAGAGATGAGTTCTCGCAATGGATGAGTGGTACAGGTGATCCTGATTACGAGGACAACAAAGATATAGATATTGCCCCGCGCAATCGAAAGGAGTTGGTGAAATGGCTTACTAAACCAGCATCCGAAACACAAACATTCTATGAAGATACGTGGCGTGATGTTTGCCGCACCTGTTTTGTTGAAAGTTTTGGCGCGTTAAATGATTTGGCTCAAAGAGGGGAGTGGCCAACTAAGCGCTGGCGAGAAGCCCTTCAGGTTTGGGCTGAAGATGACATGATATCAGAAGCTTGGCGAAATGCTGCGCCATTAATACAGACTATGCCTAATGCCGTAATGCTAAAAATCACTCAAAGTGTTTCTTGGTGGTTGGAAAAGGCATCGAAGGGTATAGATCAACATGAAGATATTCTACTGAATCTATGCTCTCATGTATTGGCGTTAGACATTAATACTGGCACAGAGATAAAGCATAACGGCCAACAGAGCGAACAACCTGTCATGGAGGCCATCAATCATTCAGTTGGACATGTTACTCAAGCCCTCATCAATATGTGGTTTAAGAAAAAACCGAATGACAACGATTTGCTTCCTACAGAAATCAAATCTATCTTCACTTCTCTTTGTAATGTGCGGATTGGCCGATTCCGTCATGGCCGTGTTATTCTTGGATCGAGATTAATTGCTCTATTCCGCGCAGATCGGAACTGGACAGAGCAATATTTGCTACCGCTTTTCAGTTGGGACAATCTCACTGAGGCAAAGGCCGTTTGGGAAGGGTTCCTATGGTCGCCTCGCTTGTATCAACCATTATTGACTGCAATGAAACGGCAGCTACTCGACAGCGTAAATCACTACGCAGATCTTCAGGAGTATCGCCAGCAACTCGCTACCTTCCTAACATACGTTGCATTAGGCCCAACTGAGGGGTACACCGTAGATGAATTCCGCACTGCAATTAGTTCGTTGCCACCAGAGGGGCTTGAAAAGTGCGCACAAGCTTTATCGCAAGCGTTAGAAGGGGCCGGTGAGCAACGTGAGGATTATTGGAAAAACCGTGTTAAACCTTTCTGGCAAGAAATTTGGCCTAAGTCACGCGAATTCATCACCCCAAAAATTTCCGCATCCCTAGCGCGTTTGGTGATTGCTGCTCGAGGTGAATTCCCTGTGGCATTGGATGCAGTGTTTGACTGGCTGCAGCCATTAGAACAGCCTCACTATATAGTTCATCTTCTAAAAGGGTCCGGGTTATGCAGTAGATTTCCCAAAGATACCTTGCATTTTCTAAGTGTACTAATTGCTGAACAGCAATGGCCGTCGGAGAAGTTAGTTCAATGTTTGGACGAGATCGAGCAAGCCGCCCCACAACTTGCGAAAGATACCCAATACCAGATATTACGCGATTACTTCCGGATGCACCGGAGGTGATAATAGTTATAAGAAAACTATCGGGTCAGAACAAAGTAAAATTATTCGTGATGAGATCTGTGGTTTCAGGTACGTTGAAACGTATCATTTGTCACCAAGATTACAGTTCAACACGTTAAGTTCTTTCGTCCGATTTGGGTCGAAAATGACCTAATTCAACACCATCAGATAATTTTGTGTGTGTCCCTTTCTCGCTCGAAGCCGAATGAGAGCTTTGTGCCAAAAGCGGAAATTTGAGTGTTAAGTTTGAACGGCAGTTGAGTACGTTTACCGGACGTTAGCGACACAGCACCGTCATCGCAGCGAATGCTGCGACCTAAGAAGAATCTTCATAGTGGCGGAGGTCACTACCTCCATGGGCGAAAGCGTTCTTAAATCAAACAAATTTCGACTCTTCCTACGCTGTGTTATTCTTCTGAGTACAAGTAAAAACAAGCAAAAGAGATACGCAATAGGCCTGTAGGTCAACCGACTTAAAAGATTCAAGCTTGTTTTGATTTTGTGATTACATTGCATGCATAGTAAATACATAACTACTATGACATATTTTATTTAAGTATCTTTTTTTAATGTGTAATGTAGTGATCAACTGTTTTTGGCCACGGGTTTATAGTAATTCCAACACCTCTTTTCTGACTCGTTCGGAGTCAGTCCACCATTGTATGAATGAGGCCTAATTTCGCTGTAGTTGCCAATAATGTAATCATTAATTCCACGTTTGGCTTCTATAAAACTTTTGTAACCAGTTGTCGGTATCTATTCTGTTTTCAGGCTTCTAAATAATCGCTCCATAGGACTGTTATCCCAACAATTTCCTCGTCGACTCATGCTTTGTGTTATGCGGTAACACTAGATAAGTTGTCTAAATTGGCGGCTTGTGTAATGACACCCTTGGTCGCTATGAAACATAACATCTTTAGGCTTTCCTCGGCTTTCAAACGCCATTGCTAATGCCTAACATGTCAGATTACTATTGGGTGAATGACTCATCGCCAACCAATAGGTTTGCGTGCAAACAAGTCAATCACTACAGCCAGATACGTCCATCTTTTACCTGTCCATATATAACTTACATCGCCGCACCAGACCCGATTAGGTGCCGTTACGGCGAATTGCCAATCTAATAAATTAGGAATGGTTACGTGCACTTGTGTTGCCTTCTTGTAACTATGCTGTGAAAGCTGACTACTGACTAAATCCAATTTCTTCATTAGCTTTGTCGCTCGATATCGCGATAAGCTCACTGTATGAGACTCATCGTTCGTCACGATATCTGCAATCGTTCTTGCCCCAGCGGAACCACCACTCAAGCGATAGGCTTCTTTTACCAATCTGTGTAGCCTGGCGGCTTCTGGTGATAAGCGTTTATCACGCTGTCGCCAATATCTATAGATGCTGCGGTGGACATCCAATACCTCAAACACCACTTTGACCGAATAACGGCCTTTATCGCTCTGAGTCAGCTTCTCGATCAACGAGAGTGTTTCACGGAGTCCGACATTAACAGAGCGGTAGCCTTTTTTAATATGTTCTTTTCTAGCTCGGCACGTTCTAACTTCTTCTTCAGCTCTCTGATCTCAATTTGCTCTGGTGTCATTGGGGAATGCTTACCAGGGTTACCCTGCCGTTCTTGCCGAAGCTGTTTGACCCAAAGGCCGACTGTACTAAAGCCAACATTCATCGCTTCTGATGCTTCTTTTTGGGTGTATCCTTGATCGACGACCAACTGCGCGGTTTCTAATTTAAATTCGGGGCTGAATCTGCCTTTCTTCTTTTGGCTTATTTTTTCACCTAATTTTGCTATGCTTTAAGCACAACACCTAAAGTTAGGTGACCAAATTAAGTGTGCCACTACAAACTCAATCTAAATGATTACTATAAAATTTTATGTCAGTTTTTATATCATAAGAAAAAAGTTTGTGCTTGTAATGTTAAATATATTGATTTAAAAAAGGTGATGTTAAGATTTAACAGAGTTTTTTTTTCCGCATTCTTTCTACTATTGATTTTAAAGATAGTCAGCAATGCTCACACCAGCACTTATTAAAAGGGAATTAACATGGATGGAAAACTGCAGTGTGATATTGCTCTTGTAGTTGCTCTAGAAGAAGAACTAGAAGAGATTCTACCGAACTTAGGATATAAACCGCATTGGGATGAGGAAAAAGAAGAATATTACTATGAATTTGAAATGGGATTGGGTAGTCGCTCATATCAATGCATAGCAGTCCTTATTGGCGGTATGGGTCCAGAAAAAGCAGCAATAAGTTGTGAGAGGCTAATATCTAAATTTAAGCCGGAAACCCTTGTGAATATAGGTATAAGTGGTGGCTTATCGAATGATGTGAATATTTGTGACGTAGTGATTGGGTCCCAGATAGACGGCTACCATCAAGATTCAAAAATTGTAGAAAATAAACGTGGTGATATTAGCCTGTCGGTGAGTAAAGAAGCTTTTCCTACATCAAAAGCAATACAGAAACATGCAAAGAACTTTAAACTAGCGCACACACTTGCAATGGAATCCTGGCAAGCTGAATCAAAATCTCGTTGGGAAAAGCAATGTACAGAGTCAAATAGAGTATTTTTAAAAACAAGAGGTATTGAAGTTACGAACACAAAAGTTCATGTGGGTCATATCGCATCAGGACCATCAGTAATAGCTTCTGATAAGTTTGTAAAATATTTAAAAAAGCTCGACAGAAAATATCTGGTTACTGAGATGGAATCGTATGGCGTAATGCAATCGGTTTTTGAAAATGTACCTTCGAACTTAATCATCAGAGGAGTATCGGATTTTTGTGACGAAAGAAAAAAAGAGCTTGATGAACTTGGGGACGGTTCAATAAGGAAAATTGCAATGCAAAACTCGTACTCTTTCCTGTGCGCATTAGCTGATCAAAACCTTTTTAAGTTCTCCAAATACTCACCCAAACGAGTAAAATTCAAATTAACACTAGAAGCAAGCTATAGCGAAGATACTGGCCAAATACCAAAAATACTTGAAGAACTTTTTAAAATAAATTTGGATGACAGGTCTATTCAAGTTGAGGAAATATCAGATGGCTCAATAGTTTTAGAGTGTTCTGGGCCCGAAGCAGTATCAGATAGACTTGAATCATTAATAGGTCTTAATGCAATAACATCTGTCAGCGGTTTCCCAATCAAAGCCTTTAGTTCTGATACTGAAAATGTAAACTCAAAAGCACTTGATGAAGGGATGAACGTCCTATACGAAACGGGTTTCGGTGCAGACAGAAAAGTCCTCTTTAATAAAGCAATCTATTATCTAAACAAAAGTGAATTTGAAGTCTCGCTAGTTCTACTTGAAAAGCTATTGTATCTACAAAACAAAGATGGAAGTTTGGAATTAGACGGTATAGACACTCTTACAAATCTATCGCATGTATATAGACGACTGAATGATTTTGCTGAGGCGAAACGACTTATTGATATAGCCATTGATCAATACAAGATGATGGGAGAAACCAGAGGATATAGGTCTAAAATACTAATAGCGAAAAACAATAGAGCCGAACTACTAATTGCACTTAAAAGACCTACAGAAGCTCTTTTAGAAACACAAGAGGTATTGCGACAACAGCTACAGTATTTATCCGAGACTCACCTTCATGTAGTTAGAACCAAAAATAATTTAGCCGAAGCACTTAGGCATTTAGGTTATATGGAAAGAGCATTAAATCTTCATTATGAAAATTTAAAAGTTAGGATAAAAGCTAGTGGTGAGAAAGACTCTGATTCATGTATTTCCGCTTGGAACTTACTATTGTGCTATGCAGATCTTGGAATGGTTTCAGAGGTGAATGGATTAGTAGATCACTTAAAATGGTTAGTACGAGCAGAACAATCCACTCTGACGATGGATCAAAAGTTTGTTCGAGAAAAAATTAGAACTTATATAAACACAAAAGACGTTGATGACGGTAATTTCGATGACTTTTTCGATCTATAATTTTAATTTTTAAGTGGATATGAAAGAAGTAGTTACCAGAGGATAGACGAGGAAAAGCGTTATTTTTTATCGCATAATTATAAGGATAAGTTGGTTGTAAAACAACCATCGCTTCTGGTAGATAGTGAGAGGATTAAATCAAAGTTCTTTGCGTCCGGTTATTGTCTTTAGCGGCCCGTAACTGGTGAGCTAATCATTATCTGCTTTTCGCTCATAGCTGAAATAGGTGTAAAAGTAGCTGACAGTCTCCTGATCTCTCATTGCTGCCAGTCAGGTTAAATCGAAACTTCTCAGCAAGAATGTCAGATCAGATATGAGCTACTACATATAAGGTCTTTGATTTTTCCTCCGACAAAATCTTCAAATAATGTTTTCAATTCCTGAATATTAGATTTATCAAATACCATTGCGAAATTGTAAGAGCCTAATAGGCCTTCTTCGATTATTAAATAGTGATTAGTTGAGCTTCCACTGTAAAATGAAAACTTGAGTTTTACACCGGCAACGCCGTCAACGAATCCCAATTCCTTTTGTTCCAATATATCACCACGACTGGTTGCTTTTGCTTCCCAGTCAGAGTACCTATCAATTAGCGCTATATATGATTCAACTCGATCTTGCATAAAAAAACAATCTAGATGATTTTAGGGCATTATAAGCTTCAAACTGAATGCATAATCTATTAGGTATGGTTTGATATTCAGCATAGCTAACCCAAGTTGGCCGCTCTAAATATTTTGAAGCGTATTCATTGAACTGACTAGCTTTGATAGATGACGATATACGTTTAGGTTTAACACCTATATCAGAAGTAGCGGCACAGCCATTAAGTATTAAAATGGTAAAAAAAGTAAAAATAATCTTATTCATGAAAATGTTTCCATACGTTTTTCTTATGTTTGTGAGACTTTAACGATACCTGTTTTTGTTTTGTCGTAAAGGTGAGAGAAATTCACTAGGGGGTATCGTTGGGGGTATTTTTAGTTATTGTGTTTTTAACGTATTGAAATATATGGCTTTATATTAATAGTAGAGTCCGGCCCTGGCACCATTTCTTGATTGAATTAAATCGAGAAAGCAATATGTAAATTTTTCTAGTTCACATTAATACTTCAAATATTTTTAAAGCTTCTTTAGGTGTTTTCGTTAACTCCAAAGCTACTCGCTTCGCTTATCATCATTCGCAGTCTATTTACCCCAATCATTAGTTGGTGGGATAGCAAATCGCCAAAGCTAACAATAAATTGGATACACGTTTTCCCATTGTACTGTTCTTGTTGCAACCTCCTGATTCTATAGAAAGTATATCTACCTCAAGATTGTGCAATGATTTGGAAAGATGGCGATGACGCTAGGGGGTATGGGGATAGTTTGTATACCAAGGCGTCAACGTCAAAATAATGAATATCTTCTTAGTGTCTAAATATGTCAATGACTCAGCTCAATCAACACCATAGCGACACATTGCGGCTAGCCGGTAATATATCGCTATAGGTTGATCTAAGGTTTTGTGCTCTAAAGGTCTAGGTTTTCAATAATGTAGAGCGTATTGGCATCAATTACGGTTTGACCCGCATCCAAGTATTTCTGCTCTAACACTCCACCAGATGCCCAAGTCGCAAAGTCGTCGTCGTTAATAACACCTATGGTTGATTCGTTAATCAGCCACATGCCTTCTAACTTGTCGTGAGGATATTGCACTTCAGACACTAAATCACTCACTAATGTTTTAGTAACGGGTGTGATGTTAGTTAAGCCATCCCAACCTTCGTTTAGTACTACTTCTTCTAGGGTTTGCCCGTCTTTGGTTAAACCTAAGTCTGCGTCTTGGATCCAGGCACCCGTATCTGCGATGGTTTCAATATCGGTAGCGGCACTAATGTCAATTTTATAGAGGTGTTTCATCGCATCCGTATTAGACGCATAAAAAGCGCCATCACGTTCAATGAGCACAAATTCAGTGGCACTTAGAGCAAAAATGCCGGATTGAGAGTTTTGGGCTTTTTCTTGCTTGTATAGGTATTGTGAAACACTGCCTGTTTCTGTATCTACAGTAACGATACGTACTATGTCTAACGCTTTAACGGCACTGCTTGGGTTATACATTGTTGATTGCATAATACCTACAAGGGTTTTTTCGTCAGGCGTAATTGCCAAACCTTCCATGCCTCGGTTGGCACGGCGATTCGTAAATTCAGCGGGTAGGTTAAAGGTGACGCGATCGTCATTTGCAAAGGCGTTGATACGATCTATTTCAGTTCCATCTATATCGAAGTGAACCATGTGAGGCCCGTATTCATCACTGACCCAAAACGTGCCGTCTGATAAGGCGACTAAGCCTTCGCCGTCTAATCCATAATCATCAAGTAAAATAGGGTTGTTGATTGCATCGTATGCCTGCGTCATGTCTTCACGCAATACTTCAATTGTGCCGTCGTCTAATACCGAATAGGGCGTTTCACCTGTTCCACCTAAAGCCGAGCTATTAGGTAACCCAGTGATTAAAGTGCCGTCTGGACGCTTTAGTAAAATTTCTTCAATAATTTTGACATCGCCATTGTCTTGAATTTCGAGTAGGCCAATGCGTGGGGTATAGTCAGCGACAGGAAAAACCTTACCTTTGCCTAGGTCGCCAGTATAGCTGGCATTTGGGCCTCGGTCGGTTAAGGCATAAAACTGGTTGGCGTTGCTAGGGTGTTTAACCATATCTGAACCGTAACCACCATTGCGGATTTCAAAGTTTGCACCTGGCTTGGCACCGTCTTCTATATCACTACGTAAAACTGAATAAGGTAAACGAGAACCTGCTGTGCCAACTGTATTGGCTTCGCAATCGTAGGTTGTGTTTTCAATTTCGTTATCGGCCAAAGTGCCATCAGCGTCGGCGTCTAATCCAGATGTAATCATGAGTCCGCCAAATGAACAGTCGCTACTGCCAAACGCAAGGGTTTGATGGTTGACTAAGCTATTAAGGCCATTGCTGCCATTTTCGCCATTAGTGCCATCATCCCCAGAACAAGCCGTAAAAAGTAGCAATACGCTTAACGAAATTATTCCTGTTTTGTACATGTTATTTTCTCGTGTTTATTTAAAACCACAAAATGTTAGTGATGGTATGTAACAGAACGATTACGTATTTATGACGGTTTTAATTGCGGATAGGCTAGTGCCAGTTCTAATTTAAACCATGAGAGTCCAAATAGTTTGATATGCGGACTATTGTAACTTAAGCTTTTTTATCGATTTTATTCAGTTAGCAAAAAAACAAAGTTAGGGAAAATAGTATGAAACGTGACGTTTTTTTGTATCAACTAATTAATAGTATTTCTTCAATTTTGGCTGTTAACGATGATTATACTGCCCATCACCAAAATAATGTTGCTGTCATCGCCCGTATGATTGAGCAACAGTTGGGGTTGAGTGCTTTTGATGTTGAGGGGATCCGCATTGCTGGCCAAATCCATGATATAGGTAAGTCAGCCATACCTAACGAATTATTGACCAAGATAGACTAGCTATAAAAACGTATCGATTGCGTAACATTACTTATCGCGCAATGTGTGATGCGTATTCTCAGGAATTGATTTTTGCAGCTTTAAGTTATGCTTTTCAAAATACGGCTCTATTTTGTTGAGTTCACGGTACTTTGCCATTAGGTCGGCTACCTCATCATAGTATTCCATCGCTGGAGAGCTTTTAGGAATACTGATGTAGTGAGGATTGTAAAAAGTTTCAGTAAAGTCGCTTTTTTCGAACTGCCTATCAAACGACTCTCTATTATGGGATTCTGACGTTACGGCTATGTCAATACGGTTTAGTGCAAGCATAGATACCAATTGTTCTGTTTCCTCTACGAAAATTACTCTCCTTGTATCCATAGCCGAAAATTGAGGTGAGTAAAAGACGCCGTGTATCGCGCCTACCACTACCTTTTGTAAATCTTCATATGAAGTGATGTCAGATTGTAGAGCGGGGGACTTAAAAAATAAGAGCTGCCGAGTTCGGTCTTCATATTTGATTGGTAATAAAAATGACGCTCGTTCAGGTGTCATGGAGTGACGTACTAGAATATCAACTCTGCCTTCCTTTGCGTCTTTTAAAGATCGTAACCACGGAGCTTTTACCCAAAAAATGTTGTGCCCAAGCTCTTCAAAAATATCATTCACTAAGTCGGGCACTGCTCCTAAACATTGATTTTTTTGAAAATATAAATCAGGCGGATAGTTACGGCAATGGGCAACAAAGTCTTTAGCCATTAGGCTTTGGGGAAAGGTTGTGGCGAAAAAAATCATCAACATTAACGACCTAAATATCATTTTAACTCCCTTTACTAAATATTCATGTATCTGTTCTTTTTCTTGGCAAACCTTACAACTTGGTTGTTATTTAGTGAAAGTTGCAGAAGGTATTGCTTACATTAGCAGTAGTTGAATTAAAGTAATAGTTTTGCGCGGTAGAATAGGATCAAAAAGACACCCGAAACCTCTATCAATAGATCTTAACTATTAATCCAATCAATAAGCTTCATTAGAGCGAGGTCGTTTCTTGGTGCTACATTTAATGGTACTTAAGCAGGTATGTCGAAATAAGACGTGCACATAACATCACCAGGAGTTTCGTAACATGAGTGCTATAGATAAATGCCCAGTAATGGGTCATGGCGGCAAAAACAAATCTGAATCGTTAAAGAATGAACATTGGTGGCCTAATCAAGTGAACCTCAAAGTCCTACATCAAAATACTGCTGAATCCAGTCCTATGGAGCGGGGATTCAATTATGCGCAAGAATTTAAAAAGCTAGATTTAGATGCGGTTATTGATGACCTAAAGGCATTAATGACAGACTCACAAGATTGGTGGCCAGCGGACTATGGGCATTACGGGCCGTTTTTTATTCGAATGGCATGGCACAGTGCGGGAACGTACCGTACAGGAGATGGGCGAGGTGGGGCCGGTACAGGTAATCAACGTTTTGCACCAATCAATAGCTGGCCCGACAATGTTAATCTAGATAAGGCCCGGCGATTACTATGGCCCATTAAGCAAAAATATGGCCGAAAACTATCTTGGGCAGATTTGATCATTTTGACCGGCAACGTAGCGTTAGAATCCATGGGGCTAAAAACTTTTGGGTTTGCAGGTGGCCGCACTGAAATTTGGGAGCCTGAAGAAGATATTTACTGGGGCCCTGAAGGGGAGTGGTTAAATGATGAACGATACAAAGACGACCGAGAGTTAGAGGGTAACTTAGCTGCGGTGCAGATGGGCTTGATTTATGTTAATCCAGAAGGACCAAATGGCGAACCTAGTGTTTTAGGCTCGGCTCGAGATATTCGTGAAACCTTCGCTCGGATGGCTATGGACGACGAAGAAACCGTTGCGCTAATTGCAGGTGGACACACATTTGGTAAAGCCCACGGAGCAGGTGATGCAGGCTTAGTTGGAGCCGAACCTGAAGGTGCAAGTCTCGAAGAGCAAGGTTTTGGTTGGACTAGCAGCCATAAAAGCGGTATCGGTGTCGACACTATTTCTAGCGGTCTGGAAGGTGCTTGGACTAACACACCTACTCAATGGGATAACAGTTACTTTGATATATTATTTGGCTACGATTGGGATATGGTTAAAAGTCCTGCTGGTGCGATACAGTGGATACCAACCGATCCTTCGGCAGCCAATGTGCCAGATGCTCACGATAAAAGTAAAAAACATTTGCCTATTATGTTTACCAGCGATTTGGCGTTACGTATGGATCCTGAGTACGGAAAAATTTCTCGCCGTTTTCATAAAAATCCACAGGAATTTGCAGAGGCATTTTCTCGCGCTTGGTACAAGTTAACTCATCGTGATATGGGGCCATTCTCTCGTAGTTTAGGTAAGTTAGTGCCTAGTGAGCCTTTGATTTGGCAAGATCCCATCCCACCGGTTGATCACGAGTTGATTGATGATAGTGATGTGGCTGTGCTTAAAACCAAAATTTTGGAAACTGGATTGTCTGTTTATCAGTTAGTCAACACCGCTTGGTCATCTGCTGCGACTTTCCGTGGCAGTGATATGCGTGGCGGAGCTAACGGTGCGCGCATTGCTTTGGCGCCGCAAAAAGATTGGGCCGTCAATAACCCACCACAACTTGCTTTAGTATTGACTTCACTTAAAAACGTCCAAGCTGAGTTCAATAGCGGCTCTAGTAGTAAAAAAGTGTCACTTGCAGACCTTATTGTGCTCGCCGGGGCAGCAGCAATTGAAAAAGCCGCGAAAGACGCAGGTAGTATTATTAGGGTTCCATTTTCAGCGGGACGAACCGATGCGCTTCAAGAGCAAACAGATATTGACTCTATCGCGGTACTCGAACCAATTGCTGATGGATTTAGAAATTATATTGCAAGCAATACAAACTTCGAACCAGGGGATTTGTTGGTTGATCGTGCTCAATTACTCAACCTAACAGCCCCCGAAATGACGGTTCTTATAGGCGGATTAAGAGTATTAAACGCTAATGCTAACGGAATAAGCAACGGAGTGTTTACAGACAAACCTGAAACCCTAACCAATGATTTTTTTGTCAATCTGTTAGATATGAACACTAAATGGAGCAAAGCCGGTAAAAATGCGTATCAGGGCAATGATCGCAAGACCGGAGCGGCTAAGTGGAGTGCAACTGATGTTGATTTACTATTTGGTTCAAATTCTATTTTGCGCTCAATAGCTGAAGTGTATGCCAGTAGTGACTCGACTGAAAAGTTCCTTGAGGATTTCGTATCAGCTTGGAACAAAGTGATGAACGCCGACCGTTTTGACCTTGCTGACTAAATACCTTAGTACTCAATGATTCAAACCTTAGCTTGGGAACAAACCGGCTAAATACTAAAAAGCGCTTCAATTGAGGCGCTTTGTATTTTTTAAGAAGACGTAAAATTGTAATCGCAACTGGTATTATTGGTCATCTATTAATACAGATTGATAAGCCCTAATTTAACATTAGGATTACAAATGATTACAGAAAAATAGCTTAGGCTAGGCTATATTACTCATCTAATTAAAAACAAAACCAAATCCCTATGACTTTTTTATTTGATTTCGCAAAAATATTCCATTTTAGATTTTCAGTTAATACAAAGGTGTCTTTTAGGAAATTCATTTTGATCCCTATTGTGTTAGCCGTTGTTGCCAATCTTGCTGGGTGTAATGGTTCTAGCGATAAGGTAGAAGTTGCACAAGTGACCAGTATTTCAGAAACTGATCAGGAATTATTACAAAGTGCTAAGGCGAAGTGGGAAAGCCAGTCTGGGCAATTCTATACCATTGAAAGTCAACGCTTTTGTGAATGCTCAGCTGAGGTGTCATCACAAATCGAAATCAGCGTATCAGATGATGTAGTGTTATCTGCATTTTACGTAGCTTCAAAGGATGCTGTTTCAAACGAAGTCCAGCAAGAAATTCAAACCGTCGATGACTTATTTGCGTTAATTGAAAAGGCGATTGCAGACGAGGTGTCGATTGATGTTACTTACAATGAAGAGTTTGGTTATCCTGAATCCGCGAAAATAGATCTTGAACAGCTCGCTGTTGATGGTGGTTTACATATCACCTTTTCAGATTTTGAAGTTAAGGATTCTCTCTTGGCATTGGAAAAGGTCACGTGGATGGTAGAGTCCTTCACGACTATTGCTGGTCCACGGCCCATTATCGATGGTTCAAATATTACACTTTCGGTTGATATGCAAAATATGCAAGTAAGTGGTTTAGGCGGCTGCAATAACTACAGCGCTGATTTGGTGCTAGATGAAAAGAGTAGCAATATCTCTATTTCTAATATTGTTAGTACAGAGATGGCCTGTAATGAGCCAGAAGATATTATGCAACAAGAGCAAAGTTACTTTGCTACGTTATCTCAGGTGCAATATTATTCATTTGATCAAACGACCCTCAATATGGTGGTTGGTGGGGACTCGGGTTTACATTTTGTGGCCAAACAACATTCAGTTACCGATCCAATAGTTGCCAATCCGTCAGATGAGACAAATGCATTACAAGCGGCTAAAAAAAAATGGGACAGCCTTTCGGGGCAATTCTATACGATTCAAAGTCACCGATTTTGTGAGTGTGAAGATGAATATCAAGCGCAAATGGAAGTTAACGTCTTAGGCAATGTAGTCGTTTCCGCTATTGATATTGCATCAGGTGAGGAAATATCAAAAGAGGTCCAGCAAGAAATTAATACCGTAGAGAGTTTATTTGCCTTGATAGAAAAAGCCATAGCTGACGGCATTTCCTTCACTGTGCGCTATAACGAGGATTATGGGTACCCTGAATCGGCGCAAATTGACCTTGAAGAATTGGCTGTAGATGGTGGCTTGCACATTAATTTGTCAAATTTACAAATTAAAAACACACAATCAGCATTTGATTATGTTGTTTGGGAACTCTCATCCTTCGATAGCATTTCAGGTCCACAACCCATTATCGAAAATAGCCGTATTACTCTGTCGATTGATACCCAGACTATGCAAGTAAATGGTTTCGGAGGTTGTAACCAATACACTGCAGACTTGGCGCTAGACAATAAGAATAACATTACGATTTCCAACATTGTTAGCACCGAATTAGCTTGTACTGAACCAGAAAAAATTATGCAGCAAGAAACGAGCTATTTTGCTACGTTAGAACAAATTCGGTTCCTAACTTTTTACGATGCGAGTTTGAGTATGTCGGTTGGCGCAGACTCTGGACTGCATTTTGTAGTAGCACAGTGACGGTACACTTTTATGTTTGAGTATACCTAGAATCGAGTTGTCTCAATTTTGGTTTGCTGATTATTTGTAGTCATCGAAGATGTGCCAGTTTGTGTTTAGATAAGTCGTTTATTCATTGACTATCATGCTGGCTACTTGATAAATGCGCAGCGTGGTTTTCATTTCCTCAGTGGGGTCTTCTAAAGAGCTTGATAACATAATACCCCCGGCTACTGATTCTAAATTAGTAGCAAATTCCTCAGGACTTAAACCAATATTAACCAAACTTAGTTGTTTATCATTTATGGCTTGGCATAGTTTCATTTGAATGGCTTGCTGAGTCTTCATTCTGTTTTCGTCGAGTAAATCAGCGCAGTGAGTTTGACCAGCGTGATATAGGTCCGCTTTAATTATTGCGCTAGGAATATTTTCGAAAATTTCAGTGCAGCGTTGTGATAAAAAATCAAACGTATCTTCCCAAAACAGACCTTTACTGTTGATGTACGTTTGAATATCAACGTCTTTTTCGAGTAAAAAGTTTTGAATAAATGCCCTAAATAAGGTTTCTTTTGAAGAAAACTGTTTGTGAATAGTCACTCGCGAAACCTTTGAATAACGACTTATCATAGCAATACTTGCAGCGCTGTAGCCATGTTGGAAAAAGCATTCTTTAGCTGTATCAAATATCTTTCGGGTACTATCTAACATCAATTTTTACCTCCACGTTTAATCTTGAGTGTACGATATTACGTCTATTTTTTCAATGCAGTTTACACATTGTGTAAATGTGTTAACATCATCACCTGGTTGTTGGTTAGTGTAATTATTTATCAAAGTACTGTGGGGAATTGATATGAAATGGTGGGTTAGTATAAGTCTGGTATTGTTATTTCAGAGTTGTTCTGAATTGGCAGTTGTTGACTCAGAAGAGGCGCCAGTTGTGGTGCAAACCTTTACTATTAAAGCGCAACCGAGTAATGATGTGTATGAATTTCCAGCGGTAGTTTCAGCTGTGAAAAACGTTGAACTTAAATTTGAGGTGGCAGGGCGCTTAATAGCCACAGATTTAATAAAAGGTCGAAAAGTTGAAAAAGGACAAGTCTTGGCGCAGATAGATCCCGCTCCTTATAAACGAAAGGTAAAAGATCGAGAAGCGCGGCACGATTTGGCGACCAACGATTTAAAACGTATTAAATCATTGTATAAAACGGGTGGTGTATCCCAGAGTGCTTATGACAACGCTAAAACACAATTCGAAACAACCTTGTTAGATCTAAACAACGCTAAACAAGATTTGAGTTATACCAAAATTACGGCTCCATTTGATGGTTTCGTGTCTGACAGATATGTTGAAAACGACAGTTACGTACAAGTGGGAAGTTCTGTGGCCACTATCCAAGACCGCTCATCGTTGTATTTTTCTTTTGATGTACCTGAACGTGTAATGACCTTGAACAAAGGTAATACCGAAGTCATTGCCACAGCTCGAATCATTGGAATTGAAGGTCAAACCTTTAAAATTCACTATGTTGAACATGAAGCCACTCCTGATCCTATTACCCAAACTTATAATCTAACCTTTGCAATTGATAACGCTCAAGAGTCACTGTTGATCCCAGGTTCAAGAGCAATGGTTACCCTACAGAGCCAAAAAGACTCCGGCAAAATTACATCAGTACCTGTTTCTGCTGTATTTGGTGAAGGGGAAACTGGTTTTGCCGTTTGGTTGTTTGATGAGCAACAAAAAACTGTGAGCAAGCGTAAGGTCAGTGTAAACGGTATGTCTGGAAAGTTTGCGATAATTGACCAAGGGTTATCTGATGGTGACAAAGTGGTGGCCGCCGGTATTACCTATATGCGAGAGGGTTTGATGGTAAGAGAATATAAGGCTGAACAGTAATGGATATCGCTCGCTATTCACTGACAAAGTCAGTCAACGTTTGGCTGCTTGCACTAGTTTGTATTGTGGGGGGACTCGTAGCACTAGAGAACATAGGACGCTTAGAAGATCCAGCGTTTACGATTAAAGAATCTATGATAATGACCTATTATCCTGGCGCTAGTGCGGAAAAAGTAGAAAGAGAGCTTACCGAACAGATTGAAATTGCATTGCAGAAAATGCCGCAACTAAGGCGTTTAAAATCGACTAGTAAACCTGGTTTGTCACAAATTAGAGTGGAAGTTTTACCTAACTACGATACTGACCAATTGCCGCAAATTTGGGATGAACTTAGAAAACGACTCAGTGATCTCAGCGCATCTTTGCCATTAGGTACTACTTCGCCAGCAGTGATCGATGATTTTGGTGATGTATTTGGATTGTATTATGCACTTACAGCGCCAGATTTTACCCCCTATCAAGTGAGAGAGTTTTCGAGAATTATTCGCCGCGAACTGCTCACAATTGACGGAGTGGCTAAGGTCGATGTTAATGGCATCCTTCAGGAAGAAATAGTGGCTACTTTTGATACATTTCAAATAGCGGGTTTAGGATTGTCATTTCCTGATATTACGCAGCTGTTAGATAATAATTTACGTCCTTTTAACGGTGGTAGATTGCTTGCAGAGGGTAAACAAATCAGATTATCCATTGCCGATTCTTCAAACCGGATCCACGAAATACGTAATTTACCTATAGTGTTACCGGGAAATAATGCCTCTATAAAACTCAAGGATATAGCTGAAATTAGTATTCAGCCTGTCGAAATTCCAGACAGTGTTATGCGTTATAACGGTGAACAAGCCATTACTTTTGCAGTGTCAGCTAAATTTGATGTGAACATTGTGGATGTGGGTCATAAAGTAAATTTAAAAATTGCAGAGTTATTGCAAAGCCTCCCTGCCGGTATTGAGGTTGAATCGTTATATGACCAAGCGAGTATCGTAAAAACTGCTGTTGATGGTTTTATCGTTAATTTAGAGGTTTCGGTATTGGTTGTTACCTTGGCGTTATGCATATTTATGGGATGGCGCTCGGGAGTGGTAGTAGGTGTTACCTTGTTAATTACTGTACTTGGTACTGTGTTGGTTATGTGGTTGTCCGATTTGCGCTTACAGCGAATTTCGTTAGGAGCCATGGTTATTGCGATGGGCATGTTAGTGGATAACGCCATAGTCGTGGCTGAAGGCATGATGATGCGTATGGCAAAAGGCAAGTCAGCCATTGAGGCCGCTAGTTTTATTGTTAAACGAACCCAATGGCCCTTATTAGGGGCAACAGTCATAGGTATTATGGCGTTTTCAGGAATTGGTTTATCTGACGATGCGACAGGTGAATTTTTGTTTTCACTGTTTGCCGTTGTTCTGATTTCTTTGATGCTTAGCTGGGTGTTTGCGGTTTCATTGACTCCGTTGTTAGGTCGTTATTTTTATAAAGTTGGTCAACAACAAGAGACGGAGACTAAGTTATCTGGTTTTTCAATAGGGTACTTAGCGTTTCTTAAAAAAGCGCTGCGCTATCGATGGTTTAGCTTGTTTGTTTTGATAGCCATAACAATAACTGCCTATGGGAGTTTTGGCTTAATCAAACAAGGTTTTTTTCCACCATCCAACGCGCCGGTATTTTTTATTAACTATTGGAGTCCACAAGACAGAGACATACGCACCACGGCAGAGAATATGATGAAGGGTGAGTCAATCATATTAGATGACGAATCTGTGACTTCGGTGGCGAGTTTTGTTGGTCGTGGTGCAGAGCGTTTTACTTTGCTGTATGGCCCTGAAATGCCGAATGAAAGTTATGGATTGTTTTTTGTTAGAGTTGAAGACGCAGAAGATATACCCGCAACTGCCAAGTCTCTCACAGATAAATTGCAGGCGGTCGATCCTGATGGGCGCTTTTACCCAAAAGTGATTCAGTTTGGGCCTGCGGCAGCGGCTAAGTTAGAAACCAGAATTTCGGGACCCGACCCTACTATTCTTAGATACATTGCTCAGCAAGTTAAAAATATATATTTTGATGACTCGTTTATTGGCAGTGTAAGAGATGATTGGAGAGAAAAAGGAATAATCCTAACGCCGCAATATGACGAAATAACGGCAGGTTTAGCTGGCGTTTCAAGGTCGGATTTCTCTCAAGCCATTCAGTTTGCTAGCAGCGGTCTGCGTATTGGGCAATTGCAGTCTGGTGACTATTTGTATCCGATTATTGCAAAAAGTCGCTCGCAAGATACACCTAATACCTCGGATATCAAAAATAGTATGGTGTGGAGTAGTAGCCAGAGACGTTATATCCCGTTTCAGCAAGTTTCTAGTGGTATTAAATATCAGAGTGAAGAGTTACTGATACAACGTCGCGATAGGGTGCGCACTATTTCTGTTTCAGCCGAACCAGGTGCGGACGAAACTGCCGGTGCAGCATTTAGTCGTGTTAAAGATCCAATAGAAGATATTCAACTACCAGTTGGTTATAGCATTGAATTTGGTGGTGAGTATGAGTCGGCTAAAGAAGCGCAAGAGGCTTTAGGTAAAGGATTGCCGTTGGGCTTTTTGGTGATGTTCTTAATTAGTGTGCTGTTGTTTGGGCGAGTGCGACAACCCTTGATTATTTGGTTAATTGTGCCAATGGCAATAGTTGGCGTTGTGGCTGGGTTGTTAGCCGCCGATATGCCATTTGGTTTTATGTCATTGTTAGGATTCTTAAGCTTATTTGGCATGTTAATAAAAAATGCGATTGTTTTGCTAGAAGAAATTGATTTGCAAATTGCTGAAGGTAAACCGCCATTACAAGGTTTAATTGAGGCCAGTGTGAGTCGTTTACGGCCAGTAGCGTTAGCCGCTATTACCACAATCTTAGGTGTGCTCCCTTTATTGTTCGACCCCTTCTTTGCAGATATGTCGGTGACTATTATGGGCGGCTTAGCATTTGCTACCTTATTGACCTTAGTTGCCGTACCTGTATTTTATAGTCTGTTGTACAAAATACCTTATAAGCCTGAGTAGATATGGTTTCCTAGCTAGAGATAGCCTAAGCAATGAAAAAATGTTTGGGCTATCTCAGGCTAGTTAACAAAATAATTGTTGAGGTGTTATTGCTGTATAAAACAATGATCAATTTTGTAATGCTTTTGGTTGCTTTAATATTTTTTTGCGTTTAGAGCTTATTCTTTGATTTAATGTGAGAATAAACAATAAATCTAAGTGTTTAAGATTACGGCAAAGGGCTTAAGGATAATGAAAGAAGCGCAGTATCATTTAGAAACCGAATACAAGCACCTGAAAATTGTGAATCAGTATTTGATGGACGTCTTGCCCGCAAATTTAGAACAACAAATAGTAGGTTACCTATCTGACACATTAGTTAATAAACTCAATATTGAAGATATCGAATACTATTCATTTGATCCCGAAAAGCAAATTCTTACTCTGACAGCAGCCTTTGAAAAAAAACAGTCGAAACCCCTCGAATCCAATTCGTTAAGCACTGTTGCTTTAGATCAAGGACTCATCGGCAAAGTCGCGAAATCGTTACAAACTGAGAATATTGATAATCTTCGTATTCATCCTGAATTTGAGCAAAAGAACTCTGCGCATTTATCCGCCGTTGTTGTGCCCATTGTGACAGGGGATAAATTACTTGGGGTTATCTATTGTGGCAGCAGGGATATTGCCGATTTCTCTTCTCAAACTCAAAAGTCATTAAATGCGATCGCGTCTATCACTGCCATCAAATTAGAGAAGAACAGTGCCATAGAACAGTTACAACAAACCATCGAGAAACTAGAATATAGTGGTAAAATTCAGGATACCTTGTTCGAAATTGCTGAGCTGATTTTTGAAACATCAGATATGCAGGAGTTTTACGAACGACTACATAAAAGCATTGCTAAGTTGATGTTTGCTGCTAACTTTTTTGTGGCTTTGGTAATTGATGATGGAGATGCGATTACGCTGCCTTATGCGGTAGATGAAGTGGATGAAGTCCCCCCTAATGAAATTATTCCTATTGATAAAGCTAAACCTAGCATTACAGGGTATGTGCTAAATACCAACAAGCCATTATTAGCCAGCAAACAGAAAATGCAATCTATGATTGATTCTAATGAGCTTTATATTAAAGGGTCGTTACCCTACGCATGGTTGGGTGTGCCCTTTGGCAATCCGCCGCTTCAAGGTGTAGTAGTCGTTCAAAGTTATAAAGAAAATGTTGGCTTCACCAAAAAAGACGAGCAATTGTTATGTTTTGTTGCAAGGCATATCCGCAATGCTATCGAAAGGATGCAGGCTCGAGCGGACTTACAATTTATGGCATTGCACGACCCCCTAACGAAATTGCCCAATCGATCACTGTTTAATGATAGGGTACAGCACGCCTTAAATAGCAGCAAAAGAGACAAGCATAAAAAAATTGCGTTGCTGTTTTTGGATTTGGATAATTTTAAGCAAATTAATGATACCTATGGTCACCATATTGGAGATCTATTGTTGGTAGAAGTCGCTTGCCTAGTTAAAAAATGTATTCGTGATACCGATAGTTTGAGTCGGTTAGGCGGCGACGAATTTGCTATTTTGCTCGATGATATTACGACGGTTGAATATGCTGAAAAAGTCGCAAATAAGGTAATTAAAGCCATTACCACACTATTAACGTTGGGTGAAAATCAAATTAATACCTCTATCAGTATAGGGATAGCATTTCAAAATCTGAGGGAAAATACCCTTGACTCTCTGATGATCCGCGCAGATAAAGCCATGTACCAAGCCAAGCAACAAGGCCGTAACAGGCTGGTTATTGACCATAGTGAATCAGATTAAAAGAGTCGTAGCATTCGATTGTCGCAAAAGATTTATGTCAAAATCCGAACTTAGGTTTGTTTTTGTTTTTTTGTCACCCGCGCGCCGCGGTGACATTTGGTAGTATCTATGAAGATATAGAAGTGGTGGAGTCAATGGCGCCTTTAGGTGTACATGTTATGCTTGAAAAGCCGCTTGCAGTTAATAATTATTATGCTCGAAAAATGTATAGACTGGCTAAAAAGCATCGAATACATTTACTGACGAATTATGAAATCTCTTGGTATGCCAGCAGCTGTAAAGCCTACGATATTGTTAAAAGTGCTGACCTTGGGGAAGTCGGAAAACTGATTGTACGTGATGGCCACAAAGGCCTTGGTAAACTGGGTTTACACGACGAGTTTTGGCATGGTTATTTGACCCCATACAAAATGGTGGAGAAGTGATTATTGACTTTGGTTGTTATGGACCCAATCTTTCTACGTGGTTTATGGATGGGAAAAAACCTTTCTCTGTCACGGCTGTTACTCAACAATTTCAACCTGAGTTCAATCCCAAAGTAGAGGATGAGGCCACTATTATCCGTACTTATGACAACTCCCAAACCGTGATACAGGCATTATGGAATTGGCCTATGGGGTGCAAAGATATGGAAATCTATGGATTAAAGGGCGCGGCATATTCAGATAATAGCCAAGACCATAGAATACGTATTGCTAAAGGGTACGACCAATACCATGAAAAAGTAGAAAAACTGCCACAGTTACCTAGTTCCTATAATAGCGGCTTTTTAAGTATGTTAGGCAAGTAGCAGTTGGTTATGGATCTGTTTTATTGTTCAGATATATAGGGAGTCTTGTTTTGAAATACCTGAAGATACGGCCAATTAATTTTGCTAGTTCATTGCTCGTTTCATTAGCGCGCACCGGGACTGGAATTAGTAGTAATGCCGCAGCAATTAAGCCGGAGATTTGTTTGATGTTATTCGACATTGAGGGATGTCCCTATTGTAGGTTGGTAAGGGAAGCACTAACCGAGTTGGACTTAGACGCGGAAATTTATCCGTGTCCTAAATCAGGAACGCGCTATCGTCCATTAGTACTTGAAACAGGGGGTAAGGCACAGTTTCCTTTTTTGAGCGATCCGAACACAGGTGTTCAGATATACGAATCCTTGGGCATCATAGAGTACTTATTTGAAACCTATGGCAAACGAGCATTACCTTTGAAGTGGCAATTTGGAAAGTTACAAAAGCTCAGTTCCATGGCAGCTAATACGGTTCGGCTAGGGGTAGGGCAAACAAAAAAGGCGTCTCGGGCTCCAGAACAATTACTTGAATTATATAGTTTTGAAGCCAGTCCCTATGCGCGCATAGTACGTGAGTGTTTGTGTGAGTTGGAGATCCCGTATATTTTGCGGAGTTGTGGTCGAACGGAGTTGGGAGAATGGTTATTGCCTCCGATTCGAGACGCCTTAAATATAAAGCCAAGTAGTGCATTAACGAATCGCAAACACCTGCAAAGCACAGAGGGCAAAATGGCAATACCCTATTTGGTCGATCCCAATAATAGTGTCGCCATGTTTGATTCAACAAAAATTGTAGAATACTTGCGGGTTACCTATGGTAATAACCTGTGAATACTGATCCGTAATAATCCAAAAAGGCGTCCTAAGACGCCTTTGAGTTTAGCAATCGGCAATTAATAAAAACGTACTTTAGCTTCAATTCCAAAGATCCGTGGTTGGTTGACAATACCCGTTAAGTTATTGAAATCTATTGCACCTTTTAGGTTTTCTTCATCTGTTATATTACGCCCGAATAGGCTGATACTGTAATCATCAGCAAAGTTTTCATAAGAAATTCTTAGACCACCTTCAAAGTTATCATTGGTTTTAAACTCAAGAGAGCTATATAAAAACAAATTCGTTTTACCTTGAAAGGCCCAGTCGGTGTAGATAGAAATTTCCGCGTCTTCGCTTACTGGAAACGCGTATCGAGCAGTGAAGTTGAAGATGGTTTCTGGTGCTTGTGGGAATGGATTGCCGTCTATTGATACTCTATAACCGTCAACTGTTGGATCAATCACTGTACAGTTACCAGTAAAGTTAAAACTTGGGTTAGCACCACAAGGCAAAACCGTTAACGAATCATCTTTAATTTCGGTATGGTTGTAACTGTAACCAGCGGTTAGTGTTAAATTGTCGGTTACTAGGTATTGCGCATCTACTTCAAAACCGTAACCCACACCTTGGTCCGCATTAATCAAGGCTGTATTATTTGCTCCCCCACCAATAGCCGAAAATTGCACGTCATCAATCTCGTAATAAAAAGCGGCTACGTTTAAGCGTAAGGTATCGTCTAATAAGTCGGTTTTAGTGCCCACTTCAAAGGAGTTAATGGTTTCAGATTCAGCAACAGAAGGGGAGCCTTCAAATGCCACATCCCGTCCTTGAATCGTTTGTGCTCTAAAGCCATTGGCTAAGCGAGTAAATAGCGAGGTGTTTTGATCGATTTTGTAGTTGGCACTGAGCTCCCAACTGACTTGGCCGTCGTCGACGTTAATATCGTCATAGTCTTGTACCGAAGCGGCACCAATGACGACTGCAAAACCGTCGACATTTTGTTCACCTACAACCAGTGATTTATCATCTTTGGTATAACGCACACCACCGGTCACGTTTAATTTTTCGTTCACATCATAAGACGTCTGCCCAAACACTGCCCATGTGGTGTTGTCGTGAAATACAGTGGTGGCACCATAAAAACCGTCAATACTGGTTACGTTAAAAGAAGATTCATAATAAAAGGCACCAACTTGCCAATTAAGGGCGTCAGTGGTGTTGCTGGCTAGGCGAAATTCTTGAGTAAATTGTTCTAGATCATCCAAGTTATCCTGAGTCACAGCACTAAACGCGATATTACCAGGATAAGTTAACTCTGTTGTACCATCACCGTTAATGTCTGCCGCTTCAGTTAATGTCACGCCACCATCTATGTCACCTAGACTCGAACCTTCGGCGTTTTCAAGTGCAGTGATACTGGTAAAACTCATCTCTTCTAGGCCAAATTCTAGCTTTAAAGAGGCACCGTAGTTTTCGTAAGTTTGTGGATTATTGTCGGCACCATTACCGTCGATATCGCCATCGTAATAGACAACGTCACGGTCGAAATTCTGGTTTAGATCGTTACTTCCTTTAGTGAGTATGTTGGCGCGAAATACCGATGCAGTGCCATCAAGCTCGCGGCCATGTACACTTAACAGTGCAGAAAAATCATCAGATGGCGCATAGCCTAATTGTCCGCGCCAAGCTTTCTCATCAAAACCGCCAATCACATCTTTTTGACCTGTATAAGCATTGTCAATCCAATCGTCTCTGTCTTGTGACAACACTGAGAAACGTCCGGCTAGGTCGTCTCCTAGGCTACCACCTACGGCTCCTTCAATATTGAATGTTCCTAGATTACCGACACCGAGTTTAACATAGGCGTCAAAGTCGTCGCTGGGTTTGACTGAATCAAATTTGATTATACCCGCAGTCGTGTTTCGTCCAAATAAAGTGCCTTGCGGGCCACGTATAACTTCTACTTGTTCGATATCAAACACCGGAAAACTCTTTAGTATCACGTTTTCTTTGACTATATCGTCCATCACAATAGAAACCGGTTGTGATGCGGCCAAGTCAAAATCGGTATTACCCAATCCGCGAATATAAAAGCGCGGAGCCACGCGCCCATTAGATGTTTCTGCATATAATCCAGGCACTCGAACGGCTAAGGCTATAATGTCTTCGCCCCCTGCAAACATGCTCTCAAATTGTTCACCGTTTAACGTAGCGATAGAAATAGGTACTTCTTGAATACTTTGCGTACGTTTTTGAGCCGTCACTGTAATAGACTCTAAGGCACGCTCGCTTTCTTTGGCCTCTTGTGCAAATGAGACTTGGCTAATCAGTGCAGCGTGGATTGCAATGACTAAGGCGCTTTTTTTTAATTTTTTCATGAGTGTCCTGTTGTGTTAGTTATTAAAGTTTAATATGTCTAATCAGAGAAGGAGAATATCGTAGAATGAGTGTCTGTTGCACCAATTTAATGCAAGTATAGCAAAATATTGGTGACTGTAGTTTGCTGCACTAAGTTGGGGAATTAGCTGGGATAAATCGAGTTCTTGAACGTTTTACACTTGGTATTAGGGGGAAAATAAGTCGTGGTTTTGCCTTTAGTAAACAAGGCCAGCAAAATAATATTGCTAGCCTTTTAATACTAATAATACTCGTTAGCTGTGTTTTTAGTCACCAAATGCCATATTAAATTCAACCCCGACAAATCTAGGTGGGCCGGCAACAAAGGTAGGGTTGCCAAAACTTCCGCCGGTATTACCTGCATCTACTAGGTATTCTTTGTCAAACAAGTTGCTGACATACAAGCTTGCAGACCATCTGTTTGTTTCGTCAGCGATACCCACTCGAGCATTGACTAAACTTATGGCGTCTTCACTAATATCTAACCCCGAAATAGGGGCATTAGCAGGTTCAAAGAAAATGTCAGAGCGGTAGCTGTATACTAAAGAGCCAGTTAAGCTAAGATTATCTGTTAGTGGTTGCTGGTAAGAAATACCTGTACTCGCTGTCACTTCTGGTTGTAGGCGGAATCGATTACCGGCTAAGTCACCATTCTCACTGTCGTCGTCAATTTCTGCATCAATGTAAGCAAAATTAGCAAACACATCGAAATAATCCCCTAACAATGCTCTTAACTCTGATTCAACCCCAATGTTGGTTGCTGAACCTGCATTGGCTGTGAAAAAGTTTCCTGCATCGTCTTGTTGAGTTACCTGAAAGTCAGAATAGTCTTGATAGAATATTGAGGCAGAATAAGTGATTGAACGATCTAAAGCTTGACCTTTAACACCTGTTTCATAATTCCAAATGATTTCAGCTGGTACTAGGGTTACATCAGCAATGGCTCCGTTATCTCCAGCCTGGGAACTCACATCTAAAACTTCAGAGCGGCGACCCTTAGAAATAGTCGCGTAGAGGTTGGTATTTTTGTTTAAGTTATACAAGATGTTAAAACGTGGCAACCAATCGTTAAAGGTGTCGTTTGCTTCAAACTTTTCACCATTTGTGTCGACGACTGGCAGTAACGGGCCAGGAGCACCCACACTCGTCAAAATTGCTGAGTCGGGAGAAACTGCGCTATAACCACTGGTTTTGTCTTCTGTTACATAACGTAGCCCAGCGGTAATTTCCAAGCTGCCGCTAACCGAATAAGTAAAATCGGCAAAAATTGAGAAGGTATCTGACTCGCCAAAATTGCTAAACAATGCACTGTAAGGTAATTCTGATGCGGCACCACTGGTTAGCGCAGGAGTGAGTATGTTGACTGAGCCATCTGCATTAATACAAGGTAAACCAGTACCTAAGGCGCCAAGACAATTTAAGTAGATTGACTCCTCAGTACTAAAAGGAACGGCTTGATTACCATCTTCGGTAAAATAGCTGATTCCTGCAATTGTCGTAAGTTTATCGCTAGTGTGTAGTAATCGAAATTCTTGGCTAAATTGATCCCCTTCGGCATCTTCGGCAAATTCTAAAAACCATGCTTGGGTGCCGTCACCATCAAATATTTCTAATGAATCGAAACTACGAGTGGCGGTGATTGATGTGAACATAAGACTGTCAGATATATCCCAATTGACAGTTAAATTAATATCATCGGTTTCACGTTTTACGCCTAATTTATCTGAGCCAAGTACCTCTGCAGAATATGGACTGCCCGACATTTCTACAAAGCTAAACGGGCTTGTATCGCCGCCAGTTGGCGCATAAATACCGTTTTTGAATGAAGTACCGGTATCGTCATTTTCTTCATGGGTTAAAGTTAAATCAGCTGTAATGTCCTCATTCGGGGTAAAACGCAGCGAAGCGCGAAAAGCGCTACGTTCAATGCCATGCATATCGTCTTGTTGCGTGCCGTTTGGACTTTGTGAATCAGCGTCACCAGCTTTGTTTTCGATGTAACCATCTCGTTGACGGTAACTAAAGGCAAATCTGCCTTGTAAGGTTTCGTTTCCTCCTGTGACATACCCTTTAGCTTGTTTAGCTGCAAAATTGCCTAAACCTAAAGTTATGGAAGAAGAAAAGTCTTCTTCTGGCTTATTAGTGATGACACTCAATGCTCCAACAGAAGCGGCTGTGCCAAATAGGGTGGCTTGGGGTCCTTTCACTACTTCAATACGTTCAATATCAAACATTTCGAAATAGGAGCCTCGGGAGCGAGATATATCCGCACCGTTATAATAAATAGACACGCGCGGTGCTGCTTGCGCTGAACCGCTGTCTGAGGTAATGCCACGAATAACAAAGCCTGGATTGTTTGGGCTTTGTTCTTGGATCACAAGCCCTGGGGTGATTTCAGATAACATATCGAGTTCACCCACTCCCATGGATTCCAAAAAATCACCATTGTAAGCACTGATACTGGCGGGTACATCTTGAATTGATTGAACACGTTTTTGAGCGGTAACTGTTATCTGCTCAATTTCTTTATCTGGTGTTTGTTGAGCAAAGACAGGCGCGCTTAATAAAGCGGTAATGAGTAAAGAAAGTTGATTAAAAACAGGTGTGAAGGTTTTATTATTCATATTGTCGATTTTCCCATCGTTTATTCGAATGTGTGCTTTTAGAAGGCCGCCAAAATAAAAGGTTTGTAAGTCGTTTCGATGACACTAAGATGACAATAGCATTAAATTGAAATATTTGAGAATTGTTAACTCATTGTTAATATTGGAAATTATGCCAAGGTGGAGTTCAGGTACTTAATTCTGGGGGCAGCAGTAGCTAACGCCTAATTGAGAATTTAGGGCCCATTACACAAGTTAAGCGACAGCAAATTGATCAACGTATTCTTGTTGATTGGGTGATTATGCAGCTAACAATCACTTAGTTTAGAAATGAAAGTGCTATCATTGTATAGCGCTGTTACTGCATTAATTGGAAAGCTTATGGCAGATAATAAAACACAACCTACACAAAAGAGTGCATTGGATTTTATCGAAACAATAGCACACCCACAACGTCGAACTGATGCTCTTCAATTATTGGATATATTTGCGAAAGTAACTAAACAACAGGCTGTACTCTGGGGAAGTAGCATAATTGGGTACGGTAGCTACCGTTACCAAACGGCAGATAAAACAACGCATCAATCTATGCGCACCGGTTTTTCTCCACGGAAACAAAACTTGGCATTGTATATTATGGTGGGATTCAGTGAGTTTGAAGAAAAACTGCAACAGCTTGGTAAGTTCAAGACTGGCAAATCTTGTTTGTATATTAATAAATTAAGTGATGTCGATCAGCACGTTCTCAGTGAACTGATTCAACTGTCCTTTGATGAAATGGCCCGTCGATACCCTTTTGATGTTTAGCTATAGGTGTAATTACCTTGACTATTAACGAATAGGTTACCAATATTTTCTTTTCGACAGAAAAAAATCAATAAAAGCGCGAACTTTAGGCTGTTCAAGTTTAACTTGATGATAATAAATATAAATTTCTGCAGATGAAAACCAATATTCTTCCAATACTGGCAGCAATTGATGGTTAGCTAGGTAGGCTTTAATATCATTGTTGTCCACTAAAGCGTTGATTAGCCCTAAGCCTAGTACCGCAAACTTTGATTGCCCAGAAACGGTCTTCATCGGCGCGTTTAAAGTGACAAATTCCATTTCATGTTGCTGACTATTAGCGGTCTTATTGACAATAAGAATGTTACTAGGATCGCTGTGAGGATGACTAATCACCCTGTGATCTTTGAGGTCGTCGGGGGTGAGTGGGGTACCGAATTTTGCTAGATATTTCGGTGACGCAAAAATACCTAGTTGTGCTTTCCATAGAGACCTACGTTTCAGTGACGGGTGTTGCATTCCTAAATATTCATCAATCCCCCAATAAATATCATAAGGGTTTTTGTCGATATCTATAATACTTTCCTGTACTTCAAAAACGAGTTCTATGTTGGGATAACATTGATGGAATTCTGCCAACCAAGGGAAAACGGTTTCGTCATAAGTTTGCGATGACTGGGTCACAATGTTTAAGGTTCCCGAAAACTCTCCTTGTCGAGACTCAAGCCAATGCTCAATAGCATCATGCTGCGCCAGAATTGCGTGTACTCGCTGTAAAAATTCTTGGCCGAACTGAGTTAGTCTGATTTTGCGGGTACTGCGTTCAAATAAAGGCTCACCCAAGCGTTTTTCAAGTTGTGAAACTTGTTTACTCATTGCCATGGGCGTTTGCCCTTGCGTATTGGCTGCTAATGTAAAGCTACGATGTTTTGCTACAAGAGCAAAGGCAATTAATGTTTCAGTTTTAAACATAAAGTGAGTTTATAATCTTTTAGTTTGCTATTTGTAAAATAGCATACCATTAATTTACGTAGTTTTTCACTTTACACTAGATTCTGATAACTAAGTAAATAATGAGAGAAACAATATGGCATATCTAGAGTATCTATTGTGGGGATATTTTATCTTGAATCCCCTATACATATTTTTGACTTACAAACAAGAAAAGCAAAGTGTTATTGCGCAACCTTCATTGCGTCTTGGCATGTATAAAAGTTGGATGTTACATCTTATTTTACCGGTAATGGTATTGATGGTGCTTACCAATCAAACCACTCTTTCATTAGATAACATCGGTTTAAAATGGCAAATAGACCTGCCTAATTTGCTTGGTATGGTTGGTGTGTTAGTGCTTTGTGGATATTTTTTATTTTCACTCAAACAACTCAAGAACAACACTACAGAACACCCAACCATTAGGAAGCAACTAGCCTACATTCAATGGATGACACCGTCTAATCCTAGAGAGGCGCGTTATTTTATTTTCGGACTGTCAATTACAGCGGGGATTTGTGAAGAAATACTATTTAGAGGGTATTTAATGCACGTGCTAGGAGGCTATTTTCCAACCTATATGGTCGTGATCATTTCGAGTCTCATTTTTGGGTTACCACATATATATCAAGGTCCAATTCACATCTTGCGAACGGCAATTGTGGGAGCAACTATGGCGTTGATTTACCTTTTTACAGACTCACTTATTGTTCCGATTATTCTGCATGCTTTGTTAGACATGTATGGTGGAGCAATGGCCTATATTGTTTTTTCAAGTGATTCAGGCCAACAATTAGAAGAAACGCTGCCTAGTGAGTCCCAATGAGCACTTCAAAAGTGTGTAAATATTAGTACGTGAAAAAGCGTGGAAATATCCTAGGGCGTTGTTTTGGACTTACTGATTGTAGATTTTTAGGTGGATGGAAAACGCTTCCGAATGCGTTGTTTCCATGCCTTTTTAACTGATAATCGCCACAGGTAATTTAAGCTAAAATACCCGATGGCACTAAAAACTATAGAACAAATTATACATCCAACGATAAACGCAGGGCCTATGGTTTCAATACTTTGAACAACCCAGTCCCAATTTAACTCAAAACTAAATTTCCTTTCTGGTGAGCCCAGTACAGTTGTACCTACTAAATAGGCGCCGTAAAAAATAGGAGGCATAGTAAAAGGATTGGTGATCCATACTGTGGCCACAGATAATGGCAAATTTACTCGCAGTGGAATTGCCATAGCTGCGGCTAACCACATTTGAAAAGGTATCGGCCAAAAGGCAAAGAATAAACCTACTGCAAAGGCACCAGATGCAGAGCGTCGGTTCAAATGCCAAAGATTAGGATCATGCAGTAAAGTCCCAAATACAGCGAGAATTTTTTGGTCTTTAACTTTTTGGGGGCTGGGCAGAAAGCGCTTAATAAACTTTTTCAGAATAGTTCTCTATACTTTAATTTCATGCAGCAACGGATCGCATATACCAGTAACAATGGACAGTAAACTTCTCAGTTTCATAGCCGCTTCGTTCACGTCGTTATTGTGGACTAGTTTGCCTTCCATCGATATCACTATATTAATACTATTTTGTGCTTGCCTAATAATAAGAAAATATCAACACCTCGGTTGCTTTTTATTCGGCATAGTCTGGATGGCGAGTGTAGGGCATTGGCAATACACTTTGCAACCATCTTCCGAACAAACTAGTCGCGCGGTTCAAATATTAGGCAAGGTAAAGACTCTAGTGATTGCCGACCAAAATATTCGTTTTAATTTACAGGTCACACATATCGAAGGTAAACCACTAACGTTCTCCCGATTATTTCGACTAAATTGGCGAGATCCTGCGTGGCGAGTCCAGCAGGGCCAAAAGGTTAAACTCACAGTTAAAGTTAAACCTCCTCATGGTTTAGCCAACGAAGCGGGCTTTAACTATCAACAATGGTTGTTGAGTGAAGGGATCGTTGCCACCGGTTATGTTAAGTCTCACCCAGAAAATCAGCTGATGGTGGATGTCAAAAGCGTTAGGCAAAGGTTACTGAATCAAATGTTAGGATTTGAATTATTCAATAGTGCCTGGCTCGCTGCGATTACCTTTGGCTATCGCGGTTTATTGCAGCCGGAAGATTGGCTGTTAGTACAAAACACTGGAGTGGCACATTTAATAGCTATCTCTGGATTACATTTGGCGTTGGTTGCGAGTCTTAGTTACATATTGATCGGGTGGATAGCTGGTGCCTTGATTAGTAGGTTTAACTCTTTTCATTTCATCAATTTGCATAGCTTAGCCATGTTGTTAACCCTACTGACAACCTTAAGCTATGCCGCCCTAGCAGGGTTTGGTTTGCCAACATTAAGAGCATGGTTAATGTTGCTTTTGTTTTCTGTGTTTTTCTTGAGTAATAAAAACCTAGGGCCAAAAAGTCTCATACTATGGGCACTGTGCGCTTTTATTATAATGTTCCCTCTAAGTCTGTTTGGGCTTAGTTTTTGGTTGAGCTTTTCAGCGGTGCTGATTATTTATTTTGTATTTTGGCGCTGGCCAAGCAACAAAGATGGCTTTTCGCTACTGGCTCTATCTTTAGGCTTGCTCAAAATTCAGCTATGTTTGACCCTGTTGATGTTGCCTTTAGTGGCTTGGCAGTTTTCCTATATTTCTATAGTTTCGCCTGTCGTTAACTTAATCGCCGTGCCTATTGTGACAATGATTCTGGTTCCTCTATGTATCATGGCTGCGATTAGTTTAGCGATTGAACCTGAATGGGCGTTGCAGTTGTTTTCGATAGCTGATTTTATTTTAGGATACGGACTGAGATTTCTTGATTTTGCGGTAACCCGTAATGGTGCGTATTTTGACATTCCTAAATTTCCGCCTTTAGTGTGGCTTTGTGTTTTCCTGTTTGTGATAGGCCTATGTTTACCAAGTTTTTGGTTGAGTAAAAGATACCTATGCTTACTTTTGTTACCCTTGGGCAGTTATCTATTTAGCCCCCAATTGAAAACTTGGCAGATAGATTTTTTAGATGTGGGGCAGGGAGTAGCGGTATTAATAACTAAGAATAACCGCGCGATAATTTACGATGTTGGCGCCAGTTATCCATCGGGTTTTAATATGGCAGACAGTGTGTTGTTGCCACTTTTACAGGCACGGGGATTAACCAGTAATGTTGATTTTGTGATGCTTAGCCACGGTGATAATGACCATGCAGGTAGCTTGCCGCAGTTAATAAAAGGTATCAAACCGCCTCAGGTATTAACCAATAAAACAAACTGTCAAAAAGGTCTGGATGTAAAGTGGCAAGGGTTACGCGTTACCTCGCTTTGGCCTGACGATGCCCTAAAGTACGATGATAATAACGGTTCCTGTGTGATTAAGGTATCTGATAACTTCCATAGTATTTTATTGCCGGGCGACATTGATAAAGGTATTGAAAAACGGCTCGTAAATATGTTTCCAAAACAATTACAATCCGATATTTTGCTCGCTCCCCATCATGGTAGTAACACTTCATCCTCTCGCGAGTTTATAGGTGCTGTAGGGGCTGAATATGTCATATTTAGTCAGGGATTCATGAATCGTTGGGGGTTTCCAAGGCAAGAGGTAGTGAACAGATACAAAATGTCTACTGAGCCTAGGTTATTTAACACGTCTCATTCTGGGCAAGTCTCATTCTTTATTGAATCAAATTCGTCAGCAGCTATTAAAGTAAAAACCTTCAGACAAGATATGTATCCCTATTGGTATGCTAATTAGCTCGGATTTAAGAAATTACCAGATTGATAGTTGGGGAATTTGGCCCTAACAGTTACACTACTTAGGTATTTAAACTTCTTCAGATAATAATCATTTAATGAGCAAACAAAGCAATTTAGACAATAAAGTCCCAAGCAACATTTTCAAACGGTTTCGTGTATACCTCAAAAATTTTAAATTAGCGTTCTTAATCGCAGTGATTGGTATGATTGGTTATTCGGTGATAGACGTATTGGTTGTTGCTCAACTTAAGCCTATTGTGGATGACAGTTTAGGCAAAGGTAACTACGAATACCTTAGATTGGCAGCTTATTTTATCGTGCCTATTTTTATTCTTCGGGGCATTCTTAATTTTTTGGGCACTTACACCGTAGCATGGATTGGAAATAACGTGGTGATGCAAATGCGCCAACAGCTGTTCAATCAATATATTCATCTACCTGTCGCCTTCCACGATACTCATGGGACTGGCAAACTCATTTCCAAAGTTATTTATGACACCGAGCAAGTTTCTAATGCTGCAGGAAAAGCCCTATTAACCTTAGTTAGAGATGGTGCGTTTGTAATTGGGTTGCTTATTGCGATGTTTTATTATTCTTGGCAGTTGTCATTGATATTTATTCTTATCGGTCCTTTAGTGGCTGTTATTGTCTCTGTGGTGAGTAAACGTTTTAGGGTGGTAAGTCGTCGTATTCAAGACGCTATGGGGAATTTAACCTCTGGAGTCGAACAAGTGATTAAAGGTCACAAAGTGGTATTGATGTTTGGTGGGCAAACACTCGAAGATAAACGTTTTGCAAATAGAAATAATCATAATCGCCAGCAAAATATGAAATTGATAGTGGCGAGAATTCTCAGTGTGTCGTCTATTCAAGTGATAGCATCTATTGCATTAGCGGTTGTGCTGTACGTCGCCAGCTTTCCAGATTTAGTGGAGTCTTTGACGCCAGGTGTATTTGTTAGTGTCGTTGTGTTTATGACTATGTTACTCAAGCCGCTAAAACAACTCACTACTGTTAATAGTGAGTTCCAAAGAGGGATGGCCGCCTGCTTAAGTATTTTTGAAGTGTTAGATCAAAATGTTGAAGTCGATAAAGGTACTCACAATGTAGACAGTGTTGAGGGCCAAATTGAGTTTGATAAAGTGACTTTTCATTATCCCAATAAAGAGGCCGCTGCCCTAAATAATATCTCTTTTTCGGTTAAGCCAGGACAGACTTGCGCTTTAGTTGGACGTTCTGGTAGTGGTAAATCGACAATATCGAGTTTGCTTACGCGGTTTTATGACAATCAAGCTGGCGAAATACGGTTAGATGGGGTGTTGTTAAAAGACATTCCTCTAAAAGACTTACGTCGGCAATTTGCGTTAGTGTCGCAACATGTTGTGTTATTTAATGACACTATTGCCAATAACATTGCCTATGGCTCAGAAGGTAGCGTTAGCCGCGAACAAATATTGGCAGCAGCGAAAACCGCCCATGTAACCGAATTCTTGGAACAATTACCCGATGGTTTGGACACAGTGGTCGGCGAAAACGGTTTTATGTTGTCTGGCGGCCAGCGTCAGCGGTTAGCCATTGCAAGAGCATTGTTATTGGATGCGCCGATTTTAATATTAGATGAAGCCACTTCAGCCTTGGATACTGAGTCTGAAAGGTTAATCCAAGATGCTCTAGATCAATTACAACAAAACCGCACCAGTATTGTGGTAGCCCACAGATTATCAACTATCGAAAATGCTGACTCCATTTTGGTTATTGAGGCAGGGGAAATTATCGAACAAGGTAATCACCCCAGTTTATTGGCTCATAATGGTGCCTATTCGCAGTTGTATAATATGCAGTTTGGTGAGGAGTCCATGGTCAAGTGAGTTGGATAGACAATATGTGGTATTCACCTAGTTGGTACCATTGGCCCGTTATCGTTTTATTATTACCATTAACTGCCTTGTTTTGGGGGTTGTCTGGGTTACGTAGGGTATTATTTCGACTTAAACTAAAGACTTCTATTGAAATTTCTGTCCCGGTTATAGTGGTCGGTAATATAAGTGTGGGTGGTAATGGTAAAACGCCGCTGGTTGTTTATTTAGCGAATCGTTTAAGGCAAGAGGGATACCACCCCGGTGTTTTAAGTCGTGGATATGGTGGAGAAGGAGCCAGTTATCCAATGACTGTTGATGCCGACAGTTCCGTCGTCATGGCAGGTGATGAAGCAATATTGATGCGCCGCCATATTAATTGCCCTTTAGTGGTGGATCCCAACCGTCCAAGAGGCGCGATGCGACTGGTAGACGCACATAAATGCAACGTGATTATTTGTGATGACGGTTTACAACATTACGCGCTAAATCGAGACGTTGAAATTGTAGTGATGGATGGTCAACGTCGGTGTGGTAATCAATTGTTATTGCCAGCAGGCCCGTTACGTGAAGGCGGTTGGCGCTTAAATGCAGTCGACTTTCTAGTGCTAAACGGTGGTTCGGTGATCAATGCTGAGTATTTGATGTCGCTAGAGTCGGGGAGACTCATAAATGTCAAAAATCCCAATAAAAGTATATCAATAAAAAGTTTAACTTTGCCAATCATTGCATTAGCAGGAATTGGCAACCCGCAGCGTTTTTTTTCTCTTTTACATAAAAAACAAGTCAAGATAAAAGAGCAAATCAGTTTTGTCGATCATCATGTTTTTAGAGAAGATGATATACCTGATGGTCCAGTGATAATGACCGAAAAAGACGCTGTAAAATGTACCCAGATAGCACATGACGATTGCTGGTATTTACCTGTTAGTGCTAGTTTAACTAAACAATTTGAATCGCAACTTTTGCATAAATTAAAGCTTGTTGCCGCGAATAAAAAACAAAGTAAGAGAAAATAATGGCCTTTGATAAAAAATTATTAGATATTTTAGCCTGTCCAGTTTGTAAGGGTAAATTATTGTACCAAAATAAACAGGCGCAGCTAATCTGCAAATTTGACCGTTTGGTTTATCCAATTAGGGAAAATATCCCAGTGTTATTAGAAACTGAAGCAAAACAGCTTTCGAGTGATGATTTAGAGTTACTGTTAAAAAACGACTAACGCTGGAAAAATGATTTATATTTTTAAGGCCTTATTTGGTTAATATATTTACATGCTCTTTTGAGAGTGATTATGGATATCTATTGAAGAGATTTAAGTATGCAATTTAGTGTCATTATACCTGCACGATACGCGTCTACACGTTTTCCGGGCAAGCCTTTAGTAGAAATACAAGGTAAACCAATGGTGCAACATGTATATGAACGTGCACAAGAGTCGGGCGCCAGCAATATTGTAGTGGCTACCGACGATGTCAGAATTGCCAAAGCCGTGAGTGATTTTGGTGGTAAATATTGTATGACTGCAGCACATCATGAATCCGGTACTGAACGTTTGGCGGAGGTGGTAGATTTACGAAATATGTTGTCTCATGAGTTGGTTGTGAATGTGCAAGGTGATGAGCCCTTTATCCCTGCAGAGAATATCCTTCAGGTGGCTGAAAATCTACATAGTCATCAACAAGCAGAAATGGCGACTCTGGCAGTTCGTATCACTGATGTTGAAGACGCGTTTAACCCTAATACTGTTAAAGTGGTGATGGATAAGCAAGGTTATGCCATGTACTTTTCTCGATCGGCTGTCCCTTACGACAGAGCGCGTTTTCTAGACTCTGATTGCATCGATGAAATAGGTGACTTTTACTTCAGACATATTGGTATTTATGCCTATCGCGCCGGATTTATAAAACAGTACGTGAATATGTCTCCCTCTGGTATTGAACAAATTGAGTCTCTCGAACAACTTCGAGTGTTGTGGCATGGAGAGAAAATTCATGTGGAAGAAGCCCGAGTGACACCCCCTATTGGTATAGACACTCCAGAAGACCTAGCAAAATTAATAGCGAGTCAAAAATAAGGAATTTTTATGGCAACCGTAGTTATAACAGGAGCCAATCGAGGTATTGGTTTAGAGTTTGTAAAACAATACTTGGCGAACGGAGACAAAGTTTATGGGCTTTGTCGCAATACCAGTGATGAACTCAGTCAATCGGGCGCTAAAGTGATAGATAAAGTCGATGTTGGTAGCCCAGAGTGCCTTGAAAAAACACTGTCTTCACTTAGTGATCTAAAAATCGATTTATTGATCAACAATGCGGGAGTATTGGCAAACGAGTCGTTAGAACATATGTCACCCATTACCCTTGAGTATCAATTTAGAGTGAACGCAATGGGGCCATTGTTGGTGACTCAGATGCTGAGAAAACAATTAGTGAAGGGAGCAAAAGTAGCGTTAATTACCAGCAGAATGGGGTCGGCAACCGACAATACTTCTGGTGGCCGTTATGGTTACCGTATGTCTAAGGCTGCGTTAAATATAGCAGGGGTGTCCTTGGCTCATGATTTAAAAGCACAACAAGTAGCGGTTGCTTTGTTACACCCTGGTTACGTACAAACCGAAATGGTGAATAACCGTGGTGATATTTCTAGTAGCGTCGCTGTAGAGCGAATGATGCAACGCATTGAAGAGCTAAACCTAACCAATACAGGTACGTTTTGGCATTCAAATGGCGAAGTGTTGCCTTGGTAACACTGTTATCTTACCACTTATTGAGCTGACCCAAAAACAGGCATGTAAGTTAGCCCTTGTTAGTCAAGGGCTACATAAAAGTAACCCTTTTGGACAAGGTATCTGTGGTGTCGATGCCACCATAAAACAACTCAGCTACGTTCAGATAGATTCTATTTCAGTGGTCCAACGGGCCCATCATCATTGCTTGTGGACTCGGGTTAGAAATTATCAAACTGATTTCCTTGAGCAACTTATTTCACAGCGGAAAATCTTTGAATACTGGTCTCATGCCGCTGCTTATCTGCCTATGCAAGATTATCGGTTTTCATTACCTAAAAAACGGTCTATTGCTTCAGGCGAGAAACATTGGCGCGATAAAAATCCCCTTGCAGAAAAGCGAGTATTACAAAGAATTAAGCAAGAGGGTCCTCTGCGTGCCGCCGATTTTGAACACAAGCGCAGCCACAAGAGTAGTGGCTGGTGGGATTGGAAACCTGATAAAGTCGCCTTAGAGCAACTCTTTATCGAAGGCGAATTAATGGTTGTTCGTCGGCAAGGCTTCCAAAAAGTTTATGACTTAACGGAGCGCGTGTTACCAACTTCAATAGACACCACAATTCCAACTGCTACGCAATACGAACGTTATTTAATTGAACGTTATGTGCGGGCCCATGGTTTTGCGTCGGCCCAACAAATTAGTTACTTACGCAAAGGGATGCGTGGTCATATAACCGAAACCTGCCAACAAATGCTAGAAAATAACGAGTTGCAGCTAGTGACTGTTGGAGGCCAATCTTATTATGCACTTACCAATGTCACTGATTTACTGAAACTTTCGATTAGTCGCGATCACGTGCATATATTGTCACCATTCGATAACCTAGTGATCCAGCGCAAACGACTCTCTGATATCTTTGGTTTTGACTACCAAATTGAATGTTATGTGCCACCTCATAAAAGGCAGCATGGTTATTTCAGTTTACCCTTGTTATGGGGGGCACAATTTGTTGGGCGAATGGACGCAAAGGTAGATCGCAAAACCCAAGTCATGCATATTCAAAATTTGCATTTAGAAACAAAGAGGACTGAACAGTTTATAGAGGTATTCAAGCCGGTTCTGTTAAGCTTTATGGAGTTTAACGGTGCAAATCGGATACAAGTTAATCAGGTGACGAGTCAACAGCACTTACAGGCAAATACAAAAGCAGACGTTAAAAAACGCCTGCAAGCATCTTACCCGTAGGTTTTAGGCAAATCTCTTTTGAAGGTAAGTAATAATTTCGGAAGATTCATACAGCCACTGGGCGCCGTTTTCATTTTCGATACGTAAACACGGAGTTTGGATTTTTCCTCCTTCTCGAAGCAACTCTTCTCTAAAAGGAGAGCCTTGAGAGGCATTGCGTTTAACGATTGGGAGATTCATTTTATGCATGGCTCTGCGGGTTTTAATGCAAAATGGGCATGCAAAAAATTGATACAAAGATAATTTTTGTAATTCTAGCTCTACTTGTTGTTGCGCTTGTGCACTGCGTTTTAATTTTGAACCACGGGTGACAAAGTCAATGGCGGCAATTAAACCACCCAATAGGTTACGAATAAGGTTAATCAATAATTTCATCTATACAGCTCGGTGAGTATGGAAAGTAAATGTCAGCGCGATTATAACCTTTACCTGTGCATCTTTAAACTTTGCTGTCACGAGGTTTTATCAAAATCACAGGTTTTCAGAATGTTAATCTGTAAGAGTCAGTAACTCGTGTTCATTGAGAGAGTAACTGCTAAGATCCGTTGGGAATATTTAAAACATTCGTTAGGGTAGTTACGTACAAAAAATAAGGGCGAAACGAAAAGTGTCAAACAGTTCAACAAAAACTATTGAAATATATGCGGAGCCCATAGCGCTTTATCAAATTTTAAAATTTGAAGCCTTGGTATCCAGTGGTGGTGAAGCAAAAATTGCGATCGATGAACAGCGAGTGTCCGTCAATGACAAAATAGAAACTAGACGTCGCAAAAAAATAATCTCAGGTGACGTGATCGAATTTGACGGTGAACGATTTAAGGTCATTCTGAAGTAGCGAGTTTTGCTGTGTTAAAGCAACGCTTTTGATTCTGGGTCTTGGTCGCTCCAAATATTCGATGAACAGTTATTCGGCATCTAGATATTGTGTACTTGAGCAAAATCCAACAGAATAGCAACGGTTCAACACTACAATAAACAATAAACAAAAAAAGAGGAACACCATGAGTAAACTAATACTGATTATTTTAGCTATCTTTTTACCACCTATTGCGGTCTTTCTAAAAAGTGGCGTAGGTAAAGATTTACTAATCAATATACTTTTGTGCTTACTATTTTATGTACCAGGCATTATTCATGCTTTATGGGTATGCACCAAATAGTTTGATGGTATAAAGACGCAGCTGCGGATATTCGTAAGCTGCTGTTATTAATTACAGTAAAACATTCAATAACATTCTCACGCTTAATAAGACTAATAACACTGAAAATATCTTCTTGAGTACTATTACCGGAAGTTTAGTCGACAATTTCACTCCAAGCGGCGCCATAATAAAACCACAAATTGAAATAATAATAACGCTAGGGATGTGTACAAAACCTATGATCGCCTGATTATTGGCAAGCTCTTCCACATTAATATGCCCATTAATGGCATAACCAATAGTGCCAGAAATAGCAATCGGAAATCCAATTGCTGCCGAACTTCCAATGGCCCGCCTCATCTCAATTCCGCGACTCATTAAATAAGGTACGCTTAATACTGCGCCGCCAATTGCCACTAAGGTCGAAATACTGCCAATTCCTAAACCCGCTACTTGTGGCGGTATTTGGGATTTTTTGGTTGAAACTTGTTGTTTGTTAAAAAATAGCCTTAGGGAAATACTCAACATAAACAGTGAAAAGAATATCGCAAGGGCAGTAGTGTTTATTATGGGAACCAAAAAGGACGTAGATATAGCCCCCACTATTATCAAGGGCACCATTGTTTTTACATAATGCCAGTCAAGGTTATGATTTTTGTAATGGCTAAAGGCACTAGAAAAGGTAGTGGTAATAATTGAAGCCATAGAGGTGCCAAGTGCAAGGTGCACTGCATGGCTGGGAACAATGTCTGCAGACAAATACATGGTGGTTAACATTGGCACTAAAATACCGCCACCACCGACACCCAATAAGCCAGCAGCAAAACCTACTACCATGCCCAGTACCGCTAGTTGAATGATAAATTCTGTCGTCACTAAAACGTCTCGTTGTATTCCGTGGGATTATTGGTTATCTAAATACAATTTATCGTAAAAAGTATAGACCCACTGAGGTTTGTAGATTATCAGTAAGGTGATAGTCATGCCGTTAAACATGGCTTCGGGAAATAGCATTAAGGTGCTGAGGACTAAATAGTTATCTTGTATTATTTGCCAAGTGTATAAGCCATCAAGATAAAAGTAGCCACTTAAAACCAACATTTTTAATCCTATCGACAAGGCGCCAGGAATAAAGGCGCAAAGAAAAATGTATATAAAAATGTGCCTAGGTAACTTGTGAAAAGTAAAACTATACATTCCATAGGTAAGGGAGATGGGGAGCAAAACCCCTAACAAAAAGTTAATCCCTAACATATCAGCGCTCTCTTTGCCGAATACGGTCACACCCAGGAGTGCTAGCGAAGCACTAAAAACGGCCCACCGAAACCCTAACAACAAGGGAAGGGCAGATAACCATAAAAAATGCACAGTTAGCCCTTCGTAGATACCGGCTCTGAACATCCACAAAATAAACACACTAGCGGCACTGCCAAACACAAGGTGTTGGCACTTTTTGTCTGATATTAGCCGTGAAAATATGAGTTTTTTAGCAACTAAATAACCAATCACTAAACTCACTAATACAGCGACTAGTTGTATGTTAGTAATATGTGCAGTTTGCTCCACAATGATCCTACCCTAGATTACTTAAACACAGACCATATAGGGGCATGATCAGAGGGTTTTTCAATGCCTCTTAGTTCATAGTCTACGTCGGCCTCTATTAGTTTGGCGTGTAACTTAGAGGTCGCTAAAATTAAATCTATTCGCAGTCCGCGATTATCGTTAAAACCTTTTGAACGATAATCAAACCAGCTATATTTTTCTGCTTCTTGTGGATGTGATGCTCTAAAACCATCGGTCAATCCCCAGTTAATAAGGGTATTTAACCATTCCCGCTCTTCGGGTAAGAAGCTACATTTTTTGGTTTGCAACCACCGTTTACGATTTGGCTCACCAATACCAATATCCAAATCAGTATGAGATATATTGACGTCGCCCATTACAATCACATTTTCATCAGGGGTGTGATATTCGTTAAGGTATCCCATGAGGTCTTGATAATATTTTCGTTTGGCTGGGTATTTAGTTTCATGCATTTGGTTTTCACCTTGCGGGAAATAACCATTTAATACTCGTACTGTTTCGCCATTTTCCATGGGGTAACTCACCATGATCATTCTACGCTGCGCGTCTTCATCATCAGTAGGAAAGCCGTATTGCACCTCTAGTGCCGGTTTTTTGCACATCATAGCTACGCCGTAATGACCTTTTTGGCCGTGGAAATAAACGTGGTAGCCCATGGCTTCGACATCGGCTACAGGAAACTGATCGTTGTGCACTTTTATTTCCTGCAGGCCAATAATGTCTGGTTGATGTTTGTCGATTAATGCTTGCAATTGATGAAGACGAGCACGTATGCCATTGATATTAAAAGAGATGACTTTCATTGAAGGGATCCAAAGGAAATAAATAAAAAGGCTCGGCAATACACATTGCCACTGCACAACATGGTACCAAGAACAGCTGCTAAGCTAAACTGCATTTAGGCAAATTTTTGTGGAATATGCCTTTGGTGGTTATGTGGTGGTCGTTGGTAATCTTTTCTATCAATTTCGGGCAAGGTTATTTTCGGGTGTGTAATTGGCTGATAATCAATTTTCGATAATAAGTGATCAATACAATTTAATCTGGCGGCTTTTTTGTCATCAGCATCCACTACAAACCACGGGCTTTTATCGGTGTCGGTATGTGCAAACATGGCGTCTTTGGCTTGGGAATATTCAACCCACTTACTTCTAGAGGCAAGGTCCATATTCGAAAACTTCCAACGTTTTACAGGATCAGTTAAGCGCTTGTTAAAGCGTTTTTCCTGCTCTTCATCTGACACTGAAAACCAATATTTTATTAGGGTAATTCCGGATTCGATTAAAGTTTCTTCAAACGAGGGGCAGGTGTTTAAAAATTCTTGGTATTCTTTTTCAGTGCAAAACCCCATGACCTTCTCGACCCCAGCTCGGTTGTACCAACTGCGATCGAACAACACAATTTCACCCGCTGCAGGCAAATGCGCCACGTAGCGCTGAAAATACCACTGAGTGGTTTCTCTTTCTGTGGGTTTACCTAAGGCAACAATACGCACAATTCTAGGGTTAAGTTTGGCAGTAATGGTTTTGATTACGCCACCTTTACCTGCGGCATCTCTACCTTCAAAAATCACCACAATTTTCTGACCGCTAAGTTGCACCGACTCTTGTAGGTGGGCCAGTTCGGTTTGTAACCTATCTAAGTGTTTTTTATATATAGACTTATTCATGGGTGCGATAAATATTGGTTAGAAAAGTATTTTAAATTTAAGTTTGATAGACTAAAACACTCAATCATTCACATCAAGAAGCCTAGCGTATTTATGCTGTATCTGGTTCAATCCAACAAAATGGAATGCTTAGCTGAAAGCTTAATTAGTTGTTTGCAAGATTCGGCAGCGCAGGGAAATTCAGTATTTGAATCCGAGCAAATCTTGGTACAAAGCCCAGGCATGTCTCAGTGGTTAAAAATTCAAATAGCTGAGAAGCTAGGGATTGCAGCTAATATCGACTTTCCTTTGCCATCAAGTTTTATTTGGCAGTTATATCAACAACATGTGGCAGACTTACCTGAACAATCAGCCTTTACTAAGCCCAATATGACATGGAAACTCATGTCAATTTTACCCTCTATGTTGCAACAGCACGAATTTACCGCAATTGAACAATATTTGTGTGACTCTCAACCCCTTAAGTTGTATCAATTAGCCTGTAAAATCGCAGACGTGTACGACCAATATTTAGTGTACCGCCCTGACTGGATCTTACATTGGGAAGCAGGTGAAAACGACTTGCCTGACAGCAACGATAAATCAATTTGTGAAGCTCACCCTTGGCAACCTATTTTATGGCGAGCTTTGGTGTCCTATTCAGAAAATTTAGGTGAGTCGAGGTTTCATCGCGCTAACCTACACCATACTTTATTAGAGGCCTTACATCATTCCACTCGCAACCCGAGTGAGATACATCAAAAGCCTCTTATGGTGTTCGGAATTTCAGCCATGCCTATGCAACAGCTAGAGGTACTCAGTGCCCTTGCTGAATCACGAGATGTATTGATTTTTTGGTTTAACCCAAGCCAACATTATTGGGGTGATATTGTTGACAAAAAAACACAGGCCAAAGCGCAACTTAAAGCCATTGATAATGCAGCAATCAAGGGTGAGGCGTTTCTAGATATTGGTAACCCACTACTTGCGTCTTGGGGGAAGTTAGGCCGAGATTATCAAGATATGTTGTTGGGTTTAGAGTTACAACAGCAGGATTGTTTTATCGATATCCAACCTACAAGTTTACTTGAGCATATCCAATCTGACGTCAACGGCCTGCAGTTTAGAGCAACCACTGACGAATTAGACGCCAGCGAATTGTTATCTAATGGGCAGCAGTACCCAAAAGTTGAATTATCTAGCACCGATACTTCGTTGCAAATTCACGCATGTCATTCAAAGGTCCGTGAGCTTGAAGTGCTTCACGACCAATTATTGCAATGTTTTAACGACAACCCCAGTTGGCATCCTGGTGATGTGATAGTGATGATGCCAGACGTCGCCACTTATGCGCCTTTTATTGAAGGGGTATTTGGCGCGGTTGACAGCAAATTATCGATTCCTTATGCCATATCGGATCGCAATGTAGGTCAAGTGTCACCACTGTTAGCTAGCTTTTTGCAGTTGATGAAATTACATCAAAGCCGATTTACTTTGTCTGAAGTATTGTCTTTGCTGGAAGTCCAAGCGATTCAACGCAAGTTCACTATCGACTCACAAGAATTTGAGTTGTTACAACATTGGTTAACCGATGCAGGCGTGCGCTGGGGCTGGGACCAAAACGACAAACAGCGCTGGGACCTACCGAGTGAACAACAAAATACTTGGGTGTTTGGGTTGCAGCGTTTATTAGCTGGGTATGCCATGTCGAGCGTCGACTTATACCAAGGCAATCAAGGAGCCGTTTCGGCTTATGCAGACATAGAAGGTCAACAAGCCGTAGCTTTGGGTAAGTGTTATCAATTTACCTCAGTATTATTGAAGGTCTTAGCCTTTTGCCAACAGTCTCAAAACCTACAAGGTAAAATTGAGCAAGGGTTAGTTTTACTGTCTGAGTTGTACGACGCAGACGACACCGAACAAACTGATATGCAAGTACTAAGAGAAACACTCGAAAAAATGCAGCTTCATACAGCGCAATATACCGATGATATTGATCAAGATGTATTTGTAAGTGAGCTGCAGCAAAATATTCAAGAAAAAGGCGTAGGTCAACGATTCTTAGCTGGTTACGTGAATTTTTGTACCTTAATGCCGATGCGTAGTATTCCTTTTAAAATGGTTTGTTTATTAGGCATGAACGATGCCGATTACCCTAGACAAAGTGTACCAATGGGGTTTGACTTAATGCGTGTTGCACCGGTTAAACGTGGCGACAGGTCTCGCAGGTTAGACGACCGATACTTGTTTTTAGAAGCGTTATTATCGGCTAGAGAACAGTTGTATTTCAGCTACCAAGGCTTTAGTCAAAAAGACAATAGCCCTTTGGCCCCATCAATTTTGCTGAGTGAATTGCTTGAATATTGCCAGCAAGGCTTTTGTTTATTCGGGCAGTTAGTGTTAGCGCCTGAAGAAACTGAAAAAAACTTGCTAGAACACTTAACAATCAAACATAAACTTCAACCCTTTTCTGAGGCTTACTTCGAGGTAAATAGCGATACTCAATCTACAAATGATTCTACAAGGCACATCAGTTTTAATCAGAAACAGCAAGCCATTGCGAAACAAATTCAGCAACCTTACGTTGATTTGTTGTTCAACCCCGAGCCTTTAGTGACGTCGGCAGAACAATCAAAACAGGTTGATTTAGATGAGTTGATCCAGTTTTTCCAAAACCCAGCCAAAGCGTTTTTTATACAACGCTGGCAAACGCGATTTTATCCCTTGGGTCAACAAAATAGTGACGAAGAGCCCTTTGCCTTTGACGGCTTAGACAGATATCAGGTAAATGAACGATTGGTGCAGTTTACTCTTGAGCAAAACCTCAATGCAGGCGAAACGCTGCAAGAATCACCAGAAACCGAGCCAGCAGAAATCCAGGCACAAGAAAATCTGCTACAGAATAAACACCAAAACAGCGCCAAATTATTAGAGCAGCTAAGGGCAGAAGGCAAATTGCCTACTGGGCAAACAGGTACCTTAGCAATGCGTCCGCTAACCAAACAAAGTGCTCAGCTAGCACAGCAAATTTGTGAGGTGAGTGAATCGAATAACACCTCACAAAGTCTTGATATTGAATTACTGATTAACGATATCACCTTAACCGGCCGTGTCGGTCATCTGGATGGTCAAAATTTAATACTGTGGCGTACGGGCAAGCTAAGAGCTAAAGACAGAATTACGTTATATCTACAATGGCTGTGTTTGTGCGCAAACGGCACTAAATCTGGACCCAATCAGCAGCAGAGTCAGGCCTACTTTATTAGCACCGATAAACCTTACTCATTGCCTACCGTTGAGCAAAACCATGCAATACAACTGCTAAGTCATTGGCTTAAACATTGGCAAAGTGGTAGCACTCAATTACTACACTTATACCCTGAAGCGGCTTGGCAATGGGTCAACACCCAAGACCTAACTAAAACCATTGCTGTATTCAATGGCAATGATTTTGCCGCAGGCGAGGGCAGCGAAGCGCATATTCAAAGAGTATGCCCCGACTTATCTGTACATTTTGAGTCATTCAGTCAAGTGGCGGATGAATTACTGTTACCTTTGGTCGAATTAGGAGACAGTAAATGAGTCAGCGTTTTGATAATGATGCTAATGAAAAGCCTATGCCTAACATGAATAACCCAACACCATCACAGCAAATGCAGCCTCTGGATACCTTTTCCTTCCCGATGTTTGGCGCATCGTTAATTGAGGCCAGTGCAGGTACGGGTAAAACTTACACTATTGTCAATTTATACATTCGATTGTTACTGGGGCACGGTTGTAAGCCCTTAGGAGTCGAACAAATTCTGGTGGTGACATTTACCAATGCCGCTACAGGAGAGCTAAAAGAGCGTATTCGGCAACGTTTGCGCCAAGCGTATTTGGCCTTTTTTGCTAAAACCAGTGACGACCCATTTATTCAGCAGCTTATCGGGCAAAGTGACAACATTGAATTAGACTGTCAACGACTGTCTTTGGCCAGTAAACAAATGGATGAGGCGGCTGTTTACACCATTCACGGCTTTTGTCACAAGGCATTGACCGAACACGCCTTTGAAAGTGGTGCCATGTACGATCAAAGCTTTATTTTAGATGAAAGCGAATGGTTACAAATGGCCAGTGAAGATTACTGGCGCAAGCATGTGGTGACCTTGCCACCGCAAACCTTGGAGTTGTTGTTAAAACGTTGGCCAACGCCCAGTGCCCTGCTTAAAGACATTGCATCTTTGCTTAGCCAGCACGCAAAACCTTTTGAAACCCAAGATATTGATTCTGCCGTTGCTCGCATTGAGCGATATGCTAAACAAGTAGCGAAAACTAAAAACTGGTGGTTGTCGAATGACGTTGCTCAGCAACTTAGCAAGGCCAATTTGAATGGTCGAGCCAAATTAGCAAAACTCCCTACTTTGCAAGCGATGCAGGCGTTTTGTCAAAGCGATGAATTACAAATTGATTTCGATAAAACCGGTTGGCTACTTTACGGCCCTGAACAAATACAAAAAGCCGCAAAGAAGGGCAGTGAAGATTTATCTCACTTAGATTTTAGTCAGTTTGAGGAGCTACAAAGCCAACTCGTTCAGTGCCAAGAAAGCTTAGTTTTAGCCTTCAGCCAGCATGCTATGTCGGTGGTGTCAGCGAATCTTGAGTCACATAAACAAAGGCTACACTTGTTGTCGCCAGACGATTTATTAGCTGGGTTGCAACGTGCGTTAAGTCTCCAAGACGGTAACCAGAAAATACAACAAGACAGCAAACAATCTGGCTCGCTAGCAGCGACTATTAGACACAACTTTCCCGCGGCCTTAATTGACGAATTTCAAGATACTGATCCACTACAATTTGAAGTGTTTCAAGGTATCTATGGCGCGGCTGTGGAGGGCTCGGATTCAGAGTCGAACTCTATCAAATCCGCAGAGCATCAGTCCCCTTGTTGGATCATGATTGGTGATCCCAAGCAGGCTATTTATGCGTTTCGTGGTGCCGATATTTTTACCTATATCAAAGCCAAAGAGTGGGTAGCAAGTGACAGGCATTTTACGTTAGCCACCAATTACCGCTCGGCTCCTAAACTAGTTAATGCCATTAACCAATTGTTTCAAAGTAGCAGTAAAGGTTTTTTGTTTGAAAGCAGTATTCCTTTTTACCCCGTTGCGGCCGGTCGTGATTTGGTTGGTTTAACTGTGCAAGGGAAAGTTGTTGAAAGCTTGGACTTTCAACATTTATGCAGTGAGCAAAACCTACCTATATCGGCTAATGAGGCATCCAGCCAACTCGCAATTGCCACCGCCAATCAAATAGCTCAGTGGTTACACCTGGCCAAGAGTAATCAAGCGCAGATAAAAGGCCGCGCAATTACCGCCGGAGACTGTTGTGTGTTAGTGCGTAATCGAAATGAAGCGCAAGTGATCAAAAATGCCTTGGCTGGGGTAAATGTGTCAAGTGTGTTTTTGGCCCGAAAGAGTGTGTTTGCTACTCAAATAGCCATAGATGTATTTCGATTACTTAAAGCACTAAGCCAACCTACAGATGAACGTTTATTAAAAGCGGCGCTGATGAGTGAGTTGTTTACTTTTACTGCCCAGCAGTTAGACGATTTATTCAACAACGAATCCAGCTGGCAAGATGTGTTAGAGCAACGTTATTACTGGCATCAAACTTGGCAAAAGCAAGGCGTGATAAAAGCGATTAACCAAGTGTTGCAGTATTTTGATGTTGAGCAAGGGTTGATTAAACATCAAGCCGATGGTTTAAGGCGCGTCACAGATTTACGCCATTTGACCGAGTTACTGCAACAACAGAGTTTGCAGTTAGTAGGTGAAGCTCAACTTATTCATTGGTTTGAAAGTTGTTTGTTAGAGCCAGACCATAACAGTGACAGCCAACAAATGCGTTTAGAAAGTGACGCTAATCTAGTGCAAATTATTACTCTGCACTCATCTAAAGGATTAGAGTTCAACTTAGTGTTTATTCCATTTGCTAGTAGCTACAAAACTGCGCAACAAGCTTTGTATCACAACGATCAACAGCTACTCGAAGTCGATTTTTTACACTCAGAACACAACTTAGCTAAAGCCGATTTTGAACGTCTAGCTGAAGACATTCGTTTGTTTTACGTAGCAGTAACGCGGGCAGTGTATTATTGCTCGGTTGGTGTGTGGAATGTGCAATTAGGTAAAAGCAAAAAGGTTTCGGGATTTGGGTTATCAGCGTTAGGTTGTTTGTTGCTTTCTGCAAAACCTGAAGCAGGTCAAAGTGAACAGATTGATCCTCAACAATCAATCACCGATCAACACATAGCCCAGCGTATTCAAGCCTTAGCGGAACACTGCGACATGTCCTATCGGGCTTTTAATCAAGTTGAACTTTTTCAAAGTGAAGAAAATATGTCAACTACGAGTACCCAGCCCCTAGAGCTTAAGACCTTAACCCTTGCTAAACCTGTTGATAGAGCTTGGCGATTAACCAGTTATTCAGCTATTAGTAGCCAACAAGTACATCTAGATATGCCTGCACCAGGACAAGATGAAGGTCAAGACAGAAACCAATTGATAACGGTTCAAGCTGAAGAGTCAATACAAGAAGCGGTGCAAGAGATGGGGCAGGAGGTGGGGCAAGAGATAGCCGCGCTACACAGTCCATTTAATTTTGAACGCGGCGCAAATGCGGGTTCGTTTTTACATGGTGTGTTAGAAAACATTGATTTACAAAAGCCACAGCAGTTAAGCGAAATTATCACGCAACAATCGACTTGGTTTGGAATTGACGAACAGTGGCACGGTTGTCTCGAAACTTGGTTAACCGATGTATTAGCTTCGCCGTTTAGCGACTCAGCAATGTCACAGAACAATACCCTCGGGGCTGTGAATTCAACCTACACAAGATCTACAACAGCGCCTTTGGCTCTGAACCAGTTATCGCCTCAGCAAGTAAAAGTGGAAATGGAATTTCACATGCCGTTACATCAAGTGAAGGTTAGCGACTTTAATCACATCATAAATCGGTATTTTAAACAACATTCTCGGGATTACCAATTCGAACAACTTAACGGCATGATAAAGGGTTTTATCGACCTAATGTTTGAATTTGACGGCAAGTTTTATGTGGCAGATTACAAGTCTAATCATTTAGGTGATAGTTATGATGATTATCACCTGTCGGCTATGGAACTGGCTATGACAGATCACGATTATCACTTACAAGCCATTTTATATACTTTGGCGTTACATCGGTGGTTGAAATATAAGTTAAGTGATTACGACTATTCGACTCACATTGGAGGCGCTTATTATTTGTTTATTCGCGGCATGAGCCAATCGATACCAGGTAATGGTGTGTATTTTGTTTTACCTGAGCGAACAATGATCGAAGAATTAGATGACTTGTTTGCAGGCAAGCCACTGATAAAGGATGAAACCAAAGATTTTCAGTCTAGTGAGGCGCGTCATTCTAATAAAGCACCTCAGACTCAGCAACAAATGGATTTATGGTAAATAAGCAATGTTAATGCAGACCCTAAGTAACCCAGAATTAAACAGCGCCCTAACGCAATTGCTAAAAATGGCAAAAATTCGTGCTATTGATCTCGCTTTTGCAGATTTCATCTACAGTGAAGAGTCAGCGTTAGAAGCCCCAGCTAGAGACTGTTTAACTCTTTTGGCAGCGTACGTTAGTGCGCAATCAGGAGCGCAACATACTTGTATTGACCTAAAAACTATAGGCCAGCCGTTTTTAGGTATCTATGTTTTTCCAGAGTTAAAAATAATAGAAAGTAACATTGAAAAGTCGCAATCTTACGTAAACGTGTCGACAAATTTAGTGAAATTAAATAAGCAACAAGTCAAACCGCTGATAGTACAAAACGGTCAGTTGTATTTGCAGCGATATTGGCAGTATGAGTCGCAATTGGCAGTTATTATTCGTGAAAAGTCGGCTAAAAGAATCGATTTAGAACTACCTAAAGCGCAACAATTGTTAGCAAGTTTGTTCGATACCCCTGACAATCACGCAGATATTGCAAACCAAACGGCCACCCTTGATTGGCAGAAAATAGCAGTGTGTATCGCTGCCAGCCAATCTCTCAGTTTTATTACAGGCGGACCGGGTACCGGTAAAACGACCACTGTGACCAAACTATTAGCCTTGTTACAAGGTTTAACAGCGCCGCAGGACAGCGCTGTGAATAGAAAGAGTCTTAACATTCAACTAGTGGCCCCGACGGGGAAGGCGGCAGCTAGATTGACCGAATCGATTAGCGCTGCAAAACTCAAATTACCACCCGCATTGCAAATAAACCTACCAGAACAATGCCAAACTATTCACAGATTATTAGGCGCTAGGCCCCAAAGTCCCTATTTTAAAGCCGATGCGAATCATCCCTTACATTTAGATGTTTTAGTGTTAGACGAAGCGTCCATGGTCGACTTACCCCTTATGGCTAAATTATTCGAGGCATTACCAAGCCATGCCCAAGTCATATTGTTAGGCGATCAAGATCAACTGGCATCGGTCGAAACCGGGAGTGTGTTATCTGACATTTGCGCCGCTAGTTTTCATGTCGATAATCAAGAGGCTACATTGTGCAAATACAGTGAAATGATGCAGCAGCAACTATCAAAATTAATCTCAGTTGCGCCAATGTTAACTAAAGAAACCGCCATTGTTGATGCTAAGCAGCAAAGTGTTATTCGCGATAATGTTGTGAAGCTAGTAAAAAGCCACAGATTTAAAGACAGCAGTGGTATCGGTCAATTAGCCAAAACCATCAAATCAGGGCAGGTTGCGCAGTGTTTTACGTTACTTAATAGCAGTTCGTTTACTGATATCCACTGGTATCAACCCACCCAAACTACGCAGCAAACAGTTGCTAATGAAGTACTCAAAGAGTTGATTGTTAACTTATTACCTATTTATCAACAATACATTCAAGCTGTACAACAAGGTGAAATTAAACAGGCATTTAATTATTTAAATGAGCAACAAGTGTTATGCGCACAAAAGAGTGGTTTTTGGGGCGTAAATCAATTAAATGGGTTGATTGAGAACGAACTCCATAAACAAGGACTGATTGATAGCAGCAGAGATTTCTACGTCGGACGTCCTGTAATGTTGTCAAAAAATGATCATCAACTTAAGTTATTTAATGGTGACATAGGCATAGTGATGCCAGACCCTGATAATTCCGCTTTAACCAAAGTGTGGTTTGTGACTCCCGAAGGTGACGTGCGTGGCTTATTGCCTAGCCGCTTACCTAGTTTGGAAACCCTATACGCCATGACTATACATAAAAGCCAAGGGTCTGAATTTGAAGCGGTATATTTATGTTTGCCACCTATCACTCCTAACAATCAAGGCCGCGGGCTGAATCGAGAGTTGATTTATACTGGATTGACGCGCGCTAAAAAACAGTTCTCGCTTTACGGTGAGAGTAGAGCACTCAGTTTGAGTTTGGGTCAGCAGTGTCTGCGGGGCAGCGGATTGGCCCAAAGGCTGTTAGAGTAACGGTTTCAGGAAAAATGGGGTTATAACCTAGATAACGGACTTATTACTGAATTTCCGCCGCGTTGCAAAATATGGGTATAAATTTGTGTAGTGCGTAAGTCGGCGTGGCCTAATTGGTCTTGCACTGTGCGAATGTCTGCTCCTGATTGCGAAGGAGTGACGTAGGGTGTGGGGGGTGACTATTTTGTCAATTTGCGCTTTACGCGCCGCGTCTCGCACAGCTCTTTGCACACTTGATTCGTCAATGTGATGACGACGCATTAATTTAGTTTCAGGATCTTTAGATAATCGAGCGGATGGGAAAAGATACTGCCAACCGATATTTTTGTTCGCCGATTGGTTTTTTATTCTGTAACAATGAGGTAACCAGACTCCTGCAAACTCTGGGTTAAGTATGTCAGCTTCTAGGTAATGTCTTACCAGTTATATTTGTTGCCTAAGAGTAGGAATTAGATTATCAGCTAAAGTGACAACTCTGTGTTTACCGCCTTTACCAAACCAGACTTTGATTGATTTAAAATCAAAATCGATGTCTTGTACTCTTAACCTAACACATTCCATCAAACGTAAACCACTGCCATATAAAATCGAAGCTGCAAGCTTTTGACGCGCATTAATCACTGCAAAAAAACGACGAGTTTCATCAATTGTTAAAACTACAGGAAGTTTCTGTTGCCTATTACTTTTAACAAAGTTCAATTTTAAGGTCAGTGGCTGCTTTATAATATCTCGGTACAAAAATACCAATGCGTTTAATGCTGAAGATTGAGTATTAGCGGCGCAATCTTGATTGAGCACTAAATGGGATAAAAATGCTTCTACTTCGTCGTCATGTAAATAGGATGGGTGTTGTTTATTATGAAAAAGAATAAAACTACGGACCCACTTTATATAAGTTTCTATTGTGCGTTTGGCATAACGCTTTTTATACATTTCTTCGGCGAACATAGTTAAAAAAGGTGAGGGTGAATTAGGCATAAATTTTACTCTATTTTACATGTATATTTATACAGTTATAGTTGTTATCTCCCATAACAGCAAGTTCTTGGCAAAATGTCGCATATCAACAAAAGTGTTAATAGAAATCGAAAAGAAAACTTACCTATACAAAGACATAGGAAACATGTTAAAAATCATGAATGTTGATATGCGACATTTTGCCGTGTTTAAACACCGGATTTTGTAAGAGATTAATATTGTTAGCCGTCAAAACTATGAACTTTAAGATTAGACCAAAGTTGCATTTGGTAACTTATTACAGATTACTACCGATTATTGCAACCGCATTAGCGCTTGGGATATTTAGTTACTTTGGAGTCAGTGAATCCTTTTTTTACGCAACTTTTTTTTATCTAGTAATTGCTTCAACCACTGTAGCAGTAATGTGTTTATTTGATCCCTTTTTTCTGAAATTTCAGTTGAAGAATCAAAAATATCCTATCTTACTTCTGTTGGAGGTGAGGTTGTGATTGATTTAGACGACTTAAATCCAGATAAATGCAATTTGACTTCAATCGGATTACTAATAGAAGATAATTTAGAGAACAATTTGATTATGAGTAGCAAGTTGTTTGCTGAAGCTGATATTCAAAGAGTAATAACTCACATTGAAAATGACGGCTAACAAAACAATCAACAACATTCGTTTCACTCATTGGGAAAAAGCCACGCTGTCGCTCTGCTTTTCCCGTTATTGTAAGCGTTATACGTTTAATCGAATTCTGAGAAATATTGCATGCTACTAATTTCTGTTTTACTAATGTTGATTTCTTTTTTCTTATACATGACAGTTGTGATCGATATGTTTAAGAAAAAAACATGGTTAGGTTTTCTTGGGTTGTTTTTATTTCCATTTACTTTTTATCATGCATTTAAAAACTACAGCGGTAACAAAAAAAGAATTAGTTGGCTCCTCGTAATAACATGCATATTTCCTTTTTCTTATATTCAATATGAGCTAAGTATTGGAGATAAAGAGTTATCCCCATTGTTTGCAAAAATTCAAGAAAGCAATTCTATGAGTTGTGTCAAAGGTTCAACTGTCTCGACAAATGCAGGTAGAACTTTCTATCAGGTATGGTGCAATCCTGAAAATATTAATGATGTAAATTATACAAATGAAAGTGAGTTGGTTTCTGGTTATAGGGACGCATTTGTAATACCTATCCTTGCTTCATATAAGGAAACCTTTGGTCTTATTGAGGATAAAGGTATTGTATTAGGTATTGAATCACCATCTGAACTTTATGCTTGCTATAAAATTGAAAACCCAGGAGAAATAGTCGAGTCATGGAGTTCTTTCGAAGCCTGTGGTTAAACGTATAACAAATTTATTAAATATCGTTACGGCCAAAAAGCGGTCTTCACTGGACGCGCAAAAAACGCGCGCCATTTATAAAAGGCGTTAGGTGTCCGAGTTACCCAAGAAAATAAATACCTCATTACTAGGATTTGAATGAGTACTGATAAAACAAAATTTAAGGTCAATAAACCGCACAGTAAAGACTTTCTAACTACTCGATTTGGAAGGTTTCTAGATACGATTTCTTACTTTCGATTGGGTTTAGTCACTGTATTGATATGGGGGCTTGCAACTGTTTACTTTTCTGTAATGACTTATCACGGTCACGGAATGAATATAGATATCAAGTGCCTTGATCCAATAGATTCGACCCTATCTGCAATGTATTTTTCAGCAGTAACTTTAACGACGCTTGGGTATGGTGATATATCTCCTTTAGGTGCAGGGCGAATAGTGGCTGTATTTTTAGCAATCACTGGATTGACTATTGTTGCTATATTGATTGGCAAGGTCTCATCAGAAAGACAATCTAGTCTACTTTTACTGCTGCATACTAGTGATGTAGAGAGAAGGATGTCTTCGTTTACAGAAGAAGTAAACGAGTATATGGATGAAATAAGAAGCCTTTCTTCAAATGTTGAATTAGATAGCTTGCATAAGAATATTAAAGGGCTTCGAGCACTTATTGAGAGTATCAACAAGTATATGGTTTTTCATATTAATCAGTCTCTTTTTATCGAAATTGGCACCAATACATCCATAAAGAAACTAATGAATAAATTTTCAGAGTGCCACGATGTTATATTTGGATTAAAGGATATCTCCCAAAAGAACAAAAAGATTGAGTCTGCTACATATAGTGTTTCTAGAAAAATGAGCTTCATAGAGGATATGCTTGAAGCTAATAGTGTAAATAAGAAAAGTAACTCAGAAGCTTTTAATAGCAGAAATCTAAGGATGAAGCACGACGAATTCACACATTGGAAGAAAACCACGATTACGGAATCACTGCTTCTTTCGGTTCATTCAAAGCTTCCAAGTGTGCCTAGACAAGAATGGCCAAAACATATTCATAAATCAATTGCGAAAGATTTAGAGATTTCTAATAAGCTGGTTGTTAAATGCATTGATGAACTAAAACGTCGAAATCTATGCTAGGTAGGCAGAATAAACACCTAACAAAAGCGTCAATGAAACATTAAACATTAAGAAACATTAAGAAGACACCCATTTTTAAAAAGTGCAAAAATGCATCCGAGAAACATTAAGAAGACACCCATTTTTAAAAAGTGCAAAAATGCATCCGTGAACTAAACTTTAAGGAAATCAAACAACCATGGATGGTCTGTCATGCCTCAGTCACGTCAATCGCAAATC
>NZ_JBDVXF010000013.1:0-32533 GCF_039964565.1 Paraglaciecola sp.
AATACCAATCCATCCTAACAATTGATCGCTCAGCGAGGTTTAAAATCACCTAATCAAGGCGCTCGAATGAAGCAATAGTTATTCTATTGTAAGTTCGAGCAACGCAGAGTAGGTGCTTTTAAACCTCGCCCAAAGGGAGAACACCAGCGACTTTCTCTCTTCGTTCTAGTCCTTTGAAAGGGGGTAGCCATTCCTGCAGGACTACGCCTCGATTGAAAGTCGCTGGTGTTCTCTGAGTGACTAATTGATAAGATGAATTGGTATAAAACACTATTTTGCTTCTTTATATTCTTGCCAACCATCACTTAAATACAACTTCAATAATTTCTCTGGTGCACTAGGTAAATCCACACTAAGTAACAATCCAGGGGTATCGTTGAAGCTATTGTCTATGCCCAAACAGTGAAAAACCGCACCTAGTTTGTTGTAATGTTTCAGTAAAATAGGTACGTCCTTCCCATCTGGCTCAATACCTTTGAGTAAAGCTGTAAGGTGTTCTTTAAGTCCGTATCGCTTTGCAAAATCTTGTACTTCAGGATGTAATTGGTGTGAAAAGGGCGTTCTTGGAGCCACTTTGTCAGTTGGCGTTACCATTGCTTGTTGAATTACGGCGGCACTGCGAACATCATATAATTTACTAATCGATACTGTTCCATACAAAGTGCGGTATTGAGGGTATTGGCAAACAAACGCACCAATGCCTCGCCATAATAAAAATAAACCTAAAAAGCTACGTTGATATTCAGGAATTAAAAAAGAGCGTCCCATTTCCAAACAAGGTTGTTGTTGGTTTACAAATTCAGGACCAAAATGAAACATACGATTTAAGTATAAATTTTCAATATTACCATCGGATAATAACTTGTCGGTTTGTCCCATTCGGTACGCTCCGATTATTTGTCCCGTTTTGGTTTTAGTGACAAATAAATGGGTATAGGTAGCATCGAAGTGATCGGTATCAAGTGGCTCACCACTGCCTTCATTATGTTCACGAAATACCATTTCCCGTAGACGTGCGATTTCATTTACAGTGTTTGGTATTTGCTTTTGATAGCCAAAATATACCGAAAAGTCTTTATGATTGAGTAAGTGTTGTTCTTTTGGCAGTTGCAGCAGTTCCTGTAAAATTATGTCTCCCGAGACCGCTTCCACGAGAGGCTGCTGATGTTTGACTAGATCTGCTGGCCAGTCTTGTTGTAATTCAGGGTCAAGCAAATAGCTCTGCGCACGAAACAACTCGGTTTGTTTGTCGCTTTTTATATCGTTTGCATAATGCTTAGCAGCAATGGGGTGTCCTGCTGTAACTGTTATTTTAGCATCGCGCTTGTTGATTAATTCTCTGGGTAACATCAACATTCGAAATCGAAAGTAAACACGTCCCAATCGATAAAACAGTGAGCTGTTGAAGCCACTCACAAATATCGGTACATACTGGGCGTTAACGCGGTTAGTTATGCTGGCAACCAATCTATTCCACTTATGATCGGCGATTCGTTGCGTGTCTTTATGATAATAACTTACACGTCCTGCGGGGAAAATAAGTAAGGCGCCGCCAGATTTTACATGTTTTAAGCAGGTTCGAATTGAAGGGGAATTCTTAGGGTTGCCCTCTGAGAGTGGGTTAGTGAAAATGAAATAGTCTTCAAGCTCCGAAAAAATTTTTAATCCTTGGTTGGCCATCACTTTGATGTCTGGGCGCACTTGTTCGATTGCCCAAGCCAACATGACGCCTTCAATTCCCCCGAATGGGTGATTACTCGCTAATACTAGTGGACCGGACTTGGGAATGCTGGCTTGTAACGCTTCAATCCCTGATAATTGGATGTTCAGTCCATCTAATAGTTTTTTTGCAAAATTTGTTTTGTCTAACCCGCCAAGGCTATTTTCACGATATAAGTCATCTAACTTATTGATAGCCAAGGCGCGATCTAATAATTTGATGAGTGTTCTGTTAAGGAAGTTTTTTTTATTATCTGGGACTACATTTAGCAGGCTGATGGCTGCAGGCATAAAACAATTCCACAAACGAGGTGACCAATTTATGTCATCAATAGTGCTTTATTTTTTAGAATAATTCAGTAAGTTCTTGAGCCGAATCAAGCTATGCATTCTGGATTTAGGTTACAATATGTTGTTTCTCGTCAAGTATCTGCAATAAAAACAAAAGGTTAGGTTGTTTTATTCGTTATGCAAATTTTGACTGAAGGTGGCATCGGAAGTGATGGCCGATTTCGAATTTGGGTTATTAAATAACTGAAACCATAAATGTGCCGAGATTGAGGTTTTTACAAAGGGATTTAAGGCATAATACACAGCTTAGTCTCAGGGTTTATTGTAGAAAATTAAAGCAGGAAAAAAATGCAACAGATTACTATTACCACACCAGACGATTGGCATTTACATTTTAGAGACGGCGATATGCTTGGCGAAACCGTTCCAGCTACTGCTAGATGTTTTTCTCGTGCTATTGTTATGCCGAATTTAGTACCTCCAGTTGTTAACGCTCAGTTAGCTAATGCATATAAGTCGCGTATTTTGGCGGCTAGGCCACAAGGCAGTCAATTTGAACCTTTGATGACACTGTTTTTAACCAATAAAACTACTACCCAAGATATTATAGATGCCAAACAAACCGGTGTAGTTGCCGCAAAGTTGTATCCGGCTGGTGCAACGACCAATTCAGCTCAAGCCGTTAGTGGCATAGAAGCGTTGTATCCTGTGTTCGAAGAGATGCAAAAACAAGGTTTATTGTTATTGGTGCATGGTGAAGTGACTGAGCATCACATCGATATATTTGACCGTGAAAAAGTATTCATCGATCAATATATGCTTAAAATAGTGGAAGCCTTCCCCTCTCTAAAGGTGGTGTTTGAGCATATTACGACTAGTGATGCAGCAGATTTTGTTTTGAGCAGCACCAATAATGTGGCAGCCACCATTACACCGCAACACCTATTATTAAACCGAAATGATATGTTAGTGGGTGGAGTAAAGCCCCATAACTATTGTTTACCGGTTTTAAAAAGAAGCACTCATCAACAAGCTTTACGTAAAGTCGTGGCAAGTGGTTCGCACAAATTTTTCCTCGGGACTGATTCCGCTCCCCATGCTAAACACGCTAAAGAAAACGCCTGTGGTTGTGCCGGTTGTTACAGTGCTTGGAGCGCCTTGGAACTTTATACTCAGGTGTTTGACGAGTTGGACGCCTTAGATAAATTAGAGGGATTTGCGAGTTTTCATGGGGCAGATTTTTATGGGCTACCACGTAATACCACAACTTTGACCTTGGTTAAGGATAGTTGGGTTGTGCCTGAGACCGTTACATTGCCTAGTGGAGAAGCCATAGTGCCATTCTTTGCTGGAAAAACGGTAGATTGGAAGCTAGTTTAAAGGTTAATTTGAAGATTAGTTTGAACTTTAAGTCATATACTTTACTGAAACACCCTTTATTATACTGAGATGAAATTGTATCCATTTGCATTATATAAGGTTTGGTTTAGAGTCTCGTTGATTTGGCTTTTTGTGGGGAGCACGCCACTTTTAGCCAATGAAAGCGCTAAGGTACTGCGCTTGGCCGTTATATATGTAGAAGAGCCTCCTTTTGTCTACACCAAAAATAGCTCTGAATATCTAGGCATAGTTCCTAGCTTAGCAAGAGCCTTAAGTCGAGAATTAGGAATGCGACTCGAATTCTTGCCAACAGCAAGAAAAGGGTTAGAGCAGTCTCTTATAGAAGAAAAAGCCGATATGACTTGGTTGTCTCCAGACTGGGTAATGAATAAAGATAAACTGATATTTTCTGATTCCGTCTTTTTACACAGAGAGTTTCTATATAGCAAAGAACCTTTTGTAGAAAGTAGTGACCCGTTGGATTGGCTGCAAGACAAAACTATCTGTATTCGACAAGATTATCAGTATCCTAGTTTAAACCGCTTTTTCGAAGACGGTATTGCCAGAGCGGTCAAAGTGTCTAGTCAAGTTCCACTGGTTAAGTTACTAGTAAAGGAACGTTGTGATGTTATGTATGTAAACGAGTTCAGGGAAAGTTGGATGATCGCGAGTTTAGGAATTAAACATAAATTATGGCGTTCATCAAAGGCACTAGCTGAATCGGATTTAGGTTTTATATTTAACCAAAATTGGCAAACTAAAATGCCCCAAGTTAATCAAGCTTTAACAAGTATTAAAGCGTCCGGAGAGTTAGATACAATCATTCAATCCAATATCCATCCTAAGGTTTTTTCAAAGATTGCTAGCAACTAAGTTTTACTGATAGTTGCTCATGCAAATTTATAACTTGCCCTTAACCCTACAAATGAAAGATAAAGAACCTTCCACTTAAACATCAGAGACCTATTATGACTGAACTCGTTACCTGTAATATTGAAAACCAAGTTGCCACCATTACGCTTCAAAATGGCAAAGTAAACGCAATTTCTCACCAAGTGATTGACGAACTCAATTCAGCTCTTGACCAAGCAGAACAAGCACAAGCTGTAGTGGTTTTAACTGGACAGGCTGGCATGTTTTCTGGTGGTTATGATTTAAAGGTGATGAAAGAAAGCATGAGTTCGGCTATGGCTTTGGTTGAAAAAGGCACCACTCTCACTAGACGTATGCTGGCGTTTCCGTTCCCTGTTTTAGTGGCGTGCAGTGGTCATGCTATAGCTAAAGGCGCATTTTTATTATTAGCGGCCGATTATCGAATTGGAGTCGATGGTGCATTTAAAATAGGTCTAAATGAAGTCGCAATAGGTATGACAATGCACCATGGTGGTGTAGAATTAGCCCGAGGTAGATTGGCGCCAGTTTTTTTTAACCGTTCAGTTATTTTGGCTGAAATGGTCTCACCTAAAGAAGCGGTTACCGCTGGATTTTTGGATAAAGTTGTTAGCGAGGCGGAATTTGCCGTGACAGTTCAGGCAATAGCTAACGCTATGACAAAACTAGATATGAAAGCCCATCACCAGACAAAATTAAAAGCGCGTGCAGAATTATTGCAATTGCTAGATGAATGTATTGAAAAAGACCGTCATAGTAGCCTCTAAGCTAATTGACCGGCCTAATAAATGAGAATGTTTTGAATAAAGAATTTGCTTCACTGGGGTTAAATAACGCGTTGTTAGATAATTTGGAATCGATGGGTTTCAAAGAAATGACCGATATCCAAGCAATGAGTTTACCCGCCATAATTGCGGGTAAAGATGTAGTCGGTAAAGCGAAAACTGGCAGCGGAAAAACAGCGGCTTTTGGTCTGGGGTTATTGCACAATTTAAAAGTGAAGCGATTCCGTGTTCAGGCATTGGTCATGTGTCCTACTCGTGAATTAGCAGAGCAAGTGGCATTAGAGATCCGCAAGTTAGGTCGTAGCATTCATAATATCAAAGTATTGACCCTGTGTGGCGGTACGCCTTTGGGGCCACAAATTGGCTCCTTAGAGCATGGTGCGCATATTGTGGTAGGAACGCCAGGACGCATCATGGATCATTTGTTTCGAGGGCGTTTAGACTTAACTGAAGTGAATACCCTAGTGTTAGACGAAGCCGATCGTATGCTAGATATGGGTTTTGAAGTAGAAATGGCTAAAGTAATTGATGCCGTGCCGCTTGATAGACAGACCCTACTATTTTCAGCCACTTATCCTGATTCAATCGCGCAAATCAGCAAAGATGTACAGCGTGATCCATTAGAGGTGAGCGTTGAAGCCACGCACGAAACTAACAGCATCGAACAGTTGTTTTTTGAAGTCGAAGATCCTCATCGTATAAAAGCTGTAGCTGCGATGTTAAGTCATTATCAGGCAGAATCAGCCATCGTCTTTTGCAATACGAAAATTGCCTGTCAGGAAGTCGCTGATGAACTAACGAAATTAGGCGTATCTGTTTTGGCCTTACATGGCGATTTAGAGCAGCGTGATAGAACTCAAGTGTTAACTCGTTTTGCGAATAGAAGTGTGTCTGTACTTGTTGCTACAGACGTAGCTTCACGGGGCCTAGATATTAAAGAGGTCAATGCGGTGATTAGTTATCAAATCACGCCAGATCCTGAAGTGCATATTCACCGAGTTGGTCGAACGGGTCGCGCAGATGCCAAAGGTTTAGCATTAACACTTTGTTCAGCAAAAGAAATTCCAAGAGCGAATGCGATTGAGGATTACCAAAAGTCCAAAATCAAGTGGACTGGCATTCAGGCATTGCGTTTTCATGCCAACCGTTTAATTCAACCCGAGTATGCCACTATCTGTATTGACGGAGGCAAAAAAAGCAAAATCCGCCCAGGTGATATTTTAGGTGCCTTAACTAAAGATGCGGATATTGCTGGTGACGACATTGGTAAAATTAACGTTACAGCTACTCATACCTATGTGGCGGTGAAAACACGCAGTGTTAAGCGAGCCTTAAAACAATTTAATGAAGGTAAGTTAAAAGGGCGCAAATTTAAAGCGAGAAAGTTGAGTTAGACATATTGGCTAGAATCGTCACCTAATTGAGGCGCTATTGTTTGCTACAAAGTGTTTTCTCTAAGAGTTAGGAAAGACAATGTTCGATTATATTTCAAATCTGTGGGATTTAGCTTTGCAGGGCGATAGACAAGGGATTTGGTTTTGGGCATCTGTTTATACTTTTTTAGTGTGTGGCTATTCAGCATTATTTCAGTCGCTAATCCGCACATGGCCTAGCACTATAGGTCACCTAATTAACCTTGGTGTTGATCGTTTTGGAAGTGATATTAGTGTGTCCGAACAAGACTATAAGGCCTATGCACTTTATTCGTATCAAATTGCAGGTAAAACCTTTCAAGGTAAGCGAATTTCGCCATGGATAATTGTCGCCAGCCATAACGCTCAGTTTTTACTTAGAAAGCAGCTTTCTAAGGTTGAGACTTTTGCTGACAATGGAGTAAGAGTTTTCTATAAGCCTTCCAATCCGGCGAAAAGTTGGCTCATCTTACCCAGTAAATTTGGGATCACTATGACGATTGTAATTAGTATGCTACCAGCATTGAGTTATTGGCTTGAATTTTATGGCTAACGCCGATTTTATCTAGTGGTTAATATAAGTTGGAATGCGCTTAGTAACTTATTGTTTTAAAAGTTATTATTAACATTTTTATTTGTTGGATTGCGTTCTTTCAATACTAAAGTCTAATGGTTGTTAGTCAGTTAACACTGTAAGTTTAACGCTAATTCTTCTATTTCACCGGCCGTTTAATGCCTCCTTGGAAAAAATACGTCAATCCAAAGTTCTATTTTGTTTTACTTATAGTAGTGTTTTCAGTCGCCCTAAGTGCAGTGATATCTTTGTCAGAATCTGTGGAAGACCAAAGCCTACTCGAACTTCAAAGTTTGACCCCTGCCTTTGATATTGTTTCACACGAAGTTCTAAAACCACTTTTTATTGCTGAAACCGTCGCAAGAGCTTCTTCTTTGAAGTCTCATATGAACCACGATGTGATTGACGGTAAAAAAATGATGGTGTTACTTGATGAACTGTCCAAAGAGTTTGATATGAACTTTTTTGTGGCGAGTGAAATCAGTCGTATGCAGTACTTTTCCGATGGTTCAACGTTACCCCTCGTTTCTGAAAAAGTAGAGTGGTACTTCAGAGCAAAAAAATCATCACAAAACGTCGTTGCGGCATTAGGGAACAGGGACGACATTCATATTTACTTTGATATTAAAATTCACAATGAGCAGGGAGAGTTCATAGGTTTTATTGGTGTGAGCAAACGATTAGATAGAATTATCTCAACTTTTGAAAACAATAAAAATACCTATGACTACGACTTCATTTTTGTTGATGGGAATCAAGACATTGTCCTGTCTTCTGATGAAAAGTTACTGGCCGATGGAAAACGTATTAAAAACATACGCCAACTTTCTTGGTTTCAAGCCTTAACACCGTTACAACAGTCTGGTTCAAAGCCCAATGACAATATTTTGGTTGATGTGGAAGGTGAAGACTTACTAATAACCAAGGTCGACCTTAAAGCACTTAACTGGAAACTTTACTTAGTTAATTCTTTACAAGTAAGACAGAGTGAAACTATCAAGTTATTTATGATGCAAACCTTAAATTTAGCGCTGGTGTTGTTGCTAGCTGTCCTAATTGCCCGCATCGGAATACCTTATGTTCAAGCTGAATTCGCGAGTAAGTATCAAATAGATCCACTAACACAATTGCCAAATAGAGCGTACTTGGCATGGTGCTTTAAGCAACTCAAAAAAGAAAAGCAAAGTGTTTGCGCAATTATAGTAGATATAGATCACTTCAAATTGATCAATGACACCTATGGTCATGCAGTGGGTGATGTAATTTTGTGTGAATTTGCAAATTTACTAAAAACACAACTCCGTGACGTGGACGTGATCGGTCGATGGGGAGGCGAAGAATTTGTCATTCTTTTACCCGCAACAGACTTCCAAATAGCCTATGAGGTCGCTGAGAGGGCAAGAGTGGAGATTTCGAAATTTAATTTCACTGCTCGTGGCAAGATATTAAGTATGAGTGCAAGTTTTGGCGTGGCATTTAGAGCGACAGCGTACAAGTTAGAGGATATCGTAACTCACGCCGATGAGGCGCTTTACATGGCAAAGCGAGAAGGTCGAAATACTGTTCGTACCACTAATGATTTAAAAGACAATACACCGCAAAAGGTTCCCAATTTTAGATTATCTTGAATGCTTGATTTAGGACAATTTACAGCCTAATTAATGCCTTGCAGTATGATGAGATAAAAAACTAACGATCTTTCGTCCAATGCAAAGGTAAACTGTAGCTAAATTTTTTAGGCCTGAATTGAATGTATCCCCTATTTATACCAATCCGTAATGATAACTACCCACTCAGAATGCCCCAGCAGTTATCACTACGGATTGGTATTACTCAGGCTGTACTACCAAAATATCGGTTTTTAATAATCCCAATACACTTTCTGAGGTGTTGCCCATGATTTTAGCCGTGATTCCCTTACGTCCAATACTGCCTATTACTACTAAGCCAGCCGAGCATTTTGAGGCAACACTTGGGATGACTTTAGAAGCGGGGCCAGCTTTAAAATGAATATTAGCTAAGGGTATATCGTAATCACCGAGCATGGTTTCGATGATAGGTAGGTACCTCGATTTGGCGTCATTAACTAAGGTTTTTTTATCAATGATACCTAAGTCTTTTAATACCGGCGATATAGGTATGCTGTAACAAATATGCAGGGGCATATTGGCATTTGTGGCAAAAGTGATCCCAGCATCAAGTAACTTTTGATTTAGTTCTTGTTTCGATTTTGAGTGAGTCCCCAAGTCAAGTGATACCATGATGGTTTGTTTTTTACGCCATTTTTTTTCTGCCACAATTAATGTCGGTACAAGGTTGTTACGAATTAGATGCCAATCAGTTGGTACATAAAACAGTCCTTCGCTGCGATGTCCTGTTTTAACTATTAAATCATAGGCATGTGACTCGCAATGTTGTTTGACCCAACCAACAATATCTTTTTCCCACAATACTTCACATGAAGAATGATCTTGTAGACTCAGTTGTGCGATTTCACTTTTTAACCATTTATTCCCAGAAGAAATGATTTTATTCTGAATATCTAATTGTTGTTCTGGGTTTAATTTGGCTGCGAACTTAGTTAAATTTTCGTAATGAAAGGCCACAATATGTAGTTTGGCTCCGGTGCGCTTACATAGCGATTTAGCATGTGCTAACGCGCTTTGTTGCTTGTCTTGCTGATCTGCAATAACCAAAACTTTTTCAATTTTCATATGCGGTTCCTGAACATTTCACTGAGTTGTATACTAGTCATTGTAAGCAGGAAGGCAATTGATCTACAACAATAAATATCGGTTGCTAGGCTTTATTGATGTTTTTAAGGTTAAAGCCACATTTCTATCTCAACCTCTTATTTTATTGGAATCTTCAATTTGTATAGAGACGCGCTTTATCAATTTTAATTCGTTAATATTATATTTGCGAGTTACCTGTAATGCTTTGTTTCTCATGTTTTGTGCCTGTCGAAAATAATTCAACACAGCGCAAAAGGCAGTTCCCTATAAGCTATAACCGCTTCGATCTTAGGGCGTCTAACTTTGATGACAAATAGTGTTTGTCAATTACGTCATAGTGGGTGTGGTTCTTAGATGTCCAATGACGATGTCGCTTCGCAATATTCAAAATTAATCCTTAGGGTCGCTTGGTCAAACTCTATCCTTGATATACAGTAATCTTCAATGGGTACAGGACGGAAAATTAATGAACGACACAATTATTGCACTGCTTGGTTATATTGCTTGGATTTTGATTCTGTTGATTTGGCTTACGAGTTATCGAACTTTTTTGGTGCTGGCTAAACGAAAAGCAGCGAATGCTTTTAAGTCCGATGGTTCTGATTCACCTCCATTTGGTGAGAGATTAACACGGGCTCAAAGCAACTGTGTTGAAAGCTTTGCATTTATTGGTGGGTTGCAGCTTCTGGCCTTGGCAACAGATTCAATAGCGATTACCAATGACTTAGCCTTATTGGTACTTGCGGCTCGTTTGGGCCAAACTATCACTCATTTGATCTCTACTAGTGTACTGGCAGTGCAAGTTCGTTTCGCTTTTTTTGTAATACAACTTGGTATTTGTGTTTATTGGGTGGGTCTTTTTGCATCTAAATTTATGGGAGTCTAGTGGTATGTCAAAACCAACAATCGAACAAATGCGCGAAATTTCTCCTTGTGAGTATTCAGAAGGGTTACCAAGAGAGCAATTCATCGATCCAAACATCCATCAAATGTGGCCTCAAATGCCACGTATTGCCGGCCCTGCGTTTACAGTAAAATGTGGAAAAGGCGACCATTTAAGTTTACATGCTGCGATTTATCGAGCCAGTGCAGGGGATGTAATTGTAGTTGAGGCTGATCCTGAGTATGCCAATACTGGAGGCAATGTATGCGCTGTGGCTCAGCAGCGCGGTATAGCCGGTATGATTATTGACGGCGCTATTCGAGATATAGCTGAAATACGAAATGCTCAGTTTCCGGTTTTTGCTCGTGGTTTAATGCCGAAACCTGGCGCCAAAGAACAAATGTTTCCTTTGAATCAACCTATTGTATGTGGCGGTGTGAAAGTTCACGGCGGCGATTATATAGTGGCGGATGAAGACGGTATCGCGGTGATTCCAAAAAATCAGCTTAAACAGGTCTATGATCTTGCCAAAGCGCGCACAGATAAGGATGCTGCGATGAGTTTGAGTGAGTGGAAAGCACAACATTCGAAAAAAGTTGAATCGAAACTACAAGAATTAGGGTATTCTGATTAACTTATTTTAGAATAGGTCTGTCGGTTATACTCTTTCGGCAGACTAAGTCATTCCAAGGTCTATTGTCCCGATGTTTTCATTTTTTGAACGGCTAACCAATCCGTTTCCAAGTGCCCACCCGAAACAACCTCCCGCCACCATTTTTGCGTTTTGCCGTTATTACACTAAAGGAATGTGGCCGGTTATTTTTTGTGTTTCTTTTTTGGCCGCGGCTATTGCTGCACTTGAAGTGTCGTTATTTGGCTTTCTGGGGCAATTAGTCGATTGGTTAGCTGCCAGTGATCGAGAAACGTTTTTGCAGCAAGAATTGGGCAGTCTCATTTGGATGGGATTACTAGTATTAGTTATTTTACCGGTGTTAGTGATAACTCAATCTCTATTGTCTCATCAAGGCCTGATGGGAAACTTCCCAATGCAAATCCGCTGGCAGGCGCATAGGTACATGATTGGGCAAAGTCTCGGATTTTTTCAAAATGAGTTTGCGGGACGAATCGCGACTAAAGTCATGCAAACAGCATTGTCGGTGCGTGAAACGGTCATGAAAACATTGGATATTTTAGTTTATGTCAGTGTGTACTTTATTAGTATTTTGTTTTTGGTCATTACCGCTGACTGGCGCTTGAGTGCGCCTCTTTTTATTTGGTTTTTCGTATATTTAGTGATTTTACGTATTCTGATCCCTAAGTTAAAGCGGGTATCACAACGTCAAGCGGATGCTCGTTCGATGATGACAGGACGCATTGTTGATAGTTACACCAATATCACCACAGTAAAGTTATTTGCGCATACTAGCCGCGAAGCGGAATATGCGAAAGAAGGAATGTTTGGTTTTCTAAAAAGTGTCTATCCGCAAATGCGCTTGGTCACTGTATTGTACGGTTGTGTGTGGTTTAGCAATGCCTTGCTGGTCTTTAGTATTACTGCGCTGGCGATATATTTATGGATGCTAGAGCTGGTCACTCCAGGTGAAATCGCGATTACTGTCAGTTTGTGCTTACGTCTCAATGGTATGTCGCAATGGGTAATGTGGGAGGTTTCATCACTGTTTGAAAATATCGGTACGGTACAAGACGGCATTAATAGTTTGTCTTTGCCTGTTGATGTACAAGATAAACCCTATGCAACAGCGTTAGAAATGAAAGGAGGGGCAATTCATTTTAACAAAGTGAATTTTGGCTATACAGGGGCAGACGATATTCCCATAGCCGTGTTTAAGGATTTAGATATCAAAATTAAACCCGGAGAAAAAGTAGGATTAGTAGGGCGTTCTGGAGCGGGTAAGTCTACCTTAGTTAATTTATTGCTGCGTTTTTATGACATCCAAAGTGGCAGTATTACCATAGATGGGCAAGATATCAGTCAGGTGCAACAAGAAACCCTGCGTGCAAATATTAGTATGGTAACCCAGGATACGTCTTTATTGCATCGCTCGGTGCGCGATAACATTCTATATGGACGTTTAGACGCCAGTGAAGAAGATATGCGTAGGGCAGCACGGCAAGCTGAGTCTGACGAGTTCATTCAAACCTTATCTGATCTTAAAGGCCGAACAGGTTACGATGCCCATGTAGGTGAGCGAGGTGTGAAGCTTTCTGGAGGCCAACGTCAACGAATTGCTATTGCTCGGGTCATGTTAAAAGATGCGCCCATTTTAATATTAGACGAGGCTACGTCAGCATTGGATTCTGAAGTAGAGGTGGCGATTCAACATTGTTTAAATAAAATTATGGAAAACAAAACAGTCTTGGCTATTGCCCATAGATTATCGACTATTGCGCAAATGGACAGACTGTTAGTGCTGGACGAGGGCAAAATAGTGGAATCAGGTACACATGCAGAACTGATTGCAAAACACGGGATTTATGCCAAATTATGGGAGCACCAAACGGGTGGCTTTATTGGTTTAGATTAGAATATGCGAAATAAAAAAGCCTTGTGTAAATTTGGGATTGGCTTGTGATAAACCAGTTTATTCAGGGGGCTTTGATTTCAGGAGGTCTAATCGTCGCTATTGGGGCTCAAAATGCTTTTATTTTGCGACAAGGATTATTAGGACAAAAAGTTTTTTACGCTTGTACCATATGTTTCATTTGCGATGCAGCCTTGATAAGCCTAGGAGTTTTAGGAGTTGGTTCGGTTCTACAAAAAGCGCCTTTTTTTCTTAATTCCTTAGCGATCTTAGGAGCGACTTTTTTATATTGGTATGGCTTTAGTTCCTTTTTTAGAGCATATAAAGGGGACAGCCATTTACATATAGAACGAGGAAAAGACCAGCAACAATCCCGGGTTAAATTAATACTAGCCACACTTGCCATAACGCTGTTGAACCCTCACGTTTATTTAGACACCTTAGTCATTATAGGCGGCATAGGTGGAACCTTAGGCAGTGAAGAAAAACGTTGGTTTTTATTAGGTTCAATATTTGCTTCGTTTGTTTGGTTCTTTGGTTTAGGGTATGCGTCGAAAAAACTCATTCCTTACTTTGAAAGTAGTAAAACTTGGATAGTGTTGGACACCCTAATTGGGGGAGTTATGTGGTGGATTGCTACAAGCTTAGTCATCTTTGTCTATCAAAGCCTGCAAGTATGAAACAAGCGTGAAGAAAGAAATTGTTGATAATTTCATTGCCCCTAAGTGCGATGAAAAAATTCAAGTATTGTATGAAGATGCTTACCTACTGGTTATAAATAAGCCTAGCTGTTTATTAAGTTTGTCCGGCAAAAATCCCCTGAATATAGATTCTGTACATTTTCGCCTAGCCAAAAAAAACGCTGATATTAGACTAAGCCATCGTTTGGATTTTGGCACCTCGGGAATAATGCTTTTAGCTAAAAACAAAGAGGTTAACGCAAATTTGACTAAACAGTTTCAGTCACGGACTGTTAAAAAACGTTATATAAGCTTACTAGCTGGAAAGGTGAGTGACACCATGGGAGTGATTGATTTACCTATTGCTAAAGATAGATTGTTATTTCCCCGACTAAAAATATGCCACATAGAAGGTAAGTCAGCTCAGAGCCACTATCAAGTGCTTGAGAGGCTAACGCGCCCCGTTTGCACCAAAGTAATCTTCACTCCATTGACCGGTAGAACTCATCAGTTACGTCTTCATAGTCAAGCAATGGGACACCCTATTGTTGGTTGCGATCTTTATGGCAACAGCACCACCGAAAATATGGCCCCAAGACTTATGTTGCATGCGCTAGATATAACGTTCGAGCATCCACACTCGCAAAAAACGATGACTTTGACTAGCCCTTGTCCATTTTAGAGGTGCGCTAATTTCAATTCGTTATTAGAAATTGATTGTGGCTGCGATTAGGCCAATGATTCCTCCAAATACGCCTCCCCACACAACCAACCAACCTAAGTGCTCTTTAATCATTTTCTGCACAATATCCTTCACTAGCTGTGGCGTGAGTTCACTCAGTCGCTGCTCGACAATGCTGGTAATTTTTTGGTGTAAGTCTTGCTGAACATCTGTTTGGGTCAACTCTTCTTTAAGTAGTGACGCAAATTTAGGATCTTGAGTAATATCTTGAATCGCTAGGCTCATTTTATTAACGAAAGGTTGTCGCATCGGCTCTAACGCTTCAACTCCGCCAAACATTCCTAACATTTGTCCAAATGAAGACTCCTTGATGACTTCCACTAATGAATCAAAGGTTGGCCCTAAATCGACTTTTTTAATCATAGGAGTCAAGTCTACATTGACCGTTTGGTTACTATCAGCTAAAAAGCGCTGAATATTGTCTTCACTAAAAAATTGTTCCATGACTAAGGTATGGATCCCTCTCTTAAAATCTTCGAAGCGTTCTGGTATAACGCCAGAGCCATATAATCCTGGAATTTTTTCAAAAAGCATATGCACCGCTATCCAATTAGTAAGTGCGCCAGACACTGCAAATAGGCCTATTGTTTTGACTATTATGTTGTCTAAGAAAAAACCTAGTCCTACTAATATAAGGGCTAACCCGTTGGTAATAATGCTCTTGTTCAAAGAAATAACTCCAATACCATTTATTTAGGAAGGGTTTTATATCAGTAAAATGCGGACTGTCAACATGCTGAAGTTATTATGCTGGTTTTTGTGTGATTTGTTCTTTCGCAAGTTTGAGAATAGTTCGTGTATTGACGATTAAAAATAGCCCTTCAATAACGACTCCACCTATGGAACCGACTATATAGTTATGGCTAAGCCAACAAACTGTCCCTAAAGACATGCATATACGCATTCGTATTCCTTGTTCTCTAAAAACAGCCCAAGTCCCTAACGACACACCCACTATCGCTAATAAATGCACCCAATCTGTACTATTTTGAATTGCCATTAACCAAACGGCTAAAAGAAAAAGCGACATTACCCAAATGTTGTCGGTTAAACTCGACACGTAATTTCTAGCACTCCCAAGCAATGCAACAATGGCGGTTGTCCAAAGACCTAACAAGGAAAAATGTAAAGCCATAAGAAAGGTAAATGCTGTGAGGTAATACCTTAGTTTCTGGTCATCTCTGTGCAAGAACGCACTAGCGCCAATGAAGAACGCAAACAATCCAATAGTTTGCGCCAAAGGATTTTGCCAAAATAGCGTGTTAAGTGTATCCATTAAAGTTCGAAAGTCGTACAAGCAATGTTCCTCGCCATTTCTAAATAACGCGATAAATAATAAATTGAGTTTTAAAAACGAGAACGTATCCAGTCTCAGAATTGAGCCGTATTATGGTAACATTGTTCGCCCAACAGCCGAAAACTTAATCATCTTTTAACAGTATTCTTTGATACCGATTTAGCTTCTTTAATCTTTCTTCTTGAATCCCAGTAACCAATAAGTATAATACGCCTCCCTTCTTGTTAGTGATTCTGAATTTTTCCCGAAAAATCGATGATTCTACAAGGTTGATGTAACTAAAATTCACATTGTTGGATGACATTTTAAGTCCGATAGATGTTAGACGTTTTAGGGGTGTAGTTCCAATTGGTAGAACGGCGGTCTCCAAAACCGACGGTTGGGGGTTCGAATCCCTCCACCCCTGCCAGTACAAGTTAACTACAGTCTTAGTCATTGGACTGTAGGGTAAAAATTAGTTGTAGAGGTGGAGGGTGAGAATCCCCACGGGTTTGACAAATCGTCTGGAACGATTTGAACCGCGTTAGCGCCGCTTGCGGTCAGTTACATGGACGTAACTGAGTTAATCCCTCCACCCCTGCCAGTACAAGTAAAAACGTCAGGGCTCGCTTTGACGGAAAGTAAATTTAGGTTGTGGAAGGTTGAGGGTGAGACCCCCCATGGTTCTACAAATCGTCTGGAACGATTTGAACCGCGTTAGCGCCGCTTGCGGTCAGTTACATGGATGTATCGGAGATAATTCCTCCATCTAGCAGTTCAAAAAATATGTGTTGGTAAGTGCGTAGTCACTACTAACAATGCAACTAGTAAGAGAGTCAGGGTTTAGCATGAGCGAAAATACAGAAAACAACTCCAATCCATTAGATATGTTGAGATGGTTGGTTATATTTGGATTGTTAGGCGGCGTTGTTGCTGTGAACCATTTTTTCCCGGAACTTTCGGTTCTCTATATCGCCCTTATTACCGTTGCGGCCGTAGGTATCGCTGGTTTTATTGCCTCTACCACAGTTAAAGGCAGCACTTTTATTAATTTTGCGAAAGAATCCCGTGTTGAAGTACGCAAAGTTGTTTGGCCCACACGTCAAGAAACCACTACTACTACTATGATTGTATTGGCGGCAACTATTGTAGTTGCACTTCTTTTGTGGGGACTGGACGGAATAATCGTTGAGATTGTCTCATTTATAACTGGGTTAGGAATTTAAGCTATGTCAGATAAAAAATGGTACGTGGTTCAAGCTTTCTCAGGTTATGAAGGCCGTGTGCAAAAAACCTTGTTGGAACATATTAAAATGCACGAAATGGAAGATTATTTCGGAGAAATTTTAGTACCCACCGAAGAAGTCGTTGAAATGCGCGCTGGGCAACAAAGAAAAAGTGAACGTAAGTTTTTCCCTGGTTACGTACTGGTGCAAATGGATATGAATGAAGATTCATGGCATTTAGTGAAAAGTGTACCAAGAGTCCTAGGTTTTATTGGTGGCACTTCTGATCGCCCTGCGCCAATTACGACTAAAGAAGCCAACGCTATATTAAATCGTCTTGAAGAAGGCGTTGATAAGCCTAAGCCTAAAACCTTGTTTGAGCCAGGCGAAGTGGTTCGTGTTACCGATGGTCCATTTGCCGACTTTAACGGCGTGGTTGAAGAAGTTGATTACGAAAAAAGCCGCTTAAAAGTATCGGTACTTATCTTCGGACGTTCAACACCTGTAGAGCTAGAATTTGGGCAGGTAGAAAAAGGCTAGTTTTAATAGCAAATTTGAATTATAAAAGGGTGCGTAATGCGCCCTTTTTTGTTGGTTGATGCATAAATATATAATTTGTCAATAATAAGACTTGTGCCGAGGTGTTGGTTCATCTATACTTCGCGGCCCATTTTATTAGAACGGGAAGCCGATAGAGTAAGCATACTCAGTGTTTACAAGGCGTTATACCCAAATTAGAGAGTATTTATTATGGCGAAGAAAGTCACTGGCTTAATTAAGCTTCAGGTTGCGGCAGGTGCTGCTAACCCTAGTCCACCAGTTGGTCCTGCACTAGGTCAACATGGTGTAAACATTATGGAATTCTGTAAAGCGTTTAACGCAAAAACAGAATCTCTTGAAAAAGGCGCTCCAGTACCAGTAGAAATTACTGTTTATGAAGATCGTTCTTTTACCTTCTTAACCAAAACTCCTCCTGCTTCTTTCTTACTTAAGAAAGCGGCTGGTATTAAGAGTGGTTCTGGCCGTCCTAACACTGAAAAAGTGGGTACAGTGACGCGCGAGCAATTAGAAGAAATTGCTAAAACTAAAGAACCTGATTTGACTGCAGCAAGTTTAGATGCAGCAGTAAACACCATTGCTGGCTCTGCGCGCAGCATGGGCTTAGTGGTAGAGGGATAAGACATGGCTAAATTATCAAAACGCGCACGCTTAGTTAAAGACAAAGTTGACGCTACTAAAGAATACGAGTTTAACGAAGCGGTTGCTTTGTTAAAAGAATTAGCCACTGCAAAATTTGCTGAAAGTGTTGACGTTGCTGTTAACCTTGGTATCGATGCTCGTAAATCTGATCAAAATGTTCGTGGTGCAACTGTATTGCCAAACGGTACAGGTAAAGAAGTGCGTGTAGCAGTATTTACGCAAGGCGCAAACGCTGAAGCTGCTAAAGAAGCTGGTGCAGACATCGTTGGTATGGATGACTTAGCTGACTTAGTGAAAAAAGGCGAAATGAATTTTGACGTTGTTGTTGCTTCTCCAGATGCGATGCGTGTTGTAGGTCAATTAGGTCAAATCTTAGGTCCACGTGGACTTATGCCTAACCCTAAAACAGGTACAGTAACACCTGACGTAGCGACAGCTGTTAAAAATGCTAAAGCGGGTCAAGTTCGTTATCGTAACGACAAAAATGGTATTATCCATGCAAGCATCGGTAAAATCGCTTTTGAAGCAAACCAAATTCAAGAAAACTTAGCAGCATTGCTAGAAGCGCTTAACAAAGCTAAGCCTTCTTCAGCTAAAGGCACTTTCATTAAGAAAATTAGCCTTAGCACAACAATGGGTGCAGGTGTTTCTGTTGACCAAGCTAGCTTAGGCTAAACCGGTCGCTTTGATGAATAATCAAAGCAGATAAGTCTTTAAGGCTTATTTCTCTGTAAAGGTTATGGGTTAGAGTCTGGGTTAAGTTTTTTTTTAATTAACTCAACGACAGACTCTCGTCCAAGACCGCAGGCGTAAGTTGGGAAATGAAGTAAGAGAGCATTTTCCGTGATAGTGGTTTTAGGATTATCTATCGTAAACAACGTACTTAAAACAACAGCCTGCGCAGACGGTGGTATCGACTCAGACTCTCTGGGATTAACGAACACCGTAGAGCGGTGGATTTGCTTAGGGTAATACGTAAGTAATGATATCAATCTGTGAATCCTGAAGCGGATATTCCAAATAGGAATGATGTTTCAGACTTTAAGAGGTGAACTCAGTGGCATTAGGCTTAGCAGCAAAAAAAGAGATCGTAGCAGAGATTAACGATGTTGCGTCTCGAGCTCTATCTGTTGCCGTCGCTGAATACCGTGGCATGGAAGTGGCAGAATTAACTGACCTTCGCATAAAGGCCCGTGAACAAGGTGTTTACTTACGAGTAGTTCGTAACACCCTTGCAAAACGAGCGTTATCTGAAAGTAAGTTTTCTGACCTAGACAGTGCTTTAACTGGTCCGTTGATCTATGGATTTTCTATAGAGGCACCTGGCGGTGCTGCGCGTCTTTTCAAAGACTTCGCAAAAACTAACGACAAGTTAAATGTAACTGCACTTTCTATTGGTAGTGGTTTATTGGGTCCAGAAAAATTGGATGCAGTGGCGTCACTTCCTACCCGCGACGAAGCACTAGCAAAATTACTTGCTACCTTCAAAGCACCTGCCGAGAAGTTCGTTCGTACTATCAACGAAGTTCCAGGCAAATTTGTGCGTGTATTGGCGGCGATCAAAGACGAAAAATAATTTTCGACTTTGGCATTTTAAATTTTTAACATTAAACCCAGGAGTTTAGAGAAATGGCTCTAACTAAAGATGATATTTTAAACGCTATTGCTGAAATGCCAGTAATGGAATTGGTTGAACTAATTGAAGCGGCTGAAGAAAAATTCAACGTTTCTGCTGCTGCAGCTGTTGCTGTTGCTGGTCCTGCTGTAGCTGCTGAAGCTGCTGCAGAGCAGACTGAATTTGATGTTGTTATGACATCTTTCGGTGCAAATAAAGTAGCGGTAATCAAAGCAGTACGTACTGCAACAGGTCTTGGACTTAAAGAAGCTAAAACGCTAGTTGAAGCTGCTCCAACTCCTGTTAAAGAAGGCGTTGCTAAAGAAGAAGCTGAAGAACTTAAGAAGACGCTTGAAGAAGCTGGCGCTGAAGTTGAGCTTAAATAATCTGCCTAAACACAGATTGTTAGCCTGAAATGGCATAGGCTGGTGACTTTTTAGTCACCAGCCTTTTTGCGCTGTAGGATTTACTATTTTCATCCTTTGATATAAATTCTAAATAAGAAGCGCAAATTGTAATCAAAACCACATAAAACCAATAAGTTAAGTAAGCCTCTTAATGACTTTGGTAAACGTTTAGATTACAACTTAAAGGGTAGCGGAAGTTTGTTTAACTTTGTGTCTTTTACGACACCTAGCTAAGCAAGTTGGGTCAAAAATCGGCAGGCTGAGGAACCCATGGTTTACTCTTATAGCGAAAAGAAACGTATCCGTAAGGATTTTGGCAAACGCCCACAGGTATTGGAAATACCGTATCTACTTTCAATCCAATTAGATTCTTTTAAGAAATTTATTGACCTAGATGTAGATGGTCAACATGGACTGGAAGCAGCATTTCGATCAGTTTTCCCAATAAAAAGTTACTCTGGTAACGCTGAGTTGCAATATGTGAGTTACCGTCTAGGTGCGCCAGTATTTGATGTCAAAGAATGTCAAATTCGTGGTGTAACATATTCTGCTCCACTACGCGTGAAATTGCGTTTAGTGTTGTTCGATAGAGAAGCAGCACCTGGCACAGTTAAAGACATCAAAGAGCAAGAAGTCTACATGGGTGAAATACCACTCATGACAGATAACGGTACCTTCGTTATCAACGGGACTGAGCGAGTCATTGTGTCACAATTGCACCGTTCACCAGGCGTGTTCTTCGATCACGACAAAGGGAAAACTCACTCATCAGGTAAAGTATTATATAACGCGCGCGTTATTCCTTACCGTGGTTCGTGGTTAGACTTTGAATTTGACCCTAAAGATAATTTGTTTGTACGTATAGATAGACGTCGTAAATTACCAGCGACTATTATTTTGCGTGCATTAGAAATGCAAACTGAAGAAATACTTGGGTTGTTTTTTGAAACTAACCAAGTACGAATTGACGGTGATAAATTTCTGTCAGATATCGTGCCAGACCGCCTTCGTGGTGAAACTGCGCAATTCGATATCCTTGATAATAACGGAAAAGTTGTTGTTGAAGCAGGTCGTCGTATATCAGCACGTCATACTCGAGCATTAGAAAAAGCAAAAATAACAGAGCTTGAAGTACCAGCTGAATATTTAATAGGCCGAGTGTTCGCCCGTGAATATATCAATGAAGAAACAGGTGAAGTCATCGTTGCAGCCAATGATGAGTTAACTTTGGAAAACCTTCTTGAGTTGACAGAGGCAGGGATCACTGCATTTGATACACTTTATATCAATGAGCTTGACCACGGTGCTTATATCTCAGATACCCTTCGTATTGATAGTTCAACTAATAAGCTTGAAGCCTTAGTTGAGATTTACCGTATGATGCGTCCTGGTGAGCCACCTACTAAAGATGCTGCAGAAACTTTATTTACCAACTTATTCTTCTCAGATGATAGATACGATTTATCATCTGTTGGGCGTATGAAGTTCAATCGCCGCTTAGGTCGTGAAGTGTCAACAGGTGCAGGCACCTTAGACAAAGATGATATAGTAGCGGTAATGAAGCAACTTATTACTATCCGTGATGGTAAAGACGAAGTAGATGATATCGACCACTTAGGTAACAGACGTATCCGTTCTGTTGGCGAAATGGCAGAAAATCAATTCAGAGTTGGTTTAGTACGTGTTGAGCGTGCAGTAAAAGAACGCCTAAGTTTAGGTGACCTTGATGCTGTTATGCCTCAAGATCTTATTAATGCCAAGCCTATATCTGCTGCTGTAAAAGAGTTCTTTGGTTCAAGCCAATTATCTCAGTTTATGGATCAGAACAACCCGCTTTCAGAAGTGACACATAAACGTCGTATCTCTGCATTAGGTCCAGGTGGTTTGACTCGTGAACGTGCAGGATTTGAGGTTCGAGACGTACACCCGACCCATTATGGTCGTGTTTGTCCTATCGAAACTCCTGAAGGTCCGAACATCGGTTTGATCAACTCACTTGCAAGTTTTGCGCGTACTAACGACTTTGGTTTCCTAGAAACTCCGTATCGTAAAATAGTAGACGGTATTGTATCAGACGAAATTGACTATTTATCTGCTATAGAAGAAGGTCAATATGCGATTGCGCAAGCAAACGTAGCGCTTGATGAAAACGGTAAGTTGACTGAAGACTTAATCCCATGTCGTTTCCGTGGTGAAACTACTTTAATGTCAGTTTCTGACATTACATATATGGATGTGTCGCCTCAACAAATCGTTTCAGTTGCAGCGAGTATTATACCTTTCCTAGAGCACGATGATGCTAACCGCGCACTAATGGGTGCCAACATGCAACGTCAAGCAGTACCGACTCTAATTGCTGAAAAGCCTTTAGTGGGTACGGGTATGGAGAAAACTGTAGCAGTTGACTCTGGTGTAACCATAATTGCGAAGCGTGGCGGTTCAATAGATTACGTAGATGCGAGTCGCATAGTTGTCAAGGTAAATGAAGACGAAATGACTGCTGGTGAAGCGGGTATTGATATCTACAACTTGACTAAATATACGCGTTCTAACCAAAATACTTGTATCAATCAAAAGCCTACTTGTAATGTAGGTGAGCCGGTAGTGGCTGGAGACGTATTGGCTGATGGCCCGTCGACTGATATGGGTGATTTGGCTCTAGGTCAAAATATGCGTATCGCATTTATGCCTTGGAATGGTTATAACTTCGAAGATTCTATCTTGATTTCAGAGCGTGTCGCTATGGAAGACAGATTTACTTCGATTCACATCCAAGAATTAAGCTGTATTGCTCGTGATACTAAGCTTGGTCCAGAAGAAATCAGTGCTGATATCCCCAATGTTGGTGAATCTGCGCTAGGTAAATTGGATGAATCTGGTGTGGTATATATTGGTGCTGAAGTAAAAGGCGGCGATATACTAGTAGGTAAAGTGACACCTAAAGGTGAAACACAACTTACCCCAGAAGAGAAACTTTTAAGAGCCATTTTTGGTGAGAAAGCGTCTGACGTTAAAGATACTTCGTTACGTGTACCTAACAGTGTCCGCGGTACGGTTATCGACGTTCAAGTCTTCACCCGTGATGGTGTTGAAAAAGACAAACGTGCTCGCGAAATTGAAGATATGCAATTACGCGAAGTGAAAAAAGACTTATCTGACGAATTTAACATTTTAGCCGACGGCATTTTTGCTCGAGCTGGAAGTCTGTTACTTAAGTCAGGCATAGATCAGGCGAAACTTGATAGTATGCCTCGTGATAAGTGGTTTGACTTAATCCTAGATGATGAAGACGCTCAAGCTGAGCTAGATCAAATCGCCGAACAACATGGTGAAATCAAAGCTGACTTCGATACCAAGTTTGAAATTAAACGTCGTAAAATCACTCAAGGTGATGACCTAGCACCAGGTGTGCTTAAAATTGTTAAGGTTTACTTAGCCGTTAAACGTCACATCCAACCGGGTGATAAAATGGCGGGTCGTCACGGTAACAAAGGTGTTATCTCGACTATCAAACCTGTTGAAGACATGCCTTACGATGAAAACGGTACGCCTGTTGATATCGTATTGAACCCATTGGGTGTACCTTCGCGTATGAACATCGGTCAGGTACTTGAAACTCACTTAGGTATGGCTGCTAGCGGTATCGGTGTGAAAATTGATCGCATGCTCAAAGAGCACGAAGAGATGGCCAAGTTGCGCAGCTTCCTACAAGAAGTCTATAGCGCGGGTAAATCTCATCAAGCGGTTGATTTAACTACCTTCAGCGATGACGAAGTAACACGTTTAGCCGGCAACCTTCGAAAGGGTGTGCCTATGGCCACACCAGTATTCGACGGTGCAACTGAAGCTGAAATCAAGCACATGTTGACCTTGGCAGATATCCCAGAAAGCGGACAAATTACTTTGTTCGACGGACGTACTGGTCGCGCATTTGAGCGTCCTGTAACAGTTGGATATATGTACATGTTGAAACTGAACCACTTGGTAGACGACAAAATGCACGCTCGTTCTACTGGTTCATACAGCTTGGTTACACAGCAACCGTTGGGCGGTAAAGCACAGTTCGGTGGTCAGCGTTTCGGAGAGATGGAAGTATGGGCACTTGAAGCATATGGTGCTGCTTATACCTTGCAAGAAATGTTAACCGTTAAGTCTGATGACGTGAATGGCCGTACCAAAATGTATAAAAACATTGTGGATGGTGATCATCGTATGGAACCTGGTATGCCGGAATCATTCAACGTATTGTTGAAAGAAATTCGTTCATTAGGTATCAACATCGAACTAGAAGAGCAGTAAGCTGCTCTTAGAGCTTATGACAGGATGGTGTCGCACTTGTCAGTGCAAGTGTTACACCTTTGCAATTGACTCCGCTGGGAGAGAAATGTGAAAGATTTATTAAAGTTTCTTAAGCAACAACATAAGACCGAAGAATTCGATAACATCCGAATTGGTCTAGCCTCGCCGGATATGATCCGTTCGTGGTCATTTGGTGAAGTTAAGAAACCAGAAACAATTAACTACCGTACTTTTAAACCAGAGCGTGACGGTTTGTTCTGTGCGCGTATATTTGGTCCAGTTAAAGACTACGAATGTTTGTGTGGTAAATACAAGCGCCTTAAACACCGCGGTGTTATTTGTGAAAAATGTGGGGTAGAAGTTACCTTAACTAAAGTACGTCGTGAGCGTATGGGTCACATTGAATTGGCCAGTCCAGTTGCACATATTTGGTTCTTAAAATCATTACCGTCTCGTATTGGTTTAATGTTAGACATGACCTTACGTGACATCGAACGAGTATTGTATTTTGAATCATACGTGGTGTCAGAGCCAGGTATGACAACACTTGAGCGCAGCCAACTTCTTACCGAAGAAGAATATTTGGATGCCCTTGAAGAGCATGGCGACGAGTTTGAAGCTAAAATGGGTGCTGAAGCAGTATTTGAATTGCTTAAAGCCCTAGACGTCGATGCTGATGTTGTAGCAATGCGTGAAGAGTTACCTACCATTAACTCTGAAACTAAGCGTAAGAAGATCACTAAGCGTTTGAAACTGTTAGAGTCTTTCCAATTATCTGGTAACAAACCAGAGTGGATGATTTTAACCGTTCTTCCTGTTTTACCACCAGATTTACGTCCATTGGTACCACTAGATGGTGGTCGTTTTGCGACTTCTGATCTGAATGATTTATATCGCCGTGTTATCAACCGTAATAACCGTCTTAAGCGTTTACTTGATCTAGCCGCACCAGACATTATCGTACGTAATGAAAAACGTATGTTACAAGAAGCGGTGGATGCCCTTCTTGATAATGGCCGTCGTGGTAGAGCAATTACGGGTTCTAACAAACGTCCTCTTAAATCTTTGGCTGACATGATCAAAGGTAAACAAGGTCGTTTCCGTCAGAATTTGCTTGGTAAGCGTGTTGATTATTCTGGTCGTTCAGTAATTACCGTTGGTCCTACTCTACGTTTGCACCAATGTGGTCTTCCTAAGAAAATGGCACTTGAGTTATTCAAGCCGTTTATCTATGGAAAACTTGAAGGTCGTGGTTTAGCCACTACTATCAAAGCCGCTAAAAAATTAGTAGAGCGTGAAGATCCGGAAGTATGGGATGTACTAGACGAAGTCATTCGTGAACACCCAGTATTACTTAACCGGGCACCCACACTTCACAGACTAGGTATCCAAGCATTTGAGCCTATCTTAATCGAAGGTAAAGCGATTCAGTTACACCCTCTAGTGTGTGCTGCATACAACGCCGATTTCGATGGTGACCAAATGGCTGTTCACGTGCCGTTAACGATTGAAGCTCAGCTTGAATCACGTGCACTAATGATGTCTACCAACAACATTTTATCACCTGCCAATGGTGAGCCAATTATTGTACCTTCACAGGACGTTGTAATGGGCTTGTACTATATGACGCGAGATCGCGTAAATGGTAAAGGTGAAGGCATGGTGTTCACTAGTCCTCACGAAGCTGAAAAAGCCTATCGTACAGACTCAGCCGAATTACATGCGCGCATTAAAGTACGTATTACTGAATACGAAACTGATGCTGAAGGTAATTCAGTTGAAAAAGTCACACTAACAGACACTACTGTTGGCCGAGCGATTTTGTCTTTGGCGTTGCCAAAAGGTCTACCTTTCGAAATCATCAACATAGCGATGGGTAAAAAGCAAATCTCTAAGTTATTGAACGTTTGTTACCGTACCTTAGGTTTGAAAGATACTGTTATTGCTGCTGACCAAATCATGTATACCGGTTTCCACTATGCGATGATCGCTGGTGCGTCCGTTGGTATCGATGACATGGTTATTCCTGATGCCAAGAAAGACATTATCGAAGATGCAGAAGCTGAAGTACGCGAAATCCAAGAACAATTCCAGTCTGGTCTTGTTACTGCGGGTGAGCGTTACAACAAAGTAATTGATATCTGGTCCAACGCCAACGAAAAAGTAGCCAAAGCCATGATGGAAAACTTGTCGATTGAGACAGTTAAAAATCGTGACGGTGAAATGGAAGAACAAGTTTCTTTCAACTCAGTATTTATGATGGCCGACTCCGGTGCTCGTGGTAGCCCCGCACAGATTCGTCAGCTAGCGGGTATGCGTGGTTTGATGGCAAAACCAGATGGTTCAATCATCGAAACACCTATTACCGCTAACTTCCGTGAAGGTCTTAACGTACTTCAGTACTTTATATCTACTCACGGTGCTCGTAAAGGTTTGGCCGATACGGCATTGAAAACAGCTAACTCAGGTTACTTAACCCGTCGTTTGGTTGACGTTGCACAAGATTTGGTTATCAACAACGATGATTGTGGCACATTCGATGGTGTGAAAATGACACCGCTTATCGAAGGTGGTGACGTTGTTGAACCATTACGTGAACGTGTACTAGGTCGTACTGTTGCTGAAGATGTATTGAAGCCAGGTACAAACGAAGTATTAGTAGAACGTAATGTGTTACTAGACGAAGCGCTAGTAGATATGCTTGAAGAAAACTCAGTTGACCAAATTATGGTTCGCTCAGTTATTACATGTGAAAATGACTTTGGTGTATGTGCTAGATGTTATGGCCGTGATTTGGCTCGTGGACACATGGTTGGCCATGGTGAAGCTGTAGGTGTTATTGCGGCACAGTCTATCGGTGAACCTGGTACACAGCTAACCATGCGTACCTTCCACATTGGTGGAGCGGCATCAAGAGCTTCTGCAGAAAACAGTGTACAAGTAAAAACTACTGGTACGTTAAAACTGCATAACGCTAAGTATGTGCGTAATACAGAAGACAAAGTTGTTATTGTTTCTCGTTCAACTGAAATCACTATTATTGATGATCAAGGTCGTGAGAAAGAGCGTTATAAAGCACCTTACGGTGCCATTTTATCGGTCGATGATGGCGCTAAAGTCAGCTCTGGTGAAGTTGTTGCTAACTGGGACCCGCATTCACATCCAATTGTGACTGAGCGTGCAGCCAAGATCAGCTTCACTGACGTTGACGACAGTAATACCGAGATGCAGCAAGATGACTTAACCGGTCTTACTCGTATCGTAGTTAACGACTTGTCTAAAGCGAATGCTAAAGAGCCTAAACTTATTCTTGAAAGTGAAGAATTTGGTTTACAAGAAATTCGTCTACCAAGTTTCACTACCATTGAAGCTACAGACGGAATGGCGGCTAAACCTGGTGATGTGTTAGCGCGTATACCTCAAGAAAGCTCGAAGACTCGTGATATTACCGGTGGTCTACCACGGGTTGCTGACTTGTTCGAAGCGCGTAAGCCTAAAGAGCCAGCCATTCTAGCTGAAGTATCAGGTATGATTGGTTTTGGTAAAGAAACTAAAGGTAAGAAACGTTTAACTATCACACCTAAGGGAGAAGATCATTACGAAGAGATGATTCCTAAGTGGCGTAACCTTAACGTGTTCGAAGGTGAAAACGTTGAAAAAGGTGAAGTGATTGCCGATGGTGCTGAATCTCCTCATGATATTCTTAGACTACGTGGCATTAGTGCAGTTTCTAACTATATCGTTAACGAAGTTCAGGAAGTTTACCGCCTTCAAGGGGTAAAAATTAACGATAAACACATCGAAGTGGTTATTCGTCAAATGCTGCGCAAGTGTATCATCACTTATGCAGGTGACAGTAAGTTCTTAGAAGGTGAGCAAGTAGAAGTGTCTAACGTGAAAATCGCTAACCGTGAGTTAGAAAGACAGGGTAAAATTCCTGCTCAGTTCGAACCACAGTTATTGGGTATCACTAAAGCGTCGTTGTCTACTGAGTCATTTATCTCAGCGGCATCTTTCCAAGAAACCACTCGTGTACTTACCGAAGCAGCAGTGCAAGGTAAAGAAGATGAGTTACGTGGCTTGAAAGAAAACGTAATTGTTGGACGATTGATACCAGCCGGTACCGGTTTCACGTATCACCAAAAACGTACTGCTAGAAAACTGGCAGAACTACAGGAACTGGAAGAACCTTCAGTTTCTGCGTCTGAAGCAGAATTGGCACTAACCGAAGCATTAAATGCTGAAGTGAGTGAAACTCCTGCTGACGAGTAAAAATTGGATCAAAAAGTGATCTGGATAACAAAGTAGACTAGCTAAACCCATATTTAATGCAGTTTAGCAGTAGTCTTACTTGACAGGTCACACATTGATCATTAGACTTCCGCGACCCGAAATTCGATGGCTTTATCGTCAATGAATTAGGGCTCGCGGATTTTTCGCGTTTTACGCCCTCAAAAAAGGGCAATCAGTCGTAATTTTAATCAGGAGCTAGTTAATGGCAACAGTTAACCAGTTAGTGCGCAAGCCACGCAAACAACCTGCGACGAAGAGCAACGTCGCGGCTTTGCAAGCCTGTCCACAACGTCGTGGAGTATGTACTCGTGTATATACCACCACACCAAAAAAGCCGAACTCTGCATTACGTAAAGTATGTCGTGTTCGTTTAACTAACGGTTTTGAAGTTTCTTCATACATCGGTGGTGAAGGTCACAACTTACAAGAGCACAGTGTTGTTCTTATTCGTGGTGGTCGTGTTAAAGATTTACCAGGTGTTCGTTATCACACTGTTCGCGGTACATTAGATTGTGCAGGCGTAAGTGATCGAAGAGCTGGCCGTTCTAAGTACGGCGCAAAAAGGCCTAAGTCTTAACGGTTCTCCGTTAGTAAGGCCAAACTAAAGTATTAATTGAGTTTTGGGAAACCCCTGAAAATTCCACGGAGAATTTGAAATGCCAAGAAGAAGAGTCGTAGGTCAACGTAAAATCCTACCAGATCCTAAGTTCGGATCAGAGTTACTTGCTAAATTTATGAATGTCGTCATGTTAGACGGCAAAAAATCGACTGCTGAAAAAATTGTTTACGGTGCACTAGATATTGTTGCTTCTAAAGCTGACAAAGCGCACCTAGAAGTATTTGAAGTCGCACTCGAGAACATCCGTCCCACAGTAGAGGTTAAATCTCGTCGTGTTGGTGGTTCTACATATCAAGTTCCAGTAGAAGTTCGTCCTGTTCGTCGAAATGCCCTAGGTATGCGTTGGTTAGTGGACGCTGCTCGTAAACGTGGTGAAAAATCAATGGCTCAACGCCTTGCAGCTGAAATGCTCGACGCTGCTGAAAACAAAGGTTCTGCGGTTAAGAAACGTGAAGACGTTCACCGTATGGCCGAAGCAAACAAAGCTTTCGCTCACTATCGTTGGTAATAAGAGAAAGTTATGGCTCGCAAAACGCCCCTTGAGCGTTATCGAAATATTGGTATTGTCGCCCATGTGGACGCGGGTAAAACCACGACCACAGAACGGGTTCTATTTTACACTGGCTTGTCTCACAAGATCGGTGAGGTCCATGATGGCGCAGCCGTTATGGACTGGATGGAACAAGAACAAGAGCGCGGCATTACCATTACTTCGGCAGCGACGACCTGTTTTTGGTCGGGTATGGACAAACAATTCGAACAACATCGAATTAATATCATTGACACGCCAGGACACGTTGATTTCACTATTGAAGTAGAACGTTCTTTGCGAGTGCTTGATGGTGCGGTTGTAGTGTTTTGCGGTTCGTCAGGAGTAGAGCCTCAGTCAGAAACAGTTTGGCGTCAAGCTGATAAATACCGCGTTCCGCGCATTGTATTTGTCAATAAGATGGACAGGTCTGGAGCTGATTTTGAGCGAGTAGTAAACCAAATAGAAAAACGATTAGGCGCGAATTGTGTGCCTATTCATTTAAACATTGGTGCTGAAGAAACCTTTAAAGGTGTTGTTGACCTTATCAAGATGAAAGCCATTAACTGGGATGATTCTGATCAAGGTATGACATTCACTTATGAAGCGATTCCAGCTGACTTAATGGACAGAGCGCAAGAATTGCGTACCGAGTTGATTGAGGCTGCTGCAGAAGCTACCGATGAATTAATGGATAAATATTTGGAAGGTATTGACCTTACCGAAGATGAAATCAAATTTGGCCTACGTAAACGTACCCTAGCGAATGAAATTGTCTTAGCAACTTGTGGTTCTGCATTCAAAAACAAAGGTGTACAGGCTGTTCTCGATTCAGTGATCGAGTATCTTCCTGCGCCGATGGATGTGCCAGCAATCACAGGTGTACTTGACGACAAAGATGAAACAGAAGCTCAGAGACCAGCAGATGATGCTGCTCCATTTGCTGCGTTGGCATTTAAAATTGCTACTGATCCCTTTGTTGGTACTTTAACGTTTTTCCGCTGTTATTCTGGCGTAGTTAATTCAGGTGATGCATTTTACAATCCAGTAAAAGCAAAGCGTGAACGCTTTGGACGAATTGTTCAAATGCATGCCAAGGATAGAGAAGAACTTAAAGAAGTACGTGCTGGCGATATTGCCGCTGCGATAGGATTAAAAGATGTAACCACAGGTGATACGTTATGTGATCCTAACCACATCATTACCCTAGAGCGAATGGAGTTTCCGGACCCGGTTATTTCTATAGCAGTAGAACCTCGGTCGCAACCAGATCAAGTAAAAATGGGTGTAGCCCTAGGAAAATTAGCGGCAGAAGATCCGTCTTTTAAAGTACACACAGACGAAGAATCAGGCCAAACAATTATCTCTGGTATGGGTGAATTACATCTAGATATCATTGTTGATCGTTTGAAACGAGAATTTAATGTCGAGTGTAATGTAGGTAAACCTCAGGTTGCCTATCGCGAAACGATTCGCAAGAAAGTCGATGTTGAAGGAAAGTTTGTTCGTCAGACAGGCGGCAAAGGCCAGTTTGGTCATGTTTGGTTAACTGTCGAACCTAATGAAGAAGGCGCTGGATACGAATTTATCAATAAGATTGTCGGTGGAGCAGTTCCAAAAGAATTTATCCCTGCAGTTGATAAAGGTATCGAAGAACAGATGCAAAATGGTGTGGTAGCTGGATACCCGGTGCTTGATGTAAAAGTCACCTTGTTTGACGGTTCGTATCATGATGTTGACTCTTCAGAAATGGCGTTTAAAATCGCTGGGTCGATGGGGTTCAGGAAAGGAGCTGAAGAAGCAGATCCTGTTTTACTTGAACCAACAATGAAAGTTGAAGTCACTACTCCAGAAGACTGGATGGGTGATGTTGTCGGCGACCTTAATAGGCGTCGGGGTATGATTGAAGGCATGGACGATGGTGTGGCTGGTATTAAAATAATACATGCTAAAGTACCTTTATCTGAAATGTTTGGTTACGCCACTGACTTGCGTAGTGCAACTCAAGGGCGAGCGTCATATTCAATGGAATTTTATAAATACTCAGAAGCGCCTAATAATGTCTCTAAAGCCATTACGAATGCGCGAACTTAAATTTTAATGAAGGTCTGATCCGAAACTCAAAATTGAGGTCGGATTTTTAACTTAGGAAACCAGTAAAATGGCAAAAGCAAAGTTTGAACGTACTAAACCGCATGTAAACGTCGGTACTATCGGCCACGTTGACCACGGTAAAACAACATTAACAGCAGCAATCACAACTGTATTGGCAAAAACTTACGGTGGTGCTGCATCAGCATTCGATCAAATCGATAATGCACCAGAAGAGCGTGAGCGTGGTATTACTATCTCGACTTCTCACGTTGAATATGACACACCAACTCGTCACTACGCCCACGTAGATTGTCCTGGTCACGCCGATTATGTTAAAAAC
>NZ_JBDVXF010000014.1:0-13501 GCF_039964565.1 Paraglaciecola sp.
TTGATAGATAACAGTTTTTGTCTGGCGACAATAGCGATGTGGTACCACCTGATCCCATTCCGAACTCAGAAGTGAAACACATTAGCGGCGATGGTAGTTTGGGGTTTCCCCATGCGAGAGTAGCACATTGCCAGACTCCCAATTAAGTACGAAGCCACCTTTAACGAGGTGGCTTTTTGCGTGTCAGGTGATTTTTAAATTATTACTAACTTAATGTGTGCAAAGGTGGCTTAGCACTTAAACGCGAATGCGCATTGCTACACGGCAAAAAACCTCTGGAAGGCCAGCCCCGCACGAAGTGGATTCCCGGACTCAAGCACAGCTTAGCTCGTTCAGACGGTTGGGTGAGTATCACGTAAAGTAGTCAAATACACATCCCTGATGATATGCACCCAAACTCGCCATCCGTGGCTCATTGAAAAGCGGAGCGGAACGGTGTTCCTTAAAATCCCGCTTTTCCCTCCTGCGTGAGTAGGCAGGTTTTTGCTCCTGCAAAACCTGCATTTCCTACATCCATGTTGATAATCCATGTAGGCCGCACATTGCCAGACTCCTGCGTAAGTAAAAAGCCACCTATAACAAGGTGGCTTTTTGCGTTTCTGGGGGTGAAACTGCTCAAATCATTATAGTGAGGCAAAAGCGGCTTAGTGCTTAAGCACGAATGAGCAACGCTACTTTGCGTTCAACCATCACTAAAAGGTTTATCTGGGCATTCGCTGAGCTCTTGTGGTTCAGACTCGCAAACATCATGGTTTGCATAATCGTCCGCCTAGACGTTCATGAAAATAGACATTGCCAAACTCGTCATTACGAATAGGGCAAGTGAGCAATGTATAAGATCATTTTTTGTTGGCAGGCGTTTGTATGTTCTTAACGACGCTAATTCGATCTTGACTATTGACTCTCTAACTGACCTTCTACCAAAGGTTATATGTACGCAACTGCAGCTTCCGTTTGGGTATTGAGTAAAGTAAATAATATAGGTGTTGTCAGTTTGTCTATCTTTTCTTTGAGTGAGTGGGTTCTTGATTCTTAGGGGGGCTCGAAGCAACTCTGGCGGTCATTAGGGAATGGCCTATGAGGGAGTGTAAGGGAGTCCTGAGCTTGTTTGGAGAGCTTTTATTGATATTGAATCTGATTGGTAACGATAAAAACTACGTGGGAAGCAGGAGAGATAATCTATTCTGATGTTGGATCTCTAGCTAGTAATGTCAATGCCGCGTCTTTGGCCGGTTTATTGTTATACAAAACTTCGTAAATTTGCTCACAAATTGGCATTTCTACACCCAATCTTTTTGAAAGTATATGAACTTCCTTGGTATTAAGGTACCCCTCAACGACCTGGCCAATTTCAGTCATCGCTTCTTGGATCCCTAAGCCTTTGCCAAGTGCCAAGCCAAATCTCCGATTTCGTGATTGGTTATCCGTACAGGTAAGTACTAGATCACCTAGTCCTGACATGCCCATGAAGGTGGTTTGCTTAGCGCCCATATTGACGCCTAATCTGCTAAGTTCAGTTAGTCCTCTAGTGATTAGCGCAGTCCTAGCATTTGACCCAAAACCTAACCCATCGGAAAGTCCGGCTCCAATAGCAATAACGTTTTTCACCGCTCCTCCTAGTTGTATTCCGACAAAATCATCATTTCTATACACTCTAAAGGATTTGGAGCAGTGAAGCTTATTAGCAAACTCGATAGCTAGATTCTCATTGGTAGAGCTCAAAGAAATTGCGGTGGGAAGTCCAGCAACCATTTCCTTCGCAAAGGTTGGTCCCGACAACGCGGCAATCGGTATGTCGTCACCTAACAGTTCTACAGCAACTTCTTGAAGTAACCTGCCTGTTTCAGGCTCTAAGCCCTTAGTGGCCCATATTATTCTGTGGTGTAGTTTTAGAAAGGGTTTAACTTGTTTTAGTGTATCGGAAAATGCGTGACTGGGTACCACAATCAAAATATCCTGACTGTTGGTTACAGCTTCACTTAGTTTATTTTCAATCGCTAAGTCGTCTGGGAAGATGGCATCGGGAAGATATTTTTGGTTACATCTACTTTTAGCCATTAATTGCATTTGTTGCTCGTCACGTCCCCATAAAACGGTTTTAACTCCGTTACGGGATAAACAAAACGCTAGGGCAGTACCGTAAGATCCTGCCCCTAACACACAAACTGAATTCAATTTGAAATCACTCGTGTTATGCGTCTAGTTTCTGAGTAGTTTGCTCTTGAGCTTGTTGTGCTCGTTTTTGCATGTATGCCGCGAAAACTGAGTTAAAATCTACTGGTGCCAAGTTTAATGGTGGGAAAGTACCTCGATTGACCAAATTAGAAATGGTTTCTCTCGCATAAGGGAACAAAGTATTCGGACAAAACGCACCAAGCATTTGAGTTTTATTCTGATCCGGCATTTCACCAATCATGAATATTCCAGCTTGTTGTACTTCACACAAAAATGCCGTTTCTGTACCTATGGTCGCAGTCACTGTTACTGATAGAGTGACTTCATATAAGTTCTCACCTACAGGGTTGCTCTTAGTGTCTAAGTCTAGCTGTATTTCTGGTTTCCATTCTTTCTGAAACATCGCTGGTGAATTAGGTGTCTCAAAAGAAATATCTTTTGTATAGATTCTTTGGATTGAGAACTGTGGGCCTTGTGCCGCTTCTGGCTGCGCTGCAGCTTCGTTTGGTTGATTTTCGTCAGCCATGGTACTTCCTTTATTTGAGTTATTAGTCAGTCAGTAAACTGTCTAGTTGGTTTTTTGCTTCTAATGCAAACAAGTCGTCACAACCGCCTACATGATGATCATTAATAAAAATTTGTGGAACAGTAGATTTACCTTTTGCTCGTTCAATCATTGTGCTGCGTAATTCAGGCATTACATCGATTTCAATTTCATTAAAGCTTACTTCTTTTTTATTCAATAAAGCCTTTGCACGATGGCAATATGGGCAATATCCTTTAGTATAAATGTCAACTTGACTCATATTCACTTTCCACAAGTTATTTAGTGATAGGAAGGTTCGCACCTTGCCAAGCATTTATGCCACCCTTCAAGGTTGCAGCATGAGTAAATCCAGCTTTAAGCATTTGCGATGCTGTTCGTTTAGATGTCATGCCCATCGCACAAACAACAATAATGGGTTTGTCTTTAAATTTTTCAAGGGTACTAAAGTCGCCTTTAGTGACTAACTCGGGTTTGATTTGTTTCGAACCTAATATATGGCCTTTTTTAAATTCCGCTGATGGACGAATATCCAAAATGTAGGCATCTTCTTTGTTAATTAGTAAAGTTGCTTCGTGAGTGGTTAATTCTTTCAAAGGTGAAAACAGGCCTGCCACAGTGGTGTATATTAATGCGACTAACAGCGCAGCAAATAAACCAGACAAAATATAATGATTTGTGACAAATTCTACTATTTGATCCATAACAGGTGAGCCTTAAAGATAGGTAACTTAAAAAAATGAGGCCAAAGTATATAGATTTTGAGTGCAGAAACTAGCCCTAGAGTAAATTCAAAGGCACCACATAGAATAACTTATTGTTATACATTTGGTTTTTTCAAATGATTTAGCCGTGACCTACATTGCGAGTAGAGATAACATTAGCGCATTATCAATCAACTAGGTCAAATGTTTAATATATAACGGTCGTTCCTAGTATGTAATCATAACATTAGTTAATAGCTTTAAAGATAAGGACTGAACAATGAGTGAAACCAAAAAGACCACCGCGTTGATCATTTTAGACGGTTGGGGCCACCGTGATGATCAAGAAAGTAATGCTATTGCTCATGCTAATACGCCTGTTTTGGACGGTTTATGTAATACCTATAGTAATACTCTCATATCTGGATCAGGCTTGGACGTTGGTTTACCACCAGGACAAATGGGAAATTCTGAAGTTGGTCACGTAAATTTGGGTGCTGGACGAGTCGTTTATCAAGACTTTACTCGGGTGACAAAAGCAATCGAGGATGGTGAATTTTATAAAAATTCGATTCTAACCGACAATCTTGATAAGGCAATTCAAGCGGATAAAGCAATTCATGTAATGGGGTTGATGTCGGAAGGCGGGGTACATAGTCACCAAGACCATATATTTGCTTTGTTAAAATTGGCGGCCAAACGAGGTGCGACCAAAATATATCTACATGCATTTTTAGATGGTAGAGATACGCCACCTCGCAGTGCAAAAGGGCCCTTACAGTCGGCTGATGCTGTTTTTGAAGAGCTAGGTGTTGGAAATATAGCCAGCGTAATAGGCCGTTATTATGCTATGGACAGAGATGCCCGCTGGGATAGAGTCGAGGCTGCGTACAATTTAATTGCCCATGGCAAAGGCAGCAAAACTGCTACTAGCGCTATAGAAGCATTAGAGGCTTCTTATGAACGCGACGAAAATGATGAGTTTATGCAAGCTACTGTAATTGGTAAAGCTACGCCATTAGAAGATGGCGATGCGCTTTTCTTTATGAATTTCAGGGCAGACAGGGCTCGGGAAATTAGTCGACCATTTGTAGAACCGGATTTTAGTGAATTTAATAAAGGTAAACACATTGAGCTGGGAGCCTTCGTTACCTTGACTCAGTATGCAGAGAGTATTGATGCTCCCGCTGCCTATCCACCTGTACCTTTAGTAAACGTTATGGGCGAATGGCTAGCCAAGCACAACAAAACGCAACTACGCATTTCAGAAACCGAAAAATATGCACATGTAACCTTTTTCTATAGTGGCGGTCGTGAAGACTTATATGAAGGAGAAGAGCGAATTTTAGTGCCCTCTCCTAAAGTAGCCACTTATGATTTACAGCCAGAAATGAGTTCTGAAGAGTTGACAGATAAGCTTGTTGCCGCCATCGACTCTGGAAAATTTGATGTAGTTGTTTGTAACTATCCAAATGGCGATATGGTAGGACATACTGGTAATTTTGAAGCAGCCGTTAAAGCTTGCGAAGCCGTTGACAGCTGCATTGGAAGAGTTGTGGATGCAATTAAACGTAATGGAGGCGATTGCTTAATTACTGCAGATCATGGAAACGCTGAAAAAATGCAAGATGCACAAACTGGTCAGGCACACACCGCGCATACAAGTGAGCTAGTACCATTTATCCATGTAGGGAAAAAGTCCACAGTGCGCACAGGAGGTACACTTAGCGATGTGGCACCCACTATGTTGCATTTGATGGGGATGAAACAGCCTCCAGAGATGACCGGCACGCCAATAGTGACACTGGATTAGCCAATTGAGTTTGATTGGACATACATTATTTCAAGTGAAAAGCCTTACTTTTAGGCTTTTCCTTTTAGTGTGGGTATTTGGTGTTGTTTTTGAATCCAACGTACATGCTCAAGAACAGTCAGACCTTGAGAGTATCCAGCAACAAATAAAGAATAAACAGGCAAAGATCAGCCAACAATTAGCAGAAGCGAGAAAGCTTCAAGACAACCTAAAAGAAGTTGAACTGCAAATTGCCAAGTCTGCCAAAGAACTGAATAGCGTTGACAAGTCGTTGATCAAAAATCAGCAGCAACTCACAGACTTGCGCAACCAACAAAAGCAGTATTTAACGTCTCTCGAGCAGCAAAAGTTGGTATTAGCGAAGCAAATTCGTAGCGCCTATATGACGGGTAATTATGACTTTGCAAAAATGTTGTTGAATCAGCAAGATGCCGCAAATTTTGAGCGAACCATCACCTATTATCAATATTTGAATAAGGCCCGTAAATCACAGATTGACAGCTTTAATTTATTGGTCAAAGACCTGAATAAAGTCAATGCTAAATTGATCGACAACAAAACGGAGTTAGAACAACTAAGAGCGAAACAACTTAAGCAACAAAAAGTATTGAAGGCCAATCTAACTCAACGTGAAAAAACGCTCAATGCCATGCACAGTGCAATAGAATCGGAAGAGGCAAAAGTCGCTCAATTGCAAATTAATGAAAAGAATCTACTTGAAGCCTTGGCGCGAGCGCAACAACAAGTAGACAAACAGGATTTGACGTTAAGCGGATTAAGCTCCCTAAAAGGACGTTTATTAATGCCTGCAAAAGGTAACCTTCGAAAGATGTTTGGTAGGTATAGACAAGGGCAAATTAAATGGAAAGGCGTAGTTATAAATGGCACTGCCGGAGATTCGGTTGTCGCCATTCATCATGCTAAAGTCCTCTATTCTGATTGGCTTCGAGGTTTTGGTTTAGTGACAGTTTTGGACCATGGCGATGGTTTTATGAGCCTTTACGGTCATAATCAAGCTTTATTGAAAAAAGCGGGGGAAATTGTGCAAGCCGGTGAATCTATTGCTTTGCTGGGGCAAAGTGGTGGACAAAGTCGCCCTAATTTGTATTTTGAAATTCGTCTTAAAGGAAAGCCTATTAACCCAATAAATTGGCTAAAACTATAGTTACACTGTGTTTCAGTACAATTCAATCCTAGTAAAATTAGTTGATGTGATTATAATTGAGACAAAAAGTATTAGAGTAAAACAACAATAAAAACATGCGCTTATTTCTATTTAGTTGCCTTTTATATATCAATTTTTCAGTTAGCGCGTCGCAAATCGGCTTGATCATTGATGATATCGGAAATACCGATCAAGATGCTAAGGCGTTCACCTTACCCATCAACGTAGCTTTTGCTATTCTACCTAACAAAGCACTATCTAAAACTTTTTCAGGCCGAGCCGCCGCGCAGCAACGTGAAGTCATTTTGCATATGCCAATGGAGTCTCTAGCTGGCAATAATCAGGAAAAAAATGTACTGCTTTCTAACATGGCACCAAAACAAATAATACAAACATTAAGAGCTGCTTTGTCCACTGTACCAAACGCGGTAGGTCTCAATAATCATATGGGAAGTCGATTGACACAGCTCACAGTACCGATGACGGTGACCATGGAGTTCTTATCGGAACGCGGTTTGTTTTTTGTGGATAGCCGTACAACTAGATACAGCAAGGCTCAAATTATAGCGAAGAAAAAAGGAGTGCTAAGCGCCAAACGAAATGTGTTTATCGACCATACTCCGAGTCTTGAGCAAATTGACAAACAATTTAAGCGTTTACTTAAGTTATCAAAAACCTATGGGTCAGCGATAGGTATTGCTCACCCTTATCCACAAACACTTGAATATTTGAAGCAACATTTAGATACGCTTCAAAAAAAACATGGGATTACTCTTATTAAAATGAGTGAAGTTGTATCTTCGAGTGGGAGTTATGCATATCATTCGAAAGTAACACCTGAACACAGTTCTCCAACCTTGTAAGGAAATCCTATGCCAGCCGCGAATCTACTTGCTTTGATAGATGATATAGCTACGATTTTAGATGATGTCGCCATACTGTCTAAAGTTGCTGCAAAAAAAACTGCGGGTGTATTGGGTGACGACCTTGCGTTAAATGCAGAACAAGTCTCCGGTGTAAAAGCCGAGCGTGAATTACCGGTGGTCTGGGCTGTTGCTAAGGGATCTTTTTTAAATAAACTCATTTTAGTGCCGTCCGCGTTATTGATAAGTGCATTTTTGCCATGGTTGATTGTCGTGTTACTCGTCATAGGAGGTCTGTATTTATGCTATGAGGGCGTTGAAAAACTAGCCCATAAGTTTCTTCACTCTAAACAAGAATTAGAACAAGAACATGCGCAAAAACTGGCTGCCGTGGCAGACCCAAAAGTGAATCTAGTTGACCTTGAAAAAAACAAAATAAAGGGCGCTATTAGAACTGATTTTATTTTGTCCGCTGAAATAGTGGTGATTGTGCTCGGAACTGTGCAAGCAGAGTCTTTTGCCACCCAAGTGACTGTAGTGTCATTATTAGCTTTGGCTATTACCGTAGGAGTTTATGGTTTAGTCGCAGGAATTGTAAAGCTGGACGATGCTGGATTATACCTGCTTAGAAAGTCTGTCAGTGGTTCATTTAATAGCTTACAAAGATCCCTAGGAAGAGGGCTGTTGATTTTTGCGCCTATTTTAATGAAGACATTATCAATTGTTGGTACCGCAGCGATGTTTTTAGTGGGAGGCGGCATTTTAGTGCACAGTATTCCTCTGATACACCAAATGCTTGGGCCTATATTACATAGTGTTGAGTCGATTGCCGTTGCAGCGTCAATCGTGCCTGTTTTACTTGATGGATTGGTTGGCATTATTGCCGGCGCAATAGTACTGTTAGTTGTTACCTTAAGTTTTAAAATGTTCAGTAGAGAGTAGTTGATGTCTTTTAATGAATGTGAAAAGACTTAAAACCGAGGGGGGGATCTTTTCTTACGGTTATTTCTTATGATAATTTCGTCAAATTTTTAACCAGCAAATACTTGTATATTTTATGAAATGTTATATTATAACGCCCGTTGAAAATGAGGTGGTTATTTATGCAAGCAAACAAAGACAAAACGCTATTGGACAGACTAGGCATTTGGGCCTCCAGTTTGTGTGCGTTGCATTGTTTGTTATTACCTATTCTTATTCCACTTGTGCCTTTTATTAGTGCCTCATTTTTTGCTCAGGATTGGTTTGAAAGAAGCATATTATCTCTTTCGATGATTATTGGATTTTGGGCATTGTTCTCAGGCTTTTATCGCTACCACAGACAGCTTTACCCTCTATATAGCTTAGTTTTAGGTGGACTGATTTATTGGAACAAAGATATGTTTGGTGAGTCCTACGAACCTTTCACTATCGCTATAGGTGCGTTTCTAATAGTGGGCGCTCATATAGTGAACTTGAAGTTATGTCAGAGCTGCCAAGACTGTGATAGTGGATGCGCTAGTTCTTAGAGCTATGCACTAATGCCTTTCTGGCTTTTCTTGGGCCATTGCTAAATACGCCATCTACTCCCCACCGCTGTAATCTAAGTAAATCTTCTGGCTCATCAACGGTATAAACAAACATTTTCAGCCCGCGACTGTGAGTATCTAATACGAATGCCTCATCGACAAAGCTGACATCTGCGTTAACTGAATAAGCGTTTAATTCTTGGGCAAAATTGGCATGTCCGATAGGGTTGTTGGCTGTTAATGCTCCTATTTTTATACTGGGAGCAATGTGTTTAAACGCTTTTATTAGATGATGGTCGAAAGATGAAACGATGAATTGCTCAGCGCTAAAATTAAGATCACTAACCGCTTTATTGATATTTTCGTTCAACAACGAAATATTTTTTACGCCTTTTACTTCAATATTCATCAAACATTGGCCTTGCACGCGCTGTAATACTTGCCATAGTGTCGGAACACTTTGTCCTTGCCCTGCATCCAAGGTTTGTAATTCTGCGAGTCTGTAATCTGATAAGGCGCGGTCACCATTAGTGGTTCTACTGACCCATCGGTCGTGTATCACTACTAATTCGTTCTCAAGCTGATAGACATCTATTTCAATGCCATCAGCTTGTTGTTCTAGGGCTAGGTCAATCGCTAATAGAGTATTTTCTGGGGCGTCAGCACTGGCGCCTCTGTGAGCAAATATCAGCATCTTGGAAGCTCTCTTGGGATTATTTACTGTGTAGTTTTTGTGCGTTGATAGTTTCATAGATAGCAGCGGATATCACTAATAATCCACCAACGATAGTCTGCCACCTAGGTTGTTCACCCAAAACTATTATAGCGAGACTGACGCCATACAAAGGTTGCATGCATGCAATGAGCGAAAATGTTTTGGCCCGCAAGTGTTTGAGGCTTGCTGCTATCAAAGCATGTGGTACAGCAGTTAAAAATATCCCCAGCACCACTAAACCTATATAAGTTTCGTTGCTGGCCTTGAATAACTCTTCGCTCGAAAAAAAGCTAAGTGAAATAAAAATGACCAGTGTTTGATAGGCCATGGCTTGTGCACCGGAGTAATGAGAGAAGTGTTTGCGGTGTACCAAATTTCTGAAGGAGTATAAAATCGCTGACGCTATTCCAATTAACACACCTTGGGTTATTTCATTTTCCAAGGACACTTCAGGGACGATCAAATAGATACCAAAAAGTACGACTAAAGCACTCACGATATCTTGCCAAACTAAACGTATACCCTCAAAAAAAGGTTCTAACAGTACTGTCATCACTGGAAAGGTAAATAACGCTATCATTCCTACTGACACTGAAGAGTATTGCATGGCGGCAAAATAACTGACCCAATGGGCTGCCATTAGCAACCCCAAAAACAGCGCGATAAAATAATCTTTCAGGCTGTTTAATTTAATCGAGCCTTGAAACATTTTCACAATGGCAAACAACATCACACAAGCAACAAAGGCTCTACCGAAAGTAATATCGGTAGCAGACAAGGGCAACAGTTTAGAGAATAATGCTGTTGCTCCTAGCAACGCCATAGTGACATGCAGAGACCACAAGCTTTTCTTGACGGGATCCACTGGATTAGTTCGTTATATTAGCGAAAACATCGCCGAGGCGCGTAACGTCTCCAGCACTGAGATCTGCGAATTCCAAGGTATCAGTTTCGAAACAAGCCACTATGGTTGAGCCGAGCTTAAACAAACCCATTTCTTCGCCTTTTTTAATAAAGACTGAATTGTCACCTTCACTTGGGTATTGCCAATGTTGTACGTTCTTACCTGCTGGAGGGGATACTGTTCCTGCCCATTTGGTTTCGATACTCGCAACAATAGTCGCTCCAACTAACACCATGGCCATTTTACCAATTTCAGTATCGAAAATTGCTACCACTCGTTCATTTCTTGCAAACAATCCAGGTACTCGTTCTGCCGTGAGTGGGCTCACAGAAAATAGCTCTCCGGGAACGTAAATCATATCCGTTAGTTGTCCGTCTATGGGCATGTGGATACGGTGGTAATCTTTTGGGGAAAGATAGATAGTTGCAAACTTACCGTCGAGAAACGGCTTTGCGAGCTCAGGTTTGCCCCCTAGTAATGTTGTTAAACTATAATCATGGCCTTTTGCTTGAAAAATAGCATCATGTTTAATGTTACCTAATTGACTCACCGCACCATCAACCGGTAAAGCCAGTTGTTTTTTATCCTGACAAATGCTGCGTACATCGGCTCTTAATTGTCTGGTAAAAAAAGCATTAAATGAGCGGTATGATTCTGGATCAGGCTCGAGTGCTTCGGACATGTCCACATTGTATTGCTTAATAAACAACTTAATAATAGCGGTCGTGAATGCGCCAGCTTCCGCCGCCGCTAGTTTGCCCACCATACGTGATAAAAGGTGTTTTGGTATAACGTATTGCAGCGCGATTTTTAAAGAATCAAACAAAGTAACTTCCTAATGATCTAACTTTACCATCGAGAATTGTACCGCAATAATCTTGATTTTGTGCTCTTCACTAAGTCCAATAGGCTATATGCTAGTCGATTTTACCGGTGAATTTTGTGCTTAAACGTGGGAGGTCATACTTTGGTATGTGCAGGGCGAAGTTCATCCATATTTAATAAAATTTTATGATAACTTTGGTAACGTTGTTGGCTTATCTTGCCTTCGTCTACAGCGGCCTTAATTAAACAGCCAGGGTCACTACCATGTTTACAATCTCGAAATTTACAGCCTCCTAAATAGTCTCTGAACTCTTTAAACCCGTTTGTTAAGCGCTCTGCTGGCAGATGCCATAGAGCAAATTCCCGCACCCCTGGAGAGTCAATTAAATCTCCTCCAGCTGGGAAATGTAACAGTTTAGCTGTAGTTGTTGTGTGCTGTCCTAATCCGGAGTTGTCAGAAATGTCTCCAATTAATTCATCAGCTTCAGGAAGTAATTTATTGATTAAACTCGACTTTCCTACACCAGATTGTCCAACAAATACACTGATTTTATCCTTAAGACAGGCTGCTAGTTCGTCGAGTCCTGTTAACGTTTTACAACTGGTATAAACAATCTTGTAACCAATATCACGATAAACGTTCAGTTGACCTTCCACTTCTTCAAGTTGTTCTGAGTTAAGCAACTCGACTTTGTTTAAAAGTATCACTGGCGAGATTTCAACGTCTTCTGCTGCAACCAAATACCTATCAATTATATTCAGAGATAAGCTAGGCAATACTGAACTCACTATAATGATCTGATCGATGTTCGCGGCAACAGGTTTGACCCCATCATAAAAATCTGGGCGGGTCAGTACTGATTTTCTATCTTGGACGAGTTCAATTATGCCGCTGATACTAAGAGACAGATCTTTTCCAGGTCTAAATAAAACGTCGTCTCCACACACCACACTTTTGATAGTGCGCCGCATATGGCATCTATGTACCACACCCGACTTATCTTCAACGTCAGCGTGTTTACCAAATCTACCAATTACACGCCCAAGCTGTCGCTCACCAAGTTGATTATCTTCGATCTCGGTCGATTTAGCGCCTCTTGAAAGGTGCTTCGAGCGGTTTACTGAAACTTGCCGTTTTTGCTTATCTGTTAACTTTGGTTTTTTAGCCACGTTTTATCTTTGCTGTAATTAATACAATTTCTAGTATCATGTTAACGTTTGCAGAGATGGATACCAAATCTTTATGTATTTGTTGTTCATTTATTCTTTTTTGTTTAGGAGTCCACATGGCAATTAACACCGAAAATTTAGTTTGGATTGATATGGAAATGACAGGGCTAGATCCTGAATCTGACTTAGTCTTAGAAATTGCCACTATCGTCACTGATAAGGATTTGAATATTTTGGCTGAAGGGCCTGTATTAGCAATTTATCAGACTGACGAAGTATTAAACTCCATGGATCAGTGGTGCATTGATACTCATGGAAAATCAGGGTTAACCCAGCGTTGCCGCGATAGCAACATTAATATACAACAAGCGACGCAGCAAACCATCGCGTTTATAGAGGAATATGTGCCCAAAGGTATCTCTCCATTATGCGGCAACACGATTGGGCAGGACCGTCGGTTTTTAGTTAAATATATGTCTGAACTTGAAGAATACTTCCATTACAGAAATATTGACGTCAGTACCATTAAAGAGTTAGTTAAACGCTGGAAACCTGAATTGCTTGATGGTTTTCACAAAAAAGGGGTTCACTTGGCTCTTGATGATATAAGAGAGTCGATTGCAGAATTGGTTTATTACCGACAACACGTGTTCAGCATTTAACCGCTACCTTTGCATATTTGCGTACAATTTCGGCAATTTCGAGTGAATAACAAAAAAAATCAATAAATTTGGTTTTAGGACTTGCATCGGAATCTTATTTTTGTAAAATGCGCGTCCGCTTTGGGTAACCACAGTCCAAAGTCGATACTACATCATAATGCGGGAATAGCTCAGTGGTAGAGCACAACCTTGCCAAGGTTGGGGTCGCGAGTTCGAATCTCGTTTCCCGCTCCAATGTTTCATCTCAGTAAAGATTAGATTCAAGTTATATCATTTAGGCGACCCCAAGGGGTACGCGACAACTGCCGTTGCGGGTATCGAATCTCGTTTCCCGCTCCAATGTTTCATCTCAGTAAAGATTAGATTCAAGTTATATCATTTAGGCGACCCCAAGGGGTACGCGACAACTGCCGTTGCGGGTATCGAATCTCGTTTCCCGCTCCAATGTTTCAT
>NZ_JBDVXF010000015.1:0-7378 GCF_039964565.1 Paraglaciecola sp.
CACAATGATAAAATGGAGTATCCGATAAACTAATTTGACTACTACGTGGCTGAGGCATGACATCAATCCTTTGATTTATTTCCTAATCAAAGCCTAGTTTGTCTTTTTATTTAGTCAAATTGTTATGGGTGGCTTGGTAAAGTAGTTTCTTAGGATAGAACACTGATAAATCTAACTTCGAATCAATTAAATGATGGATAGCATATTCAAACGTACCTGCTTGAAGTTGGTCTAGGTAGTTAATTACCACCATTGAATTTTGCTGATAATTTAGAGGGATAAAACGTGGCATTACCAAGGCTCCTTCCGCCTAATTGATAATACCTATTGGATCACAAACCATGATCTGAGGGAAGAATTAATTGCACAAAAAACAAACAAAAAAGAGACTTTTTCTACAGCCTCAACGCTTAACATATGGGGATTTTAGGAGCGCTTTTTCAGCGAGTAAAATTCCCACCATTATGTTTTTGTTATAACTCATTGCCACAACTGTAGCAACTTACTACAATAGTAAGCAACAAAAGAGGAAAAATATATGGCAACAGCAAGTATTAGATTAGACCAAGACTTAGTTGAGAAAGCGACAATTATGGCTAAAGCCCTCAACCGTACAGCACCAAAACAAATTGAACACTGGGCCAAAATTGGTGAAATGATGGAAGACAATCCAGATCTCCCATATGAATTTGTAAAGCAAGCCATCATCGCCAAAGCAGAAAAAGAAGCGGGTAAGTTAGAGGCCTACGAATTTGGCTAAAAGCATTCAAGTTTTACAGACCTCTAGTTTTAAAAAGGCTACCAAAAAGCTTCAAAAGAATCAGAAGGTCGACCTTGATGATGCGATCCGCGAATTAATGAGAAATCCAAGACTAGGAGAGCAAAAGAAAGGCGATCTTTCTTTCATGCGAGTCTATGAATTCAAAATGGCAAAACAACTAACTTTACTGGGCTACAGCTATGAAGATGGGGCATTAGTACTTGAGTTGATCACTCTTGGCTCTCACGAGAACTTCTACAGAGACGTCAAAGAACTCTTTTGAGTTATAACGCTTATTATCGAGCATGTCGTATATGTAACTTCTCGATTTTGATTTCTATATTCGTCAATTTCAGAATTTACCTTTTGATTTTATTAAATATTTTTCACTGTCATGCTATCAAAACCACGAAGCGTTACAAAAGCAAAAAGGAGACCTGATTTTAACGAGACTTTTCTGCTTTCTATTCAAATACACTCTGAATCTGCTGATATTATTGCGCCGTGAATATTATGTTCACCTTCTAATGCAACTTTTCCTTGTTCAACGAAAGTGACTAACATTTTGCCATTGTCTAAGCGATGAATAGAAGGCTTAGCTATATTACCAAAGTCATGTTTAACAACTAACTCTTCATTACCTAACCCACCATTAGTATTTATACATCTACGCCACAAGGACAAATCTTTTCCTTCCTGGATAGGATAAACATAATAAATATCAATATTGCCATCATGTCTTAAAATAGCTTTTGCATCATGTACAGTATCATCAGTGAGGCTAATAGGCGTGTATTCACTCCATGTCTGACCATAGTTATTCGAGACTCTAAAGTGTGATTTAGTGATATAAATAGGCTTTCCGTTGGGTTTTTCTTTACTTGAACGGAAAGATTTTTGAAATAGATAAAGTAGTTTTCCATCAGAGAAAGATGAAAGGTGAGGCATAAAGCCAGTATTTCCGATATATCTCGGTGTTTCAAATTTAACACCATCCTTACTGATTGAAAAATACAACTTACAACATTTTTTATCGGTATAAACAAGAGCGATATTGTTATTATTCATGACATGCCAACGGGCATTACTTGATGGTGATAAAGTTATTTCTAATGATATTTTTTCTTGCCCTACGAGAGCGGAATCTTTTATTTTTGCTCTATAAGCAATAGCATCAGATTTAAATCCATTTGATTCAATAAAATATAGCCAATCAACCCCGTCTATTATTAAGTGGCTTATAGAAGATCTAATCAATGTGTTTTTATTGGGTAAAACAACTTTAGCGGTATCAAATTGAATCTTTTTGTTCAATACGTTTAACTCTGAATAGTGTAAATCTCCTTCATTCATTTCAAATCCTTTCCAAGACTCATAGACTAAAGTACTTGTATCTTTACTTTGAATTAGAGCACTAATATATTGAATTTCTGGTGGGTATTCGATTCGCGAAATACTTTCTTTCTGTAAAGGTAGTTCGTTTGCAGATAACGAAAACATGCTAATCATAAAAGCAATGAAAATGAATAACCGTTTTTTAACAGATTTATGACTGCACTGCATGATGGTTCATCCTTGAAAGCTTATTATCGAGCATGTCGGACTGCTTTATGAAGACAGCCATAATTAAAATTGCCTTATGAAAACCTCAGATTCTAAACCATCTAATGGGTGGCTTCGTAAATCCACAACGAGGCTAAGTTCAAGTGGCACATCAAAGGGAGAGACAGGTGACAACACAACTATTTCCCATTTAAATGTATTGCCACTATCGTAGCAATACATAACAAAGTAATAAAAAATCAGTGTTAGCTAATCAATATGGCGATAACCTTAAACAATCAACTGTCTTTCGCTTCGTTGATTTCCACAGGTGTATTTTTCACCGCTTCGACCGTTTCTTTTGATGGATAACCGTCTGCAATCAGCCCCACAGTCACTTGGAATGCTCGCACACCTTTGCGGGTTGCAGGGCCTAAAATACCGTCTGCTTCACCAACGTCATAGCCTAACTGATTGAGTTTTTCTTGAAATTGCTGCATTTCAACTAGGGTGTAGTTAGGTAGTTCGGGAAGTGGTTTTGATAGAGTACCTTTGCCGTTGATTCTGTCTGCCAAATGGCCTACTGCTATACCGTAGTACTCGGAGTTGTTCCAACGCAAAATGACATCAAAATTGGGATACACCATAAATGCTGAACCAGTATGTCCGGCAGGCACAAGTAGTGCAGATTTTAGGTCACTTTCACCTAATGGTTTACCGCCAACTTGGGTGACTTTATGTTGTGACCAAAATGACAAGGGTTGAGGTTGGGATTTACCGGCTAATTGATAATCAAAACCTTCGGGGATGATGACTTCGCGGCCCCATCTATAACCTGTTTTCCAACCTAGGTTTTGTAAAAAATGCGCCGCTGATGCCAGCGCGTCTAGTTCATTGTTCCACAAATCTATTTTGCCATCGCCGTCACCGTCTCTGGCATATTTCATGTAAGCGGTGGGCATAAATTGGGTATGGCCCATAGCGCCAGCCCAAGAGCCAATCATCTGATTGTGATCAAGCTCTTCTCGTTCCAGCAGTAACAAAGCTTGGACTAGCTCGCCAGAAAAATAAACACTTCTACGCTGATCACAAGCCAGAGTCGTTAACGCAGGTATTATCGGTGTTTTCCCTTTATAGCTACCAAAGTTAGTTTCTAGGCCCCAAAACGCAATAAGATATTGCGCTGGCACCCCATATTGTTTGGTCAGTTTTGCCAAAAACGCCTTGTGTTCCTTTAGTTTTTCACGGCCTTTGTTGATACGCCAATCCGTCACTCTTTTTGAAAAATAACCTGTAAAGGTTTGCACAAATTCAGGCTGATTACGGTCGTAACTTAGAATTCTCTCTAGGGGTTTGACTTGCCCTAAAATGTCTATTGTTGTGCGTTCAGATACCCCTGCATCACGAGCTTCCTGCTGCAAGCGTTCAATGCACTGTCCAAATGAATCGGCTTCAGGCGTTTGACTTTGCTGCCCATAAGAAACAAAAGACAACGAGGTTAAGCCCGTGGCGAAAACTAAAGTTTTAAATGAAGAAAAAGAAATCAATATCACTATCCAAAAAGGTGTAAAAATAAGTTGTTTTGGGACCTCATGCTAACCGACTTAGTAAAGTTCGTTAAGTGAATTTAGCGGCCCAAACGTCATTTGCCATAATATTTTGTGTACTGCTAATATGATCCAGCCAAGTTTTGCCAATTAAATGATCAAACTCATGTAAAAAAATTCGCGCCACAAAACCTTCTAGTTTAATAGTTTGCGCTTCACCGAGTGCATTTAAATACGCGACTTCAACTGAATTAGGGCGTTGTATTCGACCTCGTATCCCTGGCACAGACAAACACCCTTCCCACTCCCAGACTTGGTTATCACTCACCTGTTTGATAGAGGGGTTTATCATAACTAAAGGTTGCATCTCAGGCGCATCGGGATAACGAGCATTGGCACGTGAAGCAATAATCATAATAGCACGAGGGTCAAATACCTGTGGGGCTGCGATACCAATGCCGTTTGCCTCAAGCATAGTGCCTAATAATTCATCAATAAATGTATTGAGTGACTCACTTGCGAATTCATCTTGCTTAACTTGTAGTGCGGGAGTCCTAAGTATCTCCTCACCCACCTGTGCTATTTTCATAAATTATCTCTTATCTTTTCGCTCATACCGAGATGCTACAAACTGAATGTTGCGGCTAACTCACTAACTGCAGTTGCGCAAACTCGCGATACAGTTCGTTACTTTCAACCAGTTCTTGGTGCGTGCCTATGGCGACAATTTCTCCTTTGTCCATTACCACTATTCTATCTGCGTTGATAACAGTAGCCAGTCTATGGGCAATGATCAAAGTGGTTTTGTTTTTCATCAATTCTTCCAAAGCCAATTTTACATGTTGCTCATTGGCGGCATCTAAAGCACTCGTGGCTTCATCTAACAGTAGTATTGGGCGGTCTGCCAAAATTGCTCTGGCGATGGCAATACGCTGTTTTTGGCCACCAGATAGACGCACACCCCGTTCACCTAAATTAGTTTGGTAACCTTCTGGTAACTCGCTAATAAAGTCATGGGCCCGCGCCGCTTTTGCAGCGCTTTCAATCTCCAACTGGGTTGCACTAGTGCGACCATAAGCAATGTTGTCTGTGACGCTACTCGCAAATATCACTGACTCTTGAGGTACCAACGCAAATTGGTCACGCAGTGCTGATACATCTAAGGATTTAATATCTTGATTTTCTAAGGTTATTTGCCCGCTAGTGGTGTCATAGAAACGCAATAACAATTGAAACAAAGTTGATTTACCTGCACCACTTGGCCCCACCAATGCCACACGCTCTCCACTGTTTATCTGCAAGTTTAACGCCTGTATCACAGTTACGGCATCAGTTTCCGGGTAATGAAAGCTCACATTATGAAGCGCAATTTGACCACTAATTTTATTAGGCAAGGCAACCGGGGATGGTGGTGACTCAATACTCGTTTGAGTGTTAAGTAACTCCATTAAACGTTCGCTGGCACCCGCTGCTTTTTGCACCTCGCCTATGACTTCACTAATGGTAGCCACTGCGCCACCCGCCATCACTGCGTAAAACATAAAAGCGGTGAGTTCTCCGGCGCTGAGTTCACCACTTAGCACTTGCTGGGCTCCTACCCATGCCACCAATGTGATAGCAATAATGCTAATGGCCATAATACAAGCCACCAGCAGAGCTCGGTATTTGATCCTAAAATGTGCCGCTGCCATTACACTTTCAATGCGATCTCTAAATAAGGTTTTATCTATCTTTTCATGGGCGTAGGCTTGTACTGTATGGATTTCATGTAGGGTTTCGTCAACATAAGCGCCAACATCAGCCACCTTATCTTGACTATTTTTGGAATACAGTCTGACCTTAGCGCCAAAAATTCTTATGGGCAGTAGCACTATTGGCACAGCAATCAGTACATACAATGTCAGCATAGGGCTTGAAAAAAGCATTAATAGTAGTGCACCGATAAAAGTAATACTTGAGCGCAATCCCATCGATAATCCCATACCTACAACAGACTGCAACAATGTGGTATCTGCGGTAAACCGAGAAATGACTTCACCGGTTCGGGTTTTAGCAAAAAAAGCGGGAGACAAGGTCAACAAATGTCCATACACTTTTTGTCGTATGTCTGCACTGACCCTTTCACCTAACCAAATCATCCAATAAAATCGAAAGTAAGCCGCAATACTGCCTACTAGAGCAATGCCCATCACTAAAAACATGGTTTGATCTAGCTTGCTGGCATTGTTAGCGAGAAAACCTTCATCTACCACCGCTTTAATACCTTGGCCTAACAACAACCACGCACCCGCGCCAATAATTAACGCGGTTATTGCAAAAACCACTTTCGATTTATAAGGGCGAAGTTGACCAAATAGCCATTTCATAACGGTACTTGTTTTAGGGGATTGCAAAATTTTATTCTCTTAAATTTATCAAGTAGGTTGAGTATGGGGGCACGAGTGAGTGATTACGATACGTCAGTTAAAGTAAAAAGTATCAAACTGTTGCAGACAATTTAAATTTCACTTCTATACTGGAGATTATTTGAGCAGATATACAATAGGGAAATTTATGAACACCAACAACAACTTGCCTAACCAAGCACAACCTAAAGTCACCAAAATGGATATGTCCATGAAGGTGGCCTTGTTAATCGGTGCAGTATTATTGCTGTTCTTGTTTTGGTTTTATCCTAACTTAATACGCTTGAGTTTATATGCAGGATGTTTTGTATGTTTAGGCTTGTTTTTACCTCGTCAAGCAGGATGGAATATTCGTGATCGCCGAGCTAAAAAATCTAAACAAGCTGAATTACAAAAATGGGGATTTGCGAGCCGCGACAGAGAAGGGCCATGGATTAACTACATCGATTACCCTTTGGTACGCACCGATACGATAGCAAGCAATAAGTTTTTTTATAGTGACTGGTTAGTCATTGACGACGGTAAAATCATCGTCAACCCTGGCACCTCAGCAGTCAATCTAGAATCTAGGACAGTCACATATGATTTAACCCAGCCTAAAGCGTACGCTTGGGATGGTTGCACGCCTAAACGTTTGTTTTTTTGGTTGGCTTTAATAGGCACACCTGATTGGTGGCACGGTGAACACACAGTTCAAAGCATCACACAACAAGGTCAACTCGTAGAAAAAAAGGTATTTTGGCAATTATGTATGCACGCGAGTTTAGTGCACGATGCCCTTTATCAATATTTAGACACTATCCCACTGACCAAAGTACAAGTAGACCAACTGTTTCACGACATGCTAATTGAAGCTGGAATGCCGAATTTCATGGCTAAGATTTATCATTGGGCAGTGGATAAATTTGGTGCAAACGATGTATATCCAGATACAGCTCAACCTAGTAGCGACTTGAGTAATAGTGACTTTAAGCAATTAGAACTTATACCAATTCATCTTATCAATTAGTCACTCAGAGAACACCAGCGACTTTCAATCGAGGCGTAGTCCTGCAGGAATGGCTACCCCCTTTCAAAGGACTAGAACGAAGAGTGAAAGTCGCTGGTGTTCTCCCTTTGGGCGA
>NZ_JBDVXF010000016.1:0-74160 GCF_039964565.1 Paraglaciecola sp.
TTGACCATCAAGGTACCTGTTTCTACTGCATTGTTTAGCATAGCGGTACGAATAAGGCTGTTACCGCCACAAGACACACCAGTGTAGTAATCTTTAAGTTTTAATCTGAAATCAGACTGAACACGTTTCATTTTTTTACGTAGTTCACCTTTGTCATCGGCTTTAACGATAGTGCAGATATTTTGTAATGCTTCGCCAACATCAGCTTGTGCGTTGCCCGCAGAGAATAAAGAGATAGTAGCGATAGCGATAGAAGTTTTAACTATTTTCAACATGGTTAAGTTCCTCGAGTGTAGTTTGTTATGCAGCTGTTGCTGCGTGTCGATGGAGTCATTAAAAACCATTTGAATGGCTTAAAAAATCTGTGAGGTGATACTTAGGTATGAGAAGTTATACCAATTCATCTTATCAATTAGTCACTCAGAGAACACCAGCGACTTTCAATCGAGGCGTAGTCCTGTAGGAATGGCTACCCCCTTTCAAAGGACTAGAACGAAGAGTGAAAGTCGCTGGTGTTCTCCCTTTGGGCGAGGTTTAAAAGCACCTACTCTGCGTTGCTCGAACTTACAATAGAATAACTATTGCTTCATTCGAGCGCCTTGATTAGGTGCTTTTAAATCTCGCTGAGCGATCAATTGTTAGGATGGATTGGTATCATTCCTAGCCAGTAATTTTTTAATGCTAAGACAATAATTGAGCATGTCAGCTATTTCAAAGACTTATCGATTTATCTGGGATATTTATTTTGACGGTTTTTTCGAAAGCGATATAGGCTAATTAGGAGGGGATTAACGACTTAAAACGCGGAGCTTCGTCTCAATAACCTTCATTGAAGGCTGTGTCTGAGTTTTTCTATATTGTGAACGAAACAATACATTTGTCATTGGGCATTCACTTTATCTTTTCCTCGCAATGTCAGTTTATTCATACCTTTATTGACCATGATATGACCAAACATCGGCTCAATCATGCCTAATTGTTTGCTGTACTGTCTTCGACCAATACTGCTGTCTATCTTAACGTGTAATTCCAATCTGCAATGATAACTGCTCACTCAGCGAGTTATCATTACAGATTGGAATTATAATTTAATCCACCTGCGGCTGAATGTAGCCGCAGGTGTAAAGGTGATAGATAAGGTGTTCCATCTACAAAATGTCAACACTTAACTGGAACATAGCCTAAAGATTATGTAAAACAGTCTCATAAAAATGCTGATAAATTACACTTTTTCAGACTCGTCTTGCTGGGCTTGTAAGGTTTTCCACATTACCTTGCCCGTAGCGCCTTTTGGTAAGGATCCGACAAATTCAATTTCTTTTGGCACTTTGTAGACTGCCATGTTGTCTCGCGACCACGCGATAATATTGTCGGCTGTGGTTTGCCCCTTGTCTGTCGCTTTAAGTACGACAACTGCTTTTGCCGTTTGACCACGATAAGGATCGCTTTTGGCAATCACACACACTTCGTGAATAGCCGGATGCCTGTGTAATAAGTTCTCCACTTCTGCTGGCCAAATTTTAAAGCCGCTGGCATTAATCATCCGTTTAAGCCGATCGGCAATATAAAAATACCCATTCGCATCAACACGGCCAAGGTCGCCACTTCTAAACCACTTATGTCCATTCAGTTGGATGAACGCTTTATCCGTTTCTTTAGGATTGTGCCAATAACCCAGAAATACTTGGGGGCCTCTAATGAGTATTTCCCCAACGTCATCGATTGCGGCTTCCAATTGAGTATCAATATCTAGGATACATGCTTGAGTATTAATAACAGGGATCCCAAGGCATTGAAATCGTGGCGCATTGCTGGGATTGGCGTGACTCGGTGCTGCAGTTTCGGTCAAACCATAGGCTTCAATATAATCAAGGCCAAACTGAGTTTTAAGCCGTTCAGCTACGGCTTCAGGCATGGCAGCACCGCCTCCACCAATGTACCTAAGACTGCTGAGATCGAATTTATCTAGCTCAGGTTCGGCGAGTAGATCAACCACCATGGTCGGAATGTTTGTCCAATGGCTGATATTTTGGCTAGCGATTGCTTGAGCTACAACACGCCTATCCCAACGAGGCATTAGTACTGCTTTTGCCCCGGCATAAACGGCTGACAAAAAACAACCAATAAGGCCGGTAACGTGAAACATGGGCGTCACGACTAAAGACGCATCGCCTTTACGCATATCCTGCCATAAATTAGGCTGGATCGTATTTGCCATAACAGTACGATGAGAATGCATGCAGGCCTTTGGATTACCCGTAGTGCCACTGGTATACATTAATAAAGCAAGATCATCTGGGTTGATGGCAAGCTCATCCGGCAACTGCTTCTTATCGATGAGAGATGACCAGTCATGTACACTGCCATTAGGTAGCGCTGGCAGCTCGTGCTTTGCACACAACCAATCCCGCCAAACGCTGGGTACTTGCTCAGGCTTAGGCAGGGCATCCGCTGTTGAAAATGCGATCAAATGTTCGAGTTGATGTTCACTATCAAGTTGTTTGTTTGCAAGCCCTAGCTCAGGGGCAATCTCAGCTGCTGAAATGGCATATTTTGCACCCGAATTGCTGATACTAAATGCCAGTTCAGCGGCTTTGTTCATCGGGTTGATTGTGACAACGACCGCACCACATCGAAACGCGGCATGAAGCCCAATAGCAAACTGCGGACAATTTTGTGCAAACAATAACACTCTATCGCCAGTTTTAAGTCCAAGATTTTGCATAGCGCCCGCAAGCCAGAGGGCTTGTTGCTCAAACTCCTTCCAAGTATAAGTATGCCCGACAAATTCCATCCCAATCTCATCAGGATCAGAAGCCGCTCTATTATGCAAATTGTCCCATAATGTATGGTTGGGAATATCAATGTCGTGGGGAACGCCCGGGGGCCAAACTTGATAATGTACTGGGGCGCTTTGTGTTGTCGTCATAATGTTCTCAGCTAAGTTCTTTCTAATTTTTGCTAACTAATGTTGTTAACTCTGATCCCAAAGCCAAACTTCGCAAGTCAAAGACATTGCTAGAATGGCGTTTTTTCATATCTGAAGCTCTTTGAATGTTCTTACCTTTGAATGCTATTCCTAGGATTTTTCTGAGGTCCATAACTTCAACATTTTGATTAACAGACGGTCTTTTAATACAAAATGATGGTAAAGCGCGCCGACCACGTGTACCACGATAAACGCTATCATCACCCAGGTCATAATTTCGTGGAATATTCTTACGGCGACAAATTGCTCATCAGTCAATCGGCCTAGCGTTATGTCAAAATTGTAATAAACAAGAATAGGATCCGTGGCCTGCATGGCCGTAAGCACACCAGTTGCAAGCAAGGCTGCCATCGAGAAGTAAAGGCCAACATGAACAAATTTTGCCATTGTTAGCTGCCACTGTTTTAAACCCGTTTCAGGAATAGCCGGGGCGCCTGATTTGAAACGAAAATAAAATCGCAGAATCAATAAAATAATTAAGGTAACGCCAAGTGTGGCGTGATCGGTTCGCGACTCAATTCTCTCGGCCAGCTCCATCTCGCCTCCATATTTATTTGCAACAAACATGTCCATTATGATGAAAAACGCCATAAGAAAGTGAATGATTTTCTGCGCCACTCGATAGTCTTGCGGATTTTGCTTTGCTACTGTGCTCATTCTTACCACCTATTTTTATTCTCAATAATTTTTATCAAACGGAAGCTTTCTATACCCAGAGCACCTCAAAGTGACGCATTCATGGAGAGTTCAAAGCGATTTAGGTATACATCACGTCTTGCTCGCCGGTGACGTTAATTTCTACGCAAGCTCTACTCAAACTCTATTTGTTTAGAAAAAGTTGCTACAACTCACTTGACTTGAAACGGAGAGTATCACATTGTATTTAACATTCAAGAGCATTCTTGTTCGATGGTGTCAGTAATTTATTGAGGCAGAATTATAGAATGATAACTCTAAATTGTTATAAAACTGTTAAAAATCATAGGTTTATTTTTTATATATGATGAAAGTAGTTAGGGTGAGTTAAACCTCTATTTAAATAACCCCCTCTGAAACAAAGATGACTGTATTTACGAGACTATATTACGGTAAATATTTATTCGAATAACGACGATATCATCACGCTGCTCAGCAGTAGGTAAATCGGCGGGAATATGTAACACACTAAAAGGTAAGCACTTATGACTAAAGAAAAGTCGGCACTGTATTGGATCCAAGGTTTTTCACCTGAAGCAGTAGGATATCCCGGCCTGAATCCGCGCACCGAAACGGAAAATGGCATCACCATCGACTACGATGTAGCTGTGCCGATGCGTGACGGTATCAATATACGTATTAATATCTATCGCCCCGAGAAAGAGGGTCGTTATCCGGTAATAATTGCCTGGGGACCTTATGGTAAACATGGCTTTGTTAAGTACGACATGTTGCCAGGTTGTGGACAACCACAAACAGACCTGTCTAAACATTGCGGCTTTGAAGCCCCCGATCCCGCTTATTATTGCGCCCATGATTACATCATCATTTATGCTGATCCCCGTGGAAGTTGGGGCTCACAAGGTGACCTTTCTTTTTACTCCCAGCAAGAAGCAGAAGACTTTTATGACTTAATAGAATGGTCAGCGGTGCAACCTTGGAGCACAGGTAAAGTCGGCACGTCTGGCGTTTCCTATCTATCGTGGAGCCAATGGCGAGTTGCCTCGCTAAACCCGCCTCATTTGGCTGCCATTAACCCTTGGGAAGGCGTTAGCGATTTCTATCGCGAGATGCACTTTCACGGTGGTATAGAAGAGACCGAAGCATTTTCATTTAAGCATTTAGGGCCATTTTGGGGGCAATCTCACAACAACATAGAAGACCTAGGGGCTCTGGTTAAAGAAAACCCCTTGTGGAATGAAAAATGGGCCGCGAAAAATAGCGACCTTGCAAACATCACTGTGCCAGCTTATGTAGCCGCTAGCTGGTCAGACACCGGCTTACATTTGCGAGGATCCCTTGAGGGCTTTAAACAAATTGCCTCTAAGGATAAATGGCTTCGCGTTCACGGGCGTATGAAATGGCCTGAATTCCACCAGCAAATAGATTCACAACGACAGTTTTTCGATAAGTTTTTAAAGGGCATTGATAGCGAAGTAGATTATTGGCCAAAAGTTAATTTGGAGGTGCGTGAACGTTATTTTGTTGGGAACTACCGGGGCGAAAACGAGTGGCCATTGGCTCGCACACAATATACCCCGCTATATTTGAATACTGCCGACGGCACAATGCAGGATTTCCCTATCGCGATATCCTCACAGGCACGCTACAACGCAGACAATCAAGATGACAAATCTCAGAACATTAGCTTCGTCTATGAATTTAAGCAAGAGACTGAAATCACCGGCCACATGAAGCTAAGAGTCTGGGTTCAAGCAGACGGCAATGATGATATGGACGTATTTGTCGCGGTCGAAAAAATTAATAGAAGCGGTGATATCGTTCACTTTCCTTTCTTTACATCACATGACGATGGCCCCGTAGCACTGGGGTGGTTGCGTGCTTCTCATCGCGAGCAGGATGAAGAGAAATCAAGGGACTATCAGCCCATCTATAAACATGAGCGTCAAATAAAATTGCAGCCTGGCGAACGAGTCCCCTTAGATATTGAAATTCTGCCGAGTTGCACACTATTTCAAGCGGGCGAAAAGCTGCAAATCACCTTGCAAGGTAGCGATATCTATTACTACGATCCGCCGCCGATGGGTGGCATGCCTCTTGGACACAAAAACCTGATCAATAAGGGTGAGCATGTGATTCATACAGGCGGCGAGCATGACTCTTACCTCTTGGTGCCGATTATTCCAAAAGCCTAAGTGCATGGGTAAATGCAATAGCTAGGTGCTGAATAAGGAAAACAAGCAACTAGCTATGCTCAACACTACAACACAGGCCTTCTGGTACTGAATAATGGGTGTATTGGGTAAAAACAAGTAAATTTTTTGTTACCCCAACACTATCACTACTTTCTGAGATAAAACGTCTAAGACAAAAAGTTACGGTAATTAACTTGACTTAAAACAGAGAATACCACATGATATTTAACAATCACGAGCATGATTACACACAATTGTCAGCTTACCTTAAAAACCATGCTGATAAGGTTTTAGATAGAAATAAATACTTTCAAAAATATTAATTCGGTATTCATATATGACAAATAAGAAAACAAGCAACGAAAGCTACAACGTTGGCGGCGTGTCCTTTCCACAACCCTTTAAAATTCGTCGATTAGGTCATGTGGGCTTTCATATGGAGGGCATTGATGCAGGTAAAGAATTTTATTGCGATGTATTGGGTTTCCGCACCAGTGATGAATTGGACTTTAGTAATTTTCCAGATCCTGATGTACAGGCTAACGTTAAAAGACTGATCCCGGATCCCAGAGCTATCTTTGCCAGCCACAACACCGATCATCACACTTTTGTCATTACGCCTAAAGGTGTTATGGAAGCGTTTAATATTCCTAACCCAGACGAAATTCGCTTAAATCAAATTGCATGGCAAGTGGGTTCGATTGAAGAAATTACCCAAGCGGTGGAGTTTTTTAATGCCAAGGGGGTCAAGGTTGATCGTGTAGGTCGAGACTTTCCTGGTAGTAACTGGCATGTCTATTTTCAAGACCCCGATCAAAATGCAGTTGAACTATTTTATGGTATCGAGCAAGTCGGCTGGAACGGCACCGCTAAACCAATGGCAATGTATGGCTTAGATGAACCCGCTCAACTGCCCATGCCAGGAGAGCTCGCTGAGATTAAAGATGCCCTAGACAAGGGAGTTGATATTCACAGTGGTAACCGACAATCAGCATTTCTACCCGCTACGTATGATGTGGGTGGGGTGTTACAGCCAAGGCCATTCCGAATAACCAATATGGGCCCAGTGGTACTTTTCTGTCGAGATATGAAAGCCTCTGAAGCGTTTTATAAAGAACTTCTTGGTTTTGTAGAATGTGAATCTGTCACCTACTCTGGCCATCGCTGCATCTTCTTACGCAATAGTAACGAACACCATAGTTTGGCTCTATTTCCAGTAGAACTACGGGAAGAATTAGGACTACATTCAGGCTCACTGTGTGCCAGTGTGGGCATGCAAGTTGGCAGCTACCAACAGCTTCGCAGCGCAGTGACGTTCTTCCAAGAAAAAGGCTCCAAAATTATTGATTTTCCTCAAGAGCTTCATCCCGGGATCGACTACGCCGTTCATTTACTTGATCCAGAAGGTAATTGCATACAGCTTTATTATCACATGGAGCAAGTTGGCTGGGATGGTAAACCTCGACCTCCTGAACTACGCAGAAAAGTAAGTAAAGACTGGCCTGAGACAATCGACGCCTTATCCGATACCTATGCGGGTCAGCCCTTTAACGGGCCCATTGGCTAATACCTGTTATTTACGCCAGCGTAAAATAATAATTATGGAGAAAGCACTATGCCTCAATTACTCGATATAGATATTCAAACAAAGGAAGTGTTGGACTGGAAAGGCGTACATCTAATGCACATGATGATGTCTTCTTGCTCTCAAAAAACACGGATCTTCCTTAATCTTAAGGGTGTACCTTGGGAATCTCACGACATAAAAGATATTCCTGGCGGTAACTGGGGTGAATGGTTTTTAGGTATTAACCCTAGAGGCCTTGTGCCTGTCTTAATTCATGATGGCGCGGTTCATATTGAGAGCAATGACATTCTCCTTTACCTTGATAAAAATTTTTCCGGTCCTGCACTTATCCCCTCAGGGAAAGAAATAGAGCTTGAGCATCTACTAAAACAAGAAGATGATCTTCATCTCGATTTGCGAGCACTTTCTATCCGCTACATGTTTGGAGTGGAGATGGCACTTCGAGATGACGAGCGTCTTAAGGCTTATCGAGATACAGGCAGCGGAACAGTCCAAGGTAAAGCAGATAACGATAAATTAGCTCAAATCGAATTTTGGCAAACCCTGCGTAAAGACGGCATTACTGATGACAGAGTGAAACTTGCGGTCAATAATTTCCGACAGGTTTTTGAGAGATTCGAGGAAACGCTAAGTGAGCAACCCTATCTCTTAGGCTCTGACATTACACTAATCGATATTGCTTGGTACATCTACACCAACCGTCTCAATATTGTGGGCTACCCCTTTGCCAAACTTCATCCCAATGTTGATGCATGGTTTCACAAACTCAATGCGCGAAAAGACTTCGCAAAAGAATGTATAACGCCACCTTTTATTCAGCCCCACGTAGAGGCGCTCAAAACGAAAAACGAAGCCGACGGCACGACCTTAAGTTTGGTCGCTGGAATTGAATAAACCCAACACATAACGAAATAAAAAACGTTTGATTCGCAAATTCGAGGAAAGCCTACGACTTAAAAGTAGCCTCGCCTAAAAAACGAAGAAACATAGGAGAGAACATGAAAATTGTTGTATTTGGAGATGAACGAAGAGTAGGTCTACAACAAGATGGCAGAATTATCGATATCAACAAAGCAGTGGGTCAATACTTAGCAGATAAGCGCGGCGTTAAACGTGCAATAGAACAAGCAGCAGAGCAAGCACCTTGTAACTTGGCCCACTTCATTGAAGCAGGTGATGTGGCACTCGATCTTACAGAAGAAGCCGCAGCCTATATTAAAGGTAACGATGACCCAGCAATCAACTACTTAGAAAATCAAGTTGTACTGCATGCCCCTTGGGCGCGACGTCGTATTGCGTGTGCAGGGGTAAACTTTGCCAAGCACGTTCGCGACGGCTATGAAAACTTCGTGGGCATCGTTAAAACCCTTGAAGAAGTCGAAAAAGGCATTCGCAGCAAACCGCCGATGGGTTTCTTTAAAGTACCCTTCCATGTTCAAGGTCCAGATGAAGATGTCGTTTATCCAGGGCGTACCAAAGTGTTTGACTACGAAGTTGAATCGGCGCTCATTTTTGGCAAACGCGGGGCAGATATTAAAGCCGCAGAGTTACCAAGATATATTTGGGGTGTAACCATGTTAAATGACTGGAGTACCCGTGAAATGGGCCCCGAAGGGGAAGGCCCGGTTAGTTTCAATCTGGCCAAAAACTTTGACAGTTGCTGCTCTATGGGACCCTGTATTGTTGTTCGCGAAGGCCTTGACCCGGCCAATATCGATCTAAAACTGACAGTAAATGGCGAGACACGCCAGAACTTTAATAGCGGTGAAATGGAATACAGTTTTGGCGAGTATGTCGAACACCTTTCTAAAGATTTCAGCTTCGTGCCCGGTGATGTGCTCTCCGGGGGTACGCAATGTGGCACCGCCGCTGATTCAAGTGTACGCAAGGATGGTAAACTGGTATTGGATAACTTTTTACGTGTTGGCGATGTTGTTGAAATCAGCTCGCCACAAATTGGCACAATGCGCAATCGCGTTGTGGCGAAACAGGCGTAAACCCCGATGCCACGCATCTCACCTTTTAATTTAGACGATCTGCCTGAATCGGCTCGGTCTATTATTGGCGGCCTACCGCCAATCCACGTCTTTGAGACCATGGGCCACCTTGGAGAAACCTTTACGATCTGGGTGCAATTAATTATTGCGCTGAATAGAAAAAATCAGATTACCGAGCGACATTTAGAAATGACGATTTTACACGCCGCCAATCAAGAAAAAGGAACTTACGAATGGGGGCAACATAAACCATTAAGTGTAAAAATTGGTATTACTAAAGAGCAAAGAGATGGCATCCGTAACCATGATTATACCTTGCCCTTATGGAGCAACGAGGATCAAGCCCTACTTAATTATCTTCAACAAGTCGTTGAGAAAACCAAGGCAGATGATGCTTGCTGGAAAACATTACGGGAGTATTTCTCCGAAGCTCAAGTGCTTGAACTGAGCTTACTGCACGGCACCTATAGAACCTTATCCGCTATTAATGTTAATGCAGAAACCCCCATGGATGAGCCTGCGGCTGAGCAGTCTTATCAAATATTAGAGGGCTCTTGATGAACAGTCGGGCCCTATTCAATGCTAAAGAAAGAGAATCATTATATGTCTGATCTTGAATCACGTGTCACTCAACTCGAAGTGGGTTTGCGAGCAGCAGAAGATCGCGCAAAAATTATTGAATTAACCAGTCTTTACGCCCGCAACGTAATACACGGTGATAGCGAGTCCCTAGTTATGCTGTTTACCGAAGACGGTATACTTGAGGCTTTAAACCCGCCAAATTCCGGTCTTGACACCTCCGAAGCGCGAGGTCATGCCGGGCTTCGAGAAATGTACAAAAAGTCTCAAGGTTTAGGCCTACTGCCCTGTGTGCATAATCACATTGTAGAACTAAACGGGGATACAGCACGTTGTTTTTGCTCCTTGGAGGTACGCTTTGTGCAAAATGGCGAGCCATTTATAGGCTCGGGTTACTACGAAGATGAGTTGGTTCGACAGGGGGCTGAATGGCGATTTAAGCTAAGACGCGTAGTGATGCACCATTGGGCAGCTCACCGTGAAGGCTGGAGCTAGGGTTATTGCTGTTATGTATAAGTGTGCACAAAATATTGTTCCCGTGAAAAGTATTTCGAGCATTTATTTGGCGACGTTACATATTGAACGAGCTAATCCATGCATCTCTTTTTTTCGAAAATGTTAGATTGAAATTTAAACGATTTATGGGCTTGACTTGCCGTTATGTGTAGCTCATGATAACTGACACTTTCGAGTAAAATTAATCACAATCGTCAAATTGCTTTACACCATTTAGCTCATAGTTTACTGCTGGTTTAAGGCATGTGCGCAACGCTGAAGCGCTATATTAATTAACTTCAGCAGTAAATAATAAATAATAAATGAGGTTGTAAGCCATGAACATAAAGACCTATTTTTCTGTCGCTGCATGTACCCTGCCAATGGCAATGTCGGTCAGTGCTCAAGAAGTAGAAAGCCCTGATAGTCCAGATAACGCAGAGTTTGAAACAATTATTGTCACCGCTCAACGTCGTGATCAGGCTTTACAAGATGTACCGTTGGCGATCTCTGCCTTCAATAAAGGTAGCATTGAAAGGGGGGATCTCGACTCAGTGGGTAAGCTTGAAGGTCAGGTTCCGGGGCTAGTGGTTAGTACGACCAATACGCGATCCAATATCTCTATTCGCGGGATAGGAAGTGGACTGGCAACGGCTGCGGCTGAGTCTGGCGTCCCTGTGAATGTCGATGGTGTTTATATGACTAGAACGACGTTACAGGGCACCGTTTTTGCCGATCTCCAGCAAATTGAAGTGTTACGTGGTCCTCAAGGTACGCTGTATGGTCGAAATGCGACCGGGGGAACCATCAATATTTGGACAAAACAACCAGATGATGAATTAAGTGGCGAGGTCTCCACGCTGCAAGGTAATGCTGGCCGTAAACGAGTACGTGGCGTGTTTTCAACTCCAATAAGCGAAACATTAAGTGCTCGCTTTGGGCTAGAGTTTGATGAAAATGATGGTCATGTTAAAAATATTACTTTAGATGAGATGGCAGACCCTGAAGAACATAAATCTGCACGAGCTGTGTTTAATTGGATGGCCACAGACGAGCTGGATGTTGTGTTCCGCGTTAACGTTTCTGAGGATGAAGTCGGAGCAATGTTTAATCAATATTTAAGCACGCAAGGCGCAATAGTTAACCCAATTTCGGACATCGCACCCAACCCCCCGTTTCTTCCTGCCGGTTATACCGCTGGACAAAGCTCCGATGACAAGCTAAACATTCGCAATGACCAACGCTCGCGGCTTTCGTTTGAAGATAAAGTGTTCAGTTTAACTGCCAGCTATGACATGGATTGGGCTGTATTAAAGTCTGTTACAGCCTACCAAGAGCATGTTACGCTGGGGATTTCGGACAATGATGGCACCTCAGGGGCTTATGCTACTCAGTCAGTAGATGATGATTCTGAAGCGTGGACACAGGAATTTACCTTATCGGGTGATGATGACAATCTAGATTGGGTTGTTGGCACTTGGTACTTGGACGATACGCTTGAGGCGAAGCAAGAAATAACGCTTATTGGTTTTTTCCCAGATTTGGGGCCTGCGCAAGCTGCTCCAGTGTTCAATTATAATCAAGAGACAGAGTCTTTAGCTGTTTTCGGTCAAGCCACTTACCATGTTAGTGACAGCCTGCGTTTAACCGCTGGACTACGCTACACCGATGAAGAAAAAACGGTTTATCAGACTGTGGCAGGTTTTGGTGCGCCTGCGGAGGGTACCGATAATCTTAGTTATACCGAGGTATCACCAAAAGCCAGTATAGACTACAACCTTAATGACGATATGATGATTTATGCATCGGTGAGTAAAGGTTTCAAAGCAGGCGGTGTCAATGTCAATCAAATCGGTCAAATTTATGATCCTGAAACCCTTTTATCCTACGAAACAGGCCTAAAAAGCGACTGGCTAGAAGGACATTTTCAAGCGAATGTCAATGCCTATTACTATGACTTTGAAGGGTTTCAGGCGAATTCAATCGTTGGGATATCATCGGTCACCACCAATGCTGCTGATGCTGAAGTGACAGGACTAGAGTTTGAATTTAGGCTTATACCAATGGATGGTCTTACCTTAAAGACCAATGTGGCTTGGGCTGATTCAGAATTTGGTGAATACTTCGCACCTAATACCTTTGGCCCTACTGGTGTCACTAACCTTGAAGGAAATCGATTACCATCCCAAGCGGAATACTCGGGCAATATTTCTGCTTTGTATGAATTATCTGTTGGCGATGGGCTGGTCACGCTAAGTTTCGATCATGCTTTCTCAAGTTCGTACTATTTGGATATTGATAACTCAGACTATGCTGAGCAGGGATCGTATGGCAAAACCAATATTCGGGCCAGTTACTTGTTTGAAGCAGGTTCGTTAGAAGGCTTAGAGCTTAGTTTATTCGCCAACAACCTTGAAGACGACTTACAACTGACAAAGGTAAAGGCCGGTAATATTTTGGCTGGCGTCATGGCCGAGTATAGCGATCCACGTACCTTTGGTGCTGAACTACGCTATAGATTCTAGTCTATAGCAATCCCACACTTCTAGTATTTGACTACTTGCCCTATCTTACAATTTGTGAGGTCGGGCATTTTTATGGCTTAACACGATAGCGCGTTTATCGACGTTAGTGCTTAGTGAAAATTGTTATGTAATTTTGGAGGCATTATGAAACGTTATTTACTCTTAGTATTGTGTGTTTTATGTATTTTTAACGCAGTCGGCAGTAAGGGCAATGTAATAAAACACGACCTTGCACTCTCTTATGATGCAGAAACCATTGCCTATAGTGTATATGGCTCTGGAGACACGACATTAGTATTCATACACGGTTGGAGTAGTGATAGCCGTTATTGGATGAAGCAATTAGCACCATTCGGCAAAGATTATAAAATTATTACCATTGATTTAGCCGGACACGGTAATTCATCCTCGAACAGAAAAGACTACACAATTAACTCTTTTGCAAAAGATATACGAGCTGTTATAGAAAGAGAAGATCTCAATAACGTTATCTTAATTGGCCACTCTATGGGCGGCTCGATTGTAGCTACCGCTGTTCAATACATACCTAATCGAGTGAAAGGCATTATTGGCATTGATACCTTCCATGATGTGTCATCTAAACGGCCACAGAAAGCCATCGACGCTTTATTAACACCATTTTCAGCTAATTATAAAAAAACGATGGGGGTATTTGTTGCGAGACTATTTTCGGAAAAAACCAATGAAGGTCTTAAACGATGGATTAGTCATGATATGACTTCTGCGCCTAAATCGGTTGCAGTCAGTGCCATTAGTCATTTTATGCAGCAATTTATCACGGGTGACTCCGCATCAGTATTTAAAGATATCACTATTCCTGTCATATCAATTAATGCTAAACAACGGCCCACGAATGAAACTGGAAATAAAGAAACAATTAAAAATTATCGACTGGTGTATATAGCGGAAACAGGTCACTTTCCTATGTTAGAAAAACCTCAGGAATTTAATATGCTCCTTGATAAAGCTATTCACGATATAGAAAAATAAAAGCGATGGCCCCTTTTACATAGTAAAACAGGCGCCCTGTTTTGCTGCGCCTTTTTTACTTTGTACAGTAGACTGAAAATGTTAGATCTTATACCAATCCGTATTGATAACTCTCGCCGATTGAGCGGTTATCATTACGGATTGGTATTAAAACTCAAAAACAGTTAAGTACTTAAATCGCTTTTAAACCAATGCGCGTTATTTCGGCAATTTCTCTTGGTGCTTTTGAAATATCTTCTTCGCTGAAAGTATCTATCCATATACGCAACCATTCGTGTGTGCCGGGCCGCATACTTAAAATTGACCGTGAATTTAAATTGCGAATAGATCCTTCTGCTTGACCTTGTTCGTAAATCCCTAAATAGGTATTAATAAGGCGAGCGGTAGTAATGCTGATTTCGTCTTTTACTTCATCCGGTACCACTTCAAAACCGGCTAGTGGTTCAAGTGGTGCAATATCCGTTCGCAAGGTAGCTTCTGCATTTGCGTAAGCGGTGGCTGCAACCATATTAATTTTCGGGCCATCAATGGCTGTTAACCGTTGAGCAATTTGTTCATAGAGTTTGAACGAACGGCGGTAACATTCTCCTACCAGCGTCGGCTTATCACCTACATTGTGATAAATAACTTTGCGAGTCACACCAAGTTGATCTGCAATTTCATCGAGTGAGGTACTGTCGATACCCTTCAAATTAAATAGCCATGAGGCTTTTGCCAATATGGCTTCTCGCCGCGCAGACGCAAGCACATCGGTATCGAAAATTTTCACAGCTGGGATCATCAAAGGCAAGGGCGCTAATATGTCGTAATTGGCCGGTGCCTCACGATCAGCGGCCACACCGACTCGAATGATCGTTTTGAGAGCATGGATCAAGTCATATTTACTCACCAGACCAAGGGTCGGCCAGCGACTCGCCATAGGTAGCCACTCAACCATACCGATGGTCGCTGCGGCAGCCACATTAGGAACACATGGGCGTAGCTCTCCAGATTCAATTCCATTAGACAAAATATCGGCAATCCGATCGCGCAGCGTGACAAACATTTCTTTTACAACTGTCTGCCACTCTGGTTTAAGGTAGGCAACATCGCTCAATGCCGCAATTTCTGGAATATCGGAGAGCAATAACCTATCGGTAAAAGAAAAAATCGTTTCTAGTGCGCCCAGATTTTCACTCTCGGCCTGATCTAAGCAACTCGACATGAGCTCGCAAGAACGTATATAACACTGGCAAACGAGGTCTTGTTGATCCTCGAAATAATAGTACAACGCTGCTCGGGAAACCCCTGCTGCCTTGGCAACTTGAGAAAGTGATGTAGATGTTAGGCCATGGCGGTTAATAGATTCAGCGGCAATATCCAGCAGCTTGAGCCGTTTGGGCTGTCGGGCCTTACTTTCATTTTTTTCAATCATGTTCTATTTGTCTTTTTTGATGACTAGGTGCCTAATAAGCTATTCGCCTTCCGTTTTCTAAGAAAGTCTCATTATGTATTTACAAGGCAGAAAAGACTCGTTGCTAGCGACTTCTCGATTCGAGCCTTGTACTTTTCGAAAAGTGCTTACCTATAATAACAGGCTGGCAAACAGGTAAACATCACCTCTTATCATATAGAAGCAATCCTGTTTTTTTTAAATTACTGAGAAGAATAAAACATCCCATGTTTTGTTTCGATTATTCCCTTAAGGTAGAAAAAGAAATCATTCTAATAATAAGAAAACATCTTACTGATCAATAGAATATGCGGTTATCAGGCTTTGTTGTCAACCTTAAAACTCAAGGGATTAGGTGAGTGTTTAAGCTAAACTTTCCAGAGTAGAGCAAAGAAATACTCTTAATGGTAGTCAGACTATTTTCAAACTATTTTTTAATGTTCGTCGTAAAGCCCAACAATGCCGAATATATAGATATATTCATCATCAAATTTATATATTTATCGATCTTTTTATGAAATTCGTTTTGACTATAGCGCAGTTAAATTAAGCTTTAAAAAATTTTACCAAGCCACCCGTAACAATTTGACTCAACACAAACTTAAAAAAGTAGAAAAATTGCTCAATGATCGACCAAGAAAATGCCTAGGCGTCAAAACTCCAAATGAAGTTTATGATGAACTAGGTGGTGCACTTCCAATTAGAATCTGAGTTCAGGTAGACTCAAAATCTTATTATGGGTGGCTTGGTAAAACACTAGGCAGGCTGCTCTAACTTGATGTGTCTATGATTTGTTTGTTGCGTTTTAACCAGAAAAGACCGGCGAGACCCAAACAAAATAGAGTGAGAGTGGCAGGAACAGGAACTGGAGTAGGACCTGAAAAACGTAATTGAGTGTTATTCCTATCTATGCCAACTAAAGAAGAAGTCGAAGTACTACCTTGCCAATTGTTGAGTGTTGAGTGACTCCAATTACCGATAAAAACGGCATGCCCTTGTAAGGAGCAAGCTGACCTTGTCGATACGAAGCATGACGTTACGAACCTGATATCACCGCCAGCAAGGACATCAAAAGTAAAAGAAATAGCTGTCGACGTTTTATCATCTAGGCCATAAGTAGCCAAGCCGTCAGTCCATTCAAAACTCCATCCACTGAGATAAGTAGATAAAGAACCACCATTAGTAATGACTGATTCGGCGTTTTCAAAAAGATAGTAACCAGAAGATTTACCTCCGGATAGGTCAGTTCCCGTAACTTCATACTTAATTAGCCCAGCCAGAGTTAAGTGACTTGCCAAAGTCAAAACAAGAAAAATCAGTACCTTGAAACCATGTAGATTGACCATGTCATCCTTCCATTCGTTTGTTTTAATAAACTTCATAGAAGCAGCAAATAATATGCCAAATTCTAGAAACGTAAGCTGGATGTGGTTACATGAAAACAAAAATCTAATTACTTCAAAATGTGTAAATAAACCTGACAGCGATAATTGAGATGGCTGATGAGATAGATATTCCCCTAATTCAACCTCAATACGCCAAAATTGTAGTGTTAACCAGGATACAGATATTCCGCATGGGTGAATATAAAGGCGACTGACCGAAGTAAGCTGACATCTATCAATTCAAAATTGCAGATTAAGATGTGAACAACATCAACTAAAGGTTAACGTATTCGATTGATTCACTGCGAGACTAAATCAAACGCGGCTTCAATGATTTTACAGCTTTGTTCGGCAAGCTCTTTATCTTGGCTAATAATCTCTAAGCGAGAATCCGCGGCTTCTTCTAATCCTGTCATACTCACAGATAAACAACCATCACTTAAATTACAGGCCAGTACACCTTGTTCCGTTATCAATACGCCTTTCAAACGTTCTATGGAAAGTGGTGTAAATGTGTCCATAACAGACTTAAAGTCGAAAATTTTTGTGGGTGCACATATCCAGCCATAGGAATAAAAGCCTTCGGCGCTGTTTTCAACTTTAATGGAGCCAGTCGCAGGTGGATTGATAGTTTGCATTGGGTCAGTAATGACAGAGTGTGAGTGCATATGATAATTGCTCGGCAGTTGATATTTTGATTTTTCTAGCAAAATTTGCGGGTCAACTTTGCCGGTTTGCGCATAACTGATTGGTAAATCCGCGATACCAAGTTCAGCTAAATAATCCGTAAGTTGTGGGCTTAAATCTTCTTGATACAAGTCTGACTTAGTCACAACTATATGGTCTGCGATTTCCATTTGTTCTTGAAATGGTTGATGAGTTCGCCAGCGGTTGTCTGAAAGTTTACGAATATCAATTAACGTCAAAGTAGCGCGAATATCTAAGACTTCTTTGTAATGTTCTTCACTTAAGGTTTGCAATACTTCCTTAGGATGGCCTAGCCCAGTGGGTTCGATTAACAATCTATGGGGCTTAGCTCTTGCCAATAAAAAATTTAGGGCTATTTGCATGGGTAAGCCCGAAGTACAACACATACATCCACCTGGCACTTCTTTAATGTATATTCCATCCTTATCTGGCGCTGTTAACAACGCACCATCTACGCCAATTTCTCCAAATTCATTGACTAAAATTGCCCACCTTTCATGACTAGGTTTTTGCTTTAACAGAGATTGAATCAAGGTAGTTTTACCTACCCCTAATGCACCGGTAATGATATTGGTAGGCACTTGTTCAATTTTTTGCATAGATGTGGCTCCAGGGGCCAGTAATGGCTAAGGTTGCGGTTGGAGAATATAAGTTAACAAATAACACTTTTCCATCGGGTGAAAAACACGCGCCTGCAGGTTCAGTTTGCCAATGCACTTTTGCAAAGTCATAGATGTCGCCCTGCGGTGTCACGCCTCTAAGGTGGTTGTTCACTGTATCAGTGTATTGATCTTCACATACGAGTAGGTGTCCATTAGGAGCGAAGGCAAGATTGTCACCATAGTTAAAACTAGTTTTATCTTTGCTTTCTACAAAGAGTGTGAGTACTCCTTCTTGCTCAGCTGCTTTTTGCTGACTATTAAGCGGCGTAGGAGTGTATTTCATTATTTGACCAAATTGTTGTTTGCCACCACTAGTGCAACAAAAATACATTTCGTTGACACCAAAATGAATACCTTCTCCACGAGCAAACCGCGCTGCACCTTTTGCGAAACCTCGAAGGCGTAAATCATCTTCTGGGCTGTCAACATCATCTAAATCAAGCCACTGACAGCGATAACCTTGCTCTTGTTGCATAAAAGGCAATGCAAAGTTTCGAGTGTCGAATTGTGGTTTGTCCGAAACCATTAACGCTTGTAATTTTCCACCAGCGTGAAGGTCTCCTTGCTTGTGGGGAACAAAGCGATACAACAAACTGTCTTGTCTATCTTCGGTTAAATATACCGTGCCAGTAGCTGGGTCTACACAGGCCGCTTCATGATTAAATCTACCCATAGCTTTTATGGGCAGCGCTTCAACCAAATTTTTTGCCTGAGCAGGCACTTCAAATACATAGCCATGGTCTTTACTCAGTTTATCAGACGCCTTTGCCACTGACTCTTCACAGCTCAACCAACTCCCCCAAGGAGTCACCCCTCCGCAACAGTTTCTAATCGTGCCAATTAGGGTCATGCACTGATGTTCGACCTGCTTAGTTTTTAAATTATAAACAATATTGCTGGTGCCACCAGGCAGGGCTTGTCCTGTGTTATCAGTATCATAAGCCTTGGCTGCAATGGCCGCGTGTTTATTATCAGGTTCTGAAGATGAGTTTGAAGGCGATATTTCATGGTTTCTAACCAACACAACACGTTCATCATCTAAGGCAAAACACCCCATTCCATCTGCACGGTCTGGCACTTCCATGCCATCATTCATAAGATCGCCTAACTTTGAAATTATCTGATAATTAAAACCTTCAGGTAAATCGAGTACTCCCTCAGGATCAGCTAACAACTTCCCAAGTTGTTTACCTTGACTGCTTGCAGCAGATCTAGTTAACACGTCAGCCGCCTTTAAATGTGAGGCAAGGCCGCTAAGCGCTATTGTTATTAATCCCTGATTAAACTGCCTACGAGTCACCATATTGACTTTTCTCCAACTCGTTTTACCAAGATCCGTACATGGGATTGGGTAAAATAAATATATTGTTGTTTGAACGCTCGATTAATTCATCGATGTCAGCGTTATGTTGGGTCACACCATTCACATCTTCGATATTGTCACCGATTTGCATGATAATATTATGACCGGATTGCCATATCGCTGAATCGTTACGACTCGAAAAACAATCGATGCTTCCATCTCTAAGTTGTTGGCGGCGCAGATCTTTGTCGTTAACTATGTCTTGACCATTTACGGCCTTTTTATCAATTAAAGTTCTGCCTGTTAGGCAAGTATTGGTTGGGGTAATAGGTAGTAGTTTTGATAAATTACGCCAAGTAGCGTTATCAAGCTCTTTATCTCTATTGGTGATTAATGCGACTTTTCCTCCCAATGAAAATACTTTTTTTATAAATCCCTCTGCGCCGGGCACAAGCGACGCCTGCTGCAACTCAACCCAGTCTTTCCAAGTTTGCTGGGTATAAGCGGCTCCTGATTGGTCCAACATAAGTTGATATGGGCTGTTATCTAGTACAGTTTCGTCAACATCCATGACCACTGCCCATGGCTTATTAGGTAATGTTAACGCTGACAAACGTGCTTCTGCTTGCTTGTATATGCTTTGAGTAATTAATGAGTATTCTTTACTTTTGGTTAGCCATTTCACTGAATTCGTTACAGGTAACTGTTTTTTGGATAGTGTGGCAGATAAGGCACAATGATCACTTAACATCGAATCTACTTGCATGTCGTCAAAATGATGTACTGTTGCCTGATACGCAATAGATGAACTTTCAAACTGACCGATAAAAATTTGGTCTATAGGTGCCGGATAATATGGATGACATCCAATTAAATGTGCTCCAGTATTAACGATTGAGCGTTGCTTACCATTTTCACTACTCATAATCTCTTGGGTCAGTTGATTATAAGGCGCGGTTAACCGATGGTTAAAATCACCTAATACAAGGTAGGGTAAGCCTAGCTGCTCTTTTTGTTCTATCCAGTTATCAAGAATAGGCGCTTGTTTAGCTAAAACGCTGCAGGCTTCTTTTTCGCCACGGCGGTAATTATCAACAAAACAACCACTTTTTAAATGCACGTTGAGCAGTGAAACGACACCAACGTCAGTCATCACTTGTATTTCAAGCCCATAACGTAAGCCTGGTGAATCTAATCCAAGGTCTTCGAGGGCTTGAACACTTTCGACTTGTATTGGCTTTTTCACCACAAAAGCGACTTTTTGTTGAGTCGATTGGTTGCCCGACTCTCTACAGTTATATGAGCGACTGTCTTGACGTGGCGACATGATTATTTGCCAATCATCACTAGGAAATATTTCAGATACAGCTTCGGCAGAGTCGACTTCTTGTAATCCAATAATGTCAGCATCTAAAGACTGTGCATAAGCTTTGAGTTTTTCAACTTCTTCTGGGCTTCTTGGTCTACAACCAGTTTCGATTGGATAGGCTAAATGCTCTACATTCCAAGTGGCAACTTTTAATGTGTCCATTATGGATTGGAATGATGTTTTTAGCTCAACTGATGATAACGGGGTAAGTTGCGAGTTGTCACTATTTGGAGTGGCTGTTGTTGTGCACCCTAGTAATAGATTTGCACACACGTAAAGTGCCAATAATTTTGCGTTTTTTATCATTACTTTTTACCTAGTGAAAACCCAACTATAAAAAGATCGTGGATACTTTGCGCATCCACGATTACTCCAGTGTTATACCATTTTTTATTTTTGGAATTGAACCTTTGTAGACCGTTCTCAATCACCCTAATTCTCAAGTATGTCTAAGCTCATTAGGCTGTTTCGTTGACCCATTGAGTGCAACTCCAATAGTGTCGGGCAGCTTAGTGATCGTGATCTTCTTCGTGCCCTTCTTCAGCTATACCTAACCAGGTAATACTTGCAGGTGCAAATTCCAGCTCAACATCACCTTCGATTTCCATGTCTTCTATATGCACTTGCAGTACATGTTGAGCGATAGGATCAGACACATAAACATAGTGACCATTTTGCGCAACTGTCATGCTAAATGACATGCCTTCTGGCATAGTTGTAATATCTTCTTCAGATATATCTACACTTCCTGCTAGTTCCCAATGAACTTCACCATCATGATCATGGGCAGTTAAGATATTTAAAAAACCTTTACTGTCTAAAACAAGGAAGGCTTCTCCTTCGTATGCAAATGCATAAGACACTGGACTAGCATCAATTTCAGGTTGCCACTCTAGTGTTTCCATCTCAGAGTTTTCTGGATCAATTTTAATCAGTATTGCTTCACCCGCTTCATGTCCAGAGGCAACACCAATAAAGGTTTCATTTTCTTCATGTCCATAAATACTGCCTATTCGTAAGCCATCTAAACTTGCAATATTAAGGATTTTTTCAGCTTCGTATTCGTCATCATGAGCATGGGCAGCCAATATTCCGTCTGCACAACCGAACATGACATAATGACCGTTTTGCGCCGCACCATGCAAGTCAGGACACAACACATCTAACACTTGCTCTTGTTCATATTCGTCATCATGTAGATGATAAACGGCTACTTGGTCAGGCAATATTTTTGCTGCTGAGGTACTTTCTGCGTCATCTCGTCTTACTGTGGACAACAAATACTCGCCCATTGGCTCAGCAACACCATGCATATTCATGGTGTAGTTCAAAGTAGGAATATCGGTAATTTCAGTGCTGATATCAGTATCTGTGAGTACTTGCACGGCAGCAGGAGTACTTGAATCTGCATCACCATCATAAAACACCGCTGTGTGTCCATCGTGCTTAATGATATGCGTTGGACGACTACCCGTTAATTCAAGGTGATTCATCTCAGGTGCTTGCTCGTAATCGTGCAGATGCGCAACATGATCTTCGCGCCACATGCCACCATCAATAAAACCAACATAATCATTGCTGCGACTCGCCACTATAGCAAAACGGAAATCAGCAGACGCTGTTAGCGAGTTTGAATCATGAATTAATGTGAAGGTGTCCAGAAGTTCACTGTCATCTAAGTCAACTATCGCGGCTTCATTGCTATCGCCAGACAATATGGCAAGACGCCCCATAGATTCAATGATGAACTCGTCATCAGAATGATCATCGTCGTCGTGATCATGATCGTCGTCTTCATCAATTACCACTATTGGGTCTTTTTCAATAATGGTGGTTTCGGCATCGCCACAACCGTAAAGTAGTAAACTACTGATTGTGACTGTTAATAAATTAAGCTGAAATGATTTTTTCATAGTGTGTTCCTTTATTCAGTAAATATTGTTCTATATGTGCAATGCCAAACTAAAAGTAGCCGCGTACGCCCACCGAAATATTACGTCCAGGTCGAGGGGCTACATCTTTAATAAAAGAGGTATGCACTCGGGCTTCAGTGTCAGTTAGGTTATTCCCTTGGAGATATACGGCTATGTCTTGATTGACGATAGGAATGTCATAGGAAATACTGGCATCAACCATGGTGTAACCGTCAGTCACAGTTTCAGCTGCAGTGATTTTGTCTTGCTCTTGATAACGCGTGATATCTAAGTGGGCACTTAAGTTTTGATTTTCGTAACTCAATTGGGTACCCAAACGAATAGGTGGTGTGCGCGGCAAGTTACCGCCATCTTTTAGACGAGCACGAACCAAATCGGAGAAAACAGTAGCTTTGAATTCATTGGTTGCCTGCCAAGCGACCTGGGCTTCAAAGCCATGTAAAATTACATCGTCAGTTTGGAAAATATACACAGGTAACTCATCACTGTGTTCATCAGTTTCGGCTTCTTCTTCAGCACCATGGTCATGATCGTGGCCACTTTCGGCGAATAAACCTGTAGCTGTTTGATAGTAATAATTATCTACTTGGTTATAAAAAACGTTAAAAACGAACGCTAAATCACCTTGGCTTTTACGTAAGGTCAAATCAATATTGTTGGCGGTTTCTAGATCTATTGTTTGTTCTGATAAACCTATGTGAGTTTCATCGTCTTCTTGATGCAGCGCAAACAAAGCACCGACTTCATAACTACCGGTTCCAATATGAGGACCAAAAGATAATAACTCTGATGCAGAAGGAGCGCGTTGTGATCGTGAGATCGACACGCCAAGGTTATAACCTTCGGTAAATTCCCAAACTAGCCCTGCTGATACACTGACAGGAGTAAATTCATGGTCTGCTGCAAATACTCGGGTAATGTTTGTTTCTTCATCGTGATCATGCTCATCTTCATGGTCGTGATCATGGTCATCATCGGCCTCTTCAACTTCGTGATCATGTGCTTCTAGAGTTGGCAGCAACACATCATTGGCTTCTAAGGTGACTCGCTCGACTCGCAATCCGAATTGCAATAAAACGTCGCCCATGTGTTTTTCTTCCATTAGCGCCAATGCAATTGATTGCGCTTTTGAAGGAGGGGTAAAAGCTTCTTCTCCCTGAGCTGCTACTTCACTATTTTTATAGTGAAAACTGACTCCACCGTTCCAGTCTGCAAAAGAACTATGAATAAGATCGAGCTTCAGCTCTTGGGTTTCGTTTTCGAATAATGTCCCTGTTTCACCGGCTTCTATTTCTGCATGTTCATAGTCAGTAAAGCCGCTACGCAAATTAATTCGCTTTACCCAATCATTATCAAGATTATACTCGGCTAATAGTTGGACTTTAGTTTGCTCTAGGTCGGCAAATACACTTTCTTCCGCTTCATCTTCATGGTCGTGTTCTTCTTCATCCCCATGAGAATGCCCGGGAATACCATACTCACGATTAAATTGTTCTACCGAAACACCCACATAACCTTTATCAAACAAATAACTTCCGCCAAGGGTAAAACCGCTTGATTCTTCAGCACTGTTTTCAACAACAAAATCATGCTCTTCGTGTTCATCGTCATGTTCATCATGGTCTGATTCAGGATCCACTGGCACTTCATAATCATCTGACTCACGCCAATAACCGTCAGCATAAAATCCAAATGACTCGGAGCCAGTCGTCACGTTAAATGATCCCAACTTTTGGTCATTAACCGAACTGTTCTCAAGTAACCACTCACCTCGGGTGGTGCTATCGGTAGGTACTCGACCATCTACAACATTCACTACACCACCAATTGCGCCGCTTCCATAGAATAAAGTGGCGGGACCACGTAACACTTCAATTTGTTGTGAGGTGGATGATTCTGCGGCAACAGAATGATCTGGCCCTACTCTAGAAACATCACTCACATCTAAACCATTTTGGGCAATGAGTACTCTAGGACCACTTAGCCCTCGAATGATTGGCGTACTGGCCACATTGCCATGGAAATTTGTTTGTACACCGGGAAGTTTTTCTAGAGAGTCCCCTAACGTAGCGGCTTGTTGTCGACGTAATGTTTCACCGGCGATGACATTTACAGGCGCTGCCGATTCCATAACCGACATATGAATGGGTGTAGATACAATATCAATCACTTCAATCGGTGACCGAGATAATGTTAAGTTCAGAGTTTTTATATCATCTTGATATAATTGAATATCTTGGTGAAGGTGAGCATATCCAGGTACCGCAAGATGAAGTTCTTTTTTGCCAGCACTTAAGTTATCAATGACAAAATGTCCTGTTTGATCGGTAACGGTTTTACTATTGCTACCTTCAATCCGAATTAACGCCCCTACAACAGCTTCTCCATCACTGTTTTTGACTGTTCCTTCAATTGATTGGGCTATGACGCTAGCCGGTAAGAGTGCACCAATAAGTGCTGCTACTCTTGATATCTTATACATTTCAATCTCCAGTGTTATGTTATATTGTATCATTACTAGTTTTAAGTTATGTTATATCATATTTAATTCCATGGCAATCCAGAGTGACAGTAAATAGGAGCTTAATTTATGAATAAATACACCGTGTTATCGGTGACATTGTTTGCTTTAGCATTTCCAACGGTGGCGCAGCAACATGTACATGGACAAGGAAAAATGTTGATAGCCCAACAAGACAATACTTGGCACGTTCAGTTTGTTTTACCGGCTATTAATGTCCTGGGATTTGAACATAAGCCTGAGACTCAAGAACAGCATAAGTTGGTGAGTGAAATAACCACCAAGTTCATGAACCACACATCTGTACTTGAACTGAATGGCGATTGTACTTTGACACACACCGAAAACTCACTCACAGAACATGAGTCCCATGATGACAATGAACACGATGCCGAAAATGAACACCATAGTGAAGAAGAACATTCGAGTCATCAGCATGGTGATATTGAAGTGGAATACATTTATTCATGCCAATCAAAGGTAACGCAAATGTCGGTGACTTTGTTTACATGGATAAACTCGTTAACGAGTATTGAAGCCCAATGGATTCTCGATAAAGGCCAAGGTTTAACTGTTTTGAACCATGATGACCCAGTAGTGGCGTGGTTATGATGAGCACTGCAGCCGCTAAGGATATGGTCAAAGTAGCTAGGAGTATCTGCGATAAAACCGGTAATCGTTTAACCGAAACTCGGCAGCATGTTTTAGAAGTGTTATATGAATTAAATACACCAGTGTCGGCCTATGAACTGACAGAACATTATAACCTTCTAATTGATTCGCCAATCAAAACGATGTCAGTTTATCGAATATTAGATTTTTTAGAATCCATTCGATTGGTACATCGTTTGCGCTCGATTAACAAATATATTGTTTGCAATCACAGCATCGGCGCATGTCATCACACAACGCCTTTTTTTCTAGTTTGTAGATCCTGCCACTGCATAAAGGACCTTGAAATCGCTACAGAATTTATTACCGCATTTTCACAGCAAGTCGACGAAGCCGGTTTTGTATCTGCGGGGTCTCAAATGGAGCTGAGTAGCTTATGCAACATCTGCCAGCAAAATTTAGAATCCAACTCACCCGGAGATATCCATGACTAAGTTCCAACAAATCAGCGACAAAACAGCGATCGGCCTTTCGTTTTTATGTGTAATTCACTGCCTTTTGCTCCCAATACTGTTGATTTTTATTCCTCCTTTATCTGGCTTATTTGCCTTGAACGATGAGCTGTTTCACAGATGGCTATTGTACGCAGTGGTTCCAATTAGCCTTGCTGCACTATTGATTGGATATGTCCACCATAAAAGTCGCCGCGTGTTTCTGATAGGAGCAGTGGGATTGCTACTGCTTATTTTCACTGCGTTTTGGGGGCATGAACTGCTTGGTGAAAATGGCGAGGTTCTCTTAACGGTACTCGGTTCAAGCATCATCGCATTCGGACACATACGTAACTATCAATTAAGGCGCCAAGAAAAATGCTCCAAGCCTCACAATCAGGATTAACTCGACCATGAAGAATCTAAAATTACCGGTCACTGTGTTGTCGGGTTTTCTGGGAGCGGGAAAAACCACAGTACTCAGTCACATATTAAATAATCGCCAAGGGAAAAAAGTTGCGGTAATTGTCAATGACATGAGTGAAATAAACATTGATGCTTCGACACTGAAAAACGATGTATCACTGAATCACAGTGACGAGAAACTCGTTGAGATGAGTAATGGCTGTATTTGCTGCACCTTACGAGAAGACCTTCTAATAGAAGTAAATAAGCTAGCAGCAACAGGTAAATTTGACTATTTGCTGATTGAATCAACTGGCATATCAGAACCCTTGCCTGTAGCTGAAACCTTCACTTTTGCAGACGAGGACGGCGTAACTTTGTCGGATGTGGCAAATCTCGACACTATGGTAACTGTGGTTGACGCGGTGAACTTTCTCAACGATTACGACCAAGCCAAATATTTGCAAGACACCGATGAACATCTTGGCGAAGAAGACGAACGTAGTGTCGCTGATCTGTTGATCGATCAAGTGGAGTTTGCCGATGTTATTTTAATTAGTAAAACAGACTTGGTCGATAATGCCAGCATAGCAAGACTCACTGCTATCCTAAGCACGCTAAATACACAGGCGCGTATCATAACAATTAAAGACGGTCGAGTTGATGTAAGTGAAATACTCGGCACTGGGTTATTTGATTTCGAAAAAGCTGAAAAAGCCCCAGGATGGCTCCAAGAATTGCGAGGAGAACATATTCCTGAAACTCAAGAATATGGGATCAGTAGCTTCAGTTATTCCGCTAGGCGTCCGTTTCATCCCGAAAAATTTTATCAATTTCTACATAGTACTGATGGGCTTGGCAAATTACTGCGTTCAAAAGGCTACTTTTGGTTAGCCAGTCGCCCAGAATTTGCGGGGCAATGGAATCAGGCAGGCGGCATCGCTCGTTATGGATTTGCAGGTTTATTTTGGAAGTCTGTACCACCGGAACAATGGCCAACGGATCAAGAATCGCTGCAGTCTATTGAGCACCTATGGCAAGAACCCTTCGGTGATATGCGTCAAGAGTTAGTCTTCATTGGACAAGACCTAGATAAAGAATTGATGACTCAAAAACTCGACGCATGTTTGTTAGATGATGATGAACTCATCCAAGGTAAAAAGTACTGGCAGACCTTAGCTGACCCTTTTCCAGTTTGGGAGCAATAAGCTGATGACACAGCATTCGATAGACACACTACCGACCATCAAGAAAGAAGAAATCCAAGCACTGGTGCAGTCCCATTGCCCCAGTGTATTAACCGAAATCTATGCCGAACAAAACAATATAGTGATTTGGAAGCCCCCTTTGCGGGACAATTTGCTAACAAATATTCACAGTGTTTTGCGCGATAATCGCGTTATCAATATAGTTAAAAAAGTGAATGTTAATTCTGCATCTGAAGACATCAAAGAATTTTTAGCCCGTTTCGAAGGTTCCGAGACATTAGCGCTACATATCACAGAGCTAGTTGATATGTTTTGCTGTCTGTTTGATTTATCTCAAGTTGGACTGCGGCTCACCAAACTTGAACAGGCAATGTGTCCCCGTTTTCACGTTGACCGAGTGCCGTGTCGATTGGTCACTACTTTATACGGCTATCAGGGCACTCAATGGCTTCCCAATCATGTAGTTAACCGCCAAAAATTAGGCTTGGGTAATGATGGTAAACCTGATGATCAATCCGGTCTCTATTGTGAACAACGCAATATTCAAAATATTGCCCCATTTGATGTAGCACTATTAAAAGGTGAAGCATGGGATGGCAATGAAGGCCGAGGTTTAGTGCATCGCTCACCTGCTAACACCCCAGATGAACCTCGCTTAGTGCTGACCATAGACTTTGTTTAGTACCTTGATCACCCCCGACATGATAATTTATGGAGAAAAATTCTAGTTTAGCCATTTTTTGATGAAGTCGCATCAAACCCTTAGGCTGGGAATTGCCTAACAAAACTGCATAGGTTTTGCAGCCATTCATCGAATTGAATGTTAACATGAAATTAGGTATCCATAGCTTTGATTTCGAAGGCTGTGGTGAACAGATTATTACTTGATGGTCTACTTTTCTTTTAAGTAAATAAACGTAAGTGGATCAATATTACAAAGTACAATCAAAAATCCATAAGGTCTTGGAGTAAAATCAGTGAAAACGCAACAATTGAATACAATCATGGGGAAAGCGCAAGATATATGCTCGCGCTCAGGTGGTCGTTTGACAGAAAAACGAAGTCGCATTTTGGAACTTCTTATTGTAGCGGGCACCCCTTTATCTGCTTATGAGGTAGCAGATGCTTATAATAAAAACGCCGAAAAAACCATTCAGCCGATGTCAGTCTACCGAATTTTGGACTTTTTAGAGTCTGAACAACTTGTACACAAGCTCAGTTCAGCCAACAAATATGTGGCGTGTTCACACATAGCTTGCAACCATGCCCATGAAATACCACAGTTTTTAATATGTGGAAAATGTCAAAGTGTTAAAGAGATTGCCATCGCAAAACGCATAGTAGAAGAGCTCGAAGAGCAGGTCTCCAATGCTGGGTATACACTCACGAATTCACAAATGGAATTGCAATGTATCTGCGATGCGTGTCTAGCGAGCGCAGCCTAAAATGCATGTAGTGTGATGTAATTCAACACGCTACAAACAACAAATATTGCGTCAACCATTTGCTTTAATGACGACGAATATCATCAGGTTGCCCGAAATAGGGCTGTATTGAGACTACTTCAAGTAGGTAAGCAGACGTTCCCATTGGATCTTCGAATAGACCTACGCTGATTTTCCCAGTAATCGTATAGGCTTGAGTGATATCGAACTGACTAAACCCTTGGTCTATTTGCGCAAATAGCATTTGATTCGGTGGTGGTGGTGGATAGTGTAAACAAGCACCAAAGTAAGGCACAAAAAATAGACTTTTTATATTTTTATCAGCGTAATACTCTACTGGTACCACAAAACCAGACAGTGACACCATCTTATTTTCAAAGGATTTAACCGTATTAGTTGAGATTAAGGCTTCATGATAATTTGGATCGGTGGATGCCTCAATAGAGCGCAGTATTTGGGCGCTTAATTCTTTGACTGTTTGCGCATTTTGAGTCTGATAATGCGTAATGATTGCTTGCTCTTCGGGAGGCAATAACATCGCCCAATCTAGCGGCATAACAGCCGATTGAGTATACGCCTCTTCGAGGATTTCGTTGCTGGTAAAATAGACGAATGGTTTGTCTAGGAAAACTTGTTTAACACTAGGCCAAAGATACAACCCCAAACGAGCAAACAACATCCCTAAACCAAGACACAGAAAAAGCCCGACAATTACTTTAGTTTTTTTAGCAGCCCAAAATTTCATATTGTATTCGCGATTGCAATAGAATTAATCGGAAACAATCAGTATCCGCTGAGTTTTTACATAAGGCACTGTACTTTGAATGGCATCAATATTAACGAATATAAAATGTTCCCCTGGCTGAGTAGCACGGAACGACAAATTGTAATTTCCTGACAGTGAAAGACTGTGCGATAGCTCGTTGTGTATCACGATATTTTCACTGGCTGAATAGGACACCCGCGCTTCGTTGTAATGATCTGGAATGGAATAACTAATTTTAACTCGTTCATCAATATTAGACTTGATATTCACCTCTTTGGCGTGATTTAAGTTTAGTTCGGCCAATTGAGGAACAAATCGATGCTGGTTAGCCAGAGGGTGAAATTGCCCAAACACGCCAAAATTGTTTTCTCCATGTAAATCACAGGCAAAACTCGACGTCACAAATATCTGCGACAACATTAACATTGCTAATTTAATTTTCATTGAGGCAATCATATTATTCGTAAGGATACATTTTATCTAAGCTCATACCGTATGCGGATGTGCCTGTTGTGTTACTCGTAGTTTCGATATGGATCACTCCTTTAAACCAAAATGGTTCAGTGAGTTGCGCCAATTCAAATCCCGTTTCAACTTTGCCATAAATCATTTGATTAGGAGGTGGTGGAGGCATATGTAAACAGGCACCAAAATACGGAACAATAAAAAACTCGGTGACTCGTTGATTTTCATCAGACCTTAAGGGCACCACAAAACCAGGTATTTTTACCGCTTTTTCATCAAAATCTTGAATCACTCTTTGTGACGTGAGTGCCTGTTGAAAGCGCCGTGTTGTATCGTCTTGGTCCTCAATAGCAGACAAAGCATCAACCGAATCTTGTTCGCTTCCGTCGACCACATTTGCCAAATATTCAGGTGGGTTAAGCAAGGCATCTAAATCATCCCGAGGCATTAACTGAATCCATTCTACTTCTTGATAATTTTTTGACTCCGCTGCAAAAAGGTTAACAGAGGCAAACCAAAGCATTGCTAATGGAACAATGATAAAGTGTTGTAAACGACGTACTTTTTTGGTGTTCATTATTGATTGTCAATTGTGAGCGGCTATATGATAATTACGTTATATCATAACAAATACATTCTGTACTAGCTTCATCTGATTTATGACTATAAAAGATAAAAATCCAATAGATCCACAGGCTCAACCAACACCAGCAATTGAGTTAAATCAAGTAGTACACTCCTACTCGAAAGACTCTCCCCTATGTTTCAGCAAGTGGACAGTAGAAGTAGGTCAGCAGGTATTTCTATACGGTGACTCTGGTTCGGGCAAGTCCACTTTGCTAAATTTACTCTCGGGTATTTTAGCGCCGCAACAAGGTAGTATTAAATTGTTTGGCAATGACATAACCAAGTTTTCGAATCGCCGCAGAGATCGCTTTAGAGCCGAAAATATTGGTGTGGTATTTCAACAGTTTAATCTTATTCCTTATTTAAGCGTGGCAAAAAACATTGAGCTCGCCGTATATCTAGCTAAGTCCCCAAAACAGAAGTTGTCTGAACCTATACTGCAATTGATGGCAGCACTTAAATTACCTAATAGTATTTTAAACACGCCAGTTGCAAGCTTAAGCGTAGGGCAACAACAAAGAGTGGCGATTATGCGAGCCTTTATTAACTCACCGAAATTATTACTTATTGATGAGCCTACATCTGCCCTAGATAATAATGCCAAACAAGGCTTTGTCACCCTACTACTTGAAATGTGTCAAACCCACAACACCTCTATGGTGTTTGTTAGTCACGATACCAGTCTGGAACCACTTTTTTCATTGCATACCCCTATTACTGCAATTTGCAATGCACAAACTACAGAGGAGGTAAGTTAATGCTTACTTCTATCATATGGCGCAGTTTAATAAGTCGTCGCAAAACCGTAGTGCTGACTTTTTTATCCTTGGTAGTGAGTATTAGTGTTTTGATAAGTGTTGAACACATTCGCTCGCAGGCGAAAGAAAGTTTTAATCGAACTATCTCTGGCGTCGACCTAATAGTAGGAGCGCCTAGTGGTGAATTAAATTTACTTTTGTATTCTATTTTTAGAATGGGTAGCCCTACCAATAATATCAACTACGACAGTTTTACTATGCTCAAAGCTAATAAATCTGTGGCTTGGGCTATTCCAATTTCGTTGGGTGATTCCCATCATGGCTTTCGCGTGATGGGCACCAATTCCGACTACTTCCAATATTTTAAATATGCCAATAAAAAGGCCCTGGATTTGGCCCAAGGTGAAGTGTTTGATAGCCCATTTGAAGCGGTAATTGGGGCAGATGTAGCCAAAACTCTAGGCTACAAGTTAGGGGATAAACTTGTGCTTTCACACGGTATCGGCAGCACGAGTTTTGTGCATCACGAACAAGCGCCCTTTACAGTATCAGGCATTATTGCTGCGACAGGCACCCCGGTAGATAAAACCGTACATGTTAACCTAGCTGCGATAGAAGCAATTCATCTGCCACCAGCACAATTAAAAGAGCTAGTTGAAGATCCCCACTCTCATCACCACCCAACTGAAAAAATAACTGCTGTCTTGTTAGGGTTGAATAATAGATTTGCTACTTTCACTTTACAGCGTCACATCAATACCTACCAAGACGACAGATTGATGGCAGTTTTACCTGGCGTGGCGATGACACAACTTTGGAGTTTGATGGGTAATATTGAAACCCTACTGCAAGTCATAGGCTTTTTAGTGTTATTGGCTTCGCTTTTTGGTTTAGCCACTATGTTGCTCGCAACCATGAACGAACGCCAAAAAGAAATTGCGGTATTTCGTATCTTAGGCGCATCTCCGATATTCATTCTTTCGTTAGTCATTTTAGAAGCCTTAGTAATTAGTTTTATGGCGTTAATCACAGCGTTTATTGTCGTGACTTTTTTATTGATGGGGTTAGAAGGTTGGTTAACCGCAGAGTATGGTTTGTTCTTAAACCAGAATTTATTTACCCAAGACTCGCTGAATTTGTCCCTCATTATCCTTGGTGCTACAGGTGTGACCGCTTTGGTTCCCGGCATAGAAGCTTATAAGAAAGCGCTGCATAGTCAGTTGTCAGGGTGATAAAGCAGCACAAATAAAAATCTGAGTTGAGTTTTGATTCTAATGAACAATACCAATCCGTAAGGACAACTACGGATTGGTATAAACCGTTAAGGTTACGTAGTAAACGTAGTGCAATAGCCAGTTTAATTAATGTGTAATATCACTCATAGGTATTACACATAGGTATTACACATAGGAAGATTGCGATACCGTGACGCTTATTTAATTAGCAGATAGGCTACTAACATCAACACTATCCACATAACAGCTGTACCAGTGGAGGATGTTTTGGCCAAGCTACCTTGTGGGGCGTAGTGTCTTGATATGTAGTTCGTCAATTTCGGCAAATGTTGCGCGCTTAAATGGCTAACAGCCAGCACCAATGCTTGCTTAGCATTCCCCAAACGTTGCAGCGTACGGGGTATCAAACGACGATATATCCAGTCCACGTCCAGATTCACGGAGAGTAATTCTGGCGGATACATTTTGTATAGGTTCAGCCACACAAATGCCAATGCTGAGAAGAATAACAATTGTGTCTGTGCCAAGACATGGGTCGCATCGTAAGGGTTATAATCCATTTCATATGGCAACAGTTGGTATAGATATTCAGGAAAAATACCAATAGTGATACATAGTGTTGCAGCAATGGTCATAGCCAATATCATATTAAGCGGCGGTTCTTTAGCGCGGATACCAGAATCATGGGCAAAGAACGCAAAATATGGGATCTTAATGCCAGCATGATGGAATACACCCGCAGAAGCAAACAGCAACATTAGCCACACCCAAGTATGATCATTATTCAATGCGGCACTCATAATCATCGACTTGCTAACAAAACCACTAAACAGTGGGAATGCAGAGATCGATGCAGCGCCGATAATGCACAAAATAGTAGTTTTGGGCATGGTCTTGTACAAGCCTCCTAACTCTGAGCCATTCATCTTGCCAGTAACGTGCAGCACAGCCCCCATCGACATGAACAACAAACCTTTGAAAATAACATCGTTAAAAGCGTGAGCTACTGCGCCATTAATTGCTAAGGCGGTCCCGATTCCAATACCCACCACCATAAAACCAAGCTGGTTGATTAGGCTGTAGGCCAACACGCGACGTAAGTCATTTTCAATCACCGCAAAGAAAATCGGGAAACAGGTCATGGCTGCTCCGATGTAAACCAATAATTCTGTACCGGGATACCCACGAGCTAAAGCGTACACTGCGACTTTGGTGGTAAACGCACTCAGAAAAACCGTACCTGTTGGTGTGGCTTCAGGATACCCATCTGTTAGCCAATTATGCAAAAATGGAAAGCCACACTTAATGCCGAAAGCGATAAAGATCAACCAACCATGTACCCCGGTCAAACCGATATTTTCGAAAAGGAGTGAGCCAGACATGTTAGCGAAGGCAATTACACCGCCTAACAATAACAATCCAGAAATCACTTGAAACAATAAATAGCGCATACCTGCGTGGTACGACTGATTAGTGCGCCTTGCCCAAATCAGGAACACTGAGGTGATCGCCAACAGCTCCCAAAAAACGAACAGCGTTAACAAATCTCCAGCAAAAACCGCACCCAACGCACTACCCGCATAAAGCATACTAGCCGTTTGTTGCATGCGATCTCGTAGGTGTAATGAATACACTATGGCAATAAAGGCGGCGAGGTGGAATAAATAGCCAAACAATATGGCCAGTCGATCAACCCGCAATACACTCAGTTCAAAGTCTAAAAATGAGATCGCCCAATAACTACCTTCTGGCGTCATCCATAAATTAATCGCACCCAATATTGGAGCTGCGAGCATAATGGCAGCACGTAGCCAACCATGAGTAATGGCGGCAAACAATGCTGCAACAAAAAATATCACAAAAGGAGCCATTTCAGTCCCGAACATGTTTTTCTCCTTCGGCTGATCCTGACACTTCTGTTAATTCTGGCGGATCGTAATAATGTTCGTCGCGCATCAGTAAAATCCGCATCCACCTAGCAACAAATACCAGCACCACGCAGCCAACAAAACCGTAGATTGGATAAAAGGCCCAGAGATTTTCCCAGCTATGATACACCTTGCGGTTAATAACAAAATCGAGAATGACCAGTAAAGCACAGCAGATATACAAACCATGCAGCACTCTTTTTATATTTTTGGGATTATCAAATAAGTACTTTTTATCTGTTTTCATTATACAACTCCAACCATCTTAGCCAGCTCAAACAATGGTTGTGGGTAAAAGAACAACACCAGGCAACCTAAAGTGGTAATGCTTATTGCAATAAGCGCAGGCAGCGGTGCTTCTTGGATTTTTTCCGGAGTATGAACGGCTTCAGTGGCCACTTTTTTTCCAGGGAAAAAACCGCGAATAGGAATAGGCAACAAATAAGCAATATTGAGCAATGAGCTAATCATCAACACCACCATTAGTACCCAATGTTGAGTTTCTAAAGTGCCTAGTAATAAATAGTATTTACTCCAACTTCCCCCCGTGGGCGGCAGGCCAATAATGCTTAAAGAGGCAATAAGAAAGGCTATCATAGTGATCGGCATTTTACGGCCCAGACCTGCCATCTGACTGATCTCTGTTTTGTGGGTGACCACTAAAATCGCTCCGGCACAAAAGAACAAGGTGATCTTGCCAAATGCGTGCATAGCAATATGCATGCTACTGCCGATTAGACCTGCCTCAGTTGCCAGCAAGACGCCCAAACTAACGTAGGCAAGTTGGCTAATAGTCGAATACGCCAAACGTGCTTTTAGATTATCCTGACGCATCGCGATTAAAGATGACGCCAAAATCGTAAAGGCAGTTAAATACAATAGAAAATCGGTAGTAACCAACTCTCCTACCGTATCCATCCCAAATATAAACACTACTGTTTTCATTAAGGTAAAAACCCCCGCCTTCACTACTGCAACTGCATGTAACAGCGCGCTAACGGGTGTAGGAGCAACCATGGCCGATGGCAACCACAGATGAAACGGCATCATCGCGGCTTTACCTATACCAAAAATGAACATCACTAACAAAATAGCCAACAATAGTGGCGAAGCTTCATCTGGGAATACACCACCCGCAGTAAAGGATAGGTTACCGGCTATAGCCCAAGTACCAATTAATGCGGGTAAGAAAAATACAATGGAGGTGCCTAGTAAAATTCTCAGGTAGGTTCTGCCACCTTGCTTAGCCTTTTCGGTACCCGCGTGGGTAACCAGCGGGTAAGTGGCCAGTGTCAGCACTTCATAAAAGATAAACAGCGTAAACAGGTTCTCAGAAAACGCGATAGCCATCACAGCAGCGATTGAGATAGCAAAAAAAGTAAAGAATCGCGTCTGATTTTGTTCTTTATGGCTACGCATATAACCGATAGCGTAGAGTGTAGTGACTATCCATAAAAAGCTGGCGATAAGCGCAAATAACACACTCAATGCTTCGGTTTTAAAACTAATGCTAAGTCCGGGCAAAATAGTGGTCCATGTCACTATCCCCGTTTGAGCATTAATGATTTGTTGGTACAACAAGCAAACCAAAATAAAAACGCTAGTCGCGATGACTAAGGATATCGCCTCTCTGATATTCGCATGTCTATGGCTCAACATCACGCCAATTGCAGCGACTAAAGGCAGTAGGATAATCAGTTGGATTAACATTTCGGCAGATAGATTCATAATTCACCACCCATCAGAAAACTAGCCGCACTAGCACTTGCCTCTAAAGGAAGTCGAGTGTCTATGCCAAAGTAAACATTGGCTATCACCAATAACCACAGAGGGATTAACAAACTTAACGGCGCTTCTTTTACGGGTGACGATCCAGAAGTTAAAGCCGCATCTGCTTTGCCAAAATAAGCACTCTCGACCAAGGTCCAAACATAATAAACCGCGATCAAAGAGCCTATAACAATCAGTAATCCCACCGTCCATAAACCATTCTGGAAACTAGCAAGTACCAAATACCATTTACTGATAAAACCGACTGTAAGAGGAACACCAATTAGACTTAAGCCTGCAACAACAACCGCAGCCATAGTCCAAGGCATATGTTTTGCCAAGCCATTAAAACAAGCGCGATCTGTACTACCAATACGGTACACAACAGCCGCTAGAGCTAAAAATAAGGCCCCTTTCATCAATGCGTGATTAAACAAATGTAATAAGGTCGCTTGTAACCCCAAGCTAGTACCTATACCGATACCAACGATCATGTAACCGATTTGCGCGACACTAGAATAAGCAAATAAACGTTTAATATTTGGCTGTTTGATAGCAACCATAGAGGCAACAAATATACTCGTCAGCCCAAGAGCGATAAAAATGGTCTGAATAACCCCTCCACCGAAATCATCGCCAAATATTGAGAAATGCAAACGTATTAACAGATATATTGCGACTTTTGTTGCGGTAGCGGCTAAAAACGCAGTAACAATAGAAGGCGCATAGGTATAAGTATTGGGTAACCACAAATGCAGCGGAAACAATGCTAGCTTTAAGGCCACACCCACAATCATAAACACGAACGCAGTATAAACAGTTGCTGATTCGCTCACCAAAGGTAACCGATTAGCCACGTCCTGCATATTTAAGGTGCCGGTCAAGCTATATAACAAGCCAATACCCATCAGCAAAAAGGAGGCGCCGATTGTGCCTACAATTAAATATTGATAAGCCGCCAGTAGCGCACGGCGATCACGGCCAAACGCCACAAGTGCATAAGTGGCCAGCGACGATATTTCTAAAAATACGAACACATTAAAGATGTCGCCTGTCGCAACAATACCTAATAAGCCCGCCATACAAAGTAAATACAACACGTAAAATATGCTTTGTTTGTCTTCATCAATTTCCTGACTAATACCGGTATTCGCGGCAAACAAAACAATGGTGCCGATGGCGCTAACAATCAGTAAAACGTAAGCTGAGAGCTGGTCGATGCGATATTCGATACCCCAAGGGGCTTCCCATCCACCGAGCATGTAACTGATAACGCCACTTTGCTGCACCTGATTTAACAGCGCGACACTGATTAGCAGTGAAATCACCGCAGCGAAGCAGGCAAACAACCAAGCTAATTTAGGTTTGTTTAATAGTAAACAAGCAGGCGCGGCTAACAGCGGCACAATCACCTGTAAAATGGGTAAATGCTCTAACACTAGTGATCTTGCTCCTGTAATTCAGAATCTTCCACCGTGCCATAGGCCTTTTTAATTCTCACTACCAATGCCAACGCTAACGCCATGGTAGCGATACCGACCACAATAGCCGTCAGGATCAATACATGGGGTAATGGATTGGAATAAAGTGTTTCTGTACTCGAAAAAATCGGGGCGCTACCACCCTTAACTTTGCCGACACTGATATAGAAAATGAATATGGAGGTTTGGAAAATATTCAGGCCAATCAATTTTTTAATCAGATTGCTTTGGTTAATCACCATATATAAACCAATCATCATTAAGATGATGACCATCCAATAATTATATAAATCAAAAAACATTATTCCTCTCCTAACTGAGTGGCAGCCTGATGAGAAAACGCAAAGAAAATCAAAATCATACCAGCCGCAATCGTGATACCCACCCCCAATTCAATAACCAAAATACCTAGGTGCTGACCAACAATGGCATCGCTCGCCAATACTGAGTAATCAAGGAAATTTCCCCCTGACAACATACTCACCACACCGGTACAGCCATAGATAAATACCCCAAAGGCACAGAGCACACGCAATACAACAGGTTTAATCACTTGCCTCGCTTTATCGAGTCCATACAACATGGTGTAGAGAATAATCCCCGCAGCAAAGATAACCCCGGCTTGGAAACCGCCCCCTGGACCATATTCGCCATGAAACTGCACATAAAAAGCAAACAATAAAATTAATGGGATCAATATCTTGCTAACAATTCGCAGTACGTTGTGTTCATGCATATCGTTTTTTTCAGACTTGATTGATGGCTTGCCTGTCGAAAAGAGTTGGCTTGAGAACAATGCCAACACACCCATCGCGGCCGTAAAGATCACTAACACTTCGCCAAGGGTGTCATAGCCGCGATAACTGGCTAACACTGAGGTCACCATATTAGGGATGCCGATTTCCTCAGGGGATTGTTCAATGTAGCGAATATTGACATGTTGCTGCGCAGGCGCGTCAGGATCTCCAAAAGCCGGCATATCCAGCATACCAGCTATCAATAAACCACCTGTCACTAACATGGCCATTAGCACGGCCACATTTTTAACCCTCGCTTTTTTGCGTTCTGCAGCGATTTTCTCGTAGCGACCTGTAACGCCAAGCACCATCAACATCAATATTGGAAAGATACCGGCTCCTACGGCCGCTTCGGTGAATGCCACGTCTACCGCATCCAAGGCCACAAAAAAACTCGCCGACAGTAATCCATAGATGCCACTTAACATAACCGCCGCAAAGAGATCACTAACGCGAGCAATGGCAATGGCAGTTACCACCAATAACAACAGTAATATGAAATCGAATACGAGTAAGATGTTATCTCTCCTTAAAAGCGCTAAAAAGACTATGGTCTGTGCAGTTATTCTTTTGATTGCTCGTTGAAGGTAATGGGCTTTAATTTCCCATGCAGTGCAGACTTTGCCAGAGCATGGCTGGCTGTTGGGCTGGTAAGCATAATAAACAGTAGTATCAGCACTAACTTGAACATCACCATTCCCCAACCAGCCATAAGCATCAACCCAATCAGGATTAAACTCGTTGCCAAGGTTTCAGTGATCCCTGCTGCATGCATACGGGTGAAAAAATCTGGAAAACGCAAAATACCAACACCACCTGTCAATATGAGCAAAGCTCCAAGGATAAAACAGGCAGAGATTATCAACTCTATAAGCCATTCCATCATGGTTCTCCTTCAATTTGTTTACGGTCGCTGTATTCAAAATATCGCAACACGCCAATGATGCTAATAAAGTTAATCAGCGCATATACCAGCGCAATATCAAGAAAATCAGGACGGCCAAACAAAAAGCCCATCACTGCAATTAACAGCACTGTTTTTGTGCCAAATAGATTCACTGCTAAAATGCGGTCATAGATACTGGGTCCCAGTAAAGCTCTGGCTAATGCCATCAACATGACCGTTAACAATACCACCGCTAACATGACTAACATTTACATCTCCAACCGATTTACTTGCCGAGCCATGTCTCCTTGTTGCAGCTCCTCCATACTGTGTGTAGTTAACGAATGAATTTGTACCCTGTCATTTTCAATATTCATCGCTACTGTACCTGGCGTCAGCGTTATGGAATTGGCATATATCACTTTAGCTATTTCACTTTGCTGTCCGATTGGTATGGACGCCACACAAGGACTAATTGCCCCGTTACCGCGCCAAACGAGCAGCACCACATCAATATTGCTTTGAATAATTTTTTTGATAAGCCAAAAGTAATAAGCGGGTAGTTTACGACTTAACTGCAAAGGTTGGGATTCGTCATCAATAATGCCCATGCGCAGTGAAAGCCAAATAACAAAGCCAATCGACACTAGCCCTAGTGCTATTGGTAACGGGGTGTACATGCCAGAGTTAAACAGCCATAAAATGGCTAGAATTAAAAATAGACTAATAATGTGTTTATTCATGGCGCCCTCTTGCCTATGCAACCAAGCTGGACATTGCGATTAATAAAAGAAATACATAATTTAATGAATCAAAACCCATAGTGTTTATCTGCCGCATTGAAATTCTTGTTGCAATACACTTTTAATTAGACTTTCTGCGGAAGCATCGTTAGCGGGGGATTGCCGATTAATGAGTAGAGCAATATCTTCAATACGGGTAGACTTTGGAATGCAATAACTTACATCGTCAGCCATTTGATATTTTTCTAGCAATCCACCTGCACGGGATTTGAGGGCTTTTTCACGAAAGGTAGCCGGCGGCATTTTTTCAGCACGATAGAGCTTCTCGCCAGCGAGATATCCTTTTATGTACATCGCACAAAGTGCTTGTTCATTATCGATTGACGCTGAATCGTTTTCTTTTTCAAATGCCTGGCAAACAGCTTGTAATTCAAGCCCAGTCATTTTTTCTATTGCATGGGCATTAAAGGGGTTACCCACCATTAATAAAACTAAAACCTGCCCGAATATACTTTTTAGCATGGCCCTCTCCTTCAATTAGAAATCTAAGCCTGTGCACCGATTCTTGCATTGTTACTATTGGAAAAGATTGTCAAAAGTGTAAAAAAGTGTAGCAACGCGGCAAGTACGTATTTTTTTTAATGGTTGTGATGTATGTTAAAGATTAAGAAAATTTGCACAGCTTAATGGGACCTCCACACACTAATGATGACTACAGTCAATCCATCAATACCAACGAACGTTATGATCGTTGATGATAATCAGGACATTCGTGAACTGGTTTGCCAATTGCTGGAAGCCGACGGATATTCCGCCAGTGCAGCAGTGGATGGCGAAGATATGTGGCAGAAATTGGCGGAAGAAAAACCCGATATAATCTTACTGGATGTGATGCTGCCTGGCCTCGATGGATTTGAACTTTGCCGCCAGTTGTGTGCCGATCCTAATATGCCATCGGTGATTATGCTAACCGCCAAAGATGAAGAGATTGATCGCGTAGTTGGATTAGAATTAGGAGCAGATGACTATATTGTCAAACCGTTTGGCAGGCGCGAGTTAATTGCACGGATCAAGGCGGTGTTGCGACGAGTCAAATCAGGCAACGCTCAAGTAAGTAAAGGTGTCTATAGTTTTGCTGGTATGAGCTTCAAACCCAATCAGATGGAAATTTTTGACACAACAGGCACTAGCATTCCACTTTCTACTAGCGAGACACAATTGTTACTCACTTTTGTTCAATATCCACGGGTACCGCTGTCCCGCGACAGATTATTAGATTTAACCAAAGGCAGAAATAGTACCCCTTTTGATCGCAGCATTGACTCTCATGTCAGTCGCCTACGGCGTAAATTAGGCGATGATGGTAAAAAGCCGGAGATCATTAAAACCTCTTGGGGAACGGGATATATCTTCACTTGCCATGTAGAAGCACAGTGAATTTTTGGCAATCACTCACCCTAAAATTCCGTACCATTATCATTCTAGGCACGGTATTCATTCTGTCACAGATGATCACCTTAATTATTTTCGAACACAACCGAGATAATGCAGTATTATCTGCAGAAGCAACTGATCTCGCCGACAGAATAATTGGAATTGTTGATTTAGCATATGGTTTCCCCCAGCAAGATCGTCAAAAAATATTAGCCGCCGCAGAAACCCAATTTTTAGCCTTGTTTCCAGATGTCATCTCAATCAAAGAAGTGGCTTGCCAACAAAATAATTTTTCGGAGCATATTTCAAGCAAGCTCAGTCTGGCATTTTCTAAACTACCTGGAATTGACGCAAACGTCTGCGTGCGTCGCTTTGAAAATACCCCAATTCTGGAAAGACGTACCACCTTACGCCAAGGTTTTGATGTGCTAATTATGATAAATTTTGCCAACGGTCAACAGATAACCTTTCATTCAGTTTTACCTGAAAGCCAATCTTTATTACAAGATAGCGTCATTTTCTTTATTCTATTGGAAGGTGCACTAGCCTTATTACTCGCTTGGTATTTAATTCAAAAAACCATCGCACCGATTGAAAAATTAGCGAATGCCGCCAATCGAATTGGCATGGATATTAATAGTCCACCATTGGATGAAAGCGGAGCCAAAGAAATATCCATGGCAGCCAAAGCATTCAATACTATGCAAACTCGCTTAGCCAACCTGTTACATAGTCAGAGTGAAATGTTATCAGCCATTTCCCATGATTTACGTTCTGCAGTGACTCGTTTGCAACTGCGTAGTGACCTATTAGAAAATGAACATGAACGTGTGGGCATGCTTAAAGTGGTTGCAGATATGCGCCAAATGATCCAATCAGTACTCGATTTCTTGCGAGGTTATAACCCTGATGAACCGATGCGTAGTGTAAATATCAGCGCATTAGTAGAAAGTTATTGTACGGATTTGGCCGATGAAGGCCGGCCAGTGACTTATCAATATGCTGGCGATTCAATCAACTTAACCTGCCGCCCCGCAGAAATTCGTCGTTGTTTACAGAATATTATCGATAACGCCATAAAATATGCCAATGGAGCACAAGTGAGTTTATCAATAAATGATGACTACGCTTCAATAGAGGTTATAGATAACGGCGCGGGTATTCCAGAAGACCAGTTAAAGACGGTTTTAAGGCCGTTTTATCGACTTGAACAATCACGGAGTCAGGATACCGGTGGTATAGGTTTAGGGCTAAGTATTGCAGATAATATTATCAAATCTCACGGTGGTAGATTGACCCTATTGAATCATCACGATAGTGGTTTGAAAGTTCAGATACAACTACCGTTGAATAGTTTGTCTCTTCATAATTGAAGCAATTCAGTTACCCCATAAAAACACAACAACGGCTAAAAAGTGCACTTTACTTTATACGTAACAGTCGTATTTCGAATATTAGACGTTTGGTGCGATTTCCTGACTATTCTTGGCGCAATAGGCCTGACAGCTTTGCCACCCGGCTTAGAAGCATAAAAAAGCATTGCATGCGCAACTATCAGCGAGATAATAACTGATTGAAATGATACTCATTGTTAAGGGCAAATTATGGTTCAAAATACAGAGTTAAATAAACAAAACGCTATCGCTTTCTATAAAACCGCTTATTTGGGGGACCCAGTTAAAGCTGTAGAATTGTATACTGGTGATGAATATATCCAGCATAACCCCGTTGTAGCCGATGGTAAGCAAGCATTTATTGACTACTTCAGTGAAATGCACCGAGACTATCCAAACAAAAGTATTGAATTTGTACGCACTATTGCTGAGGGTAATTTGGTCGCTTTACATACCCATCAAACATGGCCAGACGGCGATGAATACGTGACCATGGATTTCTTCCGTTTTGATCAGCAAGGGAAAATAGTAGAGCACTGGGATTCAATTCAGGAAATACCAGCGGTATCCAAAAATGGCAACGCTATGTATTAATTTTGAACCTAGTGAAATACTCAGTCCATCGAGAAGGTCTTTTTCTGTGATGGGAAGGAATTAAAGGTTTTTAAGCAATTATTAATTTTTATCGCAACAAAAACTTAATCTTGGTTTGATTTAATGCCTAACATAAATGCGAGGACTCATGATTAGCGGACTAGGAATGCACTAATGAAAATAGCCATCACAGCCGCCAGCGGAAATTTAGGTTCTGCCATTGTTAACGCCACGGTTGCTTTAGTATCAAAAGAAAATGTTATCGGTTTAGCGCGTACCCCAGACAAAGCTAAACATTTGGGTGTTGAAGTTCGACCCGGAGATTACAATGATCAAAAGCAACTAGAACAATCCTTACGGTCTGTCGACACCCTTTTATTAGTGTCGGGGATGGATGCGCCAGACAAGCGAATTGATCAACATAGAAACGTTATCGAAGCTGCCAAAAAAGCCGGCGTGAAAAAAATTGTGTATACCAGTGTCCAAGGGGCTGAAGAAAACACCGCTTTTTCACCTGTGGTGCAAAGTAACCGTCAAACTGAAAAAGATGTCGTTAGTAGTGGCTTGGATTGGGTCGTTGGCCGCAACGGGATTTATATAGAGCCGGATATTGAATACATCGAAAATTACAAAAAAGCCGGTGGCATTTTTAATTGTGCGGGTGATGGCCGTTGTGGTTTTACCTCAAGAAACGAGTTAGCTTACGCCTATGCAAGAATGCTTACCGAAAATAAGCACAACGGGCACACCTACAATTTACATGGTGAAGCCATTACCCAACAACAACTTGCTGAGTATTTTAATAGCGCCTTTGGCACTAATTTGATTTACAAATCGATGACAGTTGAAGAATACCGTGGAGAACGAAAAGCCGCGCTAGGTGATTTTATAGGAACAATCATTGCAGGAATTTATCAGGGAATTCGAGAGGGTAAATCTAACAATGTTAGCCATTATTTAACTGCTGCAGGGCGTGAGCACGAAAGCTGGCAAACCTACTTTGCGCGTATTAAAGCTAATATATAATTAAAAGGATTTTGCACTTTGTCATTATCTCCACTTTTTACCGAGTATCAAAAAACACGCCAATATACTGAGCGGCTTTGCAAACCACTAAACATCGAAGATTACGTTCCCCAAGCCGCTGATTTCGCTAGCCCGCCTAAATGGCACTTAGCCCATACCACTTGGTTTTTCGAAGAAATGATTCTGACTAAATACGTCGAGGATTACGCCGTGTTTGATAGCCACTTTGGATTTTTATTTAATAGTTATTACCAAACTGTGGGTGAAAAAGCGCTGCGAGCACAACGTGGCATTATGACCCGCCCTAGCGTAGAACAAGTCTATCAATATCGTCATCATGTAGACGAGCACATGCAGCGTTTCCTTATCGAAGACATACAAAATGACCTATCTGATGACATAAAAGCACTGATCACTTTAGGCATCAATCATGAGCAACAGCATCAAGAATTACTACTAACGGATCTTAAATATACATTTTCACTCAACCCTATCCAGCCTGTTTACCATCAAGACTTTAATCTTGTAGCCCAATTGCCTATTACTAAAGAGCAAGAGGGTGAATGGCTTAGCGTTGAAGAGGGCATATATGATATAGGCCATAACGGCGATGGTTTTTGTTTCGATAATGAACGTTGCCAGCATAAGGTATTACTGCAAAAGTTTGAGATTGCCAGCGCACTAATCACCAACCGGGAATACATAGAATTTATCGAAGATGATGGCTATACAACTTTTAGTCATTGGTTAGACGACGGCTGGGCATGGTTAACTAACAACCAAGTTCGTAGTCCCTTGTATTGGCAAAAAATTGATGGACAGTGGTTTAATTTCACCCTCGCGGGTTTACAACCAATAGATGATGAAGCCAGTGTGTCGCATATTTCTTATTACGAAGCCAATGCCTTTGCCAGCTGGAAGAACATGCGTCTCCCTAGCGAATTTGAATGGGAAGTGGCTTCAAGTCAATTTGATTGGGGGCAACGTTGGGAATGGACCTCGTCTGCTTACCTTCCCTATCCCGGCTTTGCTATCAGTGAAGGTGCAGTGGGCGAATATAATGGTAAATTTATGGTTAATCAGATGGTATTGAGAGGGGCTTCTGTTGCAACTTCTAAGGATCATTCCCGCTCGACTTACCGAAACTTTTTTCAACCACACCACCAATGGCAGTTTTCTGGTATTCGTCTAGTTAAATAACCTAGCGATACTCTAATTGAGGGATACATCAACACTATGATTGAACAATTTGCCAAAAATGTAGATGCAGGTTTAAGCAAAACTGAGAAAACCTTACCTTCAAAATATTTCTATGACAAAAATGGCGATGAGCTGTTTGTAGAAATTATGAATATGCCAGAATACTACTTAACTCGTTGTGAAATGGAGATTTTTACAACACAAACAGATGAATTAATTGCATCATTTCAAGCCAGTAAAAATGACTATTTTGAGTTAATAGAACTGGGGGCCGGAGATGGCAGTAAAACTCGCACATTGCTTGAGGCATTGAGTGAAAAAGGCTATCAGTTTGATTATCTGCCAGTAGATATCTCTCAAAATGCACTAGATCAATTGCAGCAATCATTACAGCGTTATTTACCACAAGTTTCAGTTGTGCCCAAACACGGTGACTATTTTGATATGTTGGGTTCGGTTAAAGACAGCCATCACCCCAAAATCGTACTGTTTCTTGGGTCAAATATCGGCAATATGACAGATCCCGAAGCCAGTGACTTTCTTTACCAATTGGGCGCTAATTTAAGCAAAGGCGATAAGTTATTATTGGGCACAGATTTAATCAAACCCGCCGATGTTGTATTGCCTGCTTACAACGATGAGAGTGGCATCACCTCTTCGTTTAATATTAATTTATTACATAGAATGAATGCTGAATTAGGTGCCACTTTTGACCCTGATGGATTTGTTCATGCCCCTGAATATAATGAAAATGAAGGTATCGCAAAGAGTTACTTATTAAGTAACAAAGTCCAATCAGTGGAAATTGCGGCGACGGGCAAAACCTATAACTTTCAAGCAGGCGAGAAAATTCACACTGAGATATCACGTAAATACGATGATCAAGTATTGGCGAAAATATTAGTTAAAACAGACTTTAGCATCAGTGCGAAATTTACCGACAAAAAAAACTACTTTGCCGATTATTTATTGAATCGAAATTGAACCTCCTTGGCTATCGTCAGTGTGTGATTCGCCGATTTGCTATCCCTGTTGAACCACATTAACCTAGGCTTTCATCACACAGGTAGCGATCACTTTGCTTTTCAAAAACACCAATCAACTTGAAAAAACCGCATTATTTTTATGCATTGTTTTGTCGATAATCGCATTTTTATTCCCTGACGCCCTGACTCTTCAGTTACAACCTGTTATTAATCAATCACTTAGTTTGTTGGGTGCGCCGTTTTTTGTGTTGGTTAACGTATTACTTGTGGCTGTTTTAGTCATAGCCATTAGTCCAATCGGGCGACGAAAAATGGGCGGTGAACAGGCAACAGTGGAATTCAATTTGTTTGGATGGTTGTCTATGTTGTTTGCGGCTGGCATGGGCTCTGGACTGATTTTCTGGGGCATTGCAGAGCCTGCATTACATACCATTAATTCTCCCTTAAAAGCGGAGCTATTCGGTGATCCGCAAAGCAGTGGATTAGCGTTAACTTTGGTAAATTGGGGCGCACACGCTTGGGCGCTTTACGCAGTCTTTGGTTTAGTGTTAGGAGGACTAAGTAGTAGAAGTGGTCAGTCTGGAGATATTAGTGCCCCAGTGCTAAGTGTAAGCCAAGGGTTATTGACCGAAAATTGGCAAATTAAGTTAAGTTTTACCATTAAATTAGTGGCTATTTTTGCCATTTTTTTTGGTGTGGTGGGCACGCTAGCCAATTCAACCTTGTTACTGCGAAAAGGTTTAGAAATCAAACTTGGCGTCGAATCCGCGCTATTTTCAGGATTAATCATCATCAGCTTAATAGTGGTTTTGTACACTTTGTCGGCCAAACTAGGGCTTAAAAAAGGTATTCAAGCGCTCAGTAAACTCAACGTATTTATCGCATTTGCGTTGATTGTTTGGCTATTAATCTTTGTACCTATACAACCTATTATTGATACCGCGATAGGAGGGAGTTGGGACTATATACAGTTAATCACAAGTGGTACTTGGCACTTTGCCAATCAACTCAACAACCCAGAATGGGCCAACGGTTGGACCTATAATTATTACTTTTGGTGGTTAGCTTGGGGGCCATTTGTAGGGGTGTTTTTAGCCAAAATTAGCCAAGGTCGTCCTGTGTGGCAATATATCTTAGGGGTCGTATTGGTACCAACTTTAGTGACCATTTTATGGTTTAGTGTGTTTTCTGGCTCTGCCATCGCATGGGATGCCGCGCATCACAGTGGCATTTTAGAGGCGATTCAATCCGACTACACCCAAGGTTTATTTGTGTTTTTTGAACAACTCGGATGGCAAGGGGCCGTATTGGTATGGGCGAGTTTATTACTTTTATTGATTTTTGTGGCCACTTCTGCCGATTCTGCCATATTAGTGATACGTCAGTTGAGTGGTGCTAGTCAGGTAAAATCTTGGAGTTTATACGGCTGGGCAATCGCCCTAGGTTTATGTGGCTATGTTTTGTTGGTGCAAAACAACGAGCCATTAAATCGAAGCATTGCCATTGTAGGCGCCATCCCGTTTTTAGTTATATTTTTGCTGCAGCTCATAGGTTTTGTTAAAGAGTTACTGAGTGAAACAAAGTCCTAAATTACTGTGTTTGTTATCGCAATTTTTTACTCGGTTTTGTCTTGATTGAAACTCTAATTTTTAGATTGGATTGTAAATATGTCAAACGTCTTACAAAGTGATACGCCCAAAATAGTGATATTGGGAGCGGGCAGCATTGGTTGCTACTTAGGTGGTCGATTCATTAACAGTGGTGCAAATGTCACGCTTATCGGTAGAGAAAAAATACAGGCAGACGTTAAGCAGCACGGACTAAAACTCACTGACCTAGACGGCATCGACGCATGCATTGTCGCCAGTGATATTGATTATGTTACCGATTTAGACAGTTTAAGCGACGCAGACTACGTATTTGTGGCGGTTAAAAGTGGCGATACAGTTGTTACCGCTAAGCAGATTAAAGCGCTCCTTAAGGACTCGGCCGTTGTTATCAGTTTTCAAAATGGGATACGGAATTTTGATGAGTTGTCAGACATTCTCAATCAAAATAGAGTGATCCGTGGCATGGTGCCCTTTAACGTTATTAATAAAGGTTCAGGACATTTTCACCGCGGCACGGAAGGCGAATTGGCAATTGAAGCGAAACCGGGTGAGTTTTCAGACCTACTTGCCGTTGCCGAAAAATCTAACTTAGCGATCAATACCTATGAAAACTTGCTGCCTATACAATGGGGGAAGTTAATTATGAACCTTAACAATGCCATTAATGCCCTATCGGGTTTACCGTTAGTAGAGCAATTAGGCAATCGAGACTACAGAAAGGTTTTAGCAAAAAGCATTAAAGAAACGCTTAAGGTATTGTCTTTAAATAATATAGCTGTGCAATCAGCAAATAATATTCCTCCTAAATTATTGCCGGTACTCCTTAATTTACCAAATTGGCTTTATAAAAAGATTGCCGCAGCGAGTTTGAAAATTGACCCTTTGGCACGCTCTTCAATGTATGAAGACTTTGTACGCAATAGAAAAACAGAAATTGACTTTCTTAACGGTGAAATACTCCACCTAGCCAATAAAAAATCCATCAAAGCACCAGTCAATAACGCCATTGTTGAGCTAGTCAAAAAAGCAGAAAAACTGAACCAAGGCTCGCCTGAAATACCTGCCGGAGTACTTTTAGACTCTATAAAGAACTAGCCTTGCCTTGCATCGGCAAACCTACCCGACTCGAGCAATTGAACACAATCTATCGATTCAATTATTGGGATTTTGGCACTAGCAGTCACTAAGCATAGAAAGGTTACCTGAGTATAATCGCCGTTTGCCTTATACCAATTCATCTTATCAATTAGTCGCTGGTGTTCTCTGAGCGATCAATTGTTAGGATGGATTGGTATTATCAACAACCCAATCCCCCGTGGAGCCGTGTGGAAGATCATGTACATCAACATTACCATATGCATCTAAGTTGTTACTTAACCCGAGCTCGGGTTAAGACGTGCCGCGTCCTATGAAGTAAATCTAATAAAAACAATAGGTTATAGTCTTACTATTTATCTAGCCGCCAATTTAATGCATCCAGTGCTGATATTATTGTGTTTATCAAGGCGAGCTTGTGAAGCAATAGCCAGCTATTGAGAGCAAGTTCAACGAAGATAGGCGCAATAATAGCGGTGCTGGACGATATGGCTTATCCCGAGTTCATGTTACTTAAATCTATGGCGTAATGCTCATCATTGTGACCAGTAGTAGTGAAGGTTAAATACATAGTGTTTTCATATATATTGATAGCATGGGTGAATGCTTCATCTACCTTATAGCTAGAATGAACAACCAATAAACTTGCAAATAAGAATGATTATCAATAAGATTGATAATCATTCAAACCTCACCACTCAGCTTATGTCTCTCGCGCGCATTTTAATTATTGAAGATGATACTGTTCTCAGTGATCAAGTCGCTCAACTTCTTCAAAAAAAGGGTTTTCAGACACAACAGTGTCTTGATGGCCAAAAGGGGCTACTGACCGCCATACAGCAACGCTTTGACCTGATTTTGTTAGATTTACTGTTGCCTTCTATAAATGGCTTTTCGGTTCTTAACCAATTAAGGAAAGTTAAAAATACCCCTGTAATGATGATTACGGCCAGTGGCGCAGAGCAGGAACGTATCGAAGGTTACCGCAAAGGCGCTGATGATTATTTGCCTAAACCCTTCAATTTCACTGAAATGATGTTACGTGTGGAAGCACTGTTACGACGCACACAGCGTTACGCAGAACCAACTACCCCTGCCACTCAACTTACAGTCGATAAACTGCAACTCAACCGCAGAAATCAACAAGTCTTATTCGACAAAAAAGAGGTAGAGCTCACGCCTATCCAATTTAAGTTGTTGTGGATAATGCTCGAAAATCAGCAGGATATTTTGAGCAAGGCGTTTCTATATCAAAGCGTTTTGGATAGGCCTTTTAGCCGTTATGACCGCAGTTTAGATATGCATATGAGCCGGGTACGCAAAAAATTGGTGGATGCGGGAATGTCGCCAGAACGCTTAGCAACCATTCATGGTAAGGGTTACCGCTTTATATGAAAAATAAGCTATTTTGGCGTCTCTGTGTATTTATCGCATGCGGCACGGTTTTACTATTTTGGGCCTTGAGCTGGTTGACGGATCACACTGAAACTAGCATGAGTTTTATCTCTAAAGAACATCAACAACAGCTACTTGGTTATGGTGAACAGGCAGAACAAATATTACATCAGCATGGTGAAGCCGCACTAGCAACTTGGTTACAACAACTTCAGCGTAAGGAGAATACGTGGGCCGCAGTGGTCACTTCACAACTCACTCCTTTTGCTGGCACAACGCTTCCCAATGAATATCTCGAAAAATTCCTTTTAGGAAGAAGTGTTGAATGGAAGATTCACTTATATTTTGAAACCAACCCCACCATGGAAATCCCGTTTTCTGACCGGTCTTCCCATTTAATCATTCAGTTACCGCAACGGATGCGCCCGGGAGCATTGCTTATTTATGCCAAGGTACTGCTGCAAATTGCCTTGCCCTTTGTACTGTTATGTATTTTAAGTTTTGTGATTTACCAGTATGTTATGACCCCACTTCGCAGACTAGAAAATGCCACTAAGTCGTTTAGCGAAGGTAAACTTGATGTGAGAGTGAGTCCTTCTTTACAGGATCGAAATGACGAGTTAACGCGCCTTGCGACTACTTTTGATCAGATGGCAGAACGCATCAGCCAACTTATCTATAACCAACGGCAAATTCTTGCTGATTTGTCTCATGAACTTCGAACCCCCTTGACCCGCATCGATATGGCGGTAGATTTTGTAGAGCAAAAAATAAATCCCCAACAGGCGTTACAACGACTCCGTTATGAAGCCACCACCATGCGCAATCTAGTTGAAGATACCCTGACCTTGGCCTGGCTCACTACCGAATCTCCAAATTTAAAAACGGATCATTTTGATTTAGTCGAATTAATCCAAGTTATTTGTGAAGACGCGCGCTTTGAATACCCAGACCGCGCGCTTAGAATCCAGCTGCCAGAGCAAGAAGTAATGATCAACAGCAGCCAGCAAGCGCTAGGGCAAGCAATAGAAAATACTATTCGCAATGGTCTACGATTCACACCTGTTGGGGGACAAATAGAAGTATCCCTTAGCCGCAACGAACAAGCTTATCGTTTGCTGATTTCTGATCAAGGCCCTGGCGTACCAGAAGCTATGCTTCTTGACATATTCAAGCCGTTCTTTCGTGTTGATAAAGCAAGAACCACCAGTAAAAACCAAAATGATAAGTCCACAAACAGCGGATTTGGCTTAGGCTTAGCGTTAGCGCATAGGCAAATCTCTGCGGTAGGTGGCAGCATCAGAGCAACCAACTATTACGCAGAGTCGGGCCACCTTTCGGGCTTGCAAATTACCATAGACCTTCCGCTATAACTGAACTTAGCACTCAATCATGTGCGTTATTCAGCGCGACTCTCATACTTTTGTCGTAAAGGTACAGTAATTAAACGTCGCCAAGCAAGCACAACACCGGTATACACTAAGATACAAGCTAACAATGAGGCTAAACCTGCAATGGTTTGCCCCACGAATCCAAAGTATTCTCCAGTATGTAAAAACCGCGCGGTGCCCCATGCTTGACCTCCTTTGGACCAGTCAGATTTGCGTAATACCTGAGTCTGCTCGCCAGTGTGAGTATCAAAAAATAGAGAGTAAGCTAACTCTTGTCTACGACCAATACTCTTATCGATGTAAAAGCGTGCTTCGTTTTTATGCTCTCCAATTTCTAGCCACATCGAATACCAATCTTGATAGCCATTATTGTTAGCCTGCAACTTAGCCTGATTAAATAAGGTTTCGTAGGGAATAATATCAGCGTTTAGATTTAGCACTTCTTCGTGTTTCTCAGGCTTGGGCACACTTTCGCCAAACGCGCCATACAAGGCAACATTTGCCCAAGAAAAGTGAAAAATAGTAGCAGTAATAGCTATCACACATAACACCGGTAAACACCAAACTCCAAACACTAAGTGCCACTGCCTATTGCGATGATGAACATTGATATAGCGACTTGGAAAGGTTAAGTATTGTTTGAATGCTTTAAAGCCAAAACGCTTAGGTAACCATAAATACAAGCCACTAACTAACAAGAATATAAAAACAAGATTGGCATAGGCTGTAATATTTTTGCCTATTGAGCGATTGCCACCTTCTAGCAACAAGTAGCGATGAAAATCGGTGACAACGTGAAAAAATGCAGCTGCCGTACCTTCCCCTTCGCGTAGTACCTCTCCGGTGTAGGGATGTAATAAATAGCTATATCGACCGGCCCAAGCAGGCACAGCGGCTCCCTCACGATTGACCCAGCGTACATAGATATGATGCTCATCCGGTTTTAGTCGCTGTAGGATCTCAACCACTCTGTCAGTAGTAATACGCTGTGATGCTGGCGTAGACTCTACTGTATATCGCATTTCACTGAGTTCTTTTATTTGCCTTTCGTAGGTGAGTAACACCCCACTAAAAGACATAAAAAATATAAATAAACCAGCAACCAGACCTGTAATTAGGTGGGCCCAAAAGACCCACCTTTTAAAGAGTTTCAAGCTCATAGGTAGTCTACTAAGTCTTAAAAATCGTAAGTCACAGACAGTCTAATATCTCTACCCGCTTCATGAGGGCCAACTACAGTAGCAAATACTTCGCTGTAATCTCCTACACTTGAATGATCTATATATTGCTCGTTGAATAAGTTAGTTACCGCAAGATTAACCAATACGTGGTCCGTGGCTTGCCACTCGCCATAAACATCCACTGTTGTGTAACTTGGCTTATTTAAACGATACAAGGAGTCAGTCCAAGCTAGGTCAACAGCTTGATGTAGAGTATTTATGTCAATAGAGTCGACTTTAGTGATATTAAAACCAATAGATGCAGCTGCATTTAACTCATAGTCCACACCAGCTACCCAAGTATTACCTCGGCTGTTACCTAACCCTACAAATTCATAACCGTTGATAGCGATGGATGAATAGTCCACGTTGTACAAACCATCATTAGGTTTTAACTCAGTGTCAGCATGGGCAAAACCTAGGTAGAAATCTAGATCCTGCCAATGATAGGCCACATCAAACTCAATACCGCTCGATTCTAACGTGCCAATATTGTTAAAGACTGAGTTTCCTTCATAGCCTTCGAAAATCACGTCATCCAAAGATGAATCATAAACACTCAATTTTGCGTTTAGGTTGTTGGCATTATATTCAATAGACGCTTCAATATTTTCCACTGTTTCAGGTACTAAATCGTCTGCCACTACCGGGATATCTGATCCATCATATAGATACCCATCAATTGTAAACCCATCACCAATTTGTTTGCCTCGGGCGGCTTGCGCGTATCCCAAACCAAGTGTCCAGTCTTCATTTACGTGGTACGCTAGACCTATGTTAAAGCTGACTTCTGAGTCGTTTAATGACGACGCCTCGTCAGTAACTGGTTCACCATAGTACTCATCAACAAGAATATTTTGCTGGAAATCATAGTCATCATAACGCACCCCATAACTTAACAATAAATCAGCAGTAAGATCGCTATAACCTTGGGCATATACACCTAAAACGCTGCCTTCTTCAGCATTTTCTACCGCACCTTCCGCAGGGCCGCTTGTGACTTCATCACTACGATAATCCACACCGTATACAAATTTATGCTGTGAAGTTTCGCTGGTATTACGAAGATCAAAACCAAAGCTATCAATGTCGGCTAACCAATCAAATCGGCCACCACGAAAAGATGATTCAGTTTGGTAAGCCGTGGCTTCTAGCTGAACCATAGCACTATGGTCAAAACGGTAATTGGCTACATAAGTATCACGCTGCGCTTCGCTAGGATAAAGTGCTGCACCTTCAAGTACCACCCAATTTGGACGAGCTGAAAACTCTCCTTTTTCATCACGTTGTTCCACACTCAACGATAAAAAATGGTTTTCGGCGATATCGCCACTGGTTTTGATAAATAACATGTCTTGCTCGGCAGCGGTACCGAATATCTCGTTGCCATCGCCGTCTTCCATGTTGTCACGGTCAATTGTGCTGAAGTAACCTAAAACCCCCCAAGTATCACTTAATTTTCCATATAGGCTGCCACTATAACGAGTGGCATCGTTTGAGAAGTAGTTTGCTTTAATGCGGCCACCAAAACGTTGATCTGGTTGCAATAAGTCTTGCGCGTCTTTGGTTTTAAATCGAATCGAACCACCTATCGCACCCGGGCCACTTGTTGCTTCACCCGCTCCGGCTTGCACATCAATTTGTTGTAAAAGATCAGGGTCAATGGTTACTCGACCTATGTGGTGAAACAGCGTTGAGGTTTGCTGGGCACCATCAACTGTTACATTTAAAAATGAATCTTCTAAGCCTCGTACATATATTTTTTGCGCAACCCCTACCGAGCCGCCCACACTCACCGAAGGGGCGTGTTTAAAAATATCTGCTAGATCACTTGCCTGATATTGCTCAATATCTTCAGCTGTAATACTTAAATTAGTGGCAGCACCTACCACAGTAATTTTTTCAACTGTTGTTGTATCTTCTGTTGTTTGGGTATCAGCATATGACAGTGCACTTGCAAAAGTACAAACGGCACCGATAAAGACTCGTTTTTTCAAGAAAAGCTCCTATTATTTTCAAATTTCTTAATGCGAACAATTCTCATTTAATTAAAACAAAAAAAGTAGTACTTTTACATTTGTTACATTTACTGATCTCAAAAACCTATATGAGCGACAAGGTAAAACCCACGCTAAATTTAACATTGCCGCAGGCAAAGCTGACCGTCAGCGGAATTGTTATTTGGATATCGATGAGTTTCAGCTTTAAAGTCTTTTAATTCAGGATCTCCAGCAGCTGTGTCAGTTTGAACCTAGCAGAATTGTTTTGTTAGTTACGTTGATTTGAATTAGGCGAACATTATCTTGGGACGGATAGAATTGGGCAGGTACCCCTCGGAGAATACCTACCCTAGAGCGATGTCAAGAAAAGACCAATTAACTTGACAAGATCAAGTTAACGCAAATGATAATGATTATCAATAAATATTTGTATTTATTTGCTACCCAATTCAATTGGCAGCAAGTGTAGCCAGATTCAAAACAACAAGTACCGACCTCAATCGGTACTTGTTTGTTTGCATCTTAAAAATGAGCCTGTAAAGACAAACTAATTTGGCGCGAACGGCCTAGTTGATGCTGACCATAAGAGCTCGTTGGATTTTCAATATCTAACAAGTAACGGCTTATATATTGCTCGTCTAATAAATTCCGCGCGTCCAATCTAACTGAATAGCTGCCAAAATCGTAACCAACTTGAGCATTGATTAGCAGCCTGCTGTCATTTTTGGGATCAAAACCTGCCCTGCCTGTTGAGCGTTCGTTATCCAAATAGGCGACCGACGAATTTTGATAGTTCGCATTCAAATTAGCGAATAATCCTGATTCAAACTCGTATTCTAGGGCAATGTTACCTGTCCATTCAGGCGAATCGGCAAAGGAACGTCCTGACAGATCTCGTTCAATCTCGGTTCCGGGGATGACATAACTAAATTCCACAAATTCTGAATCTGCATATCCTAGACCCGCGGTGATAGAAAAGTTACTGCTTGGATAGTAATAAACTTCCGCTTCGATCCCAAAGACTTCTGACTTTCCGGCATTTTGTGTCACCACATCATATTGACGGGTAGACAGTTGATTCAACACTTGTTGATCTGTCCATTTGGTAAAGAAGGTATTGGCGTTAAACATAAGCCGTCCTTGCATCCAAACAGAACGATACGACAGCTCTATATTGTCGGTATACTCGGCGTCATAAGTAAATAGATAGTTGTCGGCAGTATTGGTGCCGACGCCACCTGAACGATAACCCTTTTGATAAATAAGGCTGGTAGTCATGTTATCGCTGAAGTGATAACTCACCCCTAGCTTAGGTAAAAATGCGTCAAAATCAGCGGATGAAGGAGGCTCTACCCCCGAAGCCGCATCGGCAAAACTATTAAGATAAGCATTTATCCCCGCGATCAATTGCCCAGTTTGTGCATCAAAGGTACTTGGGTCGGGCATGGTATTAGTTATGGTGTAGATAGAATCTGAGGCATTCTTTTGTTCTTCATTTTCAAATCGTAAACCCGCCAAGATATCTATTGAATCATTGATTGAATATTTCACATCGGCATATATAGCTTTAGAATCAACGTTTTGATTAAGGCTGGAATTCAACGCCAACACTATGGGATCAATATTTGGGTATAAAGGGGCGACTTGACCTGCCATAGCGATTGATGTGGCTTGGTCGAAACCATTCTGCATCAAAAAACCTACCACGGCTGTTGGAAAGTCCACACCAATGGCATTTTGTAAATTAATGAGTCTATCACCCGAGGCTTTGTCAGATACCCCAAGTTGCGAGGCATAAACGCCTAAAACGGCTTCTAAATTATCACCGTCATAGGTTAAACGTATTTCCTGACTGTCAGTCTTATCAACCCTTGCGTATAAATTGTCTGTCACTAACTGTTCGGGAGTCATATCGCCATCCCAGTTGTAACCGTATTCTGATTCATTTTTGGTAAATACCGAAACCAATGACATCTCATCTGAAATATCCCACGTTAACTCTATGGTCGCAATGTCGGTATCTGTCTTGGTCCAAATATCCGAGTTGTACCAGGTTTCGCGGTCAAAAGCGCTGGCGCCCTCTTCAAACAAGGACCATTGTGGACCTAGTTCACTTTCGGTATTAGTCACTGTGAGCAATGCTTTAAAATCATCCGTAGGTTGAAATAACAATTTGCCTCGAACGGTTGCAGATTCTTCGTAATTGGACTCTTCGCCACGGGTAATATTGTCTATATCCCCTGCTAACTCTTTGTCTTCGATAGACACGCGGAAAGCTAAGGTATCTTCAATTAACGCTCCCCCTCCGGCAAAAGCATATTCTTTTTGTCCTAAGTTACCGACAGTGAGTTTGGCTTTTCCACCCCATTCATAGGTGGGATCTTGGGTTCTCATATGTACCGCCCCCGCTAGCGCATTACGTCCTTGCAAGGTGGATTGTGGACCACGAAATACTTCTATTTGGGTTAAATCCCATACCGGCACTGCGCCACTTCTAGCGACACGGTAAGGTAAGGGGGCGCCGTCTAAATACATAGAGGCTAAATAACTATTTCCTCCTCCTGACACGTTAAATGCATCAATACCACGTATCGTAAAACCTTGACCAATATCTCCTGAAACGTTTGCCATTCCAGAAAAAACGTCCGTTATGTTTTGTACATTTTGTTTTTCTAATTGTTCGTTAGTCACAACAACAACGCTGTTTGGTGTTTCTTTGAGTGTTCTATCTATTTTTTGCCCGGTAACCACTATTTTTTCGGGATTTTGAGGGGTTTCAGCCCATACATTGGCTGAGACTAAAGCAAGCGCGATGCTCCCTCCCAAAGTGTGTTTTTTGAGTGTCATTGTGTGTCCATAGTTTTTGTTTATCTTGATTTAAATGATAATCATTACCAATTAGCTTTGCAAACAATTATCATTTGTAAAAATTTTTTCTTTAATGTATCGTCACGTTTTTAATTTCTTGACCCAAGCTTTCCCATGCAACCTAATTATAAAAATGCCACTTTTGATGCGTTTAAAAATAGAACGGTCTTGGCAATTGTTATGACCCTAATCACCTCTGTTGTCATGATCCCCGGCATGGCCACATATTTGCCTTTGCATCAAAACGACTCGATTGGCCTGCCGATTTTATTTTTTCCATTCATTTGGACTGCATTGTTTCTATACAGCTACTTGGCAAGATCTGTTTTAAGGATTTGGTTAGTGATGGTCAGTCTGACTTTGGGTCATGGTATCTGTATTTATTTTGCTTTGACGGCAGGTTAATAGAATGAAAAGTATCACTATTAAAAAGCTCTATACCCTGCATTCTTGGGTTGGTTTGATAACCGGAATTTTACTATTTGTCATCGCTTTTACTGGGGCGGTGGCAGTGTTTGCCAGACCAGAATTAAAAATCTGGGCAAACGAAAATTTAAGAACAGAAATCCCAGTACAATCACAAAAACTCGACGAGACTATTGCACAGTATGCCGAAATTGTTGGGCCAGACTATTTAGAAGAAGTGCATGTTCGACTGCCTAGCACAAGAGTGGATGGTTCGGCCCGAGTGGTTTTTGAAGGCCACTTCGAAACAGCAGAAGGCGGTGAAGAACACAAAGGCACAGTATTTCAGTTTGATCCTGTGAGTTGGGAGCTTTTGGCTGAAAATGATATGGAGACGTTTTTCAATCAACATACATTGGATATGTCTACGTTTATGGCGCACTTCCATGCTGACTTGCACCTCGGCAGGCCTGTTGGGTTAATATTAACGGGTTTGCTTGGACTAACATTAATGGTGTCCATCGTCACAGGCATTTTTATACATCGAAAAATACTGGCGCAACTTTTTACTTTTAGAATAACTAAAACGTTTTCTTTGATGTTAAATGATGCTCATAAACTAATGAGTGTATGGGCAGTATTATTCCATTCTGTCATTGCTTTTACCGGTGCATTTTTAGGACTCGCTACTGTTATTCTCATACCCGCCGCTGCTTATGTGGGCTTTAACGGAGACCAAGAAAAGCTAGTAGAAACCTTTACCGCGGTGAAGCCTCCCGTCATTGCTAATGTCGCCATGCCAACAAAGTTAGCTGACATCATTGATTCAAGCATTAAAGACAGGCCTGACTTAACATTTAGTAGATTTACGGTTATGGGTTATGGCGATAAAAACGCGCTGGTATATTTGAGTGGTGACGGAAGCCAACAGTTAGGTGGCGAGACACTGGTTTATCGCGGCGCAACTGCAGAGTTACTTAGAACCCAAGCCAACTTTGGTCGCCTAGAAGGCATAACAGGCACAATCTTAGATGCAATGTTTCCTCTTCACTTCGGCAATTTTGGTGGTATTTTCGTAAAAAGTATCTGGGCGATTTTGGGTTTAGCCACCGCATTATTGCCTATTACCGGATTAATGCTTTGGATAGAACGTGGTTTAAATGCACAACACCCAGCTCATAAAAAAAGTACCTATGAAAATTTTAACCGCCTTCTCATTGGCTGTTGTGGGGGCTTAGTACTAGCTACGGTCACCTTGTTCCCAGCTCAATTGATACTCAATGAGTGGATGGCAGGTCAAAACCACACAGACAGTATATTTCTGACTTTTTTCTCGGTTTGGATAGTTGCGATATTAATGCCCTTCGTTATTCAACAATCAAACGCATTAAAAGCTATTCTGTTGCCCTCTGCTTGGATGCTGATCCTCGTTATGCCATTAGATGCGATTTTAACAGGAAGTCATATATTTAACGTGTTACAGACGAAACACTATGTATCTATGTCAGTCAATCTAGTTTTGATGCTGCTTGGTATCTTGCTGTTGGTAGTCGTGAGCAAACTTAAAAAACAATATGTTAATCGCGAATATAGCCAAGCAAAAAATTTAGTAGGAGAAGTCTAACATGTTGGCAATTGCACTCATTTTAGTCTGCATAGGTATTGTGTGTTTAAACTACAAAGGCTCACTGGCAAAGCAGCCAAAATCTGTATTAACAGGGCTACTTTTTAACCTGGTAGCTGTTGTGCTATTTTGCCAAATGTACGGTTTCGCAAGAGGCATATTTGTGTTTTTAGGTGCTTTTGCGTTAATTGGCATTGTGGTTACTCTGTCTATTCCTATCATAAAGCCAAGACCTTCAGGCGCAGAATAGATGACATCACTATAGCACTGCAGTTGATCAGTCTACTCAAGGTATCTCTTCGCCCTATTGTTAGTGATGATGAGAAAACCATATCTTGTGTATTAACCTGAACTCAGGCTATTTAAGTTTATAACCGATTTTATGTATCGAAAAACCAATATTAATTAGTGAAATTGATTCTCAATTGTATATAAATGATAATCATTTTTTAACTTTATGCGCGGTAGGGAAACAATCTTGACTCTTCAACGGCAAATTTATCTATATGTAGTGACTTGCTTATTTTCACTGCAAGTAAACGCCCAATCAGCTGATATTCGGGTGGTCACCCAAGAGCTAAAAAGTACTGTTTTAACGACAGAGTTAGTACTCAGTGGCACCATTAATCCATTGCATAAAGCCGAGCTGTCGGTGGCTACCGAGGCTTTAGTGACTAAGCTGCATGTGGACGTGGGCAGCCAAGTTAAAGCTGGCGATTTATTACTTGAGTTAGATGATGTGCTGGCTAAACAGTTGCATTTAGGCGCACTTGCACAGGTGAGTGCCGCCGAAATTACATTAAAAGAAGCGCAGCGAGTGTTAGACGAAGGACTACGTTTACTGCAACAAAAGCATGTGACCCAAAGTGAAATTAGTGGCCGTGAAAGTAACGTCACAATTGCGAAAGCACAATTAGAGCAAGCCAAGGCAGATGCCCAAATTGCCAAAGCTCAATTAGGCTATCATAAACTATATGCGCCCTTTGCTGGTGTGGTGAGTGCTCGCTGGACTGATCTGGGTCAATGGCTTTCTAAGGGTGACCAAGTGTTTACCTTAGTGTCACTAGATAATGTGCGCTTAGATGTGCGTTTGCCCCAAGAGCAACTGACGAATATTGACAATATTCAATCGGTGCAAATTCAACCCGATACCCAGCCTACGCTGAAAATTGCGGCGCGCATCGATACTTTAGTACCAGTAGGTGATATGTCACGGAGTTTTTTATTACGTTTGGCTACCCAGCAAAGCTCTTCAGCTTTGTTACCCGGCACATCGGCCCAAGCTCACTTTGTATTTGAACACTCTAAAATTGCAGTAGTACTGCCTCGGGATGCGCTACTTCGTAATGCAGATGGCAATTACACGGCTTTTATTGTGCAAGACGGGGTAGCAAAACGGCGTAGAGTCACCCTAGGACCAGCCGGTCAAGACGGTTATTTAGTTGAAGAAGGCTTGCAGCCTGGCGATCACGTGGTGATCCGCGGCAATGAATTATTAAGTGAAGGCAGTACAGTGACTATCAGCAGCAAGTCGAGCCTAACACCATGATCGATAAAGCCGTCAGTCAGGGGCGATTACTAAGTGTAGTAGTTTTGATTATTTGTATTTTGGGTATAGTGGCCGCCCTGCGCATGCCTGTGCAAATGATCCCTAATCTTGATACTCGGATTATTAGTATCGAAACCGGTTGGCCGGGCGCAACCCCACAAGATATTGAAAAAGAGATCCTCCTTGAGCAAGAGCGTTATTTACGTTCATTGCCAAATTTAAGCCGTATGGAATCTTTTGCCAAAATGGGCGAAGCGGTAATTGAGCTAGAATTTCCTTTTGGAGTGGATGCAAACGAGGCTTTGATCCGCGTCTCTAATGCCTTAAGCCAAGTGCCTAACTACCCAGAAAACGTTGACCAACCGCGCTTATTTAGTGAATCCTTTTCAGAAAATGCCTTTATGTATTTTGCGGTTTTTCCAAAGTTGGGCAATCCACACCAACTCGACATGGACATGATCAGCGATTTTATTGATGACAATGTTCGGCCCAGAATGGAACGGGTTGCCGGTGTGTCGCAAGTAAATATGAATGGCACCCTTCGGCAAATTCAAATCCATGTGGACCCAGCCCGTTTAGCGCAACGAAATATTAATATCAATGATGTCAATAACGCGATTCGAGCCCGAAATCGTGATATATCAGCTGGCGACATTAACGACGGCAAACGCCGCTATTTATTGCGTACCAAAGGGCGTTTTGCCGAAGTCGATGACTTAAAAACCTTAATACTCGCCCATCGAAATGGCAGCAATATTCGTCTTGGTGATGTGGCTGAAATTCGTCTTGATCACTATGAAAAACGTGGTGTGGCTTATGTGAATGGCGAGCCGGCTTTTACTATGTCGGTAAAACGTGAGCTAGGCTCAAACGTCATAGATATTAAGCGCGCCATGCTGGAAGAGATCGAAAAGATCAAAGTCGATTTACTAGAACCCAATGGCATGCGTATTTATATGATTGGCGATGATGTGCGTTATGTTGAGTCGTCGGTAAGTAATGTGTTTACTAACTTATGTTTAGGGGCGCTACTAGCCACCATAGTGATGTATTTATTTTTAAGGTCGGGGCGCGCCACCTTAATTTGTTTAATGGGTATTCCAGTTTGTACCATTGCCTCATTTATTGGATTAGCTACCTTTGATCGCACTATAAACGTGATTTCATTGGCAGGGATTGCCTTTGCTATTGGCATGACTGTTGATAACAGCATAGTGGTGTTAGAGAGTATTGAACAGGCCAAACGTCGTGGTCTCGAACGCTACAAAGCCGCGGTGGCTGGGGTGCGTGATGTGTGGAGTGCGGTATTGGCCTCAAGCTCGACTACGGTATTGGTATTTTCACCTGTGTTGTTTATTGATGAAGAAGCAGGGCAGTTATATTCAGATATCGCCTTGGCTATTTCTGCGTCGATTATTGCTTCTATGTTGTTTGCTTTGTTTATTGTGCCAGCGGCCAGTGCTGCCATTGGCGGCCGAGTAGTTAAGCGAGAAAAAACCAATAACAAGGCCGGTATTTTAGGCTTGACCCGTTGGATTTGTTATAACGGAAAACGTCGTTATTTAACCATGTTGGTGAGCTTATTTGTGAGTTTAGGTTTAGCCATAATCTTAATGCCCGCCGCAGAATACTTGCCCGAAGGGGAAGAGCCCAAAGCGTTTAGTAAAATGGTGGCGCCGCCTGGTTATAACATTGAAGAAATGCAGCGTATCGGCGACGAAGTGCGATTGGAATTCGACCGCGCCAAAGCACTAACCGATGAAGAATACGACCCTAGCAAACATATCTTGCCGCCCCTGAAGTACTATTTGTTACGAGTTAGCGCAGGGCAAGTGTGGGTGATGAGTGAACCTAGCAATAACCAAAATATTGATTTGATGATGGCGGCTATTGTTAATTTGTTCGAACAATACCCTGGTATGCGTGCGTTTTCTTCTAGGGGTTCAATTATATCCAGTAATCAAGGTGGTACAAGGGCGGTGGAGCTAAGTATCACCGGGCCTGATTTAGCCGATTTGTATACTACTGCTCGTCATGTCATGAACCGCGCCAAGACGGTATTTGTAGAGCCACGTATTGACTCTTCACCTGCTTCGTTGTCACTTGATCAACCTTTAATTGAAATACATCCTAAATGGGAGCGATTAGCAGAGCTAGGGTTAAACCCAGCTGAGTTTGGCTTTACTGTTGCTGCCTACAGCGATGGTGCATTTGTGGGCGAATTTATTGATGGTGACGACAAAGTGGATATGTTTTTGTTCAGCACCGCAGGTAACAGCCAACAAATCAATAGTTTAGCTCAAGTACCTATTCATACGCCTAGTGGTCAGGTTTTACCTTTGTCGGCATTAGCTGAACTGCGTGAAACTGTCGATAGTGAGGAACTGCGCCGGGTCAATGGCCAGCGAACTGTGTCTGTGTATATTATTCCTGCCGATGACATTGCCCTAGAAACCGCGGTGGATAAAGTACGATTGGAGTTGATCCCAGCACTTAAAGCGAACGGCGAGTTACCTAGCCGTGTGGCAATTAACATCACCGGCGCAGCCGATGATTTAGCTGCCACCCGTAGCGCACTATTGAGTAATTTTATGGTGGCCTTGATCTTAATTTATCTGTTGTTAGTGATGATTTTTTCCCACTGGGGTTATCCTTTGCTGATTTTAACCACAGTGCCACTCGGTATTGCAGGGGGATTAGTGGGCTTAGTGGCGAGTAATAATGTGGGGGCATTGCTGGCTGCTATAGGTTTTGATACCGGCCATCAAGCCTTAGATATGATCACCATGTTAGGTTTTGTGATTTTACTGGGCACAGTAGTCAACAATCCAATTTTGATAGTAGAACAAACACGGCGTAATTTGCATGTACACCATTTGCCTATTTTGCAAGCCGTGCAAGAAGCCGTCGCTACACGCTTACGACCCATTTTAATGTCAACCGCCACCACCATTTTGGGTTTGGCGCCTTTAGTGTTTATACCCGGAGCGGGAACAGAGCTGTATCGCGGAATAGGCATAGTGGTGTTGTTTGGTTTATTCGCCTCGATGTTACTGACCTTGAGCTTTTTGCCTTGTTTGTTGATAGAGGTATTTAATCCCAAGGCCATTTGGCGACGAAAGCTCGCTAACTAAGTCTGCTTGATGAATAGCAGACTTCGTTGTTTGTGACCTAAACAAAGCAATTGCTATAAACATGGCAATCAACACCCTGTATAAACCATCGCTTAACTAGCACATCGCTCCGCTAAAAACCTCACTAAGAGCAATGTCAGGTTTTCCCGTCGTGATTTATTGGGCCAAACCGCATAGTAGCCTAAAGGTTTTAGTTTCCAATCTGGTAACACATGAACTAAGTCACCGGTTTTAATATCATCAGCAACAATATGTTCGGGCACATCGACTAAACACATGCCTTGCTTAGCAAAGTGCGACAACGCATCGGCACTATTCACGGTCAGATTCGAATTTTCAGAGATTGAGATTTTTTCACCAGAGGTCGATTCAAATTCAACGGTACTCGAACGTATATCAAACTTTATCCAATCCCAACTTAATAAATCAGTTGGATGAGTTGGTCTGTCTCTAGTGGCCATGTATGCTTTGCTGACCACCAACAGCCGCTGGCCTTCGTATAATTTACGAGCCATCATAGTGCTGTCTTGCAGCCACCCTAATACTCATATCAATGCCTTCATTCAAAATATCGACTATGTGATCTTTTGGCTAAGCGCGGCGTTTGAACTTTGAAATAGCAATCAATTCACCCGATGTAAACGGGCCTTAAACATTAAGATGGTTGTGTTGTATGTACGCAACAACAGCTTTTTATTAGTCGCTAAGATTGAGTTGCCAATACCCAACATCTAACCATTTACCAAACTTGAAGCCTACCTTAGGAAAATGCGCGACTTTTTGCATTTGCAATTTTTCATGTAAAGCAACACTTGCAGGGTTAGGCAAAGTGATACCACCAATGACATTGTTAATACCGAGGGATTTGAGTTTAACCAAAAGTGCTTTGTATAACTGCGTACCCAAACCTTTTCCCTGAGCTTGGCTAGAAAGATAAATAGTTGACTCAACAGAAAAGCGATACGCACTTCTCTCTTTCCATTTAGTAGCGTAAGCATAACCTAAGATTGCATCGTCTTTGAGGGCAACAATCCATGGTAAATTAGCGTCTTGAACTTTTGTTATTCGAATAGATATTTCATCGCTTGAGACTTGAATTTCTTCAAAAGTGGCCGCTGTATTAACAACATAAAAGTTGTAGATTTCGGCAATTTTAGCGGAATCCTTAAAAGTAGCATCTCTAATAATCATCAACATTCTCTGTAAATTAAAACTACCACCAGCACCTAACTCCACTCAATAGCATGCCATAACCTACTCGATTGATTTTGTGCTATTTAAGCACAAAACAAGGATACAGTGGAGCTTCTGCTAGTTTACTGGCTCATGTTATTTTGCGTGATATGTGAAGTACTATCGACCGTAGCGCACCATTGCTATTCTTTCATCTGGGTTTGGAAGTGCTAAGCGCTGTTTGTGAAGAATTTCTCGGAGCACTAGTCCACAAGCTCCTTCAGGCACCTGTTTGAATCCACGTTTCTCGTAATAAGGTCTATTCCACGGTACGTTTGCATACGTTGTTAACCAAAGCGGTCTATTACCGCTCCAAGAGATTACTTTATTGAGTAGCTTTGTACCTATTCCTAAACGCATATTATCTGGATGCACCGAAAGTTGATCTAAATAAGGTTGACCGTCGACTAAGCAGAATGTAGTAAAGCCTACCGCTATCCCATTACAATCTATAGCAACATACGCAAGGCCTTGACTAATTGCATTTGCCCACCTCTTAGATTCAGCCACCACAAATGGATGTTCATCATCTAAATCGAATTTAATTCCAGACGTCTCATAAAGTTGACTAGATTCCTCATCAATCTTAATAATGCTTTGCAACTCTGTGGAGACTGCTTTACGCAGGGTAACCTGTTTCATCGTTTCCGAAATTGATTCATAAGTAACTTAAACAACTAACACCCCTAGCATGGAATTTTATGAGTGTTTTTTCCAAAGTCTAGCGAATAAATACTCTACTAACCTGGCTTGTTAGAGAAAGCTAGATACCAGAACAATTACAAGCTAACTCTGCATTTTATTGAAACCATTCACTGTAGGTACCATGAAGACATTCTGTTTGAACCTGAGAACAATCCAGGCTATTAACGCCCCCATTACCTGCAGAATAAGCGCAGGCTGACAAAAGTAAACTGATCAACACCCTATAGGACAAAGCCAAACTGCATCCTTAAATTTTGAGGGAGTCATTTAACTTGTTATAGTTTTACTACAACGAGATTAACCCAGAGCAATAATACGCACAATACAGACAATCCAAATGCAACCATTCTATGCCTTACAGCATTGTAGTATATATGGATAAATGCTTGAGAGAGCCTGAAGGCCGCAAATAGCCAAGCAATAACAGTTGCCACAAAACTCTCAATCCCTAAGGCGATATACAGTGTACAAACAACATAGAAAAGAACAGGAACTTCGAACAAATTATTAAAGCAGCGTGTCGACCTTATTACCATCTCGGGTGCCTCTTGACCTTGCATCAACTTTAAATACTCAATAGACATTTGGCCACTTTTAATACTAATAAACCGAGCTCTAACGGCTATCAAGCCGACAATTATCGTAAGTATAGAAATAAAAAACATTGCATAAATCACGTTTGCGATCCTTGGGTTAAAAAGTAAGGCTTGATCCTAACAACATTCTTTATATGATAAAGATCATATATAAACAATTGAGATATGGAATGCCTTACTCACAACAACATAAAGAGAAAACCAGAAAAAAAATACTTAATAGTGCTCGGGAACTTTTTTCCAAAAGGGGATTTGATTCAGTAACTGTGAACGAGATAATGGAAGCTTGCTCACTCACTAGGGGAGCCTTTTATGCGCACTTCAGTGGCAAATCTAACTTATATAGCGAAGCGCTAAAATACTCAGCGATGAATAGTGAACTAACCAAAAAGAAACCTAAGAATATTTCTTCAAAACAGTGGCTGAGTCAATTACTAGATGTTTACCTTAGCGTAGAACACGTAAGGGGCGAAGAACCCTGCCCTTTGGCTTTTTTGGCAACCGATATAGTGTCACGAGATAAAGCCGCGAAAGACGCCTATGCAGAAGCCTACAAGAAAATGAATGAAATAATTATGGATTATGCCGGCGTTGACGCTACGTGCGAAGAAGGGAGTATAATTTCCTTAACTTCTATGATTATTGGGGCAGTAGCAATTTCACGAACAATAGATGATAGGCGTTCAGTAGAAAATATATTGCAGTCCTGCAGGCAACAAACGCGGTTGATACTAGGAGAGATTTAACCCCACCAACAAGCCGAAAATAACAGGGTGATTTTTTGAAAATGAAGAATTAATGTAAACCCTAACTACAAAGTTAGTGCTAATTTCCTCCATACTAATTCACGGAATTAAAGGTTAGTTTTAAGAACCTACCGCCTAAGCCGATTCCTAAGCCGATTGTGCAATATAATTGCGAGCGTCTGCTGACAGAGGCTTGCGCAATTTGGCTAACTCAAACTCGTCGTTTGACACTAAACCTGCGGCAATTAACAACTGCCATTCATTAATGAAATTAGCATCAATCAGTAAACTCCCATAAGGCGTTGTATTTGGGTTATTCCCTTGTTGAGCTAAATCGCGGATCGCATTAACGATAACCGAGGGCATTTGCCATTGTTCGGTGATCAGTATGCTCAATTGTAGCGATTTTTGATGTAGTAGTTTTTTAATCACCATAGAACCTAACTGTTCATCTGGGTGTGACTTTCTGAATGCTTCTACTATCAATTTGAATATAAATATTTTCCCAATGTCGTGTACCAGACCAATAAGAAATCCAGTGTCGGGATCTAATCCACGCTGCTTGGCAAGTTCACGACAAATAACTGCGGTTTCGTCACTATGTACCCAAATCTTTTCTCCAAATGTTTTGTAGTAGACTTTTGGTACATTGACCAAGTCTTTAACATAGGCTAGCAACACATGTTCTTTAACCCCTTGACTGCCTAACAAAGCAAAGGCACGTCTAATATCAGAAACATCCGAACCACTGGGGTTGTAATGTGCGCTATTGGCAACCGCAATCAACTGTGTGGCTACGGTTGGATCTTTTTCTACCACACTGCAAAATGCTGATAAATCAAACTCATCTGATTCGAGAAGACCCATCAATTTATTTACCGAATGAGGCAACTTAGGTAACGAACTCACGACCTTTGAAGAGTAGCTAAGAACTTGGTTAATGTTCACCAATAATTCTTGTTCTAGTTTAGAGACAAAACCCTCTGAAGGAGTGCTTAGTAAGTAATCGTAAAACAATACATCTGCACGGCGTAACTCAATCTGAGAGTTTTGGATCTCAGCCAATGCCTCTTCACGTGCTTGATTATTTTTATGCTCTAATGCTGAGGTTTCCTGTGCATCGGATGTAACAGGCCGCTTTGTATCTAACGGGGACGACGTTGTTTGGTTGTTAGTTGTGGTCTCTGATGACCTTGCACTAGCATTACGTCCAAATAACTTTTTGAGTAAACTTACAAACATAGAGTGCCTTTTTAACCTTCCCATCTTGTTTTCGTATGCCAACGGTAACTCAGTTTTTCGCTAACCTGTGAGAGAGGCAGTTGTTCGAAATTCTAACCTTTAAATGGATTGAGGCCTACTTTTCGGCGTTCTCATGGAGAAGCTCATCATTCTTTATCATATAAGTGATTGCAATCTAATGCAGACACCTATCCTAATTGAGCTTTTAGTTGGTTATTTACACACCTAATTTTACCAACTCTGAAAAGCACCAACTGAACATAGGAGACCTATGAAGAAACAAATCCCTGAACTTACAAACCAACAAGCTACACTGTTTTCTGGAAACATTGGCATTATTGCAAAAATACTACATCTCGAACTAAGTAAATTAAAGAAATAACAATTAATCCAAGTATTAAAAGAGATAGTCTAAAAATAACTTTAGAACCAGATACTTACTAATGTCCTAATTCGCTTTTTTAAAATTTCCAAGTATTTTATTTTTAATCTATCTTTACGTTTAACGCGTAAATTAATCCATAAACTAAATAGGAAATCAAATATGCGTATACCGGTAACAATCGCAGATGACTCTGCGATGTCTCGTAAAAACGTTCGCCGTGCCATTCCTGAAGATTGGGATGTTAACATTTCAGAAGCCACCAATGGACAAGAAGCGATAGATGCAGTGGAAGCAGGCCTTGCCGATATATTATTCTTAGATTTAAATATGCCAATACTGGATGGCTTTGATGTATTACGGCACGTTAAAAGTAACCATCAAAAAACCATTGTTATTGTGATAAGCGCAGATATTCAACCCAAAACAGTAGAATTAGTGAATTCCTTAGGCGCCTTTCGTTTTTTGCAAAAACCCTTAAAACCTGAAGAACTCAGAGAAACATTGCACGAGGTAGGTTTATTATGAGTCAACCCTTGTTAACAGAAGACCAAAGAGACGCCCTGCAAGAAATGATGAATATTTCTATGGGTCAAGCTGCTCGTTCTTTAGCCCAGCTCATCGATACACAGATTACATTGTCTATTCCTACTATCAGTGAGGCGAGCCCTAAAGATTTAGTGGAAATATTTAGCCATGGAGACGTAACATGGTATGCCAGACAGTCTTTTTTAGGGCAAATAAAAGGTGAGGTATTATCACTCATTGGAAAAAATGGATGTGAGGCGTTAGGTGAGTTAATGGACTATGAAAAACCCATGTCAGATACGCAAACGCAAGAGTTGATCTTAGAGCTGACAAATATATTATCGGGTGCCTGCCTTAGTGGTCTATCTGAGCAATTAGAGCTGAAATCCCACTTAAATATGCCGACATTGTACAGCCCTAACGTTTCAGAGTCGGTGAACTACGGTTGGGATACAGCCTTGTTGGTAGAAGTGAGTTTTAGCATCGAGAGCTTTAGTTTCAATGCAAGAGTGGTGATCTGTTTAGAAGAAAACTCCATTGTTACCTTAAAGAGTAGCTTAGATGCATTGATAGGATAAACCTGTATGCACAACCCCCAATTACTAGAAAATTTGCTACGTAAGTTGCCTATGGGTGCTTGCATGGTAGATGTTGAATTTCGCATTGTATTTTGGAATGACTTTTTCTCTGATCGCTTAGGGCTAGAAGAAAAAGACGTCATGGGTCAATCATTACTTGAATTATTTCCAGAGCAGGCTCGTTTTCTTAAAAAGAAAATTAACAGCGTATTTATCCTGAAAAATGAGAGCTTTTCCTACTGGGAACAACGGCCGCATATATTTCAGTTCCAGAGTTCTCGACCAATCACCGGTGAAGAAACCTTGATGTTTCAAAACATGGAAATATTGCCGCTAATGGATGAAAACAAAGAAGTGCAATATGCATGCATTACCATCCAAGACGTCACCGCACAAGCAAGCTACTACAATGAATTATCCAAAGCCGCTGACGAACTCGATCAAGAACACAAAGAACAAGCTCGACTCATTCAAAAACTCGAAGACACCAAGAGTCAATTAATTCAATCTGAAAAAATGGCATCCATCGGTCAGTTAGCAGCCGGTGTTGCTCACGAAATAAATAGTCCCATTGGCTTTGTTTCTTCCAACTTGCAGTGCCTACAAGATTACGCTGAAAAGCTAATCAAGGTGGGCGCCTTTGCCGCAAAATTAATTGATAAAACAGGTGACACAACCTTTGCTAAACTAAAACATGATTTTTATGAGCGTAACGAATTTGACTATATAAAAGATGAAGTAGTTGACGTAATCAACGAGTCGCTAGATGGCGCTGAGCGCGTTAAAGTTATTGTTAAAAGCCTAAAAGAATTTTCTCATGCCGATACTAAATCATGGGCGCACTCTAACTTAGTAGAAGGAATTGAAAGCACTCTGAAAATTACCAACAGTGAGTTTAAATGTAAGGTTGAATTAGTGAAGGACTACGAACCAAATATTCCTCCTTTGTTTTGTATGGTTATGCAGTTAAATCAAGTGTTCATGAATCTATTGCTCAACGCTGGCCAAGCTATTGACGATAGTGGGCATATCTACATTAAAGTTTATACCGAGGGCAAATGGCAAAAAGTTAGTATCCGTGACACAGGCCATGGTATTGCCCCTGACAACTTGTCCAAAATTTTTGACCCTTTCTTTTCCACTAAACCCGTAGGCAGCGGCACCGGCTTAGGATTATCGTTATCCTATGGCATTATCAAAAATCACGGTGGTGATATTGAGGTGAAGAGTGAAGTCGGCAAAGGCACTGAGTTTATTGTGTGTTTACCGCAGAGATCTGAAAGTGAGATAGCTGAGCTAAATTGAATCGACTCCATTTTGTGGGTCAATCGACATAAACAGACGATAGAGCGTTAATTACATGGACATTCTAAGTGGCAATGCAAGAGAATTGGCTTTTCCAATGCCTGCTTTAGTGGCTCCGCCACTACTTTCCCGCATTTAAAGTTTCAGCACAAAAACTTCACGAGTGAGCGGTATTTTCTGGATACTCTTTTTTGCTGTTGAAAAAGAGTATCTGGTTCGAAGGGATTCGAGAAATAAACTGGCAAGGACGCCAGCAAGCGTCAGCGCATGTTATGCATATGACACTATAAGGACGTGTTTTTGCCCAACCTAATGGTGAAGTCCCCCCTCAAACCCACCGAATTTCAAACACAAAAAAACCGACAAAAAGTCGGTTTATTGTTATTACGAATGGTACAGTGGGCGGACTCCACACAAAAACATAAACACCTGATAAATAATAATTTAAAATTAACACAACAAAAAACACGTTACCAAACGCGTTACTATTTTAAAAAATGTCATCATTTTTAACTTGTATCATAAACAGAACTAATATTTTTTATTGTGTTCGATCACGCTAAGAATTATTTTCTCAATATCTCTAAAATTATTTGGATTACTATTCTATTAAGTCGTGAAAATAGGGAATAATTAGCAGCTAAACTGACAAACATTAATAATAGAGCTTAACGAAATCTGATTAAAAGTCATGTGCCAGAAACATACTTTCGAGATTAGCATTGTAATGATTAAAAGTTTTGCAAAGCAGACGTTAACGCCTTACTAGAGGGTGCCAAAACCGAACGGAACTTTGAGAGTCCACCTTGAGCAACTTGATACTCATTGAGCCTCCCCAATCAGCGTAACTTTTCGGCTACTCTGATAGGTGACAAAACCAAAACGGAGAAGCTCAATGAACTTTTATACTAATACACATCCATACTATTGTGGAATTGATTTACACGCTCGCC
>NZ_JBDVXF010000017.1:0-16383 GCF_039964565.1 Paraglaciecola sp.
TGGGTAAGCCTTCTTGTCGTTTTTGCAGTTCAGTGGATATATTCGCGTTGTAGCGATAGCTATGCGCGCCTTCTATGAGTAATCGTCTGGCTCGGCCATTACCGCATTTGGTGATAGCGCCTAATCTCCGTTTTCCGCCGCTTGAGTGTTCACTGGGCACTAAGCCCACATAACTCATCAGCTTTCTAGGGTGGTCAAATCGATTTAAATCCCCTAGCTCGGCTACGACACCAGTGGCGACTAATAACCTCACTCCTCGCATAGCTTGTACGGCTTTAACCACTGGATAATAACGCCAACTGGCTACTTGATGGGAGAGTTCATTATCTAAGCGCTCTATTCGGCTAATACGCTCTGTAATTGTTTGAATCGCTTCTTGCAATACAATCTGTTGTGCAGGGTGAGGCAAGACTAATTCGGTTAACCAATGCAGGTGTGCGGCATTCCAATTGTCCTTTATTTTACAGTTGATGTTGTTGCGCAATAACATGGCTTTAAGTTGATACTTAGCGTCTTTCAAATCCTTCATTGCGACCTCACGGGCTCGAGATAAGTCGCGTACCGCTTCATCTTCCGGCTCAGGTACATAAATAGGTGTGAGGTCTTCAGACTTAAGCAGTTTGGCGAGCATCATGGCATCGCGCTTGTCGGTTTTGACTCTATCCCCTGGTTTCTTAGGAATGAGTGACGGTGCCACTACATAACAGCAATGCCCAAGGCTGGTAAGTAAGCGATAAATCCAATAACCACACGGGCCCGCTTCATACACAAAATGTAAAGTGGCATTAGGGTATTTTGATTCAAACTGACGGGCTAGTTTTTTTATCGCAATCTTACTGCTTGACTGCCTGCCTAAGTGGATAGGTTTAGCGCCGCGTTGGTCTTCGATGTAGGCCACTTCGATAAACTCCTTGTGAGTATCAAGGCCAATAAAAAGTATGTTATGTTTGTTCATGCTGATCTCCTTTTATTAGTTTGTTCAACACAACTATTATGGCTCTGGCCGGGCCACGCTGGCTTAGCTAACCCACGAAAAATTGGAGATCAGCACCTTTAAAGGTGGCTCGTGTGGAGTCATTATGTCTAGGTATTTATCAAATTAAATTTTCTAATTTAAAAATCCATAACGTCATACCTACACTACGTATACATAATACTAGGGGAGTTCTATAACGCCTTTTAAATGGTTTATGGCGTTTGAAATCCTAATGCACGGTTAACAAGGCGTTAAGAATACTTTCTAGCGACCGTTTGAACGTAATAGTAACGAGCCTCAACAATGTATTGAGTGCTTCTTCCTAGTTAACGTGATTTTTCCGCGCCAATTGTGCAACGTAAATACCACTTGCACCTGTATGTGTACAAATTTACAGAGTCTATTTTAATTGCTATGAATATTAGGGCTTCGCGTTAAGTGGCGATACATCGTGCCAGTAAATGTTGGCAAGGGCTTTTAATGGACGATTATGAAGCACTAGATTCGAAACGGATCATCGTCGTGAGGACGAAGTTAGCTATTGTTTTATTCTTTCAACAGGGTAGTGAATAATTAGAATTTCATTTCGCTGTAAATATGCTACAAAAATAAGGGCGTGTAATATTTGTTAGTGAATACTTCTGCTTGAGGTATTTAAAAATGGTGGCCCTTCCCTGACTCGAACAGGGGACCTGACGATTATGAGTCGTATGCTCTAACCAACTGAGCTAAAGGGCCATTTTCATTTTTATGTGCTTTAAGTCCTAAGTGGCCTAAAAGCGACGCGCAGTATAAGCAGTTTTTTAGGACTTGTCATCACTTTGAGGCCTCTGAAAGTGCAAGAAATAGCAATTTATAATTCAACTGCTTAATAATTGTGCGTTAATGCTACTGCATTGGCTAAATTTTGAATTTTTTGTGGTCACTTAGGTGAGCAATAAAATTGAGGCGGGGGATCTCGGTTAGGGCCGAGCCCCCGAAGTTAATTTTATGCTGTTACCTTTGATTGAAAAAATCAAAGGTAGTGCGCCGGATTGGAATAGCGCGTTGTAAAAACACTGATATCAACCCCATAAGTAACCAAAAACTTACGCTGCCTCCCCCTGAAGAATTGGATTGAGGTTGAGCAACAGCAACCACAGTGACCGAAATATTAGCGGTACTGGTTAACCCAAAATCGTCAGTAACAGTGAGTGAAAACTCTAATGTTGTCGCGCCACTAGGGGCGGTAAAGCTGGCTTGTGCATTGTTGGCATTATTAATGGTGACGGTAGTACCAGATAGTTGTTGCCACTGATAACTAAGAGGTTGGTTTTCTGGGTCGCTACCACTGCCCACTAAGGTAACGCTTTGTCTGGTATTGACTTCAAAGTTATCTCCTAGGGTGGCTACGGGGGCTTGGTTCGATTCGTCATCGCGGATAGCGATAGTTAAGGTTGATTGGTCGCCAAGTGTATTGGGGCTATCGCTACTAAGCGTTAAAAGTAGTGACTCTTGAGTTTCAGTTTCACTGTCGTTGATAATAGTGATGTCTATAAACTTGTCGGCACTGTCTCCGTCTGTCCATGTAAGTGTGCCATTTACCCCATTGGCATCAACGTCTAATAATGCCGTTTCTGGGCTAAGTAAATAGTTGACACTTAACTCACCATCGCTACCGCCTTGGCGGGTCACTGCAACTTGTACTGTTCCACTGGTTTCTTGTACGGTTATTTCATTTGTTGCAAATACAATCTGCCCTTGATTGAGTGCATCTATAATTTGCACTGTGGCAATGCTCGGATTGACCAGCGTTGCCCCGTTTTTGGGATCAAATAGTCGTATGAACAGAGTTTCCGTTATTTCATCTAAGTCATCGGAAGTGGTTTGTAGCACTATATTTTGCGATTCGGTGTCGTTAGTTGACCATTGTAATTCGCCACTTGTTATCTCAAAATCCTCTAGATTGGCAGAGCCTGGTAATATTTCGTACCCCACAGTGCTGGCGCCATTTCCGGTTTTGTTGACCGCTATGCTGATGCTTTGGCCTTCATTAACACTCGTTTGTTTGGTTTCGAAGTGGAGTGTGGCTGTGTTGTTATCTAATGTTTGGTCTTGAAGGATATATAGGCCGCTGTTGATATCGCTGACTATAATATTGCCGCTAGGTAAAAATGGGTAAATACCCCATGCGCCGTTAAATCCAGCGTTGTTGGATACTGGATAAGTATCGAAAAAACCTACCTCAACAGGGCTACTTGGATCAGTGATATCTAAAACCGTTACGCCACGTTCATAGTTCGACATGTAATAGCGGTTTCCACGCACAAAACCATTATGGTCTATGGCGCGAGTGGGGCCGGTCCAAGTTCCCACTAATGTTGGTGTAGTCAAACTACTAATATCAAATATATTTAAAGTGGTGTTCAGGCTGTGCCGTTGTTCATCTAGTTCGTCATGTACGATGACAAATTGTTTATCGTCACTTGTCCATCCTGAGTGGGTGTATTCAGCATTAGGATACGATCCTGCGCCTAACTCGATGGGCTGATTTTTATCAGTGTGGTCCCACACGATAAGTTCATCTTCGTTGAAATCTAAAAAAACTAAACAGTCATTGTTATTGGCTTGCACACAATCGGTTTGGGCCCGTGCGTCATTGACTATTAGTGATGCGGCATCATGAGTGTAATCGTTGCGGCTACCAGACGAATTAGAATAAGTGGCGCCCAATGTTTCAGGATCGCTTAAGCTGTAAGAACGAAACGAACCGCCAAACAAATTAGATCCTAAAATATGCACTGCGGGCTCTTGCCCGGCTAGGGGGATATTCAGTGAGTAGTCGAGGTTACTGATGTATATATTGTGAGCAGTTGCATCGGTAGTTTGACGTCGGACTAATGAAATCCCATTCTCCAAATCGTTCAAATCGATGATAGTTAATCCTTCGTTGGCTTCGGTCGTAGAATAGGCATAGGCCTTCCAGCGCAATGAAGCAGGGTCAAAGTACTGGTAAACCTTGATGTCTCTCCAAGATGAAGACAGTCCAAGAATGCTGCCTACCACTTCAGGAGCGGTGGGAGAGGTAACATCAATCACAGCTGCGCCATTTATCAAGCCTACTATGGCGTATTCCTTTTGCGTGTTTAAATCTACGTGGCCCCAAATATCATTTGCTGCAGATGGATTGTTGGGAAAATCACTTAAAGGAAGGTGGGCCAATAGCGACATATTATTGCATTCAAAACCATCGGCACTGTTTTCTACGCAGGCTTTACTGACTTGTTTTTGCTGCATCATTTGCAACTTAGTACTATTTAGACCTTTTGCTTGTGCACTTAGTTTTGCTAACCCTTTGGTATCACTTATAACGTTAAAACCTTGTTGACTAAGCTGTTGTGCATATTTAACTGGTACACCAGAAACCGTAGTGAGGTAAGTATCGGGACTTTGAGCTTGATACTGCTCAACTTGGTTATAACCGCCAAGAACGGGCACAATTTGACCAGTGAAATATAATAAATCTTGTTCTGATTTTATCTGGTATTGGCCTTGGGCGACTAGAATTGTATCGCCTTTATTGGCTTTTTGAGCCGCGTAAGTGACTGTTTTGCAAGGGCGAAATCGATTACCGCAATTGCCTATGTCTTCGCCGTTGCTTGCCACAAAACGCGCCTTGTCGTGTTCTGCATGGGCCGTAACGCCTTGACTGTACCCTATCGCCAGTATCATTATGACGCCAATTAAACACCGCATGAAAATTACCTATTACTATATGAAGCTTGTTAATACCTTACCTTTTAGACCCGACATATCAAAATTTTTGTTCTCTCATGGACAAATAAAAGTATTCTCGCTTTTTGTTATAAGTTGCTTAGCTGTACTCGTCAGTAGCTGTTCAAAATTAGATGGAGCACACAGTATTGCCTTTGAGGTTTGGCATAATGGTAGTCCCTTAGATTGCAATGAGTTTGCGCATCATCAGCAAAATTGGTCTATCGAGCAACTGGCTTTTTTTATCAGCAATGTACAATTATCGGCAAAAGGAGCGGATATAAAACCACAACTGAGCACAACCCCTTGGCAAAGCGATGGTGTGGTGTTGGTGCAACCTTATTTGCCAGGCTGTGATATAGAATCCACTGCTAAAGCGCAAACTGAGCTTGGCAAACAAGCTTCAGATGAAGCTCTTAAAACCAATGATTATTTGCAATTTGCTGCGCCTGTCGATCTTGATTCGGCGCAACACCTTTCATTTTCCCTTGCCGTACCTTTTGGGCTTAATCACCAAAACCCTTTATTACAGCCTTCGCCACTGAATCTTCCTAGCATGTTTTGGTCATGGCGTTCTGGTCATAAATTTTTACGTTTAGACATGCAAAGTCCAAACAATAATTGGGTGTTTCATATGGGCAGCGTAGGATGCAGCGCCGCTTCGACCATGCGTTCACCCCAAGAAGAATGTGTGCAACCTAATAGAGTGCGATTTGATTTAGACAAACAGAATAATGGCGCCAAGCTTGTATTGCATCTAGACAGACTCATTGCTGATACACCTTTACAACGAGACGGGTCATGTTTGTTTCACTCGAAGCAACAAAGTTGTGATGTTTTGATGTCTAACTTAACCACTCAAAACGTATTTGAATGGCATTAATTATGGGTCCAAGTTACTTGCTTAAATTAGCAGGGTATCTGGTTGTTTTTGGTGGGCTACTAAGTTGTAAACCGCCAGCTGAGAATCAAAACCAATACGATTGGCAACTACCTAAGGGATTTCCAAGCCCGTTAGTTCCACAAGACAATCCAATGTCGGTTGCTAAAGTAGTATTAGGAAAGCAGTTATTTTTTGATGTGGATTTGTCATTTAATCAAACTATGTCTTGCGCGAGTTGTCATCAGCCAGAGTATGCTTTTTCTGAACCGAAAAAAACTGCCGTGGGAGCAACAGGGCAAAACCATAGGCGCAATACCCAATCCTTAGTGAATGTAGCTTATAACAGTAACTTGACCTGGGCGCATTCAGGATTAAATAGTATCGAGCAGCAAATTTTAATACCGATGTTTTCTGAAGACCCAATCGAGCTAGGGATAACAGGGCATGAGAACGAAATATTACAAAGGTTTACTAATAAGAGATATGCGGCACTATTTGATAATGCCTTTGATGATAAACAGGTCAATTTTGATAAAATAGTCAAAGCACTCGCCAGCTACGTAAGAAGCTTAACCAGTTTTGCTTCTGCATTTGATGAGTATGCCTATCAGAACAACGATGCTGCAATGACTGATTCCGCTAAAAGAGGCATGGAATTATTTTTTTCTGAGACCTTCGAATGTTTTCATTGTCATGGTGGATTTAATTTTACGCAGTCGAGTCAACATCAGAATCAAAGGTTAGACCTACGACCTTTTCATAACACGGGGTTGTATAACCTTGATGAAAAAGGGGCGTATCCTACAATTGACCAGGGCTTGATAGAAGTTAGCTTGCAACCCCAAGATATGGGCAAGTTCAGAGCGCCCACCTTGCGTAACGTAGAAGTCAGTGCACCTTATATGCATGATGGAAGTTTGCAGACCTTAGACCAAGTCATTGAATTCTATGCTGCGGGTGGTAGAGAGCAAGGTGTTTCTAACCCATTGAAAAGTCCGTTTTTGGCTGGTTTTATGCTGCAACCGCAACAAAAACAGGATCTCATTGCTTTTTTGCAAAGCTTGACGGATCGGCAGTTTTTAAAATCTAATGTAAATCATGGATCTAAATCTCCTTGACCGTATAAAAACTAAGGGGTGCAAGGGCAAAAGAACTTTGGTATCTTCTTAAAATAAAAGGTTAACAAACCTTAAACTAATTATAATCAGAGCAGTTTCAATGGAGAACAAAATGACCGAGAAGCCCTTTTTAGTAAGTGGTCGCAATACCCTGATTCATAAAATACGGAAGTTGGATTTACTTGTCGTTAATGGTGAGGACCATCCTCCGGTTGTTGTTACCCACAAAGGCATTAAAGAATATGCCGGTAAAGTGCCTGAGAATAAACGCGAAGCTAAAAATCAAGATATGGAGTTAGTTGATGTAACCAGCATCGATGTCTTTGGTGAAGAAAAAATACTGTTATTTGTGCAAACTATTAATGGCAAAGAATATAAGATTGATTACAGTAAACATGGCACTCCGTTGTTTATTAAGATCCACCAGGAAAACGCTTTTTAATTTAATCGCTCAGTCATTCACCTCAAAAGCCCTGTTATCCAGGGCTTTTTTGTATCTACTATTTATTATTGAAATACCAATCCGTACTGTTGTTCAGTTATGGCCTGCAGATCACTGTTGGACTCTTTTAATACTGGAGAATGTAACAAAATAACTCACAATTCGATTAACTTAACATTAACAACGATAGTTTATCGCTGAAGATAGTAGGTTGGTCGCTTAGTCGCATTTAGCCGCGCTTAAGCTATTTTCATCATCTTTAAATCGCCTTGCCCTCTACATTAAGCATGAACTTGCAATCATGCAGACTTAAACAAACACAAGGTGAGACGTCATGAAAAAAATCATTATTGGTAGCATATTAACCGCAGGATTATTTTTAGCCGGAAGTGCACAAGCGAAATATATCGATAAACATACTGAAGCAAATTTAGTTAAAATATGTGAGGCGATCCAAAGTGATAGTAAAATTAAACTACATATTGCCATTAGAGACAGTGGTATTAATCCCAAAGCAGTAAGTAAAGGTTTAGTCTGCAATGGTTATGATCCCGTGACTTTTGCGATTGTGAGTAAAGCTGAAAATACCGCTAAATTTATGGCTCGCATGAGTAAAGTTAACTATGAAGAATTACTGGCTAAGTTATAGAGCATTAGCCATGACATTCCTAAAGTGAGTGATTTTTACCTGCTATTGTTTGCCCTGAACTCAGGTTGGAAACACTCACTGTTTTTCAGAAAATAATTCGCTCGAACAGCGTATAATTTTTTGGTTGACCAATTTTTGAAAACTAAAAATTCCGTCCCTAATTAAGTGGGGATTAGACACACTGTGCGTTATGTTCGTCCCTAAGCTAGCTTCCCAATTGAACTTTTTGATAGCGTCGTAAAATCGGCAAGCTGCATCCGCAGCAAATCGATCATTTATAATTAAAAACACATATCAGGGAGTTTTTCATGGGAAAAATTACATTTAGAAAAAATATAACAGCCTTAGCTGTGGTAGCAGCACTGGGTTTTTCAGGGGCAGCATTTGCACTTGATACTGGTGGTTTAAAAATTCGAGTCACTGACGCTAACGGTAGCCCAGTATCTGGCGCCACAGTATTGGTTAAAGCTCCAGATTCTTTAGCAAGTAAAGACGCAGTAACAGATGCAGACGGATATGTAACGCTTAGGGGCTTAGATGCTTCTAGCCAATATACAGTCAGTATAAACGGCGACAACATCCAGTCTTTTGAAGCAACCAACGTTAGGGTTCAAACAGGTAAAAGCCTAAACCTTAGTTATGCAATTGGCAGTTCTTCAGATATGGAAACAATTACTGTTTCTGGTCGTTCAATGGCTGCGATTGATACAACTTCAGCAACAACTGGGTTAGATATTACCCTTGATATGACTGAGTCACTTCCTACTGGTCGTTCTTATCAGTCTTATTTACAGTTGACTCCAGGTGTTAAACCAAGTTCTGGTGGTAACCCTTCTTCTAAATCAGGTGTTAACTACTCTGATGCAGGTGGTGCTGTTGGTGTTTCTACTGATAACGTTTATTACATCGATGGCGTAAACGTAACAGACAATGAATCTGGTACTTTCGGTGGTAACATCAACTCTGAAATCATCCAAGAACAACAAGTTATTACTGGCGCCGTTCCTGCTAAATATGCTGGTGGTGGTGGTTTAGTATCACGAGTAGTGACTAAGTCAGGTGGTAATGAGTTTCATGGCTCTGTTAACTATTATTTGCAAAACGATAGTTTAGTTGGCGATTACGACAATGAATCTCAGGCTGCTGCTGGATTCTCAACCTTTGATACTGCTGTCACATTAGGCGGCCCAATAATCAAAGACAAACTATGGTTTTTTGCTTCTTACCAAGTTAAAAATCGTGAAGACGATGTAACCGATCCTGCAACAGGCGAAATTTCACGTTCTGTTGAAGACGAAAGTAAACTAGGTTTTGGTAAACTTACTTGGCAAGCGACAGAAGACGATCGTTTAGTCTTAACTTTCTTCAATGATCCTACTGATATTTCAGGTAGAAGTGATTTCGATGTATTATCAAACCGTGACCGTGCGCGTACTCAAGGTGGTAATAACTATAAACTTGACTATTCCCATACTTGGGATGATGTAGTGGTTAACGCTGGTTTTATGAGGCACGAATCGGAACTTTCTGATTTAGCTAAAGACAAATCAACTCGTAACGATGTGGCTTATCTTGCAGATGCAGCAACGACTACTCAGGCTGACACTGACCTTGGTGGTTTGGGTTCAGATACCCTTAGAGACCGTAATAAAGAAAGTGCTTATGTGAATATTGAGTATTACTTAGACACCGACTTTGGTTTCCATACGATTGAAGCGGGTTACTCTGCCGAAACCAATGAAAACATCACTAACGAAGTGTATACAGGTGACGGAGCGCTATATACCTCTATTGCAGCTTCAGATGCAGGTGTGACGTTTGCGGAATACACTGACGTAAACTCTGCTTGGGTTGGGGTTAAAGATCTTTCTGAAGATGATATCAACCGTATCGCAGAAGGAGCAGGTATAGATGCTGCAGACGTACCAGGGATAGTTTTTGACAGCACAGCTGGCAACCCTACTGGTGATATTAACGCGTATCGTATTATTCAAACACAACAAGCTGAGTCTAAACTTGAGACAGAAGGACAAACCTTTTACATCCAAGATAAAATCATTATTGATGACCTAACTTTAAATATTGGTTTTCGTGCAGAAAAATGGGAGCACATCGCTTCTACTGGCGCCACAATATTCACTTTCGATTGGGATATTGCACATCGCTTGAGCGCGGTTTACGACATCAATGGTGACGGTGATTCTAAAGTATGGGCTTTCGCTGGTCGTTATTACGATCCAATCCGTACGGATATGACGTCATTTGCGGGTGACCTAACCGGTTCTGTTCGTGAAGAGCAAATCTTTGTAAATGGTGACTGGAGTACGTTCCGTACTCGTGGTGGTGTAGCTACTCAAGACGCATTCTTTTCACCTACTACTAAGACCCCTTACACAGATGAATACTTGATCGGTTATTCGAAAAACCTATCTGAAAATACCAATTTGTCTGTTACTTATACCAATCGTAAAACCAGAGATATCATGGAAGATTACGACCTAGGTGTATATACAGAAGGTGGCCAACTAGACGGTACTAGCCTAGCGTTGCCTCTGGCATATTTTGGTTATGATGAAAACCCTGGTTCTAACTACGTTATCGGTACCTTAAAAGGTGGTAAACGTGATTATCAAGGTGTTGAAGTAGTCTTTAGTAAACTACGTTCAGATAACTGGACTATGCGCGCGTCGTATACTTATAACGATGCTCAAGGTAACACTAACTCGGATGGTAACGCCGACTTACAGGGTGACTTCTATTACTTAGATCCTCGTGCGCCAAATATGTACGATGACCAACCTGGTAATATTGAACATTCAGCTCGAATATTCGGTACTTATTACTTCGACAATGGCCTAGAAATTGGTGCGGTTTATAACTGGAACTCTGGTATTTTGTATAACAGAGCAACCAACGTTTATGGTCGTTATTTACCATTGCGTGAAACAGAAACTTATGACTTCGGTGGTTATGATGGTTTGTGGATTGCACCTGGTAACGTAGCCAGTGAAAAAACGCCAGCATACGGTACATTGGATATGCGTGTTAAATACACTTATGACTTCAGTGAAGACTACTCAGCTGAGTTCTTCTTAGACATCTTTAACGTCTTAGATGATCAAGCGGTTCTTGAAGAAGAGCAGTTTGTTGCAGGTAGTGGTTCATTTGCCTTCGGCGAAGCAAAAGACTGGGTTGAACCTCGTCGCTTCTACCTAGGTGCTAAATTTGTATTCTAGTTTTAATTAGAATCTTTTAGTCAGATAAAACCAGTAGTGAATAACTACTGGTTTTTTTATTTGTGAAGTAATAAAAATAAATAGGTCGGTTAACAATTTGTTATGCATTTCACTAATGCTTACATTTAGCCTGAGGTTGAGAGGTAGTTGTTGTTGCAAATATGTCAAAATGTTGCCTAATCGATATATGGTGGCGTTCATCCCATCATCTGGATGATTCATCACATTTTGGTTTTAATTCAAACAGATAAACCTAAACTAACAGCGTCGGAGTAGTGACCCGATGAATATATGTTTTTACCAGATTCACAAGAACATGTATTGCTTCCTGAATTAAGCAAAGGCTGTTGCCATTTGGTGCAGCCTTTTCTTGTTTTTAACTAATGAGACGATAAAAGTTGGTGTCATTAATCCCAAATAACCGCATTTGGTCTCACAAATGTTCTATGTTTATCCCCCCGAATGTATATTCTGTCCCACATAAATTCAGGAAAGATATATATGTATCACTGCATAGTTATTGATGATGAAAACCTGGCTAGAGAGAGAATAACCAGTTTTGTAGAGCAGCAGAATAACTGGCTAATAGATGGCCAAGCGGGCGAATATAAAGAAGCCGAAAGTTTACTGCTAAAACATCGACCAGACGTATGTTTCATGGATATTAATATTATTGGTGGTAGTGGTATTGAGTTAGCTGGGAAACTGGCAAAAAGCCTTGATTGCCACTGGGTGTTTACGACGGCGTCGAGTGATTATGCGTTACAAGCATTTGATATTGAAGCGACCGACTACTTGCTTAAGCCATTTGAAAACAGTCGATTGGCGGCGGTGTTGCAAAAAGTTGAAAATCAGAAGCGCAATACAGTTAAACCGTGCAAAAGCATATTAGCTGTGAAATCTGTAGGTGCGGTTGAATTTGTGAATGTGCAGGACATTATTTGGATAAAAGGTTCGGCCAATTACGTAGAACTTCACTGTGAAAATCGTATGTTGTTGCATAGAGAAACCCTGTCCAAGTTAGAAATGCAGCTCGACCCACAACAGTTTATCCGTGTGCACCGCTCTGCGATGGTAAACGTTGAGAAAATTAATTCGTTGAGTAGTGAGCTAGGCCGGTTCTCGTTATTACATTTGAACAACGGTGATGAAGTCAAAATCGGACAGGGTCATAAGGCCTCACTTTTCGAAGCGTTAGGGGTAGATTCTTAATTCATGTACTTTAAGTTGAACATATAAGTGAATGGCACAGCAGAAACATTTATAGCCAAAAAAGATAAACCCTCATTTTGGCTATTGCACGGTTTAGGGTGGATGACCTATGTTTTTATTTTCACGGTGGACAATGTGTTTTTCTATCGCGATTTCAACAAACTAGGATTAGAAGTGTTTTTCCCCTTGGTGTTGTCGGGGGTCTTTGCTGCATTCCTTACATGGCCGCTAAGATATATTTATCGCCATTGTTGGGGCTTACCTTCGGGGCAATTAATAGCCGCTATTATGTTGGGGAGTTTAATTGTTTCAGGTATTTGGACGCCAGTAAAAAATCTAGCTATGTGGTATTACTACGAGGATTTTGATGTTGTAGCCTTAATTTCAGGCAATCCATCAGAGGACTTTAGGTGGTATATGCTGTTTATGTCGGCTAGTTACGCGTTTTTTATGATATTTGTATGGAGTACGTTGTATTTTGGCATCAATTACCATTATCGACTGATCAACGAAAAAAAGCTTCATATTGAAGCCGTTCGCTTATCTCATATTTCGCAAATTAAAATGTTGCGTTATCAAATTAATCCACATTTTTTATTCAACACACTAAACGCAGTCTCCACCTTAGTATTAAGAGGTAGTAAGGACAAAGCCAATGGTATGCTAATTAGGTTGTCTACGTTTTTACGCTTTTCCTTAGATAATGATCCTGAAAAAAAGATCCGTTTGTATGACGAATTAAAGGCATTAATGCTGTATTTGGAAATCGAAAAAACACGTTTCGACGACAGGCTAACAGTCAAATTCGAAATTGAACCACATACTGAAGCCTTACTTGTGCCAAGTTTGTTGTTGCAACCTTTAGTTGAGAATTCTATCAAATACGCTATTGCGCAGATGTCCAGTGGTGGATTAATTGAAGTGAGCGCTAAGTGTAAGGATGGTTCTTTACATTTAGAGGTGGCAGACAACGGACCTGCTCAAGATAATGCCTTGTTGGATGCCGCTGCTGATGCTAAAGAGCAAACTGCTTCTGGTCATAAAGGAGTGGGTGTACAGAATATTATCGACCGCCTCAATGTTTTGTATCCAAATAATCATAGTTTTGAGATTATTCGTGGTGGAACACGAGGATATCGTGTGAAAATTTCAATACCAATGGAGTATTCATGAGTCGTCAGTTGACAGCCATTATAGTTGATGATGAGTCTTTGGCCAGAGAAGGATTAATGCTGAGGTTAAAGGATGACACTAGGTTTGAAGTGGTTGCACAATGCCCTTCTGCACAACATGCACTGTTGGCTATTGAAGAGTTTCACCCTGATATTGCGTTTGTCGATATTGAAATGCCAGGATTGAGTGGGCTTGAGTTGGCAGAGCAACTATCCAAAAATACTGCACCTGTACCTAAAGTTGTGTTTGTAACAGCATTTAGGGAGTTTGCTATTAGTGCCTTTGAATTTCAGGCTTTTGATTATTTACTTAAGCCCTTTTCGGATGACAGGTTAGCCAGTTGTTTAAGTAAACTGGTGGATTCGTTTTTTGACAGTGATGTAGTGCTGCAGCATCAAAAACTAGACGAATTACTGAGTCGTAAAACTGGGAACTCTATAGATGGTTTTATACGCAATCTAGAGGTTTCAGGTGGAGGCTCAATGAGTGAGTTGCAGCAAACTGTTTCAATGAAAAGTGGTTCAGAGTGGCTCAGAGTGAAGCTCGATGATATCTCTTGGATTGAAGCGGCCGGTGATTATATGTGTGTGCATACTTTGGACGGAACCCACATTATTCGTAAAACTCTTAAACAATTTGAGCAGGAGCTCGACCCTAACCTTTTCCCTAGGGTCAATCGTTCTGCAATGATTAATTTGAGCAAATTGCAAAAACTAACCCCCAATTCCAACGGTGAATACTTAGCGCAACTCACATCGGGTGACAGTGTTAAGGTCAGTCGAAAATATAAATTTAAACTAGAAGAATTGCGAAAGGACAACCAATCCTAAGCTTGTATCGAATCATGTCATTTGATAACGACTAAATTACGCCTAGCTCTATGGCTTTAAGCACTGCGCGGGTTCTATCTCGTACCTCAAGCTTAGAAAGAATCGCAGAGACTTGATTTTTAACTGTTCCTTCGGATTTAAACATCGCACTTGAGATTTCTTTGTTACTGTAACCTGAAGCCATCAAACGTAACACCTCTTTTTCTTTTTCAGTAAGTTCGGGAGATTCTTGTTGTTCCAAGTCTTGTCGCGGGCGTTTTTTTAAGCCTTGAATAATGCGCTGGGTAATCGCTGGCTGGATTAAAGTGTTACCTTGATGAACGGTTTTTATGCCTTCAACTAAGGTTTCCAACGACACATCTTTCAGTAAGTATCCTTTTGCTCCACTTTGAATCGCTTGCAATACTAATTGTTGATCATCAAAGGTGGTTAGCATGATAACAGGGATAAGAATATTAGCTGCTTGCAAGCCTTGCATTGCGTCAATGCCGGTTTGAATAGGCATACTTATGTCCATAAGAATGACATCAACACACTGATGACCAACATGGTGTAGAACATTTAGCACTTGATCGCCGTCATTGGCTTCTGCAACAACTTCAATTTCTTCTGATAGTGATAGTAAACTCTTAATGCCTTCCCTCACTAAGGTTTGGTCGTCCACTAACATTACGTTGATCATTGGGCTGCTTGAGGAACAATAATAGAAGTACGAAACCCATTAACATTATGGGTAAAACTGACGTCGCCACCAATTAGTTCCAGGCGTTCTGCCATACCTCGCAATCCGTTGCCCACTTTAAGATGTTTTATGGGTTTACCGTTGTCACAGATGTTCACAGCAATAGCCTGTTCTAGTTGTTTAATATCCAATTGCAATCTATCCGCAGTACTGTGTTTAATGGTGTTGGTCAACGATTCCTGCACACATTTGACTATAGTATCGGCGATATTGACTTCACTAATTTTGACATTGTTATCAAACTGAAGCTGTACTTTTAATCCAGGTAAATTGTCACAAAGTGCCAGTAATGCGTCTTTCAGTTCGATATTTGATTTTTCTCTAATCTCTGACACCGCCTCTCGTACATCACTCAGTAGTAACTTTGCCAATCCATGACAGGTTTCGATTTTTTCTTTGGCTTCACCTTGGCTAATTCTCGAGGCGACTTGCAAATTAATGGTTAAAGCTGTCAGGTGATGACCCAATAAGTCGTGGATGTTTCGCGCAATTCTCACACGCTCAGCTTGTTTGTTGGCTTGGCTGAGCAATTTCTGGGTTGCTAATAATTGGCGATTGAGTTGATTAGCGTGTTCTTTGGCTAGTCGCTCTTTGTTGGCAGTATTGACCATAATCAAGGCGAAAATGTTAAACATAAAAAATAACACAGCTGACATTAAGGCGTATTCTTCATGCCAATAATACTGGTAAATAAGCCATAGTGGCGCTGACCAAAGCGGGGCACTCAAGATCGCTAATCTCATTGATATAACAGTAGGCAATAAGGTGCACCAAATGGTAACTAATATTGCCGAATAGTTGTATGGCACCGTAAAGTATAAACCTATCACGCAGCCATATTGGGAGATCAGCAACGCAATTTTAAATGTTCTAGAAAAATTATTGGTAAATGTTTGCGTAGACAGCAGCCATAAAGTAATAAAAGTCAGATGTAGGCACGCGGCTACTAAAACACTGCCTAAATCAAAACTATCACTCACTAACATAAAGTAACAAGCACTAAAACTGACGACAGCCCAAGTGCCCACAGCACTAAACATATCTAAAGAAAAAATAGGTTTCAGTTTTTGCAACAACACTTTTTGTAACATTATGAAGGCCGATAGTTTTTATTATTTGGTGTAGCTTAGCAGCCTATTATCGCCTGTTGCTATAGCCCATTAGTCATATTTAGGAAGGTGACTTTGGCACTAATATTGAGCAACAACGCCAGTTAAGATGAGAGGTACTTGTAATACCAATCCATCCTAACAATTGATCGCTCAGCGAGATTTAAAATCACCTAATCAAGGCGCTCGAATGAAGCAATAGTTATTCTATTGTAAGTTCGAGCAACGCAGAGTAGGTGCTTTTAAACCTCGCCCAAAGG
>NZ_JBDVXF010000018.1:0-55182 GCF_039964565.1 Paraglaciecola sp.
CCGAAAACTGGAAAATCAAAACCACGAGTAAAAAACTTTGCAATATATCTTGGCTCAAGGCAAAGTTGTAGGCATTACAAATTTATAGAAAGACGATGCTTTGAATAGTCAAAACTGACTTTTTCTACAGCCTCGTTAGGCTTTCAGGAGAGTTATGAGTTATCTAAAAGGAATCGTAATCATAATTGCGTGTTGGGTGAATAGTGTAAATGCAGAAAACATTTATGATGCTGCCAGAGATAGAATTATCCCAGTTGAAATTACTTTCCCTGATAACATCCAACTATGCTCTACAAAATTAAAGTGCCCAGTTGCTTTTTTAAGTGCTGGGTATGGAGTGTCACATACCAAATATACTTTCCTATCTAAGCAATTTAACCAACTTGGTTACCTTGTCATCGCAATAGGTCATGAGCTGCCAAGTGATCCTGCTTTATCCGTTTCAGGTAATTTATTTGAAACACGAAGTGAAAACTGGAATCGTGGTGCAAAAACATTAGATTTCTTAAAAAGCTCTTTGACTAAACGCTTTAATGAATACGATTTTGAGAAATTAACACTAATTGGTCACTCTAATGGTGGTGATATTTCAGCGTGGTTAGGTAATCAAACTAAGAGTTATATTCAAAAAATCATAACGCTAGATCATAGGCGTGTTCCTTTACCTCGTAATAGTGACTTCCAAATACTATCTATTCGGGCTAGTGATTACCCAGCAGATAAAGGTGTATTGCCAACAGAGACTGAACAAGAAAAGTATGGAAGTTGCGTAGTAAATATTCCTAAGGCAAAACATAACGATATTACTGACTTTGGTCCTGCGTGGTTAAAAGACAGGATTAACGTCTTAATAAATAGTCACTTAAACGGATTGCCTTGTTCTGAGCTAATAAAAGCCTAACAAGGCAATTAAAAGGAAAAATTACAGTTGGCTGTTTTTCGTTCCTCAAACATTTTAGCCAACTATAATTTTCCACTTATTGCGGCGTTAGCCATGCTTGGCACTGTCCTGTCATACTGGTGGCATATATATGTCGTATTAATAAAGGCAATACTTCTTCATATTGGTTAAACATTTATGAAGAGGGTTTGAAAAATGGAAATGGAATTAAACAAAGAAACGTTAAAAAACCAGAGAGATAGTAGGGCTTGGAGTCAGACGCAATTGGCTGAAGTCTCAGGGCTAAGTCTAAGAACAATTCAACGAATTGAAAAAACAGGAATCGCATCACAAGAGTCAGCAAAATCTTTAGCTGCTGTTTACGAATGTTCTATCACTGAATTAGTAACGAAAGGTTTTTCTTCGCAAATGGAAGATAGCTTTTCTTTTAGTAATATGAGTGTAAAAGCTAAGGTTATCCACTTTTCGGTGTTATTACCCGTTCTTTCAATTGCCTTATATCTTTTATGGACAGGTCACAACTCCACTGCTTGGGTGAGCTTGCTTAGGGATTCCATCTTTAGTAGCTCTATTTCAGAAGATAGGTTAGATAAAATTAGTTTTTTAATCTTGGTTTTAGTTGTTGGTTTACCATCACTAATTCCTGGATTTATTTATGAATATTATCAAGGTGTATATAAACGACAGCATGGCTAACAAAAACATCATGGTGGGAATTTTACTCGCTGGCCTTCGGCCAAAAGCTCTCCTAAAATTCCCATAGGGTTCTAGTTACTTTAGATGAATATTATGAAACTTAGAAAACTAGCATTATCTGTCTTTATTTGTTGTCTTGTAGTTTTTCTTTGGTCATTTTATCGGATGGAAACATGTGGTTATGACTGCGGTATATTTACACTCCACAGTGGAGGCGCAACCGTCATTTATTATTTGTTATCCTTCTGGCTTGGGTTAGCGTCTCTGGCTACATTTTTGAGTGCTACTTTTTACTTATTAAAACTTAAAGCAAAACTTTAATGGCAGTAAATATCCGCAACGGCAAAGAAGAAGAACGGCAAAGAAACAACGGCAAAGAAAACGGCAAAGAAGACACCCAACCTAAAAAGTAACGAAAACACCGATTGAGTACTTTTATTGCTTCGGGGGCTGGGTTGGGTTCTGCTCGCACAGTTAACAAGCATTTAGAACAGACTTTTAAAAAACTGGGTGTTGATAACAGAACGTGTGCCGCCGCGTTATCAATCAGAATGCTGGAAGGTTAAGTGAATAACTTTATTCTGTAAAATTTCTAAAAATAAAAGCGGCAACCTACATTGGTTTAGATTGTCGCTCTTGTTCGTTATCAACCCCAAATAAAGTATTAACTCGTCAATACTTTATTTAGAATAAGCTTTTGGCATATCAGACTTTGTTAAATATCGATCGCGTAAGTCATCTTGTCGGGAGCGTGTAGAAACCGATTCACCATTGATCCACATACTGTCTACCTTAGTACTCAATTCAAAAGGATCGGCGCTCCACAAAACTAAATCGGCCTTTTTACCAACCTGAATTCGACCTGAGTTTAGTTTAAATACATCGGCTACATTAGCGGTAAGCGCTGAAAGAGCATCCGTTCTTGATACACCATTGGCAACGGCAACTCCAGCATCAAAGCGTAAACGGTTTATATTATGGCTATCGCCCTCAGGCGCTAAAATGACCTTAACCCCCGCTTTGGTTAACATAGCCATATTACTTAAATTGGCGTGTAACGAATCAAAGCTACTGGGTAAATTGTCAATAGCACTAAGAATTATCGGTACATTAGCCGCCACTATTTCATCGATAATAAGTACCGCATCACTTGCCCCCACCAATACTAAATCAAGTCCATATTTTTGTTTTAACGCAATTAAAGCCAATAAGTCTGTTGCTCGGTCAGCATAAGCTATTAACGGTTTTTCACCCGCTAATAAAGCATTGATAACTAACTCATCACGTTTTGGCTCTTTATCTTTCGCAGCTTCTTTTGCTTTTTTGCCTTTACTTTTATTCGCTAACGCTTTTTGTGCATCTTCAAATTTGTAATCTAACGCTTGCAGTTTTTGTGCTCTTGAACCCTTAGTTTCAGCGCCTAAGTGCACTATTACTGCGTTTTGTCTGTCGGTTACACTATTGAATTCACCAGAAAGATCAACCACAAAAGATTGCCCCGCGAATAAGTCTTCTCCACCTTGAGGAGCAACAATATTGCTGGTAATCCCTCCTTTGCGAGTATATGCGATTAAGGTTGATTTGGGGTTAAATGCTAAGCTTGCATCAAAGGTAATATCGGCTTTTTTATCTTTACTATCACGACTTCTTGCCACTGCGCTCACTTCAACTAAACCGAGTGTATTCATACTGCCAATAAACCCAGGCGTCAGAATTCTTCCCTTGGCATCAATGATTTCATCAGTGTTAATATTTTCTGGGGTATTGTCACTACTGTAAACTTGCGTAATTTTACCTTGGTCAATAATAACCGTGGCGTTTTCAATAGTACCTTCGCCAGTAAGTGTGTAAACGGTGGCATGAGTAATAGCAGTGCTTTTTGCTTGTACCGTGCTGGTGATAAATGCACACAAAACAAAAGGAATAGTAACTAATGCATTTAAGATGGGTTTGTTAATTTGAATCAGTTTCATTGGTTAATTCCTACTTTTGCCCTAAAAGAAAGTCACTTTTCGCCTGATACTTTTCATCAAAACGATCATAAACTTTCGCGCCATCCACAAAAACTTGCTCTGCTTGCGCGTAAACACTAAATGGATTGGTATTCCATAACACTAGATCGGCATTCTTACCGACTTGTAAACTACCCGTTTTATCATCAATACCAAGTGACTTAGCCGCATTAGCGGTGATCCATTTGATGGCATCTTCTTCTTTTAACTCAAAACCATTCTCATTAGCTCGATACAGTACTTTGCCGGCTTCTTGATTTAACCGTTGAATAGTAGTGTCAGAATCTGAATGTACTATGGCACAAGAATTTTTTACCGAATCAACTATGGCAACATTTTCTTCTACCATGTCATAGGCTTCCATTTTAAAGCCCCACCAGTCTGGCCACATCGCAACACAGTTGCCATTGGCTGCGAGTTTGTCAGCAATTTTATAGGCTTCTATCGCATGATGGAAAGTCCCCGAGTGATAACTAAACTCTTTACCTATATCTATCATCACCGCCATTTCTTCAGCTTTGTAACAATGGTTATGCACTAAAACTTCACCATCAAGCACACCCATTAGCGTATCGAGCTCTAAATCTCGAACGGGTGCTTGGGGATTTTTACCCGCAGCATAGTCGGTGTCGTATTTATTCCAAGCTCGTTTATATTCAGCAGCTTCCGCCCAAGCAGCTCGATAACCCGCTACATTACCCATGCGAGTTGATGGCATTTGTTTTCTGCTACCATAAACCCGTTTTGGATTTTCTCCACAGGCCATTTTTAAACCATAAGGTGCGTCTGTAAACTTCATCGCTTGCATGGTATGACTTGGTACATTTTTTAAGGTGACACCGCGGCCGCCAAATAAGTTAGCCGAGCCAGGCAATATCTGTAAGGTGGTAATTCCACCCGCTCTTGCTGCTTGAAAGCCAGGATCTTGCGGCCATACGCTGTGCTCAGCCCATACCTCAGAAGTATTAGGAGAGCTCATTTCGTTACCGTCAGAGTGTGATTCTACGCTAGGGCTTGGATAAACCCCTAAATGAGAATGTACATCAATAATACCTGGGGTTATCCATTTTCCTTGTGCATCAATAACTTCAACATTAGTCGCGTTTAGGCCAACACCTACTTGTTTTATTTTTCCATCGACAAAAAGTACATCTGCATTATCAATTCGTTCACCAGTGCCCGTTAGAACCGTTGCTTGAGTAAACAAAGTATTTTGCTGCGGTAAAATTTTATAAGTACTTGGGAAAGGGTTTTTATTAATGGTTACTTTTTCATCTTGCTTTTCATTAGGTATACATGCAGTTAATGAGAGCGACACAGCGGCTATCATTAAGCTCCGTTTAAACAGGGGGTGGTTCATAGATATTCCTTGAAGTATCAACAATCTAATCAATTTATGTGTTTATTAAAAACTCCATATTTTATATTGAGCAGAACTAATTTAGACTTAAAAAGAATATTATGTTTGCTGACTTTCAACAAGCTAAAAGCCTTTAAGATGATTTAAACTTGGTTGACGTTTTAGCAAACACTCACTTTAAATACACTTTGTTGTAGTCGATTATGTGAGATTAAATACCTAGTTGGATTGAGCGTTAACGCTCTTTGAGGTAATTGGTAAGGAAGTCACTTTGAAAAAAATTGTATTGACGGGCTATATAAATGTAGCCGCAGAGCAAATTGATTCAATTAAATCTGCTCTTCCAAAACACATCACTTTAACTCTACAAGAGCCCGGATGTTTAGCGTTTAGAGTCACTCAAAGAGAACACCAACCAAGCATTTTTGAGGTTTATGAAGAATTCGTCGATAAACAAGCATTCGAAGCGCACCAAAAAAGAGTATTGAGCTCTAGCTGGGGAGTAATTTCTAAAGATGTTGGGCGCCACTATGTAGTAAAGAGTGTAGTAAAGAGTGTAGTAAAGGGTGTAGTGAAGGAATTTGAATAACGTTTCCCAAGCCACAACTTAAGCAAATCGGTTAACAGAATTGGTTGTACACCGTTATTTGGAAACAAAAATGAAAGTCATTTATTTAGCCATCTTCACGATTTTTACCCTAAGTTGCGGAAAACAAGTGTTGCATAACGAACATCCTCAATTCATCTTTGCGCAAATTATGTCTGACAATTCCCCCAATGTTTTGAGTGACGTGAGCCTTTTTCTATCTAGTAAAAATGCCTACAAACAACAATACAAGGCACTCTTGGAATATCACGGATACGAAGCGCCTTTCGATAATGAATTTGATTTTACCTTTGTTATTGTCGAAAGTTTAAAAGCAAATAAATTAGCAATAGATGTGGATTGGAGGGAAGCCCCTCAATTTGTATTGGACTCACTAAATGGAGTGTCTAATAACCGACTCTCTGTGTGCGTCAACTTTGAAGAACTTAAAAACGAATTTGCCAAAACGAGCAACAATATTTCGTTTTACTTATCAAAAGACCAACAATCTTTGCTGTTACAGTGTAGTAAAAGTGTGGGATTGGAAATTATTGGAATCGATAATGGTTCAGATTCATATGTTTTGACTGTAGCCAGTGTGAAGAATCTTTCCAAAATTTTGGAATACTCAGAAAAATCAAAAATAAAGCTAAACACTTGGTGAGACCCAGCCGCAAAGGCCTAAGCGAACTGATGGCTATTCAGAAAAATCACCATATTGGCTTTACTTTTGATATAAAAATGCCGCTTTTTGAAGCGGCATTTTTAGTTAAATCTTGCTCTTCAGTTACAAAATAAAGCGGCTCAAATCTTCGTCTTCCACTAACATATCTAAGTGATCATTGACGTATTTAGCGTCAACTATTAATGACTCACCATTTTTTTCAGATGCGTCGTAAGATATCTCTTCCATGAGTTTTTCCATCACTGTATGTAAACGTCTTGCGCCAATATTTTCGGTACGTTCATTTACTTGCCAGGCCGCTTGAGCAATACGCTCAATGCCGTCTTCAGAAAAGGAAACATCCACACCCTCTGTTTTCAACAGCGCTACATATTGCTCGGTAAGCGAAGCGTTGGGCTCGGTCAAAATTCGCACAAAATCGTGAGCGGTTAGGGCGCCTAACTCAACACGAATAGGTAAACGACCTTGTAATTCAGGGATCAAGTCAGAAGGTTTGCTCATTTGAAACGCACCAGAGGCAATAAACAAAATATGGTCGGTTTTAACCATGCCATGTTTAGTGGACACCGTTGAGCCTTCTACTAAAGGCAATAGGTCGCGTTGCACACCTTCGCGAGATACATCACCGCCACTTGTGGTGCCTTCACGTTTACAAATTTTGTCGATTTCATCGATAAAAACTATGCCGTTTTGTTCAAGGGATTCGATGGCGGTTTGTTTCAAATCTTCTTGATTGACCAACTTACTGGCTTCTTCTTCAGTCAATAATTTAAGGGCTTCCTTAACTTTTAGTTTCTTCTTTTTCTTTTCCTTGCCAGAAAGGTTTTGAAACATGCCTTGTAGCTGGTTAGTCATTTCTTCCATACCAGGAGGCGCCATGATCTCAACACCCACTTGAGGCGCTGCAACGTCTAATTCAATTTCTTTGTCGTCTAATTGACCTTCACGTAGTTTTTTACGGAAAATTTGTCTGGTGCCTTTATCTTGATGTTCTTCTTTATCACCAAAAGCATTTTCTGGAGGAGGTAACAATGCATCTAAAATGCGTTCTTCAGCGGCTTCTTCCGCGCGGAACTTCACCTTATTGGTGGCTTGTTCTTTAGTCATCTTGACTGCGATGTCGGCTAGGTCACGTATGATAGTTTCTACTTCTTTACCCACATAACCTACTTCGGTAAATTTGGTGGCTTCAACCTTAATAAAAGGTGCGTTCGCCAATTTTGCTAAGCGACGGGCAATTTCAGTTTTACCTACACCTGTTGGGCCAATCATCAAAATATTCTTAGGGGTAACTTCTTGGCGCAACTCTGAATCGAGCTGCATTCTGCGCCAGCGATTTCTAAGCGCAATAGAGACTGCTCTTTTGGCATCTTGCTGACCAATAATATGACTGTCCAATTCATGGACGATTTCTCTTGGGGTCATGTCTGACATAAATAAAACCTTATAATCTGGGTAAATGACCGGCGCTAATGATTGCTGCGCCAGTCACAAAAATAACTTTGCCGAAGTGCTTAATAATCTATCGTTTCAATGGTTTGGCTATGATTGGTAAATACGCATATATTGCCGGCTATGGTTAAGCTTTTTTCGGCAATTTCTTTGGCCGTTAGCTCAGTATTTTCCAGTAAAGCCATGGCGGCTGATTGCGCGAAGTTGCCGCCAGAGCCAATCGCAATTAAGTCATTTTCTGGCTGAACAACGTCTCCGTTACCGGTAATGATAAAAGAGGCAGTTTCGTCAGCCACTGCTAGTAAGGCTTCAAGCTTGCGCAACATTCGGTCGGTGCGCCAATCTTTAGCCAGTTCAACGGCAGCACGAGTTAGGTTGCCTTGGTGCATTTCAAGTTTAGACTCAAAACGTTCAAACAAAGTAAAGGCGTCAGCTGTGCCGCCAGCAAAACCTGCTAGTACTTTGTTGTTATAAAGGCGGCGCACTTTTTTGGCGTTGCCTTTCATTACAGTATTGCCAAGTGAAACTTGACCGTCACCGGCTATTACTACTTGGTTATTGCGGCGTACAGATACAATGGTAGTCACGAAAATTCCTTCAGTGTCCAAGGACAACTTAATGAGATGACATTTAGTTGTCAGGGCTAAGAGTGGGCTATGGTTTTCAATATTTTAGAAAACGCCGCCGAGTGGAATAGATGTGGGGAGCATTCTTTTTTTTTCAAGCTGCAGGCTTATGCTCTGCAGCCATATTGGTTAAAGATTCCAATTCCAAATTTTACAGCCGTTAATTTTGGCACGTTGTAAGGTGTGGCGGTCTTTTTCAGCGCCACGTTTGCTGTCGTAAGGACCAAGAATTACGCGGTACCATTTTCCAGTGGAGCCTTGGCTTGGTCTCACTTGTGCTTCTAAGCCTTGAAAAGCTATTTTTGCTTTAAGCTCTTGCGCTTGACCGTTTGTTCTAAATGAGCCGCATTGGATAAGACGGCGCACTGTTGGTTGGTCTTGTTCTTTATGGTCTATTTCTACTGTGTATTCGGGTAGGGTTTTAATAAACTCCCATTCTTCCTCAGGAATTTCTGGCAAGGCATTTTCTTGCTTGGTAGCTTGCTCAGGAGTAACAACTTTTGTAGTTGTATCATCAGGTGCAGTACCTTTGATACTCCAAAGAAAATAGCCAAACCCTGCCACCAAAGTTAAAGTGATGATAATCCGTAACCATGGTAGTGACGGTTTGGGGGGCGGAGGAGCGGCTTTCTTACCGCGGCCACGAGCCACATAATCTTTGTGTGCCATATTTATAAAAGTACTGCTAGGAAATAATAGAATCGATCTTACCTATGATCACAGGATCCTCAATCAGAATCTTCATTATTATTAGTTTCAGGTGAAATCTTGGGGATCAATATCTAACGACCAGCGAATTTTATTGGCTAGTTGTAAGGATTCAATCTGTTGAATTTGCTGTGCAATGGCTTTTTGCAAACGACTACGTTGCGAACTTTGCAACAAAAGCTGCATCCTAAAATGCCCTTGACGTTTTTCCATCAAGGCAGGAATAGGCCCCAAACAACTTACCCCGTCTACATGGCTAAATAGTTGCGCTATTTGTTGTAAAAAATCAAAAGCGTCTCTGGCACTTAACGCCTGCGCTTTAAATAACGCTTGAAAACTATGGGGCGGTAAATTGGCATGTTGCCTTTCCATCAACGCATATTGCGCAAAGTGACTGTAACCGTTATTGATTAAGTCTTGAAGCAGAGGATGCCCAGGATCGTGGGTTTGCAACCACATCTCACCTGGTTTTTCAGCGCGCCCAGCGCGGCCTGCTAGTTGTGTAATAAGTTGCGCTAAATGTTCAGCCGCGCGATAGTCTGCGCTAAACAAGGCTCCGTCTACATCTAAAATTAATACCAGCGTCACGTTTGGAAAATGATGGCCTTTAGATAAAATTTGGGTGCCAATTAATATTTGATGCTCATTATTGTTAATACTGTTGAGCATTTTATCTAACTTGTTTTTACCTCTAGCGCTATCACTGTCTATGCGAATACTACTGTATTGCGGAAAGTACTCAGCTAAACCTTGCTCTAGTTGCTCGGTACCTACACCCATGGATACCAATTCGTGGGAGTGACATTGTTGACAGGTTTTAGGGATAGGTTTAGCACTACCACAATGGTGACACTGTAATTTGTACAACTGTTTATGCACAGTATAAGGCTTGTCACAGTGTTTACAGTGTTCCACAAAACCACATTGATGACACATTAAAGCAGGTGCATAACCGCGGCGATTAATAAACAACATCACTTGGCTGTCTTGCTGCAAGTGTTGGCTCATACGCTCTAACATGCCTTGCGCCACACCGAACTTTAACGGTTGTTGGCGAATGTCGAATACATGCTGCGTCGCAAGTGCGGCGTTTCCGGCTCGCTGATGTAATTTTAAATGTTGATATTTACCACTTAAGGCGTTGTTGAGAGTTTCTAGTGCTGGTGTAGCCGAGCCTAGTACCAGTGGAATATTCTCTTCGTGAGCGCGCATTACCGCTAAGTCACGGGCGTGATAACGTAATCCGTCTTGCTGTTTATATGAAGAATCGTGTTCTTCATCCACAATCAGTAAACCAGGCTTAAGCATCGGAGTGAAAATAGCCGAGCGAGTGCCAATAATAATGCCTAACTTTGCACTAGCACTTTGTTGCCATACTTGAAGGCGCTCATTGTTATTGAGTCCAGAATGCAGCACACCGACTTCTATCCCAAAGCGATACTTAAATCTATGCACAGTTTGCGGGGTGAGACCAATTTCGGGCACCAATATTAATACCTGCTTACCTTGTTTTAATACTTGCTCTATGGCCTGCAAGTACACTTCTGTCTTGCCGCTGCCAGTAATACCATCCAACAAGAAACAGCCATACTGGTCGAGCTTGGCTTCAATACAACTTATCGCTATGGCTTGCTCAACATTGGCTTTAGGTTTGTCTTGCACTACTAAATCTTGTTGCCAAGTGGGTTCCTGGGACACTTGTTTGCTGATTGATTCAACTAATGCTTTTTCTACAAGGGCCTTAATAGCGGCTGCGCCAAATTCAGACTTGGCCTTTGACTTCAAGCAATCTTGTTTTTGTAGGGCTTCTAGTAATGCTCGCTGCTTTGGAGCGCGAGATAAACTGCTTAAGTCTGTAGCTTGGCCTTGGTGACTTAAGGTCCAAAATTCGATGGGTTTCTCTTGGCTCGATTCACCTTTGCGCAGTGCCACTGGCATGGCGGTTTGTACTACATCTCCTATGGGATGTTTATAATATTGTGCTAACCAACTACATAGTTTAATCAGTATTGGGTCAAATATTGGCGAATCATCTAGCACCGCCTCGATGGATTTTAGTTTGCTGATATCCCAAGCAGATTGGTCACTCGTTTCCCACACGACACCTAATAACTTACGCGGCCCAAATGGCACCGAGACACGCACGCCAATGGCTAATGCTTTGCCATCGTAGCGATAATCAAATAATTGGCGCTTGGGAATAGGGAGAGCAACACGAATTATGAGCATTTAAATAATACAAGCCTTTAATGAAATATGATTTATAGCGGTGATCCTTACAACTTACCTTTATAAGTTGGCTACTCTCATTCGCCGTGGGCAGAGTTATTCCAATTATTTGAGGTATTTAGTGCTGGTTTGAGTATAAATTCAACAAAACCCTTGATCGCCCAAGCTGGTTACATTAATATGCGCGCCACTTTGCGGCAAGCCACAAAGCTTTTTAATTTAATTTTCGTATGGTGTTCAACTTCGGGTTGAATAGCGATGCGGCCTGACGAAGAGGTAACCCATGAAACAAGATATCCATCCTGATTATCAAGAAATGACTGCAAACTGTTCTTGCGGTAATGTTATCAAAGTACGTTCTACTTTGAAAAAAGACATCAACTTAGACGTATGTTCGTCTTGCCACCCTTTCTACACAGGCAAGCAACGTAACGTTGATACTGGTGGTCGTGTTGACAAATTCAACAAACGTTTTGCTGGTCTTAAGAAAAGCTAAAATTGTTTGTCAATTGGCAATACACCACAAAGGCGCTGATTCAGCGCCTTTTTTTGTACCTAGATTTTGTTGCGTCAAATTCATGTGTTTGATTCCCCTTACCAAGGTCTTTTACACTATGGCTCGCATGGTAAAATGTTGAAAACGATTTCAACCTGACCAATTAAACTCTTTTGTAAATCAAATACATAAAGGGTTTGTCTGTATATATTTTAATTATATTGGCTATACAAAATAAGAACTCTGATCTGATATGTTCAGCGACTAAAGCTGTGTTACCTTGCTATTAGCAATGTTGTTTAACGCTGTGTCTGATGGACTTATTTCACAAAAATCAAGATTAATAAGAACACCATTCGAGGTTGCAACTGTTCATCAATATTTATTCTTTTTAAAGGACTGAACCAATAATGTCTGATTTCCGCCAACAAGCTCTCGATTATCATGCTAAACCTGTCCCAGGAAAAATCAGCATTGAAATTACCAAGCCCGCCGAAACTGTTACCGATTTAGCATTGGCTTATAGCCCTGGAGTAGCAGAGCCGGTTCGAGAGATTGCAGCAGACCCAGACGCAGCCTTTAAATACACAGGTAAAGGCAACTTAGTGGCGGTCATATCAAATGGTACTGCGATTTTAGGGCTTGGCAATTTAGGCCCCCTTGCATCCAAACCTGTGATGGAAGGCAAAGCTTTGTTATTTAAACGTTTTGCGAATATCGATTCGATTGATATTGAAGTGAAACATACTTCAACGGAAGACTTTATCAATACGGTGGCGAATATCGCCGATACTTTTGGTGGTATCAATTTAGAAGATATTAAGGCACCTGAATGTTTTGAAATTGAACAAGAATTAATAAAGCGTTGTGCCATCCCAGTGTTTCATGATGATCAGCATGGTACTGCAATAGTTACTGCCGCTGGTATGTTGAATGCGTTGGAAATTCAAGGCAAAAACATTAATGATGCCACTATAGTGTGTTTAGGCGCGGGTGCTGCCGCTACCGCTTGTATGGAGCTGTTGGTTAAATGTGGTGCTAAGCGCGAACGTATCTATATGCTTGATAGAAAAGGTGTGATCCATACTCGTCGCGAAGACCTGACTTTCCACAAAAAATTATTTGCTAATAATACTGATAAACGCACCTTAGAAGATGCCTTAGATTGCGCTGATGTATTTGTGGGGGTGTCTGGTCCTAATTTACTACCGCCCGAAGCCTTAAAATTAATGGCTCCTAAGCCGGTAATATTTGCCTGTTCTAATCCTGATCCTGAAATTAAGCCTGAGTTAGCTCACAAAATACGCGATGACTTAATTATGGCTACCGGGCGCTCTGATTATCCAAATCAAGTAAACAATGTTTTGTGTTTCCCGTTCATTTTTCGTGGCGCGTTAGATGTACGCGCCTCGCAAATTAACGACGAAATGAAAATTGCCGCAGTGGATGCAATTCGCGCCATTGCTAAAGAAGAAGTACCTAAAGACGTTTTATCCGCCAGTAACATTGATAGTCTGAGTTTTGGCAAGGACTACATTATCCCTAAACCTATGGATCCTCGCTTGTTAAAACGTGTCGCAAAAGCAGTCGCCCAAGCTGCGCTCGATTCTGGCGTGGCTGCCATTACTCAGTTGCCAGCCAGTTACTTACAGGATTAACTTGGCTGCTTGGCTTAATCCTCTCAAAGTGTCCCCATAAGCTATGTGGGGCTAGTTTGATTTTTACTTGCCACAAAAGGTAGATTAAGGGGATATTCCCCTGAGCTGCCAAATAATCACATCCTGATAATTAGCTAAATGTAACAAAATTTCGCAATATACGACGAATAACCCAAGTTAAGCGGCGGATTATCGCGCGAAATACTGAGTTGAACGCTTCACCGCGTTTAACCGCAATTGAGCATTTTTGGTGCTTCAATCTCAATTTCAATCTCTACTCTATGGGTGTACACAAAATAACACCAGCAACCAACATAGAGAGATTTATCATGAAAAAAGCAATTATTAGCACCATCATCAGCGCAGGTATCTTTTTGGCAGGCGGCGCTCAAGCGGCTAACAAAATGGATCCAGCAGTTGAAAGTAAATTAGTTAAAGTATGTGAAGCGATTAAAAGTGACAGCGTTATTAAAGTAAATGTAGCCATACGAGATAGCGGCCTAGGAATGAAACGCATTGCCGACGGTTTAGTGTGTAATGGTTATGATGCTGTTAGTTTTGCCATGGCCAATGAAGCTCAAAAAACCGCTAAATTTATGGCGAAAAAAAGCACCGCAGACAATCAGGAATTCTTGGCTAGTTTATAGACCACTAATATGAAAATTCCAAAAGACAGTGAGTTAAACTAGCTATCAAAATTAGTTTTTCTCACTGCGCATTCCACCTATCAAAAATTTTTTCTAGCAATAAAACAACTATATGTTGATTGCACCTTTTGTTGCCCAGCTTACTCCAAAACTGACGAGCCATGTTTCGAAATAATCGCATCGATATGAGTTGATAACGCGTTTAATGCGAGTGTGTTCCACTCGTCTGGACTAATTAAAGTTGAAATAGCGTGGTGTTTTAAGCTCACGTAACCATGTACAAATGCCCAAATCTCAAGTGCGATTCGTTGCTTTTTAGCAATGGGAGTATCTTCAGGCAGAATAAGTGAACTCACTCGAATTAACAGTTTGAAGGCTTTTTCAGCTATGTCACGGGCCTCTTCAGACGGATAATAACCAGGATCGCTTTCGCCAAATATTAGGCGGTAATGAGCTTCATATTTTTCAGCCACCTCTAAATAACCTTTGACGCCTTGCAAAATGGTTTCTCTGGGTCCTTTGGCAGACTTGAGTATATCCATAGCAGCAAATACTTTCTGAAACCCTTCGATGTACAGTTCGTCTAGAATGCCTTGCTTGCCTTTAAAGTGACTGTATATGCCAATTGTAGAGACGCCAGCACGTTTGGATATGGCTCTAACGCTCAGTGCTGAAGTACCGCCTTCTAGGAACAATTCAGATGCTGCTTGTAAAATAATGCTCTTTGCGTCGCTCATGATGATGATTTAACCACTTGATAAGATAATTTGTTGACCTGCATAACACTGTTATGATTAACTATAACAGTGTTATGTGCAATGTGATTTTTATCTAACTGCACAATATTCCCTCATATTAAGCAGGACAAAAATAATGACTACATTCACCCATGAAACAGATTACTTAATAGTTGGCAGTGGTGCGGTAGGTATGGCATTTGCCGATATCTTACTGACCGACAGTGACGCCAACATAATGATTGTCGACCGATTCCATAAACCCGGTGGCCATTGGAACGTCGCCTATCCTTTTGTGACTTTGCATCAACCTTCTTCTTTTTATGGAGTCAGTTCTCGTGAGTTGAGTAAGGGCTGTATTGACAAAGTGGGTCTTAACAAAGGATTAAACGAGCTCGCATCTGGAGCTGAGGTGAGTGCCTATTTCGATGACGTGATGCGCGAACAGTTTTTACCTTCTGGAAGGGTACAGTATTTCCCTATGTGTGATTACAAAGGTGATGGTAAGTTTGTTTCTTCACTTACTGGTGAAACCCATCAAGTTAAAGTGAATAAAAAAACGGTTGATGCCACCTATTTGAATACTCATGTTCCCTCAACTCATACCCCTAATTTCAGCATTGCGGCTGATGTGCAATTTATGCCATTAAATGATTTACCCAAAGTGACACAACCTCCTGCAGGTTATGTGGTGATTGGAGGCGGTAAAACAGGCATTGATGCAGTTTTGTGGTTGCTCGAAAAAAATGTCAATCCCGACGACATCCAATGGATCATGCCAAGAGATGCTTGGTTAATTGACCGCCAAAATACCCAACCTACCGAAGAGTTTTTTGTTGAATCCATTGGTGCTCAGGCGGCGCAAATGGAAGCGATAGCGCAATCTAGTTCGGTTGAGGATATGTTTGATCGCTTAGAGAAAGCCGGCGTGTTCTTGCGGATTGATACTAATGTTCAGCCAGAGATGTTTCATGGTGCAACGGTCAGCCAAATGGAATTAGCAGAGTTACGTAAAGTCAAAAACATAATACGTAAGGGCAGAGTGACGAGCCTTGAAAGCAACCAAATAGTGTTAGAAAAAGGCACAATCCCCACATCAACAAACCATCTTCACATTGACTGCTCAGCGAGTGCTTTGGTGAATTTAGAAACTAAGCCTATTTTTGAAGGCAATCTAATTACTCCGCAAACAGTGCGTTCTTACCAACCCGTTTTCAGTGCCGCCTTTATTGCTCACATAGAGTTAGCTTACCCAGAAGAGGTTAAGAATAAAATTTGTAATGTCGTACCACTACCAAACACCTTAACCGATTGGTTACGTTTAACCGCGGCCTTTATGATGAACCAGTACATCTGGTCTCAGGATGATAATTTACGTAATTGGCTACTAAAAAATAGACTTGATGGGTTTAGCCAGTTAATGCGCAGCGTGAAAGACGACGAAGTAGAAAAACAAGCCATCATTCAGCGCTTACGAGAAAATGCGCAGCCAGCAATGGGTAAACTTCAACAATATTTGGCGCAAATACAAAGTGCGGCGAGCTAAGGAAATAATGATGAGTGAATTTCAAATACGCAAAGATAACTATCATACCAATAGAGTCGTGGCCACTGACTTATCAGAAAGTGACATCGCTGCTGGCGAAGTATTAGTGAAAATTGACAAGTTTGCGTTTACCGCTAACAACATTACCTATGCTGTAGTGGGTGATCAATTTGGATATTGGCAGTTTTTTCCACCCACAGGAAAAGATGTAAAGGAGTGGGGGATTTTACCGGTTTGGGGTTTTGCCGATGTAGTGGCATCTAATGCAGAAAACGTCGCGGTGGGCGAGCGTTTATTTGGTTATTTTCCGCCAGCTACCTACCTTAAAATGACCCCTACTGCTGTTAGCGAATATCGCTGGATAGATGGGGCTGAACATCGCGCTCCTTTGCCATCAGGATATAACGCCTACCGCAGGGTATTGGCAGAGCCAAATTATAATAAGGCGATGGATGATTATCGGATGTTGTTGTTTCCATTGCATATTACGTCATATTGCTTATACGACAACTTGCAAGACAGAAACTGGTTTGGTGCCGAACAAGTTGTGGTCATTAGTGCCTCTAGTAAAACTAGCATTGGTTTAGGCTATGCCCTGTCTGATGACATAAATGCCCCCAGTACCATTGGCATGACCTCGCAGCGCAATCTGGGCATGGTGACTGATTTGGACATTTATGACAGCACAGTGACTTATGACAACTTGACCTCGATTGACCCATCAATACCCACTGTCATAGTGGATATGTCTGGAAACGGAGAAGTACTAGGGCGGCTACATAAACACCTTGGCGCCAACATGAAGTTTTGTTCGAATGTGGGTTTCACCCATTGGGAAGACGGTGGTATGGGTCCCGACTTTATTCAGCAACGCAGCGAAATGTTTTTTGCCCCGGCGCATATTCAAAAACGTATTAAAGACTGGGGCCCTGAAGTATTTGAGCAAAAAACCACTGCCTTTATGCAATCTACTATTCAAAGAAGTGCTAGTTGGTTAAAGCTGACTCAGTTGCATGGCTTAAATGGTTTGGCTGACGTTTATCAGGATGTGTGTGACGGTAAGGTAGATCCTGAGGCAGGGTTAATCATTAAAATGTAAGTGTCTTCCTATCACCGATACATTGACCGATTAATCCGCATCAGGTGTTACAACTTCAACATTTCCTGCAGTGATATTGGTCACATCACTTTTAAAAGTGCTCAGCTCGCTACTCGCTAAAGCAATAGCTAGAGTGACTTGCTGAGCATATTTAGGTTCTATATTTTCTACGTCATAACGCTCTAACAATCGCGAAATACTACCATCATAGGCGTAGTCGTAACTTAGTTGCACAGCAGTACGAGCGACCTTTAGTTTTAAGGGTAATTCTGATAACACTAAAGAAACCGCATCAGAGTAGGCGCGCTGCAGGCCTCCTGTGCCCAGCTTAGTACCTCCAAAGTAGCGCACCACTGCCACTACTAAATCGCCATACCCACTGTACTCGAGTACTTTTAACATAGGCATACCAGCAGTGCCACTGGGCTCTCCGTCGTCACTCATAGAGCGAATAGTTGTATTGGGTGCGCCAGCAATATAAGCCCAGCACACGTGATTGGCCTGAGGATGTTGCTCTCGCAATGAACGAATAAAATCCTCTGCCTCACGACGATTAACGGCAGGCGCGGCAAAGGTCAAAAATTTACTGCGTTTAACTTCTAACTCTACTTGATGTACCTTTGCTGGCACTTGATAACTTGCTGCTGTCATGGTTGATTCGCTATTAAGCCCACATCACTAAAATTGCCGCAGTTGCGATAAGCAACAATCCTATTATCTCGTACTGTTTGACTTTGTTTTTTAACCAGAATGTGGCGATTAAAATGGTCAATAATACCTCTATTTGGCCAAGTGTTTTGACATAAGCAACATGTTGTAGGGCCATCGCACTAAACCAACAAATAGAGCCAAAACAACTGGTGGCACTCGTAGCAAAGGTCATTTTTGCGTTGTTTTTAAGGGCACTAAAAGTACTTCTGTCTTTAATTGCAATATAGCTCACTAACAGACTTGTCTGAATACATAACACCCAAAGTAATACCCAAGCCGCGCTATGAGGAAAAGGCACTTGTAACATGTGACTGGCTTCTCGCACGTATAACGATGTGAGAGCAAAACACGTACCGCAGGCTAAACCTATCAATACAGTTTTAAAGCTAAGCTGCCCTTTTCGGCCGCCTCCTGACAGCACAAAAATTGCGGCCGCCCCAATTAAAATACCTACCCAACCAAATAAATTGAGTTGACTCCCAAAAAACAAGGTTCCTAGTACACCGGCGACTAAGGCTTCACTTTTGGCAAGTCCTGCACCAATAGCAAAGTTTTTTTGTTTAAATAAAATCACCATTAACGAAGTCGCGAAAATTTGCATCACAGACGCAAGTAAAACTATCAATATAAATTCTGTGGTGAACTCGGGGATGGATTGATTTGAAAAAGTGTACAGCAATAATAGGTATATCAACGCAATAGGAGGCGCGAATAAAAAGCGTGATAGGGTCACGCCAGAGGTGCTCATATGCGCACTTAATTTACTTTGCAAAGCGTTACGAAACGTTTGCATCACCACTGCACCCAAAGTAAAGAAAACCCAGCTCACAAAAATTCCTTATTGACCTAAAACATGATCTTACCCTACAAAAGCCATAAAGCTTAATCACCTGATCACATATCTAGTATTTTCGGTGTATATCCAATTGAGTTGAATTTCTACTTTTGGAGGACTTGATATCATTTATGGCATCAAGATAAAACTATTGATTTGTTTCTGTCACTAAAGGCAAACTACACAAAAGCACACAAGGAATAAAACGTGGCCTCACTTAAAATTTTGCGTCATTTACTACTCATTTGCCTAGTCACCTCATTCTGTTCTTTTGCCGAGGAATCGATACCGCAACAATTAAAAGATTGGCAATCATGGGTGCTAAAAGATTATCAAAACTTAAGCTGCCCTTTTGTTAATCAAACCGATTATAACATCCTAAACAATCATCTGTGTGCATGGCCAAATGTGGTAGACATTGTAGTGGATCAGCAAGGAGCGGAATTTCGACAATCCTGGGAAGTATTTTCTAAAACTGAGATCCCTTTATTGGGCAATCAAAAATATTGGCCCCATGAAGTGAAGGTGAACGGTAAAAACATTGTTGTACTGGAACAAAAAAATCGCCCCGTCATTACCTTAGAAAAAGGCACTTATTTAGTTACTGGTAAGTTAAGTTGGCAACAAATGCCTGCGAGCATTTCGCTTCCTAGTTCAGTTGCACTAGTGAATATGTCTATCAACGGACAAGCAATTAACTTTCCTAAAATAGAAAATAACCAGTTATGGTTTCAAGAGTCGACTCAAGGCCAAACCGAGCAAGAGTCATTAAACATGCGCGTGGTGAGAAAAATCACTGACGGCCCTTATTTACAACTCAAAACTATTATCTCAATTGATGTATCCGGAAAAATGCGTGAAGTAGCCTTAGGCAAAGTGTTACCAAAAAACTTTGAGCTTGCCGGTATTCAAAGTGACACGCCAGCCTATTTAGATGCCCTTGGAGTGTTGCACTCAAAAGTCAAACCGGGCAGATGGCAAGTTATAGTTAATGCTTACTCACTTCCAACCATTATAGAGTGGCAACGTCCCCCGCAAACTCACAACTGGCCCAAAGATGAAGTTTGGGCGTTCGAAAGCGACGAAAAGTTACGTTTCGGTAAACTCAGTGGTGCGAGCGTGATCGATAGTGGACAAGTAGATATGCCGAAAAGCTGGTATAACTATCCCGCTTACTTGTTAACTGAAAAAGATACGCTGCGCTACGATGTAGTGCACCGCGGCAAACCTCTACATCTCGAAAATCAACTTACCTTAAATCGCACTATGTGGGTCTCTTTTGACAATGCGGTGTACTCATTTAAAGACCAAATTAGCGGAACTATGGTGCAAGACTGGCGATTAAGCATGCCACAGCCATTCAAGCTTGAAGCGGCCCAAGATCAAGACGGCGCGGTACTTATTACCAGTTTAACTGCAGATGAAAGAGGAATAGAAAATCGTTACCCCCAAGTCGATGTGAAGGCTAGCGGTGTTATGAATGCAACATCTACTCTACCAGTATCAGGATGGAAGAATGATTTTGAGCGGGTGTCGATTACATTGAATCTACCGCCAGGCAATAAACTCTTTGCGGTGTTTGGCGCAGATAATGTTTCTGATAGCTGGTGGAGTAGTTGGTCAATTTGGGCAAGTTTTATTGTATTACTGGCATCATTGGCCGCGTTTCGTTTAGCAGGGGTAGTGCCTGGCGTGTTAACCGCACTGATGTTATTGGCGGTTTATCAAGAAAACAATGCTCCAGTCATTGTCATGCTGAATTTACTGGTAGCTATGGCGGTGAAAAAACATCAGCCTTTTGAAAAGCTCAATCGCATTGCCAAAATGTATTGGGGCGCTAGCGCAGCGTTAGTGGCAGCATCAGTCTTGCTTTTCAGCGCCACGCAGTTACGAACGGTAATTCATCCGCAGCTAGAAACGGGTAATCACACTATGTATCATCACAGCGTAGAAAATAGTGTATCGCAAGCTGCAAATATTCAAACCCGCTCTGAAGAATCCGTCCGGAAAATGCGAGTCAGACAACCACAAGTGGAAGCTGACATGGTAATGGTGAGCGGCTCAAAAGTACGCCAAGCCGATTCTTTTATGGAGCGTTATCAGTCTGACTCATTATTGCAAGCAGGTTCGGGCATGCCTGATTGGAGTTGGAACCAGTATTCAATCAGTTGGAACAGTCCTGTAGCCCAAGGGCAATCCTTTGAGCTGATTATTTTATCTCAGCTCAGCTATAAAATATTAAAGGTAATAGGCATTATTCTGATGTTGCTTTGGTTATTGTTTTTGTTAAAAGACGCAATCACACCGGCTATTAATCAATTCAAACATAAATCAAGCGCAGCGCTAGTGGTGATGTTTGTCATGATGCCACTGTTTACACCATCGGCCGAAGCCACTAATTTTCCAAGTCAAGCCATGCTGCAAGAGTTACAAACTCGATTATTAGAAGCGCCAGAGTGCGCCCCTAATTGCGCTTCAATTAATTCTGTTGACGTAGTTGCAAGCAACTCGCAGCTAACACTTAAACTGGTTGTGCACGCAGACAGTTTTACAGCTATTGCTTTACCTCGCTCAGAATTTTGGCAAGGCCAATCATTTGTGGTTAATGATAAAGCAGTCACCGGTGTTGTCCGTCACAACAATTGGCTATATGTACCGGTTTCTAAAGGTATCTCTAGGTTAGACATCACAGGGCGCTTAATACCAGTCGATAATTTTCAATTAAGGTTTAACGAACCACCCAAACGTATAGTGATACAGGACTCCAATAATTGGGAAATTGTGGGTACTCAAGGGAATGTCTTGTCTGGAAATACCTTAGAGTTTTTAGCCAAAATTAACACCGAGCAAACAGACTCTCCCGCTTCTACACGTTTTAAACAACAGCCTTTTGCCAAAGTGACCCGGGTCGTAACCCTAGACAAAATTTGGACAGTCAAAACTAAAGTAGAGCGCATTGCACCAACCTCAGGATCAGTGAATATACACGTCCCGATACTTCCAGGTGAGCGTGTAATTAGCGACCAAATAACAGTGGCAGACAAACAAGTCGCAGTCACCATTGCGGCAGGTGAAAGAACATTTAGTTGGAGCTCGACTTTGGAGCGCAATACGGCCATGCAATTCATAGCCGCCGACAACAAAAACATAATTGAGCGTTGGCAAATTGTGACCAGTCCTTCTTGGCACTTAAATTTGAAGGGTTTGCCAATGATAATGGAACCACAAAACGCACTGGATTATTTTAGCTACTCATTTTATCCCTATGCCGGTGAGTCACTTGAGCTTGCGATATCGCGCCCCGAAGCGGTGCAAGGAGACGCATTAGCAATAGACAGTGTCAACCTCAAAATTGATCAAGGCAGTCGCACCTCAAAGCTTGAGTTAGATTTCAATTATCGCAGCACTCGTGGAGGTGAACATGTCATCGAGTTACCAGAAAACTATCAACTGAAAGAAGTGAAAACCGATGGTAATTTAATCAATTTGCAACCCGAGTCTAGGCAACTCGCTATTCCGATTTCTCCGGGTACTCATCATATACAGATCAGCATGCGCTCCAATGACGAGAGTGCACTAGTGTTTTCCCCGCCGCAAATTAATCTGCATGCTCCTTCTAGCAACATTACGACTCAAGTGAATGTGAGTAACCAACGTTGGATTTTATGGGCAAAGGGCCCTCTCTTAGGCCCTGCGATATTGTATTGGGGCGAATTGTTGGCATTTGTATGTATTGCCTTGTTGTTGGCTCGGGTGAAGTTTTCTCCTCTCAATACAGTGCAATGGTTAATACTGGGTTTAGGGCTAAGTTTAAGTAATTGGGGAGTATTAGTATTAATTGCATTATGGTTTGCTGCGGTTACAGCAAGCCGTTTTAGACCTAAAAATACTGAGTATGTGATGTTCAATTTATCTCAGCTTGTGTTGTATGGGTTTTCCGCGATAGCAATCATGTCGTTGATTTCTGTGGTGCCAATTAGTTTGTTGAGTAACCCTAGCATGGGAATTGAGGGCTATCAGTCTTATGGAAACACCCTGACTTGGTTTGCCGATAGAGCTGAGGGTAACTTACCCAGCGTCACAATTTTGAGCATTTCGGTCTGGTTTTATAAAGCCATTATGCTGGTATGGGTTTTATGGCTGAGCACTTCAATCTTGAGCTGGATCAAATGGGCATGGAAAGTCATAGGTACCCATGGTTATTGGCGTTCATCACCCGTTAAAAAAACCACAACAGCAAAATCTAAAGAAGTGGAAAAACAAAATTGAGTAAAGTGAAGTAGAAGCTGCGCATCAATTTTCAGAGTTGATGCTCTGCCGCTATTCTTATTGGCATAAATCTCAATACTGATAGCGGAAACTAATGATATGATTAATCTATTGGGGACATATAGGTCTACTTTTTAGTAGTTGATTTAGCCAAATTAGCTGTCAGTGATTCAACTAAAAGGATTTAAGTTTGTTGTTTAATTTGTTTCGTATTCGTTGTGATTTTTTCGTTGTTTTTTGTTTTCTATCAATCGTTTGTCAAAGTCAATCTAATGCAGAAAAGTCACAAGGTTTTCAGTTAGAGCCGGCGCCTAATTGGGTTATTCAATACGACCCAGGGGCAATTGATGATGTGCCTACTGATGAAGTCAGTAATGGTTTGCACTACCACATGGTGGATAACCAAATCCGCGTTACAAAAAACGGCGATAGAACCACCTATAGCCGCTATGTTGAAACGATAGTGAACCAAAGTGGTCTGGATAGTTCTTCGCAACTTAACCTGAAGTTTGATCCTTCGTATCAAAAGCTGGCATTGCATTCGCTGTTTATTCTTCGAGATGGGCAACGTTTAGATCGACTACAGAGTACAAAAAAGACCTTACTCAATACTGAATCAGAACTAAAAAGACAGATTTACGACGGCTCTTTGACTCTAAATGTTTTGATTTCAGATCTTCAAGTGGGCGATACCTTGGATTACAGCTATACGCGATACGGTGCCAATCCAGTTTACCGCAATAGTTTTTCATATAGCCGCAATATCAATTGGGGAGTGCCACTTAATATTCAACATTTGAGAATACTGTGGGGCAAATCTAAGCCACTTTTTGTGACCCCAATTAATGGCGAGCCAAATATACAAACCAAGCAAGTCGACGAATTTACTGAATATCAAATTACTCGATTAAAACCACAAAAGCTGGACTCTGAATCCCAAGTACCCCAGTGGTACGATGCATATAGTTCGGTTTATTTCAGCGAAAGTGAAAGCTGGAATGACGTTGTTTCTTGGGCATATCCTTTGTATCAATTCAAGGTCCACGGCAGCGTTAAACAGGTTGCAGACGAGATACGTAGCCTACATCCAGACCAGCCATCGCAAATAGTTGCGGCGTTAAAATATGCTCAAGAGCAAATCCGCTACGTTGGTTTAGAAATGGGAGCAAACTCTCATGTTCCTACTGCTCCAGAAGAAACCCTTAGGCTTAAATACGGCGATTGCAAAGACAAAACCAGTCTGTTGATCGCTATATTAGCGGCGCTTGATATTGAGGCATTCCCAGCTTTAGTTGATACCGAATATACAAAACTACTACAACACAGACCGCCTGCGGCCAACCTCTTTAACCATGTGATTGTTAGTCTACACTACCAAGGCCAACAGATATGGTTAGATCCAACTTTAGTCAATCAAAGCGGTAATTTGGCCAACTTATATCAGCCCGATTATGGTTTTGCGTTAGTCCTAAAACCCAAACAAAATAGTTTAACATCTATGGCATCAGCCACAGCGGGCTCTTATGTTCATATCACTGAAAAATACTTCATTCCTAAAAAACATGAAGACAAAGTGACTCTTTCGGTAGAGACCCAGTATTCTGGAAAAGAACTGCTGGATATACGCGATAGCCTAGAAAAAAAGGGCAAAAAGAAAGTCGCCGATAACTACGAAATTTACTATCAAAAATCATTTCCATCACTGGTCTCTGCAGCTGAGATGACAGTCAAGCTTGATGATAAACAAGGCACACTCTCTCTTAAAGAAACATACGATATCCCAGAATATTGGGAAAGAGGTGACGAACATTACGAAGCGGACTTTTACCCTAACGAAGTGCGTGATGCGGTATTTAAACCCGACCAACTAAAAAGAACCGCACCGCTAGCACTAGAGTTTCCGAACAATATTAACAATCATTTTGAAATTACATTTGAATCAGATGGCTGGAGTTTTGATGACGAAAATTTTGTAGAAGACAATCCGTTTTTTAGCTTTCACAAAATAGTGTCGTTTGAAGCCAATACACTGACGTTGCAATTCAACTATGAGTCCAAAACGGACCACGTTAACGCCGAACAAATAGACGACTACTTAGCCGCAAGAGAGAGGCTAAGAGAAGAAGCCTACTTTGGATTACTTAAATACATAAAAAGTGATACAGCAGAGACCCAAACTGAAGTTGCTGAAGAAGAGCCTTTATCTACTTTGCAGATATTCATTGTTGTTTACCTGCTTGGTATTGTATTTATTTGGGTGAGTTGGGGAGTAGAATCGCGACAACGTCCCGAATTTCCCGATAGCCACTTTTACCCTATTTCAGGGGTGAAATTTTTGATACTCAGCATAGGTACTATGGGCTTATACGAGATTTACTGGTCTTATCGAAATTGGTATGCCATTAAAGCAAAATATCATAAAGATATTATGCCTATCGCCAGAGGCATCTTTGCCCCAATTTGGTTTTATCCGTTATTTTCAGCCCTAAGACAAGATAGCTTGCAGCGATTTGACAAAAACCAAGTGATGTTGCCTTTTTTCGCACTGGTTTTTGCTGCCGCTTATTTAATTATTTCATTTGCCTCAAGTTATTTTGAACACTTATTTGTGATCATATTAGGACTGCTTACCTCATTATTATTCATGCCCATGGTAGTCTACATTAACTCCCTAAATAGCAAGTCTGAAGGTGCCTACAAATACAATTCAAAGTGGAAAATCAGGCAAGTGGTTGCCCTAATTTTGTGCGTGCCCTTAATCGCCTATACCTTGGCAATCGAAACCCCATTTTTACCCGGGGATTCAGTGAGAACCGAATCTCAGATGTTGCAAAGTGATTTAAAATTTTTGTATCGCAAACAGGTTTTACCCGCAGATGAAACCATCCAGTATTTTTACAGCGATGCGTTTCTAAGCATTAGAGACGATGGCAATGGCTTTACGCAAGAACGAGTGTTTTCTTATTGGTTGGATGATCAACAAGGCTTTGAACTCGAAGTGGCAAGTTTTGATCAAATCAAAAATATTGAAGTGGAATATGCTGAAGAACAAGACAGCAATACAATCATTACCATTAAGCGAACAGACAGTTCAGAGTTTATGTTATTTGTTTCCACTGTAGATGATGGAGATAAGTTGTTTTTTAATACTCTAAATAAACTTTGGAAGAGCAAAAAATAACGTGGGCCTCTTAGCGTTAATCTATTGGGCGAGGTTACTCTAAAATCCCGTAAGCCTCGTCAAAGCTGCTGATTGTCGCAAGGCAATCAGCCAATAGTCGCGGTTGTAATTCCACTAAATCTGGTATCGCAACTGTGTGACACCCCGCCGCTAACGAGGCTTCGATACCAGCATTTGAATCTTCAAACACTAATACTCGTTGCGGTGATACTGCTAATTGTTGGCACGCAAGTAGGTAACAATCTGGCGCGGGTTTAGGGTGAGTAATGTCATCAAAAGTCACTAAGGTATCAAGGGCTTGCAAAAGTTCTGTTTGCTGAAAACTTTCAATGGCCGAGTCGTAGCCAGAAGAAGTGACAACACCCAAAGGCACTTTGTTTGCTACAAGATAATCGAAGAAACCGGTAAAGCCTTGTTTAATTGGGAGTCCTAGACGTTTTTTAGCGCTAATGAAACTGCGAGTCTCTCGGATGAAATCATCCATAGGAAAGCTCAAACCAAATTCTTGATGGGCTATTTGATTACATTGCTCGGTGGGCACTCCAACAAATTTCTTAAACATGTCTACGGTAAAATCTACATTAAACCGTTTTGCCGTTGCCAACCAAGCATCACAACAGACTTGTTCACTATCAAAAATAGTACCGTCTTTATCGAATAACACCGCATCAAAATTTGTTAAAGGCATATATCTAATTTTTAAATAGTTAACTTAATTATATGTTACTGCTCTCATTTCAGAGGGGCTACAAAAAACCTAGTTTCTAATGGTTTTTAGAGTTGAGCTTCACAAAAAATGTCAAAAAATACGTTGTAGGCAGTTTCAATTATTAAAAATAATTTTAATTTCTAGTCCAGGATCGCAAGAGGTCACACACAAATCGGTGCCATGAATTTTAGTTATGGCCTTAACTATTGATAGCCCTAATCCAAAACCTTGATTTTGCCGGCTGACATCAACTTGAAATAAACGTTGAAAAATTTTGTCATGTAATGCTTCTGGAATGCCAGGTCCGTTATCTCTAACAACAATTTCGCAACTCGCCTCTTTCCAATTTAATTCCAGCTCAATCAGACCCTGTTCCTGAGTGTATTTAATTGCGTTTTCTACTAAATTAAAAATCGCCCTAAACAACAGGTTGCGTTCGCCCATTATTACTATCTTTTCAGATGACTCATGCTCTGATATTACGAAACTTAATGTCTGTTCTTTTTGTTCAGCAAGTGGCAACGAGAGTTCAACCACATCTTGGCATAATTGTTTCAGATCTATCTGACGTAATGAGGTGGGCTGCACGCCTTTTTCAATTCTGGATAATTCTAACATAGCGTTAAACGTAGCAATGACACCATCGAGTTCATCCAATAGAGTTAGTTTCCAATCTTCCTTTTCGCTATTTACAACTGATGTATCTATATTTTTTTCAATGGAAATGCGCATCCTGGATAAAGGTGTTCGTAAATCGTGGGCAATACCATCAGTTACTTGCGCCACCGAATCTATAAGATTATCGATTTCGTCCAACATTAGATTGATTTGCTGAGACAGCGTGTCAAATTCATCTTGATGTTTACTTAAAGGTAATCGAGTATTTAAATTACCATTTTTGACTTCTGTTATTAGGTGCCCCATCTGGTTGATTCTCAGTAACACCTTGCGGTTGAAGAGATAGCCGGTTATGAGCGTAATTATGAGAGTGAGGCTTAAAGCCCAAATACTGGCAGATAAAAAGTCTCGTTGCCTAACTAAATAATTGTCATCCAATATGCCAACCAATAATGGCCCAAACCGGGTTGGCTGTTGGCCCCCTAAGGCTAAGGTAACTGAAGCTTGGCCAAGGTGGTCAACAACAGCAATGGGAAAATGTGTGAGCTCTGGCAATGTGGGCAACGCTGAAGGGATCGAATCAAGATTACCTATGACGTTATCTGGCGTCTGGAGTACCAGTATAGATGATGCACTTTTGTCAGAACGTCGTTCAACAGTCTTGCTAAATAAGGCTCTATCAATTCCTTCAGTATTGGCGATATCGCTTAAACTTTGCGCCGTCATTAAAACTTGTTTGGTAAGTTGGTCGGTTTGTTCACTTACCGTAAACCTATACACAAGAGTCAGTATGCCAATACAAATGCACAAAACAATGCATGTAAAAGTTAACGTAAAGCGCCAAATTGAAGTACGGAATGATCGTCTAAGTCGTTCTAACCACATAGCCAGCTCCGCGTACCGTGTAGATTAGTTGAGAATGACCTTCTTCTTCGAGTTTTTTACGTAACTTGGCAATATGTACATCTATGACATTGGTTTTAGGATCAAAATGATAATCCCATACCGCTTCGAATAACATGGTTCTAGAGATGACCTGTTCTTTATGCTCCAGTAAATATCGAAGTAGCTGAAACTCCTTTGGTTGCAATTTTATTTCTTTTACGCCCCGTGTCACTTTATGACCCACTAAATCCATGGATAAATCTGCAATGGTTAACAAAGTGTTGGAGCCATTACTGGGGTCAAGCAATTGCTTTTGTCTATCAACTTGAATTGAGGCGCGAACAAGCAATTCTTGAAAAGAAAACGGCTTCGTCAGGTAATCATCGCCGCCAACCTTTAATCCTTTTATACGCTCATCAACATGACTCAGCGCACTCAAAATAATGATCGGCGTGTGGATATTGGCTGCACGCAAAGCAGAAAGAACAGCCAAACCATCCATTTTGGGTAACATTCTATCTAAAATAATGATGTCATAGTGCTCAGTTGTTGCTAAGAACAATCCGTCAGGCCCATTATCAGCGGTATCTACAGTTGCACCACTTTCTTGAAAGCCTTTTTGTATGTACTCTCTGGTAGTGGAATCATCTTCTATTACAAGTAGTTTCATGAAATGCTTATCGTTGGAATACTGGTATGATTTTTCGGGATGCTGCATCAACTAATAATTCTTGTTCACCTTGAGAAGAAAACATTTCTAATTCAAAATACACAACACCTTGTTTGTCTTCTAACTCAACATCATAAAAAATCCCATCGGATGGTAAAGAAATGGTGGTCATTGCTTCCACTAAACTATAATTAAGTTTCTGCAATTTTTTAACTGCTTTTACACTATCGTCTTCATAAAACCAAGAGAATAAGCTTTCTTCTTCGATTTCTACGATACTACCGTCAAGTGCTGAAACAGTGATCTTATGTTTCACGTCAGTTTCGAGATCTATCAACTTAATTTGATGTATTAGTGCATCATCATCGGAATCATCTGTGTCTAGTTCATAATCGTAAACAATACCCTTATATTGCTGCAGAACTAAACTGATGCTCTTCGTAGCGTTGATACCAGACCGATCCATGATGGCTTTCGCGATTGCAAGTTCCTGTTCATCCATTCCTGCAAAACAACTGCTACTGGCGACAAGTAGCAGCATGACTATAATTTTGTATTTTCGGGCATAATTGATCATTTTCACTTCCTCATTTTAGATTTGTTAGCATTATATGACTAGCAATATAAAATAATGATGTGTAAAACATTAACTATTATTAATCTCCCTCAACAATGTCTAATAATTGGGCGTATACGCCACTCGCAGCGGCAATTACCACGTCACCATCGATTAAGTAATTTTCGTTTCTCAAGGTGTTGAAAGCTTTGCCACCTGCTTCTTCAATTAGCAAAATTCCCGCTGCACAATCCCAAATATTCATATGGGGTTCAAAGTAGCCCAGTAATCTACCGGCAGCGACATAAGCCAAACTCAATGCTCCGCTACCACTGCGATGGAACATGCCTTGCTGTTGCATTAAACGCTGCAAAGGATTTAAGGTAGCATCATGTGTCACGCGATTTGAGTAACCAATACTAATCAGCCCTTCGGCAACACTACTGGCTTGTGAAGTTTGCATTTTTGAGCCATTTAACGTTGCTCCTTGACCTTTTGCTGCCGCAAACATTTCATCAGTACAAGGGTCATAAATCACGCCAATAATTATTTCATCATTTTGAATAAATGAAATTGAAATACACCAACTGCGGATACCGTTAATAAAGGGTTGAGTACCGTCAATTGGATCTACCACCCATACCCCACAACCCTCTTTTGCTTGATATGTATCAGAACTCTCTTCGCCGAAAAAATCATCTTCTGGAAATTGTTTTTCAATTGCAGCTCTAATTAAATTCTCGGTGTTGACATCAGCTTCGGACGCCATGTCTTGCACCCCTTTACTAACGATTGTGAGGCTACTGAGGTCACTAAAGTAGCCTAGTGCTAAAGCACCAGCCGCTCGCGCTGTATCGCATGCAAATGTCAGTCTTGAGTTTATTTTGTCCATGAATCTACCTATTTAAAAGTTACAATACAAAAATCGGTCTATCGCAACGGCGATTGAGGATGAAGTTTTTATTAGTTGCAGGAGTTTTAATATGAGCTTCTACTTCTTGAATCTCAGGAAAATTATTTAATACCTCAATGGAGACATGTTGTAATTTATTGTTCGCGCCGCATTCAAATTTGTACTCAGATTGCCAATAGTCTTCTCCATTCACAATCTTGGGTGAAATCACCTCACAGCTCGACTCAGCAGTGATTTTGATGATGTTAGAATTTTCACCTAACGCAGTCTCAGCGGCGTCAGACATAGGGACACTTAGTTTTGCCGTTAGCTCACCGTTTTCTGAATAAACAACATTCACTCGTGTGACCTTGTCAACATGCTGTTGATGGATATCTGCATGATTGTCACAAAAAGCATTGCTATTATCGTCACCACAGGCCATAAGTTGCCCTAACAATAAATAAGTAATAATCAATTGTCGTTTTTTCATAGGTTAATCATCCCCCTTAGTCTGCTGCTCTTACTTTCCATAATGCGGAAGCCAAAATAATCGACAATACTGACGCGCCCACCCAAAAGATAATAGGCTTATCATAGTTATAGAAAAACACTTGAAAATCTTGCTGCTGGCTAGGAAAGGTAAATACAATTTGACTGCTGTAAATGAGTTTTCCACTAATATAGTCTTGTAAACCTGCGCCAAGATAGCTAAATACACCAATGAAACCCATTGCTGCTCCCGCGACTTTTTTGGGTGCAATATCAATGGCAAACAATCCCCCTAGTGAAGCGAGAATACCGCTGAGGCCAAAACCGTAGACAACCAGCGCAATACCCAAAATGAGAGTATTCTGAGGACCATAAAAGATCACTATTAAGGGGCCTAATTCTAATAAACCAAAAATCAAATTTGCCGGTGGACGACGAGCATTAAACATTTTATCTGAAACCAGTCCATATACTAAGCAGCCCAAAATTCCAGCGACCGTATTGAAGAAGATAAATAAATTAGCATCAAATAAATCGAATCCGCGTATTTCTTGTAAATATACATTTCCCCAACTATTAATGGCGTAGCGGGTGACATACATACTCGAACTGGCAATGGCTAAAATCCATATTGATGGGATTGTCAGCACCCTCAATTGCGTTTTCCAAACAGACTCTTTCGCCACATCTGGGTTAATTTCGCCGTGCTCTGACTTCCAATCAGCCACTGTGGGCAATCCCATAGTGGCGGGCCTATCAGGTAAATATCGCCATACTAAATAGGCCGCAAAAATACATATGACTGCTGGGGTCCAAAGTCCCCATTGCCAATCCAACCCCAATCCTTTGGGTGCTGCAGCAATTAACCAAGCGATGCCTAAATAGGTCAGTCCTTCACCAATAGAGTGAGCTGTGCTCCATATTCCGTAGTAGCGACCTCTTTCACTATTGGTATACCAATGAGCTAAGGAAACCACACTAGACGGTGCCCCAAATCCTTGGAACCAACCATTGAGTCCCCAAAGCAGCGCAGATACCCAGGCTAGATCAGAAAAGCTCATTCCTAGGTTTGCCATAGCCGACAAAAACAGTCCAGCAGCAAAGAAACGCCCTACGTGGGCATGATCTGCTAGAAAACCATTGGTGAATTTCCCTAGGGCATAGCCATACAATAAGGTGGAACCAATAATGCCTAACTCTTCGGGAGTAAACACACCTGCGTCCATTAGAGGCTTTTTGACAACGTTAAATGCCAGGCGGCACACGTAGCCTAAACCGTAGCAAAAAGTAACGATGACAATCACATTACGACGGTGATAACTAAATTGTTGATCGATATAAGCTGGATTATTACTTTTTGGTTGGTCAGGTAATGACGCGAAATAACCAATGGCACTTCTACATGTTTGACTCACTCCCAAACGAGAGAAAAATCGTTGCATCATACTAATCATAAAACGGCCTAATAAAGAGTAAGTAATTGCAGTTTAAAGGTTACCTGACACTTGATTTTTTTATCACTTGTTTTGACAGGTAACGTTTTAACTAACGATTTGTTATGGGGCTAATTGCCTGTCCGGCGCGGATACTGGTAGGTATATTCCAGATTAACCTTACCACTACCGTCATTGGGTGTGGTTAACATGCGAATAGTTGCCATGTCTCCACTCAATTGAATATGCGAAAAGCCCCAGGTCATACCTTGAACAAAAATAGCCTTATTTTGTGGGTAAGTTGCATCTTGATATGCCTTAAAAGCTTTATGCACCGGACGTTGTTTGGCAGCAGCGCCAGATAATACTTGCAGCAGAGGCTTATTTTTTCCTTTACCAATTTCAGCCTCACAACTATCTTCATGCAATTCTAAAGAATGCTCGTGACCTGCAAAGTAAATATCAGCATATTGACACATAGCAGGCATTATCATTCTGCGGATCACTTTAGCCTGTTCAAATTTACTGCCGCCGCTTGACCAAATAGGGTGATGACCAATTACAAATTTCCATTTCGCGGTGGAGTTTTTGAGTTTTTCTTCAAGCCAAGAAGCCATATTTCTTTCATCCGAATTTTGAGGAACTTTCCATGGATCAGGCTTATCAACTTCTAAGTCGGTGGCTTCGCTGCCATCTGGGTTTAACTCAGCGTCTAATACCGTTTCGCCCGCCAACATAACATCGGTATCGATAACAAAAATTTCTATATCCCCCATAGCCGCTGGTGGCTTAACGGTATAAAAAATGCCATCCATATAGAATGGTTTATTGGTTTGCATAAACTCCACTTGTGCCATCGCACCTTCACGTGAAGTATCCCAATCATGATTACCTAATGCAGTATAAATACGATAGTCAGGGTTACCTTGACCTAACCCACCAAGTGGTTTAGTAAAAATATCATCGAAGCGCGTAGTATCATCTTTACCATCCGCGCCGACAGTAGCCCCGTCGGGATAAATATTGTCTCCCAACATGACTGAAAATTCGCATTCTTCTTTTAAACAAAATGATTTCATTGCATCAGCAACAGGATACAATCCACTGGCGTCCACCATGCTGCCGACGGCTTCAACAAACTCACTAGGAGGCGGCACAAAATCTTCTGGTTTATGCCCTTTTTTAATCCATTCGGCATATTCAAAATCAATAAAATCTTGTCTCGTCGGTTTTAAAGGTGTGAATTGTTTTTCTTTGAGGTAATCAGTGTGATATCCGCTGTCTCCAAATGCGATAAAACCTAGTTCTAATGGGCTTTCTGCTTTATTTGCAGACGCTATCGACGTTTTAGCAGGGGGGGCGACTTCTTCAACTTCGTTGCTACAACCCATGATTAAAACTGATAGAAAGAGCATGTGAGGCAATCTTGACATTAGATTTTTTCCATCAATACTTAGTTTGTTCATTGTTTATTTACTCCACATGACAAGCCGATCAAGCTGAGTATCGATAGTAATCTTATGATGCTATCAATACTCAATATTAGGTTAAAAGTCAGGCCAAGTTCCCCAACTAGCAAGTTGAGGAATCTTGGTTAAGGTGAACTCTAGAAGAATGCCCTGAGTGTTAGGGTGATAATACGACTAGCACTTTCATCTTCGGTTTCCAACTCGTCAATATTGCCATTTATGTGGTTTTCTAATATTTCTGCTGCAGAGTCTCCATCATAATTGTCGAATTTTTCTATCTTATGGGCATTCAGCAAATTAGTGGCAGTTAATCGCAATACATAGTCAGTACCAAAGCGTTTTTCTAAGAAAACTTCTAAATTTCCGTCGTAGCTTAGTTCTACATCTCTATCAATATCCACAGACAAGCTGTCACCTTGCTTTTGATAACTAAAGCCCATACTCGTATTCCAATCAGGGATATTGTGAGTAATGCCAAAATTGTAGATATAGTTAGATTGATCTCTGAAACGACGCTCTTTACCGGTAAATTGGTCAATTATTTCAGAATCTAACAGCGTTAAGTTTGCAAAGAACCCAGTGTTATCAGAGAGTGGTTTGTTCAGGTCGAATTCCACACCCCAAATATCGCCATCACCAGCGTTGTCATATGAAAACAGTATGCCTCCATCCGGAGCGGTACCTACGCCAACATCTTCAATTACATCGCTTACTTTACGATAAAACGCATTGAGGCCAAAGATACCTCGGTCTGCTAAATTGCGCTCATAACCAATATCAAATCCTAGAGAGACTTCGTTCTTTAAGTTGGGGTTACCTTGTTTTGCGTCGCCGTCTTCTGGCTCATCAAATTCAATGTTAGGGGATAATTGCTTAAAATCGGGGCGACGAACTGTCTTAGCTAAGCTCATTCGCATGGTATTGTCAGCATCAAATCGCTTTGAAAAATGGATTGAGGGGTTTACTTGAGTATCAGAGGTATCTACGTTAATCGACATGCTATCGATATTTCGTTTGGTATGTTCAACACGTACGCCTAATTCCAAGCTTATATCGTTTTCGAAACTTATTTGACCCAGCATAAAGCCATCAAAACGTTTTTCTATGGCGTCGTATTCTTGTTCTAAATCTGTTTCTTCAATGATGCCTGTATCCGAATCAACCGCAAATTCTCGGTACTTTTCATTACGTTTTTTTCTTGAGCCGTCCACCCCAAATTTTAGTTCAACATCATCCGACAGTTCGTGTTTAATAGAAGAAGCGAATAGGACTTCCGAATCTTGCGTATTTAAATCTTCTTTTGCATCGTATTCCCAAATGCCATCCTGAGTTTCTCGTTCAAACTTAACTACATCTTCAGTACTCTGAATACGACTATAATTAACTGAGGTTTCCCATTGCGTGTCATCGCCAATTTCTGTTTGATAAATAGCACCCAAAATATAGGAGTCTTCATCTATATCGACGTCATCTCGAGCTTGTCCATCCAAAGTAAACTCGCCTTCCTCAACTTCCCAAACAGTCTCAACTTGATTTTCTTCTCGAGTCGTCGATACAAAATTGGCACTCAAATCTAATGTAGAGGTGTCGTTGAGTAAATAACTGACATTGGCGTTAAATGAGATATCGTCGCTATCCCGAACATCATCTTCCCGTTCTTCTTCTTTCAACGTACCATCAGGCTCAAAGCGGCGCTCCATTTTTAGCTTTGGAACATAACGTTCCTGAACGCTGCCAGAGGCATTCCAAGTCATATCATTGTTGCTACCACTGTACCCAAACGCACCACTTCCGCGCATCTCTCCATCGTCAAATCGTAATAATCCAAGTCTGGCATTACCACCTTCAAAACTTGCACCATCTTTTAAGATGATATTGATTGTGCCACCTACACCTTGACTGTCTTGGTCTGCGCTAGGGCTGCGAATAATCTCAATGCTCTTAACCATTTCAGCTGGAATGCGATCAACGAACACAGCTCTATCCGATCCACTGCTAGGTACTTTTCTGCCATTAATTAAAATTTGAGTATAACCTGCGCCTAAGCCTCGCATTTGAGGTGCGTCATATTCGCCAACATCGCTGCTGAACGAAATACCAGGTGTGCGTTTTAACATGTCACCGGCAGACGTGGGCTCAAATTGCTGGAAAAAGGACACGCCATACACTAGTGCGGGAGAAATAGTAGCGGTTCGGTCACGAAATACAGGTGTGCCAATAACTTCAATTTGTTCTAACTCATCTGAATCTTGCGCTTGTGTTTGGGCAGTAAACCCTGACAATAATAGTAATGAAATACAGTGACTTAAATAAGTCGATTTGTTTTTTGGGCCTCTTTTTTTCACTGTGCATCCCTCATGTAATCTTGTTATAGGTGGCGACTTAAAACTGATGATTATCTTTGATAAAGGACAGCCTGTTGTATGTGTGTCGTATCGTCAGTTTTGATTGTAAATTATGTTTAGCCTTCTATTTATTCTGTTCTAGTTGAGAAGACACTGACAATATAGAATTTATTTTTCAATTTATCAAGCTTTAGAATGTACGTTTCGTTAACATTTTCAATTAATTTTTGTTACTTATAATAAACAACGTGATTTTAGAGGGCGGGGAGGGATATCAGACAACTCTTAAGTTGTCTGATATAGGTTCAATTGAATGAGATAGCGTTCTAATATTTAGTAATGGAATGAAAATTCTATTAAGACGAAAGCGGTGAGGATAACCTTAACAACTCACAGTTATACGGTTACAGTTTTATGGTTATCCCGGCATCTAGTGATTCTTGCGCAGCATCCGCTAGAATTTGAGCCTGCATTCCATCTGTAAATGATGGTGAAGGCGGTATGTTATTGATCAAGGCGTCGATGAAACTCTCGAGCTGTCGTTGATAGGCTTGCTGATAACGTTCGATGAAGAATGGATTTAACTGACTTTGACTCTGGGTCCCTGCCGCGTTTGAGGTACTGACCGAGTGCGGCAATGGGTTGGTTGATTGCAACATCCCATTGTCTGCAAATGCTTCTATGCGTTGATCGTAACCATATACACATCGCCTGGAACCATTAATATGGCAGAGTTTTCCCGATGACGTTTTAAGCGTTAGCATCACACTGTCTACGTCGCCGAATTTAGCTAACCCCTCGTCAATTAACGTACTGCCAACGGCATGTACTTCAACCACTTCTTCGCCGGTGATAAAACGCAGCATATCAAAATCATGGATTATCATGTCTCGGAAAATACCACCCGAATGGCGCAAATATTCTGCGGGTGCCATATCCGGGTCTCGACTGGTAATAATGAGCTGTTGCAGAACACCCACTTCACCATCAGCGAGTTTACGTTGCAAACTTGAATGTGTAGGGTCAAATCGTCTGTTAAAGCCAATTTGAATCGGGATGTTTAGATCCTTGATTTGTTCCCAACATTCGGTCACGACTTGGGTGCTCAAGTCTATTGGTTTTTCACATAATATGGCTTTACCCGCTTTGGCACCCTTAACAATGAAATCTACGTGAGTATCTGTAGTGGTAGCAATCAAAATCGCATCGACACTAACGTCTTTCAATACTTCATCAATTGAGTTAGCAGCCGCTGTGTTGTATTTGTCCGCTAACGCTTGTGCAGAAGGCGCGTGTGTATCAAAAACGTAGCTTAGAGTAGCTTTTGAAGACGCTGCAATCAGCTCGGCATGCATTTTTCCAATTCGACCGGCGCCCAGTAATGCGAAATTAATCATGTTTTATCCTTATTTATTTTGCTCGATGATCCATTCATGGGCTGGATCATTTTTAAACACCCATTCTCTTGAAGGGCCTGCCATCACATTTAGGTAATAGAGTTCGTAACCATGGGGTGCACCAACTGGGTGATAACCTTCTGGGACCATCACAACACTATTGTGCTCTACCGCAATCGTCTCATCGATACTGCGGTCATCGGTGTAAATACGTTGGAATGCGAAGCCCTGCTCGGGATTTAGCTTATGGTAATAGGTTTCTTCCAAAGAGGTCTCCTCAGGAAAGTTATCACTGTCATGTTTGTGCGGCGGGTAACTAGACCAGTTGCCATTAGGCGTTATGACTTCTACAACCAGCAGTTTTTCGGCTTCCATATTTGCAAACAGAATATTACACACGTGACGTTGATTGGTTCCGCTACCTCTTAATTCATAACTGCAATCACTAGGCTGAATCAGTCTAGTAGGATATATACCGATAGCCGGCGCCCTACAAATTGCGACTTCCAAATGAGTCAGTGCGGTAACAGTAATTTTATCTTTTGGCGGGGTATAAACACTGTAAGGTGCTTTTTTATCAAAGACCGACATCCGTTCACCAACTGAAGGCCAAGATTCAGTATTTGTTTCAACTTTGGCCAGCCCAGTTTCGAAAACCATGCAAGTTTCTTGATCATTGCTTAGGAACGTTTTGCTTTGCCCTTTAGATAATGTATGTACTTCAAACTCTACATAATCCCAATTGGCTTTTTTTGTAGTGATGCGTTGAATACAACCTTCTTTATCAACGTCACTAGGACGACTGTGTAAATACGACATTTTTACCTCGAGGTTCTCATGAAAACAAAAGTATGATCAACTCGAGCATTAATTAATGCGCCAGACTTATTGCGAGAGACTGGACTAAACACATAGTTGCTGTGAGAGATCGGAATGAATGAATTTCGGCTTCTTTGACTGTAAAACAGACGTTAGCGTGTTCTATAAGAGGGCTTAACGGACTATCTGTAAACAATATGATAGGTGTACCTTTTGCAATGGCAGCATCCACTGTTGATTGTGTTTCACTTGCATAAGGATGAAAACTAATGACGATGACCGCATCTTTCTCTCTAATTAAGTGTTCTTGTTCTTTGTGCATGCCACCCACACCATCTAGCAAATAACAGCGAACGTTAATATGGTTGAGTAAATACGCCAAATAGCTAGCGATAGGAAATGAACGTCGCACCGCTTTAACATGTATAATGTCGGCATTGGATAATATTAAACGAGCTTTTTCTAAATCTTCAGAATCAATATTGTCTGTTAAATAATCCATCGCACGACTATTTGCATCGCTAAATTGTTTAAGCAAATTGAGGCTAGCATTTTGATCATCAAGTGAACTGTCATTTTTCACTAAATTGATTCGATCTTCGTAACTCGAAGATTCTTGAAGTAATTTTTTCTGAAACAATTTTTGCATATCACTAAAACCCGAAAAGCCGAAGGCATTAGCAAATCTAATTAAAGTAGAAGGGTGTACGGTTGCATCTTTAGCAATCATAACAACAGTACCAAACGCAATACCGTTAGGGTTATCTAACACATATTCTGCAACTTGCTGTAGGCGTTTACTCAAATTAGAAAATTTTTGCGTAATCTCCGCATTTAAATCTTCAAGAGTAGTGGCTGTTTTTGCATTCATATTCTTATGACTCTCTTCTATTTATAAAATACTGTTTGAAATATAAAGGATTAAAATAAAACATACATTCCAAAAATTGATTTTTTTTACTGAAGAGTCTCCAATCAATTGTTATCGTTAACGTACTGTACCGGACAAATCGCGAACCGATGGCAAATTGCGCTTAGTAATAAAAGCAGGTCCAGAATGCATATCGTTAGCAGGAATGATTCCGTAACGACTGTAAAGAGCCAGCATCACTATTGGCATATAACCTTGTAAATAAGGTTGTTGATCAATTGCAAAATCGATTGTCCCCGTTTCTATTGCTTCAGCAATTTCATCGCTGAGGTCAAACGTACTGAAATGCATTTTTCCCGCTTCACGTATTTTTTTTAATAATCGAATAACGGGTATTGCAGAAGTTGGGCCTAAAGCAAGGATACCATTGGTATTAGAATGACTTCTGAGATAAGCATGTACTTTCTTTTCTATGTGAGTCGGATCTTGCGATGAGTCAAGCATACTATTACCTAATTCAACACCAAGACCATCCGCATAACCTTGGCATCTTTCTACTGAAGAAGGATTAGTAATATAATGATTTACGCATAAAAACTCAGTCACACCGGCGTTTTTAGCCTTTTTCCCGGCTTCATATCCTGCGGTATACTCCGGTTGACCAATATGCGTTAATGCCCCTAGCTGCTGACTTTGCTGATAGGTGCCGGAATTGATTGTAATGACAGGGATCTGCTTCTTTAGCGCTTTTTCTAATGGCCGTTTAAGTACATCATAATCCGCTATGCTAACGATAAGCCCATCTGGTTTTGAGGCAATAGATTGTTCGATAATTCTAGCCATATCCGCCAAGTCACCGCTAGCGGGATTGCGATATAGGACCTCAACACCCATATCGCTACTGGCTTCTTTCAACGCGTTCTTAATGGTATTCCACCAAGGGTCTGAATCCGGTGCATGACTCACCATAATGAATCTTTCATTTGCAGCGTAAATCGGCAAAGCCAGGAATGTCATTGCGCTAATGGCAACGAATAACTTGCTCACGTAAAATAGGACTCGATTGTCAAATTTCATTTAATTAACCATCTGCGTAAAGGAAGATAACACTACATCTAAATGTTTTAGTTAAATCATTCCATATTAAGATTAAATAGAATTTTCATTCCATTTTAGGCGGTCTTTGGTTAAACTGTCAACAAATGATTTGGACTGTTGTGAAATATTTATTACGCATCTGTACCACGAGTTTAATGAGTAAAATCAGTGCAAGTCATGCTTTATATAAACTTAAGGAAATGGGTTTGCATCAACTTCTGGTTATTTCCGATGTTGATATCGAGTATTTATGTTGTCAGGCGCTTAATGATTGAATCCCACTTTGCATCCCATTGTAACTTCATCATTAATCTCATTACCTATCTCATCAATTTGCACGCCAACTGCATCCTCGTCGAGAACGCCATCTATAGTAACTGCTTGCGAAGTCGCGGATATTGTTACTTCAACTGCCCCTGGCGAAACCCAAAAACTGATAAAAATGTGTACTCAAAGAGTGACTGAAGTCATTATTCAGCGATCAGAAAAAACTCTAGTGGAACAAAAATTCTATTCTAAAAAATCGCTAAACACCCTCTAAATACCATGATTAGGCGATTAAGACACTAGGCTTGCACTTTCAAAACTCGACGTATATTAAATTATTCATTTCACATATTGATTTTTTGGAATATATATTCTAAATTATATTCACCGACTCACCACCCGCTAATGCAAAAAGAACATCCATGAACATTGATGATAAAGGCAATTTAGTCACCGCAGCATCTGATAGCGATGAACGCGTTAGAGATATTTCTGCTATTCATGCTTTAGTGAGTCGCCCCGATTTCGGTGCGATAGCAGGCCTAGTGCTGGTTTTATTTTTGTTTGCCATGATAGCGGGTGATTCGGGAATGTTTGCTGCAGATGGTATTTTAAATTGGGCAACCGTTTCTGCTCAGTTAGCCATATTAGCAGTAGGTGCTTGTCTTTTAATGATTTCTGGAGAGTTTGATTTATCCATGGGATCGATGATTGGCTTTTGTGGCATGGTTATCGCAATTCCAACGGTATATTGGAGTTGGCCTATTTGGTCGAGCTTATTACTAACACTCTCGGTGGCATCATTAATCGGGGCGTTAATAGGCTATATCGTTGTTCGGACTAAGCTGCCTTCGTTTATCGTGTCCTTAGCTTTTCTATTTATCTTACGCGGGCTTACCATCGCCCTCTCTATTTTATTCACCAATAAAACCATTGTAAGCGGTGTCAATAATGGAGCGGAAGACGATTGGTTAGCACCGTTATTTGGCGGTGAATTTGGCCAAAGTATTTTCAATTGGCTTGCCCAAATAGGTGTAATGGATACTTATGCAGACGGCGAACCGATTGTCACTGGTATTCCAATGGTTATTATTTGGAGTATTGCTTTAGCCTGCATAAGCAGTTGGGTATTGTTCTTTACGCGTTTTGGAAATTGGATATTTGCCACCGGTGGTGATCCTAAGGCCGCTTCAAATATGGGTATTCCCACCGCTAAAGTAAAAGTCATTCTATTCATGTTTACCGCTTTTTGCGCAGCTGTTTATGCTTCTTGTCAGGTGATCGAATTTGGTTCTGCAGCTGCCGATAGAGGCGTTTTAAAAGAGTTTGAAGCAATTATTGCGGTAGTGATTGGTGGCACCCTACTAACCGGCGGATATGGTTCGGTATTAGGTGCTCTTTTTGGAGCGCTCATTTTCGGTGTCGTACAAATAGGTCTATTTTTCTCGGGGATCAGTTCAGATTGGTTTCGAGTATTCCTAGGCATAATGTTGTTAATGGCCGTGCTGTTCAATAACTTCATTAGACAGCGTTTAACGCGTTAAGTTGGAACAATAATGCCAAATACAATTGTTAAGCTTAGCAACGTTAGTCAGTTTTTTGGCTCCGTTATTGCGTTGCAGGATATTAATATCGAGATATATCCAGCCGAAGTACATTGTTTGCTAGGTGATAACGGTGCCGGTAAATCCACCTTGATTAAAATTTTGGCAGGCATTTATCAGCCGAGCCAAGGAGAGGTGCGCTTTGAAGACCAAGCTGTCAGGCTGAAATCTGCTAAGCAGGCATTGGATTTGGGTATTGCGACCGTTTATCAAGATTTAGCTTTGGTGCCGCTAATGAGCATCAGTCGAAACTTTTTTATGGGCAGGGAAATTACCAAAGGGTGGGGGCCATTACGTTATTTTGATGTTACCACTGCGGATAGAATCGCGATGACGGGTCTGGCTGAGATGGGTATTCAAGTAAGAGACCCGAAGCAGTTGGTAGGCACTATGTCCGGTGGTGAACAGCAATGTTTGGCTATTGCTCGAGCTATATATTTTGGCGCTAAAGTGCTTATTTTAGATGAGCCCACAGCGGCACTCGGTGTGAAGCAATCTGCCATTGTATTAAAAGTGATTGCAAAAGCTAGAAGTCGCGGTCTCGCTGTTATTTTTATTACCCACAATGTCCATCATGCTTATCCCGTCGCAGATAAATTCACTTTACTCAATAGAGGGCGTTCTCTTGGCACTTATCAGAAACAGAATATTGCGCGAGAAGAAGTATTAGAAATGATGTCAGGTAGTGCTGAATTGGCGGAGATGGAGTCAGACATGAATGAATATGAGCGAGACTCAACAACAAAAAACTGCCCATCACTATCAGAGGCGAGTCCAAATGATAATTAAAGTTTGCAGAGGCAACTAACATGAATGTCATACGTGTCGGATTAATTGGAACAGGGTACATGGGCAAGGCCCATGCAATAGCGTTGCATTCCGCTCCCTCAATCTTTCCATTGAGCGCCAGAATTGAGTGCGAAATGTTAGCTGAGATTAATGATTCTTTGGCAGCAGAGAAAGCATCAGAACTGGGATTTAATCGTTCCACTGGTAATTGGCAGGATTTAGTCAACGACCCCAATATCGATGTGGTTGATATTTGCTCACCCAATTATTTGCACAAGGAAATGGCGCTTGCGGCCATTGGTGCTGGTAAGCATGTTTATTCGGAAAAGCCATTAGCGCTCAATGCAAAAGATGCGTTAGAAATGACCCTAGCGGCTGAAAAAGCAGGCGTAAAAACATTAGTTGGTTTTAACTATGCGAAAAATCCTACAAGTCAATTAGCTAAAGAAATTATTAGCAGTGGTGAAATCGGTGAAATTGTTCACTTCAGAGGTACTCATAATGAGGACTACCTTGCTAACCCCTTGGTGCCAATGAGCTGGCGTTTGAAACGCGAACATTCTGGTAGTGGGGCTTTAGGTGATTTGGGCTCGCACATCATCAATATGGCGCAGTATTTAGTGGGTGACATAGCTGCAGTGAATGGGGATTTACAAACTGTCATTAAGCAGCGTCCTGTAGCGGGTCAGCCTGGAAAATTTTCTGAAGTCGAAAATGAAGATCAGGCTCATGCGATGTTGCGTTTTGACCAAGGTGCGATTGGAACCATAGAGACCAGCCGGATAGCTTGGGGTCGTAAAATGGGATTGACCTATGAGGTCACCGGTTCCTTAGGCACTCTGATTTTTGACCAAGAAAGACTATCAGAAATTAAACTTTACCAATCAGGGGGTCACTCTGCCAGAGAAGGTTTTAAAACCATTTTAGTCGGTCCAGAACATCCAGATTATAAGTATTTTTGTATATCAGCTGGGCACGGACTTGGATACAACGATCAAAAAATAGTAGAAGTCAGAGATCTTATCGAAGGGATTGCTACAAACAAACCTATCTGGCCGGATTTCCGCGCAGGATATAACGTTAATTTGGTCATTGATGCCGTTGAAAAATCGCATCAACTAGGCCGATGGATAAATATAAAAGAAGCGTAATTCGGCATTGTTTGTAATGGAAAAAAGCTGAATATCTAATTGGAGTAACTTTAGAATGGTAAAAAAACACAAATTTGACGTGATATGTCTAGGACGCGCGAGCGTTGACCTATATGGCGATCAAATTGGCAGCCGGCTGGAAGACGTTAATTCCTTTAGTAAGTCCTTAGGGGGCTCGTCTTGCAATATTGCTTTTGGCACTGCTCGTCTCGGCTTAAAATCTTCGATGTTAACTCGAGTTGGTGACGAACATATGGGCCGATTTATCAAAGAAGAATTGCAACGGGTTGGTTGTGATACTAGCCATGTGATTACCGACCCCGAGCGTTTAACCGCATTGGTGCTGTTGTCCATCAAAAATAATGACAGTTTTCCGCTGATTTTCTATCGCACTGATTGCGCTGATATGGCTGTCGATACTGCAGACTTTAATTATGACTATATTGCTTCCAGCAAATCATTACTTATTACTGGTACACACTTCTCAACTAAACAGGTCAATGAAACAAGCCTAAAAGCAATCGAATATGCCCGAAAGGCGGGTACTAAAGTCATACTAGATATCGACTATCGTCCGGTATTATGGGGATTAACAGGTATAGGTGAAGGGGAAAATCGTTTCGTCTCGAATGAGTCAGTGACTCAACATTTACAGTCTATTTTGCCCTTGTGTGATTTGATAGTCGGTACAGAAGAAGAAATCCATATTGCAGGTGGCAGCACCGATACTATTGCTTGCTTGAAAACCATTCGAGAAATAACCAACGCCGAAATAGTGGTTAAGCGAGGCGCCCTGGGTTGCAGTGTTTTCGACGCTAAAATTCCTGATACATTGGATGAAGGTTTTACCCGTTACGGCGTTAAAATCGAAGTGCTTAATGTGTTAGGCGCTGGTGATGCCTTTATGAGTGGCTTTTTACGCGGTTGGTTGCGTAATGAAAGTTATGAAAAATGCTGTGACTACGCAAATGCTTGTGGCGCCTTAGTGGTATCGAGACATAACTGTGCCCCTGCGATCCCCTCTGAAGAGGAGTTAGATAATTACTTATCACGCAGACACAGTGTACTTCGTCCTGATTTGGATACCGAAATTAACTACTTACACCGAGTCACAAATAATTCGCCAAAAGAATGGCGAGAGCTTTGTATTCTTGCTTTTGATCATCGTAAACAATTTTACGAAATGGCGCGCAATGCTCATGCCGATCCAGCGCGTATCAAAATACTAAAACAGCTTTTAGTTCAATCAATTACTGAATGCGTAGACTCACCGGAGTTTGAATTTCAACCAGGTGTATTAATAGATGACACCTACGGCCAAGACGCGCTTAATCAAGTCACCGGACAAAATTGGTGGATTGGTCGTCCAGTAGAGCTTCCATCATCTAGACCTATTGAGTTAGAAGGTCAAAGTTCAATTGGGAGCATGTTGAAAAAATGGCCCGCTGAACATGTTGTAAAATGTTTGGTGTTCTTTCATCCCGAAGATGACAGTGAGTTGCGTCTGCAACAAGAACGCAAGTTGTTAGAACTTTACCATTCCTGTTGTAGTAGCGGACATGAGTTACTATTAGAAATTATTCCTCCTAGTGATATGCCGGCTTCCGACAATAATGTCCCCTTAGTTATGCAGCGTCTATACAATTTAGGTATTCGACCTGATTGGTGGAAATTGCCAGCTCCTAGCTCAACGGCTTGGCGCACAATTTCAACGTTAATTAGTGAGCGATCGCCACATTGTCGAGGCGTTATATTGTTAGGGTTAGATGCCCCTTTCGAAGAAATGGCGCAGGCTTTTAAAAACAGCGCAAATTACCCTATTTGCAAAGGTTTCGCAGTAGGCAGAACTATATTCGGGGCACCTAGCCGAGCATGGCTCAATAATGAAATTGATGATATTGAATTTGTGCATCAAATTAAAAATAATTACTTACGCCTAGTAGACGCTTGGCGCAGTAGAAAGGCGTAGAGGAATATCTATGACTACAATACGTTTAACCGCTTCCCAAGCGCTAGTCCAATTTTTGCAACAGCAGTATTTAGAAATCGATGGCGATGCGGAGCCCATATTTGCTGGATGTTTTGCAATATTCGGGCATGGCAATGTCGCAGGTGTTGGTGAGGCTTTACATCAACAACGTGATTCATTTCCCACCTATCGAGCACATAATGAACAAGGCATGGCCCATGCAGCCATTGCCTTTGCGAAACAGAAAAATCGTCAGCAGATGATGATGTGTACAACCTCAATTGGCCCCGGGGCACTAAATATGGTGACGGCTGCTGGCCTAGCCCATGCCAATAGGTTACCGGTTTTGTTTGTTGTTGGTGATGTATTTGCCAACAGGACGCCAGATCCCGTATTGCAACAAATTGAATGTTATGGTGATCCGACAATTTCAGTTAATGACTGTTTCAGACCAGTGAGTCGTTTTTTTGACCGGATATCTCGTCCAGAGCAACTGATTAATAGTTTGCCAATGGCGATGCGGACGTTACTCGATCCTGCAGATTGTGGTCCAGCAACGATTGCACTCCCTCAGGATGTTCAAGCTGAAGCATTTGATTACCCTATCAGTATGTTTGATAAAAAAGTGCACCGTATACGCCGACCCGCTCCTGAACAGCACGAATTAGACATAGTGTTTGCTAAATTAAAACATGCTTCACGGCCACTCATTATTGCTGGCGGCGGAGTAAAGTACTCACTGGCAACACAGGCACTTGCTTCCTTTTCTAAAAAATACACTATTCCCGTAGCCGAAACACAAGCGGGTAAAGGTAGCCTAAATTGGCTGCATCCTATGGCAATGGGTGGTATTGGGGTAACCGGAACTTCCGCCGCAAATGAACTGGCCAGAAAGGCCGACCTCATTATTGCTGTCGGTAGTCGTTTGCAAGATTTTACAACCGAATCTCGCACGCTATTTAGTCAACAAGGGTGTTCTCTCGTCCAAGTAAACGTTACACAGTTCGATGCAATAAAACATGGCGCTATACCGCTTCATGGTGACGCCAAGACTGTCATCGAAACGTTAAATGAATCACTTAGTGATTGGTCTCCAGAGTCATCGTGGATTGCTAAAGCACAAAACCTAAAACAACAGTGGCAGCAAAGCTATCAGTCAGTGACTGCGCCTAATGAAAAGGGGTTACCTAGTGATGCACAAGTGCTGGGAGCCGTTAAGCGGCAATCAGATACAACGGACGTGATTGTCTGTGCCGCTGGTGGACTACCTGGTGAATTACACAAACTATGGCGTAGTGAAGATAGTGCCACATATCACGTTGAGTATGGTTTTTCTTGCATGGGTTATGAAGTCGCCGGTGGGCTTGGCATTAAAATGGCTGAGCCAGAGCGCGACGTCATTGTTGTTGTGGGTGATGGCTCTTATATGATGATGAACTCAGAGTTAGCAACGTCTGTCATGCTGGGTTATAAAATCATTGTGGTTTTGCTGGATAACCGCGGTTATGGCTGTATCAACCGTCTACAAATGTCGACAGGCAGTGAACCGTTCAATAACTTATTGGAAAACTGTCAAACCAACGGTCAACCGGCTCCAAAAATTGATTTTGCCCAACACGCAAAATCAATGGGTGTGCAATCTGAGTCAGTACAAAACATTGCTGAACTTGAGCAAGCCATCATCAGAGCTAAAGCCGCTAATTCAAGTTATTTGATTGCAATCGACACCGACCCCTATATCACGACTGACAATGGTGACTCGTGGTGGGATGTGGCTATACCAGAAGTATCAATAAACGATAACGTCTCACTGGCTCACAAAAACTATATTTCGAATAAAACTAAGCAACCTTATTAATATTAGCGTCAGCGTTTGTTGGGGCTTTTTGGGATACATAATTATGACTGTAAAAATTGGAATTAATCCGCTTACTTGGACAAATGACGACCTGCCATCTTTGGGGGCCAATACCCCATTAGAACAATGTCTAAGTGAAGGCCGTGAAGCGGGGTACTCAGGTTTTGAATTAGGTAATAAATTTCCTCGTAAAAGTGAAGAATTAAATGCTGTTCTAAAAACGCATGACTTATCACTTGTATCCGGTTGGTTTAGCGGGAAATTGTTGTCCCATAGTGTCGAAGAGGAACTTACAGCGATTGAAGATCACCTGCAACTGTTAAAGAAAGGTGGTGCTACAGTCATGGTGTACTGTGAAGTCACCGGTTGCGTTCATGGTGAACGAATGGTGCCAGTGTCTCAACGTCCAACTCTTAAACACACTGACTGGCAAGACTTTGGTCAGCGACTCTCGCAAGTTGCTGATTATTGTTTAAGTCAAGGCGTACAACTGGCATACCACCACCATATGGGGACGGTAGTCGAGTCGGCCCAAGATATTGATTACTTAATGCAAAACACCAAACCCTCATTAGGCTTACTTTTAGATACTGGTCACTTAACTTTCGCAGGTGCGAATCCGTTAGATGTTGCGACAAAATATGCAGATAGAATAATTCATTTTCATGCCAAAGATATAAGAGGTCACATTTTAAAGGACGCCAAAAATCGTGATTTAAGCTTTCTCGAAGCCGTTCTAAATGGCGTATTCACCGTACCTGGCGATGGTGATGTGGATTATCTACCTATTTTTAAACTACTTAAATCGCAAGGGTACGATGGGTGGATTGTGGTAGAGGCTGAACAAGATCCTGCCATCGCCCATCCTCTGACCTACGCCAAGTTAGGCTTTAAAAATCTGCAAAACTTTGCTGCTAGTGCTGGGCTAACAATCAATTGATATGCAAGCCCTAGCCATAAAGCAACTCAACTCCTATCCAACATTAACTTAGTTTAATGTTTTGACAAGCCAGTATTTATAGACACTCGGTTAATCTGAGCACACTAATTAACTAGGGCATAAAATAATGAAAACATTTAAGTACAACATCATCTCACTTTCTTTACTCGCTTTAAGCACTCAGGCATGTGCTACTGCGTCAAATACACCCAATGTTGCAAAAGTGAATGCTACATTGGAAACACGTTCGCACTTTAGTAATGACATGGAGTTTTTTACCGATGTTGATGATCCAGCCATCTGGATCCATCCCACTGATAAAAGCCGCAGTGTTGTCATTACGGCCTTAAAAAAAGGTGGGTTAGATACCTACTCATTGGACGGAAATCTTCTACAACACATTGTTGCCGCACCCGCACCAGGTTGTGAGAATAACAGGAAATGTGAAAATAAAGCTGGGCGTATTAACAATGTTGATTTGATCTATAACTTTAATCTAAACGGCAAACTAATTGACATTGCTGTTGCTTCAGATCGTGGTTTAGATACCCTTGTTATTTATGCTATCGAAGAAAATTCAGATGGTAATATTGTCTTAAAAGATATTACTGCTGCCGATGTCCCGCGTATATTTACTAGCACTCAAGAAGAGGTCAATGAAGGCTTAACCGCTTACGGATTGGCGACCGCTAAAACTGACAAGTACATGGCATTTGTGACACAAAACAGCACAACCACTGTGGCTCAGTTGGAGTTATTTGTCGACACTCAAGGCAAAGTCAATTATCGCAGTATGGTAGATATTGTTTTCCCTAGCGCCTTCTCTTTGCCGAATGGCCAATTTTGGACTCCTTGCAGTGATGATGACGGTAAGCTGCCACATTTTGAAGGCATGGTGGCTGATCCAGAAAATAACACTCTATTTCTAGCCCAAGAAGATGTGGGTATTTGGAAAACCAGCTTAAGTGCGCCTAACGACGTCAGAACATGGTCGTTATTTTCTAAAGTTAAGAAATACGGCGTGCCTTACACTAGAGTATGGGATCAGGCAGAAGAAGAATACGCGTGTACCTTAGATTTCAATAAAGCCCCTGGCTATGGTGACCCATATTTAAACGCCGATGCTGAAGGATTAACCATGTATGACAGTGGTAATGGCAAGGGCTATATATTGGCGTCTAGCCAAGGTGATAATACGGTTGCGCTTTATCAGCGAGACGGAGACAACCAATATGTTAGCTCTTTCACAGTTACTGATGGTAGTAGCGTTGATGCAGTCAACGAAACCGACGGAATGATGGTCGTTAACGTCAATCTAGGTGGAAAGTTTGACCAAGGTTTATTAGTGATGCAAGACGGTAAAAATGCAACATCTAGGGAACACCTTGATGGTGCTAAAGGAGACAACAGTAATTTCAAATATGTCTCTTGGGGAGATATAGCAAGCAAGCTCAACTTACCAGTCAATACTAAAGATTTGACTAGGAAATAAATCTCAAAATTAGGGGGGAGAGCTTGGCTTTACCCCCCAATTTCTCTAATTCACCCAAATAGTCACCAGACCCCTTTTGAACAGGAGAACCTCATGAGTAGTTATTTATCCGCTTTAGGACTTAATAGATTAGAACATCATTTTTCAATTCGAAAGAATGTCAGTTTTATATCGTTCTTCACTTTCGCAGCCGCTTTGCTGTTAGTTGTAGGCTGTTCCAATCCTGATAAAAACGAAACCGATGCGACTGAGACATTGGAAAACCTGCAACAGACTGCTTTTCGTATTCGCTCTGATTTTAATGCCCCGCTGAATGCGGATAAAGGTTGGGCTACTGACCTCAATCAAGCAACCGTTGTTCAGGCCGACCAACCATTTAGGTTGCGTTTTGAAGTTGAAGGTTCATCGCAATCTGAACAACAATTCGGCTTGCAGTATCGTCGCAACAACAGCTCTTGGGAGCCATTGACGGCAGAGGACTTTCCCTACCCGATCAAAAAACGGATATTGGATTTTTCATCCTCGTCGAATGAACCGCTTTCAGATCGCTGGCATTTTATCCAAGGTAGCCAAGCGCTTATGTCTGTGCCCACTGACAATGATGAGGCAGTCCTACGCGTTGCGACGCAACAAAATCCATTACTCGCCTTAGGTCAATACCAAATACACTGGGAGGCAGAGGAATTTGCAGCCGTTATGCGTTTACAAGACGCTTCGCAAGCGGGCATCGTCTTTGGCTATGTTGACGCCGATAATTACTTTCGTGTAGATGTGGTAGCGAATAGTGCCATTAATATTGTGCGTACACATAGGGGTGAGGAATCCGTAGTGGCAAGCCATGAGGTTGACGTAAAGTCTAATCAATGGATTGAAGTTAAAGTGGTGGTAGTAGACTCTGAGGTCACTGTCGAATATGAATGGGATGAGTTCATACAAGGCATAGAATTGACTGAAAATCTGGGAAACAATATTCCTAAATCATTGTTAGGTATTTACCTTCCGGCAAAAAGCACGGTCGAATTCGAAGAATTTGAAATTTCTGGCGAAGCTCATTCCCCCATAGTAAGTATCATGTCTAGTGACGTCTTTGATTACGGTGACCCAACTCAAGATATTTTGCAGGCATCGACGCTGCCATTTACCGGTGGTTCAGCTATCGATTATGCCCCAACATCTTCCAAATGGGCCGCGTCTTTGGCCCAAAGTGAGTGGGAATTTCCTATAGTAATCCGCCGCATAGCCGACGGAGCTGTTTTGAATAAAACAGGGGATACCTTTGAGTTCAGAATGGTTGATAGTCAAGGTAAGCCCTTGCAGGCCAAACATACCCCCCTAGTGACAGTGGAGGTGCCCGAAGGTCATTTGGGCGGCACATTTGTTGAAACGCCAACGCGTATTGGTCCATGGGAAGCAAGCAATGGGGATCTATACTTTTTGATGGAGCCCTCAGAAACAGACAATATGATGATGACAGTCAAATCAACGGATGGTGGCAGAACTTGGCGCGAGCTAGATGGCACTAACCGCCCTCAAACAGGCGATTTGGAGGGTGTGTCATCGACTCATGTTGGCGATGAGATCCACACTTTGCATCAAACATCTGATCATGTTTTTTACCACGTGTTCCGCACGTCTGATCATCCTACCCATCCTGATACATGGGCCATTACCGATGAAAAACTGGCTTCCCCGCAAGAACCCCCGGTACAGGTCTCGGATCTCGCCGTAAGATCTGACGGCAGTGTGGTAGGTGTCTACGGTAATCTGCAAAAAATTCTATTCAGAATTCGCTCACCTGAAGGTCAGTGGAGTGAAGAAACCATTATTGACCAAGAGCTCGCAGGGGATCTTTCTGGTCCGGTGGTGGTGCGTAGCAAAAACGATACTGTGCATCTTGCGTATACCAGCATCGATGGCAGCGCTTGGTATCGACAAATATTAGCCAATGGTCAGTTGACAGAGCGCACATTAGTGGCCTCTGGTTTGGGTACCGAAGTCGAAGATGCTGGTTCCATACTCCCGCTGGTTTACTTAGATGAATCGGATACCGTAAGCATTATTTATCGGCTGAGTAATGGAGAGTTGTGGGAGCGTCTTGGCAATGCAGAAGGTAAGCTTTCCAAAGCAACACAAGTAACCCGTCGATCCGTTGTACAAAACGCTGCCGATTCTGAACAGGTTGGCGCCGATGCCATCGGATATGGCTCTGGTGTACATGTTGTTTTTATTGAACAAGACACAGGTCGCATATTCTATACCTATCGCAACGAAAATACATGGAGTGAGCCAAGCCTTCAGGTTGATGGTGTAAATGCACTATGGGTACGCGGTAACCTTATCAAGCAAACCGATAAGGGTGCGGTATACGGTTATATTTATGACGCCGGCTCCATGGGTGGTTCAGGCATGAATAAATATGCTGAGGTTGCGCTTCCTGCACGCTAATAAAGCGGCTCTGTCACTGGTATGAGCCGGTTTCCAAACTACCCTAGTAGATGATCTGCTAGGGTAGTTTTGTTTCTATAAGCTGATGACTAATAATTGAAACAAGCATCCACAATACCCTTCATATTTAATCCAATTTTTCGGCATTATTTTGAGCCTAGCGTGAGCCAACAGGTGATGTCGGTGAGTGTTAAAGTATCAAACTGAGTAATATAGTTTCTTACTGGCCAATGACTGAGCGAAAAAGGGACACTCACAAAATTATCTGATAGTGTAAGTCCAATGGCCGGTATGCGAAGGCACAAAATTGTTAATTATACTTTAAGCTGTTGAAGTACCCTAGTAGCCTCAACCAGTTTTGAACGGATTTCACAATTGTATAGTTTATCTAAACCAAGCAGCTTTTGTTGCAATAGATGGTGCAGTCTCTTCTCAGTAAAGAAATAATCGCAATAGGGTAGAGCGGTAGTGGCGTGGCCAAAGTCATGCATATCATGATCATCAAATATTTGCCTTTTATCCCACCTTACTGCCGCATGTAGTGATGACAATATTCTCAATGTAGGAAGAGCGTTTTGTGGCATTTTGTTGAGCTTAAATAAGTTGTAGATGGCGTTACGCATTAAACGCATCGATTCTGCTCGGTGCGTTAATTTATCTGCTTCGCTAAGTTTTGAACCGTGCTCTTTTTCGAACATATATTCCATCATGTCAGCGAGGTCATCTCCAAAGAGGTCTATCACACCACCTATCTCATTGAGGAACATTGCCTTAAAACTTTTCGCTTCGTCTTGATGTGCAAATTTGCCTTGACTTAGTTTGTCCGCAATATTGGATTTAGGGGGCGGTGTAAATTTACCATCACTTAGCATTACATCTAGCATTTCAGCTAAGGACGCGTTCCATATTTGATCAATAAATGCTTTTTGAAGTAATTTATCCTGTTCTGGTTCAAGCTCAGGCATTGAAGGGATAAATAGACCGGCGCTATACGCAAGCTTGCTCCAAACCAGCTCAGACAGTTTGTAAAGGTCTTTCCCTTGGAAAGAATACCAAAAATGCATGAATTCCAGCTGGATGCGTTCTTGTGATGAAATAGACGTTATGCCTTTAGACAATGTATCTATCAGTACAGCTGTGGCCCTCAGCGTTCTTTCATCTGATTGCCCCATCACCTCCCAAAACGTATTCTCGCTGATCGGAAAAGCACAAATGCCGCGCTCAGCCAGATCAACTGTAATATCAAGAAAAGCTTTCTCATTTGTATACTGTTCAGGATCAAGCATCCCTTTCCGTAACCTGACCCAAAAGTTTGTGTCGAGATAAACAATTTTTTGATTTCCAACTGATTTGGAAAGCTCGACCCGTAAAGCGCGATAATAGTCTTGTGGCTTTTGCTCAGGCCTATCGCGGTGATAATCCCACGTATCAACGAATTTCAAGATAGTGCTCCATGCTACGGATAGTTAAACGACGGTATTGTATGTTGTCGAAAGCATAAAAACATCAACCTAATTAGAATACGATTCTATCCAGCAAGAGTTTTACCAAGCCACCCATAATAAGATTTTGAGTCTACCTCAAAGATTCACTATTGATTTTCAGCGTGCAAATGGTTTGGATTGACTGAGGTCTGAGCAGAGGGCGAGTTTCAACCTATTTTGTGGAAATAATAGATATTCAACGCAGTGGTGGGCACAACTGTGCCTTCTTAGTTATAAGTTGACTGATTTGTTAAGGTTATGCGCAGCGTAGCAATGTTTTTGCTTTACCCATACCTCGAATACGTTGATGGCCTGTGTGCGCTTTAAATTGGTTCATCATCATTTCTGCACCAGCTGCATAGCAAAAATGTTTTTCAAACTCTGTTGTAAGGGTTAACCATTGTTCGTCTGATAAGCCCAATCTTTGTAGGATGGGGTGTTGTTGATGGTCAATATGTCCTGCTTTGTCCTCCCTGATTATTCTGCCTGTGGTGT
>NZ_JBDVXF010000019.1:0-44420 GCF_039964565.1 Paraglaciecola sp.
AGTCGAGAAATTAATCCTAAAGGGCAATTTGTTTTCACTTTAAAAAAAGAGGCTTAGTTAACCTGAACTCGGGATAAGCCGTACCGTCCAGCACCGCTTTTATTGTGCCTATCTTCGTTGAACTTGCTCTCAATAGCTGGCTATTGCTTCACAAGCTCGCCTTGATAAACACAATAATATCAGCACTGGATGCATTAAATTGGCGGCTAGATAAATAGTAAGATTATAACCTATTGTTTTTATTAGATTTACTTCATAGGACGCGGCACGTCTTAACCCGAGCTCAGGTTAGTTATTAGTTACTGTATGTTTTGTTTGCCCCTGAATCTTGATGAAATAATCTTTTAGATAATCGAGTAATAGCCGGAGCTTTTTTGAAGCGGTACTGCCTGGTGGAAAAACGCCATAGATATTGATGTCTTTGAGCTGAAAGTCGTCTAACACTGTTTCTAACCTACCGGCTTGAATCTTTGGCCAAGCGTCGTATATCGGTACTCTACCTATGCCGTGCCCACCTTCAAGAAAGGCAGTGCGCGCGGCGGCGTTGTTGGTGCTGATCCCACCTTGTACCGCAACGCTGTACGAAAGGCTACCCTTAGTTAATTCTATCGCTCCTGAAGTCATTTTGTAGACTACCCATTGGTGTTGCTGCAAATCAGAAGGGGTCTTTGGTCTGCCTCGCTTTTGGAAATAACTCGGTGCGCCGCATAAGCAAGTTGATAGGGTCGACAATTTACTGGCTTGTAATCCCGAGTCAGGTAATGGCGCTCCGCGAATAGCTAGGTCTATACCTTCTTGTATGATATTCACTACTTCGTCGGTCAGCATGACATCGAGGTCAATTTTGGGATAGAGATCACGAAATTTATTCAGTGCGGGTACTATCATCTGCAAGCCCACATTCACTGGACAAGTTATCTTTAATAGCCCTTCGGGTTCGTTCTTAAGGTTTTCTATTTGCTGATTAGCAGTGGTAGCACGCTCTGCAATGATACGGCAAGATTGGTAATATTCGCTGCCAGCTTCGGTCAAAGAAATTGAACGGGTAGTGCGATTGAGTAGCTTCACTCCAAGCTGGGATTCCAACTTTTTTATATGATAACTGACCACTGCTCGCGACAAACCCACATGTTTAGCTGCTGCCGTGAGATTACCTTGCTCAATTACTTGAGCAAAGACCACCATGCTTTTTAGTTGTTCAAAATATAAGTTCATAACCCATGCTACCAATATTGTATCAATTATTCTAACAATGTTATCAACTTTGTGTGTATTGTCATAAATTAGGTAAGTTATTAAACTGGTCTCACATTCAAGACAAATGAGAGAAAGTTAATGAATACTCAACACACAACTAAACACATATTAATGGTGTTAACGTCTCATTCAGAGCTCGGTAATACGGGAGAAAAGACCGGTTTTTGGATCGAGGAATTTGCAGCGCCTTACTACACTTTTGTTGATGCAGGTATAAAAGTGACTATTGCTTCTGTAGCAGGCGGACAGCCGCCTATTGATCCTAAGAGTGAATCTAAAGATTTTCAGACCCCAGCGACTGAGCGATATGATGTTGATAATAAAGTACAGTCATTAATGGAAAATACCGTAAAATTAGCAGATGTTAATGGGTCTGATTACGACGCGGTTTTTTATCCTGGGGGTCATGGTCCTCTATGGGATCTTACTGACAATTCAGATTCTATTACTTTGATCGAAAGTTTCTTGGCAGCCAATAAGCCCGTTGCGGCGGTGTGCCATGCAAGTGCAGCGTTCTTAAATGTTAGAAATGCAACCGGTGAGTTCCTCGTTAAAGACAAAGCGGTAACGGGTTTTACTAACAGTGAAGAGGAGGCAGTACAATTAACTGATATAGTGCCTTTCTTGCTAGAAGATGAATTGATTAAGCGTGGTGGAAACTATCAAAAGGTCGCGGACTGGAATGCATTTGCCATCCAAGATGGCTTATTAGTTACTGGTCAGAATCCAGCAAGTTCGGCGTTAGCCGCGGAAAAATTGTTGGCAAATTTAGCTTAATTGAGCGTAACAGTTGTCACAACAAATTATCAAAGTGATGAGGAAAAATATTCATGTTAAATTTTAGTTTTCAAAATACTACTCAGATTCTTTTTGGTGAAGGCCAAATCGCCTCATTAAGTAGAAAGATCCCTACTGACGCCAAAATATTAGTGACTTATGGCGGAGGCTCTATCAAAAATAATGGGGTTTACGATCAAGTCGCTACAGCCTTGGCGAATCACTCTTGGTTTGAATTTTCGGGTATTGAACCGAATCCCGCCTACGAAACCCTAATGAAGGCCCAAAACATTATTAAAGAAAATAACATCGACTTTATACTCGCTGTTGGTGGAGGATCTGTGGTTGATGGTTCTAAGTTCATTGCTGCTGCCGCTCTTTTTGACGGTGATGAACCATGGGATATTGTGAGTAAACAAACTCGCATTAAAAAAGCGCTGCCTTTAGCGTGCGTACTTACTCTACCAGCAACCGGTTCCGAATCAAACACAGGCGCAGTGGTGACCCGTGATGGAAATAAATTGCCTTTCAACAGTCCTTTAGTGCGTCCGATATTTGCAGTCTTAGATCCTGCGGTGACTCTGTCATTATCTAGCCGTCAAGTAGGGAATGGAGTGGTGGATGCCTTTGTTCACACTATGGAGCAGTATCTAACTTATAGCGTCAACGGAAAAGTACAAGACCGATTTGCCGAAGGGTTGTTGCTTACATTAATTGAAGAAGGCCCAAAAGCTTTGGCACCAGAAACAGCCAATGACTTAGATGTTCGAGGCAATATTATGTGGGCAGCCACTATGGCGTTAAATGGTTTGATTGGTGCTGGTGTGCCGCAAGATTGGGCAACCCATATGATAGGTCACGAATTAACCGGTACTCACGGTATAGATCACGCTCGCACGCTATCAATCGTTTTACCTGCGGTAATGAAAGTCTGCAAAGAAGCGAAACGCGAAAAGCTTTTACAATATGCCCAGCGTATTTGGAACGTAACTGAGGGTGATGAAGATGCACGAATTAACCGAGCAATTGAATTAACCGAGCAGTTTTTTGAAAAGATGCAGGTGCCTACACGTTTGTCTCAGGTTGACTTAGGTGAAGCTGATCTCGATTTATTAATAGAAAAATTAACACAACACGGTATGTTGAAGTTGGGTGAACACGGCGCTGTTACTCCAGAGGTTAGCCGTGAAATATTAGTAACTGCACTTTAAGTTGAGTGATTCAAAAATTTAAAAAGGGGCCAAGTGCCCCTTTTGATTTGATGACTGAGTTTATTTGGTTGATGACTCAGTTTATTTGTTTGATTACTCTGGCTGTTCCGTCACTGTCAGGCTCGGGTTGGCTAGATTATTAGCATCTAACTCAAAGACTAAATCAGCAGTGTTTTGAAGATTGATATACAGATTATCGTTTGAGCCCGGATACAAGGTCACAGCTGTATCTAGTTCAACTGTAGTATTGGCGCCTAAATTTGGGCCGCCACTGTCACCCCAACCTTGATCGGCGATTTTGAAATTATAGCTGCCGGCCGAAATGTTAAATACTCCGCGATATATGCCATTGCCCTCATAGCTTAGCGGGGAATTGGTGTCCCAACTGTTCATGTCTCCGCGCAATAAAGGCACATGGTTGCCATAAGGTGGGGGAATGGCATTAGGATCATCAGGAATGATAGTTAAGCTAGGATTGTTGGTATCGGTCGCGTCTAAAACAAACTTGTAGCTGCCTTGTGCAATCAAACTCAAACTTAAGTTGTTGCCACCATTGGTTAAGGTGGCTGGAGAGCCTACTGGCATGGCAAACCCTCCACCTAAGTTGACATCAGAAAAGTCTTGGTTTGCAATTTTAAACTGATAATCATCTTGTAAAAGGGCTGTGTTTAACTCGTAGGTGTCGTTACCTTGATAACTAAAAGGTAAAGACGTATCCCAGCCATTAAAATCCCCTCGCAAATAGATGTTTTGTTCACCATAAGGAGGTAGCGCAGACAAACCGTAACCTTGGGCACCATTTTGTGGCTTAATAAACACAGCTGTCGTTAACCCTGGTACATTGAAGGTACCAGCGCTAAACGTAGCAGATTGCACTGTGGCGTCGGCGGATTGCTGTTGCTCTTGATGTAACTCAAAACCAGTTGCGTGAGTCACGCTAATCGATTGAGAAGAGGCATTGCCGTTAATCAAAACAACGATTGCGTCATTGTTACTGTCTAAATCAGGCAAACCCAAACCGTCGTCAATGCTCATTACAATCAAGCCTTGAATCTGCTGACTACCGGTATTGTGGAATTTAACCCTTTGAGCAATGTCTTGGGCGCTATTTAAGCGGAATAACTTACTGGCGCTGCGAATGTGTAAAAACTCTTTAAACAAAGTCGCTGATAGCTGAATATCAGAAGCTGTTGCTTCAGTATTAATGTTGGCGCTAATTGGGCTGATGTTGCTCCAATTATTTTGATTGTCTTGCGCCAGGGGTAATCCAATATTCCAGTTGTTGCTTACTTGCGTAAAATCAACACGGTTAAACCAGTCGCCTGCATCATAGGTATTTCTGTCCATAGACTTAGAGCGGATTAAATCGGACCCCATGTGTAAAAAGGGTATGCCTTGGCTTAAAAGAGGAATGGACAGCGCCACGTTTTGAATACGCACTCGGTCTTGAATCGCTAAATCGGCTGGCAAAGCGTATTGCAATTTGTCCCACAAGGTTTCGTTGTCATGCTTGGATATGTAGTTAACCGTGTCCGCAGGATCGACACTGTAGCCTGCTGGTTGTCCATTCCATTGGTAGTCATAAGTGGATAAATAGCTATCACTGGCGGCTACAAATTGATAACTGCCCACATTCCCTACTAGTCCAATACGGATCACATCTTGTTCGCTTATGCTGCCGCCAGTAAATAGTGCGCCATCACGCACTGCATCACGCTGGCGATCCGAATAAGTACCAATCTCTGTACCCGCCATATTTAATTGTGAAGCTTGTTCAAATCTCCGATTATTCGCCACTTCCCCGAAGTTCCAGCCCTCGCCATAAAAGTATGTATCCGCATCTACAGCACGCACCGCGTCGCGGGCATCAATAATGGCCTGTCTTGGAATATGCCCCATTAAGTCGAAACGAAATCCATCAAAACCAAAATGCTCGGCAAAACTCACCAATGAGTCATTCATTAGTTTCGCCATCATTTTGTGTTCTGTGGCGGTGTTCTCACAACAGGTCGAGTTTTCAATTTGACCACTGATTTCGTTTAAGCGCTGGTAATAACCAGGTACTACTTTATCTAGTACGGAATTGTCGTAGAGACCAGATGACGCCGTGTGGTTATAGACCACATCCAATACAACCCTTAGTCCAATTTCATGTAAAGATTGGTTCATAGCGCGCATTTCCAAAATACGCTTTACACCATCTGCATCGGTAGCGTAGCTTCCTTCAGGCGCCGCAAAATGTTGTGGATCGTAACCCCAGTTGAATCCATCTAAACCACGCATCGAATCAATCAGTGCTTGAGCATTGGTACTGGAGGGGTCGTAATTTTCCAATACTTGTAAAATAGTTGCTTGGTTATCTTCCACTCCACATACAGGGGCGGCGTTATTCAATTGGCAAAGTTTGCCAACCGTATCCGTGACATCCACTCGAAGATTACTATCTTCTTGAATAGACGCAATATCATTGGCCGGTAGAACATGAAAGTGGGTTAAACCTGCTTGTTGTAAACCTTGCAAATGCTGCATTGGAGCAGAATTGAGTTCGGTAAAGGCCATGTATTTTCCGCGATGCGCGGCACTGGTGCTGGTATCGAGAATACTGAAGTCGCGAATATGCCCTTCGTAGATCACTGCATCTTCAGGGTCGATAATAGTAGGGACACTGTGGTCATCCCAGTTGGTGGGTTTTAAGTCTGCATCTTCAAGGTGAACGAATTGGCTGTAACGGCCATTGGTTGCCAAACTAACAGAATAAGGATCGGTGGTGGTGAGCTGTTCTATTTGTTCGGTTAATGGATGATATGCAGTGATTTGGTAACGATAAAATCGGCGATCTAACGCTAATTTTGAGCCGGTGTAAGACCATACTCCACTCGTTCCATCTAAGGCCATTGGGTGGTTAGAAAGGACTTGTTTGCTGCTGTCATAGATTTCAATATTGACGGCTTGGGCAGTAGGTGCCCATAGTGCTGCTGTAATATTGTCATTGCTGTATGTGACACCCAGATGTGCCTCATCGGCATCGTTAGCAGCAGAGGTATATAAATTATCTAGCAATCTGGGAAGTTGCACACGAGTTGCTTCAATTAACTCACCTTGTGCGTCGAAAGCAACCGCTAATAATTGTTGTCTAGCCCATTGTTTCGCCTGCTCTGTACTGAGGTTCAAAGTAAAGCCACTAAAACCGTTAAGTTGTGGATCTTGGGTATACACGGCTGAGTCTACATTGGCCATGGTCAATGGGGTAAAGCTGGCATTGCTTAATGTTTCATCATTGACGTTGGACAAACTGGCGTCGGCAGAACTGTATAAACGATATTCGACTGCATCGCCTGATGTTAGCCACACCAGCGTATTGGTATTAATCCAATGTGCCTTTGCACCATCTACAGTGAAAGGGCGAGAGGCAAGAGGTTCATACCATAATTCTGGGTAGCCATGAAAGCTGAAGGCTTCTTGACCATTAACGGGTTCAAACCGACTGTTGTTGTTACCTAACGCTTTGTTATCACCGTTATGTAAAATGAAGTTGTAACAAGATGCCCCTGGGGAAATGGTCAAAATATAATAAGCACCATAAACAGGGTGTTCACCATCAGCTGGGTATGGATCGCCCCAGTTGCCAAAATGGCTACTGTCACTGGTTGGCGCGCTATAGTCACCACAACCTTCGCCGTTCCATAAATGTAAGCCCCAACCTTGATAAATTCCATCGTCCCGTTGATAGAATATGGCAATTTGATTGTCTCCTAGTTGCAAACCCGTGCTAGGCACTGAATCTACTTCTATATCTGCTTGAAGACGCATTTCCATAGATAACGCCGCGCGAGTTAAGCCGAGCTTTACTACGAACTTGTGGGTGGCTCCCTCTGCTAACTCATTGATATCTAATGCAATAAAAGGTAAGTCGTTGTCAGTGCCATTGGCGTTCATAATTTGATGGCTGCTGGCATCAAATATCACCCGTAACGGCGCGCTGATCTCACTTCCGGTATTGGCGAGGGTTACTATTGCACTATACTGACGATTAACTCGATCATAAACGGGACGCGCGGAGTAACTAAATTCTACGCTATCAGCATCTTGCCAAGCTGCATCGGCCGAAGGAGCCAATAGCAGCAGTAGCAGCATATTTATTTGGGTAAATAATTTCATATCAATGAGTCCTGATAGATTGCGAGCGCCTGGTAAACAGGGCGGCGGTGCCAAGCAGTAGCAAGGCTGTCAAGGGAGGAGTGGGGACGTCTGTGGGAATGGCGGTAAGTGTTATATTATCGATTAACAAAGTTGAGGAAAACGAATCACCAGTCACCCCTCCTTCTAAATTAAAATCTAAAAACCAGCCTGCTTGATTATTTATACTGCTATCGAGCATCATCGAAAAGGTCCCAGCACCATAAGCACTAGTAGGGTCAATCAAAAAACCTAGTTCACCGTCAGCACCGACCATTTCCCCCAAGTCATTGATAAAGTTTACGAAGAACCAATCGGCATCGCCCGACTCATTATCAAAACCGGAAAAGTCCCAATCAAAACTCAACCAGAGTTGGCTATTGGTAGCGGCAGTTAAATCCAAGTCGGTTGATAGGGTATTGGCGGTAAACGCAGTGGCACCATCAGTAAAATCGATATTAATTTCAGCCTGGCACTCGCCTGCGTTATTGATGATATTAAAATCGCCGTTTCGCACAGTATTCACGCCACCGTCAGTGTAAGTATCCCAATCACTAAAGTTACAGGTTTGAAATCCACCATTTGCAATCAGATTAGCCTGTGCGCTTGTTGCTATCAGTAAGCACATTGTTGTTAGTATTTTTGCTGCAGTTTTCACGATTAAGCCTTGTTTGTTAGATAGAAAATACACTTGAACAACAGGTTGTTGACAAATTGTTTACATAAAACTTTAAAGTAAAAAAAATATTTCAACCATTGAATTTGCCGTCAAATGATATGAATACGTATGCAGTTAATAGTTGAAAAGAAGATACAATAACAAGGAGATTGGTTAGTTCATTTTACCCTTGGGCGTAGCGTGAAAGTGCCAATATCAAGACTGTAGTTTGTATAATAAAGCATTAGTTTTTCTAATCTTGGTAGTTTAAAAAATGTACGTTGAACATTGTGGTTTCTAACACTAAAATCCGCGCCCTATTTATTACAGTCGAATTTGCATGTGGTTTTTGGTTTGGGCTCCGTGTATTACGTTAATTATTGAAGTTGTTGCAGAAAAATGGACAAATTAGAGTTTATTCAAATACGCCGTTTTATCCTAAAATTGGGTAAAATGTTACACAAGTACGGCTCTCCTTCTTTTCGGTTAGAAGCCTACCTAACGGAAATTGCTACTCACTTTGGGTTGCATGCTTCATTTAACTCTACACCTACCACTTTAACTATTGTGTTGTGGAGTGACCAACACGAAGATGAGTACAATCACTCAGCGCGGATGCAACCCGGTGAATTAGATATGAACTCTTTATCTCGAACCGACGAATTGGCCCATGAGTTATTGTCGGGTCAGATATCTTTGACTGAAGCCAATAAGCAATTGACCGAAATTGAAGCTATGCCGAGTCCTTATGGTAAGGGATTGACTGGCGTAGCTTTTAGTATGTCCACGAGTGCGTTTTCTATGTTGATGGGAGCGGGATGGGCAGAGATTATTTGTTCTGGTTTATTGGGTGGCATGGTTTATTTTTGGACACTTTGGGCTTTGCGTTCCAAACGGGTTAACTTGATGTTGGAGCCGGTGGCATCTTTTACAGTCGGGTTTGCGGCTTGTGCTATCAATCATTATTCAGCCTCAGGACTTAATATTTGGCTGGTTATTCTGTCCTCTCTGATTATATTGGTGCCGGGGTTGTCGTTAACCATGGGACTGGCAGAATTATCCTCTCGGAATATGGTATCTGGAACGGTTAGAGTTATGGACGCCACTATGCAGTTATTCAAACTGTATTTCGGAGCATTTTTAGGTGTCAGTCTAGGCTATCAGCTATTTGGGCAGCAAGAGTTAGCTTTGGCTGCCACATTACCTTTTTGGGTGAATTGGTTGGGTGTGCTTATGCTGAGCATTGGTCTAGTTGCTATATTTAGAACCCGTTTAAAACATGTGTTATGGGCGGTTGCGTCAACTTTTATTGCCTATGGAGCATCAACTTGGAGCTCGGGTTTTCTAGAAAACGGGTTGGGTGCCTTTGTAGGTGCATTTGCACTAGGGGTGTTTGCCAATTTGTTTTCGCGGATAGCCAATGCCCCTTCAACTATTGTTGCTATGCATGGTTTAATTGTATTGGTACCCGGTTCAAAAACGTACATTGGATTGAATTCTTTTATTTCTGGCCAAGATATTATCAAAGTCGATCATATTGGACAGGAAACGTTTTTGATATTGATGTCGCTGGTGGCGGGGTTAATTTTTGCAAATGTAGTAATGCCAACTAGAAAAGCGTTGTAGTGAGTGTGTCATGTCGAAGTTACGTACATTTTTTGAAATCAGCAGTTACGGTATTTATGAACATTGGGACGAAAAAAGCAAAGTTCTTCCCAAGATCAAAACCTTTACGACTAATGTTCCAGCTGAACTCGAAATAGAATTTGGTTTTATTCTTAAGGCCAAAAAATCAAAAGGAAAACGTTTAGACTGGACGATTTTTCACCCTGATGTGCCTGATGAAAATGGAGAAGTCATGCCACCATTCGAAGGCGTAGTGTACGTTAGAAACAACGATTGGGAGTTTTATTTAGGCGATTCCGTTTGGGCACCGATACACAACAAAGTGGGAGATTGGCGTATGGTGATTCAGTGTGACGGAAAAATCATCGCGCAGAAAACCTTTAGTGTTCTTACTGAACACGGTGATGGTGAAATCCAGTTTTGGAAAAAAAGAGGCTTTTGATCGCGCGCTAAACCCCAGTGTTAAGCGAAAGAATTATTTTTTCCAATTTATTGGGAAAGGGAAAGGGAAAGGGAAAGGGAAAAGGAAAAGGAAAAGGAAAAGGAAAGGGAAGACTGAAGATTACTAGATTCATTGCGACGTTTCTCTATTCTCTAGCCGGTCCAGAAACTAGGTGCATAGGCAATCTATTTCATGAAGTGCGCCTAGGACCATTTTTTCTGTACAAGAAACTGCAAAAATAGACTTAATAATTGTGCCTAGACCCTAGACCCTAGACCCTAGACCCTAGAGCTGCTGCAGGCTGTGGAGTTAGATGTATGATGTTTGCCCGTTTAAGCAACGCCAAGGAGTGCTTTTAAGAGGCTCGATGCTGAATATAGGAAAAGGTCATCAGGTTTGCTCAAATAACCCAATGAGAAAATTTAAACCGTTAGATAGTTAATCTGGACAGTGCTTTGCATCAATGTAATTTATTTTCCTTGACCCTCACGTTGCGTTATAGCCCATCCTATGGACTAAGCTGCAAATTTGCGGTGATAACGAAGGAGTTTTGAAATGTCAGCCAAAGACAATACGTTTAGCGTGAGTGAGTTAAGTAAGGCCTCTGGTGTGAGTGTCAGAACGTTGCACTATTACGATGAGATCGGATTACTGGTACCTAAACGAAGTAAGGTAAACGACTACCGTATTTACACAAATCATCATGGCGTATTGCTGCAGCAAATAATTGTCTATCGCAACATGGGAATGACCCTTGAAAAAATCAAATCCATGGTACTTGCTAAAGATTTTAATTTGCGCCAAGCACTGGCTGACCAGCACAAGCTCCTTGTCACAAAACAGGCTGAAACAGCTAAGTCAATTCAACAAATAGAGGTGAACATGAGCGTTCTTGATGGCGAGAAAAATTTGAATATTATTTTTGATGGCCTACCTAAAGAGAAGGTTGAACATTTAATCGATACCATGAAGCAAGAAGAATTTAGTGATGAGGTTTTCCAAGTTTATGGAAAAATATCCACAGAAGATATGCGTCAAGAAAAAATACTTCTGGATAAGTGGACCGCTGAATACATGCAACATACAAATTTACCCGTAGCGGATAAACGTGTACAAAAGCTCATAAAAGACGCCTATATCATTATGAACCGCATGTTTTATAGAACTGTCGAAGAATTTTCAGGATTAAAATATACCTCGCTTATCAAAATTATTGAAGAAGGAAGGGTGGATAAAGTGACGGTAGAAATTTATGAAACCTATCAAAAAGGCTTGGCCAAACACTACTTTGACGGATTGATGCATTTTGCTGAACATGAGTTGCTTGGCAACGAGGCGAGTTATGTTCACTTGCGTTAAGGCGGTAAAGTAAAACTATATGTGTTGTTCTGCTAGCAGTGGGGCAATACATATGTTTATCAGACTATGCTCTTAGCTGCATCAAATCTAAGGTTTCGCTACAAAGATAATCAATCGTCCCAAATCCCCACCCGAAGCAGAAACGTATTTAGTAGCGCGCCTATTTTACCTCTTTTGATCCCTATCAACATGCTAAAGCGAGACGTTTAAACCCAATGTCATCAGTAAACTGATAACATTCCAATTAACTTTTAACTGGTTTAATTTTAAAAATGAAAAACAAAGTATCACCAGAAGTGACAGAACAGGCATTGAAAATTGCCAAAGGCACCCAAAAAGTAGGGCAAACTAAAGCCCAAACTAAATTGATCGCTCAAGGTATCGAAAAGGGGATCGCGGAGTATAAGAAGCAACAAGCGAAAAAGTTACGAGAGATAGATAAACAGCGTAAACAAAAAGCTAAACAGCCACCTCAGGAAAGTAGCAAACTTAAAGAAGAGAGCACCGAAACTCGGTTAAATTCTCTACCTTGGGTTTTATTGAGTTTAAGCTGGTTAGGATTTGTAGTGTATCTTTTGGTGTAAAATATAGAATCGACAACGCTAATACAGATATTGACCAAACGACAACAAACGCCTAACGTTTGTATTAACCTTATTTCCCATAATTGAAACGGTCGTTTAGAGGTAGCAATAAGTTGTCACAATCAATACCTACTCAATTTTTCGATATGTTACCGCTTCCTATTGTCGTCGTAAAACAAGTGGAAGGGACACTAAACCACCCATTCGTATTTCTAAATTCTAGTTTTAGTCAAATCATTGGATGGAATTTACAAGAAATTCCAGATAAAGAGCATTGGTGGAAGACTGCTTATCCCGATTTGCAATATCAAAAAGTGGTTGAAAGACTTTGGGAAATGGGCGTTGAATCCAGCGGTGTTGAAGATGATAATTTTGTTTCGATGACCGTTAACATTACGACTAAGCACAATGGCATTAAACGTTTTAAAGTGTACACTGAAATTTCAAGCGCTCTTTTGGAAGGCTATTATGTTGTTGCTTTCCAAGAAAGCAATGAGTCACTATATGAATAAGCTATTTACACATTTTTAAATGTAATTGAATCTATAGTGTGTTGCTCACTGATACTCGTTATCAACAGTCAACTGTAACCACTTCAACTGTGCAATTTGGAAAGCCAAAAGAATCATAAATAACATAACAACCTTGATTGGTTGGTGTGCCTGAAGTCGGTACTTTGTAACCAATTAAAGTGTATTGATTGTCAACGCGAATTTCAAAATCATCGGAGATATCCAAAAAATCCAGCATATCCAATTGGTCGCCTCCCTCACCTTCACTTTCGGGGCATAGGTTACGCCAATCTATCTCAACACTTCCAAAACCAAAATCGACAACGTAATCGGTTTGGATCCCACCGGGGTTTTCAGCCGAGGTTCTTAGTCCTTTCAAGCGCGCTTTCATTTGCACTAGGTTGGTCGTTGACTCGAACTGCGCCCCTAGAGAGTTCATTACTGCAATTTTTGCATCAGAGGAGATATCGACAAATTTTGGGGCGGCTACTACAGCTAAAATACCCAAAATGACAATAACAATGATAAGTTCTATTAACGTGAAGCCGTTATTCTTATTATATTTTTTCACAGTTCTACCGTTTTAATATGCACTCTATATAAATACAACAACGTCTAGCTATATAAAGTGATTGCTTTTGTTTGCAATATGTTACTAATTCTTGATTTTATAAATTTTATCGCAATAAATCAAAGGTTTATATTCAGCAATATACAGAGTCTACTCTATTCAAAACAACTAATGAACCGAGTGCGATTTTACTTTACAATCCTTGCCCTTATTTTTAGGTAATGAACGGCGGATATGGCAGCAATAGGTATAGATTACGGGACTTCAAACTCCGAAGTGGTATATTTTGATGGACAGCAACATCAGTTTATTAAACTCGATCCTAGTTTAGAAGCAGCAAATAAAATTCGTTCGTCGGTTTTTATTTATTATAAAGACGAACTTCCTAGACCTCCAATCCCCATGATTGAAGCAAAAATCGCTCAATTAAAACGCGCCATTTCTGACAAAATTGAAAAAGCCAAAGAAGGCTACTACCAAGCATCTGATCCCAAAGAGCAGCGAATTCATAGCGCCAGAATAGACGAACTACGCGCTGAATTTCACAATTTACCTGGACTACAAGAACGTGCAATTGAATTGTTATTAGAAGACATGACGGTACAGGACTTACCTTTACATCAATTGGTTGCAACAGGAGAGTTTGCCTTTGGTGAAGAGGGATTCAAACGTTATTTAAAAATGCCAGAAAAAGGTCGCCTGATATATTCACCAAAGAACTTTTTGGGCGCCAATTTGGTAGCGGGCCAACAAGATGCCTTTGTTGGTTTGATTGCCAAACAATTAGCGTTTTTTCGTGAAAGTGCCGAGCAACAAATTGGAGAAATCGTAGACTCTGCAGTAATAGGTCGTCCTGTGCGATTTCATGGCACTAGAGGGAAAGAAGGGAATGCCCAAGCCATAGAAATAATGACGCAAGCTGCAAAAATGGCCGGTTTTAAAAAGGTCGAGTTTCTTGAGGAGCCAATCGCGGCAGCCTATAAAATTGAGCGTACCCTGGATAGGCATACTAACGTGTTGGTGGTGGATATTGGTGGCGGTACAACTGACATCTGTTGCATTAAGTTATCACCAGAAAAGTTAGCGAATATAGATAGACAGCTAGACGTCATGTCGGTTACCGGTACTCGGTTAGGTGGTATGGAATGCGACAAAAACCTCATAACTAAGTCTATTGCGGTCACTATGGGTCAAGGGATGTTAATGCGTAATGGTTTACCCGTCCCCCCTGCTTATTATTCTGATATGTGTGCAGTTGATGATATCCCCAAACTCAATAGGTTTTTCTCGGAAGAATACTGGTTAGATATTGCTAATACCAAGTCATTGGTTAAAGAACCCAAGCTGTTGGAACGATTACAAGTTGTTCAAGAAGAAAAACTTTCGGCAAGATTAGTCAACTCGTCACGATTGGCGAAAGAATTGCTATCTTCAAAAGAGGAAATCATTTTGCCTTTGCATTATATCGAAGCTGACTATGACGTGAAGTTGAATGTTGATGAACTGAAGCGTTCCATGCAGTCTTGGTTGGCCAGAGTAAAAAGTTTAGTCACTGAATGTTTAAAAAACAGCGCCGAAGCCCCAGAAATGTTGTTCATAACCGGTGGCATGAGTTTGTCTCCAATAGTCAAAAAAGAGTTATTAGAATTGTTACCAGGGTTACCTGTAATGGAAGGTGATGCATTCAACTCTGTTTGCGAAGGCTTAGGTATTCAAGCTGCAAAATTAAGTTAGGCAAACTAGCCATTGTGAATTAATTGAGCTTGTTTTTAGTTGATGATATTTACCCGTTCACACTTCGCTACATAGACGTTTGGGAAATATTCTCGCGCCCACATGGCGTTGTACCGATTTATCTCTTTCGCCTGAATCAATAAAAATTTTAAGTCGTTCATCGATTTGTTTTTTTACTTTATGTAATTCTTTACGAATAACAAATAATACATCTACGGCACTGATTGCATTAGGTGACTGATAAAATTCGCTGTTACAAAACTTAGCCGTTGTCATTATTGCTTTTGCGTTGTGATCGCTCATTATTGCAAAGTCACAACGCTCTTTGGCCAACATAAGTGCCATAGTGGTTTGCGTCGAAGAATCAACACGCAACAACGTATTATTATCAAAAAATGGCTGCAGCACTGGATAGATGTAACTATTGCGAGTGCATATAAGTGCACCCTTGTTTTTGCTGGGATTGAATGGTTGAGAGTAGGGTTTTGTAGCATACATAAAACTTCTGTGGGGCATTAAAGCAAGACTAAAAAAGTAATTTTCAGGTTGATTTACCCACCTCGGTGAAGATAAAAACATATCTGCAAACCCACGAAATAAAAGTTGTTCGCTTCTAGCGCGTTCGGATTCAAAATACTCTATTTTAAAGTGACCGTCTTCTTCTAAACGGTCAAAAAAGTCGACAATTACGCCTTGGTAATTGCCTGACACTTCGTCGTAATAAATGTAAGGTGCAGAACCCGGAGAATTGATAGCAAACCTTAATGTTTGCGGTTTTGCATTGGCTTGTGAAATCAAAATTAACAATAGGCTGAATAACCTAAAAATCCTTGTTCCCAATCTATTTGTCACTGCCAATTCCTTTTTCGACAACCGTAAATCGTAGCTGAATTATATGACAACGAGCGTCAGATAACTAATATTGTTATAGTCAGTCAGTGAAACATTAGCATTGTTCCTAATTCATATACTCCGTATGATTAGGTTACAGACAAGCTAGGTTGACGCAATCATGACAGACACACATTCTTTACCCGCCGATTTTATGGCTCAAGTACAATCTACGCAGATATTATGGGCATTGCAGGATCAATCTAGTGAAGGTTGGGTGGTGCTGGATTCAAGTAATTTTGAAAACGCAGACGTGATGCCACTGTGGTCAAGCAAAGAGTTGGCGACAAGTCACTGCGTTGATGAATGGCAACAATATACACCAGAAGCTATTTCTATTGCTGATTGGCTAGAATTTTGGGTAGAAGACTTAGCCCAAGATAATGTGTTAGTAGGTGTTGAATGGCGTGATGGGAGCGAATATTTGGAGCTTGAACTTGCCGAATTTAGCCAGTGGTTGGCTAAAGTTGAAGCGTTTTAGTGTTTAATATTCATTGCCCTAGTTACGGATAACTCAATAAAAATGACCTATTCAATCGCGCCGAAATAGAGTAAAACATTAGTATCAGGCAGGATCCTAAAAATGTGTCACCTTTAACTCAAGCAGTTGAATATTAGGGAAATTGATGCAGCAATCTAATAACGTAAACGCAGTTACGATAAATAAAAAAACCAAACTACTTGGCGTGCCGCTATGTATCTTCGTTGTAGGTTTATTCATTGCTATTTATCTAGAGCAACAACAATCATCTGAAAATCACCAATATATTCAAGCTAAACTAGAATCTAGACTCACCGAAATTGGTGATGCCGTTGTAGAAAATTTAACACTTTATCAGTACGGATTAAGAGGCTTAAGAGGTGCAATATTAGCTACAGGTATAGACCAATTTAACTATACCAAAATGCAAGCCTATAGTAACTCAAGAGATACCGACAAAGAATTTCCTGGTGCTCGGGGGTTCGGTCTAATTCGTTACGTCGCCTTAAAGCAGCAAAGTAATTTTGTTGAACGAGCACGGCAAGACCGCCCAGACAAAACGTTTGCGATACGCCAATTAAACTCCCCTCAGAACAACTTGTTAGTTATCCAGTATATTGAGCCCGAAAAACAAAATCAGCAAGCCGTCGGATTAGACATTGGTTCTGAATCAGTGCGCCGATTTGCCGCCATGGAGTCAGCTAAGCATAATGAAGTGCGGCTAACTGCTCCTATCACATTGGTTCAAGCGAGTAATAAATTACGCCACGGATTCTTGATCATGATGCCTATTTATGGTTTTGATCCAGTTGGTAAAAACACTGAACAAAGAATGGCCAATATTCAGGGGTGGAGTTATGCGCCTTTACTGATCGATGAAGTACTGGGGGCGATTAGTTTAATACGAAATGATGTGGTTTTTAGTATAAAAGATAAGGATGTGGATACTTCGACTACCTTTTATCAATATGGCGAGTTGGATCAGCAAACGTCTGATTATCAAACGAGTCAAAGCATCACGCTTTTTGGTCGTCATTGGGAGTTACAGCTAACCGCCAAACAATCCTTTATTTCATCACTGTTACTTCCAGTAAAACAACAAGTTTTCGTAATGGTGATAGTCGCGACTGTATTACTAATGCTAATTGTTTTTAGCGTTTTATTAACCCTTGCCAAAAGGGAGCAAACATCAGCTTTTAAAGCCGAATTGTCTGAAGTGACTGAAAATGCACTGAAATTGGCCAATCAGAAACTCGAAATTGAGGTACTGAAAAGAACTAAACAAATCACGCAAGTGAGTGTTTTGCAGCGCAGTATTTTAGAAAGTGCTAGTTACGCGATTGTGGCTACTGATGAAATTGGAAAAGTGACAACTTTTAACCCTGCAGCTGAAAAACTTTTGGGTTATCGTAGTGAAGAGTTGTTGGGAAATTCGATTCCTTCTGAAATTCATGTCGCTGATGAAATCATGACTAGAGCCCAAATGTTATCTAAAGAGCTTGGTTTCTATGTCGAACCCGGTTTTGAGGTAATTGTTGCCAAAGCCAGATTGAATAAATCGGACACTCATGGATGGACTTATGTTCATAAGAGTGGACGGCATATTCCAGTTCAATTAAGTGTAAGTAGTTTATTTGATGATGATGGAAAATTGTTCGGATTTTTAGGTATTGCCTATGACTTATCTAAGCAACTAGAACATGAACGAGTCTTGGCAGAAGCATTGGAACAGGCAAAACAAGCCAATCAAGCTAAGTCAGAATTTTTGGCCAATATGAGTCACGAAATCCGTACACCACTAAATGGAATTTATGGCGCATTGCAAGTAATCAAAAACGAAATCAACACTGAGCAAGGGCGGACCTTGTTGGATAAAGCATTGTACTCGACTAAAAATCTCAATGTTATCATTAATGACATTTTAGACTTTTCGAAAATAGAAGCAGGCAAACTGGAGTTAGAAAATGCAGTGTTTAATTTAGCCGAATTGTTGGAACATCTGCGCTCAGACTTATCGGTTATGGCTGTAAACAAACACATAACATTTGATCTGGTGAATCAAGTAAGCCATCTTTCATGGCTTGGAGACCCAACTAGGATCCGCCAGATACTGTTAAATATTGGTTCTAATGCCATTAAGTTCACTGAATTTGGGAAGGTAACATTTATCGTGGCTTTTGATGAGGCAAAGGGGCGACTTACTTTCACTATTAAAGACACAGGAATAGGTATCGAGCAGAAACAATTGCAACGGCTCTTCCAGCGATTTGAACAAGCAGATACTTCGACTACCCGAAAATTTGGTGGTTCTGGTTTAGGTTTATCTATCACCCATTCTTTAGTGAAGCTTATGCAAGGCGAGATTTCGGTTGAAAGTGAAGTTGGAGTAGGGACGACTATTGCCGTAACTTTACCCTTAGAAAAGGCATCTGTTACCTCCAAGGTGCTTAAAGAAGAATTGGACGCCGACGAAATTGATTTTTCAGGAAAGACTATTCTGATAGCTGAAGACAATGAAATAAACCGAATGGTAGTTGAAGCTATGTTAGAGCCAACGCAAGCTAAACTTTTATTCGCTGTTAATGGATTAGAGGCAATTGAGGCCAATAAAACGTACACACCTGACGTGATTTTAATGGATATTCAAATGCCTGTGATGGACGGTATTGAAGCATGCAGGGAAATAAAATCGAACTATTTGGCTACCTCTATCATTGCACTCACAGCCAACGCTATGAGTGAAGATATCAAAAAATACCAATGCGAAGGATTTGATGGACACCTTGCAAAGCCAGTGGAATTGCAGATGTTATTACAGTCATTGCAACAAGTATTACTCAAGTAACTGGATAGTCACTCGAGCAGATTGATTGCTATTTTATTGCGTTAGTCAAAGTCACCTCCTTGACAAATTGTTTTAGAATAAATCGTTCGCGGGTCTTACATTCGCAGCAGTTGACACGACAGCATTTTTAAATTCACTTTTTCCGATTAAGTAAATCGATTTTATCCTCACCACTTTTTACATTTTGTTAACTAAACTCCTTGCCATAGAAATCCAACCATTTGCTGCATTTGACTCACACGTGAAGGCGTAAGTTGTATAAGGCAATTAACAGAGTCGTTATCCATAAACAACTCTCCGGCATAAAGTAAGAGGCAATAAAATGAATAAAAAAACGATGTATTTTAAGACAACAATCGCAGCTTGTTTAAGCGCATTTTTTCTGTCGAGTGCAGCTATATCAAAAGAATCGAATTCTACTGAGATGACAAAACCTAAAGGTCCGGTTGGTACAGGAAAAGTCGATGAAGGCCAACCAAGGTCTAACAAGTTCTGGTGGCCCGAGCAACTGGATTTGTCGGCGTTGAGAGATCATGACGCAAAATCTAATCCCTACGGTGCTAACTTCGACTATGCAACAGCATTTAGCACTCTTGATTTGGATGCTGCAAAAGCTGACATAGATACTCTACTGACTAGCTCACAAGACTGGTGGCCTTCAGACTTTGGTAACTATGGTCCATTTTTCATTCGTATGGCTTGGCACAGTGCGGGCACATATCGCACCCTTGATGGACGCGGCGGAGCGGGTGGTGGACAGCAAAGGTTCGACCCACTCAACAGTTGGCCAGACAATGGCAACTTAGACAAAGCCCGACGACTCTTATGGCCAATCAAACAAAAATACGGAGAAGCACTTTCTTGGTCTGACTTAATTGTTTTGGCTGGTAACGTAGCGTTGGATAATATGGGGTTCCAAACCTATGGTTTTGCTGGTGGTCGTGCTGACGATTGGGAGCCAGATCTAGTCTATTGGGGCCCAGAGATTGAAATGCTGGCTAGCGATCGAGAAGATCGCGACGGTAAACTACAACGTCCTCTTGGTGCCACGCATATGGGGTTAATTTATGTAAACCCAGAAGGCCCTAAAGGCAAACCTGATCCGATTGGCTCAGCTAAAAATATTCGCTTGGCGTTTTCACGTATGGCCATGAATGACGAAGAAACCCTAGCACTTATTGCTGGAGGGCATACATTTGGGAAAATGCACGGCGCGCGAAAACCTGCTGAATGCTTATCTCCAGAGCCCGCAGCGGCAGGTATTGAAGAGCAAGGATTAGGTTGGAAAAATAATTGTGGTAAGGGCCACTCTGAAGATACCACCACTAGTGGTCTTGAAGGCGCATGGACCCAAGCACCTACTCGATGGACATCACTCTATTTGAGCAATTTATTAAACTTTGAGTGGAAACAAACTCGCAGCCCTGCAGGCGCTATTCAGTGGACACCCACAGATGAGTCTTTACACAAATCTGTACCAGACGCCCATATAAAAGGTAAATTTAATGCACCTGTCATGACAACGGCTGATCTTGCTTTAAAGTATGATCCTGAATACAAAAAAATCGCACAGCGTTTCTTAGCTGACCCGGAAGAATATCGTTTAGCCTTTGCGAAGGCATGGTACAAATTAACCCACAGAGATATGGGGCCTCCAAGTCATTTTCTTGGAAAAGACGTACCTAAAGATGTGCATATTTGGCAAGATCCTATTGACGAAGATAGCCAGTCGACTATCGATGCAGATGATGTGAAAAAACTTCAAGCTAAAATTTTAGATTCAGGTTTAACGACGGCTGAATTAATTCGTGTGGCTTGGGCTTCTGCAGCGACCTACCGAGGGACTGACATGCGCGGCGGTGCGAACGGGGCACGTATTGCTCTTGCACCACAAAAAGATTGGGCAGTGAATAACCCCAAAGAGGTCGCTAAAGTCTTGAAGGTGTTAAAAAGTATCCAAAAAGATGCGACTAGCGGATTGTTTGCCAGTGACACCGTCTCTTTGGCTGACTTAATTGTTATAGGTGGCGCAGCCGCCATTGAAAAAGCGGCAAAAGACGCAGGGTTTGAAGTCAGTGTTCCTGTTAACCCAGGTAGAGGTGACGCGACTCAAGCGCAAACTGACGTGAATTCGTTTAGTTTACTTGAGCCAAGTTCGGATGCGTTTAGAAATTACTTCAATTCTGAGGCCAGTTATAAATCGCCTACAGAAATGTTAGTTGATAAGGCAGACCAACTCAGCTTAACAGTGCCAGAAATGACAGTGCTAGTCGGTGGTTTAAGAGTTCTGAATGCTAATCACAGTCAAGCATCTCACGGGGTGTTTACAGATAGGCCTGGTAAGTTAACTAATGATTATTTTGTAAACTTACTTGATATGGCAACTGTATGGAAAAAAACGGCAACAGAAGGGGTTTATCAAGGAGTCGACCGTAAAACCGGCGAAACTAAATGGACCGCTACTTCTGTAGACTTAATCTTTGGCTCAAATTCTGAACTGCGTGCTGTGGCAGAGGTGTATGCATTTGATACCTCAAAAGAGAAGTTTGTAAAAGACTTTGTTAAGGCGTGGACTAAGGTGATGAATTTAGATAGATAACTTGGGCTATACCAATAGAGTTATGGTTAAAGGAATGAATCATAACTCTAACTATTTCAAACGCTAACTTTAGCTGTGAAATCAATGTATCATTTCTCTCAATAGTCCCTACTGAATAGATTGAACTGCTATTAGTGTCAATTTGTCCCTCAGAATTCAAAATTGAGATACAACGATGAAAATCTCCCAATTCCTACCTTTATCCCTAGTGTTTTTGTGGTCACAAGTTATCAATGCGCAAAGTGTAACGGATCAACTGATAGTCGCATTGCTGGACAAACATCTACCTCAAGTTTTGCATCAAGAGAAAGCGACGCCTTGGCAAATGGGGACTTATAATTTGACTGTACATAAAGCTTCTGGTGCAAAATTTTTCAGTAACCAGCAATATCTAAGTCTGAGTGTGCCAATTAAAGTGATGATGACGGGGCAAGTCAATAAAGAACTGTTCGGGCAAAAAATCCTACTTAATTGTTCGTCTATTTTTGTAACTGAAACTAGGCTAGATCTTGCTCCTGAAATTAACCCTCCCGAATCTACCGCCAGTGTTGAAGTATCGGTACCTGTACCAAATGTAAACTTGAACTGTGAAGGCTTAAAATTACCTATCAAGCCACTTCTAGAGCAGTTGGTGGCGACTAAAAAACAACAATGGCAGCAACAGCTTGAAAAGGATATTGTTGTGATGTTTAGGCAGCTAGGTATCTAATTATTAACGCACTGTGGTCAACTTTGGTTGACCTAGGGTGAAACTAAAACTTATGGAAAAAAATGTGTCTGGTGAAACTGATTTAAATAAATTAATTGGCTCTATGCAGCCTGTGTTAAGCGACGTTGAATACGTGTTTGCTGTTTTGAATAACGATAGTTCGGTATCGCTTTTGGAGTTGGCTCCACTGGGTACATTTCACGAACAAGAAGGCTTAACGGTGATTGTACCAAAGCTAAAGGCTGATGTTTCTGGCCTTTCTTATGAAGGTGTTTTTCAGTGTATTACGCTTAATGTGCATTCCAGCCTTGATGCTGTTGGGTTAACCGCCGCGGTTTCAACTGCACTTACTGAGCAAAATATCAGTGCTAACGTTGTAGCGGCTTATTTCCATGATCATATTTTTGTGCCTAATGATAAAGCGAACCAAGCGTTGTCTTGCTTGCAAACATTAGCCGATAATAACAACCAATAAAAACGCCAACCGTTAAGAAACAATTGGCGTTTTTGGCCTTTAAAAAAACCGCAGCAAATGCGCCATTATTGTTCGTTTAAATAATCAAATACTGCTTCTGCTCGTTGCTGTGCATGTTGATTGAGATATTCCACCCCTTGGTAAAAATCGTTGTCACTTTCTAAGAAAGAATAACCGCTTACTTCAGAGGTTGCCTCGGGTTCGATTAACGCAGAGTATTGATCATAGGTTGCTTGAATACTATTGGTTTCAAAGGCATTACTGATCACCTCTAACAACAGTTCGTTATAGCGAGCTTTGTAAACTTCGTCAGCGTAAATTTTGCCAATGAGTGGCCAACTAGTAGTATTTAAGTCTGAAAAATCGAGTTCTAATGCGCCTCCTTGATTACCGGTTTGTAAGGCTTCATTATTGTCCCAAGGGATCCAAGTTAATAGTCCTGTATCGGGATCGTTATAAAGATAGTAATTATGTGGCATGCGACCATATGTGTCCCAGTTTTGAATGATGCCATTAACAGCTAAATAAGTTAAGAAAACATCTACATCAAAAACGGCTTCAAGGTTGGTTCTCCAAGTTGCTGGGTCGTCGGTTCTGGTGTCGTCGTGAAGTGCTGTGAAAAGGGCGTTTATGTCTGACCAATCTTCATCATCTTCATTGGTTTTCTTCTCAAAATTCTCTTGATTGAAACTACCTTCAGCGAAGGTTGCGCCGTCATCTTCTGGTTTATATAAGTTTCCATCATTGTCGTTGAACTGCGTATCGATAACCGTGTCATCAACCTCTTCAACAAGTGTGTATAGACCAAAATATTCTGGACCGTCGCCATGATCGACATACAAAGAGTAGAAAGCTGTGTGGGATACCACCATACCGGCATTTTTAAAAACATCGGCTGCTATTTTCTCACGCATTAGTGATTCATCATTGTAGTTGTTCTTAAGGCTGAGTTTTTTGAATCCATAAAAACGTTGGTTATCAATTTGTGGGTAATTATCTTCGAACTCGTCGAAGTCTAATTTGAAAGACAACTTGAGTATTCCGGATTGCCAACTGGTTTGTAGCGATGAGTTGCCCTTAAATCGAATACCTACTCGATACCACTGGGTGCCATTGTAATATACATCGGCAGGTACAAAGATTGGGTCTTCGTCTGTGTCTAACAGTTGGTTATTCGTTCTTTGTCCAAATGTGCCGTAGAGATCGGTCATATTGTCGAGCATACTTTGCCAGCGAGTATCGGTGACCACAAAATCTAAACGTTTCACTTGGGTATCATCAAAGACTTCATCAAAATCCGGATCGGCATTTTTACTGTGAGTAGCCTCTGTCCAGTCAGTTGCTTCAAAATCGGTGTCGGTTATGGCTACGGTGCCATTATCTGATTCACTTACCTCATCTTCTATCGTTAGGTCATCTGTCTTTACTTCGTCACTGTCGCTACCACCGCAGGCACTGAATGTTAAAAACACGCAGACCGGGATGATAAAGGTAAATTGTTTGAATATTTCGCTAACTGTCTTTGATGTTTGAGTGTTAATTCGATAGAGCATAGAAAAAACCTTACTGTGTGGTTATTAAAAAGTACTTCTGTAAACTTCAAGTACTCGAAACTATTCGAATGATAGAAAGCAAAGGTGCAAAAAATGTGTAAGCAAAACGCAATAAATGTGCAATCAGGTGTCTTATTTGGTGATAGACGCTCAAAACGTAAATAATATGCCACTACAGAAAGATCATGGATGTGACAGTAGCAGTTGAATAACGCTTAGGTGATCGACATAATTCCGCCATAAAAAATCCATATAAAGAGCAACCTAATGACAACGAATAACGCCTATCCTATTGGTCAAGTAGGACAAAAATGGCAGCAAGCGGAAAAACAGCAGTGGTTGAATGCGCAAAAAACAAAGCGTTCCTATGCTGATGACGTATTGAGCCAGTTATCTGCCTTAGCTGATCATTTTGATATCGAGGAGTATGCAAAACTTGAATATGACTTTGGTACCTTTCCAGTGTTTGCACTTGGCAGCTTAAATTGGGATAAATCCAAACCAAATGTATTGATTACGGGAGGAGTACACGGTTACGAAACTAGTGGCGTGTTTGGGGCTTTAAGGTTTGCGGCAACCGCGGCCCAAAACTATCACCACAAGTTTAATCTTATGATTGTACCTTGTATAAGCCCTTGGGCCTACGAGACTATCAATCGATGGAATCCTTTAGCGATTGATCCTAATCGTTCATTTTATGCAAACAGCCCTGCGCAAGAATCGGCGGCGTTAATGAAATTGGTGTCGGACTTAGACTTTGTTATGCACATCGATTTACACGAAACCACAGATACAGACAACTCGGAATTTCGTCCTGCGCTTGCTGCTCGGGATGCCATCGAACATCAGGAATGGGCTATCCCTGATGGGTTTTATACCGTGGGTGATACCGAAAACCCATGTGCCGACTTCCAGAAAGCCATCATTGAATCCGTGGAAAAAGTTACCCACATTGCGCCAGCGGATGAAAGTGGGCGAATTATAGGCGCTCCAGTGGCACAAAAAGGCGTGATTAATTACGCCCTAAAAAGTTTAAGTTTATGTGCGGGTGTGACCGAAGCTAAGTTTGTGAGCACTACAGAAGTTTATCCAGATAGTCCTAAGGTTGACGCTGAAAATTGTATCCAAGCACAAGTGGCTGCAATTACAGGGGCGTTGGATTTTATCTTAAAAAATTAAGCGAACAGAGTGAACCCTTTATTAGCGTTCAGCGTAACAACAGTATTCAACTTTAGAAGCGACGAGTATAATGCGACAATTTGTTATAAGTCTTGTGATGGTATTGTTTGTGAGTGGTTGTGCTAATTACGATTACCCCAGTCAAGTCACTATTGGTGACCGCATGGTTACTGTTTCTGGCGAAAGTTTAGAAGGTCAACAAGTCGCGATACCACAAGATTTTGAAGGTCAAGAAACCCTATTACTGTTTGGTTATAAACAAGACTCGCAGTTTGATATCGACCGCTGGTTAATTGGCCTAGATATGACACAAACCCAAGTCGCCGCTTACGAAATACCTACGATTCAAGGTATGTTACCTCGAATGTTTAGTGGTTTTATCGACAGTGGCATGCGTAAAGGGATCCCTAAACAATTGTGGAAAGGGGTGGTCACTGTTTATGCAGATGGCGATAAAGTGCAGCGCTTTACTGGCAATCAAAACCCCAATAATGCCCGCGTGATGTTATTAAATAAGAGTGGCACTATCGTTTACTTTTATGATCAAGGATTTTCAGTAGAAGCGCTAAACGAAGTGCGTGAAGCGTTAGAAAATTAATGTTTTTTAAAGGTGGCACAACACTGTGTGTGACACCTTTATTAATGTATCTCCCAGTTACAGACTCTCTAATTCAACAAATTCTGTTGAAAAAATAACACCACGGCTTGCTGGTAAATATCGCGGTTTTCTTTTTTACGGTAACCATGACCTTCGTTTAAAGCGTTCATATACCACACCGCTTTATTGTTATCTCGCATCGCTTTTACGATCTGCTCAGCCTCAGTTACGGGAACCCGTGGGTCGTTTTGTCCTTGCACTACAAATAATGGCACATTGATTTTATCGACATTATTACTGGGGCTAATCTTTTGTAAATGAGCGTTCATTTCTGGAATTCTTTCGTCGCCATATTCAACCCGTCTTAAATCGCGACGATAGTCTTTGGTGTTTTTTAAAAAAGTCACAAAATTAGAAATGCCAACAATATCTACCGCAGCCTTAAGGCGTTCACTGAAATGTACCGCACTTGCCAGCACCATATAACCACCGTAACTACCACCAATGACCGCCACTCGGCTCGCATCTAGATCATCTTGGGTGGCTATCCAATCAAGCAGCGCGCCAATATCCTTTACCGAGTCTTCACGATTAAACCCATTGTCCAAACCGATATATTCTTTTCCGTAACCTGCTGAGCCACGTACATTAGGGGTGATAACCGCAGCGCCAAGTGTATTTAACCATAATTGAGTGTTACTGCTAAAGTAAGGCCTTGCTTGACCTTCGGGGCCACCATGTATGCTGATAATGACGGGATGTGGCCCACTTTTGTTAGGTTTGTAAACGAAGGCTGGAATTTGGCGCTTATCAAAAGATTCAAAACGCACCAATTCAGGCACGACAAAAAGCTCTGTATTGAGTCCGCCCACCTCGCTAAAGGTCCAACGTGTTAAATCAGCATATTGGGTGGCAGAACGTTTAAGTGTTAACACAAAACTGTCACTAGGGGTTTGCGAGGTATTGAGACTCATGGCGAGACGTTTGTCATCGGGGCTAAAGGTTAACCCACTAATTATACCAATAGGCACATCTTGCACGGCTTGATACTTGAAGTTTTTGGTATCAAGCAAATATAACTGACTAATGCCATCTTGATTAACAGTAAAAGCCGCTCTTTTTCCACTTTTGCTTAAGCTGAACTCACTGACGTTCCACTGTATATCTTTGGTGATAATAGTCAGTTTGCCTGAGGCGAAATCCCTATAGGCTAAGCGCTGATATTCGCTGTCTTGATTGGTTGTTAGAAAGTATCCTTTATCTCCTTTGGCATAACTTAAAGCAAAGTTTACGCTTGGCGAGTCATCGCTGCCATCAAGTAAGGTTTTGTTTCCTGAGTCTAAGTCTAACGAGTACACTTTTGAATTACTTGCGCTGGTGTATTGTTGTACCAATAGGTTGAGATTTTTTTGGTCCCAATCTACCGGACCCCACCAACTGCCATCGGTTGATTCAAGTACCATACGGCTCTTTTCTGGCGCTTGAGTGTCCATCATCCACAAGTCGTTAGAGCGCCCATTACGCTTGGTACTTTGATAAGCTAATTTACCACCAGTGTCGCTCCAACTAAACGCGCCGTTTCGCGACTCGCCATCGGTTAACATTTTGGCTTCACCTGTTTGGGGATCCAGAATGAAAACCTGTGAGTACTCACTACCACCAGCGTCCATAGTAAAAGCAATGGTGTCGCCATCAGGTTGACGACTTATGGAGCCAATTGGTTCATCAAAAAACGTTAATTGATGGCGAGCGCCCCCTGGTTGGTCAACTCTATGCAACTGACTGACATCGCCAAATCGCGTAGAAATATAGATACTTTTACCGTCTTGGCTGAAATCTCGAAAAGGTGCTGAGCGCACATTTTGATAGCGAGAAAGGTTGTCGACTATCTCTTTGGGAATAGCAGGAATATCCTGCATTACTAAATTACCGTTATTGGCTGTGCTGTTAGTTACAGCTGTGGCCGATAAACTTACGCTGAGTAACATTAACGCAATAATGTGTTTTGTCATGACTTATCCTTTTTGACTCGTGTGTAGTGAATCGGTCGCGGTGAAAGTTTAACAGGTGATTCACAGTGAATAGATAATTAGCAACATTAACCACTTTTGCAAATAGGTTTCTCAGTTTGTTATTTAAAATACCTGGTCGTTGGAGACAAACATCTATTCTTTATTCATGGTGATCTTCTAATTCTTCGGGAGGTTTTGTATGTTTACTTTTTAATTTAATCACTGGGGTTTGTAAAATTAGGCTGTTGGGGTAGGTAATAAGATCGCCGTCAGCATGTCTAATGAGTACATGAAAAGTAGTGATTTCTTCAATCATTCCGCTTAGGTCAAAATCTTTGTTGGCAATACGCACCGTGTCACCCACTCGATAAGGAAAATTGAAAAAGATCAAAATACCCGCTGTAATATTACTGAGAATGGACCACTGAGCAAATAGCGCGATGCCTAATACCGCAAAAGCAGACGAAAGAAATACAATAAATTTTCCGTAATCAATGCCTAACACCATTGACCCAATCATTATGAAAGAGACTAAATGTGACATTAACAATATTTGTCGCACCATTAACTTGCGCTTTAGGGTGGCATTTTTATTTTTGGTTATCCGTCTAAAAGCAGAGGCTAACCATTTTCGCGTGATCAAAAACAGTAATATCAGTAAACCAAAAAGAAGCCAGTTGTTCGTCATTAAGGATGTCCTATGCACAGAAATTGGTGGCCATTAACGAAACAAGTTGTAAACGGCGTTAAAGCAATCATCAGGTAATTATCAGTGTACGGCAAGTAAAGTGACGGAATATTTGCATGAATAAGTTACTTTCGATCCTTGACTCTTAATCAAAAATCCTCAAACTCCCCACTTTCGCAAATGGTCGTCATGTAGGAATGTTGAGCAGTAATTATGCAAACAGAAATTCGCTATCGTTTTGCTCGGGCGCAAGTGGCCAATCGTTTTTTAAACGAGCTAAAACACTGGTCAGTGGCAGAGGTTAAAGCTAAGTTATTTCAAGGTTCAGATACGGTGAAAATCACCTACGAGTTTGATGGTAAGGGATTCGATTATACCTGTTCTGAATTGGATGATTTGGCAAGCAAATATGGTGGGGAAGAAGTGTAGTGTCAGTAGTACTAATGTTCATCATTCCCACTGACACTTTTAATCACTAATAAGCAAGATGTGCAACTGTGATGTCTGCTGCTTTTTGTTGGCTTCTCAATGGGGCATCAGTAAGATCCTGTTTCCGTTCTGCCATTAGTTGAATGGAGTCAACGGATACTTCACCCTGTTGGACACGCCGCAACTCTTTGTGTAGTTGATTTTTCACTTCCCCAATCAATGCGATAACTAACATTTCCTCTTCTGTAATCTGCAAATTTTGCGCTTTTATTTGCTGCGCCAAAGTCTTAAAGGCACTGTGTTTTGGGTTCACAGTTGCATTTGATATGGCATGCCCCAATATTTTGTGAGTTTGAGGATCGATAAGCGTAATCTCGAATTGTCCTCGTAAGTATAATTTAGAGTCAAAAGCACTTGGTTTTAGCGATATTACTTTTCTTGGCGATGCTCCACCAACGTCGTCTTTTGAGGGGCTCAACCCAGTTTCTGTGGCTGTGGCGCCTCGATTATAGTTAGAACCACGATTTACTTCATAATCGGTTCGATAATTGCGAATGGCGCTTCGAGAATAAAGTTCCATCTGTTTAACGTCCATTTGTATCACTAGATTTTGGTCGTCAGTCGCAGTGGAACTGTCGGCCTGAGCTAAATTATTTGTTGCAAAAATATAGGTCTGCGATGGCTGATTGGATAAATGGTGTAGGGCCAATTTTAGTTGATGATTCCAACCATCTTGCTTCGAATTCAATTGTGCTTGGTTGGTTGTTATGGGTGAGTAGGTGGTCTGCGTAAACGCATCGAGAGAATCCGTAGCGCTGAGTATGAACTCTTCGAATTCGCTATTTTTTACACGAAAATACTGTGATGCTAGTTGCTTGTTTATGGGGTGGGCGTTAGCGGCAGGTTTTTTTGCGGCAGAAACTAAGGTGAGTGCAAGCTCTTGATTTTTGATAGCAGTTGCCACTTGGTAAACATCATATTGAAGATGGCTAAGCAATATATCCCACATGTTTTTGATGATGTCGGCATTACGTTCGGTTCGTGTTCGAGAGTTTGTAGGACTTCCTTCATGCCTTGCTAGTGTGAGTAAGTCAGGCTCAACGTTAGCGGAATCAAGCCATATTTTTTTTAATCCGTAACCCGCATATTCGTAGTTTATAGCATCAACAAAAACTATTTCTGCGATGACTTCTAGGAGAAATTTTGTCTTAGTCAGGTCAGTCTTTGAGTTAAGAGCTCCTGTCATTTTGAATTCTTGAAGAGGACTATTGATATCCGTTAGACCTGGGGTAGACGTAGATTTTTGCAACGTTTGAAAATTCCCGACCCTTCGCGAATCACGCATTTTCGTGTTCCAAGCGCGAGTTTCACCTGTCTTCTGATGTCTCCATTTAGAGTGAATATTAGTTCTGGTTCCCTTCCTAGCAAGATCGATCAGTCTTACGTCCTTAATTCTTGTTTGTGCAATAAGCGAGGAATTCATACCAGTAAAATCAGCTGTCGCTCGGGCATTATTTTTAGTCAAAGTTATTACGCGCGGCTGCTTACTTTGAACTTCAGAAAAATATTGGCTGACTACATTTCTCCATTTTCTTGCACCTTGTGAAAACTCGGTGTCGGTAGTAGAAATAGGAGCAAAAATTATCTGGTCGATGTTGTCTAACGCATTGGGTGACTCTAATGAAAAACTGCTGAATTTGTCGGTATTGGCATAAACACGGCCGGTAAGTTGTCCTTGGTGTGTTTGTATCGTTTCTTGACTCTCTTTTACCTCTGTCGTCGCAGCTTTTACATTTTTATTTGTGGATTCTAGGTAATTACGTGCAGCGCTGCTGGCATCTGAGGAACTATTTTGCGCTAACAACACCGTGGTTTCTTGCTGAGATTTTTCAGAAAAAGTCGAGGTGGATGTGATTGTATCAGGCAGTGGCTCGTTATTTTGACCAGTTGGCTCTGTGGGTTTAACAGTAACCGCTAAATTATCCGTTGAACCACTGGATGCAATAATTTCATTTGTGCCTTTGGCTTGGTTTTCAGCATCATCGGTAGGCATATCAGGCTCGATAAAAACGCTATTAGGACTAGGGGTTTCACCAGCTGTTTTTGGATATGTATCTTGCTCAGTTTCTTCATTCATAGGTTCAAGTTGCATAGGCGTTGATTCAAACGCAACTGCAACTGGCTGGTTTTTAGCATTAACGTTAAGAGTGAGACCAAGTAACCCCGCACACACTAAGGCTATTAGTCTCTCGGTAGTTGTCGATAAATTTCCGTGACTAGGGAATAAGCGTTTCACTCTATCTAATAACAGATATTTGTTTTTGCTTGCGGCCATAGCAGATTGACTTACAGGTGTAATGTTGGCGAATTGACTGAGACTATTTGCAAAGATTAAAGGGTCACCACAAGCCTTAACGGCTAGGTCATCGCAGATGTTTTCACGTTCGATGCTAATTTTTTTGCTGATAGCAAGTACAAAGGGGTTAAAGAAGAACAACACTTTAATTAAACACAGCAAAATATTAATTAAATAATCGTGACGTTTAACGTGTGCCAGTTCGTGTAGCACTATGGCTTCAATTTGCGCTTGAGGTAGCTGCGTCAAAATACCTAAAGGTAACAGGATGATCGGCTTAAAATGACCAATCACAGAGGGCACATTGATTTTAGGCGAATATTTAAAAGACACTGATTTAGTGACGCCTAGTTTTTGCGCTAAGCCTTGTAGTCGTTTATTCCAGTCCCTTGGCAAATCAGATACCGATTGGCTTTTTAAGCCATGGGTGCGGATTATGTCGTAGGCATAACGTACGCTTTGGACAAAAAAGCCAACACACCAAAGTAGCACAATTGTATCTAACCATGGGTTGATGGTTTTAAAAGTGGTGACCCACCAGTTTTGTATGTGTGGTGTTTGCAGCATGGTTTGTAGTTGCGCAAGTAATTGACTGGCTTGCACCACATCTTGGTAACAATATACAAAGGTTTTAATACTGATAATCAGGCAACAGATAAGCGCTGCCACTGATAACCAATAGCGAATTTCTGGTCTAGAACGTTGGCTTACCAGCAGACAAAGGCCGAGCAACGTAAACACTAGTAACGATTGCCAAAATGAGTGGACTATGGTCCAACCCAAGGCATATACAAACTGGCTGTCAAAAAGGGAAATTAAACTATCCATGGTTTTTATCCTCTATTTCTTTAAGAAAAGTTTTGATTTGGGCTATTTCATCTTGGCTAACATTTTTGTTATCAAGCAATTGCATCATCAAATTACTAGCGGATCCGCCAAAGGTGTTGTTGACAAATTTTGTGAGTAAGTTGCCTTTGGCTACTGATTCTTGGATAAGTGGAAAATACACATGGCTTTTGCCTTCTTTACGTCTGTCTAATAAGCCTTTTTCAAACATGACTTGCATGGTTTTTAAGGTGGTTGTGTAGCCGACTTGGCGTTGTAGATTGAGTCGGTCGTTGACGACCTGAGTGTTAGCTTCTTGAAGTTCCCATAAAATATTAAGCACTTCCAGCTCTGATGGTGTTGGATTAATCATGTATTATCCTCAACTACGATTGGTTTCGTAGTTAATATGTACGAGATTAATCGTAGTTGCAAGTTTTTTGAACAAAGTTTTGAGTGTAACTGACAGGTCGCTTTTGATATTTAGGCTTAAATTATTGATTTTAATAAGTAAAAAACAATAAAAGTAATACGGTGGAAAATCTAAAAATTTAAACCAACGAAATGACATGAGCAACTTATAGTGTTATCCATTGTGATTATTGATAATAAATTGCTGCAAATCGATAAATCTATATGTAGGGCCCTAGCTTCTGCAAGGGTTGATTAAATCACATCTTCGACAACGCTAAAATTTCACTCCAGTAACCTTCTTGATTGTAATTGACAGAGTGAGAATTCATAAACCCATGTAGAAACGAAACTTGTCTGACAGTTACATTAATTGTGTCGTTTAACTTGTTCATCAGTTCTGTTACTGAAAAATGTGTCTCTGATATTGGAAAAGTCAGGGTAATGGGGAATAGAGGTTCAATATGTAAATGGTTCCTAATTTGAGAGCCGTAATAACAACAAGCCTTCATAACGTTATTGAGAGTAGAGTGGTGAGATATATTCCAAATTGCAGACGCACCTACGCTAAAGCCAATAAGGTTTACAGGAGAGTTGGCGGATTGAATACGCTTGAGTAAGCTTTTAGTATATTGTTCTAAAGAGGTATGTTGAGTGAAAAAATCATAGGCCTGTTGTTCACTTGAAAATGCCATGTTCTTCGCATTATAGGGATCGTGAATTTCGGTACGCACAGAAAAGTTAGAAGCCAATTCATCCAGTGCTTCTGTTCTACCAAAAATGTCTGAAACGATGATGTTTTTCACAAATATAGATGCCAACTAACATGAGAATTACCGAGAGACTTAATCTAACTATTGGTTAATGAACCCTTTTAAATCCCTTAAATTACGATAAATGTTGCTGTTAAAATTTTCGGTTCCTAATCAGTACAGCGTGAAAATTATCTTTATTTTTTGTATGAGTTTCATTTATCCCAGCTACCTACTGTATTGATTTTAGTCATTACTGTTGGTTCAGAGATTTTGTTAATGTTAGCACGTAACTTGGTGCCGGTTTAGCCTTAGATTTCGGTAAAATGTAAACTGACTTGAGATTGCAAAAAGCGCTCTTCTATTTGCGTTGTACAAGCGCTTCAGCACAATGAGTTTCAAGTTACACTTAACAAAAAAGTCGTTTTCAATTAGGAATTAAACACAGATGAAAGTTTTTCAGTTAAACACATATACAACGCACACTAAGATTGTGGGAATTATCGCTATTATTATTGCAATAGTGGCGTGGACAACAGACCTTGCGGGTATGGTTTACGTTTGTCCCTACTGCAGAGCACAGCGGACAGTCATTGGTATTTTAGGGTTAATTTTAATTACCCCTGGTGCCAGCCATTGGATAGCAAAATACATTGGATTAGTGATTGGTTTTTTCGGTGCGACCGTTGCTGCTAATCAAAACTTTATGCACTGGAAAAAAATATCAGCTGGAACCTTCGAATTTAAAGAAAATATCATCATCGATCCCTTCCTTTTATCAGGTCTTGCATTGTTTGGTATTGTTGGTCTGACCTACTTGTTGGTATTTTCAGGTGCGAAAAAAACATCAGACCTTTAGCTATTTAACGAGAGAAACACCCATTCTAATTACAATAACTGAATCTATTTAACCGGCAAGATCACTATGGGTGTTTCCTGAATAATTTTCTACGAACTGGTGCTCAAGGTTTGTTACTAGCCGAGACGCTAACAAGTTTCCAAGCACCAGTTCGTTTCGACCATACTTGAGTACCACCCCCAGCACTGCTTATTAGGCTGCCGTTTTTTAGTTCCATCGACTGAGTATATTCATTCACCAGGATGGCAGTATGCTGGTCAATAACAGATATTTTAAGATTGGTGAATTTGAGCTGAGTTATTGCTTTAATTGAAGCAAAACCATTAATAATAAGCGGTGATAAATCGTCGATTGAATTCCAATTGGTTCCGTCGCTGTTTAGACCAACAAATTTTTCTGTGTCAAAGTGTTCAAAATAAGCGTCATGGTTGAGCTCTCTTGAGGCTTGAACAAGGCTTTCGAATGAAGCCATTACTTCGTTTTGCACGCTAGAAGTCATTGACTCAGCATATGTTAGCCAAGAAAACGTTAGAGTTACGACGGCTATAGCCAATGTGAGTTGAGACAAAAAGTGCTTCCTTTATTAGTATTTAATAGCAAGTGTACCTGCAGTTGAAAAAGGTCATACAAAAAGCACCAGAGAAAAGGTAGCGACACGCAGGCTATTTATTGAAAAGTGTATCAGTTTATCCATCTAGATGACGATAGTTATTTCTCTACCCTTTAGCTTAGGTATACGTTATAGCGCCAAAACATGTCTAGCACCTATTAAACTCATTCCATTAATAATGCACCTTATTTGCTTGGGATGTTGGTGACACATAGAGTTACAAACTACTGCTAAACTTCAGGTCGGTTTTAGGGTCTTATTTCAAATTACGATCACAAGGATTAAACCATGAATATCAAACTTTCAATGCACAAACTCTTAAAAGAAAACTGGGCATTTTTGCTGTTTGCATTGGTATTATTTGCTTCGCGTAGTAGTTTCGCCGATTGGTATTTGGTACCAACAGGCTCTATGTTACCTACCATAGTTGAAGGCGACCGGATTTTTGTCAACAAGATGGCGTATCGTTTAGAGGTGCCGTTTACTGATATAGAAATTATGCAAACGGGACAGCCAAAGCGTGGCGACATAGTGGTGTTTAATTCTGAGAAAGCCGGTAATCGATTGGTAAAAAGACTCATAGGAGAGCCGGGTGACAGAGTCGCGATGTTTGATAATAAACTGATTATTAATGGTGAGCCGATTCAATATGAAGACAGCGACAATGGTCTCCAGAAAACTGAGCAACTAGATAACGTAGCGCATATCGTACAATTTATGCCTGTAGCCGAAGCGCGCGATAACTTCGCGGAAGTTATTGTGCCAGAAGGGCATTATTTGGTTTTGGGCGACAACAGAAACAACAGTGCTGATTCTAGGTATTATGGTTTTGTTCCTGCCATTGAAATTCAAGGTAAGGCCAATAAAGTGTTGCTATCTCTGGACCCCAAAAACTACTATTTACCTCGTGAAGAAAGATTCAATCAACCGCTTATCTAGTTGCAGTAAAGTGGAAGCCTAGAGGCTAGGCTTCCATTTCAATATCAAGCGTCAACAACAATGACTTCACCGTTAATAAAGCCATCTACCGAACGTTCAAATGCTTTACCCACTAACCTTCCAGAAACTGGTTCAAAACCAGGCATCATTTCTCCGTACACATCCCAGGCTTCGCTTAATACCGTGGGATTAACTACGTTTATACGAATATTTCTAGGCATTTCTAACGAAACACATTTAACAAAAGTGTCAATTGCTCCACTCGTTGTAGCATCTGCAATGGCAAAGGGAATCGGTTTAACATTTAAAATGCCACTAATTAAGGTGAACGAACCGCCATCGGCAATATACTCTTGGCCTATTCGTACTAAGTTTATTTGTCCCATCATTTTACTCATCACAGTGGTCATCCACTGCGCTTCAGTCATCTCAGTAAAGTTCGCATACTCACAAAAACCAACAGTATTGACGACTGCGTCGAAGTTACCAACAGTTTCATACAACTCTCTTATAGATTGCTCATTGGTAATATCAACAATGTGATCAACTTCTCCAGAGCGTCCTGCAGTAATAACCCTTTGATTGCCCAAGCCTGTTAATGCTGCTTGCCCCATTTTGCCTAACGCACCGATTAAAATTACCGTTTTCATTTATTTCTCTCTCTTTGGTTTTGTATTAATTTAAAAATTGATTTGACGAAAAAATTGTAGAGAACTTTTCTAACAATTTTAAACAATGATATTTTGTAAGTGATACAAGAAAAAATTGTTATGTGTTAAGTTTTGTTGGGTGTAATGAAAAGAAAAAAGGCGTTATATATGAGTAAACTGGACCGGTTAGATCTAAAACAGTTGAGAGTCTTTCAGGCTTTGATACAAGAACAAAATGCCTCAAAAGCTGCCAATCATTTAGGGTTAACGCAGCAAGCTATTAGTGAACATTTGAAAAAGTTACGTGATGTTTTTGATGATAGATTGTTCCTTAGAAAAACCACGGGCTTTGTTCCCACTCCATTTGCCGAGAACTTATCAATTGGTGTCAATAAGCTCCTAAATGATTTTAACGCACTCTTATCACCGACTCATTTTGATCCGAAAACAATCTCTGGGACCTACGTTATTGCGGCTACCGATTACGCACAGCAAGTTGTTTTACCGACTTTGATTTCGACCTTAAGAAAGGAGTCTCCTAATTTAAAACTCATAGTGAGAGATTTTGAAATTGATAAGCTTCATCAATTAATGGAAAGTGGCAAAATTAATCTAGCAATTGCATTTCCAGATTATATACCCGACAACTACCCCGTAATGAAGTTGTATGAAGAACACCATGTTTGTGTGGCATCAGCCAGGTCAGCAATTTCACTTACTACAGCCACTTTGGCAGAAGTCGCAAGTTACCCTTGTATTATTGCGTCTCCATCCCGGCCCAATTTTAAAGGCTCTATTGATGATTGGTTTAGGCAATTTGGTTTAAAGCGTAATGTGGTTGTATCAGCTCCCTGTTTTTCAGTCGTGCCCATGTATCTTGAAACAACAGATACCATTTCATTTTTACCTTCAAGAGCTGTTAGCGGGCTAGATTTAGTTGAAATTCCGTTAGAACAATCACCCGATCCATTTGATGTTATTGCCGCTTGGCATCCGCGCTACAACGATGATGTATTGCAAAAATGGATCTTAGCAAAGCTCCAAGTTCAGTATGAGTAAAGGAACGAGATTCAAAAGATTGAGGTGGAATACATTTTAGTGCTAACTCCTTATTTACGATCTATTCACAAGCCTCTGATAAGGTTGATAATTGTCGTATAACCAATTAAATATGAGTGTATAGAAGAGTATAAATATTAAAAAACTGGTTTCTAAAATAATGGCAGCTAACCACGTTATGTTTAAGTACCAAGCCAACACGGGTAAGGTGATTATCACCATGCCAAGTTCAAAACAACAAGCGTGAATAATTCGTGTTGCCGCACCTCTAATTTGGCGGCTTTCACCAGCGATTTTGTCAAATAGTATGTTATAGAGATAATTCCAACACATAGCAAAAGTCGACAAAGCAATTCCAACAATAGCCATTTTTTCAGTTGCATAACCTCCAACTAATGCAGAAGTGGGTACCACTATAGCTAAGGCAACAGCTTCAAACAGAACAGCTTGAAATATTCGTTCAATGGTTTTCATGATGTATTCATATAAAGGGTGACGGTAGCGCTATATTCATCCATTATAATGATATGTGTTAGTTATTAAGTATCGGTAAAAGCGATATGTTTAGCATTGAACAACTTCAGGCTTTTGTGTCTACTGTCGAAACCGGTTCGTTTTCTGCTGCAGCACGGCATTTAGGAAAGGCACAATCTGTGGTGAGTCAACATATTATGAATCTAGAAATAGATTGTAACGTGACTCTATTTGAACGCGGCGGTCGTTATCCAACATTAACAAATGCTGGTAGCCGTTTGTTACCCCATGCACACGCTCTTCTCAATCAACATCAGCGATTAAAAAATTCTGTCCAAGCCCTTAGTGATATCACGCCAAGTGAAGTAACCATTGCTTTGGACGAAGGGATCCCATTTAAGGCTGTTTCCAGCATAATTGGCGAATTACAGCGAATTTACCCTCAAGTTACCCTAGAATTCTTAAGCGCGTCGAGTCTCGATATTATTGATTTACTAAAAAAAGAAGTGCCCTTAACTGGCGTTATTTTTAGTGAGCTTAAGATCCCCACATACTTAGACTATGAGTGTATCGGCTCTGTTTGTTTTGATTTATACGTGGCCAAATCTCATCCATTGTCTGAGCAAATCAGTCAAAGCATCGATAGTTTGCGATTGCATCGACAATTGCTGATCCGCTCTAGAAATACCCAAACCAGCAGTTTCCAACTAAAAATCAGCCCAGATATTTTGTATGCAGATAACTATTTCCTGTTACTAGAGCTGACGCTGCAAGGCCACGGCTGGAGTTTTTTGCCCGAGCATGTGGCGCATGACGCGGTCCAAGCAGGGGAGTTAGTTAAGCTTCCCATGGAATTCGAGAAAATGCATTGGCAAGCTAATGTTGACGTGTTGCAACATCAAAAAAACAGTGGCAAAGCCATTTTCAAAACGTTGCGACAATTACTGCGCAATATTCTGTAGCGACGTTAACACTCCGCAAATCGTCTAAATAGTTTTAGTAAATGTTTACCCATAGCAGATGTAAATATAGCAAGCGGTTCCTTTGCCATATACTGCTGTTGATTACGACTGTGTTAGTCGAATCATTCACTTTAAACATTAATTAAAAAAGGCATCACCATGTCAAAATTCGGAATTATCCTATTTAGCGTTAGTTTACTTATTCATTTTAATGGTTTCAGCGCTCAATCTAGCGCCCCAAATGTCGATCAGAAAGCTGTGTTGGTGACAGGCTCCAACTCAGGCCTTGGATTAAAGATGACTCAAGAGTTATCTAAAAATGGGTTTTACGTATACGCCGGCGTTTTGCATAAACATGAAATGCAAGTCATGAATGCAATGGACAATGTGACAGCGGTGCAATTTGATGTGCGTAATCAAACTGAAATTAACGCAGCAGTAGACTTTGTTAAAGCACAAGGTCGTGGTTTATATGGTTTGATTAACAATGCCGGAGTGGCAGTGTTTGGACCTATGATTGAGTTACCGGTCGAACAATTACAATATCAATTCGATGTGAACGTTATGGGGCCTTTTCGCGTGACTCAAGCTTTTGCGCCAATGATTATCGAAAGTAAAGGTCGTATTGCCACCACGGGTTCAATTGCAGGAGTTCTGGCTAGCCCAATGTTTGGTGCCTACAGCATGAGTAAACATGCTATCGAAGCCTATACTGATGCCCTATCTAAAGAAGTGAATCGCTTTGGAGTCAGTGTCCACGTGATTGAGCCAGGAAATTATGCATCCAATATCGGTAATGCCGCTAGCAAATTAATCACTGAAACTAATTATTGGACAGACGACAGTCGATATAAACAAGAGCGTGATGGCACGCTTGCCGCGTTAAGTCAGGTCGATAAGGGCAATGATCCTATCGATGTCGCAAAGGCTGCACTGCATATAATGCAAAGCGACCAGCCAAAACTTCGATACATGGTGACTGCAACATTAGGCCAAGCTGATGCTACGATTAGGCGTCAAGTTAGCAAGATGTTAGAACTCAATAATGGCCAAGTTCATCAGTTTGACCGCGCTAGGTTGATTGAAATGTTGGATGAAGAAATCGACAAGGTTTCAAAAAATAGCCAGAAATAGTCTTAGAAACTAAATCGCTCCTAACTGCGCACACACTTAATTTAGTGTGTACGCAGTTGGAATTGTTGTTGTTTCTTCTAGGGTGTTTCGATTTGCAAATGGTAACCTGAGTATTTGCGCATGTTGATCACGCGGTCGCCATCTAACATCAAATACTGACCTTTAATGCCTAACAAGGTACCTTCAAAGCCTAGGTCTTTGTCTAGGTTAATAGACTTTACTTTTTCTGGATATTGCTCAACAGGGTAGTGGATATCAATGGCTGGGGTGTCTGAAATATCAATGGCCTGAAATCCGTATTCATCAATTATTTCGTCGAGTTCACCTTCTACTTGTTCTAATAAGGATTCTTTTAGGGCGACTAAATCTACCTGGTCAGGTTGGCTTTTGAGCATAGTGCGCCAATTGGTTTTATCTGCGATATGTTCTTTGAACGCCATTTCTACCAAGCCACTGGTTAATCTGTTTTGCACCCGCATAATTGCAATGGCTTGCGTAGCACCTTGGTCAATCCAACGACTCGAGACTCCGTCTGTCACATGCCGCGTTATCCCTACCTTTATGGTGCCAGTGTTAGCTAGATACACAAAGTGACTCGACAGGCAGTTTGCCTCTCCCCATGCCGGTTCGCGGCAAGTGCCTTTTTCATAATGGCATAGTTCCGGTTTAATGATACAAGTATCACATTGTGCCAACTTCATTAAACAACGATAACAGTAGCCTTGATTAAAACTTTTTTTGGTTTTAGCTGCGCAATGTACACAATTAATCTCACCTTGGTAATTTACCTTTAAAGGTTGGCCAATTAAGGCGTTCATATTGATTGTGGCGTCGCCAATGGGCAGCGCATATTGCGCGACGTTGTCCGAATTTGTGCTGACTCGCATTTTACGAGTATTGCCTTGGTATAAGGTCATAAAAAAATTTCCGAGAATTAATGTGGCAAATTTACCATAAAACTGGGATGGTTAGCCTCTGGGTCACCGAAAATATCTTCGAGTATGATTTTTTATATCGGTTGCTCCTTGTTTTCTTGGCAACATGACCCAAGCTGTATAAGTAAGTTTGTAAAAACGTAAACCAGAGCAAAAAGGAAAATCTATGAAAATAAATGTTTCAGGTCATCATTGCGATATCTCAGAGTCAGTTAAAGAGGATATTAATTTAAAGTTTTCTAAAGTAGCCAGTCATTTCCCAACCCTTATCGCTTTAGACATCATTGTGACGAAAGAGCACGGTGAGTTTAGCGCAGAAGTTTCCACTAAATACGAAGGCACCAGTATTGCGGTTAAAGGTAAAGGAGCAGTAATGTATCCAGCTCTCGCACAAGCCAGTAAAAAATTAGATGCAGCACTTAAACATCGTAAAGGACAATTAAAAGGGGATTTGCATCAAAAACCTAGTGTTACCACCCCAGAAATCGCCCATGAAATTATTCAGGGTATGGATTTAACCTAGTACCCAAGCGTTTTATCATAATGCGCTCAAATTAACGTTGCTAGTTTGAGCGCTACTCGCAAAAACACTCATTTCCCCCTTTAGAACTTTTTAGCATGCTGTCTGTCAGCATCGACATCTGCGATTCATCAGTATTGGCTTGTGCTTCTCACTTTCATTATGTTTGCACATTTTTTGCCCGTTTCTTGCACACTGTTTAATTGAATTCTCGGTAAGCTTTATTCGAATTTAAATAAACAAACAGGTCATATTATGAAATTATTAAAAGCAGTGAAAACCAACAGTTCAGTAAAGTTATTAACACTTTGTTGCTTAATTGGAATGTCTTTAAGTTTGTCGGCTCACGCTCAAGAGCGCGGCGATCGAGATATGCCGAAACGCGAGAGGCCAGCGTTTTCAACATTAGACTTAAATAGCGACGGTGCGGTTAGTTTTGCTGAGTTTGAACAAAGCGATGTCCCAAACAACGAACATTCTACTATTTTTGGGCATATTGATGCCGATGGAGATGGAGTGTTGACTGAAGAAGAATTTACCAGTCACAAGCCTCCTCGTCGTGACAGATAGAAAGTGACAATCAAAAGGTTAAATTTATTAGCGACTCCAAGTGAGTCGCTATTTTTAAGTCTTTTTAGCTCAGACTGTTTAAGTTAATATGTTATAAACTTCAGAGTAAAGCAGCGACTCACTATCAACGTTTTAGCGCAACTACAATCCCACTTTTCAGATCCACAACTGACTCAATTACACAGAGTACAATCTCTATGGAGTGGTTATGGAGAGATCGCTCGTTATCATAGCCCTAGGCTCGATACCTCAATTATTGTTAAGCATATATCTGCACCCACTGAAACTCATCATCCTAGAGGTTGGAATACCCAAATTGGGCATCAGCGCAAGATAAAATCCTATCAAATAGAAGCGAATTTTTATCGACGCTACGGACAGTTATGCGATGAATACTGTGTGGTGCCAAAATTACTGGCTGAATTTTCAGATAATCAACAACAGGTATTGGTATTACAAGATCTCGATCAACAAGGCTTTAGGTTGCGTAAAAACCAAGCATCCATGTCTGATGTGAAGTTAGGTATTAAATGGTTGGCGTATTTTCACGCTAGATTTTTGCAGCAAGACATCACAGACCTTTGGCCTATTGGCACTTATTGGTATTTAGCGACTCGCCAAGAAGAGTTCGATGTGATGCAGCCCGGACGACTTAAAGACGCTGCTAAGGAGCTAGATGCTGCATTGAATAACGCCCACTTTCAAACACTGGTTCATGGTGATGCTAAATTGGCGAATTTCTGCTTTGCAGAGGATACAGCTGGTTTAGCTGCGGTTGATTTTCAATATGTCGGTAAAGGGGTAGGAGTTAAAGACCTTGTCTACTTTTTAGGAGGTTGTTTAAACCAAGATGAATTAGTTAATCATGAGCAAAGTCTAGTGAACGAATACTTCGCTGTGCTCAAAAAAGCAGTGGGGCATTATCAAATAGAAATTGATTTTATAGATCTGCAGCAAGAATGGCATGAATTATATGCTTTTGCTTGGGCCGACTTTTACCGGTTTTTATTAGGGTGGAGTCCTGATCACTATAAAATTAATACACATATGCAAAAGCAAACCGATATCGCACTTAGCCGTTTATCAAAGCAATGACTCAATATACGAGCGCCCAAAAAACTGCCTATAAAGGAAAATATTCTATGACACCGAAGCAATCAAACGGGACACGGCTTATTGCTAATATCAAAGCTGCTATAGGTGCCAACTTGTTACCAGGCTTGTGTTTACAATTGTTTGCTCTCACTATTGGTTTAAGTTACTTCTATTGGCCTGCCTCGCAGACAACCTTTCAGTTTTTTGCTGATTTAAAATTAGAATATGGTGCTTTATATGCGGTAATTTCAACTGCACTTTTTGGTGGTTTTTTACCTTTCGTATATATGTTTTTAAGTGGCAAAATTCGTTTTCGACCTTTTTCTCAGTTGCTTTTTTACGTGCTGATTTGGGCTTTCATAGGTGGCTTAATTAACGGCTTTTACGCTTTTCAAGTGGTGTTATTTGGTGACGGCAACGACTGGCTCACCATAGTGAAAAAAACCGCTTTTGACCAATTTGTATTTTCTACGTTTTTGACGGGACCTATGATAGCTTTGGCTTTTTTGTGGAAAGATCAGCAGTTTAATTGGCAGAAAACTAAAATGCACTTTGGTGAACTAGTCAAAGTGCAAATACCAACCACAGTGGTAACCACTTGGATTATTTGGATCCCCGCGGTGAGTGTTATTTATATGATGCCTAGCAATTTACAAATTCCGTTGTTTAATCTGGTGTTGTGCTTTTTTGTATTAATATTGGCTATTTTAAATGTGGATGAAAAATAACGATTACTTACAGAAACCGTTTTTAACAAACTACCTTGTAATACCAATCCATCCTAACAATTGATCGCTCAGCGAGATTTAAAATCACCTAATCAAGGCGCTCGAATGAAGCAATAGTTATTCTATTGTAAGTTCGAGCAACGCAGAGTAGGTGCTTTTAAACCTCGCCCAAAGG
>NZ_JBDVXF010000020.1:0-3048 GCF_039964565.1 Paraglaciecola sp.
GAATAAGCAAACAAGATAATCTTTAACAACGCCGCTGGGTCGTAAGCAGGACGGCCCGTGTCATCATTTTTGTACTTAGGATAGAACACTGATAAATCCAACTTCGAATCAATTAAATGATGGATAGCATATTCAAACGTACCTGCTTGAAGTTGGTCTAGGTAATTAATTACCACCATTGAATTTTGCTGATAATTTAGAGGGATAAAACGTGGCATCACCAAGGCTCCTTCCGCCTAATTGATAATACCTATTGGATCACAAACCATGATCTGAGGGAAGAATTAATTGCACAAAAAACAAACAAAAAAGAGACTTTTTCTACAGCCTCAACGCTTAACATATGGGGCAATTACTTGCTGGCTATACTGCGCGAAGCGCCAGCCAGTGAGTAATTGTCCCAGCGAGTTTACGAGCGAAATGATGTTTTTGTTATGTGCCATTGCTAAACAAAGACTGCAATTAAAACTATCGTTAGTGCAATGGAGACAACGCCAGTAATTATGCACATGGTTTCGCTATCTTCGCCTAATTTGGGATAATGACCTAAGGTAAGAATTTTAAGTGTGATATAACCATACCAATAGATTAAAAACTCCACCAAAGCGGTAATAACAAGCCACTTTAATCCTCTCAAAATTAGAAGTCCAAAACCTCCAACAACTTCTTCCATTGTCTAAAAACTCCTTGGAACATAACGCTTTGAATATGGGGCAAATATGAGCGCTTTGGCCGAAGGCCAGCGAGTATTTGTCCCAGTGAGTTTACGAACAACATAATTCATTTGTTAGTGTTCTTTACTTTTACTAGGAACTTCATAGCTCCGTAGTATACGAATGGTGATGCTACGTAAGCCAACAAAATCGCATCGAATAAAAAAAACCAAAATAATAAAACGGATTTTTCTTCTCCGCTACAAAGGTCACGCGATAAAACTTCAAAGCAGACACCATTTGGTGACGCCAATATATAAATAAGTACTGAAAAGAGGCCAAAGGCTATTAATAATCTTTTAAGCATCTTACCTTTAAGTTTTTTACTAGCCTTAACTCTCAGTTCAATTCTCCAAGAACACTAACGCTTCGAATATGCGGCGCGCGCTGTTTGCGCGTCGGCCATGATTTGTTTGTTAGCTGCCGCATTGCGTGCTGCTGTTTGAATTGATTGGTGAACTAACAAACTGTGACTACCTTGTTTAAATTTGGATGCTGCATTGTCCGTTGCCTTAAGTTTGCCAGTGTTTGATGATTAATATTGCCAGAACTTACCAGTTACGTGAACCTTTTTTACCGACTGTGACGAGCTAAAAAGCTAACCGCTTTGCACACCACTTGTAGGTAGCCAACTGAAAATACACATTGGCATGCTAACAATTTAATAGTGCGCTAACCGCGCATATTTCTATTTACAAGTCGCGCACTTTCTTAATTTTACTATTTTTAACAAATTTCATAACACATTGCTACCTAAAGAAAAATTCATTCATCTAGAAATTTTTTACTCTACAAAAGTGCGCGATTCGCGCATTTTCATAAATATGGGGGAAACTGCACTATACTGTATAAATAAACAGCTAGTGCAGATAGGTAAAATGAAAACTAAATCCCCATATATACAGTACATAGTTGACTATATGTTAACCAGACAATACTCCTTAAGAACGATTGAAACTTATTTAAAATGGATAACGTCATTTATTCATTTTCACCAAAAACGACATCCTACCTCGATGGGTGATAATGAGGTTGAATCGATAGGGTCAGAGACTGAGGGATCCCCACGAATTTAAGCATTTAAAAACTCGCTTGTGGTGCAGCAATTAATGCAGTTAGGTCATTAATTGCTGCATTCCAGTGCTTTTTTAATAGTTTAAGTTGTTTATCTTTATAAGCTCGTAATCCAATAAATTGATTAGATAATACATTACGTTTTTTAATCGAGTTTGCTTGATATCGTCGGTGCTTTCCTGATGACTTTACCGCTAAACCAAGTAAAAATAATAAGTATTGTGCAACTAATGCTACAAGTAGTAATACTTGTAGGCGTGGTGAATTTCGTGAGCCACACTTATTCATTTTCAATCCTGTTTTCAAATCTCTAAAGCTCTCTTCAATTTGCATTCGGGTGGCATATATTTTCACCACTCTTTTTGATAAATGACTTGTTTTATTTAAAGATGTAGCCAGTAACCATGGCTCTTTCTCTCGTTCTGCACAGGCTCTAGATTTCTTGTTTTTTCTGGCTCGCTCACCTGTCGCGGTTTTGTCTTTTCGTCCTTTGGATTTGCGCCATACCACTACCATTCTCGACTCAAAATACTTTTTCATACCTTGCAGGTACGCTCCTAAATCTTTAGGTCGCAAGGAACCTAATTCATAGAGTGACTTGACCGGAAGCCAGGTAGTATCTCGTTTCTTTTTACAAAACGTTTTGTTTCTTACTCTGCCAACAAAATCCCAGCCAAGTGACTCTACCAGTGTAAACCAAGGGATCCTAAAGCCTGCATCTGTGACAATGATGGGTTTGACATTCTTAGGTAACATCGCCTTTAGCTTTTGCATAAATAATCGATGCGTTTTAGGCTTTTCTTTAAGACTCAAGGGGGGAATTTCTTCATAAAGCGTTAGTGAACGCCCTTGAGCGGCAATCGATGCGCGAATAAGAAAATGCTGCTTACGCGTATCCATGTCTGACCAATCAACATGAATAATTGGTTGTTTATTTGGGCCAACAATAGCAGTACACATTTGACTGTAAACGAGCGGGATTTCTTGCTGTAAATGAACATTAGCGCATAACCTGTCAACACGTTTAATGCGATGTTTTTCATAAGCTCGACTGTCAATGTTACGGCCTAGTCCAGTAACAGAAAGTACCCCACCGTTCATGGTGCTTTCAATGGTCGCCAATAAACTCAATCGACGAGTTTTGTGCATGTTTGGTGTGACATTGACCAAGTACTTTGATAAAAGTTGTCTTACATTCATAGTGTTTTCCGTGATTATTTTTGTTTGGCGATAGAATTGATCACCAAACACTATGAATGTT
>NZ_JBDVXF010000021.1:0-177887 GCF_039964565.1 Paraglaciecola sp.
GTTTTAGCTGTGTAATTAAGACAACGGGTTTTGATCCGTTACTATGTCGTTGGTTCGAGTCCAGCTACCCCAGCCATTTATAAGAAAAACGCTAAGCATTTGCTTGGCGTTTTTTTGTTTTAGCTGTGCAATTAAAACAACAGGTTTTGATCCGTTACTATTCGTTGGTTCGAGCTCGTTGGTTAGAGTCCAGCTACCCCAGCCCTCTTTTAAAAAAATACTAAGCATCTGCTTGGTATTTTTAGGTTAGTTGTACTTTGGGCTCTAGACATCATTGTTAATAGACGGCAAACTTCCAACACAAATTCAAATACTTGTGAGTTAAACTTTGATTTCCGAAATCGTCGCTTTTATTAATAATATCCTTTGGGGTAACGGCCAAATACTCATTTATATGTTGCTGGCAGCGGGCGTATGGTTTTCCGTAAAGTTGGGCTTTATTCAAATACGCCACTTTGGCCATATGTTTTCGGTTATGAAAGGCAGCAATAAAAGTGACAAAGCCGGTATAAGTTCCTTCCAGGCTTTGTGTACCAGCTTATCTGCCAGAGTTGGCACTGGTAACCTAGCGGGTGTCGCCGTAGCGATCTCGCTAGGTGGTTCAGGGGCAATATTTTGGATGTGGGTGATTGCTATTCTTGGGATGGCTACGGGCTTTGCAGAAAGTGTTTTAGGACAACTTTATAAAGTCAAAGATACCAACGGAGAATATCGCGGGGGTCCTGCCTATTATATTCAACAAGGTCTCAATAAGCGTTGGTTAGCAGTTCTATTTTCACTCTTTTTATTTTTAGGTTACGGCTTTATATTCAGTGCCGTGCAAGCCAATACTATTACCGATGCGCTCAATCATGCCTATGACATCCCTACCCTATACGCTGGTCTAGTGATTATCATTTTAGCTGGCTTGATTGTTATAGGGGGCTTACGGGCGATTGCAAAGTTTGCCGAGTGGGTTGTGCCCTTTATGGCAGTGACTTATGTGTTAGTCACGCTGGCAATCACCTTTTTAAATATACAACTGGTTCCCGCCATGCTGTGGGACATTATAACCTCTGCATTTGGCCTTCAAGAAGCAGGGGCTGGTGCCATTGGTGCTGCATTTAAACATGGCGTGCAGCGTGGCCTCTATTCAAACGAGGCGGGCTCAGGTAGCGTACCTCATGCTGCGGCAAGTGCCACGCCAAACCCAAATCATCCAGTCTCCCAAGGTTATGTACAAATGCTTGGTGTATTTATCGACACGATGATCTTATGTACCTGTTCTGCTGTGGTCATTTTATTAGCTGGCGGAGCGTCAGGTGAAGGCATGGAAGGTATTCGCCTAACACAAGATGCCATGAGTTCGCACTTAGGTGCCGGCGGTGGTGATTTTGTTGCAGCTGCCATCAGTTTGTTTGCATTTACCTCAGTTGTAGCCAATTACGCTTACGGTGAAAGTAATTTACATATGTTTAAACTCGACAATAAATCTGGCCGAGCAGCCTACACAACCGGTTATTTGTTAATGATTTTATGGGGTTCAATGGCCGCGTTACCGGAAGTCTGGGCGATGGCAGACATGGCCTTAGGTTTAATGACAGTGATCAATATTACCGCCTTAGTTTGGATGACTCCCACTATAGTTTCTATCAGTAAGGATTATTTTGCGAAACGAGACAGTGGTAAAAAGATCACTTACAAAGCCGGAGATTGTGAAATTCAGGGTAAATCAGAAGACGGGATTTGGTAAAACATTGCTAACCTAGAAAATCCGCACTTAACAACAGTCTTTCGAGACAAGGTTTTTAAAACGGAAAAGGTGTTTGAGACAGTTAAGTGCGGATCTCATTCGGGTCACAGAGTACACCAATTAAGCCAACCTCAACTCGCTGCGCGTTTTTTGGGGCGCTACCTGTCTTTAAATTGCAGGCAATGGAGGGAGTTCGATGACTGATCATTTAGGTTCTTGTCTGTGCGGAACCGTAAGCTTTGCAATACATGGCGAGTTTGACAGTTTTTATTTGTGCCATTGTCATCACTGCCAAAAGGATACAGGTTCGGCTCATGGGGCAAACCTATTCTCACAGTCCGCCAAATTGGTCTGGCAGTCGGGTTCAGAGGCAGTGACTTCCTTTACACTTCCTGATACTCGTCACAGCAAGAGTTTTTGTAAGCTTTGTGGTTCAGCCCTGCCAAATACTCAAATATCAGGATTGCTCGTTGTCCCTGCAGGCTGTTTGGACACTGAATTATCTATATTGCCAACTGCACAAATTTTTTCATCAAGCAAAGTATCTTGGGGTGTTGAGTTAGAAAGTGTGGCACAGTTCAAGGGCTTGCCGGAGTAAACTCCGTTCTAATATAAATTGGCGTATTAGCGGACGCCCCCTGTCTGTGCCCCCGCAAAGCCATGGGTTAAAAATCTAGTCAATTGTGGAGGTTTCGTGCGAATTTTAATTAAGATTTTAATAGGTTTGTCCCTCATTGTTCTCTCTAATTTAATAATGGCTGAACAATGCAGTAAATCTTGCCAATTGGATCAGGTAAAAGCCTATTTTTCTGCACTAGATAAAGTTGCTAAGAAAGGCTCACTTCCTTCGGATATTGATACCCTTCTAGAGTTAACTCATGATGATGTTAAATATATTCACGTCGAATATCAGGCCAACTTTACCAAAGATACTTGGCGCAAAGCTTTTCTACGAAACCTCAAATTAGGTAGATATCAAAATACTGATAAAAACCAAATTCGTATTTTAAACTCTATAGCGGGTAAAAATCATTTAGCCGTTGAATACTCACACGGACTTATCCAAGAAAATGGTGAATGGGAAAAAACTGACAAGTACTTAGCCATTTTTGGCTTTACTGATGGCAAATTATCGTTAATCAAAGAGCTATGGTAACGATACCTAACACATATCATGGCTGACACGAAAACAAAGCGTGCTATTTATTAAAATCGAGATAAACATGAAATATTTGGGACTACTGGTGATATGGACTCTCTCCGCTAATATTTACGCTGCGAATAAAGAGATAGAAAGCCTTTACAGGGATAACAATGTTAATGGGGCAATTCTCATTGAATCTGCTGATGGCAAGATAAAATATCAACATAACGTTGACGACACAGAAAGCTTTATTCCTGCTTCAACATTTAAAATCCCCAATACTTTAATTATATTAGAGGAGGGCTTGATTAAGGATTCTTCTGATGTCATTGCTTGGGATGGTGTAGCGCGTGAATACGCTCGATGGAACGAAGATCAAACGCTTAAAACAGCCTTTCAGTACTCATGTGTTTGGTGTTATCAACGCTATGCAAAAAAGGTTGGTAATTTGAAATATCACGAATACCTGAGAGATTTTGACTACGGTAACCAATTAACTGGTAGTGAGATCACACAATTTTGGCTTGATGGTGATCTTAGAGTTTCTGTAAAAGACCAAATTGGCTTTTTGCGTAAATTGTATGAGGAGAATCTCCCAATTCAGAAACGACATATTAAAACACTGAAGAATATTATGTTGTCACAAAGCAGCAGCCAACTAAAAATCTGGTCAAAAACAGGTTGGTCCGGCAAGGACGGGTGGTATGTGGGTTATCTTATTGTTAACGAACAAACATGGTTTTTTGCAAACCACATCGAGATAAATCAAAGTTCAGACTTGCCGTTGCGAAAGAAGCTGACAATGGATACATTCAAAGCTCTCAAAATTATTCAACAATAATTGGCATAACAATCGTGTAGTGTCAGATTGGTATGCCGCTACGCTCCTAACTCGCCGCAAACGCGGGCGTTAATGTCAGGTTTAGAGCTGTAGCCCAATCATAAACCGGATATCCCCAATGCCTGATAATCGCACTGCAGCTAATCATAACTAGGACGACTGTCTTTGAGCAGTGTATCCAAGTCTTTTTGTGCTTGTTGGGGATTGGCTAAATCCCCTTGTTGCAACATTTCACATTCATCGTTAATCATCTGTTTAATTGTTACTGGGTAAAATCGGCAGTCTTCCGGACGGTCGTAGTAGATGTCGCAGGTATAGATTGTTTTATCAGGTTGCTGAGAATGTTTCCCTTCTCGCAAAAAAGGGCACAACGACAATTGTTTGCCACTTTGTGGTGAAAACCAAATCAAGCCCTTTTTAACGTATGCGGCAATATCAGGCTTAAACAGCTCCCACATATCGATGTCTTCATCTGATGCAGACAAGTCGCCATTACTGTATTTAATGCAGCACTTTCCACAGGAATTACACTCTTGCATCAGACCACTGCCGCGCTATCATGGTTATTTCCTGCGATTAGATTGTTTTTTCATACGTGCAGACTGCTCTGCCCTGTCGTTTTGACGTTTTTCTTTGCGGTCTTTTTTATCAGGTGTTAATGAGCCTGTTTTAAAACGTGCTTTTCGGTCGACTTTATCCGCCGCCTTTTTAGCCGCGACTTCTGCCATTTCTATGACTTCTTGTTCAATCATAGAGGGTGTTTCTAGGCTAATACGACCGATTTTCCCAGAGCGTAGTTCGTTAATTAATACTTCACATATTTTATGTAGATTAACTCGCCCGCCTGTCATTAAGGCTCCGCGTCGGGCCGCAGCCAGCTCTAGAAACTCTATTTCTGTATTGGGTATATTGTCTAAATCAAAACGCGCTTTGAGCAATTCAGGATAGGCTTTTATTAAGTAATCGGCGGCAAAAAAACCTACATCGTCATATTCCATAGCAGTGTCTTTAATCGCGCCAGTTGAGGCTAATCGATAACCACTGTTTGGGTTCTCTAATTTTGGCCACAATATGCCTGGCGTATCGAACAAGGTAATGCCATTGCCCAAATTGATGCGCTGTTGGGTTTTAGTGACTGCCGCTTCATTGCCTGTTTTGGCGATAACACGATCAGCCAATATGTTGATTAAGGTTGACTTACCTACATTCGGAATACCCACTATCATAGTATGGATAGCTTTTACGCTCGCGTCTTTTTCAGGTAACATTTTTCTGCACAACTCCAAGATTTGTTTCATCTTGGCGGGTTCTTCAGTTGTGGATGCAAAGGTTTTAACTGATCGTTCTTGCTCCAAAAACGCTTGCCATGCCGTTGTAACTTCGGAATCGGCAAGATCCGTTTTACTCAACACCTTGATACAAGGTTTGTCTCCTCGTAACTTTGCAATCATAGGGTTTTCGCTAGAATATGGAATGCGCGCATCCAGCACTTCAATTAGCACATCAACTTGTGGCAATGCTTCTTTAATTTCTTTTTGAGCCTTGTGCATATGCCCGGGATACCAATGAACTGCCATCTAATCTGCCTATTTAATTAATCTAAAAACGGGGAAAATAATAATCTGTGTATGGGTTTTACTCTGCGTAGTGCATCACTAGCTGAATAGTCAGCATTATAACTAATAAAGGTAAGATCCAGCGACCTAACTTACTCATTTGTTCGTTGGACATTCTAAAGTTGGAACGCTCTATTAAAGGAACAATGACCACTAAAGCAATCACCAACACAGCCAAAATAATTAATACCGTCATTTGTTGTTGTCTCTTTTATTAAATATCCATTTTAGGTTATAAACCCATCGCATATTTCATTGCATTCTGTTTTACAGGGCCTGCATGATTTGCCAACTTTAAACCTAGATTACGCAACAATTTAAGTGGTAAAAGATCATTACTAAAGGTGGAATATAACAAATCCATAGCGCTCATCATGATTAAATTATCTTTGCGGCGCGCTACTTGGTATTGATTTAGCCAAAGGCTGCAATGGCCAGGTTGTAAAACGATTGACCGATCATGTTTTGCGATTTGTTCCCGAATAACACTTAGCAGCGCAGCCACATCTTTAAAGCCTAAGTTTACCCCCTGACCCGCCAGCGGATTAATGGTATGGGCTGAATCACCTATTAATACGGTGTTGCCTTTAAAATATTGATTGGCATGCATACGAGTCAAAGGAAAGCTGGCCACATCAATCACCTCAAAATCAACCAATTCCGCCGGAAAATGCTGTAATACATGTTGTTTTAGCTTTGTCTTAGACAGGCTTTTTAAATGCTGTATATCCTTAGCGTTGTGATACCACACTAAGGCTCCGAAACCATCATATAACGGTAAATACGCCATGGGCCCATTTGGTGTGAACTGTTGCCAAGTAATGTCCTGTTGTCCAGCCTTAGTTTTAATTTGAATACCAAGAGCCTGTTGCGAGTACTCCCAACCCTGAGTGCCTATATTGGCCGCTTTTCTCACCGCAGAATGACCACCGTCCGCTCCTATCAAGACTTTCGCTTGAATAACCTGACCATCTTCTAAGGTGACACTCGCACTTTGGTGCGTCGTTATATTGGTTACTTTTAAATTTTTGTAAAAGTTCACTTCAGTTGTAGCTATAACGTTATGCAAACCTAATTGTACAAGGCGGTTTTCTATTATATTGCCGAGGTGTGACTGACCAATGTCGACACAATTAAAATCAGTACGGCACGACGGTTTATCCCAGACTGATAAGCGTTTATATGGGCACAAACGCATGCTCTTAATCTCGTCCCAAGCACCTATTTCTCGAAGCAATTTTTCAGAAGTTAAACTGATAGCAGAAACTCGCATATCAGGCGGTTGTTCAGGTTCGAATGTAGCAGGAATATTAGGCTCTATCATGGCGATCTTAAAGCCCATATTTGCTAATCCAAGAGCCATTGCTGACCCGACCATTCCTCCTCCCACCACACAAAAATCAAACACTTTGACTATCCTTATTTTACACTCAGCAATGATACCAAAAACACCGACGAGTTTACGCTAATACTCACACAATCACCTTAACCATTGCACTATCGATTCTCTACTAATACTGATAGGTACAGCTTTTGTTAAAAATAAAGGGGCGCATATAGTCGCTCTACAAACTAAATAACAAGCCAGGAAATATTGCAAACGCCTCGGTAACACACCCTCAAAAGCTAAATTGATCCACATGTGATTTATACAAGTCGAAACTCGGCTTTGCGACCTTTATCTTTACAGGCCAAAGAGCAACTAGCAAATACAACTGTCATAACGCGATTTCGAGAGTAACTGATTAATTTATCTACTAAAAATCTTGTTTACTGCGACTTTGCATTCTACCCTAGGATACAACTGTTGATACAAACCCATTGAGAAGAACGCCATGAAAAAAATAGCTGTTTTGACTTCAGGTGGTGACGCACCAGGTATGAATGCTTGTATAAGGTCAATTGTACTCACAGCTGAGCATTATGACCTTGAAGTAATAGGTTATAGACATGGGTATAATGGTCTAATTGACCAAGAATACAAACTACTGTCGGCTACCAATGTCACCAATATTATTCAACGTGGAGGCACGATTCTAAAAAGCGGTCGCTGTGACGATTTTCACACTGAAGAAGGTGGCAGAGCAGCAGCTAAAAACCTTCAAGAATTAAGTATCGATGCACTACTCGTGATTGGCGGTAACGGTTCTTTTCGTGGCGCTCACCATTTATGTAAATACTATACCGGCCAAGTAATTGGATTACCTGGAACGATTGATAATGACATTAGCTGCACTGATGCGACTATTGGTTATTACACTGCCATAGAAACCGCACTGGATTCCATCGATAAAGTACGCGATACCGCCGATGCTTTTGAGCGCATATTTTTGGTTGAAGTAATGGGAAGACATGCTGGTTTTATTGCGCTAAATGCAGCCGTGGCGGCAGCGGCTGATAGAGTGTTAGTGCCTGAAGATTGTCATGACATTGATCTTGAAGTGGATAACATTATTGAACATTTACATGCCGTTTATAATCAACGCGGTATTTCGAGTTTTATAGTGGTGACTAGCGAAAACTTGTTACCAGGTGGAGTCATAACCTTAGCCCAAATGATCACCGATAAAACTCAAATAGAGTGTCGCCCTGTCATTTTAGGGCATGTACAAAGAGGGGGTTCACCGGTTAGTCAAGACCGAATTCTAGCCACAAAGTTAGGAGCCTTTGCCGTCGAACAAGCCTTAGCTGGGCAAAACAATATAATGGTGGGTGAACTCAACAGCAAATTAGTCGCTCACCCTATTGAAGAAAGCTGGTTGCAAAAAAAGCCACTTGATAAGTATTTATTAAAGCTTCAGCAACAGTTATTTAATACCAAGTCTTAACCCAACGTCAAAGAAGCTATAGTTTAATCATTTCCTTAACACGATCTCGATGACTACGGCTTACTTTAAGTTCAGTGCCATTGTTCAATATCAGGTGGTATTCACCACTAATATGGCTCACCATTTTTTGTACAAACTTAATATTCACTATCGCAGAACGGTGCGCTCTCACAAATTTTTTCGGATCAAGGTCATTTTCTAACTCTTTCATTGTACGGCGCATAATGTGTGTTTTTTCAGTTGCATGAACACACATATAGTCGCCTGCCGCATCTATCCATTGAATGTCATTTATCGCTACGCGAGTCACCTCTGAACCGTCTTTTATTGCTAAAACGTCGGGGTAAGTGTTGGTGCTGATACTTTCTCCACTAGCAAGTTTTCGCAAAATATCTTCACAATCGTCCCCAGTAAAATCAGCAAGTAAGGTGGCAAGTTTTTGATTGTTACCGTCCTGCTGTTTTTGCTCTAAGGTCATAACCACCTTATCCACCGCATCTTTAAGACGGCTTTCGTCTACTGGTTTTAAAACATAATCTAGGGCGTGAACATCAAACGCCTTAATGGCATAAGAGTCAAAGGCGGTCACAAATACAATCAACGGCATAGGTTGCTTGAGTTCTTGCAGTTTGTTGATGACTTGAAAACCATTCAATCCTGGCATCTGAATATCTAGAAACACTAATTCGGGCCGTAGTTGTGGAATAAGCGTTACAGCTTCTAGCCCATTTTTGCACTCACCTACTATTTCAATATTTTCAAATTCAGCCAAACGCAAAGACAACCCCTTGCGCGCAAGGGGTTCATCGTCAACTATGACGGTGCTAATTCTCAATTTTTGACTCATTTGAGCTCTCACTTATTTCGTATGGAATGCGGATATTGACTTTGACGCCAGTAGGATAATTATGGGAAATAACAAACGAATAGTTATTCACATACAGGGCTTGTAATCGATCTTGGATATTATGTAAGCCCACTCCCCCACTCTTACTAGTCGGCAAATGACCGTTTTTGATTTCCGCTCCGGGACCATTGTCACTGACGTTTAGCATCAGGTCACGACCAAAGGTTTTGGCTGAAATACTGATGCGTCCACCTTCTTCTAATTTAGAGATAGCAAACTTAATAGAGTTTTCGATAATAGGCTGCAATATTAAACTTGGCACCAAAGCACTTTTAGTCTTTTCTTCTATGTCCCACACCACTGTAAGTCGATCTTCAAAGCGTACCTTTTCAATTTCCAAATACAGCTCTAGTGCTTTAATCTCTTGGATAAGAGGCACTCGCCTAATAGGATCTTTATCCAAAGAATACCGTAAAAAATCACTCAAACGACTTACCATAGCTTCGGCTGTTTTGTTCTCTTTCATCAAAATAAGCGTTGAAATCGCATTGAGGGTATTAAATAAAAAATGTGGGTTGAGTTGGTATCTGAGCATTTTAATATGAGCTTGATGCGCCATTGAAGAGGCCTTAAGCACATTTTGCTTTTCTCTAAGTAACATCTGATAGTTTTTGACACCAAAATATCCACCGGTCCAACATCCGATCATAATTAAAGAATTAATAGTGTCTTTGAAATACCAATACCATTCATCTGGCCGATAGCCCTTTTTGTAAATTTCCCAATTATTGACATTTTTGACTAATGTCCAGATTAACGCTGTAAAATACAAACTTGCGCCAATTAGAATAATCATTTTAAGTGGAGATAAAGTAAGGGCTTTACGATACACATACCTAAGAGGGATTGTCAGCAACCAACCTGCGTAGGCGTTAAGTATGATGACAAAAAGCCAAATACTACGCATTTCTTGTAAGAAAGAGCCTATGTAATAAACAATAGCGAAGCCACACCAACCCGCTGTATGTAGTGTCCAAAACAACCGTTCTCGGCTATCGACTAAGTTTTCCCACTTCGGCACATGATTTCCTGAATAATGGATAGAAAGTTAGTATACAAAAAAAAGACCTAGGAAACTCTCCCTTGGTCTTAGATTAGCGGTGTTTTATCGCAACTATTTTTGGATAATAAGGATAAGTTTAATAGTTGATATTTAAACGTTTTAACCAATGTACCCACCACCATGCGGGCCCCACCAGCAAAAATTGCAAATCTTTTAGAAAACTCGGTTTTTTACCTTCAATGTTGTGGCCAACAAATTGCAAAATCCACATCACTACAAACAAAACCAGACTAAACTTCCAAACAGAAATGTCCATCGAAACCAATAACTGAATACCGAAATAAGACAAGATTGATAAAAGTGTCATCGCCGCACCTATCGGCCCTGACAAACGAAAGTAATAATACAAAGTAGGGATCACTAAAACATGTACCCAAGTAACACCAAAATAATCTAAAAATTCAGGTGTGGGAATAGACCAAACCAGCGCCAATGTAACAAAGTAGATTGCGGGAACGGCTATTGCGTGGATTAAGATATTGGTTTTATTTTTATGACTCTCACCATACTCATTTAACAAAAATTCGATTTGGCGCATGCAAACTCCATTAACTATACATTAACTCTAATTTAACAACTTCATTTACTGGCATCAATTAAAACCTAATACACCTAGTCACAAAATCTACCTTTTTACTCGTATCTTACAAACAATTAGACTTTTTAAGGTACCAAATAAAACAGTTACGACTTACATAGGTCGACGAGGTACTGCTCGTGGGAGGGCATAACTTCAACACACCTTTGAGTGGCACGATGCAATTCAGCCATTCGCCTTTCCATCAGGTCATCATCAAGTATATCTGCGAGGGGGTGGTATCTGTTGGGCTCAATATTTTGCCCATTAAATACCGCAAACCAACTGACAGAACTAAATAATTCCAAATCTTCTCGGTACAGTCGAGCATTTTCTTTATATATAGCAATTCGATCTTCGAGGGTTTTAGGAATATCCATAGTGCGACAATAATTCCAAAAAGGGCTATCATTTCGCTCAGTGGCACAATAATGCAAGATCAGAAAATCTCGAACTTGTTCATATTCTGCTTGGGTTTTCCTATTGAAGTAATCAATATCGTGTTGATTAAACAATTTATCGGGCCAATTTGTCATTAGTCTTGCGATCGCGCTTTGAATAAGATGAATTGAAGTTGACTCTAGTGGCTCTAAAAACCCTGCAGCTAATCCTATTGCCACAACATTCTTATTCCATGTTTTTTTACGTACACCTGTTTTAAAACGTAACAATCTTGGTTCTGCAATGGCAGGAGTTTCAAGGTCTTTATTAAGGCTAGCCAATGCTTCATCATCGCTAATAAATTGACTGCAGTAGACGTAGCCATTACCTGTTCTTGATTGCAAGGGAATACGCCATTGCCACCCCGCTTCTTTTGCCGTTGCCCGTGTATATGGAGGAAGATCGTCTAACCTTTCAGTGAGTCTCGCGACGGCTCGGTCGCAGGGCAAATAATGAGTCCAATCCTCGTAACCTGTGTTTAAGGTTTCTTCAATTAACAAACCTTTGAAGCCAGAGCAATCAATAAAAAGGTCACCCGCAACCACAGCGCCATTTTCAAGTTTAAGGCTTTCAATATGACCGTTTTTATCATTTTGTTTAACCTTAACAATTTTACCTTCTATACGCTTTACGCCGCGCCCTTCGGCTACACTACGCATATATTTAGCGTATAATGCAGCATCAAAATGATAAGCATAATCCATACTACTAAACGGCGAAGCTTTTAAATCTGGCCTCGGGTGTTGAAACTTACCCGCTTTAGCGGCAAGCCCTGGCAAACTAAATTCAGCGATAGGCTTTGCCGTACCTTTATGTTTTTGGCGCAACCAAGTATGGTGGAAATGTACCCCTTGCATATCTATACCATAGGGGCCAAATGGATGCACATAGCTGTCACCTAATTTTCCCCAATTTACAAACTCAATGCCCAATTTGAAGGTTGCATTAGTTTGACGTAAAAACTCATTTTCGTCTAAACCGGCTAATCGGTTAAAATATTTAATATGGGGTATGGTCGCTTCCCCTACTCCCACAGTACCTATTTCTTCTGATTCAATTAGTTGAATATTAATATGTTTAGTACCGATCGATTTTGAAAGTGCGGCAGCAGCCATCCACCCAGCGGTACCACCGCCAACAATAACGACATTTTTAATATTATTGAGGTTCAAGAATTTACTCCATTTGCGTATTTGTGAACGAATTCAGCATGGGACGGAAGACGGCTGACCGCATGCTTCATTGCATTATTCATCGAATCTAGACTCCGTTGAATATCGCTTATTGGAATACCGGTCAATATAGGTTCGTTAACTTCTGGTTCAATGTTTTGCCCTAGTAAAACAGCTATCCAACTAGGTTTAGAAAATAATTCTTGATCATCGCGAAATACTCTCCCCGCAGCCCTAAACAACTCTATTTTATGACATAAGCTATCTGGAATAGTCATTGTCCTACAGTAGTTCCAAAAAGGTGTATCCTCTCTCGTTGTGGCGTGATAATGCAAAATGATAAAATCTCTGATTTGAGTAAACTCTCTACTCATCAAACGATTGTATTCGCGCTGCACAACTTCTGAAAAATCACCATCTGGATAAAGTGAAATAAACCGAGCTATTCCTTGCTGGATAAGAAAAATAGAGGTGGATTCTAAAGGCTCTAAAAATCCAGCTGATAAACCTATTCCCACGCAATTTTTAACCCAAAACTTTTCTCTACAACCCGTTTGAAAGTGAATAGTTCGCGCATCGCCAAGGGGTTTTGCATCTAATCCCTCAAGTAAAATCTGATTAGCCTTGTCGTCAGATATAAAATCGCTGCAGTAAATATGCCCATTGCCAGTACGATGCTGAGTCGGAATCCGCCATTGCCAACCAGCTGTTTTTGCAGTAGATATTGTATAAGGTGGCAGTGGTTCAACTCTTTCACTTGCTACTGCTTGAGCACGATTACAAGGAAGCCAGTGGCTCCAATCGTTAAACTTTGTGTCTAGAGTCTTTTCTAGCAGTAGTGCTTTAAAGCCACTGCAATCGATAAAAAAATCTGCAGCAACATTGTGTCCATTTTGCAAAGTAACACTTTGGATATTGCCGGTTTCTTTGTGGGTGTTTACGTTTTCAATCTTACCTTCAATTCTAACGACCCCCCGTTGCTCGGCATAATTTCGTAAAAACGCTGCGTAGGCTGAGGCATCAAAATGGTAGGCATAGCGCAGATGGGAAAGCACCGACTTGGGATTATTGTCAGGTAAGATAAACTTCGTTTGTTTCGCTGCAACTGAGCAAATGCTGTAATCTTCGAGTTTGGCTGTATTTCCGTTTTGTTTGCTGTGTAACCAGTATTGATGAAAGTCGATGCCATTCATATCAACACCGTGCCCCCCAAACGGATGGAAATATCTATCGCCTAGCTTGCCCCAATCACGAAACTCTATACCTAACTTAAACGTACCTTTAGTCGCCACGAGAAATTCTTGCTCATTAATTCCTAACATACGATTAAAATTGGCAATATCAGGAATAGTCGCTTCTCCTACTCCGATTGTTCCAATCTGTTCGGACTCGACTAATTTAACTGATACGTTTTCAGGAAGCAGCATCTTGGAAAGCGCTGCAGCTGTCATCCAACCTGCAGTGCCACCTCCAATAATCGCAATGGTTTTTATATTGGTGTTAGCCATGCTTTTCGCTATTCCTTAAATAGGTGGTGAATTTTTCTAAATACAGATGATGTGCTGGCATGCTCGCTGCCAAGTGTGCGATCCCTGCACGCATTCTGTCTAAGTTTTTTTGAGTTTGCTCGAAATCGACTTGTTCCGCCATTCTGTCATAACGCTTAGGTATTCTTCCAAGACCAGCATGTAATATACTCCAATCTTGCTGGTTGAAGGGTTCAAAGTCATAATTTGCCACAATACCGCGGTGTAGGTATTGAGAGAGCTTTCTATCAAGTTTTTCGGAATCGGGATAACCCACCTCACGTTGCCCTGCATATATTGCTTGATGAAACAGTTCTGCATGTGTGATGTCATCTTGATATCTGCGATTGTATTCTTGCCTTTCTATTTGTGTTTCATAATTGACTGGGAGCAACTCCAAAAACCGCTCAATATCTTTCTTTAAAAGAATATAGGCTGCAGGGGTAATCGGCTCTAGTGCATAAGCAGCATGCCCTATGCCTAAACAATTGCCCTTCCACGCTTCCTTTCGATGCCCCAGTGTAATCAATTGACAACCTTCTTGTTGGTTTTCAATTGAGGACTCGAATAAGGAAACGATTTGGTTTTGCGCACGCAATGGTGTTACCGACCGCCAACCAGATTCACTACCACTAATCAGGCGACAAGCGGGCCCAGTTGCTGAGGTTGTCTGGGTTTCTTTAGTTATGTTGACAGTTCGTTGTTGCACAAAGTCATTTTCTAAGGAGCCAAGTAATTGACTGCTTGTACCACTACAATCAATATACAGGTCAGCCTCTAGCTTAGTGCCATCTTTGAGTTGCACATAATCGATATGATTTAGGCTTTGATTGATTTTTATAGTATCGGCATCTATGACATCAATTCTATTCATATCAATCTGTTTAGCAAACATACCTGACCATTGAGCAGGATCAAAGTGATATCCATATTCGGCACGAGAAAGAGGTGACTGCAAATTGTCGGTGGGAGGATGAGCAAAAGTCCCTTGCAACGCTGCTTGAGAGCTGATTAAAAAATCTCCCAATGATGCACCATGCCTAGTCATAAAATGGTGCAGTTCAACTCCAGCAGTTGCAGCAAAAGGTAAATGAAAACATTGCATCCAATCTCGATTATGGTTACCCCAATGAGTAAAATGGGTTCCGAATGAAAACGTAGTATCAGTTTCTAAAATTAATTGTGGCTCAGTAATCCCAAGAAGCAGATTAAATTGGTACGCCTCTGGTGAAGTAATACCACCATAAAGCACCTCGCTTGGGCAACTAGTGATAGGTTTAACCCATATGATTTTAGTATTTTTTGGAAGGGTTTTACTCAATGCCAGTACTGTCATGCTAGCCGCTAGTGTATTACCCAAGACTAAAAATTGAGCGCTTTTTGGTTCGTACATTATTTAGCTCTTCGTAATTCAGTGTGTGATGCTGCACCAAAAATATCTAAAAAATCAGCATGAGTTGTAGCGTTATTTACAGCACCCGCTATATCGGCTCGCATCGCTTGAGAGCGTTGTTTGACGTGATCAAAATTGCTGTTATCAACTCTAGGATCATAATTTTTAGGAAGTAAGTTTTGTCCCATCATCACTGCGATCCAACTGGGAGGTAAAAAGGCTCCAAATTCGTAGCGCTGGACATAACCTCTGTGCAACCACATGTCTATTTTTTGTTGTAAACTATCTGGCAAGGTCATATTTGTAAAGTATCGCCACATCTCACTATCATCACGCTTAGTTGCAACGTAGTGCAATAGCAAAAAGTCGCGCACTCGCTCAAATTGCAATGACATACGTGTGTTGTATTCTGAAACATCTAGAGGGTCTGCATTTTCGTGTGGAAAAAGTTCAAGCAAGTTTGTGATACCTTCTTGAATCAAATGAATAGATGTCGACTCTAAGGGCTCCAGAAAACCAGCAGATAGTCCTATGGCCACGACATTGTTTTTCCAAAAATGATTACGACGGCCGGTTTTAAAAAAAAGTTGTTTAGGATCGCCCAACGCTGGGCCGTCAAGGTTATTGAGAAGCACTGCGGCCGCTTCATCATCTGAAATAAATTCGTTCCAATACACGTGGCCATTACCGGTTCTATGTTGCAACGGAATACGCCATTGCCACCCCGCTTGTCGCGCAGTAGCCCGAGTATATGGAGGCAAATGTTTTTGACGTTCGCATGGAACCGCTACAGCGCGATTACATGGCAACCAATTTGACCAATCTTGGTAACCAGATTTTAATACTTGTTCAATTAAAACGCCCCGAAAACCAGAACAATCAATAAAAAGATCAGCATCAATTTGTTGGCTGTCATCTAAGGTGATAGAAGTTACATTTCCTGAGTCGTTATTAATTTGAGTATCTACTACTTTACCTTCGATTCTGTGCACACCATGAGTTTCAGAAAACTGTCTCAAATACTTTGCATAGAGGCCGGCATCAAATTGATAGGCATAACCAAAAGCTTGTTGAAGTGAAGTTTTACCTGACCTTGGAAGTTGAAACTTGGCGTTTTTCGCCGCACTTATACCAAAAGAATAATTGTCTAAAACTCCGTAGTCACCATGTCTACTTAATTTAAGTAAATGCTGATAAAGGTCGATACCGTCTATTTTTTGCCCGAAATCACCAAAAGGATGAATATATTTATCGCCTAGACGACCCCAATCACAAAATTCAATGCCTAACTTAAAGGTCGCTTCTGTTTTTTTCATGAAGGCACTTTCATCAATACCTAGGGCTTCATTAAACAACCTGATATGCGGTAAAGTAGCTTCACCAACGCCCACAGTCCCTATAGCTTCAGACTCAACCAAAACAATTGATTTTATTACATTTTTTAGCTTTTTTGAAAGTGCTGACGCTGTCATCCAACCAGCAGTTCCACCACCAAGAATGCATACCCGCATACTTTTAATGTTCCTTTAACGTTCACAGAATTTTTATTGGGTAACTTCAATTTTTAACATACTTTTTGATAAAGAACGTAAAATTGCTAACGTTTACATAAAAAACGTAAACCCTACCATTAGCCTTAAAATCTACCATGTATCCTTACACTTTTGTAAATTTATGTGGTTTTTTATGAAAACGTTTTCTTTTTTGTTACAAGGTTGTTAAGCTTCAATTGTTAGAAAAATAAAAAGGCTATTTTAAGAGGGCTAACAGCTCAGTCCGTCTTATCGCTGCTTAGGACCATTTTGTCGTAAAAGTCGAGCTTTTTAAAACCAATAGCTTAATTTTCCTAACCTAGTAACACCTAGTAGTTAACACATAGAACAAATTAATAACAAAAAACACACTGGAGAGATCATGAACACACAAAAGAAATCGATTCTCGCTTCATCGGTGAAAGTAGCGCTTTATGGTGCTACCGTGCTAATGACGTCGCTTTCTGCACACAATGCAACTGCACAGGAAACGCAGAGCGCCGCGGATGAAAATGCCGAAGAAGTTATTGAAGTTAGAGGTATTCGTGGTGCATTAGCCAATGCAGCAGAGTTAAAACGTGAATCCAGTACATTTATGGATTCTATTACCGCATCAGATGCAAACGCACTGCCAGACTTGTCTGTTGCAGAAGCGCTTTCTCGTGTGCCAGGTGTGACAGTTACAAAATTTGATATAGGTGCAGATGGTGGTGATTTCCCTTCTGCAGAAGGTTCAGGAAACTTAATTCGTGGTCTCGGGCTAATTCGCTCTGAATTGAATGGCCGTGATGCATTTACTTCCGATGGCAGCCGCGCGCTAGATTGGTCAAGTATTCCACCACAAATGATTGAAGGGGTCGATGTTTATAAAAACCAAAGTGCTGACCTTATTGAAGGTGGCATAGGCGGTAGTATTAACCTTAGAACAATAGAACCATTTGACAGAGAAGGTTTTTTTGGCGTGGTATCAGTAGATGGTACTTACAGTGATTTAAGAGAAGAAACGACCCCTACAGTCAGTGCGATTTTTAGTAACCGTTGGGAAACCGATAGTGGAGAATTTGGGCTTTTAGGCTCGTTTTCACGCTCTGAGTTAAAATCACTTTTCAACGGCTACCAGTCTGGCGCTATTACCCCAGTTCCAGTAGGTTCTGTTGCTGGTGATAGGTATCCTGACTTAGATGTAGAAGATTTCACGGGCGATATGATCCCAACTGAAGGGCAAACAGTGGGGATCATTAACGGTTTTCAACTACGAGCAACGGAAGTTGATAGAGAACGCAGTAATGTTTATTTAGCCGGTCAGTGGAGAAGTTCCGACGAATCATTTAAGGCTACAGTTAAGTATGTTCGCGTAGATAACGAAGTATTCGACTTAGAACGAACAACAGAATGGCAAGACGGCGGTGTTGCTTTTGCACTGACTACTGCAGATTCTAATATTATTGCGAACAATGTTTCATTAACGCCATATACATCAACAGGTGTACCTCGTTGCGGTAACGGCGCTGTAGCGGGTGACGACGACGAAGGAAATGCGTTATCACAAGGTTTTTGTAGTGAACTTGTTCCAATTGATGGCGGGTTGTTTGAAGAAGGCCTGATATCTTCCAACGAAAGTAGTTGGTATGGAGCGCCCGGAGCACAAATCGGAAACCTCGGCATAGGTAGAAGTACAGAAACCACCACTGACGACATCAGCGTTAATATCGAATGGGCTGTTGACGATCAATGGTTTGTTGAATTTGACGCTCACCGAACTACCTCTGAATTAACTAAAAGAGATCAATGGATAGGTGCGACCACTCATTTAGATTTCAGAAGTCGACCTAACCTCAATGATCCTGAAATTGAATTCTCTTACAACGACGGTTTTGCCTTTAATCAAGATTTCGTATTGGACGCAGGAAATAACGTTGTTCCCACCGCAGCTCCTACGTCTACCGCTGATCCAGCAGGTTATTTTATGGGGTATGCGGCAGATAGATACCAAGACGGTGAAGGTGATTCGAACGCAGTTAAGGTAGATGCAACATACGACTTTAATCCAGATGGCGACGACTGGTTTCAATCAGTTAAGTTTGGCGTACGCCGAGCAGAACGCGAACAAATTTACCAAGACGCAGGCCTCAACTGGCAAGGTGTTAGCCAAGCATGGGCTGGCGGTATTGCTAGATATAACGCCTTTGATACGGTTGCCCACCAAACTTACGACTTTGCTAATTTCCAACGCGGCGGCGTCGTAGTTGGCGATAATACTGAATTCGTTTATGCACATCCTGATTTTTTAAGAAACCCAGACTCGTTTTATGACTTTTTGGCTAATGAGCCGGATTTGAATACAGGAACTGATCCAGATAACACTCGAACGGGAGACTATAGTCCATTTGCTAATGGTCGTAGGGATGCCAATTATGTCGAGCAATATACTGATGGCCAAACAGCAAACGTTAGCGAGGTTGTCACCAATTTATATATACGCTTTGACATTGCGCAAGACTTTGATAATGGCATGTTTTTAGAAGGAAACTTTGGTGTTCGCTATGTCAAAATGGACATCGATTCGAAAGGTTCATTCCAATACAGTGAGTTTGCAGTGGACGAACAACAAGCGGATCGCCCCGCAGAACTTGAAGCTATTGACAGTATAAGAGACTTCCTACCCGAATCAGCAGCTTATCTTGACCAAGGGGACACAGACAGAACGCTTGGGCTAAATGAAGATTACTATTTGCCTTCATTAAACCTTAAATTAAATTTGGATGATGAATGGCTAGTTAGATTGGGGTTAAGCCAGGGTTTAACACTACCTAATATTTCTGATTACAGTGCATCTCAATCGGTCAGAGCGATAACCTCTATTAGTTTCCCAGAAATTGAGCCAGGAGAACCTGAACCTATCGGAGCCTTAGGTGCTGCTGTTTCAAGACTTTTAGTTACAGGCGGTAACCCTGATCTAGAACCCACCTTAGCAGTGAACTTTGACTTGGCTGTCGAATGGTATGGTGAGGGTGGTAATTACTTCAGTTTGGCATTTTTTAACAAAGATATTAAAGATATAGTCCAAACTGACACTATAGTTCAGGTAGACTCAATTGCACTAGACGGTGCAGATGTCCCTATTTTCTATCAAGGTGCAGTAAACCAGTCGGATGCAACGGTTTCCGGATTTGAAATTTCGGGACAATACTTTTTTGACCAACTAGACGGTATTTGGTCAAACTTCGGGGTTCAGGCCAACTATACCAAACTTGACGTCGATGCGGATTCACCAGAGCGCTCGTTAGATGCCGATGGCGATGGTAATCCTGACAGTTTTGACGGCATTGTGCGTATTGAAACCTTGAATGGTATTATTGGACAATCAGAAAACTTTGCTAATATTGTGGGTATGTATCAAGACGATAGCCTAGAAGTACGTATTGCTTATCAATACCGTGATGAGTTCCTAAACTCATACGAGACTTTTATAACAGGTAACCCCAATATTCAAGACTCAAATTTCTCTTTGGATGCGTCAGTTAAATATCAAATAACCGACAACTTACAGGTCAGCCTTCAAGGCACAAACTTGACGGATGAGCTGCAAACATCAAAAGATATCTTGAATGAAGCTGGTGAAACCTTCCAACGTTCAAGCTTCATGTTTGACCGTAGGTTCCAGTTTGGAGTGCAATACACATTCTAAAATGACGTGTTAAATCTTAATAAAAGCCGCTAAAGTTTACTCTCTAGCGGCTTTTTTATTATTTAAATGTTTGAGGTCAGCATCTGTCGTAGTAAGGCTATAAATAACCTAGCCAGTCGTGCAAAATTGATTAACCAGTTACCAACATAATATCTCGTAGCAACTTATTGACTTCCTCTGCAGGTGTTTCAAACTTTACCCCGTAGTACAAACAAACTTCATCAGATTTACTATTCATAATAGTGCCTTCCAAAAAAGAGTACTTATCTTTAGACGCTGCGAAATACATTTTCACTGATTGCTTTACTTTTGGTTTGATGACACTGCCTTTTTTTATACTCATTCGACATCCATTTACGGATATATCCAACACCACCGAATCACAAACAACCGCATCACTTTGTGCATCCAATATTCTGGTTGCGATTCGGGTGTTAGCTCTGGGTTCAGCTCGTAGATCGTGACTCTGGATAAAAAGAGGAAAACTCGTAAATATCAGATGACTTGGTTTAGTGGTAACTAAGATAATGGATACCTTAAACGCAATGATTTCCCCTGTGTCGTCTTCGAGAATATATCTGGCAATGATTTCCTTGTCTTTAAAGATACCGTCACCTAAAGGTCCCCACTTCCCCTCGTCTGGATATCTGAAAATCATACAACGAGTCCCATCCATGCCTACAAATTCGGTGCGTACCCTTTTCGTAGTGGTAGCGGTTGTCAATTGTAAATCAATGGGGCGACTAGGACGCATGGAGCGAATCTTTTTAAGATCTTCGTTGGTGAGACCAACTTTTTCCTGCAAAATTGCCATTTAATTAAAAATCCTCGGACGGCTTTGATATCATAATTGGAGTTACATCAATTAAGTTGATGTTAAATAAAGTATTTATAAACAACAAGTCACTAACCGATGTTTATGTGCCTAATTATCATTAATCACTAACAAAGTGACATTGTCAAAGAATAGAGAAACACCATGCAGACTTCCCCTCATTCCATTCAATATCAAGTAGGTGTCTCATCTATTGCTGGGCATACCTTTAATGTTAGATTGCGAATTGCAACTCCTGATAAAAATGGGCAAATACTCACACTACCAGCTTGGATCCCTGGAAGCTATATGATCCGAGACTTTGCGAAAAACATTACCAGCATTAACGCCCATGACGATAGCGGAAATAATCTAGACATCGTTAAAATCGACAAACAAACTTGGCAAATCCAAGCAGTTGACTCAGCCATAATTATTACCTACCAGATTTACGCTTTTGACCTTTCAGTACGAGGGGCCTACATCAATGACGAAATCGCTTTCTTCAATGGCACCAATATGTTTTTGGCGGTACAAGGACAAACAGATAACGCTTGCGGGCTAGTTATCGAAAAACCTTCACAAACCAACTTAGCCCATTGGCAAGTTGCGACAACAATGCCAACCGATATGCACAGCAAACACGCATTTGGCGACTATTGGGCCAGTAACTACGAAGAATTAATTGACCACCCAGTGTTAATAGGTGAGTTCGATATTTTCCCTTTTGAGGTAGCAGAAGTGGAGTTTGAGTTGATACTAGCAGGTGGCCATCAAGCAGATACATCTCGTATAACCCAAGATTTAGCCACAATATGCAAACATCATATTGAGTTTTTTGCTGATACCCCCCCTGTCACCAAGTATCAATTTATCACCCTTCTTACGGACAACGCATTTGGTGGGCTTGAGCACATCAGCTCCACCGCATTAATGTACAGTAGAAATGATTTACCAAGGGCATCTGAAGCCGGTAAAATGACGGAGGGATACCAAGTTTTCTTAAGTTTGTGTAGTCATGAGTTTTTTCACACATGGCACGTAAAGAGAATAAAACCTCAAGAATTATTTGCGGCAAATCTAGATGTTGAACAATATACCGAACAATTATGGATTTACGAAGGCTTCACTAGCTATTATGACGATCTTAGTTTATTGAGATGTGGCATCATAACTCAAACTGAATATTTGAAAGTTGTTGCACAAAACCTTACTCGACTTATCCGCAATAAAGGCCGCCTTAAACAAACGATTACTGATTCCAGTTTTGATGCTTGGACTAAGTTTTACAAACAAGATGAAGGCGCTATCAATAACATCGTTAGCTACTATAACAAAGGTGCGATACTCGCTATGTGTTTGGATTTATTGATAAATCAACATAGTGATGGAGAATACAGTCTAGATACTGTAATGAATTTGCTGTGGAACTTACACGGAAAACTCAATATCCCTACCCCCGTTGACGTTATCCAAAAGATTCTTGCCGCTGAAATGAATTTAGACCTAATCGATTTTTTCAAATCAGCTTTGTATTCCACTCAAGAACTACCGTTTAATGAACTATTGGCAACATTTGGAGTTAAGTGCAACTACTCACCAAAACAAAACCTCAATGACAAAGGAGGTGACCCAGCGTTAGCCCCTATAAAAATTGAATTTGGCGCACAAGTAAAAGCGCTAGATATAGGTTTACAAATCACCCAGGTAACAGAACAAACCGCGGCTTATCAGTCTGGGTTACAATTCGGTGACGTGCTAATTGCAATGGATGAATGGGTAGTGAATAAAGAGAACCTACTTCCACAACTCAATAACTGTGCGATTGGTCAATCCATACAACTCAGCGTCATTCGTGACAAAAAACTCAAAAAAATGACTTTTATTGCTGCCGAAGCCCCATGCGACACAATAGCATTAGAAGTGATTAATCAGAAGTTATGCAATAGCTGGTTAGGTTAACCAGCTAAATTACCTATCCTGCCTAATAGTTAGCGACTAAATAGGTTGTTTACATTTAATTTGCTCTCTAAATGTTTGGGGAGCTTCTCAATAATCCACGGCAACACATCCCAACCTAGCTAAAAACCACTCAAACAGAAAACGTTTTCAAAAAAAACAATATGTACGACATAAACGCAATTACTATCGATAATCGCACAAATAACAATCAACAAAGGTAACATTCTTACCAGACAAAACCCAAAAACCCCAAAAATTTAACATTTAATCAACAATAAAGTTGACAAAAACTAACCACACCTTTAAATTATGAAAACGTTTTCAGCACATATTTGTTACTTCGATTACAGTAATTGATAGAAAAACGGACTCTTGGCACAGTTAGCGGATTACTAGGATAAACCGTAAGAGTTCCGTGGGGCACACTCTAATTAGTGGTTGTGAAAAAACGTAAGAGTCAAATTAATATACGGAGTACACACTTTTAATTACCACGCTTATTGTTAAAAGCGCGTTAAATAAAACACTAAAAAATTAACGTGTTATTAGCGTTTTCATGACGTGAGTTTGAGGACGTACTGATAAAAAAATTTCAGCGGCAGACAATTATAAAACTAAGTTTATTGCTAGATGTAAGCCGTTTTTAGTTCAAGTTACTAACAAAATACAGGACACACTATGAGTACCCATAATAAATTTAGAAAGTCACTACTGACCCAAAGTATTTCTTTATTGATTGGTTCAGCGTTCGTTATTCCGACACTTGCTCAAGAAGCAGCAGAAGAAACGGAGGTCATCGAAGTTAGAGGTCTTCGCGGCAGTTTACAGGCCGCTACCGCGATTAAGCGCACATCAATGGGGGTGGTAGATGCGATATCTGCCGAAGATATCGGTAAATTCCCTGACACTAACTTAGCAGAATCGCTACAACGTATTACCGGTGTATCTATTAGCCGAGTCAATGGTGAAGGTTCAGAAGTAACTGTTCGTGGCTTTGCAGGTGGTAATAATATGATTACCCTAAATGGCCGTACTATGCCAGCGGCCACCACCTATGGTGCAGGTAGTGGTGCCGACGGCACCACTCGTGGTGGTAGCACTCGCGCCTTTGATTTTGGGAACTTAGCCTCTGAAAGCGTTAAAGCAGTTGAAGTATACAAGACAGGTAAAGCGAGTATCGCAACAGGTGGGATCGGCGCTACTATCAATATCGTGACGGCTAAACCTCTCGATAGAGAAGGTTTTGTAGCAAGTGCCGGAGTGAAAGCCGCGCACGATACCACTAATCGAACAGGTAGTGATATTACACCAGAGCTATCAGGATTGATGAGCTTTACCAATGACGATTCCACCTTTGGTGTGGGTTTGAGCTTTAGCCATCAAGAACGAGATTCAGGGTATACTGGAGCAACAGTCAACAACTGGAATATAGGCTACTGGGGAGACCTGACAGATCCCGACGGTTTATATAATAACAATACTACAGCAGAATATATCAACCCGCCTGCTGACGGCCAGTTATATGCTCGCCCCAATGATATCCGCTACGCATTTTCCAATACCCAACGGGTAAGAGACAACGCGCAACTCACGTTGCAATTTGCGCCAAGTGATAAATTGACAGGCACATTAGACTATACCTACGCTCAAAATGAAATTAGCGAGCATCGCGGAGAGATCACTAACTGGGTCCAGAATGGTTCGAACGTGGCACGTGTGGAATTTGACGATTCAGTGGTTAAAACTCCATTGTATATCGCTGAAAATTATGGTGGTGCCGTGGATGAAGGTTATGAACAACAATGGCGTGAACAAACCAACACCTTAGATTCACTTGGCCTGAATCTTCAATACCAAGTAAGTGATAACTTGAGCTTAACCTTAGACGCCCATAGTTCAGAAATGGAAAGTGTGGGAACCGGGCCTCGCAACACCGGAGAACTAGCAGTAGGCTTAGGTGCACCAATTGTTACTTCACGGGAGTGGTGGTTTGGTTCAGACCTACCTACTTATCTCAATGTATACGATGATACTATTGAAGGTAAAGGCGCAAATCCAAACGGGCAAGTTGACCCACTAGACGTGGGCTCTTCAATCGCACGTTTACGAAACGCAGGGCAGAAAACAGACGTTACTCAGGTTCAAGTAGGTGGTACGTACGAATTTGATGACGGTCGATTTGATTTTGGAATAGAGAGTCGTGAAATGGAATCTCGCACATTTCAAACCTCTGGTAACAATATTGCTATGGGTAACTGGAACGTAGGTAACCCAGGTGAATTCGGCGATTTGATTCAACCATTTGATTTACCTGGTGAATTTGAAGACTATGATACGAATTCAGGCGGATACGGCTTTATCGCGGATCCTAGAGAATTATATGACGCTGGCGTAGCGCTGTATCCAGGCATTCCTACAGCCTCTGAAACAACACTATCAACCGACAACACAGTGGTAGAAGACATGTTAGCCGCGTATTTTCAGTTTTCTGTTAGCGGCGAAGTTGGCGGTATGCCATTCGATTTACTTGCGGGTCTACGCTATGAAACCACGGATGTAGAATCTACATCCTTAGTAAGTTCAGTTTACTTTAATTGGGAAGACAACAACGACATAAACGCAGTGGTGGATGGTAGTGTCGCTCCCTCCCCCGTCTCGGCGTCGACTAGCTATGACAATATGTTACCAAGCATGGACTTCACCCTACATTTAGATGACGATTTGATTAGCCGTTTCTCGTTTAGTAAAACCATAGCCCGCGCAGGATTAGGTAACTTAGGCGTATCAGCTTCGAACTTTGGTGGCGGCGGTGGTTCTACTTTATTCGGAGCGATTCCTACCGCAAATGCCTCTAACCCGGGTTTGTTACCGCTAGAATCTACCAACTTTGACCTATCTTTAGAATGGTATTATGACGACTATAGCTATGCGTCAGCTGGGATGTTCCAAAAAAATGTTATTAACTTTATTGGCTCACGCCAAGTAGATCAAACCTTGTTAGGCATACAAGACGTCACTGGCGGACCACGTGCACAAGCGGCAGCCCAAGCAGTTCAGGACGGAGGATTCCCGTTAGATGATACCTATTTATACGCGATGATGGTGTTTATGGAGTATAACAACAACCCAATAATCACAGATGAATATGGCGCTAATCCAACCTTTACAGGTGATCAGGCACAAATTGATTTCCTTGCAAATACAGCAGGATTGGATTTAACGGCCAACGCCGATGATCCGCTGGTAACCTTTAGAACTAACACCCCAGACAATAGCCGCGAGGCGAAACTCTATGGTATGGAGTTTGCTGTGCAGCATTTCTTTGGAGAATCAGGATTTGGATTATCGGCCAACTATACGCTAGTACGAGGCGATGTTGGCTTTGACGTTACCGCCAACCCTAATGAATCACAGTTTGCACTTGTGGGCTTAAGTGATACTGCCAACTTGGTAGCCTTGTATGAGAAGGATGGGATCCAAGCTAGGATCGCATACAACTGGCGTGGCGAGTATCTTAAAACCGTTAATAAAGGCAGTTCGAATAACCCAGAGTTCGAAGAAGCCTATGCGCAAATAGATATGAATGTCAGTTATGACATCAATGAGAATTTATCTGTTTTTGTTGAAGCGCTTAACGTTACCGGAGAAGACAGCCGCTCCCATGCTCGAAATGAAACTCAACTATGGTACTTAACCGACTTAGGCGCCCGCTACCAATTAGGCGCGCGATACGTATTCTAATTGACAAAGAGCCAAGTTTGTTGAGAAGAAACAATTAGCAAATGGAATAAGCCGTTGGAAACAACGGCTTATGCTTTTTGTATTCAAGCAGAAAATACGTTTATATACACATACATAATCAAACAGTAATGGGTACCACTTTTATTGAAAGCAACATTTGATAACAGTCCCATAAAGGAAAATTACTTATGCCAAAGCATGTTTTACTCAACAATGTTGATCATCAGGAAGTGAAAGTACTCAGTAAATTTGCAGCTGATTTAGGTGACAATATTGCCAGTGTTGTGGCGTTTCCCACGGAGTTTATAGAATTACAAAAGGAATACACCATTGTTTTTCGCAAGGACGAACAATCAGAGAAATTCAGTGCAGCAGTATTGCTGGGTTTGAAAAAGGGAGAAAACTTGTATCTCGATCCTAAGAGTCACTTAGGATGGGCAGCAAATTATATACCTAGTTCCATTATACGTGGCCCCTTCCTTATTGGGTTTCAACAGCAGCAGGAAAACGGTCAGACTATTTCCACACCTGTGGTTCACTTGGATATTGAGCATCCCAAAGTCAATGTTGATGATGGAGAAGCTTTGTTTCTGGAAAATGGTGGAAATTCGGACTACTTGCAGCAAATTTCTACCCGCTTGATGTCTATTCATCAAGGCATGTTAATGCAAAATACTTTATTTGAGCTGTTGACTGAAATGCAGTTAATCGAAGCGGTCAATATTGACTTTGATCTAGCCAATGGAGAAAAACATCGTTTACTGGGTAACTACACCATCAACGAAGAAAAGTTAGCATCACTAGATATTCACCAGTTAGACAAATTACACAAGTCTGGCATGCTACCGTTAGTGTATGCAGTGATTGCTTCTATTACCAACGTTAAACATTTGATTGACATAAAGAACCAGAGACAAGCATAGTGAACCATTGCCTAAAAACCTATTTCTCAAAATAGCATAATGTTAAATATTGCGAAAAAAACTCAAATAATAGAAATTTATGAACCGGGCCAAATCCCCGAAGACATTTGCACTTATTCCGAGCCAGTGGTGCTCAAGGGTCTGGTAAAAAACTGGGAAATGGTTGAACTGGGGCAACGTTCCGTGCCCAAAACGGTAGAATACCTGAAGTCATTTTACAACGGCACACCAACATTCGCATATTTTGGTTCACCTGAATTGCAAGGGCGTTACGGCTACGACACTGACGTCACTCAATTAAACTACGAATCCAGAGCGGCACAAATAGATGAAGTTTTGGACTTAATTCTTCAACACCTAGACGATAATCAACCACCAAGTTACTACATCGCATCAAATGTTATTGACCTCAGTTTTCCGAAACTTAGGGAGCATAATGATTTGCATATTCCTATCAAACCTAGTGAAGCAATAACTGAACCGCCAATACCCAGCATATGGATAGGCAATAAATCAGTCGCGAGGGGCCACTACGATGCCTCAGACAATATTGCATGTTGTGTAGTAGGAAAACGAAGGTTTATCACTTTTCCACCAGACCAAATTGAGAATTTGTATCCAGGGCCATTATCCCCGACGCCAGGAGGACAAGCCTTAACCATGGTAGATATCCATAACCCTGATTTTGGAAAATATCCCAACTACAAAAAGGCACAAGCAACCGGACAAGTGGCCGAGTTAGAACCTGGAGATGGTATATTTATTCCTAGTATGTGGTGGCATCAAGTTGAGGGCCTAAGCCAATTCAATGTACTGGTTAACTACTGGTGGAGTGATGCGCCAAAATTTATGGGTTCAGCTATGAATGTGTTGTACCACGCCATGTTGAGTTTACGAGATAAACCGCAACATGAAAAAGACGCTTGGAAACACGTGTTCGACTACTATATTTTTGGTGACGGCTCACAATCTGCCGCTCATCTTCCTGAGCATGCTAGAGGCTTCCTCGAGCAAATGGATGAGCGCAAGTCAAAACAACTCAGGTCTATGTTGCTAAACAAACTAAACAGATGAATATAAACTAAAACCTTGTTATTGGAAGCTAACGTGGAAAACTCAAAAATTAAAAAAGTAGTAATAGCTGGCGGGGGCACAGCAGGTTGGATAGCCGCCGCTGCATTATCCAAGAAACTTTCTGGTCTAGTAGAAGTCACGCTGATTGAATCACAAGCCATCGGTACTGTGGGTGTAGGTGAGGCAACCATTCCACCTATTCAGCTTTTCCACAACTTACTAGGAATAGATGAACAGGCTTTTATGCGAGCCACTGAAGCCACGTTTAAGCTGGGGATTTCCTTTGAAAATTGGGGACAAATCGGTGACAGGTATATTCATCCATTTGGGACGACAGGTAAAGGCAGTTTTCTAGCAGAGTTTCAGCACTTCTGGTTACATGGTCTTACTAGAGATGTCACCGAAGGGTACGGCGAGTATTCGTATGAAGTTCAGGCTGCTAAAGCCAATAAATTTGGCAAGTCTGCCAGTTCAGGTATTAATTATGCCTATCATCTCGACGCCACCTTATACGCTGGATTTTTACGTAGCTTTTGCGAAGATTTAGGAGTCAATAGAGTTGAAGGTAAAATTACTCACGTTAAACAACATCAACACAACGGTTACATAGAGTCAGTGACGCTTGAATCAGGTGAAGAAGTTGCTGGAGACCTATTTATTGATTGCACTGGTTTTCATGGTTTATTGATAGAACAAACTCTTAAGACCGGTTATGAATCGTGGCAACATTGGTTACCTTGTGATTCAGCCGTAGCAGTACAAACCGAATCAACGGATACATTACCCCCCTATACCCGCTCTATTGCCCATGAAAGTGGCTGGCAATGGCAAATACCCTTGCAACATAGAGTAGGCAACGGTTTGGTTTACAGTAGTCAATATCTCAGTGATGACCAAGCTAGGGAACGACTTCTAAATAATCTAGATTCAAAACCAATAAATGAACCACGAGTGTTGAGATATAACACAGGTCGACGCAACAAGTTTTGGAATAAAAACTGTGTTGCCCTTGGGTTGTCCAGTGGATTTGTAGAACCTTTAGAATCTACCAGTATTTATATGTTTATGAACGGCATCATTAGGCTTTTACGACTATTCCCGTTTGATGGCGTATCTCAGGCTAAAATTGACGAGTATAATCAACAATCTATTTCAGAAGCGGAAAAAATACGCGATTTTATTATTCTTCACTATCATGTCACCGAACGTGAAGACAGCCCGTTTTGGCACTACTGTAAACACATGCAAATACCTGAATCTTTAGCACACCGTATTGAGTTGTTTAAAGAAAATGCTCATGCGTTTCAAACTGGCGAAGAGTTATTTAGACTCGAATCATGGACCCATGTCATGCTTGGTCAAGGGTTAATACCGCAAAGTTACCACAAAATAATCAGTACCATTCCCGATACCCAACTTAAAGCCCACTTACAAAATATTCGAGCCACTATCACTAAGGCGGTAGACAAACTGCCGGACCATGCCGCGTTTATTCAACGCTATTGTAGTTAGACATATTGAGAAACTGATGCAACTATCTTTAGCTCCAGACATCAAAATTACCAAGAGTCGTTTCGGACACGAACAAGCGCCACTGATAATAATTGATAATTTCATAAAGCAGCCAGAACAGCTAGTTGAACACGCATCGCAACAACACTTTTTAGCCAATTCGCCATACTATCCTGGTGTCCGAGCAAGCGCCCCAATACCCTATCAACAGTTACTTTTGCAGCAGTTGCAAAGTACTCTGATTGATTATTTTGAATTAGAGACCTACGCGCTTTCATTGTCGGTATGTCATTATTCAATTGTAAGCACAGCACCGCAGCGACTAAAATTATTACAACGTATTCCTCACTTTGATTCGTTGGATAAAAACGGTTTAGCAGCAGTGCACTACTTGTTTAAAAAAGACCTAGGCGGAACGTCATTTTATCGGCATAGAAAAACTGGCTTCGAGTACATCAATCAGCGACGTGAATTAGAATATTATCGCTCGTTAGAAAGTGAAAATGATGGAGAAAATATGCCAAGCGCCGGCTATATTAATGGCGACACCGCTTTATTTGAGCGTATTTCTGAAGTCAAAGGATTGTTCAACCGCATCATCATATATAGACGAAACTCGCTGCATTCTGGTTCGATCAGTAAAAGTTTACCTTTAGATCCCACGCCATTGAACGGACGTTTATCGATTAGCACTTTTTTAGATCCTAAGTGATAAAATAATTTAGGCATAAGTCAGGTATGTACAGCCAAGCCCTGATCTCCCCAATTAAAATAAAATATTTACGCCATTTTTACTTACGATAGAGACGATCTTTGGAAAGCCAACTATTGGTTTTTGAGAATAAAAACCAATTCATCATTGAAAACGTTTTCATAATGATTTATTTTGTTAACAACTTATTAATAAACTCGTTATTCAATACAAATCTGTTGTAATGGGTGACAGTCAAATAATTGTGAATTTTGGGATAATAAAAATGTACAAAAAACTCCAATACATGCTACTCCAAGGGAAATACACCTTATGACAAAATTGCCTTTGTACGAAAAAGTCGGATATGCAATGGGCGATGCTGCCGCCAACTTAGTATGGCGAGGTGCCCTCGCTTATTTAGCGGTTTTCTATACAGACACATTCGGCTTAGCAGCCTCAGCGGCAGCCGTTCTATTTTTAGTCGTGAGACTTTCTGATGGTGTCACTGACATTATTATGGGTATGGTCGCTGATCGGACAAATACTTCTTGGGGTAAGTTTCGCCCTTGGATATTGTGGTCTACACCATTTTTATGTCTCTTTATGGTGTTGTGTTTCAGTACCCCAAACTTCTCGGACAGCGGAAAATTAGTCTATGCCTACGTCACTTATATAGGTCTTACTTTAGCTTACACCGTGAACAACGTTCCCTACTCCGCTTTGATGGGAGTAATGACAGATGACGACAATGAACGCACTAGTTTGTCTGGCTTTAGATTCGCGGGGGCCTTTTTGGGTGGCCTTTTTGTTATGGGGTTTTTACCCACTTTGGTCGAAACCTTCGGTAAAGGCAATGATGTCTTGGGTTACCAATATACGATGTACGTGTTTGCAGGCTTATTAATGGCACTAATGGTGATATCCGTCGCCACCACGAAAGAGCGTGTTATTCCGATTCAAAAAACACAGAAAAGTCTTGGCTCTGAACTTCAAGACCTCGGTAAACAGTTACCTTTTATTTTAATGCCTTTGATTGTGATGACGTTGTTTTTCTATTACCGAAACTGGCAAACAGGTATTTTATTTATTGCTGTCATGTCTGTTATGACTTGGTTTGTAAGAAGGTTACTTAAGGCCAACAAGCAAAATACCGCAAAAGAAGGATCAGGTGTTCAACAAGACATGCTGGATCTTATCACCAATAAACCTTGGTTAATTCTGTTAGGTATTGGTTTTCTCACTATGATGTTCAACGGCATAAAATATGGCGTGATTGCCTACTATTTCAAATACTACGTAGGTGATGAATTACTGGTTGGCCAATACTTTATTGCGCTTTTGGTCGTGTCTATTCTCGGTGCTTTATGTACTAGTTTTTTGGCCAATAGACTAGGCAGAAAAACCCTGTTTATCGTTGCGTTATTGTTAAGCAGTATTCTCACCAGTGGCTTCTATTGGTTGCCTGGCTCCGACGTAACGCAAATATTTATTCTTGGATGTAGCGCCGAATTTTTTGCGGCCATGATGCCCACATTGTTCTTTTCTATGCTTGGCGACTCTGCTGATTACAACGAATGGCGTAATGGCAGACGAGCCACTGGCCTCATCTATTCAGCTGGTACCTTCGTTCAGAAAACCGGTAGCGGCTTTGCTGGCGCGCTCATGTTGGTGGTGCTAGCAAGTTATGGATATAACGGAATGGACCCTAGTACAGTAGAAGCATCATTACCCGGAATGACCTTATTAATGAGCTTTATTCCAGCTGCTTTTGGTCTTGCAGCTGCCATTGTGATGTCCTTTTATCCTATCACTGAACAAAAACAAAAACTGATGAATGAAGAATTAATCGCTCGTCGAACTGCAGCCAACTCTGCCATTTAATCATTCGAGAACGAGACTATGTATTTAAAATTTTTTCCAACTATTACCTTAAGAGATAAGTAACCATGTCTAAAAAAACGATGAACAACGAAGAAAAATTTGGTTATTTTGATGATCTGAATCATGAATATGTTATTACGACTCCCTACACGCCTACTCCATGGATAAATTATTTAGGTAACGATGGCTTTTATGGATTGATTTCCAATACCGCTGGCGGATATTGCTTTGATAGAGATCCGAAGTTTCGGCGCTTAACTCGCTATAGGTATAATAGTGTGCCTCTAGATAATGGAGGTCGATACTTCTACATTGGCTGTAACGGTGAATATTGGTCTGCTACTGGACGTCCTGTTAATACGGAGCTTGACGAATACACCTGTCGCCACGGTATGGGATATAGCCGATTTAATGCCAGTAACAATAACATAGCAACTGAAGTGACCAGTTTTATTCCTCTTGGAACCAAGGCAGAAGTGCACCGTTTAGTGGTCACCAATAATTCAGATTCTGAACAGTCAGTTGACGTGTTTTCATTTATTGAATGGTGCCTTTGGAATGCCGAAGATGACGGTGCTAATTTTCAACGTAATTTATCGACTGGTGAAGTTGAGGTTGAAGACAGCATCATTTACCACAAAACCGAATATCGAGAACGCCGAAATCACTATGCATTTTATTCTGTAAATCGCGAATTAGAAGGGTTCGAAACCGATAGAGAGAGTTTTTTAGGCCCTTATAGAGGTTTTGACAGGCCTTTAAGTGTAGAAAAAGGGCAAGCCAACAACTCAATCGCCCGTGGTTGGTCGCCCATTGCGTCACACCACCTCAAGTTGCAACTAGCTGCTGGTGAAAGCCAGTCATTAATGTTCGTGCTTGGCTATTGTGAGCTTGACTCGGACCAAAAATGGGCTGCAACTAATGTGATTAACAAAGCCCCCGCAAAAGCCATGAGTGAGCGCTTCGATAGCGATCTAAAAGTAACTGCTGAATTAAAAAAACTTCATGACTACTGGCATAATTTGCTTGGGAAATTCCAAGTACAAACCCCAGATAAAAAATTTAATCGAGCCGTGAATATTTGGAACCAATACCAAAATATGGTGACATTCAATTTATCTCGAAGTGCTTCATTTTATGAATCGGGCATTGGTCGTGGTATGGGTTTCAGAGATTCAAATCAAGACACTATTGGTTTTACTCATATGGTGCCTGAAAAAGTCAAAGAGCGGATTTTAGATTTATCTGCAACACAAAAAAGCGACGGCTCTGCGTATCATCAATATCAACCTTTAACCAAAAAAGGCAATGCTGATATTGGTGGAAATTTTAATGACGATCCAATGTGGATGGTGTTATCGACAGCCAATTATATAAAAGAAACTGGCGACTTCAGCATCTTAGATGAAGTTGTACCTTTTGATAGTGATATGAGTCACACAGCAAGCCACTTTGAGCATTTAGAACGCGCATTTAATCACGTAGTCAATAATCTTGGTCCTCATGGATTACCTTTAATTGGTCGCGCTGATTGGAATGACTGCCTGAATTTAAATTGTTTCTCTGAAAACCCCAATGAGTCTTATCAAACCACTCAGCGAGGCGCGTCTGACGTTGCCGAGTCTGTGATGATTGCGGGGCAATTTGTATTATACGGTCAAGAATTTGTAGACTTATGTGTGCAAATTGGAAAAGGTCAATTAGCAGAGAGTTGCTTGGCCGAAGTCAATAAAATGCGCCAAACCATTAAACAACATGCATGGGACGGTGAGTGGTTCTTACGAGCCTATGATGCGAACGGTGATAAAGTTGGCAGTAACGACAACGCTGAAGGCAAAATTTTTATTGAATCCCAAGGTTTTTGCGCCATGGCCGGCATAGGATTCGATGATGGAAAAGCTCTGCAAGCCATGAATTCAGTTGAAAAACATTTATCAACGGATTTCGGCATCATGCTTAATCAACCTGCGTTTACTAAATACAACAAATACTTAGGCGAGATCACGTCCTACCCTCCTGGCTATAAAGAAAACGCTGGGATCTTTTGCCACAACAACCCATGGATCACTATCTCAGAAGCCATGTTAGGTCGAGGTGAAAAAGCCTATGAGTATTACAGCAAAATAACACCCGCTTTCTTGCAAGACGTACAGCAATTACATAAGACCGAACCTTATGTTTATAGTCAAATGATTGCGGGAGCTGACTCTGCTCATCCAGGTGAAGCGAAAAACTCATGGTTAACAGGCACAGCAGCGTGGAATTACTACGCAGCAACCCAGTACATATTAGGCATACGCCCAGAGTATGCTGGATTGCGTATTGATCCTTGTATCTTACCAAGCTGGGACAAAGTGACTATGAGTAGAGCGTTTAGGGGGGCGACATACACAATAGAATTGCGCAATCCATTCGGTTTAAGTAAGGGGTTGGTGCAACTTGAAGTGGACGGCCAAAAAATTGCTGGAGATACTTTAGACCCTAACATCTACTCACACCAGCACCATGTTATCGCCACTATTTGTAAAGAGAACTAACCATGAAAACACTATTACTTAGCGCATTTGTCATCACCTTATTGGTAAGCTTTCAAAGTAGCGCAGACACTTCAGAGTCGAAAAAACGCAATAATTGGTGGGGTGAACCCTACCCTAGTCAATTTGATAGCAGTCAATTGAGTAACAAATTAGATTTAATCTCGGTACAAGGCAACAAACTCATTAATGAGTCTGGTAAACAAGTAATTTTTAGAGGGGTAAATATTGCTGATCCCGATAAACTGTTGCGTGAAGGGCAATGGTCTCAAAAATTATTTAAGGAACTGAAAGAATGGGGCGCCAACGTGGTTCGTTTACCTATTCATCCTATTTCTTGGCAAGGACATGGAAAAGAAGCTTACTTTAAGTTAATTGACCAAGCCATCATTTGGGCCAACGCACAGCATATGTATATTATCATTGATTGGCACTCAATTGGTTATTTACCCCACGAGCTGTTTCAACACTCCATGTACGATACCACTATGAAAGAAACGCGCACGTTCTGGAAAGACATTGCGTTTCGATACGCTGGCGTATCAACTGTAGCTGTATACGAGTTGTTTAATGAACCTACCGATCAAGGTGGTCGCTCTGGTAAAGCTAATTGGCTTGAGTGGAAAGCCTTTAACGAAGAGTTAATTGACATTATTTACGCTCACGATGAAAAAGTCATTCCTCTAGTGGCAGGCTTTAACTGGGCTTACGATTTACGACCTATTCAGAAAAACCCAGTCGATCGCAAAGGAATCGCCTATACAGCACACCCCTATCCACAAAAAGCTAAACCTAAAGTTAAAACTAAAGAAAATTTCTTCGTTTTATGGGATGAAGTTTGGGGTTTTGCTTCTAAAGACTATCCACTAATTGCCACAGAAATAGGTTGGGTCAACGCAGATGGCAAAGGGGCACATATACCCGTAATTAACGACGGTTCCTATGGACCACATATTATCGAGTTTATGCAAGATAGAAATATCTCTTGGGTTGCTTGGGTATTCGACCCTGATTGGTCACCTACTATGATCAGTGACTGGGACTTTACCCCCACTCAACAAGGTGCGTTTTTCAAAAAAGAAATGCAAAAATATCAATAACCCCCATTTCCAAGAGCAACCGCTAAAAAGAATAGTCGTTGCTCTTGTGGATTGTACTCGAAGTCATGACAAGCCTTAGCCACTAATTATTGTGGCGCTTTACCTGTACTGCCTCTCTTTTTTATTTCAAACGGCAAGTAACGTCTTCCCGGTTCTACTTCTTGCCCTTTTAATTGTTTCAATAACAGTTCGATACAGGTACTTCCTATTTCATGCAAAGGCTGATGAACAGTTGTCAAAGAAGGAGTCACAAACTTGGCGTAATTAATGTCATCAAACCCCATCACTGAAATATCGTCGGGTACTACAAAGCCCTGCTTTTGCAAAAACTTCATCACACCGATAGCCATGTCGTCGTTGAAACAGAAAATGGCGGTGGGCCTTTGTGGCAGTAATAATAACTGGCTAGCGCAATCCATACCCGATTCTACGACGTAATCACCTTCTAATTGTAATGCGCTATCAAGTTCAATTCCGGCCTCTTTCAGCGCTAATTGATACCCATCTAAGCGCTCATTAGAACTCGCAATATCTCCGGGCCCAGTGATGGCAGCAATCCGTTTATGGCCAAGTGAAATCAAGTAATTGATGGCAGCTTTTGCCGCAGCCACATTATCAACGGCTACCTGCACCATTTCCTCAGAGTCAATTCGTTCATTGCCATTAACCATAGGCGGTAATTGTTCTAGTAAAGGCAAACTAGGATCAGTTTTAAAAGGTATGCGGGAACAAAACAATAAAATACCATCCGCTTGGCCGTGGCTTACTAAATCAGCGTAATGCTGCTCTCTTTCTTCTAATCCTTGAGTATCCCCTAATAAAACCGAATAGCCAGCGCTTTGTGCGCCCTGCTCTATCGCTCTAATGATCCCCGCATTTACTGGGTTGGTGATATCTGGAATAATCGCCACTATGTTCCCACTTTTACGAGTGCGTAAACTTGCTCCCATGCGGTTGGGCCGATACCCCACTTCATCGATGACTTTTTTGACTTTATTTAAGGTTTTTTTAGACACCATATCCGGCGCACTAAATACTCTAGAGACTGTCGCGGGAGAGACGTTTGCCAAAGCAGCAATGTCTTTAATTCCTAAATTTGCCACAAAAAAACCTCCTAAATAAAATCAACATCATAGAGTAACATGTAAATCGATTTCAGTTTACTAAATGGCTTATTTATATAGTATTTATTAAAGGGCTTGGAATGATTCAGAAAAAGTTTGATAGATTTCAATAGTATCCATAAACAGTGACAACCTTGTCATCGTACAATTAATTGTAACAAAGGGTTAAAGCATTGTATTTTATGGAGAATAGTCAAAATGCTGTGACTCGAAAGAAAATGAGCTATTGCCATAAATTGAAAGATTTCAGCAATCGATTTCAATTTACTGCAGTGGCTACAAACCAGACTGTACGAGCTTAAACTAAGCAACGTGAAAGTACGCTAAGTTGCATATCAAACTAAACAAAAAAATGACATTAACTGACAGAAAATAGGCAGTATGGATAATAACCGCAATGCTACTTTTACTTGAGCGAATTGCTATTCGATGGAACCTAACACTTTTAAAGATTTTAGATGTTAAAGGTTTTAATTAAAAAGGGTTGCACTAGATACACCTATCACTTTTCATCCGGTAAGCAGTTCGATTCGAGTCTGTTGAAATAATCATCTCGCCGTTTGCCAGTTCGATAATTTCATCGACTAAAATTAAACCTGAAGGTATTTCGAATTCACCTGAGCTGTCCAAAACAATATTAGTTAATTGCCCGTTTTTAATATTCCAGATACCTTCAATTACAACAGAAGTGGTTTGACAACTCGCATCCTTAAATTGACGATGAATCGCAGTGCCGTCTTTTTTATATTCAGTTATAAACCACTGTTCACCAAAATATTCGTCTTGTTGTCCTGTAATCCAACTTCCAATAATTTCCTTCTGAAGGTCTGAGTCATTACACAAACCAAACGAAGAAAACAGGACTAAAAACAACATTATAAATTTCAAATTGGCTCCGAGTTTTGAATGGAAACTACATTGCCTTATACGTGGCAAAAAACTGCTGCATAAAGTAAGTGAGGATTGGACAAAAGCCAACCTCTTTTTAACTTTTAAGACAACTTTTTGTAACTAAGATCAAAGAAACAGTAAATATCTACACTTTCCAACAACTAGATTACAGCTATAGTAAACATTGGAAGCAGATAGGATTATATTTGAGCATTGCTTTTTTTGATTAGGTTATTGATATTTCATTGCATTAGACATGTTTTACCAATCCCATTAAAAAGTGTTCACTCAGAAAGCTCCAGCCGATTTAGGGCAAGGCCTCGCTGCGCAGGAATGGCCCCCCTTTCAAGTACTTCGGGTCTATAGTTTTTGACTCAAATTTAAGGTATGGAAACTCGTTCGAAGACTACCCCAATCATTTTCGTTCAGCATCAATCCAAGTACTGTTAACATTTTGCTGGTAATCTAACGACACAAAACTCGCCTGATACCCGGGCTTAATATATCCAAATTGGTTATCAAGCCCCATTGCTTTTGCTGGATATAACGACGCCATACGCACAGCTTCCATCCAGTCAATGCGGGCAAATTTCATGGCATTTTTAATCGCGGTATTCATATCTAAGTCAGACCCTGCTAACGAGCCTGCAGCATTGGTACAACGTCCTTCAATGGCGTAAATGGTTTCGCCATCGAGTACAAAGGATTTTTCAGATGCACCCACGGTAGACATAGCATCTGTGACTAAAATTGCTCCGCCAAGTTGTTTTGCTGCCACTGCCACACGAAAAGCAGCAGGATGCATATGAAATCCATCAGCAATAATGCCAAACCAACTATGTTCGTCATTTAGCGCCGCACCAACCATGCCAGGTGCACGACTTTGCAGTGGCGTCATGGCATTGTATAAATGGGTAAAGCCCGTTAGGCCGGCGTCTAACGCCTCACATGTTTGATCGAAGTCAGCGCCTGTATGTCCAGCAGAAATCACCACACCTTTGTCACTAATACGTTTTATCATCGTGGAAGTAGTTAATTCTGGCGCAATAGTGATTAAGGTTTTACCTACTTTTAGCGAGGTAATAATTTCAAAACCTTGTTCGTCGATGAGGCAAAATTTTTCTTCAGCATGAGCACCTTTACGCTCAGGATTAAGAAAAGGACCTTCCAAATGCACCCCCAAAACCCCCGGAACCCCTTCTTGTATAGCCTGAGTAACGGCGGCTATGGCTTGTCGCATAACGTCATAGCTATCAGTAATCAAAGTGGGAAAAAGACCCGTAGTGCCATACTCGCGATGTGCCTTAGCTATGGTTCGTAAGCCCTCGACAGTCGGCACATTATTAAACATTACGCCACCGCCACCATTGACTTGCAGATCAATAAAACCTGGCACCAAATAATTGCCACCTAGGTCAAAGTCAACTTCGATATTTTCTGGCAATTGCTCTTGGGGTAATACCTGTAGTACTTTACCGCCGTCAATAATCACAGCATGGTCTTTGAGTAACGTTTCACCATTAAAGACATGGCCGTTGATAATCGATTTAATCATTTATATTAATAATCCAGATTGTTAATTAATTTTGCACAACTGCGCTATTGGCATTATCTCGCCCAAGGATAGCGGCACCGCGAACACCACTTGAATCACCATACTTTGCAGCCACAACTGAAGGCGCAATGACGCCATTAAAAAAGTACTTTTGCATAACATTAGGAAGACGCGCATAAATCTCGGCAATATTAGATACCCCTCCCCCCAAAACAATAATATCGGGATCATACATAAGGGTTAACTGAGCGAAATAACAACCTAAACAATCGATATAAACGTCCATTACCTCGATGGCTTTTGCTTCATTATTTCTAAAAGCCTCTACTAACATAGGTACTGAAGTATATTTAGTATCAAAATGTGAACACATCCATAACAAGCCAGGGCCTGCTAAATATGCCTCAACACAACCGATTAATCCGCAACCACATTGACGTAAGGGAAACTGGTAACGTTGCTGCAGCACCGCTGGCAGAGAAACATGACCAAATTCACAAGATACATTTTGTTTGCTCTTATAAAGTTGCCCTTGAACACACAAACCACCCGCAACCCCTGTTCCTATCACCACGCCCAAGGCATTATTTTTACTTTGCGCCGCACCGCCACGTACCTCTGACAATGCAAATGCCTTGACATCATTTTCGAACGAAACTGCTCGACCTAACTTTGCACAGGTATCCCTAACAATAAATTGACCGTTAACACTGCCGATATTAGCCGAAACAGAACGCCCTAGGCTATCCAAATAGCCGGGAAAACCTATGCCTACCGTTCCTTTTGTATCAGATTTTTCATCAGCTTCGTTAACCATTTGCGCTATAGCAGATAACAATGCTTGATAGTCTTTTTGAGGGGTTGGCCTACGCCAAGACTCGACCCGCTTGAGTTGCGAATCAAATATCGCCAATTCAATTTTTGTACCGCCAATATCAAGTCCATAATGCATAGCTTCAGAATTCAAGTTTTGACTAACCACGACTCCACTGCCTCAATTTATGACCCTTAACCGCGTAAAAAATAATAAATACATAACAAGGGATCATTATCCAATAAGCACTTTGGGCATTGCCCGAAGCCTCAACTAAAATTCCATAAAACAAAGGCAACAGTGCGCCACCAGAAATTCCCATAATAAGTAATGCTGAAGCAGTACTGGTGTCTTTTTGATTCAAGCCACTTAGTGCTAATGGCCAAATAGCAGGCCACACCAATGCATTAGCTAAACCAAATAGCGCCACATACAGCACTGCATTTGGAATTGCAGGTAATCCTGTCCAAGCAAATACCAAGTCCCATATTCCATTTGAATTCACACTGGCATTCAATAGTAGAATCGTTAATAACACTCCCAAAATGGCAGAAATCGCCAAGGCTTTTCCTTGACTAAGCCAACGAGGAATAACCAACAACCCCAAAATGTACCCCAGCACCATAAACCCCATAGTGTATGAAGTCATCTGTCCAAAATTGCTCACACCTAACTCTTTGCTAAACAAACCAATGGTATCACCAGCTACCACTTCAGCTCCCACATAGAAAAACAACGCGATTGCCCCAAGTATCACCTGAGGTTTTTGTAAAATACTACTTTTACTGTCATCTTCGATAGAGCTTGTATCCTCATCCGAATTGACACTAGGAAGCGGCATCATTTTGATAAAGATGCCAAGTAATAACAACATAATGGCCATCATCAAATAGGGGGTAACCAGCCGTGAAGAGAGTTCAGCAAGCTCCAAAGCTTTTTGTTCTGCACCTAATGATGCTAAGCGCGCTTCAGTAAATTGCGACATGTCGGTTAATATAAATGCGGTAAATACCAAAGGCGCAATGACCCCTGCCCCTTTATTTAAAATGCCCATAATACTGATACGCACGGCTGCCGATTCACGTGGGCCCAGTAGCACAATATAAGGATTCGACGCTGTTTGCAGAATAGTTAACCCCGCCCCCAACATAAACAATGCCACCAAAAATACAGCATACTCTCTGGTATAAGCGGCAGGAATAAAGGTTAAAGCACCAACAACCATTACGAACAATCCGAGTACCATGCCCTCCTTAAAGCCTGTTTTTCGCAGAATATACGACATGGGTAAGGCCATAACCGTGTAGGAAATATAGAAGGCCATAGTCACAAAATAGGCTTCAATATGATCGAGTTCACAGGCAATTTGCAAAAACGGGATCAATGAGCCATTAAGCCAAGTGACGAAACCAAACATGAAGAATAGCGAACCTATAATTAACATAGGCATAAAGGTGGAAGTAGGTTTATTTGTAGTACTCATACGGCATCCAATTTATTGTTATTATTAAAATTTAAATGAAATAGTAAACTGATTAATATCTCTTAGCACAGACCATTTATACCATGCCTTTGGCACAAAGAGTCTGCAGCAAAAATAAATCATATCCCTAACTCTAAAAAAGAGTCACTCAGTCAATATAATGTTATGTAGTAGCGAGTTATAACCTGCTACATCGTCCCATGTATTTTTATTGGCAAATTGAATACTATACTCAGGGCGATTGGCAATAATCCCGTTATTACTAATATCCGCAACATGTAATGACATTGTGTATTCGCCTGCTTTCACTTTACTGGGTAATTGTAAATTTTCCTCAATAATAATGTGTTGTTCAGGCCGCCATTGCCGAACATCAAATCGCGAACGATCTAACGCAACATAGAATGTTTCACCGCTTAATTTATGGGTAAACACAACTCGTAATTCCATTGGAAACATCGGTGAGGTAAAACCTAAGTTTTCAATGTCCAAATAAAATGGAACGGTTTGACCTATCGTTGCAGAGTCTGGTAATCGTGCCTCGAGCATACTTAAACGATAACCTAGGCGAAGCTTAATATCAGCCATACAATTTTCATCTTGCCAGTCATTGTTCACTTTATTGTTATAGGCAGAGTTTAGATAGGTGAAATTGAAGCGATCGATTGTGCCGACCACACCGCCACTACAGTCATTTTGTGGCGAATAATCATCATCATGGCATGTCTCACCGCCAACTAGAGTATACAAACTGTTCTGAGCTTGGTGCTCTTTTAACGTTTGCACGACATTTTCATTATTAATTGGTGCCTTTGAGGATGTACCATAATCAGCATAGGTTCCCCAGTCATCTTCAGTTGCTAAAAAACAATCATTGTACAGACCTATTCTAGACGCATCGCTACCATCAAACGCCTCTTCTTTAGAAAGAGCAGCAGATGTAATAGCTGCGTCCACGCCATGCACAAACTTTTGAATTAATTGCGGTTTGCGCACTTGCACAGGAATATCTTTGGGTACAGAATCTAAAATCGCTTTAACCACTTCGATTCGGTCACGCCAGTTTTCGTCATAAATTGTCCCCTGAGCGTCAAAGTCACCAAAATGATCGGTAAACATCATTTCTCCCCAAGTGCCGATAAATCCAGCCTGCCAAGTTAATAACACATCATGATTGTGACTCAGTACTTTTGACACTTGTTCGATATGAGCCAGCACTATCTTTTTACTCGCATCGCCATAGGGTGGACATATCCACGCACCACAATTACCAGTAGGAGGCACATTGTTATAAGAAAACCGTACGATAATTTTAACACCCGCTTGCCTAGCAATATCAAAATCGCCCTGTAGTTGCTGCAAAAATTCTGACGATATCGTCTCATCAGTCACAAAGGAATCTAAAATATATTGGCGCAGTAAAATAGAATGTTTAACTTCATAATTACCATCTGTTGGCGTAGTAAAATTATTACGAAGATTTAAGGCATCATCTAATTTTAGCGACTCAAAATCACTCGATTTAGTTGCATAGGGATAATAGAAACCTCTTCCTGGATTCACTATATCAACGTTAGATACCGCGTATTTGATGACAGAATTTAGTGATCCCTTTTCACTTTTTTGTACATGATTACTCGCTTCACATCCCAATAAACCTAAAAGAACCAGTAAAATTAACCAAGGACTACTGTAAATTTCCCTGATCATTCTAGAGACTATTTTCAATACCATGAACCCGCCGAAAACAATTTAATTATCAAGCAGTGTATCTATCAATCTGGATACAATCAACCCAAAATGAAAGCAAAACAACAAAATGAAATCATATGAATAGTGGTAAAGTGAAAATATCAAATCTATAAAGTTTGACTTCGACTGCGCTTATTCACTTTTTCCCTTTCAAACTTTATATTAGCTAGCACCTAAATAATCATAAAAACCTCATGAATTAACGTCACATCGGGTAGAATGCATATGATGTTCAATTATTATGAAATCCGCATTTTACTATATACATGCTAATTTTTACGTATTTACAACAAAGCGACAATGCTTCATTATGTTTTGATTGAAACTTATTCGCAAACCATTAATATGGTTTATAAAAATGACTAATCTTAATTCATTTTAATATCTCGATAGGAAACAATCATGCAAAGAAGAGATTTTATGGTTAAAACACTTGCCAGTGCAGCGCTCGCAACTGCGTCGCCGGCAATGACTTTCGCAATGGGAAAAAGCCCAGATAAAATCAGAATAGGATTTATAGGCATAGGGGCCCGGGGGACAGGGCAACTAGCACTGACTTTGAAACGTAACGATATAGTGGTGACCGCGGTCTGCGACATTGATAAAGAACGCGTAACGAATGCTTCACAGATGGTGCAAGACGCAGGCATGCCAAAACCGACAAGTTACGACAACGGCCCTCATGACTATCAAAGATTGCTTACTTCGAACGAAGTAGACGCCGTCATTATTTCTACTCCTTGGGTCTGGCATACCCCTATGGCCATTGATGCCATGGAAGCCAAAAAAGCCGTTGGACTTGAAGTCGCTGGAGCATTCGATATTCAAGAATGCTGGGCATTAGTGGATGCCTATGAAAAAACCGGTACGCCTTTTATGATCCTTGAAAATGTCGCTTATCGCCGAGATATTATGGCGGTCTTGAATATGGTTAGGCAAAACCTCTTTGGTGAAATTATTCACATGCAAGGGGGCTATCAACATGATCTCAGAGAAGTGAAGTTCAATAACGGAAAACAGTTATATGGAGGCGGGGTTGAATTTGGAGAAAAGGCCTATAGCGAAGCAAAATGGAGAACAGAACATTCATTGATGAGAAATGGAGATCTCTACCCTACACATGGTTTAGGCCCTGTGGCCAATTATATTGATAATAATCGCGGCAATAGATTTGTCTATCTGACATCTACCGCATCCAAGGCTAAAGGTCTAAATGAATATATAGTTGAGCATCCCAAGGGCGGCAAAGACCATCCTAATGCAGAATTAGACTTTCTACTTGGGGACGTAGTCACTACTGTTATTAAATGTGCTAAAGGCGAAACAATAGTCCTCACCCACGATACCAACCTCCCTAGACCTTACTCTTTAGGTTTTAGAGTACAAGGCACCGATGGTATATGGATGGATCTGAATGATGGTATTTACATCGAAGGTACAAGCCCTCCCCATGAATGGGAGAAAGATGCCGCTTATATGAAGCAATATGATCACCCGCTATGGAAAAAATATGAATCGGATACACAGGGCGCAGGCCATGGCGGAATGGACTTCTTCGTGATACACGCATTTGTAGAAGCACTTAAGGCAAATGAACCGATGCCAATGGACGTGTATGACTGTGTATCTTGGGCTGCAGTAACCTGCCTTACAGAACAATCTATTGCCAATGGCAGTGAGCCGGTGCAGTTTCCAGACTTTACACGTGGAAAATGGATGACTCGAAAACCAATTTTTGGTTTTGATGACAGGTATTAGTTTTTTACAACCTCGTTGTAAAACCTCCAGAGGCTACTTTGGAGGTTTGCATGGGTGGCATCCCATAGGCATAAATCGCCGGTCAAAAACCATTCGCCATATACGGATATATCACAAACTACAGCAGTCCATGTGCAGCTTTGAACATGTACACAAGCGCTAGCCCGCGGGGTAATTTAGTCTCAGATAAAATATCCCTCACAACGGCTGCAAACATCGACTTTCATATACCTAAATCCCCTGATTAATCAGATGATTTCCCGCTAAAGAACTGCTAAACTTCGCGTCCTTTTTTCAGCCTCTAGATCTTATATTCAAATTCTATGATAACAACTTCCTCTAACAACAATGACACTCGAGACAACAACCAAATAAAAGTGGTGGTAGGTATGTCTGGTGGAGTCGATTCTTCCGTCTCAGCTTATTTGCTCAAAGAGCAAGGTTATCAGGTCGAAGGGTTGTTTATGAAGAACTGGGAAGAAGATGACAATGATGAATATTGTGCCGCAGCGGAAGATCTTAAAGATGCACAAGCGGTATCCGATAAGTTAGGGATCACCTTACACACCATTAACTTTGCCGCCGAGTATTGGGACAATGTTTTCGAATATTTTTTGGCAGAGTACAAAGCGGGGCGAACGCCTAATCCCGATATAATGTGCAACAAAGAAATCAAATTTAAAGCATTTCTAGAATTTGCGGCTGAAGAGTTAAACGCTGATTATATTGCTACAGGACACTACGTGCAGCGCTCGAACGAGACGGGAAACTGGCAGATGCTACGAGGCCTAGATGACAACAAAGATCAAAGCTATTTTCTGTATACCTTAGGCGAACAACATATCGCTCAGACGCTTTTCCCAATTGGTCATTTAGAAAAACCACGGGTACGAGAAATCGCCCTAGAACAAGATTTAGTGACTCACGATAAAAAAGACAGCACAGGTATTTGTTTTATTGGAGAGCGTAAATTCAAAGACTTTTTAGCACAATATTTACCCGCTCAACCTGGAGAAATTGAAACTGCTGAAGGTAAAGTAATCGGAAAGCACGAAGGGTTGATGTACCACACCTTAGGACAGCGTAAAGGCCTGCTGATTGGTGGCATGAAAGAATACGGTGAAGAACCTTGGTACGTAGTAGACAAAGACATTGAACGTAATGTGTTAATAGTAGGTCAAGGTGCAGATCACCCACGACTCTATTCAACTGGATTACTTGCTAATCAGTTACACTGGGTTGATCGCAAAGGTCCTCAGCAGACGATTAAATGTTCCGTGAAAACACGTTACCGACAACAAGATATTGCATGCCAAATAACACCAAATACAGATGGTAGTCTTTTAGTGAAATTCGACGAACCACAAAAAGCCGTGACACCCGGACAATCAGCCGTTTTTTATCAAAACGAAATTTGTTTAGGTGGTGGCATAATAGAGAATTATATCCGTTAATGAGTAACAATAATCATCGTAGATTTTACGAAAGTAATATCGCATTAGCTGGTTTGTGCCAAGCGGCAGCGCTGGTAAAACAAATCGCCCGAACTAACGAATTTGATCAGCAAGCTTTAGCGACATCGTTAAATAGTATCGCTATCACGAATTCAGAGAATACCGAACAGGTATTTGGGGATATCAGTTATCTTGCCCTAGGTTACCAAACATTACTTGACCAGCTTAGTAATCAATCAACTAATAAAGACGTCGAAGTTACTCGGTATATCGCTAATTTGTTATCTATTGAACGCAAGTTAAGTGCTAATAAAAAAACCATGGCTGCCTTAGGTGAGCGTATTTCGAATATACAAAGACAACAGCAGCATTTGGAAATTACCAACACCCAAATGTTGAGTAATCTTGCAAGCATTTATACTGATGTCATCAGCCCAGTATCAAGAAAAATTCAAGTGGCGGGTGATCCGGAAATTCTAAAACGCCCAGACAACCAAAATCGCGTTAGAGCGGCATTGTTGGCAGGCATACGAGCAGCGGTTTTATGGCGGCAACTAGGCGGAAAACGCCGACATATATTATTTAGCCGTCAACAAATTGTTGCTAGCGCGCAAAACACTTTAAACAACATAAACACGCCCAATTAGGAGTATTTCATGAACTTATCTGCACTCACTGCTGTTTCTCCAGTAGATGGCCGTTACGGAAGTAAAACAGTTGAGTTAAGACACATATTTAGTGAATTTGGTTTGCTAAAATACCGCGTGATTGTTGAAGTTCGTTGGTTACAAAAGTTAGCTGCAACTACCGATATTCAAGAAGTGCCGGCCCTAAGCCCACAAGCCAATGCATTTTTAGATAAGATTGTTAGTGAGTTTTCTGAAGCTGATGCACAGCGTATTAAAGACATCGAACGTACCACTAATCACGATGTCAAAGCGGTAGAGTACTTTCTAAAAGAAAAAGTAGCCGACACCCGTGAATTACAAGCCGTAAACGAATTTATTCACTTTGCTTGTACCTCAGAAGATATCAACAACCTGTCTCACGCTTTAATGTTAAGTGAAGCTCGAGATGAAGTGATTTTACCCTACTGCGATAAGTTAATCTCTGAACTAAAACGTTTAGCGATAGAATTAAAATCGGTGCCTATGATGGCTCGCACCCATGGACAACCGGCCTCGCCTACTACTATGGGTAAAGAAATGGCTAATGTGATGATCCGCTTGCAACGTCAACGGGATCAAATCGCACAAGTGCAAATGTTAGGTAAAATTAATGGTGCAGTAGGTAACTACAATGCTCACCTTAGCGCCTATCCTGAAGTAGATTGGCACACCTTTGCCGACGAGTTTGTCAGTAGTTTAGGTGTGACTTTTAATGCCTTCACCACACAAATTGAACCCCACGATTATATTGCAGAATTATTTGATGCTATTGCTCGTTTTAACACTATATTGCTAGATTTTGACCGCGACGTATGGGGCTATATTGCTCTTGGTCACTTTAAACAAAAAACCATAGCCGGTGAAATTGGCTCATCTACCATGCCTCACAAAGTCAATCCTATTGATTTCGAAAACTCTGAAGGTAACTTAGGCCTAGCGAATGCCATGTTTGCTCACTTGGCCAGTAAGTTACCGGTTTCTAGATGGCAGCGAGACTTAACTGACTCGACCGTACTGAGAAACTTAGGTGTTGGTGTAGGTTATGCTGTTATTGCTTATCAGTCTTCTCTAAAAGGCATCAGCAAACTAGAAGTCAATGAACAGAGCCTGCAAAATGAGCTAGACAATAACTGGGAATTATTGGCCGAACCCGTACAAACCGTCATGCGTCGATATGGTATTGAAAAGCCCTACGAAAAACTCAAAGAGTTAACCCGTGGTAAAAAAGTCAACCAACAAATTATGGCTGATTTTATTGATACTTTAGCGCTACCCGACAGCGCCAAGGCACAACTTAAAACACTCACTCCAGCTAACTATATTGGCCGGGCTATTGAATTTGTAGAAGGTTTAGACGAAGAATAAAGTTGAGTATTAATACTCCCTAAAAATCGGTTAAAGACTATACTTAATACCCCGTCGATATTGAGCAGTAAATAACAGCACACAGGTATTAGTTAGTTCGATTTTTAAAAGGAATTTAAAATGCTCAAACGTTTTTTAAGAATGTGGGTATCTGCTGGAATTGCCAGTTACCCACATGAATACTTTACCCCCGTTCGAATCACCAATGTTATTGCCTTTTTGGTTATAGTGGTTTCACTTTGCCAAATTCCCGGCGCTTTATGGTTTTGGGATCAAGCTGGTAATTTTCAATTATTAATCACTGGTTCAACGATCACTTTACTGGTATTTGTTCCTTTCTTAAATCACGCGTCTTGTTATTTACTGGCTAAAACCTGGTTAATTATTGTCTACATATTGAATCTCTTAATCACTTGTTTTTTATGGCAAATGGACTTGTACATCCACTTTTTCTATTTGTTGGCAGTTGTCTGTTGCCCGTTCTTTTTTACCGAACAAGAAACAAAGTTAAAATGGGCATTCTCAATACTGTTTACCGGTTTGTTTTTACTCACAGAAACTTATTATCAACTAAATGTAACGACTCAATACAACAGCGCACAGCAAAGTTTCAAATTTGCGAGTGCCGGCCTATTGGCGTTAGCCAGCTTACTTTGTAGCTTTCATATTCAGAAAAACGTCAACCGCAGCTGGAAAAAACTAGCCCTAGAGAAAAAGCGCTCCGAACAGCTACTGTTAAATATTCTACCCAATAGTATTGCGCAACGCCTAAAAAGCTCCCCTCATTTAATCGCAGACTATTTCGCCCAGGCCAGCATCTTATTTGCGGATATTCAAAACTTCACGCCTATTTGTAGAACACATACACCACAGGAATTAGTAAAGATATTAAATGAGACATTTTGCACCTTCGACGAGTTATCACTCAAGTATGGCTTAGAAAAAATCAAAACCAGCGGTGATGGATACATGGCCGCTGGTGGATTACCCAAAGCCAACTCATTACATGCCATCCAATGCTGTTTTTGTGCATTAGAAATGCAACAGGCATTTCAAAAAATCAGCAAAAAATACGACTTAAAAACAGGACTACGCATTGGTATTGGCTGCGGTGAGGTGATTGCTGGGATAATAGGTAAAAACAAATTCAGCTATGACATGTGGGGTGAAGCAGTTAATCTAGCATCACGCATGGAAAGTCATGGTTTATGCAATAAAATTCAAACCACACAATCTACTTACGAGCTAACAAAAAGTACCTTCGATTACACCAAACGAGGGGAAATAGAAATTAAAGGCTTAGGTTTAGTCAATACCTATTGGTTACTAGGCCGTAAACAACTCATTGGATAAAGATGTACAAATTACAAAATATCGATATTGCAGTTTTTCTTAGAGATTATTGGCAACAAAAACCACTGTTAATTCGGCAAGGATTTAAGGATTTCCAAGATCCCATTGATGAACATGAGCTTGCGGGCTTAACCGAAGAAGAATCGGTAGATTCGCGAATTGTCAATAATCAAGACGGCAAATGGGCGGTCGAACACGGCCCTTATGATGATATAAACAGCCACTGTTTAGGCCAATGGAGTTTACTGGTGCAATCAGTAGACCATTATGTGCCAGACGCCGATAGTTTAATGAACACCTTTGATTTTATTCCTGTGTGGCGTATGGATGATTTAATGGTGAGTTATTCAAACACTGGAGCGGGTGTTGGCCCGCACCTCGACCAGTACGACGTATTTATTATTCAAGGAAAGGGCAGCAGACGCTGGCAGGTAGGCTTACCTAGCCACTACGAAACAATTAGACCCCATCGTGATTTATCTCAGGTGACAGGTTTCGAGCCTATAATAGACGAAGTACTCAGCGCTGGAGATATCATTTATATCCCAGCCAATCATCCACACAATGGCGTAGCACTAGAGCCCTGTATGAATTATTCGGTAGGTTTTAGAGCCCCTTCCCAACAAGAAATGCTGTCGTCCTTTGCTGATTACGCTATTGACCACAACACTTTGACTCAACGTTACAAAGATGAAGCGTTATCCCCCCGCGAATTCACAGGTGAAATCAAACAACAAGAAGTTGCACAATTCAAAGCGTTGTTAATGCAAATGTTGCAGAGCGAGCAATTTGATCAATGGTTACCGGTATTTTTAAGCGACAACAAAAAAGCAGATGATGAGTCAAACCAACAAATCGAAGAGTTTTCCCAACAAGCCATTATCGACATGCTCAATAGCGGCGAATATTTCCATCGTAATTTAGGGGTCAAACCTATATTTGTAGAGCCTACGACTATCGACAAACTTTCTATTCAGACATTTACTTTTTACATAGAAGGTGAGTCTTATTCTGGCCCCGCTGCATCGGCTGATATAGTCAAAAAGTTTTTATCAGAGCCGTTCATTTCTGAAACAGTAGGTGAAATTCAATATAGTCAACACCAAGATTTTACTGCGCTTTTGACCCTACTTGTGAATAATGGTCATTGGTATATAGAAGATTAAGAATCAACACTAACTTAATTGTGCAAAAACAGACACTTATGACTCACAGCCCGACTTCACGGTTATAGCAAATTGCGGTAGAAGAGGATTGACAAGTCATAACACATCATTCCGCTAAAGTGGGAATGATGCGTTGTTCAAGGGAATGTGGAAAGCTTTTGCTTTTGCTTTTGCTTTTGCTTTTAGCTAGCCTCTATTTCCTAGACTCTATCTACTAACCCCGTCCTATCACTTATCAGCAACTGGCAAATTGAGTCTCATCAATGGTTCTAAAGGTTAGGTTCACTCTTGGGGTATTCACTGTTTTGGTGGGCGGTAGTCGATGTAACCAATGGCTTTGTGTTTCGCCTTTCATGACTAATAAGCTGCCGTGTTGTAGCAATAGTGAAACGTTTTTTTGACTGCGTTTATGTTTAAAGGAGAACTTTCGCTGGGCCCCAAGACTTAACGAGCCTATCTCCCCGTTTTTCAATAAGTCCTTTTCAGCATCGCTGTGCCAAGCCATGCCTTCTTCACCACTGTGGTATAAATTGAGTAAACAAGAATTAAAGCTAGCCCCAGTCTTTTCTTCAACAATACTTTTAAGTTCAAGCAATTCATCAATCCAGGGCAATGCTAGTTTTGTCGCGTTAGAATACGTATAGCTAAAAGGCTTATCACCATACCAAGCCACTTTACGCTTGGTTAGGATCTGCTTACCAAAAATATTGGCTTGGTCACTTTTCCATTCAATTTTTTCAAGCAACACATCAAAATAATAATTGGCCTGTACAGCTGGGATAAGCAATCCATGGTATTCCACCAGCCCATCGTAATCGATCACATTGATCGGCGTACATTCAGGCTCATCAAATAGATCCATGTTTTGCAATCTATCCTCCTTATACTTAATTAATTCGATATATTCACAGCACTGCCTGGTGTGAAATCAGCAATAAACCTTTGATTCCGCTCTAACTTAAACTCATCGCCAATATTTGTAACGGATGTTTAGGTTTAAACTTCTCAAACCTTGCCACCTGACTACGGCAAGAATAACCGGTTGCTACTATTTGTTCTGGCTGATATTGACTGACTGCCTGTTGCCAACTTAATTGGTATATTCCGGTGGATTCTTCGATATGACTCGCTTCGTGACCAAATGTCCCCGCCATCCCGCAACAACCAACTGAGACAGCCGTTAGACTAAGGCCTGTTTTCTCGAAAATTTGTTGCCATTGTTGTTCACTAGCTGGCAATGCGGTTTTTTCGCTACAGTGACCAAACAGAGCATAATTTTGACGAGTGTTTGCGTTAACTTTTGGGAGCTCAAGTTGCAACAACCATTCGTGCACGAGTTGCACCTTAAATTCACCCCGAGCGGCGCCCAAAGTTTTAGTATATTCGTCGCGATAACACAGCACCATTGAGGGGTCGACACCTATCATAGGCAGGTCCAGTTCATCTAACTGATTCAACAAATCTGCAGCAGTTTTTGCCGTCTTAGCAAATTGCGTTAAAAACCCTTTTACATGTTGCGGTTTACCGTTTGGCATAAAAGGCAGTAACACGGGTTCGTAACCTAGCTTTGTAATCAGTGAAACTAAAGATTCAATTACGCTTGCATCGTAAAAACTCGTAAAAGGGTCCTGCACAATACACACTTTTTTGGCCAACTGACTTGGGTCTAATTTTTGTAGTGCTTCTAAATTAAATTGCGTGGTTAAGTCACCATTCAATCTTTCACTAAGCGTGGGTTGCGACAAAATAGGCGTATCTAGATAACCAACTGTTTTGCGAATAGTTTGTTTCACCCAATTTTGACGCAAGAAAAAATTAATGAATCCCGGTACTCTTGCCATTAAAGGCACCATGGTTTCAATATTCCCCACTAAGTGGTCTTTGGCTGGGCGCATGTAACGTTGATAATACATACTTAAAAAACGCGACTTAAATCCAGGCACATCCACACTGACAGGGCATTGGCTTGTGCAAGCCTTACACGCCAAACAGCCTTCCATCACCTCTAGTACTTCATGAGAGAAATCATCGGCCACTCTTTTATCAGTGGAATTTCTAAAACGTTCAAACCAACTAGGTGGATCTTCGTTATGCTCTAATGCGTTTACATCTATGTTTTGTTTTGACAAAAGCCTCAACCACTCTCGCACCATACTGGCACGACCTTTAGGGCTATGACGTCTGTCACCGGTGATCTTAAATGACGGGCACATTGGAGAAGTGGTATCGTAATTAAAGCATAATCCGTTGCCATTACAGCTCATGGTTGGTTTAAACGAACTTCTCACCTCTATGGGAATTTGACGGTCAAACTCACCACGTTTTTGATCTGAGACTTTCACCAAAGACTCTGTCGAATCTAATGGAGTGCAAATTTTTCCAGGATTCATTTTGTTAAGAGGGTCAAAAACGCTCTTAATTTTTCTCAGCTCAGTGAATAACTCCTCTCCAAAAAATTGCGGACCATATTCACTGCGGTAACCTTTACCGTGTTCTCCCCACATCAAACCACCATATTTAGCGACTAAGGCCACTACTTGGTCAGAAATTTCCGGCACCATGGCTTCTTGCTCTGGTTCGCATAAGTCCAGCGCTGGACGTACATGTAAGACGCCCGCATCCACATGACCAAACATCCCGTATTTTAAGCCCTTACCATCTAATAACGCCCGAAATTCCATGATAAAATCGGCTAAATTTTCCGGTGGTACGGCGGTGTCCTCAACAAATGCTATCGGTTTTTTAGAACCTTTTATTTTGCCCAATAATCCCACTGACTTTTTACGCATGGCGTAAATTTTCTGAATGTCGGCTTTATCGTAGGTAATTTGATAACCAATGACTCCTAGGTTTTCCGCGGAGTCTAAATTGGCGCTTAATATAGCTATTTTTTGTTCGATATCAGCTTGGTCATTACTGTTGTACTCGACCATGTTTAAACCAAGTACAGTTTTACCCTCGACTTCAGTAATCAAACTATCGACTGAATGCCAAATAATGTCCTGCTTCGCCATATTGAGTACATTACTGTCTACCGTTTCTACTGACGTGGCATTGGCAGCAACCATACTAGGTGCATGTCGCAGTGCGGATTCGAATGAATCATATTTAACATTAACCAATGCTTTAAACTTAGCGATAGGCGTGATATTCACTTTCGCTTCCGCCACAAAAACCAAAGAGCCTTCAGAGCCAGTAATAACTCGGCTCATATCAAATACAGATAAATCCTCATTCAGCGTATTTTCCAAATCATAACCCGTTAAAAAGCGGTTCAAGCGAGGAAATTTATCTATGATTTGCTGGCGTTTTCCCAAACAAGTATCCAATAACTGTTGGGTTACTTTAGCCATAGGCGTGTGTTCTTGGCTCAACACTTTTGCGTCATCAATTGCCATTGGAGCGGTATTTAGAATTGTTCCGTCTGCCATAACTGACGTCAGAGCCAAAATATGATCGCTGGTTTTACCGTATACCAAAGAGCCTTGCCCTGAAGCATCAGTACTGATCATGCCGCCCACAGTAGCTCTATTACTGGTAGACAAGTCAGGCGCAAAAAAGAATCCCAAGGGCTTTAACACTTCATTTAGCTGATCTTTGACCACCCCTGCCTGGACTCTTGCCCATCCTTGCTCAGCATTGACTTCTAAAACTTGATTCATATACCGCGACACATCAACAATGATACCGCTAGTAAGTGATTGGCCATTAGTGCCTGTACCACCACCTCGGGCTGAAAATTTGACTGTTTGATAAGTATTTGCGGTTTGACCTATCAATGACAAATCATCAAGACTTTTGGGAAATACCACTGCTTGAGGCAACTGTTGATAAATTGAATTATCGGTAGACACCGCCAAACGGCTCCCATAGCTATACTCAATATCACCAGAAAATTTGGACTTAGTTAAGTCGGATAAAAAGTCCTGATAGTGGTTTTCAATAAGAGCTTGGGTGTCTAACGCTGGCAGCATAGGGAAAATTCAATCATCGTTGAAAAAATAGAGCATCAATTATACCCAAAATGAACATCAGTGTTCTAGATCTGTTCGGCATTAAATAGTTTGTAACAACTGAAATTTTCAGTAAAAAACAACTTGGTATATGCTTAACCAATCAACTAACCGCATTCAACTAGGGGTAATAAGATGAAGAAGAAATTACGAATCGTATTGGGTAGCCTGCTAGCCTTGTTTGGCGTAGTGTTTTTTATTCTGCCCGGTTCGATGTTTGTGTTGTTATTAGGCTTATTAATGCTCAGTTACGATGTGCCCAAAGCCAGAGATTGGTTAAGGACCTGCCAAAACGGTATGTCTAGATCGGCGCGCAAGTTAGATAAAATGATTTTGGACAGAAAACTTAGAAGTTAGAGAGTATTTCAATAGGGACAAAAAAGCCGCTTGGACGAGTTGTTAAGCGGCTTTTTTGATCAACAGTTATTGGTGTTATCCGTGTTTTTCACCTAAGTACAACCAGGTTTCTACTACAGAATCAGGATTAAGCGAAACACTATCAATACCTTGCTCTACCAACCACTGTGCTAAATCTTCATGATCAGAAGGGCCTTGGCCACAAATCCCGACATACTTACCACGCTTTTTCGCGGCTTGTATTGCCATCGATAACAAAGCTTTTACCGCAGGATTACGCTCATCAAACAGATGGGCGATTAATCCAGAATCACGGTCCAAACCTAGCGTTAGTTGAGTTAAGTCATTAGAGCCAATTGAAAAGCCATCAAACATATCTAAAAATTGGTCAGCCAAAAGAGCATTTGACGGTAGTTCACACATCATTATTACACGTAAGCCGTTTTCACCTTGTACTAAGCCCTCTTCAGCAAGTAGTTCTAGTACTTTAGCCCCCTCTTCTAAGGTACGAACAAAGGGGATCATGATCTCAACATTAGTTAAGTCCATTTTATTGCGAACTCGCTTTATGGCTTCACATTCCAAAGCAAAACATTGTCTAAAATCATCTGAAATATAACGACTGGCGCCACGGAAGCCAAGCATTGGGTTTTCTTCGTCTGGTTCGTACTGATACCCCCCGACTAAATTAAAATATTCATTGGATTTAAAATCAGACATTCTTACAATAACTTTTTCAGGTGAAAACGCCGCTGCAATAGTAGAAATACCTTCAACTAATTTTTCGATATAAAATTCTACTGGTGACGCATAGCCAGCCATCATATCGCTAATTTCTTCTTTTAATTCATCAGGTTGATTATCGAAATCAAGCAGTGCTTTTGGATGCACGCCAATCATACGGTTAATAATAAACTCAAGTCTTGCCAAACCTACGCCAGCATGAGGTAAACGCGCAAAGTCAAAAGCTCTATCGGGATTACCCACATTCATCATCACTTTGAGAGGAATATTAGGCATTGCGTCGATTCTCGAGGTGACCACGTCAAAGTCCAATACATCACCGTATATAAAGCCCGTATCCCCCTCAGCACAAGACACAGTAATTTTGTCACCATTTTCGACAGAAGCTGTCGCATTGCCACAGCCCACTACCGCAGGAATACCTAACTCTCGAGCAATAATGGCCGCATGACAAGTTCGTCCACCACGGTTGGTTACAATTGCAGAGGCTTTTTTCATTATTGGCTCCCAATCAGGATCGGTCATGTCAGTGACTAATACATCTCCTGGCTGGATCTTATCCATTTCTTCCACGCCTTTGAGCACTTTTGCTACGCCAGCACCAATTTTGTGACCAATGGCTCGCCCTTCACACACGGTTTTCGCTTTGCCTTTAAGCATAAAACGTTCAATGACTTGGATATCTTCACGGCTGCGTACCGTCTCTGGACGAGCTTGTACGATATACAGTTTGCCATCTATACCATCTTTAGCCCATTCAATGTCCATTGGCCGTTGGTAATGCTTTTCGATAATGACCGCCTGTTTGGCCAATTCCATTATCTCTTCATCGCTTAGGGAATATTGACGACTGTCAGCGGCATCGATATCCACAATTTCGACCTGTTTGCCGTGTTCCAAGTCTTCTGAATAAATCATTTTGGTGAGTTTGCTGCCAAGATTTCTACGTACAACAGCAGGCACACCTTTTTGTAAAGTGGGTTTGTGTACATAAAACTCATCTGGGTTGACCGCACCTTGCACTACCATTTCACCTAGGCCATAAGATGATGTGATAAAAACAACATCTTCAAAACCTGACTCTGTATCGATTGAAAACATTACACCAGAAGACGCACAATCACTGCGGACCATTCTCTGAATACCAGCCGACAATGCCACACCTTTATGGTCGTAACCTTGGTGTACGCGATAAGAAATTGCTCTATCGTTGAATAAAGATGCAAATACATGTTTGATTGCGACCATAACTGAGTCGTAACCTTTTACGTTTAGAAATGTCTCTTGTTGTCCAGCAAAAGACGCATCTGGCATATCTTCCGCCGTTGCCGACGAACGCACCGCAAACGAGGCTTCTTCACCGGCTTCGCCTTGTAACGTAACAAACGCAGTACGTATGGCATTTTCCATATCAGGTAAAAATGGTGTCTCAATAATCCAGTTGCGAATAGTTTCACCTGCCACACCTAAAGCGGCAATGTCGTCAACATCAAGGTTATCTAACAATTCATGAATTCGCGCTTCTAAACCACTTTGTTCGAGAAATAAATTAAATGCATGAGAAGTAGTCGCAAAACCTCCTGGAACTTGCACTCCTGCATTCGCCAAATTTGAAATCATCTCACCCAACGACGCGTTTTTGCCTCCAACGACCCCGACATCACCCATACCCAGTTGCTGGTACCACAAAACGTGTTCTTGCATTCTCACTTTCTCCAAATGATTGTTTGGTAATTTAATAATCGTGTTAGGTTAGGCAAACGTCTTAGATTAAACTGTTAAAAACAGTATAAAAAACGACATCCTTATAACGCCTTTACATTTGATAGGGGGATTTTAGAATGTTGTTGTTATAAAAGTAAAATTTTATTATTTTTCGTAATTAAATTACAACAATGTTAAGGAAATGTTTTGAGAACTGCCTATTATATTTCGGATGGAACAGCCATTACTGCGGAGGTTTTTGGCCACGCATTGCTTTCCCTGTTTACGATTGAGTTTAAACACATCACAATTCCATTCGTTGAAACTCCTGAAGAAGCCAATGAGGTAGTTCGAAAAATATCTGAAAGTTTTCAAGATGATGATCAACGACCTTTAGTGTTTTACACAATAGTTAATACTGAAGTGCGCAAGATTGTGTCTAAATCGGTGGGCATAAATTACAACTTTCTGGACCAGTTTGTGGCCCCGTTGGAAAAAGTACTAGGGGTGCCTTCTAAACCAGAAAAACACCGTACTCATAGTATTCATGAAAAGACTTATGACATTCGTATTGAAGCGGTCAACTATGCGTTAGCGAATGATGATGGCTCTAACCTTAAAGATTATCACGAAGCAGATATCATTTTAGTCGGGGTATCGCGCTCAGGTAAAACCCCAACCAGTCTTTATTTAGCGTTACAATACGGTATAAAAGCCGCTAATTACCCTTTTACTGAAGACGACATGGGCGACATCTTACGTTTACCAGCATCGTTGCGACGCTTTAAAGACAAACTTTTTGGACTGACTATTCAAGCAGACAGACTACACCAAATTCGTTCAGAAAGACGTGCCCACAGTAAATATGCATCATTGCAACAATGTCGCATGGAATTACGAGAAGTTGAGAACTTATACCGTAAAGAAAAAATTCCCTTTTTGAATAGTACACGCTACTCAATAGAAGAAATTTCAGCCAAGATTTTGGCCACTACCGGTTTACAACGTAAAAAATACTAAGCTTAGCTATTAAGGAAGAATGACCGTGTTTACACACTTCGAACCAGCATTAATGAAGTTCTTACGAGACTTACAAAACAATAATAATCGCGACTGGTTTAACGATCATAAACAACAATATGAAGATAATGTGCGCACCCCTGCCCTTGCATTTATTGAACAAATGGATCAATGGATCCGTCTTATCTCACCCCATTACGAGGCCAGCCCCAAAAAAGTAGGGGGCTCCCTCATGCGAGTCTATCGTGATGTAAGATTTTCTAAAGATAAATCGCCTTATAAAACCAATGTGGGTATTCAGTTTCGTCATGAGGTGGGCAAGGATGTGCATGCTCCTGGATTTTATGTACATATAGCGCCTGATGAGATTTTTTTAGCCGTTGGTACTTGGCATCCTGACAGAGATTCGTTAGCAGCGATACGAGATCACATTGTGATTAAACCTGGTCCCTACTTAGATGCAGTTGAACATCAACCTTTTACTGAATTTTATGAAATGGCTGGTAACAAGCTCACTCGTCCACCTAAAGGTTATGATAAAGAGCATCAATTAATTGAAGAGATAAAGCGCAAAGACTTTATTGCTATTTGCCCACTTAATGAGAATGACTTATATCAGCCTGATTTTTGCAAAATGGTGGCCAGCCGTTTTGGACGTGCGCAACCATTGCAAAAGTTTATATGTGAAGCCTTAGGATTGAGATTTTAATAGGTGTTACTCAAGCTCTACCACCAGTGACTTTATTAGCTCGGCCTTCGTCTTTGGCTTTTTCTGCTCTGCGGCGTCTCGCTTCTTTGGGATCAGCAATAAGAGGACGATAGATTTCGATTCTGTCACCTTTTTTAGGTAAGTCACTCAGTTTACAAGTGCGATTCCAAATTCCAACCTTTAACACCTCAAGATCTATTTCGGGGAAACGTTTTACGATACCTGATGCCGCAATAGCTTCCTCAACACTCGTGCCTTGCTCGATGACCACTTCAAGCAACGCTTGTTTTTCAGGTGTAGCATATGCAACTTCAATAGATATTTGTTGATCAGTCATATCTTTACCCATATACCTGTTTGGCGCGATCAGTAAAAGCAACCACCATGTTGGCAGCAATTGAATTAAACACTCGCCCAAAAGCCATTTCAATCAAACTACTTGAAAAAGCGAAATCTAAATTTAGCTCGATCTTACACCCCGACTCGCTCAAAGGTAAAATTGTCCAACCGCCTGATAGACGAGAAAACGGACCATCGACTAGATTCATTTGAATAAATTCACCACGCTTTAAGGTGTTATGAGTGGTAAACCACTGTTTAACCCCAGCCTTAGAAATTAATATTGAAGCCCGCATATTGTTGTTGTCTTGTTGTAAAACCTTTGTTTCAGCACACCCAGGGATGAACTCTGGGTACAACTGTACGTCATTAATCAAATCAAACATTGATTCAGCATTGTAAGCAACTAACGCGCTGCGAGATACAATGGCCATTCGCACTCCCTAATTGGTCAAGATTCAGAAACCTAGTAGATTAACATAAGTCGTTTAAATCCATTACTTTTTCAATAACATAGAATTTATGTTGTACCACTTCATACAATCTCTATAATACCGCCCTATGAAGAAAAAGAACTCCAAATCCACAAATAACACCATTGCGCTGAATAAAAAAGCCCGCCACCAATACAACCTTGAAGATAAATTCGAATGCGGTATGGCATTGCAAGGCTGGGAAGTAAAAAGCATTCGCTCTGGTAAAGTTAATATTTCAGAAAGTTACGTCACTATTGAAAAAGGTGAAGCATTTCTGATTGGTTCAACTATACAAGCCCTTAATCAAGCTTCGAGTCATGTGGTCTGTGACGCCACTCGCAAACGTAAATTGTTACTTAAAAAACGCGAGTTAGACAAGTTAATTGGTTCAGTAGAACGCCAAGGATACTCTATCGTTACAACCGCCATGTATTGGAAGAAAAACTGGGTAAAAGTCGAAGTTTGCTTGGGTAAAGGTAAACATGAGCACGATAAACGCGACGCAGTCAAAGACCGTGATTGGGCCCGGGACAAAGAACGTATGATGAAACATTCTGCATAAAAAAATACTTGCTATTGCTAATTGCCGAGTATTAATAATGGCAAATATAACCCGAGGATAAGCGGCATGTTTGTGCTCGGTTCGTTGCTTATTTGGCCTTTAATGTGTAAAGCATTAGGTGAAAATGAAAAAACGAATTGAAAATAACAAAAGCGCCAACACACTACGTTGGCGCTACATTTATTAGATGACCTTAAATCTAAAAATTTAGCTCATGTACACAACACTAGTTGCTAAAATTGGTCTCGTAAAAACGTCACAGAGAATATGCTCGCTGTACCGGTATCTTGTTTTGCATCTGGCAAAGTAACGGTCAAGAACAATGGCGTTGTTTCTGAGATAGGCGCAAACATCATCTCCATAGTGACCAAGCTAAACAATTCAACATCAGTATAGTTGAAGGTGTTTTTAGCAATAACTTTACCTTTAGCACTGCCCACTCTTAGCTCAAATAGCGCGTCTTCAGACAAACCTTCTATATATTTTTGGGTTACTTTAAGCCCTTTAACTTGGGTCAAGTCAAATTCACCTAAAGGCAACACCGCTTTCGCTCCTGACATAATAACTGAAGGCCCGCCACCATCGAAGGTCAGGCCTTTTTTGTTACTAATCGAGGCAAAGATGTCCTTAGCTTGACGAGTAGCCGAATAAAACTGATGAGCGCTTTTGGTGGTAATAGCAGACAACCCTAAGGCTCCATTGTCTGTATACTCAGCTTGTAACTCGTAATCTCCGTCGGCCGTGACTTTTGGCAACTCGCCAGACAAGGGTAAACTCGGTGCTTTAGATTTATTTAACAAAATATATTGGGTTAAGGTGCTCAATACTTCGTCAGATAAGAAGTCATGAGCCGGCATTTGATGCTCTCCCCACTTACCCGAACTACCAGCAGTGATAGTGCCTTTTAAGTACTGAATGGGATCATCTAAACTAGAATATTTATCGGCAATCGCCTGAAAAGACGGCCCGATTGACGCGGCTTGCTCTTGGTGACAACCAATACACACATGCTTTTTAGTGGCGGCACGACCGGGGCCAAAGGGGTCATTCGCCAAATGGCCTACTGCCTTTACCGGATTATCTTGGGCCTTAACCAAGGCAATATTTACCCGTTCAAGCTCAGTCGAATTTTGCTTGATCTGACCATCTTCATGATCGGAAACAGTCACCTCATATTGCTGCGACACCACATTCGGCCAAATAAAATCCTGATTACCTTGCACACTGATACTAACCTTTGGCGGTGTATTACCCACCTCGATAATTTGCTGCACAGTGTGGCTAGCATTCTCAATGTCGGTAACGGTTAGGGTCAATAGGTATTTGCCGTTTTCACTAATTGCGTAACTTGTTTCTAGCCCTTCATTATGTTGACCTGCGCTAGCGCCAGCTTGCTCGGGATCTTGCTCTGGGGCGAGCAATAATAGTGACCAGTTATAGGTTAAAGGATCGTTGTCTGGATCCTCTGAATTTTTAGCTGAAACGGCAATAGTGATAGGTGCAGTTTGTTGTATTTCAGCCACTGAAATTTTAGCCACTGGGTTTCTGTTGCCGTCACCGGTATACACAATACGCGATAATTCAGAGTCAGGATTAGCGGCAAACCATTTCGACCCGTACTCCAAAGCGTAAAGATGTCCTTGTCGACTAAATTTCACGTCTAAAGGTGCATGAAACTCTGCATCTGGCGCAAACTCTTCGATCTTGTATATGTCGCCATTTTTGTCGGTAAACACCACTTTGATCCAGCGGCGCATAAAATCAGAAATAAACAACCCACCATCATAATAACTAGGCAATGCGCCCTCACCTTCGTGGCTGCGATACACTCCAGCCACTAATGCATTACGCGAGCCTGTGCCTAATTCTAAAAACTCCTCTGATTGACCGTAAGGGTACCAAATGAAGGCTGATTGAGCCGGCGGCAACCATTCGGCACCAGTGTTGTTAGGTGAGGTATTTTTAGGTTTGAGCGGATTATTCCATTTGCCCGCTACGTTTGTTTGGTAATTAAACTGACGATAAGCTTTGTTATTGCCAATAAATAGTGGCCAGCCAAAGTTACCCGCTTGCCTAACACGGTTTACTTCGTCATAACCTTTAGGACCATGTTGCTCGTCATACGCTTTGCTATCTGGGCCTACGTCGCCAAAATATAAGGTGCTTTCTACTTCATCATAAGCCAAGGTGTAAGGGTTGCGAGCTCCCATTACATATATTTCTGGTCGACCTATAGCGGAATCCTTGAACAAGTTACCTTCGGGGATTTGATAACTACCGTCAGGTTGCGGGGTAATACGTAGCACCTTTCCACGAAAATCTTGAGTGTTCGCTGAAGAACGATACGCATCGTGGGCTTGACGGCCTTCTCTAAAATCAGCCGGCCCCACACCAAAAGCTTCAAAAGGATTAGAATTATCACCAAAAGCAATAAATAAGTTACCTTTGTCATCAAACTCCATATTACCGCCAGTATGGCAGCAGCTATCTTCATTAATGCTCTCAAGCATTTTCACTTCAGATCCCAGCGACAATTTGCCGTCCACCAATGTAAATCTCGACACCCGCTGCATTGGCCCAAGACCTGCGCCTTCAGGCACTACGTTATACATAAAATACACATGTTGATTACTGGCAAAACTAGGATCCAGAGCCACAGTCAATAGACCAAATTCTTTTTCTGAAAACACCTCGATTTTACCGATTTCTTGCGCATCGCCAGATTCAGTATCTACCCAATTAACCTGCCCTCGTCGCTCCACAAAGATCACATGTTTACCATCTGAGGTAATATCTAGACTTACTGGCTCATTGAGGCCAGAGACTAATGTTTCCTTTACAAAACGGTTTGGTTCAGGCCTAGAGTGAGCATAATCTCGTTGGTTGTCACCAATAGCATATTCAATACCGCCCAACAGATGCTGAATATACTGCGCATCTTTAAAGTTATCGGCGTTATGCCCTATACCGGTATAAAACGAACGGCCACCATCAAAGTCGTGATACCAAGCAATTGGGTGATAACCATTGTGGCCACCTCCGTTGTAGGAGCCTTCATCTACTTTCATTAAATCAACACGGCGATCAGACAAACTCTTAAAGTCATACCATTCATCTACAATCAAAAAGTTATCTGGCAAATGTTGAGTCGCAGGATGATTTTTATTAATGACTTGAATGCGCGCTGTTTGTACATTAGACGGCACATTGGGATGTCCAGCGAACACCCCACCCACTAAACGCCGGTACCAAATCCAATCTCCGCCCCACTCGGTGTCGGTAGCAGCGTGGATACCTACAAAGCCGCCACCGGCTTGAATATAACGCTCCATCGCTATCTGTTGTGGCTCATTTAGAATATCGCCAGTAGTATTTAAAAACACTAATGCTGAAAATTCTGCAAGATTAGTGTCATTAAAAATAGCCGCATCTTCGGATGCCACCACCTCTATACCTTGTTCTGTTAGTGCCTTTGACAGTAGCTCTGTCCCAGGTTCAATAGACTTATGCCGCCAACCAGCGGTTTTACTAAAAATAAGTACTTTTTTATTAGACTCTTGACTAATGGTTTGTGTTTGCTTGGTTTCAGCACCGCAACCAAGTAAGATCAAACCGACAATAGACACACACAGCACAACAATAAAGCGTGACAAACTTTTCATATCTTCACTACCTAAGATAACGTTTTCATAAAACTCAAAGCCGAACATATTACTTTTGCTTTGCACCTAGTCAATAGTCAATCAATCTCTTATTCCTCCTCCGAAACCAGCTCCCCCTTTAAACTAGGGAGTTAGATGACAATTTACGAAATTATGCTTTTTAGTTAACATATTTCACATAAATCTATACTCGTGTGAATTGCATATAATTTAAACAATATTCAATCAGCTCAATTTTGACTACTCAGCTGGAAAGCGAACAGCCACCGAGAACGTCGAATCGGTTAATTTACAAACAAAGACTCAGTTATAATCATAAAAAGCACATAAATGTTTAAATATTTGCGCTTATTGATTGTTCTTCGATGGTTAGCCTGTGATAGAATCACGGTGTTGGTGGTTTGCAACCAACGCCACTTTGGGGCTGATTTTGGATTCGACAGGATTCTAGACGCTTTAGGTGCATGTCGAGGAGCGGTTTGCCTCGTAAAAAGCCGCATTTAAATAGTCGCAAACGACGAAAACTACGCTCTAGCCGCTTAATAACCGGCTAAGCCCTTCCACTCATACTCTTTCTGCTAGTAGAGGTTCGGAAGGTCATCCCAGCAGAATAGCGAGGGAACCTTGTCTAAGGGTGAACCGCGAAACAGTATTAGGCCAGCTGCAACGAAATCCTGTTTGTCGGAGTTCCACGTAGTTAAATAAAAGACAAAATAAGCATGTAGTACCGACGGTTGACGTCTTCTGGACGCGGGTTCAACTCCCGCCAGCTCCACCAACCATAAGCTCTAAAAGAGACGAAAACAACCCGCAAAGCCAATAAAAACGGCTTTAGCGGGTTTTTTTATGCATTTTACATTCGATAACGTTCGTTGACAGTCAGGTTTTTAGTGGTACATTCGGGGGTACAAAGTCATCGGCGACTGCGTGCTTTAGGATCACGGTAATCACAGAAACGAATCGATTGACTGGTTGCTTCGTAAGTAAAAGGTAAAGGGTCTAACCAGCGCTGAGTAAAAGCTGATTGGGATAAGCTATAACGACCACTCTGTTCAGCCACGCCACCTAAAGAAACACCATCTTTTTTCGCTTCCAATACACCACAAGCTTTACCATCAATAAACAACATATAATCAACTGGACCTGTTGAGGTATCCATTTCACGCACGGCAACACCATGAATGCCTTCTTTACCATCATAAAGATTCATGCGCTTTTTATCTTGGATAATCCAACCAGCTTCAACTAGTTTGGCATCTATAACTATTCTGGCTTGCGCTTCAGGTGTTGTATGTTGATCCATGTTTACATCCGTTTAAGTCATATTTTCAGATATTTATCTGAAATAACTAGCATGAAATTACCACAATTTTTCGTAGGCTTCTCACTTCTCTATTGGTCTTCATTAAAATAATCAGTATCGATTGTTTTGATTTGGTAGGTGTCTTTAACCGATACGCCTAAATTGTATTTGATCATCATCTCGGCTAACTGTTGACCGTCTATCAATACAATTTTTTTCTCTATGAGTTGCACATATTCCAATGCGTCTCTGCTAAATTTTGAGGTGGTAATAAACACTCCTTTGCGTGAGCGTTGCATATCGAGGGCACCAGAGAATGCTTGAATATCTGGGCGGCCTACCGTGTTATTTTCGCTATAGCGCTTAGCTTGCAGGTAAATAGTATCTAGGCCTAGCGGATCTTCATTAATAATTCCATCGATGCCCCCATCAGATGAAAACTGTGTTGCTTTACCCGACTCTTTACTCCAACCGCCATATCCCATGGCTAACATTAAATCGACAACTAAGGTTTCAAAAAATTGTGGAGAGCTTACTCGAATTACATCTAATAACTCGTCTACTAGTTCGCTTTGAATGGTTTTAAATGAAACCGATATCTGTTCGGTGGGCGTTAATTCGTTTTTATCATCAATAATTAGATTCTGACTTTGTGTTACCTGGCTTTCTTTTTGACTGGATTTACTTAACTGCAGAAACTCCATATAAGATGGATATTGTTCAAGCATTTTTTTATTGATGGATTGAGGGTTTGTATTCAGTAACGCTTTACCCGCAGTTGTAATAACAAAGCGCCCTCGCTTTACGGTATGAAGTAGCTCTGCTTTTTTAAGGTAAGTACGCGCCCAGCCAATGCGGGAATGATAAACTCGCTGCTTTCCACTAGGAAGCAATTCATCTTTATCTTGCTCCGTAAGGTTTAACTTTTGCGCTAAGGTCACATATAAATCTTTTAATTCGTGTTCTTTTCCATCTGCTAACTCAGTTAACAACGGCAACATAAAAGTCTGAAAATCTGGAACTGCCATGTAGATCATCCAATTCAAAATACATTTACATCGGCCCAATACTTAAGCTATTGATGTAACGTAATAATTTTGATCCAGCATAACGATTTGTTGATTTAATGTGAACTAAAAATTTACCCCTAAAGGATAAACCGTATGCTTTCAGTTTTGTGAATCAAATGATGATTAGGGCAATGAAAAATTTTGTAATTTGTGAGACTTGTACCCGTATCTTTAGGATTGAGTAATTCAGTTGCAGAATAGCTAGTTGAACACTCAGGGCAATAACATTCACCCACACCTTGATCAATCGCTTTAATGATTATATACGGCATTCTTTGCCATACTTTCAGGGCCAGAGTGTAATAATGTAATTGTTCGTCTCTGTGCCTCAACCAATTTGTAATTTTTGCTTCTTCGCTGTCTCGCCTATTTAGACTCAATGGATCATTGCCCAACAGCTCAACTAACTCACTAGATTTAAATATAAAGGTTGCTGCAGTATATTGATAATTTGCCTCGTCTAAACCACGAGCACATACGTATTGCCCACACAGAGGAAGTTTTTCCCATGAGTCCTTCATTTCTTTTTGATTACGGTCCATTGCTTCCTGTCGGCTTTTGTCTGAAAACGGAAACGGAACCTCTGTTACTAAATGCTCAATAAAACCTCTATTGAGCACCATACTTACAAAACTTAAAGGCCAGAATAAAACGGTTAAACCAGCGAGCGTGATACTTTCATCAAATGAGATAGGGTTTTCAATTCGATGGCGAACCAAAAGAAACCCTATAAAAATGTAAATTGAACAACAAAGGCCAATAATAAAATACCATTTTGCCACCTCTAACATCCCTGCCCCTTAGTTATACAAACGAGATTAAAACCTTCTTCCCTACCTAAACAAATCATGCAAAAAACCGCCAGAAATGACGTTTTTAACATGACATTTAATAATCAAAGTTTCCAAGTAAACGTTATTAAAATATAACATGTAACGCATGCGCAATAACTATATGCAATTGCGCGCAATAAACACATGTAACTACTTGATTTAATTAGCCGGAACGATTGCGAAAACCCGCGAAGCAACGTAAAAAAGGCCCCATTTTCAGCACGAAACCGACTAACCTAAAATGCTAAAAATGATGAATATTCGCCCGTTTTGACAATCTCTTTAATGTAGATTTCCTCAAAATCCGACTGAGACCTTAAACCACAAGCGATTGAGGTGACATGAAATTTTGGGAATTACTGAATTTGTCCTGAAATTTTTTGTAAATAGAAATTTAGCAATTGGCGTAGAAAATAAAACGATACAATACCTAACCTTCTCAAAATATCGTCGAATGTTAAGCTGGTTGATTTAAGTGTAAATTAATGATCTAACAAAATTAGTTAGGCATAAAAACAGGAAGTATTGCCATGGATATTTTACAAAAAGAACTAACGCTATTTAATGATTGGAAAGGAAGTCGCGAAGGTTTTGTATTTGATGGTGTTATATCTGAAGTTGATTACAACGTCTCAAAAATGAAACTCTGCTTTGTGATGAAGGAAGTAAATGATGAACATGGCGGAGGCTGGGACCTACGAGAATTTATACGTGATGGCGCTCGCCCACAATCATGGAACAACATTACTCGTTGGGTTAAATGTATTCAAAATGCCGATAAAGATATCAATTGGTCGATGTTAGAAAATATAACCAAGGAAGACAGAATAAAACACTTGAGGTCGATTTGCGCGATGAACTTAAAAAAGTCACCAGGAACTCATACATCTGTCCGAGCTAATTTTGAAACTGTCGTTTCTGAAGATAAGTCATTTATCAAAAAGCAATACTCGATATATGAGCCAGACATAACTGTTTGTTGTGGAACAGGATGGGATTTACGTTACGCATTAGATCTAAATGAAGGTGAAGTTTTTGAAACAACAAGAGGTATCAAATGGTTTTTAAATGCTAAGCAAAAGCCAGTAATTATATATGCTCATCCAGCTGCACGCGTACAATACTCATTGCTAGTCTATGGTTTAATTGACGCTGTTCGTGAAATTGCAATTGCAGTAAAAGATTTAGAAGTCTAAGCGGAACAGTGAGTTACCTAAATTGATGTGCAAAACAATTAGCTTTTTAGCTACTCAACGAGGATTAGAACATTTCAATAATTATTAGTGATCAAACGACATGGCCTTCTGCGGTAAAAGCATTTTTAGATTCAAATTATGAGATTTTTTTAGGCTGGGAATGCAATTGTCAAAGAACGTCTTCAGCAACTCTGTATGATCCAGCAATCTGCAGGATGCGAGAGATATTAAGAGAACACTCTTTAATCGGATATCATTGTACGAAGCTAACAGAAGATGAAATTGAAGTTATCCATTTGAACGGAATGCTTCTACAAAATTCAGAATCTCTTAACAATCGAATTGCTTGTTTGGTAAAACAAGGAGCTTTACGTGAGGAGGTCGCACAAATGCTTGTAAGTAAAAATCAAGCAGATGATAGAAATAGAGCGAATATGTTATGGTTTTGTTTTTATAGCCCACACTTAGCCGGCCGTTATGGTATTGAACGTTTTTTTCGATCTTGGGGTGGTGAAGCATTGTTTAATTCACACGAAGATAACCCTATTACTGGTGAAGCTCTTTTAGCTATTGGAAATCCTTGCCTTATTAAAGCAAATGTACCAATAGCATCACTAAAAGATAGTTACTATCCGGAGTCTTCAATGATCAGAGTGTTTTTATCACAACGTGGTCACCGACTAGATAATGGCATTGAACATGAGGGCTTTAGTCTTCACGATATTAAACCTGAAAATATTGTAGAGATCGTTGAATATCCCAGTAATAGATTCATAGAGCTGACTAAATGCGACACATGGGAACAAGCCCTTTAAGTCGTTTAAAAGGACAAAAATCGGTTGGCTTTTGCTTCTTCGTCGCTAATTTTGGCCAACAAATTAGCATCTTAACGATACGTTTTATGCTTTTGATAGATAATATTAATCGAGAGAATTTATGGAATTAACAAGTTTGAAAGAATATGTTCCTTTACTAGCAGTACTATCACCCATAGTAGCTGTATTTGTGTCAGGTTTTTGGTCCAATAGATCGTTAGAGAAACTGAAAAGTAGATTACAAGCAAGTCAGGCGATAGTTCAAAAGCGCGTTGAAATTTATTCTGAAATACAAGAGTCTCTCAACGACATTTATTGTTACATAAAACGTGTAGGAAAATGGAAAACTCTTACCCCAATAGAGTTAATAAATAGGAAAAGACTTGTAGACGAAAAGATGCACGCTACGAGACCTTTTTGGTCAAAGGGAATGCGAGATGCCTATAAAGAGTTTATGGACGTATGTTTCGTGACAAATCGTGGTCACAAAGTAAACGCAGGTATTGTTGCTGAAGTAGTTAAATATCAAAAGTTGGATACGTGGCAAAACGGATTCAAAGAGTATTATGATGGTAGTTTCGATGAATCGAAACTTGATAATGTAAATGATAAGCTAATGGCGGCCTTGTCAAAGGATTTCGGTGTCGAGTAGCAGTAACGTTGTGACTGAATTTAAGGTAATACTGGGTGATATAACGGGCGCTAATGTTGATGCAATAGTGAACGCTGCGAAGCCTTCCTTAACAGGAGGGAGTGGTGTTGATGGCGCTATTAACAAAGCTGCCGGACCTGCTGTATTTCAAGAGTGTATATCGTTAAAATCACATGATGGTATTCGCTGTCCTGTTGGAGAGGCCAGAATCACTGGTTCTGGTCAGTTACAATGCAAGTTTATAATTCATACTGTTGGTCCTATTTACAAAGATTGCGGAGAACCAGAAGAACTTCTCAAACAATCGTATATAAACAGCATTGAGTTGGCTTTAAAACACAAGTGTAAATCTATCGCGTTTCCAGCTATTTCATGTGGGAAGTATGGCTATCCGTATGAGGAAGCAATAGATATTGCTTTTTCTACCTTAAATCCATATTTAAGTCGTGATATTCAAATTTACTTTTATGTATTTGAAAGAGACTTATACCTAAAATATTTAAACAAATTGAGCTTAATCGAAAAGATCATATAACAAGTGCAGTCAGTGCGAAAAATTTTCCTCTACGCTCCAAAATCACCCGGTTTTTGGGCGTTAATGTCCGCTTTAGCGGGTGAGTCCAATTAAAATCCGAATATCTCAAATGACGGTTTTGTCAGTTCTACTGTCTTAAGCATTGCGTAAGAAAAGGCCCGCGATTCGCCCAAAGCGGCTTTTCATAAACAGTTCGAAATTTACCATCTCAAAATGGTAGACCGAATGAAAGCGACTACAGATAAGAATACAAAGTTTGCCTACTGATACCAAACTCTTTGGCAATCATACTTTTATTCCCCCCAGAATTTACACGCTCATTTAATGCAGCTATTTCGACAGAAGACAGTGCTTTTTTTCTACCTTTGTAAATGCCTTTTTTCTTGGCTAACTCAATTCCTTCCCTCTGGCGTTCTTTAATCAGTGAGCGTTCAAACTCAGCAAAAGCGCCCATCATGGACAGCAGCAAGTTGGACATTGGCGAATCAGCCTCGTTAGTAAAAGTTAGGCCTTCTTTAACAAAACGAATACCAATGCCTCTGTTTGTTAAACCTTTTACAATTTGGCGTAAATCATCCAAATTACGAGCAAGCCTATCCATACTATGTACAACAACTTCATCCCCTTCCCTGGCAAACAATAATAATTCTTTGAGTTGTGGCCGATTGGTATCTTTACCAGAAGCTTTATCAACAAAAACACGATCCAAAACTTCTTGGTCTAATTGCCTTTCTTCATTTTGCTCAAATGAACTGACTCGCTTATACCCAATTTTTTGACCTTTCATAACTATTCTCGCCAAACTGTAAATTTAGAGTCTAGACTTTACCTTACACATGTAAATAAATCAATAAATAGACTCTATATTGACACTTTTAGTTAAAATTAAAACTGTAAGGTTAAGGTATAGTCATAATTAACATCACCACTATGCGACAATAAAATTTGAGCTATTCTTATCCTTCCCGTTCGATTGTTATGGGTGTTGTTTTAAAATGATGACCGCCATAAACAGCGCAACACACAATGATAAAAATAATGGGAAACTGTCTGATAAATCAAACTGACTCGTTTCTGAGTCATAAAAAAATAAATAAAAGGTTTAACTTTATCTTACTTAAGGCCTTGACCAGTTCAAAAACAGTCGAATTATCGTGAGTGTCTATGTAAATAACTATCTCCATAAGTGACCACGTAAGTAATTAAATTTCTTAAGTCTTTTTTGCATCAGATTCTCTTCGTTCGTCTGCTTCTCTTAGAACCTTTGACACCATTAACGATAAAACATCGAGACTTGGAACCCCCGGTATTGGACTCTGAACCTTATTTTTACTTTGGATTTCACTTTCATTGAAAATATTGCTTAGGAGAGCTGACTGTATAATCTCGTTATTATTACTCAAAAAATCTTCGTGTAGAGAAATTTGAAAGCGTCTAAAATCTAGCTTTGTTCTATTTAATTTAGATATTTCATTTAGATGCATTCTGTAGAGAGCTAAGAAGGTTCCAAATCCTACAATTAGTAAGGAGGCGCTAGTCAAAACCATCGGGCTTACACCTCTATTTTTACTTTCGTCCATTTTCGCATAGGGTGTTAAAAGTGTTGTAATGTCAGAATTAAGATTGGCCTTTGTTAATCTTGATTTTGAAAGAAATTCCAATTTAGATTCCGCTAACAAATTTATGTTATCTTCCGTCAATCGAAACTGAAGCGTTTTAAGTTCATTGATGTCAAAATCCTTAACAAATCTAGACAAATTAATTTTAGATGATGCACCTAATTCACTATCATAAGCCTCAACCGTTTGGTGAACTGATTTTTTAAAATCACTTACTACGTCTCGCAATTTTTCTAGCTGTAACTTAAGATTATCGAAGGTTACAAGTCTTTCAGTTGAACCTGATTCGACAGTAATAAAACCATTCGGCAATAAAAAATAATTAATAGCAAAATTAGTAGGAACACCGACAAGCTTATCCAGAACTCGTTGTTCAACAATATTTCTTGCTAGATTTTGTTTAGTCGAAGCTTCAAGCACACTTCCGTATTTTGATGTTATAAAATCTACCCCTTCACTTCTTGATAAAACGATAGAAGTTGACTCAATTTCTTTGGAAATTAGTACGATTGCGAGAAAGCAAATAATAACGGCCAAGAATAGCACGATCCTAGATTGAAGATTTCTAGATTCTATTTGCTCTTCTATTTCTTTTATACTTTGGTCTAAAATATCCATAATTTAAACACCGATTAGAGGTTAAAGGAAAAGATAAGCCCATAAGTGAACTCTGTGAAGAAAACAATACAAAAAATTACAAATGAACTCTGACTTTCTTAGTAACTTATTAACGACTAAAGTTTTTTCGACATTTAAAATTTTAATTTTATCCGCATAGAAAACGAAAATCCAAGCACTCAAGCAAAAAATTAAATCAACACTAAAATTAGTGAATTATAATTACCCACTTAAAATTGACATTAAATTCATATTTTCACTATACTTTTTTTGGCCATAGTGATTTTTGTCTCTCAAAATAAGGAGAGTTGTCGAATGTTGTGCACTTAGTCACTACATTCATCCGTCTTACAAACGGTAATTAGACTAGTTAAACAAGGAACGATTACTATGGATAAACCCATTGTATTACTCATACATGGTATGGGTACACACGAAGCAACCTCAACGACAAAGAAATTTAATGAAGGCCTTAAAGAAGGTTGTGACTTTCTTGGTCAAACAGGTTTTGACTTAGATTCAATTGAACTCATTGAATTTAATTACTCAGATATTCTAGATAAAATACGAAAAGATATTGCAGAACATGCAGCCGAGACAGCAGAGTTATTGCCGCTTCTTACTCCTACAGTTACAGACTCGAACCTCATCGCCAAAATCCCAGAAATGGTAGGTAAGATATCAAGTATGCAAACCAAGTTTGGTGATGATGAGTTTATCTATACTCACCTTCTGGATGTTATTTTATATGCTATGACAATGTACGGCTCTGACATTCGAACACGATGCGCGGAAGCTATATCAAGTAATATGTTCAGAGCATATGCACAAAATCGTGGATTTCATATCGTTGCACATAGTTTAGGTACAAAAGTTGTTACTGATACGATGCGAGACTTATTTGATAACACTGCCACCATTGATAATAAGGATAAAATTAACCCTAATGCATTTAGGCCCAAATCATTATGGATGGTCTCAAACGTTAGCCGGTTGGTTGGCATATTAGACCCCTATGGTGATCCACAAGATTTCTCAAACTGTATCGTTCACGATCATTTTGACAAAGATACCGGAAACAAAGGTGCAGCCGGTTCGATGTATAACCTTCGCAATAAACTAGATCCATTTACGTGGTTTAAAACTTACAAAGGCGAGCCAGAATTGGGCAGTAACATTACATTTAGTGATGTTAGAAAAATTGAAAAAGAAAGTACCTTTATCAACCCTCATGATTTAGCAGAGTACATCGCCAATCCAGATGTCACCTACCGTTTTTTGGCCACATTATTTGATTTTTCAGTGACACCAAAGCAATACTTCGATGGCATGTCAGCGTACACGGCTACAACTGTAGAAGGCACACTCAAAGGCAAACTAGAAAACATAAAAGACACATTTTCTGATACAGCCGATGGAGTAGCTGAAGCCTCTAGCCTAAGTGATAAAATTGACATTTTACAAAGCGCTTATGAAGCACTACAAAAAATCAATGAAGAAACCAAAGTATATTTAAGCATCGAGGAGAATAACCAGTGAAACATTATATGACTTTAGCTTTGCTCTTGCTAACAATGCTGGTTTCTCATGCATCTAATAGTACTACTGTTAATGAATACTGTGAGAACATACTTCAAAAGGACCCACCCGATAAACACAAGGAACTGTTTCAACTAGCCGTTAATTACGCATCAACAACATGTGTAAACATCATGTCTGGGTTTGAAAATGCAAATTATTCATCTAAATACGTATTGGAAAATACTGACCATTTAGGATTAATGGAACAGCTATCAAGTACCTTATTGGTTGCCTTTCCTCAAAGTGTATTTCCTAATTCAACAGCATTTGCCAATGCTTGGCTAACTACCCCCACCAGCGTGCCTATAAATGCAAGTGAGTTTGCAGACATAGAAATTATTAGAGGTAATATAAATATTGATTCTACTACCGGGGTTTCTTCTCAAAAAATAACTGTCAATGGTCTTCTGGCAACCTCTTTCTTTTTTAATACAGCAGATGCATCACAGCAAAATTATTGTATTTCACTTGGAGCCAAAAACTGTACTGAAGCAATAGAAAACATTGCAACGGCATTTAACATATACAGACATTACATAGTTGAATACAAGAGTAACTTGATCGCCAAAACGCTAAGGGAGTCTATCGTCAATTGGGATATCTATAAAAAAGAAGCCCCAGCTCTTGGTCTAGTCTCATTGCTAGCTACTTCACGTGTTCATAAGTCTCTTTTCTATAACCCAAATGATCCTTGGCCGGGCCCTCCCCCTTACCAGGTTAGAGCTCTTGAATTTTCACTAGTGCTAGAACATTTGCCTGATGCTGAAAATGGCAATAGAACAGAGCCGGGACTAGCTCTTGAATGGATTGGCTTCAATGATTGGGACAATGATGTCATCCCTTGGGGATTAGGGGTGACATCGGTCTATGCAGATAGGGAAGACGCGAAATCTATTGGGCATGGTATCACCTTACACCTTGATAATAAGTATTCTTTAGGTGTGATTAGAAGAGGTGATGACAATGCCATTTTCTTCAACATTTCGCTATCTGAATATTTTATTGGCAAAAAACACAAACTTAGTGACTACAAATCCGACTTAAAAAAGTTAGCGAATAAACTGTAGGTTCTAAAAGTATAAGTCCAAACACCACCACCTTGATTTTGAGAACATCTATTGTCAAGGTGGTTTTACTTCAGCTTATTTATTAAAAACGATGTCACGTCGTTGACAGCTGAATTGGTAGCCCTTCGAACAATTTACTACGGTTTATCTAAGCACTTCCTGATGCCACTTTTCTAAACTCTCTGCAATAATCTTTCTGCTACTAGTTTGAATATAAGTCTGGTCAAGCTGAGTCATTTTATGGTTCAAAATTCGTTCAACAATATAATAATCCGTGCCCATATCCCTCAATGAGGTTGAGCCAAATTTTCTTAAATCATGAAGCCTAAATTTGCCACTTGTATGTAGCGCTATTTTTCTAGCTGCTTGGGACGCGGATAATGCTCTGTATCCTCTTTTTTGTGGAAATAGAAACTTTGATCGCGTTTTATGCAGTTGCCATTTTTTGTATTGCTTAAGCAATGTCAAAATTTGCGGTGTGATTGGGTGTGAAATTCCCTGCCCCGTTTTCGTATTTTTGGCAGGTATATGCCAAAGCATATTTTTAAAATCAAAATGCTCCCACTTTGCATCAACTGTTTCTTGATTTCTAGTGAGGTAGCCTAAACAAAGAAAACTTAATACTCGAAGCTCAGTAGGCATACCATTAATCAAATTTACCAGCTTGGGAACGCTCCAAAATTGTATTTTGTTTTCTCTTGGCTTTATCGTACAAGCTGATATGTCACCAAAGCTAATTTTATCTAAAGGGTTAGGTTGGATGTATCCTAATTTGTGGGCTCTATTAAATGCAGCTTTTAGACATTGAAAGCTGCTTTTCAATGTTGAGACCTGGTAGTTTACTAGCTCTGACTTAAGCCAAACTTCTGACATAAAGCTAGCATTAAGATCTTCAAATCTCTGCCTACTAAGAATAGGTTTTAATACTTTTTGAATATGATGTTCAACATTCCTTTTGGTATTAAATGAAATATTGGTGTCAGAACATCGAAAGCTTTTGTACCAATCGAGTAACTCACCACAGTTGTCAAAGCACTTCTCTTTTGTAGCGTTATTCTTTTTCGCTTCAATAAACTGTAGCTTTGCTGTTGCAGCAACCCGCGCATCCTTTATTGTAAGTAACGGATATTGACCTAATAAGCAACTGGTCGACTTACCCGAACAGGTAAAGGTAATTTGAAAGCTACCAACATGCTTAGAGGATTTTAAATAACGAAATGAGAGAAATGGCACTTTTGTGTCGCGTAAAATTACATCTTGTTTGCAGTGCTTTTGAATTACCCCATCGCTAAGGTTCAGGCTAATTGTTTTCATATATTAGATTTAGGCTTTTCCAGTATTTTGAAGACGGAAAAACTACTGACTCAACCTAAAAGTAATTTAGTTATTTTAAGCTGAGGATAATAGTTATCATGCGGTTGGAATTGCCCAATGAAAGTGTAGTCATTTTTTACTTTAGTGGTACAAGTGGTGGTACAAATTATTTTTTAAACCAGTATAAACATTAAATATCAAATAGTTACAAATAAGGTTCAACTCCCGCCAGCCCACCAAATAGAAAAAGGCTTATCGAAAGATAAGCCTTTTTTGTATGTGCTGTTCCAAGCTGAAATCACCTATCAATGTAACAGTGTATTTAATTTGACTACGACCCCTTTTATTTTTCGACCCCTTTAATTTTTTAATATCCGTCAAGCCAAACCCTTTATAATGGCCATAAAACCACCCGATTTAGACGTTCATTGATGTCTTCAGCGAAATAGCAAGACGATATTCCTAATACACCATTTTTGATTCGACCTACGACAAAAACATCACCTTGATATCCACCGTTATCACGCCCACTGATTGAAATTTTCTGGTGGGCAGCATCGCTGCAAACAGCTGGATTAATCAAGTTTAAACCGATGTTGAGAGCTATTTGCTCATACGCCGCACCATAAGTAGTATACATATGATCTTTGAACGCATCGCTCATTTGACCATGTAAAGCATTCATCAATGGGACAACTTCATTCATTGCTAGCGGTGTGTTGTTGTCTACGAACCTGCCTGCATTGGCTAAAACAAGAGCGTTGCCAGGCATGTGTTGATTTAACGTTGCGAGCGTAACTTGGATATTAAGTTGTGCCCACCAGCGGCGCATTTCATCGTTCCAGTTTAAGTTTTTTCCTTGCGGGTCAGCATTTAGAACGTGTTTTAGAAAGTGACCTTTTTTGTTTTCATTCACTGTATGATAATTACCTGGCCCCCAAGCTACTAAGCCACCGAACCCACCTGCAGGAGGCGCCTTAGCCATCATTTTGTGAACTTCAATAACGTTTGTCTCACACAAGTCGCCGTACCCAAGGTTGTTTTGATGGAACGTATGGATGATTTGATAAATTGAGGTGGCTGGGATCCCATTCAATGCGAGAACTTCTCGCATATTAAAAACGGTTTCGTGGGCGTTAACGACTTGCTGGCAATAGTGGATAAAATTAGGAGCAGCATTATGTCCTAAGTTGTGTATCTCCGATACAACGTCCCATAACATTTTTTTGGTGAAGTTGATCACATTGGCAAACGGTTCGCCGTAGTCTTCGTTGACAATTTTCTTGCTGAAAAGCGTATTGAAGCGCGCGATAAGCCGAGCACGGTCTGCGATCGTTTCTCCTTGATTCCAAGATGTGTTCACAAAAGGAATCAATCTTCTTAGCCAACCTGTTTTTTGTCCTTCATTTAACGGGGTAAATGCTAGCTTAATGCCCACGATGTTTGCAATGATTTCATTTCCAACAGCGTCGGGGTATTCCGGATGCGCTACACCGTAGGAGCCCCTAATGCCATTGCGCATGCCGTTTTGATTGATCTCGATGTGGTCTAATATAGTGTCAATTATCGCGTCTAGCATTCAATTTTCCGTAATTGTGTCCCCGAGTACAATCAATATAGTCACTCAATTCGATATACTCAATATCCTGAGTGCATCTCAAAGAAAAGCCTGAACGTCGGCTATCTTAGTAAACGGATCGTCAAAATCACTTCGTCGATGATCTGTTATTCGCTCATGGTTATCACTAATGTCTGGAGTGTTTAGGATCTCCTTCCCACCCTGAGCAGAACGCCATATTTAATAAACTAGAATACGCTTCACGCCCTTTTGAGACCATCGCCTTCGCGGTGGTGACGAGTAAAAATCGCTTATTGAGCTAGTTCAGCGTCGTTATGTATCGCAGTTGGCGTAAAATCAAGAGTCCAAAGTCTGATAATCGGCTCTTCTGCAGAATAACGTTAAACGACTGTTCACTTCTGTCATGTCGACTTCTTTTAGTTACCCAAGTATTACTAATACCATTCCCACTTAGATTGAACACTAACTCGCAAAAACGTTTCTAATTCTTATCAGTAAACAACTGGCCATCATTTCTCGCCCGAGAATGAGCATACTCAAATGACAGTCTCCTAAATTTTTTGCTCCCCCCTACTTAAGGGCTTTTGTTTATGGTGAAAATTTTAAAATATACTAAATTGATAGAAGGAAATTAAATAAAGGGAATTAATCATGCAACCAAATCCGATTCAAGACCAACCTAACCCACCAATCATTCTTGTTAAAACATGGTGACAGTTACTTAGATGTGACGCTCCAGAACCAGCCGAACATGCAAAAGAAATGCTCTTAAATAACTTTGGGAATATGCAAGGAGTTGTTGAGTTTGTGAAGAAACATAAAATTAAAGTTTAAATTTAATAATATGAATAGGAATAATCATGTACCAGACCATAAAACTCTGTTTAGAGGATTTGATTTCAACAATAAACAGCCTTCCTTACGAAGAAGAAATTTCTCTTTTCATTGAAGAGAACACCTTAATTAATGAGTATAAAAATAAATTGGTAGCAACATTCCAGAGCATATCTGATGGGTTCAATAAAGATGAAACATTAAGTAGTGAAGAATTAAACAGCCTGTACTCTAACATTGCAGAAGTTGATCTTTTAGCCACTTTATTTGGACACGAAATAGTACTAAAGGAAAATCTTACTTCCCATTTAATTGGATTTAACAAAGTTAAAAAATGGTTTGAAAATAAAGTAGTTCCTAAAGTTAAAAGTGTGCTTTCAACGCTTTGGAAATACTTATGCACAATGTTAACGCCTAGTAAATGGAAAATTAACGGAAAAATAAAAACACCACTAATTGGTTTTACTGAAACTGGTATTGAGATTGAGTTTGGTTAATTAATCATATAGTTAGACGACTTTCAAAAGATGAAGAAAGAAAGTAAATATAAATAAGCAGTAATATTGGCTTTTAGTGGTACAGGTAGTGGGACAACATAGATAACAAAAAACATAAAACGAGCCTGTAACAGATTCTGTGTAACTGCCATTATTTAATATGCTTTTCGAGGCGTTCCCCGAACTCGATAATAAAACGAACCATCGCCTGTCGCCAGTTATGAATTGGCATAGTCCATTTTTTCGATGCTTCGGTGATGTCTAAGTAAACCATTTTCTTAGCTGAATCGTCGCTTGGAAATATCTTTCGTTTTTTAAGCGCCTTTCGAATAACGCTGTTGAGAGACTCAATGGCGTTGGTCGTATAAATCGCTTTGCGTATGTCTGTGGGGTAATTAAATATGGTATTTAAGTTCTGCCAGTGTGCACGCCATGACTTACTGATTTGAGGATTTTGCTCGTCCCAGGTTTCACTGAAACGCTCTAATTCAAGCAAGGCTTCTTCTTCTGTATTTGAACGATATACCGTCTTTAAATCAGTCGTTACCGCCTTGTAGTCTTTTCAAGATACATATTTCAGCGAGTTATTTGGTGGTACAAAGTCACCAATCAAAATTCTTGTACCACCAAAATGCCAAAAATAGACAAAAATAGCCAAACCTAGCCAAACCTAGCCAAACCTAGAGATAAGAATTATACGCTTAACGATGGCAAGGCCTTATCCTTGTGTGTTAGGTGTGGTGGTACAAAAGATTGGATATTTAGGTACATCACCATTTAGGCTCTCCACTCTCTAGCTTAAAAACAATGTCGACTGCGACTCGACTCTTAGAGAAGCAATAGATAACTTAAACCTATCAGCTAAACTGAACTAGCGAAGCTTACTAGATAATAAAATTATGCTAGGCTTGCCGGCTAAACAGATTTTGTAGTTTGCGCTGTAAACATTGGCGCTATTAAAAAGGTAAGTACATGAAAGTTATCGTCGCTCTCGTTGTTGTAATAGCTATTGGCGCTGCTCTGTGGTTTTCGAATTCAGATCCACAGCGGCCTAAAATCAGCGATGAGCCAGTGTCAGTTTTACCGGTTATTACCCGAGAACAGCTCCTTTCAGCTTCAGATTTGGTGGAAGGTGTTAAACAGGCAATGTCGCAAAGTGATGAAGACGCAATGGAAGAGTGGCTAGACAAGGCGCTAGCGGTCGCAAAAGAGGCCGACATGTCGAATGAAGACATCGATTATATTAATTCAGACGCGGCAAAAGACTATGTGATTTTTCAGGCTAAGCGCAGCCAATTTAACGACGCCATCGAGCAAGCTTATTATAAATTATTGGATATCAAAACAATCAAAGAAGACTTCCCCCAAGCCAAGGATTTATTTGCAAACGCCGATAAATTAATGGCTGATCGAGACAAACTGATTGAACAAATTGCCGCTGAAATGGCTAGTGGCTCGACACCAACAGATACAGATCGTCAAGCCGCACGTCAACAATGGTTAACCAGGCATGCTAACCAGTCTTCCAAGTAAAATGTAATGAAAGTTCACTCAAAATAGCCGCCTTTTGACGGCTATTTTGTTATACAAAGCCATTGCTGTGAAGATATGTATTCAACCCTAGTTATAAATGCTATGAAATTTGCTGCCGCATAATTACAACAATTGAATTTAAGCAACCTATCTATAGAAAACATTAACACTACAATTTTATCTATCGAAACGATTGATTCTTTCAATTATCTCACAGCCATGACCTTATTTAAAATAGCGTTATTAAAATTACCAATAACACTACAATAAGAAGGTCATTATGAAATCCCTAGCTTCAAGCAACGCCACCATTTCTACCCAAACTGCAAAGCCTAAGCTTGCTTTGATAGCAGAAGGTGGCGGGCAGCGAGGGATATTTACAGCTGGAGTATTAGACGCTTGGTTACAAGAAAGCTACGACCCCTTTGACATGTTTTTCGGCACGTCAGCTGGCTCACAAAATTTGACCAGCTTTTTAGCTAAGCAAAAAGGCTACGCCAAACGGCTAATCCGCGGTTTATCAAGGCATAAACGCTTCTTTCATTTAGGTAGAGGGTTAGTAGGCAAACATATAGTGGATTTAGATTGGTACTTCGATAAAACCACCGAAGCGAATCGTACTATCGATTTTCAAACAGCTAAGCGCACTTTAGGTCAGCGTGAACTATACATTACTGCGACTAACGCCCGAGATAGACGCCCTTACTTTTTAAGTCCAACAGGTGAAAGTCAGCAGTGGCGTGAATTACTGAAAGCCTCTAGCGCTTTACCTTTTTTATATAAACAAGGGGTAAAGCTTACGCCGTGGTTAGGTACCACTGCTGCCAATGAATCTGGAGTAACAACAGAGCGAAATATGGCATCACCAAAAACAGACTATTACCTTGACGGTGGTTTAGCGGCGCCACTTCCAGTAATCGAAGCCTACAAGCGCGGTGCTCGCAAAATTGTAGTGATCCGCACCGCCGATGCGCATTTTCAGGCACAATCAGCTTGGGTACATAAACTTAGATCTTTAGTGTGTACCTCAGGTTTTTGCCCTAAAACCCTTGATTATTTAGTCCAGCACGAAAAAGCCTATCAACGGGAGTTAGCATTTATTGCCAACCCACCGGCCGATGTTGAAATCCTGCAAATTTTTGCAGCTGAGAAACTTCAGAGCAAATTATTAGGTAGTACAGATAACGATCTTAAACACGATCACAAGTTGGGGATCGCCGCAGGTCATGCATTTTTGCAGCAACATCTCGCTGTTACAATCCTAAAACTAGAAGGGCTTCAACATGCTGACAATAGTTTTGACGTAGGCGAATATGCTGCGCCTAAAAACAGTGAAATGAAAACTTATCACGCATCAAGTGAATTGGTTGTCGAAAATCTAATAAGTCAGCTAGCAACACAACAATCCACTACTCCCCAACGTTTATCGGCCTAGTTTGAGGAGTAATATTGCAGCGGATCTGTGAGCATAAAATTGGAAAAGTGAGGAAATAGTGACTAATGGGCTCAAGTAATCACGCCCATTTTAAATTGATACCTCATCTATGTTTGTAAGTGTTCAGTGATGGACGCGGCAACGCTATTTGCATCAAAGATCTCAATCCAGTAACCGTCGGGATCTTTTATAAACGCTATACCTTGCATTGCTCCATCATTGGGGCGTTTTTGAAAAGGCACATCTAGTGATTCAAAACGTTGGCACGCTGCTTCAAGGTTTGGCACATGAAAGCCTATATGACCAAAACCTTTTGGTTCACTATTGCCGTTGTGATATTGCACGTGTTCAGCCGAGTCAGCCCAGTTATGGGTCAATTCTAACATGGCTGGTCTTCCAAACGTTTGTGCGGTACGAGAGTGTGTATCATCACTAATATCTGAAAAATCTTCTCCGGCACTCAAGAAATACAAACTAAACTTCATGTCGGCGAAATCGAGACGCTTAAGTAAGGTCATTCCCATTACACGGGTATAAAAGTCTAACGAACGCTTTGGGTCAGCAATACGCAACATTGTTTGGTTAAAAACAAAGCCATCTGTGGCTGCATCTTTTTCTTCGAATAAACCATCGGCCTTATCAAAATGGCGACTCATAAACTCAGCTCCTTAACGTTTAATTTTTGGGTTTTAATTCTTTGATATCAATACTGTTGTATTCACAATGGGGGTCCTAAACGCTATTCACAACCGCGAGTAACAAAATGATGACAGCAGTTGTTAGATCGGCTTATCTTAACTACATTAATTCCTGAGCAATTTAAATTTCCTCTGATAGAATGCGGCACTTTAACCGTTTAATTTATTGGGCCCCTACTCGATGCAAATCAATCGTATACTTGTGACTGCAGTAGTCTGCGTTTTGTTGGCAATGGTGACTATTCAGTCTGGTGCATCAATTGCAAAACAACTTTTTCCTTTAGTTGGTCCTGAAGGCACAACAGCGCTGCGTTTAGGTTTTGCGGCTGCATTACTTTGGATAATTTTTAGACCATGGAGAAAACTGCCACAGGGCCGAGATTGGCGCAGTATTGTTATTTACGGTTTGTGTTTGGGCGGCATGAATATTCTGTTTTATTTATCTATTGAACGCATTCCTTTGGGCATCGCGGTGGCACTTGAGTTTACTGGTCCTTTAGCCGTGGCTTTGTTTTCATCTAAGCGCAAAAGTGACTTATTTTGGGTTACTTGCGCCACAGTAGGCATTTTTCTATTGATGCCTAATTTGTTTAAGGCGCACGGTTTAGATGTTGGCGGGGTATTGATGGCCTTAGGAGCCGGAGCTTGTTGGGCGGGATATATTTTGTTTGGTACGCGAACCGATAAACAAGCGTCTGGCGGCATTACAGTAGCACTAGGCATGACAGTTGCTGCTATTGTGATTGTGCCGATTGGCGCGGTGAGTCAAGGTTTAGCGTTATTTAGTTGGGAAGTGTTGCCCCTAGGTCTATTGGTGGCAGTATTATCGAGTGCCGTGCCTTATTCATTGGAAATGGTTGCTCTTAGGAATATGCCGACTCAAACTTTCAGCATTTTTATGAGCCTAGAGCCAGCGATTGCGGCATTGGCTGGTCTTGCAATATTAAGCGAGCATTTGACCTTGTTACAATGGGCTGCCATTGTGTTGATCATTATCGCTTCAATTGGGAGCAGCTTTACACCTAAAAAGGCCATCGATATGGGAGTGTAGTCCTAGCTACCCCATTAAATTTCACCAATTCAATTAGCGACATTTCATGAGAGATGCCACGAGGCACCTTACCCTAACTGGTAGGCAACTGCCCTAAATGTTCATTGGCAATAGGAGAGCATGTTAAATCAACCTATTGCATTCTTTATTAGTTTTAACTACAGCACATTGCGATATTAAGTACAAACCTAAGGTTTAACTGCTTACTCTTCTCATAGTCTAATATCACTGGTTTTTTCAGCCATTAGTGAGGCCCTATCCAAAGGCAAACTTCTCTCGCTTTCAGAGGAAAAGATCGGAGCCTGATCGTTATAATGTATTGAAGTTGCATCTAAAGTCGCACTGCCAAAATTATGTATAGTGCGCGAGGAAACGTTGCCATTACTGTCCCATTCAACAAACATAATGTAGCTATCTCCTGCTGTTGCCTTTTGAAAACCTGCTTCTACATCAAATACACCATATACTGCACGCAATACGTCGGGCGCTCCTGAAAGTGGCCAGCTATTGTCACCCCGCGCTAACCGGTTAACCTCGCCCCATTTTGGATCGATACGTCCGAAGTGGGTGTGCAGTAACTGTAAGGCATTCTGAAACGTTTCGACTAGTTCTGGCTCTGGCTCGTTTCGCATTTGAGCCATAACAAATGGGGTTGCGGTTAGTACGCCTAATGCCGCCGACCTGCTTTCAGCATCTGTTGTTAAATTCCAACTTTGCAATAACTGTTGTCCAGATTGCATCTGGCTATTTGACGTAAACGACATGGCCAATAAACGTTTGATCACTTGGTCAACTACCGAGCCTTGAGCATATCGATTATCGTATTTATAGCTGCGCATTTCTTCTCGGCTAATCGATTCATCTCCACCAAATAACGCTTCGATTCGCAGCGCTCGGTTAGTCATGTTGGTTTGAATACCCATTGATGCATCAAATTCACTGGCCTTTGGTTGGCCGACTCCTACTGAAGAACGATAAGGGGTGTTATTGGCATTGTAGACAAAGCCAGAAGCAGGATTGACGGTTCGCGGCATGCGTTCAAACGGGTAATAATCTTTCCAAATAAGATCTGATCGGTCTCCTGCTATTAGTCCCTGCCAGTTAATATTCGAGAATTTTTCGCCTACGGGTCGCTTAGGCATCATCGCATTGTAGTAGTGAGCAATGTTGCCATCCTTATCTGCATATACCTGATTGATGCTAGGTGATGCAGTCATTCCAAGGGCGGCTTCAAAATCAACTTGAGTGCGAGCCTTATTCATGGCGATCATTTGTTCTAGTGTGCGCATTTCATCCATACCGGCCCAACGAAGCGCAAAAGCGCCCTGCTCTGTTTTAAACACTGGACCGTGCACCGAATGATAAATAGCTTCGTGAAAGGTCCAACGAATCGGCCCCCAAAAGGTTACCTCGATAGCGGCTTGAGATACTTTAAAATCGTGCCATTCGCCATCAAGTAGGTATTGGTTTTCGTTGTTAGGGTTAATCGTTAATTCGTACACATCCACTAAGTCAGGCTTGTTTACTGTGCTAGCCCAACCAAGAGTGGGCCCGTGACCATGTAAAATAACTGGTGCCCCCGGAAACGTGCTGCCCGCCATATCCCAGCCCTGTTGTGTCTTTATCCGTGCTTCATACCAAGCGACAGGCCCAGTAAGTGGTTGATGAGAATTAACCAATAAACGGGTATAACCATCATCTGTTCTTGAGGGGGCAATGGCTATCCCTTGACTACCGAGATCCGGTTGTGGTGAATTTGTTACCTGCAACCGTGCCACTTTGTCTAATCCTGTTCCGTAACGCCCTTCAACAACTGACGCAACCACCTGATCAAAGCCATAAAATAATGGTGTTTTAAACGTAAACCCTGCAACAATATCCTTACCTGTAACCGGTAGCAGTTCTGTGGCTATTTTCCCCGGATTTTTAGAAGCGTAATAGTTAACCCCATCGGCATAAGCTTGAGCATGATCTCGGGTTTGCTGTGAAATACGCGTATCGTAGCCCGAATTGACTACGTCCCACACTCCCATAAATTGCACTAAATAATCAGTTTTTGCTGCATCGACACCATGCAGAGTTGCAAGCTTTCCTCGGGTGACTAGCAAAATATCCTGCATAGTTTCAAAATCATCTTCAGCATGGGCAAAAGCCAGTCCAAACGCAGCATCAACATCTCTGTCCCCAAAAATATGCGGTACCCCATATTTATCGCGAACGATTTGTACGTCGTACTGGTCGACTAAATCATGATATTGGGCAGAATCAGCTTTACCGGGGGCTGTAATCCAAAAAACTAGGTAAATTAATACGGGTATTGTTGCAATTGAGAGCAGTATTCTTTTAATCATAAATTCTCTAAAGTGATTCTTTTGTTAAAATATCATTGAAGTAAATGGCAGCTAAGCAACGATTTAAATAGGTATAATCGAATATTGATTTATATCACAATACTTTAACATTAATTTAAATTAATATTATCATATCAATCACTTATGGTTTTATTTATCGCTAAACGGGCAACAAGTTAGGTTGAATAGCAAACTCTCTAAGCACAGCTCAAAAGGAAAATAAGTTGATATCAAAAAAAGTCCGAGAATTATTTGTCTCTTTAATGGAGGCCACCAGTAATAATAATACTTCGATGGTCAGATATGATCCTCAGACTGATAATTATAGCGGGTTGTTTAACCTGACTGTACTGAATAAGTTCATTGATGAAGGTGTCTTTGAAGTGGTGTCAAATGACGCAGACGGCATCGAAATATTGATGAATAATCGAGATGATTTCCTTAGCAGTTTCGCATCGGGTGTCAAAGAAGCAAGATTAGGTAGGGATCAATATTACGCTGATTATAACGCTAACCCTTTTGCTTTTTCAGTGGGCTATGAGCATTTTATGTATATGAATAAAAAACCCAAAAACCTTGAAGGTTATGCTTGTTATGGTTTTGACTAAAACCTCGTTGCAGTAAAGGGATTTGCATCGTTATTTTGCATTACTGAGCATTGTGAAAACAACACGGTAGAGGTAAAATGCAATACTGAAAATCATAGGCATTTTTAATTCAATCAAATGCACAAAAATTACGATATATTTTATGGATCATTTTGAACTATTAGGGGTAACCAGAACCTCGTCAACAGCCGAAATTAAAAAAGCTTATCGAAAACTCGCCAATCAATTCCATCCAGATAGAAATGATGCGGAGCAAGCAAAAGAAAAGTTTCAATTAATTCAAAAAGCTTACGAAGTTATTGCCGATCCTCAAAAACGCTCTTTATATATTAAGAGTCATTACACTATTACCACAGACCCAAGAGAAATTGCCGATTCCTTTTGGCACAATGCCTTGTTGTAGGAATTTAATTAATGAATATTGAGACATCTATCCCTGCTTATATAGCGGATGATTTTTCTATGTACCTAGAAAATATGGAATCCTTAAGCGATCCAGAAAACCCTGATTTTTTAGCTAATTACCTGAAGGTTTTATCAGCTCAATTAGCGTCAAGCAGTAAAGTGTTTGATGGCATGGTCGACCAATTGGCAATGGCTATCACTCGTAGTGTAAGAATTGATTCAAAAAATCTAGCTAAGATAGACTTAGCACAGCCACCTTTGTGGGAAAATATTAAACCATATGTTGCTGTTCATGCAGATGCAAGAGCCACTGTAACCGAGTTGATGAATCATTCAGAACATGAACTAAAAACAGCGGTGTTGCTGATCCATTTTTATAATACTTATGATGCTACACCGTTACCTCCCGAGGATGAAGTTGACACTAACGACGATGCGACAGACTCTTACGCGACCTATGGTTATGATGAATAATACAAAACTTTTATTGAGGAATACCAATTGACTAGTAACGCACTGATTCTTGCCACAGATATTACCGAACAAGCTCAAAACAGCGGCAGAGAAGCCGGCACCTCATTAGAAAGAATCGCTTCAGAACAAGGTGATACGGCTATGTTAGCGGTATTTTCTGAAATGGATATTTTGACCGTGGCGAAAATTGTACGAGAACATGACGCGACTATCCCTTCTATTGCGACTTGGTTAATGGACGCCGAGTCCATTAAAAAATTGCTAAATGTTGAACCTTCTTATTGGCAAAATCTGGATGAAGATTCGCTATTTAGCGCACAAAACGAAGCTCACAGTTTACTGGCTCAGATATTTCTTTCTCATGATGACGATGAGAAACAAAAAGAGATACTTAAGGCAATTATTCAAGATGATTTTGGTTTGTTATATTTATCTTTGCCATTTATAGGCCATGATTTCTCGGAACTTGAATATGATGAAGAACAAATATCGGGCAGCATAGAAGAATTACTTCTTAAGATTAAAAACCTTGATGAAGAAGCCTATAACGAAGTGCTAGCAGTTAGCACAAACGGTAGTTTGGACAACATAGAAGCGGCCTTAAAAAACAATGCGAATAAACAAAGAGTGACTGCTGTGGAAATGGACACCGACGATATGTTTGCCCCTCTATAGGATTACGTTATGAAAATAGCAGAGTTAAGGAATAAACCCTTTATTCTTTTGGTATTAAAAGACGGACTAGCACAGGGATATTTTACTGAGGAGTTTGTGCATAAGACCAAACAACAATTATCAGATATGTCTTTAAGAATAGCGTCTGACAATTTATCTATTATCTATGCAGATCATATTAAAAAAGCTTGTGAAATTGTGCTTGGGATCATCAATCTCGGGCTATTAAGTCATTGTGACAATAGTACTGAGAAAGCCAAAGAAATAATTAAAACCCAAGGAATTGTGTATTGCTTCAGAGCCGGCTGGGCTAAATATGCTGAACTAAAGCAGATTTCTGCTGAATATTTTAAACAAGTCAAACTCAGCAGCTACGCGCTGGGCGCCAACGACACTACTGATATAACACAAATTCATGCGGATTTTGTCGAAAAAGGACAAAACAGCCTAAGGCTTTTTAATTTACATAGAATTATGTCTTCACAATATGCAGCCAATGTAGTGTTACCTGAAACAGATGAAGACTACCTAAGGTTCGAACTGCAGAAACTACTCAATTCGGCGATTGCTCTTAAGTTAATAGACTCACAAGAAAAAGTTTTTAACAATGAGCGCTACGAGCAACTTATTACTTATTTGAGCCACACCGATGTCAATCTAATCCTCGAAAAGTTTGCGCTGTGTGTAGAAAATTTTGCAGGATCCCAACCAGCAGCCACCAAAGCCTATCTTGAAGAGACATCTCTGCTGGACTTTAATGAGTTTAAATCAATCATAACCTCACAAAAAAAATTAACTGTTTATATCCCTGAAATTTTAGAGCTATCTGTCAATCTCACTAATGAATTAAACGATGATTTTGAAGGCGGTTATGATTTTGGGGGTGATGATCTAGAAGATATCGCTTATTTAAAACCTGAATAATTCGACTCCACTAGGCAATTGACTGAAGATAGCTCAGTAGCGATTAAAGGTCTGCAAATACCATAAATTCGGCAAAAGGTTAACGCTACCTATTACACTTTAGGTTGAATAAATGGTCCGAAAATGAAGGGTTTAATGAGTAGCGAACTAAACACATACAAGGGCAAACTAAGGTTTTTCCCTTGTATGTGATTTTTTAATCATGAAAAGAAATATACATTTATTCTAAGAGATAAAAGCAACCTAATAACTTGTTTTACTTATCTAACCTGCATTTGCCACTTGTCCGCCATCTAATACAACAGTGTGACCACATACGTAATTACTCGCACGGGAACAAAGATAAATAGCCGTGCCAGCAATATCAGCCAGTTCACCGGTTTTACGCGCAGGCAAACCATTTGCAATCTCTTGCTCATGATCCATGATATGTTTTGTCATTTTACTGGGGAAAAATCCGGGCGCGATACCATTGATATTGACATGACTAGGACGAAGGTCTGCCGCCATGTGACGGGTCATTTGAATCACTGCTGCTTTACTAGCCGAATAAGAATAATTGTTCATGCGGGGATGGGTGATCCCATTAACCGAGGCAATATTCACTACTCGTGATGGCTCATCAGCGTTTCCAGCTAAGCGTAATGCCGGTAATAAACGTTTGCTTAAAAAGAAAATAGACTTCACGTTTAAATCCATAACCTTATCCCAACCTGCTTCTGGAAATTCCTCAACGGGCGCTCCCCAGGTTGCACCTGCATTATTAATGAGTATGTCTATTTTTGGCTCTCGTTTAAGCATCTCATCTGCAAAAGCATCCACACCCGCCATAGTTGATAGATCGGATTGAATGGCGATACACTCACCCAAAACCGATAGTTCAGCGGCACATTGTTGTAATTGCTCAGGTTTACGTGCGGTAATATAGGTCTTGACTCCATTCTCAACAAAACCACGGGCGATCATTGCACCTATTCCGCTTGACCCACCTGTAACCACAGCCACTTTACCCGCTACAGAAAAAAAATTATTCATTTACGATCCCTATTGTTCAAAAATGCGTTTTTAAAGCATCTGATATTAATAACTTGCCCGATTACGTTAAATATTATTGATACGTATTAACGCTCGCACATGTTGATATTTTTGGCATTAGCCTATTGTTATCAAGCAATTGCACCCCGTTATTTGGCGCTTAAATCAACACCTAATGAAGCAGCCGCTTTAGTCACATATTTATTGGTTTGCATCCAGCCTGCTTTAAGTTCTTCGGCGTTACTTTGGTCATCAAGTGCTGCCCATTTTGCTAATAAATTTTCTGGTGTTTGTTGTTCAGGGGATAAATAAATACCATCGGTTTCTGTGATTACAGCTCTGGCATAGCCCCCTGCCCCGCAACCTAGAATAGTGCGATTCGGCGCATTTTCTGACACTAAAACTAATAAGCCAGTGGTAACCGATTCCACTGTCATAAGTTCCAAAACACGTTTATCTTCAATGAGTTCTTCGGTCATTGCTGTACGCGCTGTAGGAGACAGGCAATTAACCTGAATATTATTTTTTTGCCCTTCGATGCATAAAGTGTTCATTAGGCCCACGACTGCCATTTTGGCGGCACCGTAATTTGCCTGACCGAAGTTACCGTATAATCCCGAAGATGAGGTAGTCATGACGATACGACCATAGTTTTGTTGTTTCATGATGCCCCATACTGCTTTAGTGCAGTTAACCGAGCCCATAAGATGCACATCAACAACCAGTTTAAAATCTTCGATTGGCATATTAGAAAAAGACTTATCTCTTAATATTCCGGCGTTATTGACTAAAATATCAATGCGGCCCCATTTTTCCATGGCCTGAGCGACCATGCTTTGCACTTGTTGCATATCAGCCACGTTGGCACCATTTGCTATCGCTTCTCCACCAGCCTTCTCGATTTCGGCCACTACAGCTAACGAACCTTCAGATATTTCACCCTCTGCTGAAGCCAAGTCATTGACAACCACTTTTGCTCCTCGTGCCGCTAACGCTAATGCATGAGAGCGCCCTAAACCTGCGCCTGCGCCCGTCACTATTGCTACCTGATTGTCGAATCTAATTGTCATAACGTCCTCAAATTATAAATTGTGAAAATAATCGAATTTCTCTAAGTTTATGGGGTAACGATTGTCATTGTTAACCACTGTGCGGTTAATGCGGGTTTGTCTTCAGAATCAATTTCGACTGTGATATCCCATGTTAGAAGGAATTGCCCAGGTCTTTTTTCAAGCACATTGGCCAACACCATATGCCCGCGAATTTTACTGTTCACTTTTACTGGCTGTAAGAATCTGATTTTATCAAAGCCATAATTCAGTCCCATCACGGCATTTTCTAAATGGATCCCTGCGTCATAGGCAATGGCCGACAACATTGAAAGAGATAAAAAACCATGGGCAATAGTACTGCCAAAAGGCGTTTCTTTAGCTTTAATTGGATCTATATGAATAAACTGATGATCGTGGGTAGCATCGGCAAAGCTATCAATTTGATCTTGAGTAATGGTAAACCATTGTGACACTCCCGTTGATTTTCCAACATAATCAGTTAAGTTCTGTGCTTGCGTTGTAACAGCCATGAAAGGGTTCCTTTGTAATCGCTATAAAAAGAATAATACGCTCGAATGGAAATTGATTAAAATCATCCTCTGATATGGTCGGCTATAAACCAGAAAAAGGATTGGATATTTTATGCACTGTTTACAGAGCTTCAGCCTTTGTCACAAACAACGGGATCTTCTTTGCAATTATCAACACCGTACCCCCCCTCCTAAAGTGAAATCAACAACGACGTATTTCCAGCTTCATACAATACCTATCCGTAAACACTTATTTTCTTCTTATTTTTGATGAGTGAGCGCGACAATATCAATGCTCTCGTTGTGTTAATTGGTTTAACTCGTTATTCTCATTCGATAAAATTATCCAGAGAGCTAACAATGAAACCATTGATTACTATCCTTTTCGCTTTTGTTCTTATGTTTAACCATGCTTTTGTAAGTGCTGCAACCAGCGTGTTATTTATAGGCAATAGTTTTACTTTCGGCTATGGCTCTGCAACTAAACATTACCGAGCGGACTCGGTCACAGATTTAAACAATGAATCAATTGGCGGAGTGCCCGCACTGTTTAAATCTTTCACCAAACAAGCAGGGCTAAATTACGACGTATACTTAGAAACTCGTGGGGGCAGTGATTTTAATTATCACTTAGAGAACAAGTTAAAGGTAATAGGCAAAAAACCTTGGGATCAGGTTGTCATGCATAGCTACAGTACTATGGATAGTGAAAATCCCGGTGTATCCACTGCGCTGGTGCAATCGACCGCTAAATTGGCAGAATTTTTACACAGTCTCAATCCAAAGGTAGAAGTGTATATAACCGCCACCTGGTCACGACCTGACTTAATTTACAAGGCAGACCGCCATTGGTCTGGCACCCCTATCGAAAAAATGGCTTTAGATGTTCGCGCTGGTTACGACCAAGCGGCACAAACACCTTTTGTTAAAGGGGTTAACGCTGTTGGTCAAGCCTGGAATCAAGCGATGAAAATTGGTATTGCTGATCCTAATCCTTATGATGGCATTGAGTTTGGAAAAGTGAGTTTGTGGACTTGGGATCATTACCATGGCAGCAATTATGGCTATTATTTACATGCTTTGATGGCGTTCGGAAATTTGACTGGGTTAGACCCACGCTCGTTAGGCGAAAACGAATGCTCAGGTTTCGAGCTTGGCATGGCTCAACATCAAATAAAAATGCTTCAACAAGCCGCTTTCGAACAGCTCATCAGTGAAAACAGAGTCACACCGGCGCCACCGAAAAAATCGACCGAATCCTCCTACCCTCAAGGTTGCACTGCGATTTAACCAGAATAACCTTTCTTACAGTAGCCTAGAGCCTAGTACGCTTTTTAAACAAGCTAAAGGAAGTGGTTGAGCGCTATCTATGGTTTTTCAACCACACCACAAACCCAGCAATAACCAATAAAAAAGGTAATAAAAACAATACCACTATCACCTGACGTTTTTGTTTGCTGGTTAAATCTAGGCGTTCAACTTTTATTTCTTTAGCGCTAACAAAGGTTTTATAATCTAATTCTGCTAACCAGTTAACTAAATTAAGCGCTAATTGCCCGTTGCTGTATTGATTAATATAAACGTTAGTTAAGAAATCTGCGTCGGTGAATACAATTAACCGCGTATCAGAAGGTTTTGGAATTTGTTGATCTTCCGCGTTTTTTTCGTCAATGACGACATACGAGAAAGGTACTGGGCCAAGTGTATCGGTATGCGGATCATATTGAATATCTAACATTCGATTGGTTTCGGCCCAACTATTTTCAGTCGATGCAGTGGAGGCGATGATTGCGTGTTTTATGCTGGAGCGACGCTGATGCAATAAACGAATAGATCTAGGGCGCACAAAAAAGGTGTAATCTAAACCTTCGGTTATCGCTTTATGCTTTTGGTAATTTTTAGTTGCAGGGGTTCCTACATCTCCGCCTACGTGATTGGTAAAGTCCACCACAATATCAGATTGAATATCCAGTCCCCATTGATTGAGAATGCCGTTTAAACTAGGATTTTTTTGTAATTGTTCTGCACTTAACGGATTATCTGGCGAAGAAATTAACGTGTGCTCAATAAGAAACAACGCATCACCACCTTTGGTTAGGTAATCAGCTATTAATGTTTCTTCTTGTTGACTTAGTTGGCTTCTAGGGCCAGCAATAATCAACACATCACAATCTTCGGGGATAGATTGAGTGATACCCAACATCAAAGTATTACTGTGGATATTATTATCTGACAACAACTGTTTAAACTTAGATAAACCAGTGTTTTCGTCATTTGAAGTCAAATACTCGCCGTGCCCAGCTAAAAAGTAAACGGTTCTGGGCGCTCTGCTAACACCCGCAATCGCATTCGTTAATTGATCTTCAGACAAGGCTTTTAAACTAAAATCAACCTCTTTACGGTTACCTAAAGATTGCACTATCACTTTGCGTTCATCTGCGTTAATGGCGTTACCAAAGGTTGCCGCGTAAGCAATTTGTTCAACAGGGTCGACAATTTCTGTTTTAATCATTCCGCCCGACACTCTTTCATATTCAGCCAATATATCTTGAAGATATTTCGGTGGCATACCAACGTAAAACGCAGTTAATTTCACCTCTGTAGTTAACGCACCAATATACTCCATGGTGTTATTAGATAAAGTGTGTTGTTTGTATTCTGTAACGTCCCATCTAACGTTCGATAGATTAGCCAAGTAATGACTCAAACTAATAAAAGCGGTGCTAACAATCACGGCACTAATTATGAAAAATAGTTTTCTCCCGCGCTCTACAATCAAGACACGCTTTAAGCCTGGAGACGCGCCTACTTTAAGGTTACGTTTTGTAATCAATCGAAGCTGTACACTAAAAGCGATAGCGCCTAACAATGTGAGCAAGCAAGCCAAATAACTAAATTGTTGTTCGACAAAAAAAATGCCTAAGCCAAGGGAGAGGACAAAAAGCGCTACGCCGCAGCTTAAAGATAAAAGGTAAGGTTTCATTAATGCCACAACCTGCTGTCTATGCTCAATCTAGTCATCGCCAAACAACACACAATGCCAGACAAATAATAAACCACATCACTTGGTGTAATGATGCCTATTGCGAAATTTTCTAAGTGTGTGTGGGTACTCATTTGCAAAAGAAATTGCTCGGCAGAACCATTTAAATATTGAGCAAAACTTGTAGAGAAATACAATGAAAATAGAATCAAATAAGACACCATTGCCGCAATGATTTGATTGGACGTCCAAGACGACGCCAGCAAACCTACGGCAATAAAAAAAGCGCCTTCTAGCCAAATCCCTAAATAACCAGATAACATCCCAAGTGGATCTGGATCACCAAAATATTCAACGATGAAGTAATAACTAAGAGTCAATGCAATCAGCAACGAATAAAATATAAGCATACTGAAATACTTACCCAACACTATCATGCTCTGTGTTAAAGGCGCGGTTTGCAAAAACTCCATGGTGCCATTGGCTTTTTCTTCTGAAAATAGTCGCATTGTTAGAAGTGGGATAAAAAACACCAACATAAATTCCATCAATTGGAATACATCTCTAAGGGACACTTCTCGGTTTTGATCTATGACTAAAAAGAAGAACACATTAAATAAAGACAACATCAAAATTAAAATAATGTAAGCAATAGGTGAGCTAAAATAGCCGTGCAATTCCTTTTTAATTAAAGCAACAATTTTACTCATCGGCTTTCCAAAGCTTGCGACTCGCGAGGTGGCTGTTGGTGATGGTTTATGAAAACCTGTTCTAAAGTCAAAGGTTGTACTTGATTGGAGTTTGAAACATTTAGTAGTTCATCAAGTGGCTTATCAAACACTATCTGTCCTGCTTTGAGCAGTATCACTCGTTTTGCTACTTGCTCAATTTCAGTCAACGTGTGGGTGCTCAATAATACGGTTCTCTGGTCTTGCTGATTTTTAATCAACGCTAATACCTGTTGAATTTGCATTGGGTCGAGGCCACTTGTAGGTTCATCTAAAATGAGTAACTTAGGCTCGTGAATAATTGCCTGAGCAATACCAACGCGTTGTTTGAATCCTTTAGACAAAGTACCAATGGTTTTATGTTTAACCTGCTCTAAGTCACACTCTTGAATCACTTTAGCGAGTTGCGAGCGGCGTTTCTGTTTTGGCACATCTTTAATTTCAGCAGCAAATTTTAGGTAATATTGCACCGTCATATCGGCATAAAGAGGTGGTTTTTCAGGTAGATAACCAATTTTCCTTCGAATATTCACGGAATGTTTGGTCATGTCATCACCATCAATAATGACTTTGCCAGAGGAGGCACTGATATAAGAGGTTAGAATTCGCATTAAGGTGGTTTTCCCTGCACCATTTTTACCTAGAAGCCCGATAATATCGCCGCTATGCATTTCAAAAGAAACCTGATCTAACGCTTGAAATGCCGCAAAGTTTTTACTGACCTGATCAACAATCAACACTTAAGACCTTCCTCCTGAAAATGATATCAATATCAGTAATTTTATTATAAAAGTTTTGAAACCGAGGCGCGTGGCCAATGAAGACTGCGTTGTTGAAGTACTTTATTGTGAATTTTATCTGCTCTGGCTCTGCTCGACAGCACGTTTAACAACAACTCAATCACTTGGTCAAAACTTAAGTCGTTAGCAATCGCACATGCTCTCAAAAAATAACTGGTTTCAATTGCCATATTTGGAACGAGTTTAGCGTCCATAAAAAAGCATTCGCCATAGTTATTCATTCTTACATCAATCAAACCAAAGTCTCGAATTCCAAGTCCTAAAAATGCAGACTTTGCTAATTCATTTACTCTATAACGCACGTCCGGATCTTCTATTTTTATACAACGACTAACGCTTGAATATTGGTTGGCTTGTCTCAACACCTCCATGGGCGACACTGTCATTTCCGCGGTGCTATTACAAATAATGGCCACCGTAAAATCACGCCCTGGCAAATACTCCTCTACCAGAGCAACTTGGTCACTTTGGGAGCATATAGAATTGACCTTAGTTTCAAATGCTGCAAAATTTTTTACGTAAGACATTTCATCGATACCGTTGTTCTTAAAGGCATCAACCGATTTGATAAATAGAGGAAAGTCTAAAGGCAGTGAGCTTGGTGACAAAAACTGCTTAGAGACAGCAGTAAAATGTCGAGCCGTTTTAATTCGCATATTGGCTAAATGAATTTTTGCAGAGGCTTTATTGGTATCGAACCGTAATATTTCACGGTCAGAGCCTGAGAACGTAATTTTATGTTTCGAAAAATACTCAGAAAACCAAATATCTTCTGCGTGATCGATTGCCATAAATTTTTGGGCTAAAACAACTAAATCTGGATCCCTAGCCACCACAGCACGTAAATCTTCTTCGGACTCACATACAGTTAACTTCACCGAGTGTCCGGTGCGTTGTATAGACGCCACAATGTCATTACAGGATGAATGACCGCCAAACCCAGTTGCTTTTTGGGAACTATCTAACGTTGTTATTACTTCAATATTCAATTTTTATAACCGTTTGATGAAAAGCCGTATAAGATGACCATACGAAATTAACACAACACAATAGATTTTAACCGCAAAATTGATAGGTGACGAACAAAAAAGTGAATTATTGAATTTTTGAAGGTTCATTAACAATGCACAATACCACTTACAAAGCATGCATAGAAATAGAGTTATTACTTCTCTAAAGACTGCTTACAATTATTTAGATTTAACATAGCGAAATTATACTTTATTGCCATGGTTTTGATTAGACACCATTCAAAAGCATATTCCATTTGTCTGCAGGAAGAACCGTCACTCCGCAGTTTTTTATTGCGCCATAGTTGCTGCACAAATAATATTTTGAATTTGCCAATCTAAACTGAAAAAATAATGAAATGTTTTATCAGATAAAAAATCCAATCGTAAGTTTCTCTCTCAATAAAGTTAATTGCATGTTTCAATGATCAATGAGTTGAAATAGTTGATCCATGACATGCCACTTTCCAGCAGAGTTTTGATCTGGGCTCACTCTTTGAAAACGCTCCATCAGCGTCTCCCACTCCTGCACTTTTGGATTATTCTTATCAGCTTCACTTTTGGCTTCAAAACTGAAAGCCGCATTAACTTGCAAAACCATCACCAACAAACTACCAAGGCGATAGATTTGCATATTTTCGATCCCAGACGCTCTAATGCTTTCAAGCACCTCAGGCCAAACAGCGCCCGGTTGGTGGTATTGCTCATACAAGCGGATCAGTTCCGGATCATCGTTTAATTCAAGGGTTAAAACATGCTGTTGTTTAGGCATAGTCGTCAATTCCAATTTATCAGCTACTAAGCCTGATAGGTGTTGTGCGCACGATAGCCATAAAGACTAATCACAACAAAACAAATTAGAGGAAGAAAGAATGATGTTTGCACCGAAGGGATCTCTCCAATAAACGAAGTGTTGTCAATCATGGTTGCTTGTAATGGAGGCATCAGCGCTCCACCTACAATAGCCATAACGAGTCCCGCAGAACCTAAACTGGCATCGTCCCCAAGATCTTTTAAAGCTATTCCATAAATAGTCGGGAACATCATAGACATACAAGCCGAAATACCGATCAGGCAGTACAGTCCTAACATTCCGCCGATAAAAATAGTGCCGAGAGATAATATAATGCCGCCCAATGCTAATAACATTAGCAGTTGCCCTGGGCGAAAAAAGCCCAATAAAAAAGTACAGATAAAACGACTCCCTAAGAAAATCGACATAGCTACCATATTATAAGACTGTGCCTGCGATGCAGTTAGACCAACTGAAGTCATGCCATAATGAATAACAAAGGTCCAACACATGATTTGCGCACCAACGTAAAATGCTTGGGCGACTACACCTTCGATATAACGGCCATTCTTAAACAACCGTTTAAAGGTAGCGACTAATTCATTCAATGTCAGTGGATTATCATGAGAGATAGTGCGCGGTAATTTAACGAACAAAAATAAGCAAAAAAGAATAGCCACCACAACAGCAATGGCAATATAAGGACCGCGAACAGTGATTAAGTCGGCAGCTTGCATGGCTTGATGTGCAACTGGATCGCTAATGGAATACTCTCTTAGTGCTGAAGTTAATTTAGCATCGACTACGCTGGGCAGCATTTCAGCATACTCCAAATGGGCTGCGCGCTCGGATGCGCGAAACTCTTCAACTTGCAGTTTATTCAAAATGACAGTTGACGCGACAAACATACCGGTTAGGGAACCAATAGGATTAAAGGCTTGGGCCAAATTGAGCCTTTTAGTGGCGGTAGCCGGATCGCCCATCGACAAAACATAGGGGTTAGCCGTGGTTTCCAGCAGTGCCAAACCACAAGTCAAAATACACAATGCCGCCAAAAAATAGTTAAACTCTTGCTGCACACTGGCGGGAATAAACAACAAAGCCCCTACTGCATAAAGTGCCAACCCCAGCAAGATCCCAGATTTGTAAGAATATTTACGAATAAAGATTGCTGCAGGCAACGCCATAATTCCGTAACCCAAATAGAATGCAAACTGCACTAAACTACTTTGGGCGTTAGTGATTAGGAAAATATCTTTAAAAGCTTTCACTAAGGGATTGGTAACGTCATTAGCAAATCCCCAGAGTGGGAAAAGCATAGCGACCAAAATAAAAGGAACAATCATTTCTTTTGCAACAACTGGGGTTTTGGACATCACACTTTCCTGTCGATTATTATTTGTCATTAAATTCTTCGTTTTTATTTTTAATTGTTATTGGGGTTAATTGAGATATTCAACGTATGCATAAAAAGCTGGTAAAGTATCGGTTTTTAACTTTAAGTTAGGATTATTAACAAACCAGCCTAGTATTTTTAGTGGTCTTTTCTGCAGCTTCACAGTGAAAGTAGAGACTGAAGCTTCAGTGCCCATGTCAGAACGATAGTCTTTACCATTGATATTTAGAAAAGCAAATTGCTTACCGGTGCAACTGTGGGCAGACCTATCATACATAAATAGGCGAATACCATATTCGCCAGAATTTACAAATCACAACCAACGTTCTCACATTTATTTTACAAATACAAACAATTTCATATATGGAATAAAATTTTATATAATCCAAAGCAAATAGAAAGAAGTAGGCCTTCGAATGGGTTTCCGCTCATTTTTTTGAAATATATAGTTAACAAATAAAACTAAAAGTAGGGCTGAGTAGGCTTGGCGAAAAAAGTAAACTTTAATAAATAAACATATTGATAGAAAGTATAGAGACTGAATTAACCTGGGTCATATCCTAAAGCGACAGAAATATCTCTAGCAGCTTGTTTGATAATACTATGAGCTTCTTCTGCCACTGTTTGGTGAGAGCCATCTAAATACTCAAAAAATGGTACAATCAACGCCGCGACCGCTTGGTCTTGATAATCAAAAACAGGATAACCGATATCTTGCACCCCCTGAGCCTGTGCGCTATGAATACTCTCATACCCTTGACTCAATACCTTTCTTACCATTTTATCGACATCAAATTTTTCTTTGTTTGCGTGATGAGCAGGAATGCGACTTAACATTTGTTTACGTGTATATTCATCGGCAAATGCTAGCAACAAATGTCCTGAACATGTATTCACCAAGGGAGCCTCCGCCCCTAGTCGCACGCTAAAAACGCGCGCTGACGGTGAATCTTGCTGCACCACTACATGCCCTTTCCCCTCATAATAAATAACCAGATGACAGGATTGCTCAATGTCATAAGACAATCTTCGAAGCACTGGAGCAGACACACTAGTCAACCTCTTAACGGGTGGAAAACGATGCGCCAAACCAAACATTTTTAGTGTGAGCGTATACCTGTCAGTTCCTTGCTCCAAAGAAACATATCCACGTTGCTGCAGAACCACCAACATTCGAAACAACTCCCCGACCGAGCGATTAAGCTTTGTGGTTATCTCTCCAATGTTTAAACCTTCTGCTTCTGAAGCCAATAACTCTATGATATCCAAACCTTTTTCCAATGCTGGTGCACTGTATGTTTTACGTTTTCCTGACTCTTCTTTGTCTACCTTTTTTGTCATTAATAACTCCTTTTATGCTAAGCATGTATTTGAGGCGCAACTGTAAAACCATAATAGTGCGTTACATTCTTAAAGAGAACAAGTGGCTACTACAAGATAAAAGTATCGAGAATGCTCCCTCACTAAAACGTTGACATTATGATAACAAACGGCTAATTTTATATACGAGTTTAATTTTTACATATGAATACAAACCATTATGAGTCAAACAAAAAAAATCATTTCATTGGAAACCCACGACATTCGTTTTCCAACTTCAGAATCATTGGATGGGTCAGATGCAATCAATAAAGATCCCGATTATTCAGCTGCTTATTTATGTTTAGAAACTGAACAAGGTAATAAAGGTTACGGTTTAGTCTTTACTATAGGTAGAGGCAACGATATTTGTTGTGTGGCTATTGAAGCCCTTAAACATATGGTAATAGGTAAAGACTTAAACGATATCACCAAAGATATAAATCATTTTTACGATTGCCTGCGTTCAGACAGTCAACTTCGCTGGCTTGGCCCTGAAAAAGGGGTGATTCATATGGCGATTGGCGCAGTGGTTAACGCAGTTTGGGATATGTGGGCTCGTGTAGAGAGTAAACCCTTATGGCGCTTATTAGCTGATATGAGCCCAGAACAATTTGTTAACTGCATCGACTTTAGATATCTGAGCGACGCAATAACTAAACAAGAAGCCTTGGAAATGGTCACCAAAAATCATGCTACCAAGCAGCAACGCATTCAATATTTAGAACAACATGGCTACCCTTCTTATACCACTTCCGCCGGTTGGTTAGGCTACAGCGACGAAAAATTGGCTAGGCTTTGCGAGGAAGCAATTGAGCAAGGCTTCAAACATGTGAAACTAAAAGTAGGCCAAGATCTAAGAAGTGACATAAGACGTTGTGAAATTGCCCGACAAGTCATTGGCGACGAGACAAAATTAATGATTGATGCCAATCAGATTTGGGAAGTGGATGAAGCCATTGAGTGGACCAACCAACTTGCCCATGTCAAACCTTGGTTTATTGAAGAGCCTACTAGTCCTGACGATATTTACGGACATAAAAAAATTAAAATGAATATTGGCGATATCAAAGTGGCAACGGGTGAACATTGCCATAATAGGATCATGTTTAAACAATTTATTGCCAATGATGCAATCGATATTGTACAGATTGATTCTTGTAGACTTGCAAGTGTTAATGAAATATTGGCCGTTTATATGATGGCGGCTAAATATAAAAAACCAGTTTGCCCTCATGCTGGTGGTGTAGGTTTGTGTGAATATGTACAACACCTTTCGATGATTGACTATGTGCATATTTCGGGCGATTTAACCGATCGCGTAGTGGAATTTGTTGATCACTTACACGAACATTTTACTGACCCATGTGCAATTAAAGATGGTGCCTATGTTGCTCCCAGCAAACCTGGTTACAGCATTGAAATGTTCGAAGAAAGTGTCGCTGCCTTTACCTACCCTACGGGAAGTGAATGGCAAAAGCGTCTTAACAAAGTAGATAAGTTAGCTTCCTAATGAAAGATTTTTTTGACCCTCGTTTGCCTGATGTAAAGTCGTTAAAACAAAGAGCGCGTCGGCGTATACCAAACTTTGCCTTTGATTACCTTGAGGGAGGCTGCCATGACGAAATTGGACTGTTGCGAAATCGTGAAGATATTCAAGCAGTACAGTTACGAAGTCAGCTACTCAAACCCTTTGAAAAATCGGATATGTCAGTTGAGTTATTTGGTCACAAATATGACGCCCCTTTTGGCATCGCGCCTATTGGTTTACAAGGGTTAATGTGGCCTAAAGCGCCAGAAATTTTAGCTAAAGCGGCAGCAGAGTTAAACGTTCCTTATGTACTCAGTACTGTGTCTTCTGCCAAGTTAGAAACCATTGCAGAAATATCTGAAGGCAAAGCTTGGTATCAACTGTATAACCCAACCGACAAGGTTATTCGAGAAGATTTACTCAATCGTATTAAGGCAGCCGGATATAAAGTCTTAGTAGTGACCGTTGATGTACCGACTTTTGGTTATCGCCCACGGGATATGAAGAACGGTTTGGCGATGCCGCCTAAAATGACCCTAAGCAATATATTGCAAATGTTAAGTTGTCCCCGTTGGTTCTACAAAACCGCCCTTGCAGGCAAACCAGAAATGCAAACGCTCAAGCCTTATATGCCAAAAGGCATGCCCACAGACCAACTTGCCGCTTTTATGAATAAAACGGTAATGGGCAGAGTCGATATTGACGGACTCAAACCTATTCGCGACTTTTGGCAAGGGCCTTTGGTTATTAAGGGCCTAATTAACCAAGAAGATGTTGCTGCGGCTATATCCTTAGGAGCCGATGCCGTAGTCATGTCGAACCACGGTGCCCGCCAGTTGGATGTAGGTGAATCACCGGTTGCACCTTTACAACAAGCAGCGGCGAAATACGCCAAAGATATCAAAATATTTATGGACAGCGGATTACGCTCTGGGACTAACATTGCTTCTGCTTTGGCCTGCGGTGCGGATTTTACCTTTCTAGGTCGTCCTTTTGTATATGGTGTGGGAGCGCTTGGCGAAAAAGGCGGCGTTCATACTATAAACTGCTTAAAAATCCAACTCGAACAAGTTATGAATCAATTAGGTTGTTCTTCGGTCGCAGACTTACCGCAATTTTTGGTCAAGCATGAATAGAGTGAATACGATGCAAAATTCCCCACTAATAAACAAGCAGATACCCAAAAAACAAATAGGAAATACTGAACTAGAAGTGGATACCTTAGGTTTTGGCTGTGCCCCTCTTGGCAACCTATACCACAGTATCAGTGACGATGAATCTAAAGCAGTATTAAACGCTGCTTGGCAAGCAGGTTTTCGTCACTATGATACCGCACCTCATTATGGCCAAGGTTTAAGTGAAAGACGCACTGGAGATATGCTACGCCCTTTACAAGGCAAGGAATACATACTTTCAACTAAGGCTGGTCGCCTACTCAAACCCGCAGGTTATGCCAAAGAGCGTCATGGTTTTGTCTCACCTATGCCTTTTGATATTCATTATGACTACAGTTATGACGGCATAATGCGCTCTTTCGAAGACAGTCTACAACGTTTAGGTTTAGATAGAATTGATATCCTTTATATGCATGACATTGGTGTTGATACTCATGGCGCAGAGAACGATAAACATTTTCCTATCGCCATGCAGGGTGGCTATAAGGCAATGGATGAACTTCGCAGCCAAGGTCTGGTAAAAGCCATAGGATTAGGCGTTAACGAATATGAAGTTTGTGAACAAGCCATGGATCACGGTGACTGGGATTGTTTTTTATTAGCCGGACGCTACAGCTTGTTAGAGCAAGAGTCTTTAGAAACCTTTTTACCTAAATGCCAAGCCCGTAATTGTTCAGTCATTGTGGGTGGTCCATACAACTCTGGTATTCTAGCCACAGGCGTCAGAGGTAAAGGCATAGCCAATTATAACTATGCCCCAGCTTGCGCTGAAATCATTGAACGAGTCTCTAAAATTGAAACTATCTGCGATGAATATAATGTCACATTAGCCGCCGCTGCTTTACAGTTTCCGCTGGCCCATCCGAGCGTAGCATCAGTAATTCCTGGCCTAGGTAATATATCCAGAATACAAAAAACCATCGTTCTGTTTAATCAATCAATACCTAACGAATTTTGGCAAAGTTTAAAAGCGGCTAATTTATTGAATAAAGACGCCCCTGTTCCCGCTCAATCAAAAACAACCGGTCTCGAACATGCGAGTTGATAGTCATCAGCATTTTTGGAAACGTGAACTGGGTTATTACAACTGGTTAACTGAAGATATGGGCGTCATATACCAAGATTTTTCACCAGAAGATTTACGTCCTCATCTGAAAAAGTCAGGCATTGATAAAACGGTGTTAATACAAGCAGCGCCCGACATTGCAGAAACCGAGTATATGTTGTCTCTGGCTAACAATACTGACTTTATTGCCGGCGTAGTGGGTTGGGTAAATATGCAAGAAGCAGATGCACCCTATCAACTTGCACGGTTTTCGAAAAATCCTTATTTCAAGGGTATTAGACCAATGATCCAAGATATTGTGGATGATAACTGGATGCTGAATCCTGCTCTTGAACCTGCATTTGTTACCTTGATAGAACTTGGATTGTGCTTTGATGCATTAGTTAAACCCAGGCATCTAAAACAATTGTTAACACTGGTTAAGCGTTATCCCTTACTTAAAATTGTTATCGACCATGCCGCTAAGCCTAATATCGAAGATGCTGAATTTGAACAATGGGCGCTAGACATCCAAGCACTCGCTGAGAAGCCTAATGTGTACTGCAAATTGTCAGGTTTAGTGACCGAAGCAGGATATAACCCTAATTTAGATATTTTAGTACCCTACATGCGTCATTTATTAAATTCATTTGGTGCTACGAGGCTGATGTGGGGTAGCGACTGGCCGGTATTAAATTTAGCCACAGATTACACAGAATGGGTCAGTTTAACTGACGCATTCTTAGCCCATTCCAGTGAATTGGAACAGCAACAGATTTGGTCAAAAACGGCCACTAAATTTTATCAATTACAGTAGTTAGATGAGATATCCAACCCCTCATCTATGAAATAAAAGGTCAACTATGAACCAGAATTTAAGCAATAAAACAGCATTAGTAACAGGTGGTGGCAGCGGAATTGGCAGAGGCGTCTGTCTGCGATTAGCCGCCGCCGGTGCCCATGTGTTGGTATTGGATTTAGATAAAAAGGCAGCAGACGAAACTATCGCCTTGATCCAAACGGAAAATGGTTCGGCCAGTGCGCACTCATGCAACATTGCTGACCACGACAATGTGCACCAAGTCATTAACGACATTTTGCACAACAGACAGATTGATATTCTCATCAATAATGCTGGCATCGCCCATGTAGGTAATCTTGAAAATACTAGCGAAGCTGATTTAGACCGCCTCTATCAAGTTAATGTAAAAGGTGTGTATAACGCTATGGCAGCAACCTTACCCGCCATGAAAGCTCGCAAATCTGGGGTCATCATCAACATGGCATCGGTGGCATCTTCGGTAGGTATCGCCGATCGTTTTGCGTACTCAATGACCAAAGGAGCAGTTTTGACCATGACTTATTCTGTGGCTAAAGATTATATCAACCATGGTATTCGTTGCAATTGTATTGCCCCGGGCCGGGTTCACACTCCCTTCGTAGATAATTTCTTAGACAAAAACTATCCCGATAACCGTGATGAAATGTTTGACAAATTATCCAAAAGCCAGCCGATTGGTCGAATGGGCCAAGCCGATGAAATTGCGGGGTTAGTAGCCTATTTGTGTTCTGATGAAGCCTCTTTTATCACAGGCTCAAATTTCCCCATTGATGGTGGCTTTGTCACTTTAAACAACTAAGAGCTAAGAAGCTGCGAGTTACGAGCTTCGAGTGACGAGCTTAAAGATCTAGAAATTAAAAGATGAATAACACTTGTATCGCGCGGCTCGTAGCTCGTAGCTCGTAGCTCGTAGCTAAAGAAAAATTAAAAGTTTATCACCACAGTGGAAAAGGAGAGCACAGGAAAAAGACTTAATTCTTGACAACTATTCCTCTGTGCAGCGAAGCGCTCCTTTTCCTTTGTGGTGAATAGCGTTATTTTTTAACGCGTATCGCGGGTTTTATCCGTTTGCTTGTCTAAATTTACTGATTAGCTGATTAGTCGAGGCATCAAAACTTAACTCCGCATCACTGTGTACCAATTTATCAAGTACTTGATTTCCCAGCTCTTTACCTAGTTCTACACCCCATTGGTCAAATGAATTCACTCCCCAAATCGCACCTTGTACAAAAACTTTATGTTCATACATGGCAACGAGTGAGCCTAAGGTTTTAGGATCAACTTGATTGAAGAGCAGGGTGTTACTGGGTTTGTTGCCAGGCATAGTTTTGTGGGTGGCAAGTGATTCAAGCGACTCTTCATCTAAACCTTTTGATGCCAAATCGGCCTTACACTCAGCAAATGTTTTGCCTTGCATTAACGCTTGTGTTTGTCCAAAACAGTTAGACGCTAACATGGCGTGATGGGTGTCGTCTTGATTAGGTACCTTTAAAGGGAACATAAAATCAGCGGGTACTAATACTGTGCCTTGATGAATTAGCTGGTGGAATGAATGTTGTCCGTTGGTACCTTCACTACCCCAAATAATTGGCCCAGTGGCGTAATCTGCGATGCTATCAGTGCCAGCAATACGCTTACCGTTGCTTTCCATATCCAGCTGTTGCACGTAAGCTGGAAAACCGCGTAAATAGTGGTAATAGGGTAACAACACATGGCTTTGCGCGCCAAAGAAGTTCACATACCAAACACCTAGCAAGGCTAATATCATCGGCAAGTTTTGTTCAATGGGCGCCGTTTGGAAATGTTCATCCATTTCAAATGCCCCTTGCAATAACTCGCGATAGTTGTCGTAGCCTATGGTCAGTGCGATCGGCAAACCGATTGCTGACCAAAGTGAATAACGTCCCCCGACCCAGTCCCACATCGGGAAAATATTGTCTTCTGCCATACCAAATTCGGTGGCGGCTTTAATATTCGACGATACCGCTATAAAGTGTTTTGCGATATCTTGCTGAGATCCGCCGGCGCCTAAAAACCATGCCTTAGCAGTAAGTGTATTTTGTAAGGTTTCTTGAGTCGTAAAAGATTTAGATGACATCACCACTAAGGTTTCTTCGTGATCTACAGTGGCCAATACGTCTTGAATATGACAGCCATCAACATTGGCCACATAATGCACTTTAACCCCTTTGAACCAATAAGGTTTGAGGGCTTCTGACATGATTTTTGGACCAAGAAAAGAACCGCCAATACCAATGGCAACAATTTGTTTTAAAGGTTTTCCGGTATAACCTTTACGTTCTCCGCTATGTATACTGGCCACAAAGTCTTGGATTTTTTTCTGGCAAGCTAAGACTTCTGGCATCACGTCTTCACCATCTACCAAAACGGGGTTGCCTGAGAAATTACGCAATGCGGTATGTAAAACAGCGCGTTTTTCAGTGTGGTTAATGATGTCACCTGCAAACATGGCCTGACTTTTTTCAGTTACTTGAGCGTCTCTTGCCAATGCATGTAATGCTTGCATGACTTCGTCAGTGATGAGGTTTTTCGAAAAATCCAACTCAATTCCACAGGCTGCTTGAGTAAAGGTTTCAGCACGATTTGGGTCTGCAGCAAACCAGTCACGCATGTGCTGAGTTTTTATGTGTGTCGCTAAGTTTTCAAGGTTTTTCCAAGCGGGGGATGCCGTTAGTGCAGTCATAATATATTCTCGATTTTGGGTAAAGATTAAGTCTGGCCCTTAAGGTTGACTAAAAAACAAAAAAGCGCCGATTTTCGACGCTTTTAATCTCAATGAGTAAGTTTATAGGTAGCTTCTTAACATGGCTTCCAATTTAACTTGATCGGCGGCAAAGTTACGAATACCTTCAGATAACTTTTCAGTTGCCATCGCATCTTGGTTCATTTCCCAGCGGAATTGAGTTTCGGTTAATGGTGCCCCAGGAGTTTTGGTGGCGCCTTTATCTTGCAACTTAATTGGCAAAGGGGCATCAGTTTGCGACAACTCTTCCAACAAGCCTGGTCCAATGGTCAATCGGTCACAACCTGCTAATTCGGTTATTTCACCTGTATTGCGGAAACTAGCGCCCATCACAACCGTCTTGTAGCCATGCTCTTTGTAATAATTATAGATCTTAGTAACTGAAATTACGCCCGGATCTTCGGCAGAACTGTAGTCGGTTTTGCCAGTGCTTTTTTTGTACCAATCCAATATGCGGCCAACAAACGGTGAAATTAAGAAAGCGCCGGCTTCTGCACATGCTTGTGCCTGTGCAAAACCAAACAACAAAGTAAGATTACAGTTAATGCCTTCTTTTTCTAAAACTTCTGCTGCTCGAATGCCTTCCCAAGTAGAGGCCAACTTAATTAAGATACGACTTTTGTCGATACCGGCTTCTTTGTATAGCGCAACTAACTTATGGGCTTTTTCAATGCTTGCTGCAGTATCAAAGGATAAGCGAGCATCAACCTCTGTTGATATGCGGCCCGGTACGATATTTACAATATCAGTACCAATAGTGACCGATAGTTTGTCACCCGCATCAATAATTTGTTGTTCGGTATCAGAAGATTGTTCTTTAGCCCATGCAACAGCAGCTTCAAGATGAGACTTATACTGAGGCATTTCCGCCGCTTTAAGTAACAATGAGGGATTTGTGGTCGCATCTACCGGTTGGTACTTTTTGATGGCTTCAATATCGCCGGTATCGGCAACAACTGTGGTAATTTCTCTTAATGCTTGTAATTGATCTGACATATTATCCTCTAATAAGTAGTGACGCTTTGTGGGCTATCACATGGTAATGTGTATAGCTTGGCAAATTTGTTTAGGAATTCAAAGAAGTAAGCTGACTATCATATGTCTTATTGCTTACTGTATCGCGCTAAATAACAATAGCTACAGGGTATAACCGTTGCCGTATAGACGCCAGTAAAACGCTATATTTGCTAACAAAAATAAAGACTTTGTGAAATCACATAAGCATTTTACTGAGACTGAATCCCAGTATCTAAGCTTTAATCAATGTTAGTTGTTTGTTAAGTTAATAATGAGAAAACTCAAGCTCGGCTTGTTCATAGGTCAACGATGCGTTTTCAAATTCCTGTTTTAGTTCGTGAAGCGTAGAATATAGAAAACGTTGTTGTTCTTGATGCTGAGAAATTTCATCTCTAATGACTATTCGTTGGTTTCGATTTAAGCCATCTGCAATCATAGTTTCACTTTTTTCGGCAATAGTGTGTTCAAGCCAATCTAATTCTTTATAGGCGTCTTCAAGCTCGTCTGCTCGTTGATTGAGAAGCTTCTTTAACCCATACAGGTTTTGACCATCGGTGAATCCAGTTAAAAATGCCTCTTCAAATTGTTGGGGGCAATTACGGTTATACTCTTGGCCTTTTAGGCCCCGATTGAAGCCATTACGTGTTGTGCAAAATTGTTTGGAGCCCTCGAAGTGACCTTGACGATACATCCCTAAGTCTGGTGTCACACCATGTTCAGAGCAGTCTTTGCGATGTTGAGAAACATGACTTTCATTTTTACCCAAGCTGCCGTCTTCAAAACCTATCAATTGCCAATCAGCGGTTAAACAATCCGATTCATTCATATTGGCGCAGTTTGATAACAAAACAGTGACGCTAGCAAGTGCCAAAAACCTTAGGTACATGTTTATCCTCAATTTCATCTGAATTTCTCTATATCTGAGCTCAATTCTGTCTGAAGCTTATTTGAAATACAAAGAAATTTGAAATCCAACTTGTATTTGGCAACGTATCCCACATATTACTGCTGTAGTTTTGCCAATTTTAATCATTAAAGGACCTTGTTGAATGTTAGTTGTTATCTCACCCGCCAAAAATCTCGATTACGACACCCCATCAATAACAAACACATTCACCCAACCAGAAATGCTAGATGATTCTCATCGACTAATTAAACACTGTCGTAAGTTGAGTCCCGCAAAAATTAGTTCTTTAATGAAAATTAGCGATAAATTAGCGGGCTTAAACGCAGATCGCTATGCAGGATGGCATACTCCTTTTGACAACAGCAATGCAAAACAAGCATTGCTGGCGTTTAACGGCGATGTCTATTCGGGACTAGATGCCAGTACTTTTAGCCAAGATGACTTCGATTATGCGCAACAGCACCTTCGAATTTTGTCAGGTTTATATGGTGTGTTACGCCCCTTAGATTTAATGCAAGCCTACCGTTTAGAAATGGGCACCAAATTAGACACAGGTAAAAACAAAAACCTTTATCAGTTTTGGGATGATCGCATCAGTAAAAAATTAAACGAGGCTATTGATACCCAAGGCGACAATGTGTTGATTAACCTTGCTTCAAATGAATACTTTAAAGCGGTTAAGCCTAAGGTGCTTAATGCGGAAATTTTTACTCCTGTTTTTCAAGATTGCAAAAACGGGCAATACAAAGTAATTAGTTTCTTCGCTAAAAAAGCCAGAGGTATGATGGCAAGGTATATTATCCAGAATCGTCTAACTGATGTGAGTGACCTTAAAAAGTTTGATTCTGCCGGATATCAGTTTTCAAAAGAGAAGAGCAAGGGCAATGAATTAGTATTCACACGCCAAGAACAGTAAATTGCTAGAAAACATCGGCTAGTTCCCTATAAATCTCTGAATTCAAAAATTTACAGGGTCGAACTAGCAGATACAGCGTTTATTTCTAGTTATCCCGAGTTCAGGTTACTTATGAAAAAGCATCATATATTAGCACTGCCGCAATGCTATCTACACTGTAGCAACTTCCTCTTTTAACGACAAAACAACCAAGTAAACTAGGGCAATCGGTGGAACAAAAGAGACTAAAAACCCAACCACTCCTGCGGCTATTGGGTTTTCAGTTTTGGTGCGCCCCAGATAATAGCTTAACCAAGTAACCGTCAAGACAAATAATAAACTTGTTAATGCAATAATGATTGTCCACATATTCTTCTCCTTAAATTGAAGTCAATTTAATATACCTATTGAAATATCGAATAGCAACAATCTTTTATCGTTAATCGATGTGTGTTAATGTGGGTTTATACAATCAAAACTACTAAGACAATGGCATTAAGGAGTAAAGGAATTAAATGAAACTTAAAATCAACCTTGATTTGTTGCTTGTGCAGCGAAAGATGACGTTAACCGAACTATCTAATCAAGTAGATGTAACTATTGCGAATCTATCTAAACTTAAGTGCGGAAGAGCTAAGGCTATTAGATTTTCAACGTTATTAAAAATTTGTGAAGCCCTTAACTGCACACCAGGAGAAATATTCGAGTTAGACGAGAAGGCGTGAGGTTCGGTGCGTCAATGATATTGTTGTAAAAAACCAAATCAACGCCTAGTTAAACTAATTTTGTCTTAGTTGACAAAACCCTATCAAATTGGCGTTGTAGATCTATAGCAATGACTCAAAACAATGCTGTTTTCTGTAGATTGTCAGTAGGAATGCGAACAATAGCATCATTAAACTTGCAGGAGCGTTAACTTGGGTCGTCTTGGACTAATTCGTTGCACATAGGCTAGGTCATCGAGGGATTTTTTGACTCCGTCAATCCACCCCCAGCATAACGACTCGGTCACAACTTCCTCCCAAGTTACGCTAGGGAATCCGGAGTTTTTTTATTAATTTTTACCCAGAGCTCGGTTTGGTGGGCATGGTTTGTTTGCAACCAGTTGCGCAAGTCTATTGGTGACTTAAAAGCCAAAGTGTTTGGTGGCTGTGTGTTAGACATTAAGTTGTATTCCTTAGGTAAACCATTTCGTCTCTAAAAGTGTGGTTTAAACAACATTAAGGGAAAATAATGCCGATGATTGCATAAGTCGATTACAGAGACTTTTACTAAAAAATCGCTAAAGGTTTTTATCAGCCAATAACCGGCACAACTGCACGCAAAGTCTGTGCGCTTGTGAGGTCAGTAATTACTACTGAGTGATTCTTTGGCTACAGACAATACTATTTTTCCGGTATGTGATTTTTGTAAGAACAACTCCTGGGCTTCTGCGATTTGATCTAGCTGAAAGCTTCGAGCAACAACTGGCTTAATGGCCCCACTTTCGATATGACGAATCAGGTTACCAAATACTTCGGATTCAAGTACTGTACAACCAAAAAAGCTAAGATCCTTGAGGTACAACGTTCTGATATCTAACTCAACTATAGGTCCGGCAATTGCTCCTGCTACCGCATAACGACCGCCAGGTTTAAGGGCATCAAGTAGCTCTCCCCATTGTTTACCCGCAACCAAATCTATCACTACATCAACAGAGTTTTTACCTAAAGTCTCAACAATACTTTGGGTGCGTGATAGGGTTGTTGCGGCGCCAAGTTTTAAAACATCTTTTGATTTTTCGTTGCTGGTCACTGCAATTACTTTAGCGTCTCTGGCTTTAGCTAATTGCACCGCTGCAGAACCCACACCACCTGAAGCCCCTGTGACTAAAACAGTCTCTCCAGATTTGACGTTTGCCTTTGTTAGTAGGTTTTCGGCTGTTGAATATGAACATGGAAAAGAGGCAAGCTCAACATCAGTAAGTGTACTGGTTATTTTATAGGCGTGACTTGAGGAAACAGTAGTGTATTCCGCAAATCCGCCATCGCACTCAGAGCCAAAATACCAAGGTTGCCTAAGGATTTCGCCATTGTATTCGCGAATGCACGGCTCAATTAACACTCGTTCACCGATTCGAGAACTGTTCACTCCTTGGCCCACAGCAACAATCACACCACACACATCGGCCCCTTGAATTCGAGGAAAACTAAGGGATTGACCACTCCAACTTGCGTCTTCACTGGCTGAGTCTGACTTGGAGTACCATGCAATTCGGGTATTGATATCTGTGTTATTAACTGCCGCAGCTCCTACTTTAATTAGAACTTCATTACTAGCAGGGGAAGGTAGTGAAATATCAGTTTTAAATTGCAGCATTTCGGGGCCGCCATGACCGGTGAGTACAACAGCGCTCATATCTTTTGGTAAATGGTACATTTAGCTCCTTAAATAAAGTTAGGTCGTGCAAGGTTAATGGGCGTAAGAATCTTTCTTCAAACTACTTTGGATATTTTAGGGTAACGTGACCATTTATAGACATCCAGACAAAACACTGTTCGATTATTTGCAATTTAGCAGAGACAGCAAGTTAGTTTTTTAACAACGCCTTACATATCATTGTATATCACCGGCATGTTTCCTTTCCAGGTTGCCCATAGTTGAGGATTTGTAATCAATTCCGCCATAAAATTCGCAACGTTTTCCCGACTGGTAGGTGCAGAATCAAAAATGGCATTTCTGGTTGGAGAAGCATGGACTGTATAGGCCGAAACCTTGGATTCATTTGTAAGGCTATCTGGCCTTACCGCGGTCCATTCAATTAACGGGTGTTGTTGCCCAATAGTTGTCCGTAGAAAGTCAGCTGCTTGCTCGTTATCTAGATGTGGTGGAATTAAATAACGCAATATAGATATAACCATTCGCTGTGAAACTGGGGGCTTCTCAGGAATATCTCTATTACTGTTTCCTGTGGTATTCATCAAGATAATCTTTATTTTTTGCGGTGGAGCCAGTAACTGTATAGCTTCGGTCACAGTTTTGATGGTATCGGTTACCAGACGTCTAGGTTTTCCGTACATTCCTTTGAACGTCAGGTTATGCCCTAAACAAGATACAACCGCGCTACAGTCAATTAGATGGGAGGTAAGTTCTTGAGCGTTAAGACTGGCAACATCAGCAAGGATTTCACTATAGTTGGGGTGATTAGCAACTGTATCTAACAAAGAACTAGAAGCGCGCACGATAGACACAACCTCAACATTTCTTTGCAATAACTCTGACACAACCAGCTTCCCAGTCGCACCACTTGCCCCCAAAACCAACACTTTGTTCATCTTATTTGTATCCTTGATACCTAATACGTTATTGAAATCAAAAATCACTTATCAGGTATTGGCTTTTTTAAAGCTAAGAAGATCATTATGAATCTTCCAAGTTATTGCCTTGCCAACACTGTTGCTTATACTGCCCTGAACAACGATTTAGGAGTACTCTAACCTCAACTAGATGGGAATCAAATGTGGAATTGTTACAAAATACGAGGGTTGAAACGTTTACGAAATGACAAGCCGAGTTAGCATTGCGGTCAAAAGTTTTTACTTTGTATCCCTTATCTCTCCTTTAACTGTGCATAGTCTCTAGAGCTTTTACGGCAACGACTAACAGCGTCTATTTATAGCAATAAAAAATTACATTTGGCCGCAGTGCTAAAAATCGCTACAGTTGTTTTCTGAATTAGTTTTTGTAGATATTTCCGAGATGCCAGATGGCTCAAACCGCACAGCTATAGCTCAGTCTCCCTTTGCTGTGTACCAATCACAATTAGGGAGCAAGCTTGTTGAAGATCCTTATCAACTAGAGGCGATCAATGCCTTAGACCGGCTATTTTTTCAACTAACTTCACAAAAACCACCTTCACCTGAGGTCATTCAGGGTCTTTACATGTGGGGTGACGTTGGCCGAGGCAAAACGTTTTTAATGGATTTGTTTTACGACTGTTTGCCTCATAAAGGTAAAATGAGATTACATTTTCATCGTTTTATGGCGCGTATTCATCAAGCTCTGATGGAACAGGCAGGGCAAGAAGACCCTTTGATACTTGTTGCCAACGAGCTAGCTAAAGAATGTCGCATCTTGTGTTTTGATGAATTTTTTGTGTCTGACATTGGCGATGCCATGATTTTGGCAGGCTTGTTTGAACGTTTATTTAAGCAAGGTGTAGTCTTAGTCGCTACTTCAAATACTCCCATCGAACGTTTATATGAAAACGGCTTAGCCAGACACAAGTTTTTGCCCTGCATCACGCTTTTGCAGCATCACACACAGAGCGTGAATCTAGTTGGGGCACATGACCATCGTATAGAAAACTTGTCGATGAAACAAAATGAAGTAGAAGGTTTTGAAGACTCTAAATATATTGGTTACACCAATAAAATCGACTTTTTGGGAATTTTTACTGATCTCACCCAAGCAATAGACCCAGCAGAAATCCGAGATAAGCCTATAAAAATATGTCACCGAAATATCAGAGTGATTAAGGCCACAGAGGTAACAGTTTCAAACTCAGTCGTTTGGTTCGATTTTTTCGATTTGTGTGAAGGGCCACGCTCGCAGTTAGATTACATGGAAATTGCTACGCAATTTAAAACAGTGTTGTTAAGTGGCGTGCCTAAATTAGGCGGCCAGATACGCAGTTGGATAAAGGCCCGAGGTACCGAAGATGGTATAGGTGACAATCAAGCGGCGGTCACTGGTGAGCGCATAGTGTCCTATTCCGAAAGTGATGATATGGCTCGTCGATTTATTAGCCTGATAGATGAGTTGTATGATCAAAAAGTGCGGCTTTATCTTGGCACTGACGTGCCGTTGGTAGAATTGTACCAAGAAGGTGCCTTGTTATTTGAGTTCCGTCGTACCTATAGTCGTTTAATCGAAATGAGTCGAAATTGAGTAGGTTTCACTAAAAAAATCAACGCCTAACGGAGAGTAGATTGACTATCGAAGGTCAGTGAGAGAGCACTATAATTATGAGCTTCTGCAACCCAATTCAATCGCTCTAAACACTAGAGGTTAATGTATAGCGGGGTTTCTTGACTCGAAATAGCGGCTGAGAAAGGGTTAGGTATTTCAATGAGTGTGCGCTTATCGAGTTTTGCTCGTTTAATTAGGTCTGTATGGTGTTTTTCAAATAATGCATCAAAACTTCCATTGTCTACCGCTACTTTAAAACCGTTTTCAAGAAGTTGGATCAACTGGTCGTGGTCCTTTCTGACAAAGTAGAATATAGACATTGGGTAATGTAATGCCACGTGAGGTTCGATAACAATATTTCGGTTTGAAAATGTTTTGGCTTCATTCCAAACTTCTAATACTGATCTTGGGAAAAGATCAAAACGCTGTTTGCTTAGCATTTCAAACAAGTGATTGTAATGCCTGCTAGTATTGACTACGAAGCCACTCTCAGAATAAATTTTCGTTTCTTGCCACTGGCTACCTTGGCCAACGGTAAATTTTTTTAAATCATTGATATCCTTAACATTAGCTAATATATCGCGGTCATTTTTTCTCACTAATATTAGCCGATACCCCATTAATCCTTTGAAAATTGGATAACGAATAGCGTGGTATCTTTTTTCGAGTTTTTTATCAGTCGCACTAGCAAATATATCGACAGCATGATTATCTAATAGGCTAAGGTGTTGTTGTTCGTTTGGAAAGGTAACCCATTCAATCTTAACGTCTGAACCAGAGGACGACAGAATAAGCTTTTGTAGCTGTTGAGAGTATTGATGACGAAAATCGTCTTTTGAATTGATAGACGGCAGTTTAACAGTGACGGATGTTGCAGCGGCAACCGACAAGGTAAATAAACTATAAATAATTAAAATCACTAACTTCATTGGTACTCTCAAGTGTCTTAACAAACAAGTTCTCATAACGGGTTACCTGCGAGCTCAATGATAGCCGATGTTGCTTTCAATTTTAACTAACGATCTACCCCAGTTTTGTAGACACCCAGCTTTTAGTGAATAAAGGTGGGAATACAAGGTTAATTAATCATGGGGACCACATGTAGTTGCCTTCTCAAAATTAAATAGTAATAAACCTTATACCTAAGGGATGGGTGGAGAAACTCCAGTCCAGTCCAGTCCAGTCCAGTCCAGCCCAATCCATTCCAGAATCACAGAAGGGTTCACTATTCATTTATCTATATTTTTTGAGGATTCACCGTGTTGAGATTGACCAAAACTACTCTTGTTATCGCTACTATTGCTTTTTCAGTGTGAGCAGTGCGCAAGCTAATGTAAGCGAAGCGCTACAAAATATTTGTACTATCGTTAAAGCCGACGACAAAGGCGAACTACGTAAAAAAATGAAACGAGTTGAATCTGATTTTAAACTTAAATTAAAAGATTACTACACGGGTATCTCTTGCAGTGGTAACAGTCTTATTCGCACAGCTATGCTTAGCAACGCTGTTGAAACCGGTACATTAATGGTAAAGAAAATGCCTAAAGGTGATTTAAGCACCCCAGAGCAAGACGGCAAAACGGTTATTGCTTGGGCTTCAGAAAATGGTTTAGAAGCTTCACCATAGTGACAGCCCTTAAGGATAGAATTTAACTTCACGTTAGTTAACTTGACAATAACTAAGCCTAAGCAAAGTTAGATTGAACATATTGCTCATGAGCTATTACTAGTAAAAATTAGTCATGTCAAAAATGGTCTCAGCAGAGGCCATTTTTTATGGGTGAAAACAAAGTATGTCGTTTAGATTGTGGGTTTTTATTGCTTATTTGTTGTCAGTTGTTTACTTTTGTGAAAACGTTTGCATTAAGATAAAAATAAGGGCCATATTCGTGCCGATGACCAATCATAAATTTAAGCAAAAGCTCTGTTCGTTAGTGTTATTTTTTACGCTGCTGTCCACGTTAGCAGCATGTTCTAATGGCAATTCTGAACCTATAACTGAAAAGCCTCAACCATTATTAGCTGAAAAAATTACTGCTATTACGGTTACGCCTGAAAATTGGCCGAAACAGCAGTCTCCTATCAAACGCTCCCCAGAACAAGAAACTAAAATCGCGGCGCTTCTAGCGAAAATGACTCTTGAAGAAAAGGTCGGGCAAGTCATTCAAGCCGACATTGCTTCGATCACACCCCAAGAGGCGGGGGAATACAACTTAGGCTCAGTATTAAACGGTGGTAGTAGTGCTCCGAATGGCGATATTCATGCGCCACCATCGGAATGGTTAAAGTTGGCAGACGAATTCTATCAAGCGTCGACCGACACCAGTGATGGTGGAGTCGGTATACCTTTGCTGTGGGGCATAGATGCCGTGCATGGCAATAACAATGTAGTAGGTGCCACACTTTTCCCCCATAACATTGGTTTGGGGGCAGCGAACGATCCAGGTTTAATGCGAAAAATTGGTGAAATTACCGCTAAGGAAATTTTGGTGGTGGGCATAGATTGGACTTTCGCCCCTACGTTAGCCGTAGTCCAAAATGACAAATGGGGGCGCACCTATGAAAGTTACTCTGAAAACCCCGCAATAGTAGCCAGTTTCGCTGGACCACTAGTTGAGGGGATCCAAGGTAAAGTCAACACCGATAGTTTTCTCAGCCAAGATCATCTTTTAGCTAACGTTAAGCACTTTTTGGGAGATGGTGGCACCCAAGATGGCAAAGACCAAGGCGACTCAACTGTGAGTGAAGCCGCTATGCGGGATATACATGGTGCTGGATATCCGCCAGCCATTCAACATGGCGCTCAGGTAGTTATGGCTTCGTTTAATAGTTGGCACGGCAGGAAAATGCACGGTAGCCGGGAAATGTTAAACGACATATTGGTCGAGCGATTAGGTTTCGACGGTTTAGTGGTAGGAGATTGGAATGGCCATGGTCAAGTGGCCGGTTGCAGTAACGTGTCGTGTCCTCAGGCCTTTAATGCGGGTTTAGACATGTTTATGGCACCCGATAGTTGGAAAGGTTTGTACAACAACACTTTGAAACAAGTGAAGTCGGGTGAAATCAGTATGGCGCGATTAGATGAAGCCGTATCACGTGTTTTACGCGTTAAACTACGTGCTGGTTTATTTGATGCTAAGTTGCCATCTAAACGTCCATACGCCGGTAAGTTCGAATTATTGGGTTCAAAACAACATAAAGCTGTTGCCAGAGAAGCAGTTAGAAAGTCACTGGTATTACTCAAAAACGACAATCAATTATTGCCACTTTCAGCCAATTCTAAAGTGTTGGTGGCGGGTGAAGGCGCACATAATATTGGGCAACAATCGGGTGGGTGGACCTTAAGTTGGCAAGGTACAGGCAACAATAATTCGCATTTTCCTAACGGCGAATCGATTTATCAAGGCATACAAAAAGCGGTTCAAGCCGCGGGTGGACAAGTTGAGTTAAGTGAAAGTGGAAAATTCGAGACGCAACCCGATGTAGCTATAGTGGTTTTTGGTGAGCAGCCTTATGCAGAATTTCAAGGTGACGTAACGGATCTTGACTATAAGCCAACAGCAGATTTAGCACTTTTAACTTCTCTTAAACAACAAGGTATTCCAACTGTATCGTTATTTTTGTCGGGCCGCGGTATGTGGGTCAATCCAGAAATCAATGCTTCAGATGCCTTTGTAGCGGCTTGGCTGCCCGGTTCTGAAGGAGGCGGTGTGGCAGATTTATTGTTCAAAGATGCAAAAGGTAAAGTGCAATTCGATTTTACCGGTCGCTTATCGTTTTCTTGGCCTGCTAACCCTTTGGACGTCGAGCTCAATGTTGGTGACGAAAACTATCAACCCTTGTTTGCTTACGGTTATGGACTGTCAATAAAAGATAAGCAAAACCTAGAGTTATTAAGTGAAGCGGTTGACCCTGCTGTTAGCCAAATTAATGACGAGCGATTTTTATTTGCAGGTGACCCAGTACAACCTTGGCGTGTAGTGCTCAACGATGCCGGTGGCAACACCCAAGTCAGTGCTAGCTCACAAGCGAGTTCATTGTCAAAGTTGTTTGTGCAAGCTACCGACCACCAAGCCCAAGAAGATGTTATTCAGGCCACTTGGCAGGGCGCCGCCAATTTGTCAATACAAGGTAATCCTATCGATTTGACCTTGAAAACCCAGTCTGGCATGGCGCTGGCGTTTAATTATAAAGTACTGTCTCAGAAAGCGAATAAGGTGACTTTGAGCATGAGTTGTGGTGCAGATTGTATAGGTGAATTAGACGTAACAAGTGCACTGAAGTCAAAAGTAGACCAAGATTGGCAACAGGCTAACCTTGCTTTGAATTGTTTTGCCAAGGCCGGAAGTAACATGGAAAAGGTAGATATTCCGTTTATGCTAGCCGCAGATTCGGGGTTAACCATTCAGTTAAGCGAAGTAAAAATCGTCGAGCCTGAAAACACTGTGAGCTGCGAACTCTAACTCAGTTCTTTTATTGATAATCGCGCATAGACTTTCGATATCACTGCGAGTCTATGTGCCTGTTTACAGTAGAGTCGCCTCTTCTGTTCCAATTAAATAAAACTAGCGGGTCCCACTTTATTTTCCCTAAAACCGCCAAGTTATTAGTTTAGCTATGGAAAATTTTTTATACATGGCTTTTAATAGGAAACAGAAAAGTCGCGTTAAAGCCTAGTCTTCTTTTGCTTTTGGGAATTGTGTTACTCAACCCCAAAATAAGACTATAAATAGTTAATAAAATCAAAAGGTAATAGTTAAAAGTGGCTGAAGTTTATATCAATCCGAGAAGTTACATATACGATGTGCTTAGCAATAAGCGTTAGTTCCCATTAACCTCAAGGCTTTTTTGTGAAATCTAAACTGATTAATATCGTTAAAGGAAGTGGCTTCAAACAAGCCAGTAGCGAGGGAGCCATGTCTCGCTTTCTTAAACCTTCTACCAACGATTTTTCCTTAGGTTTTCTTATTGGTAAGGCTGGACGGGAAAACATTATTTGTGTTCAATGGGGACTTATTCATCATCCTATGTGGGAATTACAACAGGATGTTGAGGGCACAAGAGATATAAACATTCAATTCTTACTCTTTAGTGAAACTATTAATCCTATCGTTGAAAAAAATGGCAACGAAACAAGTTTAGATTTTGAAGCAGTTTCAACCCTAATAGAGCATAAGATAAATTTTATGGAAGAAAATAAAGATAAGATAGTTGAAGATGTTGTAGGCTCTTTAAAATCCTTTACTTTCCCAATATCATTTTCTTCTGAGAAGCACTTGTCACTTGATGGTATGGCTCACTATTACGGTCTTTTATATAAACACTTGCGAGAAAGGGTTTCTGTCGATGAAATTGATTCCCATGTGGACAAGCTAGTTGGGCTTGGACTAAGTAAGCAGTCTATTCCAATTTTTAGAATGGGCTTATTGAGGTCATATATTGGGAACTAACAAACGCATTAAACCTGACTCCGCAAGCAGGCCGGTTTTTTGCAAAACAAACGGCGCAAAAAAGCGTCCAACTTACTCCGCTGTTTATGCGAAGCGTTATGCATCCAACTGAGTTTCTAGTGTGAAATACGTACTTTCATTGTGGCTTTTTTTGCTATCTTTCTCGTGTGCACATAGCGATGAACTAGGGTATGACGGCTATAACTCGGATGGTAAGACTGTCGAGGAAAAGTTAAACGAATTAAAGAATGACAAATCTTTTAATGTATATGAACAAGGCAGCTGGATTATCGCTAGCTCTCAAGAAGGGGTAATGTTTAGCTTTACTCCTTCAAACCATCCGGCTCACCCAGCCTATGTGGAGCGGCATGTAATTGAGCGTGATGGAGCTATCTACATTGATATGTCCGCTCGTTGCGGAGCATCAAAGGAAAATTGTGATGAACTGGTTCGTTCATTCCAAGAGTTAAACAAAAAGATAATGCAGAATATGGGTGACTAAATGCATAACAAAGTAATCAGGTCGCCCGAAAAATACGCTGGCTGGGGCAGCCTATTCGCCGCCTCGCTATGCGCCGGCTGCCCCATATTACGCAGTTATGAGTCTATAGGAGTAAGTCGCCTTCTTTGAAATAATAATTGAGGTAATCATGGCTTTAGTGATGATTGTCGTCGAGATTATATCAGCACTATTAGCGCCAGCTGCGGAAATAGTGGCACCAGTATTCGTGCTCTTTGGTGAAGTTCTTTTTTGGGTGGTGCTGTTGGTTGTTGAGTTGTTTATTGCCTTAATTCGCTGGCGTAAGCCTAAAATACCAAGCAAGCCACGTTTTAGTGGCGTTCGGGGTAAACTAAGAAGTTTTTCAGATGGATGGCGTAATAAACGTGAAAACAGGAAGCCGCGCAACAAAAACTCATAACAAGTTTGTTAATGGTGCCTTCGACTGGACCGCTAAAAGCGTGGCTCTGCCTCTACGCGGTTCATTACAAAGGCATTAGGCGCTTAAACATTTGATGAGCTTTAATAGTTTCATTAGAAACAATTTATGCCTACAGTTTCAGAAATTGGTCCCATTCGTTTTTTCTTTTATAGCAAAAAAAAATTGTGAACCTGCACATCTCCATACTCAGCGAGAAAATATGCTCACCAAATTTTGGGTAAAGCCCTCAACTTTAGCTAGTTCAACACGGTTTTCTCGAATAGAATTGCGTAAACTTCAGCAATTAGTCGATGAAAATAAAGAAGCATTTTGGGAGGTTTGGAATGAACACTTTAGCGGTTAAGCTGCACCCACAAGCTTAAATTATCAAATACACTATTTTGACTTAATTGTTGAATTAACCGATGGTCGTACAATTTCAGCGCCATTAGTATGGTTTCCTCTCTTATCGCAAGCAACTCCCGAGTAACTTGCTAACTGGGAATTACTCGGAGATGGTGGCGGTATTCACTGGCCAGAAATCGATGTGGATCTTAGTGTCGCTGGTTTATTGTTAGGCATTCATTAAATCAGCAGCAAACGAAACAATAAACAGAATTCGCTTCGATTATTGGCAAAAGCTACGCTGCCGCTCTGCTTTTCCCGTTATTGTATGTGTTATCAATTAACAAAGTCTAAGGAGATAAAATGTCTAAATGTGAAGCAACTGGAACATGGTTAATGTTAGTTATTGCTGTGGTAGTTTTTTTTGCTGCTTTATTTGTTCTCGGTTCAACAATTGGCAGAATGTTCGTAAAGGACTCAGTTGAGCTTTCTATCCCTCAAGTCGGAATTATTTGTGGTGGAATCACATCGATTTCTGTTTTTGTACGCTGCGTTAAACAATTAAAACAATAAATAACATTCTCTTCGCTCTCTCGCGCAACTAATATAGGAACAGCGGTATAATGCGTCGTTTCCGTTTTTTTGTACTTTTACTGTATTGTGAATAGTGAAACTTAACAAACATATCAATAAGGAGCAAAAAGGTTTAGCTCGCTATCCTTTGTTCACAGTTATAACTAAATACTTTTAGCACGCTGTTTGATGCATTATATGGCAATGTCGTGGTGCTGTCGGGGTGAAGTCGTTGCCGACAGGGCGCTGTTTAATTGAGTATGGCCTCACAGAGTGATGAGGAATTATTATGATTATAAAAAAGCTTAGAGTTAAAAACGATTGGTCTCAAGAACAACTTGCTGAATATTCGGGTTTAAATGTTCGCACAATCCAGCGAGTTGAGAGTGGTCAAAAAGCGAGTATTGAAACATTAAAATGCCTTGCCTCTGTATTTGAAGTCAATATTTCTAAATTAACAGAGGAGATTACCGTGATAGATAAAGAAGCTGAGAAGTGGAAAAATTTACCTTGGTGGTTCAAAGCAAATATGTTTGGGGTTAATTCAAGGCGTCATGTGCAAATTATTGAATTTGTATTGTTAACGCTTGCATTTGGTTCATGGTTTTTAAAACCTGACATAATGTCGACCCCACTTTGCTTTTTATCCGCTTACCTAACAGGTTGGATTATTAGGTTTGGTGACAAAAACGATGTTTGGTAAAGCAAAATAATGAAGGACTATGGCGTCAAAAGTGAGTTTATAGCTTTTGGCGCTTCTCAGATTACAGCGAATCCTTGGGGCAAGTTAAGTTTTTTAAAAGCACACAACCTACCTATTCAACAGTAACAACATGACTAGCCATTTATTCCAAATTCAATTTGCACCTGTTTTTTTCTGGGCATATTGTGGTATTACACCTCATCGATAGAATGGAGCATAAATGAAGTTAATCATATGGATCATTTCAGTTGTTATTAGTTTTATTGTGCTGGGTCCAGAGCAAGCGTTACCACTCACAAAGTCAGGGGTATTTGATAGGTTTAAGTTATATCTAGTGTGTTATGAAAATGACAAACCACAACTAACACTAGAGCAAGGTTTCTGTGGTTCGGGTTCAGACGTAGTATGCATAGAAAACATAAAACGTTTGAAAAGCGAATTCAGTATTTGTTTGTACAACCGAGCAGGTTTTGGTAAAAGTGAACAAGGAGCAGTGTCATTTACCATGAATGATATGGCGAGCTGGCTCAGAAACTTATTTCAAAATGCTGATCTTAAACCACCGTACTATTTTAAATTATGAAATTTTATTGTTTAGTTGTTGGTATTTTCTTTCTAATCGGCTCGCTCTCGCTATTGGTTTCTAGAGTGAGATTTATTAGGGCCTCAAAAACTGTCAAAGCCGTTGTTTTTGCAAAAGTGTACCGCAATAAAAGCACCGAAACTCGCTCTAGTAGAACAAAAGTACTGAAGTTGCGTTTTCAGAATCCATATTCTGGCTCAAATGAATACGTCTGTGATATTAATATCCTTACGCCTTTTTATAAGGTAAATGACAACATCGATTTAGCCGTTTCAGAAAATAAAATCCTAATAAAAAGCGGGTTTTATGTCATGCTGGCTCCAGTATCACTAGCATTGATGGGAGGCATCTGCGTTTACGTATTTTATCAACTGTAGCTGAGCAGATATCCATCCGCTTGCGGTGGAGTTTTGAATTTTACAAACAAGAACACAACGCCTCAAGTTAGCTCAATGAATCTATCCAGGCTAGTTAGAACAATTAACAACTCAATTAAATCTTCAAGGGTTGGCACTGAACTAAATCAATAGGGTTGATATGTTTTGGATCACAATCTTATTGTTGACCAATACTATGCCTTAGCTTGATTTCTTGTGGCATTACCCTTACCTTGCGGTCAATTGAATTTTTAGAACCTCGATTTATGAACGTCTCCATAGAGGGATTTATTCTTACTGCTCGCACTATAGAGCGTCATGGCAAGAGCTTTATTGAATTTTGGTTTATTACTGAAAATGGAGCAATGCAGGGCATATCCACTGCGCAACAAGCGTTGTTTTTTATTGAACAGAAAGACCAAGCGCAAATATCTAATCTTCTGAAGAAAAGTGGTATTGAACATAGCTACAAACCTTTACAGCTAAAAACCTTCGCTCATCAAGCTGTGGGAGCCCTGTACTTTGATAAGAACAGTTTATTGTTTAAAGCTAGGGCGTTACTGCAACAACATCAGATTAGTTGTTTTGAGGATGACATACGATTAACAGAGCGTTATTTAATGGAACGTTTTGTATATGGGAGTGCGTTTTTTACTGGCAAACAAGACGCTGCTCAAGTAACCCGCCTTGCAGATATTCAATGTAAACCCAGTCAATATGTTCCTCAATTTAAGTTGTTATCCATAGATCTCGAATGCAGTGCAAAGGGTGAGTTGTTTTCTGTTGGTTTAGCCAATGACAACTTCAAGTGTGTGCTAATGATTGGCGAATCACAGCAGGCACCAGAATGGATCCACTGGGTAGAGGATGAAAGGGCGTTGTTGCAGCAATTTGTGTTACTGGTTTCACAAATCGATCCGGATGTCATTATTGGCTGGAATGTGGTGAATTTTGATTTTCGGCTGTTAATTAAACGCGCGGCTTTGCACCGAGTAAAACTATTATTGGGACGCAATAGTCAGCCGCTGTTATGGAGAGATGCTAGAAATGAGGTGAATCAAGGTTTTGCTTCTATGCCCGGCAGGATCATTGTAGATGGCATTGATGCATTAAAAACCGCCACTTACCAGTTTGATAGTTTTAGTCTCGAAAATGTTGCGCAAACACTACTCAAAAAAGGAAAAAAGACCGAAGACGTTGATGACAGGCTTGCTGAGATTGAGCAAAATTTTAAGCACAATAAAGTTAAGTTAGCTGAATATAATCTGCAAGATTGCCAATTAGTGCTAGATATATTTGAACACACTAAGGTCTTAGATTTTCTAACCCTACGTAGCCAACTTACCGGTCTTGAATTAGATCGAATGGGTGGTTCGGTGGCAGCGTTTGTCAACTTGTACTTACCCAAATTACATCGTGCAGGCTACATTGCACCTAATCGCCCCAAAGATGGTGGTTTGGCTAGCCCTGGTGGTTATGTGATGAGTTCTAAGCCTGGATTATATAAAAACGTTTTAGTGTTAGATTTTAAAAGTTTGTATCCGTCTATAATGCGCACTTTTAAAATTGACCCTTTGGGATTAATTGAAGGCTTAGTTGATCCTGAAGACGCAATTGAGGGCTATCGCGGCGCTAAATTTAGCCGAGACAAACACTTTTTGCCAGACATTATCACGTCGTTGTGGAAACAGCGTGATGAAGCCAAAAGAAACCAAGATGCGGCGCGCAGTCAGGCCATAAAAATTTTAATGAATTCGTTCTACGGTGTCTTAGGCTCAGGTGGTTGCCCATTTTACGATACACGATTAGCCAGCTCTATTACTATGCGCGGCCACGATATAATGCAAACTACCGCGACCTGGATTGAAGCGGCAGGTTATCAAGTGATTTATGGCGATACCGACTCAACTTTTGTGTGGCTGCAAGGTGAATATTCGACTGAACAAGCCAACCAAGTGGGGCAATCCTTGGCGGCAGATATTAACCATAAATGGCAAGACTACATTCAAGAAAACCATCAACTTGAATGCGAACTCGAAATAGAATTCGAAACCCATTTTAGCCAATTTTTAATGCCCACTATTAGAGGTTCTGAACTCGGTAGTAAAAAACGATACGCAGGACTAAAAACAACTAATGATGGCGATGAATTGGTATTTAAGGGATTAGAGACAGTTCGCTCAGATTGGACCGCCCTAGCAAAGGGCTTTCAACTCAAGTTATATCAAATGGTATTTGCGGGCAAAAATGTGCATGAATATTTGCTGCAAATCATCGAAGATACTCGCGCGGGGCTGCTAGATGAACAACTGGTTTATCGCAAACGCATTCGTCGTCGGTTAGATCAGTACGTTAAAAATGTGCCGCCTCATGTGAAAGCGGCGCGATTGGCTGATCAACAAAATATGGCCCTAGGCAAACCCCTTAAGTACCAGCATAAGGGCTGGATCTCCTATGTGCTTACCGTTAACGGACCAGAGCCCGTCGAATACTTAAACAGTCAAATAGATTATGAGCAGTATGTAGAAAAACAGATTAAACCTATAGCTGAAGGGATATTGCCCTTTATAGGTTTGTCGTTTGAAGATATGACTAGCCAACAAATGGGACTTTTTTGAGCCTTAAAAACGAAAAAGCCAGTTGTGACACAACTGGCTTATAAATTTATTATTTCTTCGAATCTCGGCTTATTTTTTATTTGATAAATATACGATTAACTCGATCATCTCTTCTTGATTCATATCACGGGTGAAAGTGGCTTGATATTTACCGTTAACAATAAAGGTTGGTACACTTCTGACGTGTTTGCGGTATTCTTGAATAGCCTTATTGTTCATTTTTAAACGACTATTTACCCCAAAACTAGACATCATTTTGTCAAAGTCTTTTGGTTCCACACCATTCACTATAAATATGTTCTTTAAGTCATTTATACCTGAAACTGGCGAACGTGATACATGAATATACTTAAAAATTGCCGCGTTAAGCTCATCACTTCTTTTTAACTCTCTAGCGACCATCATTGCCTTTGTTGCATCGTCTTGTATAGCGGCGCTGGTAAAGCCCATAAAATTAACGTGCACTTTTTTGAATTTAACGTCGTCGGCCAATTTGGTTTTAATGGTTTTGACTAAAGGTTCAAAGTTAAAGCAGTGGGGACACCAAAACGAAAAGAACTCTAATACTTCTTTCTTTTCAGTGGCTTGGTCAGCTATTACTTTGAAGTGGGTACCTTCGCGCCATTTTTCTTGTGCGCAGGCTTGAAGAGGCAGTAATAACATCACACTAAGTAACAACAATATCTTTTTCATAAACATCCGTAACCGTTTTTTAAGCTAGAAGGAGATTAGCATAGCTATAAGCAAAATCCGATAGAACTTTGTAAGGGAGGACTAAAAAAATAGTTAGCTATATGGAAAAACCGCTCCATATAAGAAGCGGTTCGTTCATTCACTATTCTTAGAAAACGTAGTTAACAGCGAAGCGCAATAATGTTGCGTCGAAAATGGAATCCACATCGTCACTTCGTTTACTGATATCTGCTTTTAGCGCAATGTTTGTATCTAAGTCATAACGAATAGCTGCAGTTATGGTACTAAAGTCCTCTTCTTGCGCTAATTGAGAACCGATAGCAAGGCCAGTAAAAGTCTCCTTAAGCGAGTCAGGTAGTTGAGATGTAGCAATTTGATCAATTTGATCTTGAAATTTAACTTTTGCTTCAGACTCAAATTTTTCATATGTGATAGATGGTGTCCATTTTCCTGTACGAACGCCAGCGGTCAGATAGTAAGCTACGTCGTCTGCTGCAAAAGAATCTTTAACTGAAATTTCAGTGATTTCTCCACCGATAAACCAATCAAAGTTGTCATATTGAATGCTCAAGCCTTTAAAAGTCCCATTGTCGTCTTCAATGTCTAGTGAGTCGGCAAGTGAGTTTAAACCTGCAGCGCGCATAGGATCCAAAAAAGCGTCAACGCTGGGGCTATCTACGTTAAGATTAGTTCGCCCAATAACGGCACGAATTTTAAGCGCATCGTATACTGCTTCTGCTGACACCAATACTGTGTCATCCCCAGAAGTAATAGTCTCGTCGGTATCATCAGAAAAAGAGCCAAAAGATGAACTTAGTACATACTCCCAATCACCGAAGTAGTTAGAGTAATCAAGTTTTAAACCATCGATATTATTAAAGGACACATCATATACAGTTTGAGGAGTAGTAACCCAATGGTAGGAGTAACCCACTTCACTTGATGCAGAGTAACTAAACAAAGGCAATCTAAAGCGACCCGCAGACACATTTAAGTTACTCGTTGCTTGGTAGGTTAAATAAGCCCATTCAAATTTTGCTTTGTAGTCGTCTTCGCCACGGGCAACTAGTTGGCCTGTTGCCGTCATTTTATCATTGATGTCACCACTGATTTGAATGGCAAATAGGCTTTCTTCAGAGAAACTAATTTTGTCGTCATATCCATAAAGAGACTCGTCTGAACTGGTGATTCCACCTAAAAAATTGGTAAACCCGTTAATGCGAACTTCCGCTTGCACTGCATATGTACTGGCGGTCAAAACCGCTAAAGTGAGTAATTTTTTCATAATATGGCTCCTAATTAGTTCAACGAAATGACTTTAACTGCATCAGAGACGGATGCGTTGTCTACATAACCAATCGCATTTTGATTGTCTGCAACAAACGCCAATACTGCTGCATCGTTGTCCAATTCTTTTGGTGGTATACCTTTGCCGGTAAAAACTAGTTTCGACCAGTATGCCGCAATTTGAGTTGAACTACGGCCTAGGGTGTCAGTATCAAATGAGCCGCGGGCGCTTGACGAAGGTTGTTGGTTTATTGGTAATATTGAATTGCCATTAGAGAACTTTTTCTCTTTACCGAGAAATATTCTTTGAACGTCCTTTTGGGTCAGCGCTGAGTCGTTACTGGGATGAACGATCACCACTACTTCAGCTAAAGTGCAAAGTGAAATAGAACAGCTAAGTGCGATGCCTATTAGTGTTTTTAAAGGAGACTTTATGTGCATATCATTTACCTATGTTAAGGTTAGTTAAGTATCAATATTTATAGCCTTTTAATGCTAATAACCAAATCTTACCTATTACGATTTTTTAATAAAATCTTATGAAATTCCTATAAAAACAAGAGCTTATGCAAATTGTGTTGTAGTGCCGCTGATTTGGTGGCGCGTATTATGAGCTAATAAATGTTAGAATACAGCGTTTTTTGGTATGTTAAATCATACATACATATGTAAAATGTATACTTTCATCATCAACCACTATCTTTAAAATACCCCTGAATTACCCAAAAAAGTGAGTGATATTGTGGCCAAAACTAACTCGATATAATTGCTAACTCGTTGAGGTACCTTGTAAAAATAGTAGATAAATAGCTACAAAACAATGTGGCTTTTAAAGTTCACGTGATCAACGAATTAAATGTGGAATAGAGGAACAAAGGAATTTTTATAGTAGATAGTAGTTAGGAAATAGAAACTATAGCGTTAGCGGGGGTTCTTGTAATGCAGAGAGCTGTTCTTTTAGTCCTAATATTTGTTGTTCCCAATATTTTCCATCAGCAAACCAAGGAAAAGCTTGAGGAAACGCTGGATCTTGCCATCGCTTTGCTAGCCAAGCCATGTAGTGGACCAATCGCATGGCGCGTAATGGTTCGATTAATGCTAATTGTGAAGCATCAAAGTCACAAAACTCTTGATAGGCTTCTATTAAGGTATCCATTTGAATAAATTGCTGGTGTCTATCCCCTGATAACATCATCCACAAGTCTTGGATCGCTGGTCCGCTTCTACAATCATCTAGATCTACAAAGGTAGGACCATCTCGCCACAATATATTCCCTGGGTGACAATCGCCATGTAGCCGAATATTACTTTTATTTTTGTAAAGTGGCTGCGCTAAATCAACAACTTGCTGCAAGATCGTGAAAAATGCTTGATGTAAACCAGAGGGAATTAATGGACTATCTTGCAGTTCTTGTAGAGGGGTTGTTAAGTACTCTTCGGTATTTATACTAGGGCGATGTACAAAATTTGCACTTTTGGCTACCGTATGAATGCGCCCTATAAAACGCCCCATCCACTCTAGTTGATCTAAATTGTCCACTTCAAACTGTCTGCCACCTACAGAGGGAAATAATGCAAAGTAGTAGTCGTTATAACGCTGTAGGCTGCGATTTTTGATAACCATCGGTGCAACAACAGGAATTTCATGGGACGCTAGCTCAATCGAAAAATCATGCTCCTCCTGAATCTGCGCTTCGCTCCAGCGTTGCGGACGATAAAACTTGGCGACATATCGTTCGTTGTCTTGTGCAACAAACTGATAAACGCGATTTTCATAACTGTTGAGCGCTAGTAGTCCCGACTCAACAAGAATGCCTTGTGATTCGATAGCGTCTAATATCAGGTCTGGCGTGAGCCCTGAAAAATCAAAAGTACTCACAAATCAGGATACAAAAATTTGCTGATTTCTTGCACCTTAACTGGGTTGTTTTCATCGTCCACCGATTCAACTCTAAAGTTAAACTCGGTAGACTCTTGGGTTAATTTATTTGGATTGATAGCAATACTGAAAGGTAAATTAAACACCTCGCCTCCAGAAACCGTTGCTTCGTTTTCACCAATAAATGTATGACCCTCAAGATTATCAACGTAGACGCGGTAACGTTGAGTGAGTTGTGATTTATTGAGAATTTTTATAGTAAACACATTCTCAATTAGTCCGTTTCCTGTCTCTCGGTACATAGGAACTCTGTCTTTTATAATGTCGATTTCTAATGGTTTTCTAGAGGCTATTTCGAAAATCAATAACCCTGACATTAATATCAATACTATGGCGTAACCGATGAGTTTGGGTCTGAATATTTTTGTGCTACCGCCTGCTAGTTCGGTTTCTGAGGTAAAGCTAATCAGTCCCTTAGGGTAATTCATCTTTTCCATCACGCCATTACATGCATCAACGCAGGCTCCGCAATTTATGCATTCGTATTGTAAACCGTTCCGTATATCGATACCTGTTGGACAAACCTGTACACATAAATGACAGTCGATACAGTCACCTAAACCCTTTTGTTGATTTCCTTCACGGCTCACTTTTCTGGCCCTTGGACCTCTTTTTTCTCCGCGGGTTGCGTTATAAGCAACAGTGTAGGTGTCTTTATCAAACATGGCGGATTGAAACCGGGCATAAGGGCAAATGTGGGTGCACATGATTTCTCGCATCCAACCAGCATTGCCATAAGTGCAAAACGTAAAAAATAACACCCAAAATACTATCCAAAAACTGCTGGAGAAAGTGAAAAACTCTACAAACAAATGATCAATGGGAGTGAAATAACCCACAAAAGTTAATGAGGTTAGTAAAGCGATGGTGACCCAAGCAAAGTGTTTAAGTGACTTTCGCCAAAACTTATCAAAATCCATTTTCCTTTGATCTAGTTTCATGCGTTTATTGCGACTGCCTTCAATGGCTTCTTCAAACCATATAAAAATGAAGGTCCAAGTTGTTTGCGGGCACATAAATCCGCACCAAACACGACCCGCAAAGGTGGTCACAAAAAACAGTGCGAATGCTGCGACTATCAAAATCCATGCGAGTAAGGTCAAATCTTGTGGCCAAAGTGTTAAACCAAATATATTAAAACGCTGCGCGCCAATATCAAACAATACAGCTTGTGAACCATTAAACTGAATCCAAGGTAATACGGCAAAACTTCCCAAAAAAAACAGCCCGAAAAATCGACGAATATTTTCCAACATTCCAGTTACCGCTCGAACATATATTCTGCTTCGAGGCGTATAGTCATTGTCATGTTTAGATTTATCGGGGCGGTGTACTTTCACTGGTGAGATGTTTTTTACAGGAATGCGCTCACTCATTGGGGGTCCTTGGTATATCAAAAAGGCAAATACAACAAAAATACAAAGAGTCCTATAGACTCCTATAACTTTACAAGTATACCAGTTTGTTAATCGCCTTGCTTGATCTCGGTCAGGCTTTTTATTGATTCATTAGCCGTTATTCGTAGTTATAAAAATTCATAACTAACGAGTGTATTTTAATGCCGCGTTCTCGGGTAGCATGACCAGTCTTCTAACAGTTGTATATATTTTGAGTGACAAGCTATGTTGCGTTTTGTCGTAGTGACGTTTGAAATTTTGGCTTTGATAATGATTTTGCGCAGTGCATTTGTGCAATTTTGGCTGTCTGATGTGCAATCAACGACCTCTGAATGGATGCACGGCATATCTATGACTATTGATAACCAACAGTTGGCCAAGTTTAGAAACGAAATTTCTGAAAACGTGGACAACTTAAGTGAACCTCAAGAAAAATATTTACAAAGAATCACCAGCACCAAAACTGAATTGAATAACTTCAATATACATTATTGCCAAGCTCGCGATAAAAACCCTTTCATTTACGGTTCAAATTTACAGTATGTCTGCGGCGAAATTAGTCGCAAAGGGATCCTCGAAGTTTAATCAATACGGTTTGGTATAAAAAGGGTTGGGTAAGCTGACGATAAATTTCGCTCCACCTAAATCGCCATCCGTTACGTAGCAATCGCCTTGATGCCAATCTACAATTCTTTTAACAATGGCTAAACCTAGACCAGCGCCACCTTGCTGCCTATCTCGGCTTTCATCAGGTCGAAAAAAGGGGGAAAAAATCTTTTTACGCATGTTTTGAGAAACACCTATGCCGTCATCTTCGACGCATATCTGAATCCGATCTTTATGTTTGATGACATGGATCTCGAGGTTTTTTGTGGCATAACGAGAGCCATTTAAGACTAAATTTTCAATGGCTCTTTCAATAAAGTGTTCATCGGCCAATACATGAGGGTCATCACCATATACCCGAGTGTTTAATTTAGATAGGTGGCTTTCTTTGAGTCGATGCATCAATTGTTGACACAGTTGCTTGATTGGAATTTCAGCCAGATTCATTTCGGGAATGCGAGCGTCTGTGCTTGCGTAGTCCAACATTTCTTGTACAAGGTTTTCTAATTCAATTACATCTTCTTGCATATCCCGCCAAGGGTCGCTTTGGGCCGAAGGTTTCATTGCAAGGGCAAACTTTAATCGCGCCAGAGGCGTTCGGAATTCATGGGTAACAGCGCCACTAAGTTCTCGTTGCGCTTGCATTAATTGAGTAATTTGATGTCCCATGTTGTTGAGAGATTTTGCAATAGGATAAATCAGAGATGACTTATTAATATGGTTTTGCTCAATGCTGCCGTCGGGCTTAACGTTTGAAACCGTTTTTTCTAGACTTGACAAGTCTCGCCATAATGGCCAAATCCAAAAAGCAATGACACCACCTAATAATAAAAAGAACAAAACACTGTATAGCAAAAACTGACCGGAGTTGGCGGTGCTAATAGGTAAGGTTATTTCTAACAGCTGAGATTGATTGTCGAGAATGTATATCTGCTCGGTAACGTTTGTGTCGCTTAGCGCGATGACTTGACCGTTACGTAATTTTTCTAAATTATTGTCTGACCAAGCAATATCGCCTAGTTCACGTATTTCGAGGTGGCCACCTAAACTCTGAACGAAGGCCGGCATATCGATATTTTGTTGTTTAGCCGCTGCAAAAACAGGCCCTAGTAGTTGCGCGTTGGATGTTTCCGCTTGAGTGAAGAATATACGCTCCAGCCCAGCGCTAAGACCTATTAACGATATTGCTATAAAAAAATACAAACTAATAAAAAGGCGCGCCATAAAGGGTTAATCGTCCCAGGCATCTGCAACAAAAAAGAATCCCTTGCCCCAGATAGTTTTTATCTTATATGGGTGCTGAGTGTTGTCTTGTAACTTTTTTCGAAGTCGCGAAATTCGCACGTCAGCACTACGATCTAGACCGTCATATTCACGACCAATGACGTCTCTATACAAAGTGGTTCTATCAACCAAGGTTGATGGGCTTTCTGCCAATTTCCATAACATATCAAATTCGTGACTAGTGAGTTGCACATCTACACCTTTTAGACATGCAGAGCGCGTCGAGCGGTCAATCGTTAGCTGTCCGTATTGTAGTTTTTGATGTGAGTTTACGGGTAAACTTGGCTCTTTATTGCGCCGCAACAATGCATTGATCCGAGCCAACAACACCCTTGGCTCGACTGGTTTTATAATGTAGTCGTCAGCTCCAATTTCCAATCCAAAGACTTGATCAAAGTCATCGTTTTTTGCGGTCATAAACAACAAAGGACCTGAGTAATAAGGCCTAACTTTGTTACATAAAGCAAATCCATTCTCACCCGGTAACATCACGTCTAATACTAAAATGTCTGGTGGAGAGGTTTGCACCAGCTGCAATAAATTCTCGCCACTGGCTAAACGCCTTACTTCAAAGTTGTGTTCCGTTAGATATTGGCTAATAAGGCTACTAAGCCTGTCGTCATCTTCGACTAATATAACCTGTTTCATCAGAAAAGACTCCATGGTGGGCGGACTCGCCTGCGTTTTTGGGGTTCAAGGTATTTAATCAATAACTTCTTAGAAAGAATCGTTTCTTGGGCCTTGTTTTTCAATTCAATTAAGGCATTTTTCTTAATCAAAACTGACGTTGAATTATAGAAATATGCCCGTTGAGAACAGTTTAATAACTTTCCATCAAGGTAAAGGCAAAGTTTTTCGGAAGGCATGTTTTGAGTTTCAATACTAATTGTTAACTGGCACTCGTCACCCACTCTCTGAGCAACGCATATGTTGGGTTGAATAGTCCATGCAGGCGTTTGAGCAGAGAGATTTCTGCATAAAATAATACCCGCAATTATTACGATTGTTCTCAATTCCATTGCTTACTTAAATCGATACGCTACACCTAGAAATATGTTGCGAATATTATCCTGTTCTATAAGAGGACTATTTGTTAAGGATTCGGGTAACTTCCGATAACCAATGTTTGCCAACCATAACCAATTTTCGTCAATAGGTTTCTGAGCATTGAAAGACAAGTACGATTGCCATCCAGATTTCCCATCAAAATAAAATTCGCTGAGTTTAGTGTCTTTCTCTGAAACACCATAATAATAATCAAGCAAATCGGTGCTTTTCCAGTCGGTACCTAAGCGCAAACCTAATTTAAAATCATGCCATAGCCACTTGCGGCTATATTCTAACCCCAATTGTTGGCCTTGATGCACATTGCTAACGTCCTGTTGAAAAGTGAGTTGCCATTCGCTATTAGACGAAAAGTAGTGACCTCGAATGCCTGCATTGAGGGCCCAACTTCGATTTCCTATGTCGTCTATAGACAAACTGCGTTGATTATTTTGGATTTCCCCCTCTTCGGGCCCTGGAATACCCGGTGATACCGAGGCGTCAGACGAATCCATATCTATTGAGTCAGGTGAGCTAGGAGAAAAACCTTCTGTAGGTGTTAGTAGAATATTTGCTGGGTGTAAGAAACTAAAAAAAGCTCTTTCTCTGTCAACTTGCAGAAAGGTTTCAAACGCGAATTGAGGTTGGTTTAGCCATTGATATCCCAGCTCGCCGTTATCAAAATAGGCATTTTCGCCGTACCAAGCGATGTCAGGTAATATAACTAAAGGAATATCGTCACCGTCCACTAACGGATTGGTTTTAATTCCAATGCCGACGGCTATACCAAGGTGCCAGTTGCTTTCTTCGATGCAGGTTTCATTTTCTGAGCACGCTAATATTGTGCCAGAGACCAGCATAGATAACAGAATTAGCAAACGAAAAAACGACAACAGGGTGTACAAAAACGGAATCCTCACATCAATAATATGCGTAGCCTAGCAGAGTTTTCATGCCGCTTGGTTGGCGGATTACAATTATTCACAAATAGATCCAATTTAACCCATATATAGTTTGTTAGATTCACTACACTAGCTTACATCATTTAGACAAAAAGGTATTTGACTATGTTTGTATCCAAAAAGAGTAGCTTAGGTGATTTGCTGAACTTGGCAATCATTGTAATGGGGGTATTTGTTTTAGCGGGTTGTTCAGACGACAACACAATTGACGAAACGGTAATCGAACGACCCACAGAGGCACCGAAACTTAATACCGCAACTAGTTTTGATGGTCCTTTGGTAAAGGCAGGTCAAGTACCTGTGAGTCGTTTTATTAAAAATGGTATTTACTCTGCTGCGTTTGACTACGCCAACGGTAATAGAGTGAATGCTCCGGAATATTCTGTGACGCAAGATAGTGCCAGCGCTGCCAATGGCGATTTCTCTACTACTAATACCCAAGAATCTGGAGTCGATGAAGCCGACCGAATTGAATACGATGGCAATATGCTCTACTTAGCTGCTTACCCACAATGGTACGATGAAGAAATATACCAATCAAAGGTAAGAGTATTAGAAAGGCAGAGTGATTTTTCATTAAATTCAGTCGCAGAATTACCCCTAGTAGATGAAGGTGCAAATATAGAGGGTATGTATCAACATAGCGAACGATTGGCCGTGTTGAGTACCAACTTCAGATTTTACGCTATGGATACTATCACTTTCGCTCCAGAACCCTGGTTGCCAAGTGAGCAAAAATTAACGCTCGATATTTATGACACCTCTGTACCAAGTAGCCCAAGTACAATAAGCAATATCAAGATTGATGGCACTATGTTGTCAAGTCGCCGTATTGATGATGAATTGTACATAGTTACCAGTTATACCGCTTACGTTGAAGGGCTCGATGCAAATGCTACTACTGAAGAAGAGCTATTAGAAAACTACTTAACGATTTTAGATACGCCAGACGCTGAATTGATGCCTAAAATCTATGTAAATGATGATGAAGGTACGCCACTTAATTTACCAGAAGATTGTGTTATCCCCTCTCAAGCGACTGACAAAGACGGCTATGCAAAACTATTAACTATTAGCAGAATTAATTTAAGTGATCCTAATGACATCCAGTCGAGTTGTATTAGCTCGGTAGCCAACATGTTGTATATGTCTGAAGCAAATTTGTATCTAGGTTCAACTGTGGATAATCAAACTGTATTGCATAAAGTGTCGTTAGACACTAATTTGACCTATCAAGCGACGGGCAAAATTGAAGGTATTATCGGTTGGAATGGCGCACCTAACTTACGTTTAAGTGAGCAAAATGAATTTCTACGTATTGTGACTACGGATTACTCTAAAGAGGAGCCGGAGCATAAATTATCAGTCCTAAATCAGCAAGGCAATGAGTTGTCTGTAGTAGCGACTCTTCCTAACGATGCCTCTCCCGAACCGATTGGTAAACCCGGCGAAGATATATTTGCGGTACGATTTTTGGGGGACCGGGGTTACATAGTGACGTTCGAAAGAATAGATCCGCTCTACGTTATTGATTTGGCGAACCCAAACAATCCGCAGGTATTAGGTGCATTGGAAATACCCGGGTTTTCCAGTTATTTACATCCACTAGATAATGGTTATCTACTAGGAGTAGGCCAGCAGGTTAATGTTACTGATATCCCAGAAAATGGTGAAGTGACTATACAGCCGGTATCTGAAGAAGGAATGAAGATCAGTTTATTTGATGTAACAGACCCTAGTAATCCTCGCGAAGTAAACAGTATCGTTAAGGCCAGTGCTTATACGCCTGTTGAATATGACTATCGCGCCTTGTCTGTGTTAAATACTGGGGGGAGCTACCAATTTGCTTTACCTGTAGAAAGCTGGAATCAAGGTCGCGATGAATTAACGCGTATTTGGGCACCCACTAATAGCCTGTTGTTGCTTGAAGTGGATACAACCGCAACTACGCCAGAGCTAATTCAGAGGAGTGTAGTAAGCCCTAAAATGAGCGACTCCTATTCTAGCGGGTGGGATGACAGAAGCGTTATCCATGGTGACAACGTTTATTACATCCACGGAAATCAAGTTTGGCAGACAACTTGGGCTGAGGACGCTGCTATTTTTGGACCCTACTAAATTAGTTTAACGGGTGTTGTTTTGGTGTTTGCTGACGACTTGACCCAAGTCGTCAAGGCCGGTGTAAGCCGGCCTTTTTTATTGTTTATTCAAGGTGAAACTGATTACCCATTTAGGGAACTTTTTGGCGTTTTATTCAGACTATATTCATGTGTTATGGTGATACTCACAAGTACCTAAACTTAGGGGAGTTATTATGAAAACTTTAAACAGATTGATTGTTTGTGGTTTGGCAATTGGGTTGTCGAGTCACGTTATGGCCCAAGGGAAAGTTGAAATTGAATGGGAGAAACCAGAAAAGTACCGAGACGTCAGACCCAGTAATGAGTCCCGCAAAAGATTTAGGGAAGCGACGTTTAAACGCATCGATGAATATATGAATAAGTTAGCTTCTGAATTGCCAGATAACAGTAAATTGCTAATGACAGTGAATGATCTTGATCTTGCCGGTGAGGTTTTTCCGGCGTCATTTGTAGGTCTAGGGCATAGTACTTCTGACGTTCGTGTCATTAAGAATATTGATATTCCAAGAATGAAGTTCAGTTATCAGTTATTAGATGAATCAGGGCAAGTTATACAACAGTCTGAAGTCAACCTTAAGGACATGTCGTTTCTCGATCGCAGCAACAGTTCATTTCGAAATGAGCCTTTGCGATATGAGAAAAATATGTTGAAACGTTGGTTTGAAGAAGAATTTGAGTCTCAATTAGCTCAAAAAGACGCTAACGAAGACCCTGTTATTTCAAAGCTATAGCGGTGAGTTGCAAAGGATATCTCTTCAATAGTGATATCCTTTGCAGTAGTCTTATTACAAGGATTCAATGCTGCTGCGCTGTTCACGCAACTTACCCATTTGCATAGTAAAGTCAGCCAATTTAGCTTTTTCTTTCTCAATAACCGCATCCGGGGCATTACTCACGAACTTTTCGTTAGAAAGTTTTCCTTGAGTACGAGCAAAGTCTTTTTCTAATTTATCTAAGGCTTTCGAAATCCTCGCTAATTCAGCATCTTTATCAATCAAACCTGCCATAGGGATCATGATTTCCAGTGAGCCTAACAAAGACGTGGCGCAAACTGGTGCTTGTTCGTCTGGGCTAAGTACTGTCACAGATTCTAGTTTAGCGATGGCGTTTAGGAACATGGTATTTTCTTCAAGCCTTCTAATATCTTGAGACGACGCATTGCGCAACAACACTTGTAAAGGTTTACTTGGAGCGATATCCATTTCACCGCGTATGGTACGTACGCTTAACACAAACCCTTTTACCCATTCCAGATCTTCCATGGCTGTAGCATCAACTTTAGATGCATCGTATTCAGGGTAAGCCTGATTCATTATAGTGGCAGAATGACAGTGAGCTAATGGCGATACGTCTTGCCAAATGGTCTCTGTAATAAAGGGCATAATTGGATGCATTAATCTCAGCAAAGACTCTAATACTGTCACTAGTGTGTGTCTTGTGGCTCTTTGCTGGGTTTCACTGCCTTGTGTCATTACGGGTTTAGTTAGCTCTATATACCAACCACAAAATTGGTCCCAAGTGAATTCGTATAAAGTGTGAGCGGCAATATCAAAGCGATAGGTATCCATAGCACTGCGGTAGGCTTTGATAGTGTTTTGGTACTGACCCATTATCCACTTGTCGGCAAGTGAAAAAGTCATATTTGTATCTGCATCAAATCCACAGTCAAAGTCTTGGGTGTTCATTAGTACAAAGTTGCTGGCATTCCATAACTTGTTGCAGAAATTTCGGTAGCCTTCGAGGCGTTTCATATCCCAATTGATATCTCTACCAGTAGACGCCAGTGCCGCTAGGGTAAAACGCAGTGCATCAGTACCATGAGGCTCTATGCCATTTGGAAATTGTTTCGCAGTTTGTTTTTTGATTTTTTCAGCCATTTTGGGCTGCATCATATTTCCAGTGCGTTTTTCAAGTAAATCTTCCAGAGATATACCATCAATCATATCCAAAGGATCGATTACGTTACCTTTAGATTTTGACATTTTATTGCCATCGTCATCACGAATAAGGCCAGTTACATACACTGTTTTGAATGGCACTTGTGGTTTGTTGTTTTCATCTTTAAGAAAGTGCATAGTCATCATTATCATTCTGGCTACCCAGAAGAAAATGATGTCAAAACCCGTCACCAATACATTACTTGGATGGAAGGTTTTTAAGTCTTCAGTATTTTCAGGCCAGCCTAAAGTAGAAAACGTCCAAAGAGCAGACGAGAACCAAGTGTCTAACACATCGTCATCTTGCCTTAGCTTGACATCAGCAGCCAAACCATTTTGGGCGCGAACTTCGGCTTCGTCACGACCTACATATACCTTACCTTGTTCGTCGTACCAAGCTGGTATTCTATGCCCCCACCACAATTGTCTTGAAATACACCAGTCTTGAATGTCGTTCATCCAAGAAAAGTACATGTTTTCATATTGTTTAGGTACAAATTCAATTTCACCGTTAGTCACAGCATCAGCAGCAACTTTGGCCAAAGGTGCTGCTCGCACGTACCATTGGTCAGTTAGCATTGGCTCAATGACCACTCCGCCTCTGTCACCATATGGTACGGTGAGGTCGTGATCTTTAATTTCAGCTAATAACCCTAATTCATCAAGTTTATTGACCACAGCTTTTCGGGCGGCAAAACGCTCTAAATCTTGAAACTCTTTAGGAATGGTTGAATCGAGGAGATCACTGGCTTCACCGTTAGTATCAAATACTTCAGCTTGTTGGCGAATGTTTCCAGAAAAAGTCAAAATATTGATCATCGGTAGTTTGTGACGTTTACCCACTTCATAATCGTTAAAATCATGGGCAGGTGTAATTTTTACGCAACCCGTGCCTTTTTCCATATCTGCATGTTCATCGCCCACAATAGGAATACGTCGATTGACCAGAGGCAATTCCACAAACTTTCCAATCAAGTCTTTGTATCTTGGATCTTCTGGATTAACGGCTACACCTGTATCACCTAATACGGTTTCTGGTCTAGTTGTGGCTACCTCGAGATAATCTTTACCTTCAGAAGTTGTAACGCCGTCAGCCAAGGGGTAACGGAAGTGCCACATATGGCCTTTTTTATCTTTATTTTCTACTTCTAGATCAGATATGGCTGTCAGTAACTTGGGATCCCAGTTTACTAGTCGTTTGCCGCGATAGATTAAATCTTCAGAATGTAGGCGCACAAATACTTCGTTCACTGCATTTGAAAGCCCTTCGTCCATAGTAAAACGTTCACGATCCCAATCAACCGAGGTGCCTAGTCGGCGCATTTGGTTGGTAATAGTGTTACCTGACTCGGCCTTCCATTCCCATATTTTATCGATAAACGCTTCTCGACCTAATTCTTTGCGAGTGGGACCATTTTCGGAAGCTAACTTACGCTCAACCACCATTTGTGTCGCGATTCCGGCATGATCGGTACCTACCTGCCACAAAGTGTTGTTGCCCGACATTCGTTTGTAACGAGTCAAGGTATCCATTATGGTTTGTTGAAACGCATGGCCCATGTGTAAGCTGCCGGTTACATTGGGTGGAGGGATCATTATGCTATAGGGTTCACCTTCTCCAGAGGGTTTAAACTGCCCGCTTTCTTCCCATTTTTGATAAATATCGCGTTCTATATTTTGTGGATTAAATGTCTTATCCATTGTTTTGTATCTCGTTAATGCTTGAGGCGGGTAGGGTATCTAATTGATTTCCTGCCGCTCTATATTGTTTATATCGTTCTCTGGCCTGGGGTTTGAGTTGCTCTTTCGCAGGCACAAAATCAATGATTTGCCTAAATCGTTGATGAAAATCGGGGATGGTATCGGCCAGATTTATGAGTATGGGGCGGTTAAATTGTTTAGGGGATTGCCAACTTATTTCTACAGGAGCACCACCCATTGGACCTTCTCCGGCCAAGTTGTGTGGAACAAATGCGTCATTTGGCAATTGCCATAATAATTCATCAAACTGCTCTGCCTGTTTCTGGTCTTGGCAAAACACCAAACATTTTTGTTTTTGGCGATAACTGCGTGTCGCCAACAAACAAGCCAGCGCAAAGTGCGCTGGCTGTTGGTGTGCGTCGTTTGTTTCATCAAGTAGATAAAACGTTACATTAGACATAGTCGAAGAGGTTCCTAAAGGCGTAATTAATCTTCTGTTTCAATACCAGCTCGATTCATTAAGAACTGAGATAACATAGGCACAGGACGACCAGTCGAACCTTTATCTTTACCGCCAACCCATGCAGTACCGGCAATATCCATATGGGCCCAATTATACTTACGTGTATAACGCGATAGGAAACAGGCTGCGGTGATTGCGCCAGCAGGACGTCCGCCAAGGTTAGTCATGTCTGCAAACGGACTCTCAATTTGATCTTGGTATTCGTCCCAAAGAGGTAAACGCCAAGCCTTGTCACCACTTTGTTCAGATGCGTTAATCAATTCGTGGGCCAGCGGGTTATGGTTACTAAATACGGCACTGGCATGTTTGCCTAAGGCCACCACACAAGCGCCTGTTAAAGTAGCGAGATCCACCACTAATTCTGGATCAAAACGTTCTACATAAGTCAGAGCATCACATAATACTAAACGCCCTTCGGCGTCGGTATTGAGCACTTCAACAGTTTGCCCTGACATGGTAGTTAAAATATCACCTGGGCGGTATGCATTTGCATCTGGCATATTTTCACAACCGGCAAGCACACCTACTATATTGATGGGAAGATTAAGCGCACAGATCGTATGCATAGCACCTAACACGCCTGCTGCACCACCCATGTCATATTTCATTTCATCCATGGCTTCACCAGGTTTGATGGAAATACCACCTGAGTCAAAAGTGAGCCCTTTACCTACTAGCACTATTGGAGCTTGTCCAGACGGTCCACCCTTATGCTCCATGATTGTCATGATGGATTCATTGACTGAGCCCCTGCCTACAGCTAAGTAACAATGCATACCCAATTCTGACATTTGTTGCTCATTGACTGAGCTCACATGTAAATTGTCATAAGTGTCACCCAACTCCTGCGCTTGTTCGAGAAGGTATTTAGGGTTACAAATGTTAGGTGGCATGTTGGCTACATCTTTAGCGGTTTTCACACCTTGCGCAACGGCTAATCCATGCTCAAGTGCGCGTTCGCCAATTGATAGCTCACGACGCGTGGGAACATTAAAAACAATTTTACGTAGTGGGCGGCGTAATTCGCCTTTTTTCGTTTTTAATTGTAAAAAGGTATACAGAGAATCCTGTGTCGCTTCAACGGCTTGGCGCACTTTCCAATAGGTGTCGCGACCTTTAACATGTAATTCTGTTAAGAAACTGACCGCTTCCATAGAACCCGTCTCATTCAGGGTCTTAATGGTTTTAGAAATAATTTGTTTGTATTGACGTTCGTCTAGCTCTCGCTCTTTACCACATCCAACCAGCAATACTCGTTCACTTAAAACGTTAGGAACGTGGTGTAGCAGCAACATTTGGCCTGCTTGGCCCTCTAAATCGCCTCTTCTGAGCAAATTGCTGATGTAGCCGTCACTAATAATGTCGAGCTGTTCGGCAACAGATGTTAGACGTCTAGGTTCAAATACACCAACCACAATACAAGCACTACGCTGTTTTTCTGGACTGCCACTTTTTACGCTAAATTCCACTTTGACCCCTCGTCATTATGATGAGTATTACTACAACCCGCCGCCCTTTTAATGAATAATCGCAAGGTGTTATTGGGTAATACCGCTATATTATTGTAAGATTAACTTCAGCCGGACATAATCTGTAAATAAGATAGAGGCTGAGTGCTTTAAATTCGCACACTTTATAAATTAAACTTGTGAAAACGTTAAGTTTACTTAAAATTTCCCATAGTGCCACTAAAATACTACTTTTTCCCTTGGATGTGTTGTGCTGATTTTTCGCTATTTAATGAAAGAAACTTTGAAGTCTCAAGTCGCGATATTTTTGCTGTTGATGGCTATTTTTGTCACACAAAAATTTGTTAGGGTTTTGGCCGAAGCTTCAGAGGGCGAAATCCCTGCTGGATTAGTATTGGGATTTTTAGCTTTGCACATGCCGGTTTTGGCGTCATTGGTGTTACCGCTAAGTTTATTTTTGGGGATCATGTTGGCTCATGGTCGTTTGTACGTTGATAGTGAAATGAGTGTGATGCGTGCCTGTGGTGTGAGCGAATGGTACGTCACTCGCGTTATGTTAATTTTGGCTTTGATCATGTCGCTATTAACAGCGTGCCTCACTATGTGGCTAACGCCTTTGTCGGTGGAAAGCACTTATCAGCTAGAAGAAAAGGTTGGGGCGCAAAGTGGTTTGGCGAGCCTTATTCCTGGGCGTTTTCAGCAAACTGTTAATCAGCAAGCAGTTATCTTTGTACATGATATCGATAACGGTCCTAACCCCTTGAGAAAAGTATTCTTAGCGCAAAGAGACACGGACTCGGATTCTGAAAATGTGCGCATTGTGTATGCAACCAGTGGGGGCATTCAAGAACAATCAAATGGCGCACAAAAGCTGATACTGAATCAAGGTAAACAATATGAAGGTGAGGTAGGTCGGCAAGATTATAGTGTGGTTGAATTCGAAGAATATCAAATTCAAATTGCCGAACAACAAGCTGAAAAAAAACGCAGAAAATTAAGCGCCTATTCTACTAAGGTTTTAATGGAAGACTCATCTATCTATGCGTTAGCAGAGCTACATTGGCGTATTGCAATTCCACTGTCTCTACCGTTTTTGGTCCTGATTGCAGTGCCCCTTAGTGCTGCTGACCCAAGGCAAGGGCGCTTTGGAAAAATGTTCCCAGCTTTGATGCTATATCTTGGCTACTTTATGTTACTGATGGCTGGACGCAAGGCTCTGGAAGACGGCAATATTCCTCAGCAATTTGGTCTATGGTGGGTCCATGGTGTGTTATTTTCAATTGGTATTGCACTATTACTCAAAGGTAGGCCCATAGGTGTGAAAATGCGGGCTCGATTTAAAGGGGATGCTCGTGCTTAAAATACTAGATGTCTATATCGCTAAAACACTACTAGCGACAACAGCAATGAGTTTGAGTGTTTTGGTTGGTTTGAGTGCCTTAATTAAATTTATTGAGCAGATGAAACAAGTCGGTCGTGGCAGTTACGACATGACCGTTGCAGCAGTGTATGTTGTGCTGAGTTTACCTAGAGAATTGGAGCAGTTTTTCCCTATGGCTACGTTGATAGGTGGCTTGATAGGTATGGGAGTTTTGGCAAGTAACAGCGAATTGGTAGTCATGCAGGCCGCTGGGCAAAGTCGCTGGAATATCATTATTTCGGCAATGAAGTCTGCGTTGCTAATGGTGTTATTTGTTATGTTTATTGGTGAGTGGGTTGCTCCAGTCACTGAAACTAAGGCGAAAGAAATTCGTACGCAGGCTATTTCAGGGGGCAGTTTATTTGCTTCTGACAGAATAACCTGGGCAAAGGACGGTGATAACTTCGTGAGTATTGGAGAGGTGGTCGATACCAACACTTTACGTAGAGTAAATGTGTATGAATTTGACGAAAGTTTAGTGTTAAGGCAAATCACTTCTGCTCTAGAGGCGAATTATAGTGAGGACGGCTGGCAGTTAAAGCAAGTTAAATATACCTTTATAGGTGATCAGCGGATCCGTTACCAGCAACTTGAGAAAGGCGTGTGGTTGTCAACACTCACACCTGACAAGTTAGGAGTAGTGACGGTTAAGCCTGAAGCGCTATCAATCCGTGGTTTAGCTGAATACGTGAATTATCGTAACAATAACAGCTTAGATCCAAGCCGATATGAATTAGCTCTGTGGCGCAAAGTACTGCAACCTTTGTCTGTTGGTGTGATGTTGTTGATGGCATTATCTTTTATTTTTGGCCCTTTGCGCAGTGTCACTATGGGAGCTAGGGTCATTTTAGGGGTGTTAACTGGATTCGGCTTTTTTGTCAGTAATGAGGTGTTTGGGGCGTTAAGTTTGGTTTATCAATTTCCACCATTTTTAGGGGCTGCCTTACCGAGTTGCGTGTTTGCGGCTTTTTCAATATTTCTGTTAAAAAGGCAAGTTTGAACGGTAATCCAAAAGCAATGACTCAAAATTAACTCCACGTATATACCAAGCGGTTTGCAACCGCCGCGCTTGGTCAAGTGTCTGAGTTCTGCTATTTACCGCGAAATAAACATTGCCTTATACCAATCCATCCTAACAATTGTTCTCTGAGTGACTAATTGATAGGATGAATTGGTTTTAGATGAAAGTAAACAAAATGCATGAGGATTATTCCTGTATTTTTTTCCATGCTTGGTGGTGGTTGTCTTCTTTACTCAGAACCAATATTTCAGTCGCCGCTATCCTATCTTGCAACGACAGTTTTGATTTAAAATCGAACAGCACTAGCAAGGTACCTAAACCACCTAAGGAACATAACAAACGCAACAACGCGCGGCCATATCCAAAGGGCTTGTCGTTTGTGCTAAACAATCGTAGCCGCCACGCCCGCATGCCTATGGTTTGACCGCCATTACGCCAAAACCACAGAAAAAATCCCACTACCCATAACATGACCCAAATTTGAATCGTCAGTTGGTAGCCAAATGAATGTTGAATCAGATCACTAAAATGCGCATAACCTTGGTTATCCAAAATATTATTTTCTACTAATAGCATCATTGATACCAAGATAATCATTGCCGCGCACATACCTACAGCGACTGCGACCAATAGGTCATAAACCATTGCAGCGAGTCTGCGAAAGAAACTTGCTCGAGTGTGTTTAGGGGTTGTAGAAGTCACAAATAAGCCTTGAAAAATAAACCAGATGGTATCAGTAAACTAGCGCCAATATAAACTTTGAGATAAATAATATTGGTAATAAAAAGAGGTTCAATCGGTTCTAACTAAAATGTTAACAAAAGCAGTCTTCAAATTTGGCGAAGACACGTTAGGATAGTTTTTAACGCATATAAAGCAAAAAATGCAATGCACGGAAAAATGGTATGGTTTAGCTTATTGGTATTACCAAAATATATTAATTGGTTGACAATGATGTCTTGATTGGTTATTTTTGTTACATATACCTGATACTCGGCCATCCCAATAAGGTAGGGTTCCTTTTTAGTCGGCTGCCAGTGCTAGGTTAAATAATAATTATCTAAGTGGATCTAGTGGAGTGCTTTATGACAATGAAAGGCAAAGTAGCAATAGTAGCTGGTGGCGGTAGAGATATCGGCCGAGCTTGTGCAATCGAATTAGCGCAACGTGGTGCCAAGGTAGTGATTACCTACCATTCAAGTGAAATAACCGCGCAAAGTGCTGTTGCCGACATTGAAGCCTCTGGCGGCAGTGCCATAGCGCTGCAAGCCGATCTGACGGACCAGTCGAGTGTTAACGCTGTGGTTAAGACAACGCTCGATAGCTTTGGAAAAATTGACTGCCTAGTTCATGTATCTGGTGGTTTGCTGGCGCGAGTCAAAATTGCAGATATGAGTATTGAACATTGGAACAATGTTATGAACTTGAACATGACATCTTTGTTTATGATGTGTAAAGCCTGTATTCCTCATTTAGCTCCTGGTAGTTCAATCGTTACACTTGCCTCTCAGGCCGGACGAGATGGCGGCGGCGGAGGCGCTGTTGCTTACGCCACTTCTAAAGGCGCTGTGATGACCTATACTCGTGGTTTGGCCAAAGAACTCGGCCCAGACATTCGAGTCAATGGTGTGTGTCCAGGTATGATCAACACCGGATTTCACGATATATTTACGCCTGGTGATGTGCGTGAAAAAGTGGCAGGTATGACTTGTGCAAAACGGGAAGGAACGTCAGAAGAAGTAGCGAAGCTTGTAGGGTTTTTAGCTTCAGATGAGTCTTCATATATGACAGGAAACAATATTGATATAAATGGTGGAATGCTTTTCTCTTAGGCTACCTCCAAAAGAAACGATTAATAATAAAAGTAGAATATAAGCTACTGTACCCTGCAAGGCCATGTTGATACATGGCCTTTTTTATTTCCTAAGGAAAGCGTGAAGTGCGTTAACGAGTGATGGCGAGTCTAACGATACCCCAATAGCGAAATCAAGGTTTCTCTATTGGGGGGTAAAGATGATGTTTATTGAGCCTAAAAAACCCTGGGTTTAAGAAACTAAATGACTAAGGGAATATAAATCACGAGTTTGACTCGTTTGCCTTCTCACTTCTTCTAATGCCCTGGCTTCACTTGCTTCAAACAAAGCATTGATAAGTCGATTAAAATGAAGATGCATGGCGGCTCTTGCAGCTTGCGAGTCACGATTGACCAAAGCATTATAAATGGCTTTGTGTTCGTCTAACCTTTTAGAGTCACTTTGACTACACACGCCTTTATAAGCCATTTTAACAGTAGGACTCGTTTCACGCATTGCCCACAAGCTGCTTACTGCCATTAAAACTGCACTGTTGCGGGTGGCGGTTGATATAATTAAATGAAATTCTTTGTCGGCAGTTTCGGGGTGGTCGCCTTTTTCCATTTCGACTAAAGTTTGATTTAAGCGCTCAAGTTCTTCTTCTGAAATGGTAGTGGCAGCAAGGGCTGCAGCCTCACCTTCAATTAACGCTCTAGCCTGAGTCAATTCGAAGGCACTTATATTGTGCTGTACGTTTTGTTTTTTAGTATTTTCTAATACATAAACACCAGAGCCAGTTTTTACTTCTACTTTTTCAAGTACTTCAAGTGCGATGATAGCTTCACGAATGGTCGGGCGACTCACTTCAAAATTCTCAGCAAGCTCTCTTTCTGGTGGAAGTCTGCTGCCGGCAGGGAATTGTCCAGAATCAATAAGTGATTCTATCTTTTCGACAATAGTCCAAAACAGTCGCCTATTTTTCATCCTCTATACCTCTGGTTATTTATACATACGCTTATAAGCGTATGATATATCGAACTGATACATCACTGCAGCTTTTTTCACGTTATACCACAATGTTAACAAAAAACCAAATTGGTAACATTAAATAAACTATAAAAGTTATTACCAATAAAATCTATATTGGTAATAAGTGTAATGTAAAATTGGTTAATATTTGTTTGACATTGTATTTAACTATTGGTTACATTGTGCTGTCTGTACACAAAAAAGTATAATGCGAGAGCACACATGATGAAATTAAATAAAATCAGTTGCGCAATAAAAGAAGGGATGCCTAGTCGCCTTCTTTGCAAATCAGTCTATGCGTCAACGTTAGTTTGTTTGTTGGGCATGCCTGCAATGGCACAGCAAAATGACGACGCTGCAGTTGATGATACAACCGAAGTCATAGCCGTCACTGGTGTACGCAAAACCATCCAAGACTCTATCAGTATTAAAAAATTATCCACAAGTATTGTTGACGGTTTGTCTGCTGAAGATATCGGAGACCTTCCGGCTCTTTCAATTGGTGAGGCGTTAGAAACACTAACAGGAGCCTCGTCTCATAGAGAGCAAGGTGGTGCAACCGAAATTTCAATTCGTGGCTTAGGACCATTTTTAGGTAGTACTGTATTCAATGGCCGCGAAGCAGCCAACGGTAGTGGTGACCGTTCGGTTAATTTCTCGCAGTTTCCATCAGAACTTTTTAATAAGATAGCAATATACAAAACGCAAGAAGCCAGTTTAATTGAAGGTGGTGTTTCAGGTCAGATTTCGTTGGAAACCATGAAGCCTCTAGATTACGGTAAACGTCGCTTCCAAGCAGAAGTTAAAGGTAACTGGAATCCCGCAGAGAGCGACATTGATAACAGTGCTCGAGACTTTGGCTCACGTATTACCTTAAGTTTTGTGGATCAAATTGAGACAGACAAATTAGGTGACATTGGTTTTTCAATTGGTGCACAAAAGAATTTAGCCACTAACCCAGAACAAGAAGCCCGAACTACCAGTGGTTGGAGAGATTGTCGAGTAGATCCTACCACTTCAAACGGGGTGTATGACGATGGCGGTGACTGTGACAATGGCGGTATAAACAACCAAGTCGATCCCGCTACAGGTGTTTCACCTGACGCTGGCGTTCCTTATGTGTTTGTTCCTAGTTCTTATTCGTATCGCCAAAATACTACCGATGACGATAGACAGTCAATTTTTGGTGCAATTCAGTGGCGACCAAATGAGCAATTTGAAGTAAACGTTGATGCTGAATATTCTAACCGAGACTTCACCGAAATTAGAAATGATTTAGTTTTTGCAAGTAGTAGAAGGTTAGACGATCCAACGGTATCACGTGAAGGACAGTTACCGGTAGATCTGGTGATTACAGATGATGGTTCGTTAGTTTCAGGGACCTACAGACAAAGAATTGAAACCCTAAGTACTTATATTGAACGTTTAGAAGAGTACAAAGGTGGCGGTATTTCATTTATTTATGATGCCAGCGACGTATTGTCGATTAGCGCTGATTTATCTATTTCAGAAACACAACGTGAAGAAAATCTTTATCACACACGTTTGCAGTCAGAACCTAATGACATTTTAGGTAATCCTGTAGCTGGTGCAGCAGATGAAGGTTATATTAATACTGCAATTGAAATTGGCCAAAACGGTTCATTAATACCCATTATGACTGTCAGAGATTTTGATGTTACTAATCCTAATAATTTTGCGGACTCAGCGCGTACTCGTGTTGATTTAAATCAATTCCGTAATAACAAAATCACAGCTCTTAGAACGGATTTCGAATATTTGACTGATAACGAAATTATTAGTCAGCTCAAGGGTGGTTTGCGGTTTTCTAAATTGGAATTTGACAGTGCGCCTAGAGCACGGGACGAATTTACCAACAATGATGATAGTGTGATGTATGACGCTATCGCTAATTGTCAAAATAGTAGTTTTCCAGAAAGTGGATTTTTATCGGCAGTTACTGGCGGTCAACCTTTGATCACTAATCTAGATGCGGATGGTAATGTTATTGCTCAAGGTACAGGCAATGCTTTTGCCTCATTTGATCCACTGTGTCTTGCTACTGCGGTAATTGGCGGTACACCAGTTTTTCCGGAGCCTGAAGAAACCGTTGCCAATGTCGATGTAGAAGAAGAAACATTTGCAGCCTACATACAGGCCGACTACGACACTTTAATTGGTGATTATCCCGTTCGAGGTAACTTTGGCATCCGTTACGTTAAAACAGACGTTACCTCTATTGGTTTACGAGGGCCGTTAGAAACAACCATTACTGAAATCGATGGTATTCCAAGTATCACCAGCATCGACCTAGTGAGCGGCGCCGACTTAATTGCAGTAAAAGGTGGTAGTAGTTATTCAGAATTGTTACCTAGCTTTAATATGGTAATGGAGTTGAATGATGAAATCTTATTAAGAGGTGCGCTATTTAGAGCGTTATCACGACCTTCTCCTTCAGACATGGGCTTTGGCCGAGTATTCACTGGTCTAACCGACGAAAGTGAAGGGGTTGAATCCATTGACGTGGCTATAGGTACTGCCATTGCAAATGGTAATCCAAACATTAAACCATTTACTTCATGGAACGCTGATTTAGCGATCGAATGGTACCCCAACGACGATACTATCTTAGCCTTTGGTGGATATTACAAGACCTTTGAAGGTGGTTTTGAGAACGTATCAACTAATGAAACCTTTACAGTCGATGGCCAAGCGTTAGATACCTTAGTAACGGTTCAACAAACGACTGACGATACAAGCACCATATACGGTGTCGAAATGACAGCGACACATGCCTTCAGTTACCTACCTAACTTCTTGAGTAACTTTGGGGTTAAATTGAGCTACAACTGGGCTGATTCTGATTTCGAGGTAGAAGACGCTAACTTTGGTGCATCTAATATTGTTGCTGCTGACGGAACTGTCACCGAACGTATTGGACTGGTGGACTCTGCTGAGATTTTTGGCTTCTCTGAAAACGTCATGTCTGGCCAGCTTTACTATCAAGATGGTGGATTTAATGTACAGTTAATATATAAATATCGAAGCGAATATTTCCAACAATATGTCTCAACGCCAGGTAATTTAAGATACGTTGGTGACACGGGGGTTTATGAAGCGCGAGCGAGTTATAAGTTGAATAAAAACATCAAATTATCTCTAGCTGCTATTAACTTGTTTGATGAGCCTAAAAGACAATTTATCCCATCTCGTGAAAACTTTGGTGAGATTAACGTATACGGACCTCGCATTTTTGCAGGGATCCAATACAAACTATAACCAACTGGCTAGTCACTTTCGTCTAGTTAGAAAGTGGTTAGCCTAGTTATGTAACAAAATGAGCTAGCTGTAGTTTACGTACTGAGAGCTCTTTTCTATTTTTTACACTATCTAATTTCAACTAATTAGTAACAAGAGCCAATATTATGTCGCGCAGTTTTTCCTATATCGTTTTTACCTATGTAGCAATTGTGTTATTTAGCCAAAACACAATTGCTAAAGAATACTTAGTCAAAACGCCTGATGAATATAACAAAGCATCATCAGACTTACGCGCCGGTGATGAAGTTGTGCTCGCCAATGGTGTCTGGACAGATTTCGAAATTTTGTTCAAAGCAAAAGGCACTGAACAAGCCCCTATCACTTTACGGGCAGAAACCGCCGGTAAAGTTTTTTTAACTGGTTTGTCAAATTTGCGTTTAGCAGGTGAGTATCTTGTGGTGTCGGGTCTAGTCTTTAAAGATGGCTACACACCAACTGGTGAAGTGATTTCTTTCAAACAAAATGATGACAACTTGGCTAACCATAGCCGGGTCACCCAAGTGGTAATAGACAACTTTAGTAACCCAGAAAAATTTGAACAAGACAAGTGGGTGGTCATGTATGGTAAACATAACCGATTTGACCACAGTAACTTAGTAGGAAAACGTAATGCTGGCGTCACCATGGCGGTACGCTTACAAAATGAAAACAGTCAGCAGAATTATCATCGAATAGATCACAATTACTTTGGACCACGACCCATATTAGGCTCGAATGGTGGCGAAACCTTGCGAATTGGTACCAGTCATTACTCGTTAACTGACTCTTTCACTACCATTGAAAACAACTACTTTGACCGCTGTAATGGTGAAGTAGAAATTATTTCTAATAAGTCCGGTAAAAACCGTATATTGAATAATGTGTTCTTTGAGTCTCGCGGCACTCTGACACTGCGTCACGGCAATGGTAATCTAGTTGAAGGCAATGTGTTTTTTGGTAACGGAGTGGATCATACGGGCGGTATTCGAGTCATTAACCGTGATCAAATCATCCGCAATAATTATATGGAAGGCTTAACTGGATACAGATTTGGTAGTGGTTTCACGATCATGAATGGTGTCCCGAATTCAAAAATTAATCGCTATCATCAAGTTGATAATGCGCTGATTGAAAACAACACTTTAGTTAATGTTGAGCATGTTCATTTTGCAGCAGGTAGCGACGCAGAGAGAACTGCTGCTCCTATCAACAGTCAATTTCAAAATAACTTGATTTTTAACAACAACAACACCGATGGGATCAGCATTTTTGATGATATTAGTGGAGTGAAATTTACTAACAATTTAGTATCTGAAGGCATTGAACCGACCATTAAAGAAGGTTTTGAAGTCGATACAGTGACAATGCAAAGAGCAGAAAACGGTTTGTTGTATCCGCTAGGCAAAAACCAAACTGTAGGCACCGCAAAGTCTCTACAACCGATACAAAAACAACAGGTGGGTGCGAGTTATTACCCTAAGTCAGAACCTGATGTCGCCTTTGATTCTGGAAAAGTTATTCAAGTTAAACCCGCTGAAAATGCAATATTTAATGCCATTAAAAATGCCAGTTCTGGTGACGTACTGATGTTAGAAAATGGAGATTACAATATTGGTAAAGTGATTAAACTAACTAAAACTATCACGATAAAAGCCAAAAATAGAAAACACGTTACTCTCCATCCTGAGCGCTCTACTTTTGTTGATATAAATAATTCAGGTAGTTTGAAGCTAGTGAATTTAATTATCATCGGAGACCGCGCGCCCGATTCAGCTGGCAATACGCTAATACGCACGTCGCGAATTCCTATGCAACGTAACTATCGTTTAGAAATTATAGGAAGCATTATAAAAGATTTGAATGTTAATCATTCATATCACCTTTTTGATGCGGGTAACAGAAGCTTCGCTGACCACATTAAAATCGCCAATACCACCATAAGCGATATCACAGGTGATATTTTTCGACTTAATAAAGAAACGGATGATTTAGGGATTTACAACGCTGAGTACATTTATTTCAACAACAATTTAGTTGAAAATGTTGAAGGAGCGGTGGCCAAAGTATATCGAGGGGGAACTGACGAAAGTACCTTCGGACCGCACTTTATTATGCAAGGTAACGTGCTTAAAAATGTAGGTAAAGGAAAGCGCAATAAACATGCTGCGTCGGTATATCTGCATGGTGTGCAAGTAGCGCAAATCAGTGACAATAAGTGGAATGATTCAGCACTATTAGACATAGAACATACAGTAGGCGAACCAACAACGGCAGTGACCAATAATGAGTTTACCAATACTGCGGCGCCAAAAGTCGTGGAGCTTAGAGCGAAAGGGCCACACACCGCCACGCTAACCAACAATAAAATTAATATGCAAAAGTAAACATAGTTGCTAAATAACAAGACACGAGTAGTGTGGTGTAAGCCGTTTATTTAGCCAGTATTAGTGACTGATTTTGTCAAGAACCACTCAGGTTTGATTGATTCTGGATTGATAAAATTTTGCGAAATACGATGAGATGTTGAGTATTAGTTTATAAAAGCAGAAGTTTTTCTACTTGTGTAATTCTCAACGATAAGAATTTTTAGCCGAGTAAAACGAGAAAATGTATATGAAAATGAAAAATTTACGCTGGTGGGTGATCGCGTTAATCGCTCTGGCTACCGTTATAAACTATATAGACAGGCAAGCGCTGAGTGTTTTATGGCCTTATATGGGAAGTGAAATTTATCCTGAGAAAAATGCTGACGAACTCAAACAAGTTTTGGGAACGGTAAGCGTTGTATTTTTATTCTCTTATGCGATTGGTCAGGCAGTATTTGGCAAAATTTTTGATTGGATTGGCACTCGTTTAGGTTTCGTTTTATCCATTGGTGTCTGGTCTTTAGCAACAGCTTTACATGCATTTGCTCAAGGCATTTTAACTTTTAGTCTTTTCCGTGCCATTCTGGGTATGTCAGAAGCAGGTAACTGGCCGGGTGCAGCAAAAGCTAACGCCGAATGGTTTCCGAGTAAAGAGCGTGCTTTAGCCCAGGGTATTTTTAATTCGGGCGCAGCAATCGGCGGTATTATTTCGGTTCCACTTATTGCCTATTTAGCATTATTTTTTAGCTGGAAAGTTATTTTTGTTTTAATAGGCCTAGTGGGACTTTTATGGTTAATTCCATGGTTGATTTTAGTTAAAGCTCCGCCCATTAAACACCCCTGGATAACTGACGAAGAACGCGAATACATTTTAACAGGCCAGAAGACTGTTTCTACTGATGGAAACGAAGAAAAAATAAATGAATATGTCCCTAGCTATGGTGAGATGTTACGCCGTAAAGAAAGTTGGGGCGTCATAATCGCGACTGCTGCTATAGATCCCATTTGGTGGCTATTTATTGTTTGGATACCCACCTACCTTGTAGAAGTTTACAATATGGACGTTAAAGGCTTAGCCATTATTGGTTGGGTTCCGTATGTAGGTGCAATGTTTGGTGCTTGGTTTGGTGGTCTACTCTCTCAAAACCGAATTAAAGCGGGGTGGAGCGTCAACAAAACCCGTAAAGCTGTTATTGTGTTGGGTTGTTTAATCATGCTGCCTTCGTTGTTAATGTTGTCTAATCCAGGAAGTGCTAACGCTGCTGTGCTTATTATGGCTGCGATATTATTTGGTTTTCAAACATCTATTGGTAGTATTCAAACCTTACCAAGTGATATGTTAGGTAAAGACAGTGTTGGTTCGTTAGCTGGCTTCGCCGGTATGGCGGCAAAATTCTCAGCCGCAGGTTTAACTGCAATGGTGCCCATTTTGACTGCTGGCGCAAACTACCACAATGTATTCATTCTTGGTGCGGCGTTGGCTTCTATCGTGATGGTAAGTATTTTATTCCTTTGCCCTAAGATAGAGCCTTTAAAAAGTAAAGAGTAAGGGCTAATTTTAATTAAGGTTCGCAAGTTTTGGTTTGCGAACAATATCCAAGGTGTAATATGCAAAAAGTAGTGTTGTTTGGCGAATGTATGCTTGAACTTCGTCAAGCAAAAGATGGTGTAATGAAGCAGTCTTTTGCGGGTGATACCTTTAATTCGGCAGTTTATATGAAACGTATTTTTGCGCAGCAAGATATTGCTTTTATGACTGCCGTAGGGCAAGACACCATTAGCCAACAAATGGTGGAAGCATGTAGTGCAGAGGCACTAAACAACCAGCATATATTTGCTAAAAGCGAGCGCAACCCCGGAATTTATTTGGTACAAACAGATGATGAAGGCGAACGCTCGTTTTTGTATTGGCGTGATAGTTCTGCAGCTAAACAAGTTATGCAATATGTCGATCAGAAGGCTATAGACGCGCTTTGCAACGCTGACCTGTTTTTCTTTTCAGGTATTTCCTTAGCAGTACTAGAGTCTCAAGACAGAGAAGCGTTTTGGGCGATGTTGTCGCAGCTAAAAGAAGCGGGTGTAAAAATCGGTTTTGATCCAAATTATCGCCCTCGCTTATGGAATGGCCCCGATGAAGCAAAAGCAGAGTTCGCTAAAGCGTATGCTGCAAGCGACATTATGTTGCCTGGGGTTGACGATTTTAAACAGCTTTATAACATTGAAACCTTAGAAGATATTTTAGCGTTTTGTAAGCCGTATGCTATTAACGAACTGGTGCTTAAAAATGGCCCAGAGAGCGTTTATTGTCAGTTAGATGGTCAGCTCACCCATGTTGCCATTACACCCGTATCGAATGTTGTGGATACTACCTCTGCAGGCGATTCCTTTAATGGGGTTTATTTAGGCTCCAGATTAGCTGGCGGTGATGTTACCTCATCTGTTGAACTAGCAGCCGCTTCGGCGGCTATCGTTATCCAGCATCCTGGTGCCATTGCGCCAAGTAATGCATTCGATAAAATTCATTCAGCTGTAAAGTAGCTGTAGCAACTTTCTACAAGCCACCACACTTTCAATGTAGCTGGTGGCTTTTTTATGCCCTGTCAAAAGACTCCAATATCATATTGAACATAAACACTGTGAATTTACATTCCATTATTAAATAAGACATATTTATTACATGGCATTAAATTTTGAGGTGTTTATGACGATTCTGGTGTTCCCTGCTGAGCTAAAATCACAGGAAAAGCGTTGCGCTGTGTTACCTGTTAACGTTAAAGCGTACAAATTATTAGGGGCCACCGTGCAGGTGCAAGCGGGTATTGGTGCAGCTATTCATGTAACTGATGAAGAATACGCTGAAGCTGGCGCTGACATTGTAACAAGTCGCAGTGAACTACTAAGCAATGCTGATATTGTATTGAGTTTGCACAAGTTAAGTGTCGATGAATTAGCGCATTTAAAACCTAGCACAATGATAGTGAGCTACCTCGACCCCTTCAATGAAAGGGACTTTGTGACTCGCTTATGTGATAAACACATCACTAGTATCAGCATGGAAATGATCCCGCGTATTAGCCGTTGTCAGAAAATGGACGCGCTAAGTTCTCAAGCCAGTTTGGCAGGTTACGTAATGGTCATGCAAGCAGCCAATCAACTGAACAATGTTTTACCAATGATGATGACTCCTGCAGGTACCCTTAAGCCTGCTAAAGTTTTTGTAATTGGAGCGGGTGTCGCAGGTTTACAGGCTATAGCGACAGCAAAAAGGCTAGGTGCAAGTGTTACTGCTTTCGATACGCGCACTGTAGTAGCTGAACAAGTTCATTCATTAGGCGCTAAGTTTTTAGATATCGATTTAGGCGAAACCGGCGAAACCGGGCAGGGCTATGCTCAGGCTTTAACGCCCGAGCAAATGCAAATACAGCAGCGTGAACAAGCTAAATGTATCGCCGATTCAGACATAGTCATCACCACAGCGCAATTATTTGGGCGCAAACCACCGCAACTTATTAATCTGCCAACAGTAGAGTCTATGCAAGCCGGAAGTGTGATAGTGGACATGGCCGCTGAAAATGGTGGCAACGTAGAAGGCTCCATTGCAGGTGAGGTCATTACGCACAATGGTGTGACCATTATTGGCACTGGCAGTTGGGCCAACGGAGTCGCAAAACACGCGACGCAAATGTATGCCAACAATTTATTCAATCTAGTCAGTGAGTTTTGGCACAAAGAAGACAACACTTTTAGTTTAGATCTCGAAGACGAAGTGCAATCTGGCTGTATCGTTACCTATCAAGGGCAAGTTGTTAACGCCATGCTGCAGTCTATCTATGCTGAAAATCATTCATCAACAGACCAAAAAGAGGAAGCCTAATGGACGCCGTATATTTACTGTTTATTTTACTACTGTCGATTTTTGTTGGTTTTGAACTGATCCAAAAGGTACCCGCGACCTTGCATACTCCGTTAATGTCTGGTGCCAATGCGATATCTGGTATCACAGTTGTCGGGGCGCTAGCCTTAGCGGGAAGCGAAACTATGGGTGAATATGCTGCTTATCTTGGTGCATTCGCGGTTTTTTTGGCAACTATAAATGTTGTGGGTGGGTATTTGGTGACCGACCGCATGCTCGCAATGTTTAAGAAAAAGCAGTAGAGAATTATGATGATAGAAGCAACCACAACCGACTTGTTGATCAACTTCAGTTATGTGCTAGCTGCGGCACTATTTATTTTTGGACTCAAGTTGTTAGGGCATCCTTCTTCTGCTCGCAAAGGCAACTTGCTGTCTGCAATTGCGATGCTGATCGCCATAGTTGTAACTATGTTCGACAATAATATTGTTAGTTTTCAAATGATAGCTATAGCGATGTTAGCGGGCAGCATTCTCGGTGTATTTGCCGCTAGAATGGTCGCCATGACAGCCATGCCCGAAATGGTATCTTTACTAAATGGCATAGGTGGGCTTGCCAGTCTATTTGTTGCTTGGGCAACGGTTGCGGGTAGCAGTGAATACAGCGTTTTCACTATGATAGTCACTTTTTTAGCCTTATTAATAGGTGGCGTAACCTTTTCTGGCAGCCTGATCGCATGGGCAAAACTTAGCGAGCGCATTACCGGGCGCTCGGTCACCTTTTCTGGGCAAGTGGTGTTTAATAGCTTGTTGGTATTAGTCATTATTTTCGTTGCTTATTTGTTTGTGGCACAACCTACAATGCTAGCTGGTGTGAACATTGATTTTAATGTGGTGTTATATGCGGCTATGGCTTTGGCGCTTTTGTTTGGCATCATGCTGGTATTACCCATTGGCGGGGCCGATATGCCAGTGGTTATTTCATTGCTTAATTCCTATTCTGGACTCGCCGCCTGTGCTGCCGGATTTGCGTTGCACAACAACATCTTGATCGTCGCCGGTTCGCTGGTAGGCGCGAGTGGTATTATTTTGACCAACATTATGTGTAAAGCAATGAACCGTTCTTTAAGCAACGTGTTATTCAGTGGTTTTATGCCCGCAACTAAAACCAATATGGTGATAGAAGGAGAAGTCAAACCGCTATCGGCCGATGATGCCTATTACGTGCTCGAAGCCGCACAATCTGTTGTGGTTATTCCAGGTTACGGAATGGCGGTTGCCCAAGCGCAGCACGCTATGAAAGAACTACAACAATTATTAGAAGAAAACGGCGCTGAAGTGGCCTACGCAATTCATCCAGTCGCAGGCAGAATGCCAGGGCACATGAATGTATTGCTAGCGGAAGCCGATGTTTCATATGAGCAACTGTTTGAAATGGACGAAATCAATAAACGTATCCAAAATTTCGATGTGGCTATGGTCATTGGCGCCAACGACGTAGTGAACCCTGCGGCGAGAGAAATGAAAGGCAGCCCGATTTACGGTATGCCGGTCATTAATGCTGACCTTGCGAAAAATGTCTTTGTGCTAAAACGCGGTATGGCCTCGGGATTTGCCGGCATCGACAACCCACTGTTTTTTAAACCTAACTGTCGCATGATTTTTGGTGACGCGAAAGAAACCTTAGGCTCGATGATCAGACAATTTTCTGATTAACGACGCAGTAAATGCTTGCTGACAACAAGGCTGATTAAAAACTCAGCAATGAGTCATGATAATGTCACAAAAAACTTGCAAGCAAGGCGTTGCTCGCTATAATGCTCGCCTCTTGAAGATTGCGTGATGTAACCTTTAAGTTTATACGAAGCCAGTGTGATGGAATTGGTAGACATGACGGATTCAAAATCCGTTGCAGCAATGCGTGGCGGTTCGAGTCCGCCCACTGGTACCACTTTGCAAATACTAAGACGTCCTAATACGTCCAAAAACGCTAAAAAGTTAAGATTAATCAAGTGTTACAGGCGGTTTTGATGTCCTGCAATGTTCTAAGACGGACTGTAATTTCCTAGATTTTTAGTAACGCATTTGGTAACGTGATTTAAATATTCATAATTCACGTTACTAAAATGGCCAAAAAAGTAATACCTCTTAACTTTAATCAGATAGATAAAGCCAAGCCCAAAGAAAAGGAATATAACCTTTCAGACGGTGACGGTTTGATGCTTAGAGTGCTGCCCAGTGGCTCTAAGAAGTGGTACTTTAATTACACCCAACCTCATACTAAAAAGCGCAAAGCCCTTACTTTTGGGGCGTTCCCGAAGATAACTCTAGCTGATGCAAGAAATCAAAGAGCTAAATATCATGCGTTACTTGCTTCTGAAATCGACATAATTGTACACAGAGCCAAACAAGCTAAACAGGCCAAAGCTGAAAAACTAGATACTTTTCGTTTAGTCGCGGCGCAATGGTTCGCACTAAAAAAAGATGACTTAGCTATTAGTTCCTTCAACAAACTCGTACGTTACTTTGAAAAAGACGTTTACCCCGTTATTGGTGATCACTCAATCAAAGAAATTACAGCGCCCGATGGTATTGAAGTGCTTAACGCTATCATTGAGCGTGGTAGTTATGAAATCACCCGTAAAGTGGGCAGAGCCTTAAACAGCGTTATGACCTTTGCGGTAAATACAGGCTTAGCACCTCATAACCCATTGGCTGGTATAAAAGCAGTGATACCCAAAACCCAAGAAGTGAATAGACCCAGCCTAGAGCCTCACGAATTACCAGAGCTTATGAAGGCCGTCCAGTACTCCAATGCTAGAGTAACCACTCGATGTTTAATTGAGTTTCAGTTGCATACCATGGTTAGACCCAGAGAGGCAGCAGAGGCCGAATGGTCAGAGCTCGATTGTATCAATCAAGTTTGGGTGATACCTGCCCAGCGCATGAAAATGAAAAAAGAACATAAAATCCCGTTAACTGAACAGGTACTTGAATTACTAAGCCTAATGAAACCAATTAACGGGCATAGAAAACATATATTTGCATCACACATTACCCCTACAAAACCAGTTAATGCTGAGACAGCAAACAAAGCATTACGTGATATGGGCTTTGCTGGGCGATTAGTAGCTCACGGAATGAGAGCATTAGCATCAACCATATTAAACGAACAGGGTTTTGACTCCGATATTGTTGAGACAGCCTTAGCCCATAAAGACAGTGATAAAATAAGAGCCGCTTATAATCGCTCGAAGTATATGGAACGCAGAAAGATAATGATGTGCTGGTGGTCTGAACATATAGAGCAAGCTGCTACAGGTAATATGAGCCTTGCCAATGCAAGACAGGCTTTAAGAATTGTTAACCAGTAACCAACCTTTAGCAAAGAGATGGATAACGTGAGGCAATAATGGACTACCAAAAAAGCAGCGAAGAAGGAAAGCGAGTAACTATAGAAACGGTACACGGAGGCGATAGAATAGCTGCGCATTTATTCGTTATTCCTGGCGGTTTTGTTTTTGCAGATATTGGATGGAACGAACCATTAGGATCCGGTCATCCATTCCACATAGTCGAATGCGAACTAACAAACTTTGGTTACATCGACAAAGAGAATAGGCGGCTAGATATTTATGTGGAAGAAATAGAAATACCAGGCAGAGGCGATCGTGAAAAATGTTGGGGCCGGATCCAAGAGTTCATGAAATCAATGAATAATTAACTCAAGCCTATATTAAAATAATGCGTACACCGAACAACTCTGAAAAAATATTAATGTAGAAATGCTGACCGAAGACAATACCGAGCGAACTGATCAATAACTAAAAGAGTTGGCTCCAGTTGGGGATATTGATGTGCTAAAAAACGGTAAAAAAACGTAAAGCAATATAGTAAAAAACGAAGTTGCTATGTGAAAGTACAGCACGAACAGCAACCAGCAAAGCAACCAAGTTAAGCCCGTATAAAACAAGCGGTAGAGGCGAAACAGCAACCAGCACATCAACCAATGCCTAGACCTTCTCTTCCAAAATGTTAAGTGTATGCGCTGGTAATGTTCACTCGCCACTTTTATAACCTCAGAAGTATTAGAAAACATAGGTGATGTTAATTTAGTGATACATTTTGTAAAAGCAGCCGCAACAAACGTATAACTGGAGTTCAGCGAATAACAATAACAAATGTATTTGATGAGTCCCGCCATTTATAAAAAGCGTAAGGAGAACTGTATGATAAATAAAATGGATATTTGTAATAAAACCAACGTCTATTCTTGGGGAGTCAAAATTGATTTCATAATTAATAGTCGAGGTGGTTTTTTGGATGTAGATGAATCCAGCTTTTCACTACTCTGGCATCATGACTTAATATTGACTGTGGAGCCTAGAAAAATTCACCCTCAACTCGCCGATGCGGGTTCCAAAGGCTTTAGGTTGGTTATAAATGCAACTGACACTGCTAGCGAAGCTGAAAATGTAGGGGCAAAAGTAGCATATTCATTGTTAGATTTCTGTATTCAAAGGCGGTGGGGAGTAGAACTTTCTTGGCCTGACTCCTCCCTTCCTTGCCGAGTTATTGACCGAACAACAGGTCCAGGGATGACATGTCAGGCTTTTGGTTCCACGACTATTCAAGTAAAAGTTGCAGAGTTTGCAAATGCTTTAGAGAGTTCATTTTCACACCATGACAAAATTCCTTATTCGTTGTTATTGTCTATGGAGTTGTACGCATCTTCTCATTTTGAAAATAATCACCGTTCCAAGTTAATAATGATAATGAGCTCACTAGAAGCTTTAGCAAGTCAAAAGGATTTTGCAGACAAACTTGGTTCAACTATAAAAAATTTAAAAGAAGTAATTAAAAAATCTGCAATTCAAGATGAACGTTTAAAGAACTCTTTAATGGGACAAATAGATAACCTTAAAAGAGAATCTGTTCGCAGTGCTATTCAACGATTGCTTAAAGACAATCAAATTGGTGAAGAAGATATAAAGTTTGTAGATCAAGCATATTCTGCAAGAAGTAAAATAGTACATGAAGGACAAAGAGTTCCTGAACTAAGTATATTAAACAGTAAACTAGAAAACGTACTCATATCAGTTTATAAATACATATCTGGCTAGAGTACTTGTTCGCCTAACAAGCTGTTAAACAAGGATAAAAATATTTGGCTTTTTCTTCTTTTAAACGACTTGTTACAAGTTTACTTGATATCCTGTTGGCTAAGTTTAGGTACCAAGGATTCAAACAATGCGTTATCTAAATAAGGAATGTATTCCGTGTGGCGTGAGTAGCTAAAACCTGGAATATTGGATTCTTTAGAAAAATAATGCATCGTTGCGCTTTCGCATAGAACACCTAGGCATTTATTAGTCATTCCAGCTTTCAGCTTTTCAAGTTTCTGTCTTACGAAATTGTTTGAAACCCCTCTATGAATTGCTGTTGTCGCCGACATGGAGTCAGGATGAAACATATTTGTTTTTGGTAATAGATCTGTCACATTGATTGCTACCAAGCCTTTTACTTTACTTGATTTGTGTAATCGAACCCTTTGAACAATTTGTTTATTTGCTTTTTTAACATTTTTATCTATTTTGTTTTCAGATTTGATACGCTTACACTCTACAAACAATGTTCCATCAACTCCTAGGTCAACGACTACATCACAAATCCCTGTCAATGAAACAGGAAAACCTGCATTAATAAAGCGACATGCCACTGACAATTCAAATAAAAAGTCCCTAGCTTGATCATTATCAGTATTCGCCCGAAATTCGTGCCCGGAAATAACTTTTTTTATTTGTTCCAAAAATTCAGAGGATTTGATTAACTTTAAGTTATTGTAAACTCTGATTATCTCATTGACTTCTATATAAGCATTATCGAATGCTCTTTTAAATGTTAATAGCTCATCATTATCATTTTGAAGTGATGAACTTTTTGTCATATCAATAAAATTATCAATGTGTTTTTTATACAATCCATATCTCTTTTTTGAATAAGAAAAACCCAATTCATTAAACCAGTCACATACCTCATCGTACATATTAATTACATCTTCAAATTGATGTACAAAATACTCAGGGCGATTATCCATGAAACTATCCTAACCTTATAACGCTGCGCTTTGCGGAAAACGAGCATAGTGGGAGATTCCAACAATAGCGATTTGTTAGGCCCGTAAACACTGTAATTTATGCCATTCATAATACGAGCTGCTGCCATTCCAGTTCCTCACGTCATGATCTTCCAACGATCTTACTGCCGCTTCAAGATGCGCGTGTCCTTTCCTTATTTTCTTAGGGTTACAGACTACTCTCCCATCTTCGACGTAAATATAGTGGCCTTCATAGAGTGCGTCGCATCCAAGAGTACACATCAATGTTGCTATATTATCGAAGTCTAGTTTTTCGTTGTTGGAGCATTTTGAACGAACTTTGATGTGAGCCGCTATGAGCAAATCATGTGGTAATGAGCGACTACAAATTGTACAAGAGCCTGTTAATTTCCCTTTTAGTAAGTATGCTCGCAGGAAAGCCTGCTCTCTTCTTCTTGTTGAGGTCGATTCAGGATCCAAATCAGTCGCGCGTATAATAGCTGGAAGCAGAGTTTTCGGAGTTGGAGGGGTAGTATTTTCCTCTTCAAATTTAATACTCGCTGGCGTAATTATAGAAGGTGCATTATTGCTGTCCTCTGCTTTTAGTCTTGCACCATATCCAGACCGAACGAGTGCTTCAAGCTCATTAAGAGTTTCGACCTTAATGTAATCCTTTTCAAACCTTGATGTACTTGCTACATAATATTTGCCTTCGTGAAGATGGGGGATGAGTAGTTTTCCCATATCGGGTCCTCTGGAAATTTTTGAATACATAATGCTCCTTATTTACGTTTTAAATGTTTTTGACCTCACGTTGATACCCTTCCAACGTACCGATATTTTTCGCAAGCCAAGATGGAATTTCAGTATTTGATTTGTCATAAACAAGGCGAAAAACACTTATTATATTTTTAGGGACTTGAAGAGAATTCCTACGTAGTAACATTAAAGCAAGACTATTTCTGGGGGTTTTCTCACCAGATACCTTCGGTGCATTCTTTAAGTGAATGATTGTATTTCTCTCAGAAATAAGTTCTACAAAACGCTTTCTGACCGTAACATGCTTTTTGACAACTTCGACACCAAACAACTTGGGAATAATAGTGAATACTTTTTCTGTTAATGTCGTATCTTTCTCTATTCTATTGCCACCCCAACATACAATAGAGCCATCCAAACGTTCAAATTCAATTTGAGACTTAACTTTTTCATGTATGGTTTTATTAGCCCATGCCTCGACGCTGCTAATTGATAACGCTACAGATGAGATCGCATTCTGCATTACCATAAATGAGTTAGCCATATTATCTCTTGTATCTTTTAATTCCTGTAATTTATATATGCTATCGTACTCATATTCCAAGCCTTTCCTAAGTATCTCAGCCTCTCTACTATGCTTGATAGCGGAATCGAGCATAATTCCGTGAAATTCTGGAGCCCATAACCTACACTTGAAACCCTCAAAGTTAGCTATAGCTTTGATATGTATTTCGCTACCATCAGGAACATGAAAGTCGAAGACTTCTTGATCCCCTTTCGTTTTAACCCCGCTATACTCTTTTAACTTGTCCATAGGCTGTACATTTTAGCGCTTTTTATAAACGGCGCGCGTTTTCTGCGCGTCCAGTGAAGGCCGTTTTTTGGCCGGAACAATGTTTGATAAACTTGTATAATTTAAAATTTAAAATAACGGACTAAATTTGATGCTGTATAAGCAAAATACCCTAGAGCAAGTATGAAAACCACACCATTTGCGTAAGCTACATATGGACGATTTGCCGTAACCATACGAGAGTGGAAAGAACCATATAATCCTATGGCGACCCAAACCATATTAATGATTGTAAAATTAACAATATCAGAGAATAAAGGCCAATAAGGAATAAAATGTTCGGGTTTCCCATCAGAAGCTAGCTTAAATAATAAATTATTTTGTCCTGTAATAGCCGTAACTGAAAAACCAAGAACAACATATAGAAATGAAATAATAGATGTTTCTAATTTTAGTAATTCAGGGAAGTCATCTGATAATTTTTTAGGCTGACTCAATTCATACTCCTTTAAACCTAACGTCCGCTTAAGTTGACTAAAAAAGTGGGTTGTAATGTGTAGCGAAGCGAAAGCTAACCCACTGTTTTAGTTCCGTTTAAAGCTATTGTTAGGTGATTTTTCCGGCTACTACTGACTACACGCCAATTACAAGACGATTTTCAGCACTAAGTAACTTGATCTCATTACATGCAAACCCTTTTTTCAGGATTAACTCGCTTTCCTGAGCTTTACCTTCACATAATACTTCTGACTCATTCACTTCGATTGAAAATACTGGTCGATTTTCAAGTTTTGATACAAATTGAGCGTAAGTTTTTAACCCTGTGAAATCTTTAGACCATGAGTTACCAAGACTTTCCTTAGACTCGTTAACTCGACCAATTCGATAAAGCGTTAACTGTTTACCATCTGATTTAAATGTTTGTTCAAATTTAGACAAATCAAAACGAAAACAGTCATATTCGCCGGAAATTGTGTCAGAAGTATACAGCTTCACTAAGACTTCTTTTTTACTACTATCTTCCCAAATTTTTTCAAGATCCTTTGCATGCTTGATTAGAAAATTAAGCAATACCTCTAGATTGTCTCCATTTACATTAGAATACAAATCGCTATTTAAGACTTCCATAGACACTAGATTTGTATTGAGGTAATTCTTCTCATCTGGCGTTAAATACTGGTTTAGATGCTCAATATCAATAGCCATGATACCGAACAGTTTTATCAAAAATGGAGTCATATCTTTTATAGTTTCAATTTCGACCTTTCACCTAACGCTTATTATCGAGCATGTCGTACATGTAATTGCTCGTTTTGTTTTTAATTGTTGTCAATTACAGTTCTTACTTTCATTCCCTCACAAAAATAAGATATGTAAAACGCACAAGAGTGCTTTACTTTAACTCGACTTTTAGACTTCCCATTAAAAACTATGTGAAAAATATTTTCCATAGTTTAATTAATAACTTAGATATTTTCTGAAAAACAAAGTGAGACCTGAAGAATTTACAATAGTAGGGAGCAATGAGGACAATATTTTACTATTTCCATCATACCTGTGTTTATTAACAGTGCCTTAAATTATCTAAGATACGTCGATATGAAAAAGATTTAATACACTGTTGCATGTCTGTTTCCTTAGCATCGTCGCACTTAGGTACAGTTTTGCTATTAATCTGCCTTTCGCTCATTGCCATCTTTCAGAATTAATGAAGTTCTACTCATTTCAATTGTAAGTTCGAGTGAGGACTAATCCCACTAGGTATTATTTACTAGCCAACTCGACCAGGTCGCCACAATTGATTTTTTTTGCAGCCTTTTTAATAGCTACAATATGAGCATCACTAACCTCGGCGTCTTTTTCAAGATCCGCTAGTTTCGCTTTTGAATTTCCGTAACCAGGCCCATCAAGCAAATCAATACTCATACGAATAGCTTTCATTGATTTATCGTGGGCATTATCTCGATGACCTTTGAATTCTTCAATTAAATCTGAACATTCAAGATCCTTATACAGCAACGGTGATACATACTCAGCAGATGCTAAAGGCGGAAGCAACAAGGCAAGAAGTAATGATTTTTTCATGTGAAATCCTTTTTATTGGTTTTTTAACTGTTTGGTGCTCGGTCTTTCAGGATAAACAAAAATGGTTAGTAATCGGTAGTCTTTTTTTGTTTAGCAAAATACGATTTCGCGAACTATTTTGGTTTAAAGTTTGAGTTAGTGAATTTTGGCTTAAAAAATAATAATGGGCTAAAAGCGCATCAACAACCAGGACAGCAACCAGCAAAGCAACCTGGCCAAACCAATACATAACAAGAGTTTTAAGGGTAACAGCAACCCATACAGTAACCAGTGAGGGGACGCTTACGGTGTCATCAAGAAAACCACCAGCCCTTCGTTGATTGTTTTGTTGCATCCTAAATTGAGTGACTTGTAGCAGTAAAACTAATTTTAATTTCTGGGAAACTAAAATTTACAAATGGAATAATTATATAGCTAAAAAATCTTTAACGAAAACCAAAGAAAACCAAAGAAAACTAACGAAATAACAAGAAAGGTGAGTCATATCAGTAATTTACGCCTATTTTATTTGGCTGGAATCTTGGCATAATCAGTCCAACAAAAACCAAAGCGAGACTGATATGAACATTACCGACAAACTAATAGTTAACCGGAAGCCTGAAGTTTTAAAACGTCTAGGTATTTCTAAAACAACTTTTCATAACCGTATAAATCAAAACCTATTGCCGCCGCCAATTAGCTTGGGCGATCGTGCTGTAGGGTATTTACAACATGAGATAGATACCGTTTTGGCAGCAATGGTGGCTGGGAAAAGTGATAGCGACCTAAAGATGCTGGTGGCTGAATTAGTAACCCAACGACAACATGTTGCTTAAACGGAGGTTATGAGATGAAAAATGTCACTTCAGAGCCCCGAGTAAACGCCATTTATACTAATAGTAAATCTACGCCTAGACAGTTAACAAAACTCGATTCAATGCTCTTGAGGTTTGCTAATGGGCAGAAACTAAACCGATTTGACGCCGAACGAATTGGGGATCACTGCTTACCTTCTACCGTAAGTGATTTACAAAAGCGCAATGCTCTTACATTTTGTCGAAAGTTAGTGAAAGTGCCAAACCGTTTTGGCTCTAGAACCTCAGTGATGATGTATTGGCTCGAAGGGGAGTCGTTATTAATCGCTAGAAAGATAATTAAGTTAAATAGCTCGATATCTACTACCTAATAAAAGTGAGGTAGATTTAATGCGAAAACCGAACTCGCAGGGGATGTTAGCCAATGGGCGCCTTGCGTATAAGAATGAACGCTACGTAAAAGCATTGCACGCTATATTCAACCACCCTGATTATATTGCCCTCTCACCCACAGCTAAAGCTTTATTATGGGACTTGAGCTCACAGTATAATGGTCGTAACAATGGAGATCTCACTCTGGCTCCAAAAGTAATGGGTAAATTGGGTTGGACGAAGCCAACAATTCTACGACACAGGCAAACGCTAATCGATAAAAATTGGATTTTTATAGCGGGAAGTAAGCCTGTAAGAAACGGACATTTATATTTATACGCTTTGACCTGGCTAGAGGTAAACGATTGCAACGGAAAGTTGTTCGAGGATTCTGTAAATCGTAAACCTAGAAGTTTAAAAGTTTAGGGGGATCGATTCGTACCTTTAAAATAGTCCAAAAGTAACGATTCGTACCTTTTAATTATGTGGAGGTAAATATATTTTTCGTATAAGTAACGTATCGTACCTTTTCAGAGAGAGATTCAAGTTTTAAAAGTATCAACCTGATACCCCTTTATATATTTACCATATAACTGTCTAGCTAAGAATCTGTCAAAAGGGTGTATGAAAGGTGATTGAGTAATAAAAAATAGTTAAACCAAGAAGGTTAAAAAAAATGACAAGATCAACAAAATTAGTGGCAGCTGTAAACCGATTACAAGCGATAGAACTTAGAAAATCAGGCTTAACTTTAGAGGCTATATCCTACGAACTTGGTGTTAGCACTACTATGGTTCACAAATACTTAACGAAAGCTTTAACAGATTTGTCCGCGCGACACATAAATGAAACCGAAGAATACAGAGCGTTGCAGGTTTCTCGACTCGAAGGCTTGCTAGTCCCAGCGTATACCGCAGCACTAGGAGGCGATTTAAACGCAGTAGAGAAAGCTAGAAAAGTAATTGACAGCCTCAGTGACTTAATGGGCTGCAAAGCGCCTCAGAAGCTTGCTGCAAGTACACCAGATGGAGACTCATTTCACAATCCAGTTAATGAACTTACACCAGAAGAGCGTCGGGCAAGAATTCGCGAATTACAAAAAAAGCTTGGGTACACAGTAGTAGAGGCAGAACATTGAGCTATTACTGTAAATGGCAATAATTAGTATAGTAAATGTGTTTATGAAGCAGAGTTAGTATGTGCAAATAAGGCGAACAAAATGTCCATTCTACCAAACAAATTAACCCCAAAGTTCAGCACTTCGAACTCATTTAAGCATATAGTAATTTGAGCTAACAAAATTAAACTTAAGGAAAATTACTTTGAAACAGTGCCAAGTTTCCATAGGGCTAAAAACTAAATGTAATTACGCTTTTCTACCTCCAATAAAAATCGACGCCATAAATACCGAATACATAAATGAATATTGATCCCACATGCTTACTTGAGTAAGGAACCTAAGAGAAACTATTGGTACTTGAAATAGCCTCATTGCCTCATATTATGTAAATTCTTCAGGTCTTACTTTTTTTTTCAGTAAATCGCTAAGTTATTAATTTAACTTCGGAAAATATTTTTCACATGGTTTTTAATGGGAAGCATACAAGTCGCGTTAAAGTTAGGCTTCTTTTGTTCTTGAAACCTTTTGTTATTTTGAGGGGGACGTATAAAATACTTAATTAAATTAATAGGTCAGAGCTGGCGTTGACAATAATTAAAAATTAAGCGAGCAATTACATATACGATATGCTCGATAATAAGTGTTAAGTTTTTTAAGGATAGTTCAGTGCAAGGATTAATAGAAAAGATAAAAAGTCGCAGCTCTAATATAAAAGATCAAAGAAGAACTTTTGTTGCAAAACTCGAAGAACTAAATAATACGTTAGTTGAATCTTTAAATGGAATTGACGTATGGGCAGAATCCCTAAAAGATACATTGGAAACGATTGGGCCAGATGATTGGGTTTACGGTTCTTTAACCTTTAGTAATGGTGAACTGAAAGTTACTTATAGAACCACAGAGGATGATTTCCATGACTCGATGAATATGATTCCCCCTGAATACCAATCTTATAAGCATAAAAGCATTAATTCCTGTTCAATAGAGTGGCTTGAGAAATTATCATCAGAAAATCAAATTAATACGCTTTTATCAAATATAGACAATTTTCTAGCGTCAATTGAAAACAATACTATTGGAGCTATTGAGTCGCTAAACAATGCCTTAGATTCTCAGTCTGAAGAAATTGCAAATGAAACTGCTGACGTATTAAAAGAATACGAGTCAGATGATTTACTTCGTATATGGTTAAAGGCAAGAAGTTCGATTCAATTAGATCCAGCAGATTCAATAACTCGCTCATCTAGTTATTTGGAATCTGTCTGTCGATTGATTTTGGCTAAAGAAAACGTCCCACTACCAAAGAAGAAAGACATTTCAAATTTGATTGGGGCGGCTGTAAAAACTCTTGATTTATCTGACGACTCAGAAGCAAATACAGACTTAAAGTCATTGTTTGGTGGTATAAAGGGGATATTCCAAGCTGTGGGGACAATGAGAACTCACTTTGGGACTGCGCATGGATTTTCGCCTGGAGATTATGTTGCTCAAGAACATTATGCTAGATTGGTTAATGATGCTTCGGCAACTGTAAGCACATATTTGCTTCGTCGGTTAAAACAAAAACTTAACAAGGCAATTAAATCGGATAAATAACACTTGGCTTTGTTCGTACCTCACAAATTTTAGCCAACTAACATTTGTCGTTTATTTCGGCGTTATGTTTCTTTCGGGTATCGCATATTGAATATTTTTTCTAGTAAAAATGAAAAAATCATATTTGTTGCAATTATTGCATTTTGCTTGGGGCTCCTAGTTGGGCTATTACCAAAGGTGGATTCAAAAACACTAATAGGTGCGGTTGTTACTTTAATAACAGCTTTTGCCGGTGCTTTTTTTGCGTTTAAGCTTAATTCAGATAAAGATGCTCAATATAAAAAAGTAGATGAGACGGCTAAGCTAAATAGATCTCTTATTCATTTAGGGGTTTACCTTAATGTCATAGGAAATATTAAGAAAACATTAAATACTTATGGAAGCATTCATGAGCAGGCTTTCATAATGCCTCCGATAAAAAACTATAATGACAATATTTTATTCGACATAAGCGACATATCTTTAATCTTGTCTGAAGAGCCACAACTACTTCTGGAATTAAGCGTCGAAAATGATGGTTATATTCAAACACTAGAATCAGTTAAAACAAGACATGAATTCTTCATGAATGAATTACAACCTTTAATGATTGAGCTTGGTTTAATGCATCGAAAAGTGAACACTTTGGAGTTGGAACAAAAGCTACCAAAACACATATTTAATGCTGCGTATCAAGCTGTGAATTTAATTAACAGCAATATATCAAGTACAGAAAAAGGCTTATTACAAGTTTCAGTGAAATTAAAAGCTGTTTGCCATAAAAAATGTCCTGGTTATAAGTTTGCCGACTTTTTGATATAAGAAACATAACAAGAACATTAAGCGGGAAAAATACAGTTGGCTGTTTTCGTTCCCCAACATTTTAGCCAACTATTTTAATTACGTTTAACAAAGCGTTAGGCTCTACGAACGATATACATAGGATGTAATATGGAAATATTTACGAAGTACAATCGAAAAGATAATCAAGATCGTCAGATCGATACTCTGATTGGTCTTTGTAAAGGAATCACTGCTGATGGAAAAGTTGATCAAGCAGAAGCTGAATTTCTTCAAACATGGCTTGTTCAGAATAATCAATCCCAAAACCCAATTATTGTTAATCTTCTCAGCAAAGTAGGTGAAATGCTGGAAGATGGGGTTTTAGATCAAGAAGAGTCAGGTGAATTACTAAGTGTCTTGTATAGTATATCCGGAGAAAAATCGGAATTAGGTGAGGTATCGAAAACATCAACGCTCCCAATCTGTTCTCCCGCGCCTAAAATTGAGTTTGATGATAGGACTTTTTTATTTACGGGTACTTGTGCCTACGGCACTAGGAAGGACTGTCAATCTGCTATTGAATCATTGGGGGGCACTAATGCCAAAAGTGTTACCAAGGGTTTAAATTATCTAGTCTTAGGTACATACGTTACTGATAGCTGGGCTCACGAAAGTTTTGGAAGAAAAATTGAAAAAGCTATGGAGTACCGAGAATCCGGTTTACCTATTACTATAATAACTGAAGAGCATTGGTTAAATGAAAGTGGTTTTTAAAAAGCTTAACAAAGCTATCAAAAATCATTCCGGCCAAAAATACAGCCTCCACTGGACGCGCTAACGAGCGCCTTTTTATAGCTACGTTATATGACACAAGGAATCCAATGAGGGTATTTAAGTATCGAGGTGGTGGAGAATCAATTGTAAGAAGAGATCTTAAATCTCTTTCTAAAAACCAATTTTTCTCAGCACCAATTGAGTCATTAAATGACCCTTTTGAAGCTAAAGTAAAGGTACATGGTGAGAGTTTTGAATTTGGAAAGTTTCTGAAACTACTACCGACTTTTAAATACAATGATAATGTCAAAAAAGCAGAATTATCATTTATTAAATTAGTTATCAAATTTATGGAAGATTCCAAGTCTTGGGGTGTGTACTCTTTGAGTCAGTCTTATGATGATGAGCTGTTATGGGCGTATTATGCTGATTCTCACCGAGGATTTTGTGCCGAGTATGATTTGGAAGATCTCAAAGAGTACAAAATACAAACTGAACCTACTATCAACGTTGAATATCAAGATAAAATACCAGAGATAACCTTTCTAGATGTTCTTAGTATGGATAGAAGTGAAGATATACTCCAAAAAAAGTTACTAGGTACAAAGTCTAAACGTTGGAAGCATGAATGTGAAATTCGAATAATTACAGGTGAGTCTGGATTGTATGATTACGATTACAGATCTTTAAAATGTATATATTTCGGCTATAGGTCTGATGAAAAATTTCAAAGACTTACAATGAGAGTCCTTAAAGGGAGGGGAATTAAGTATTATTTAATGGAGCCTCAACACGGCTCGTATAAACTTGAAAAAAAAGAATTAGACGATGTCTACGCTAACGCCCCTGACTATTTATCAAAGTTAGCCCCTGTTGATGAAGGTGTTCCATATATAGATGAGACTATGAAGCCTTTTGAAGAATTAGTTCGTAAAGCCATAGAAATTGCTAGACGAGAACCATATTGTGAAAAAATTACAGATGCGTATTTAAGTGGTACCAAAGGTTCAAAAAGTGACCCTGTATTCTATGTCACATATGATAGAAGTGATGGTGTTCCAAGAAACTTCTTTATAAGTAAAAGTGTAATAGAGTCGCACGGCTAAGTGTTGAGTTCGTATAACACATATGAGCCTCCGGTCGGTCAATAGGTACTAGTCATCTTTTGACCGCTTTTTCAAGATCAATCCAAGTCTCTGAGCTAAGCCGCATACTTCATCTGTCATAATGGCTGTTAAGTCATCGCTTACAGCAAACACA
>NZ_JBDVXF010000022.1:0-41245 GCF_039964565.1 Paraglaciecola sp.
TATGTGTTTGCTGTAAGCGATGACTTAACAGCCAATATGACAGATGAAGTATACGGCTTAGCTCAGAGATTTGGATTGATCTGAAAAAACGATCAAAAGAACACTAGTACCTATTGACCAACCTGAGGCTCATATGTGTTATGTTGACTAAATGAGTTTGCACTGCCCTTCATTGTGCGGCTTATGACGATATCTAGGCCCAATCCATTCCCTGGAATAACGATGTCAGTATTGCGAAACATAACATTACCATTATTTACGTCTACGCTGTCGCCTAACAAATCAGTTGTATGTGGGCTTACCGTAAAATCAGTATTAAGACGGGCAAATATATCTTCGCTTGATGGGCCTAAAAGACCTGGTCCTCCCGGATCACCTCCACCACCACCTGGTGCAGCCGAGGTATCAATTCCACCATCGACCAGTTCAGGATTTCGGGTAGGAGAAGTGGGAGTCGGAAATACCACACCAGCAGGTATTCCATTAACATACTCCTTGTCGTCAACGGCGACGAAAGCACTATCCAGCGCATTGGTGATGACCGCCACTGACTCTGTAGACTTTAAATCATCTGCAAGTGTAGGAGACATAAAAGCGCTAAGACCAATGAATGAGGTAATAGCAATTAAAGACATACGAGTCATACAAGTTCCTTTTGTTAAACAAAAATTTAGGGATAATTAACGCTAGTTAAAAACTATAGGGTGTAGCATTGGTAAGAAATATATACGAAAGTTTTATGTATTGCACGGATAAATTACTAACCGATTAAAAATGGCCAACTCAGTGATACAAGCCAGTTAAGTACAATTGTCAGTGGTCGAAAAATGGGCAATAATGCAATCCCTACCGGTGTAAAGTCACTCAAATAAGTTTTGCTATACAAATATTAGAGGCGGCATTTCCTTAAGATGAACATTAGTATAAATTTACCATATTATGTTTTCTATTTGTAAAAAGGAACGTTTCTATTCGAAGTCGTATGTATAGCTTTTACTTTAATCGAGAAAGCATGCGGCTGTTTTGTAAACAATTAAGTTTTACGGTAAGAGAAAGCTACTTCTTAGCAATATCCTGAATCAAATTAAGGACGTTTTGATATCAGTTAACTCGCATCAGAAATAGTGAGATTTAAAACGATTTACACCATATTTTGTTCACTTTTAATTACTACAATTAAAGCCACAAAGGACATGTGCCTTTTTGGCTAATTTTATGTCACGTATAGTGTTATTTTCTACAGTGGTTCAAATGCGTTAACTTGTTTTAGGTTTTTATTCAGCCCAAGTAATACCTTAATGACTACCTCTAAATCTTCCTTTGATATACCACTCAAGAGCAATTTTTCTCTGTCTAAAGCCACCCCAAGTATTTTGTCATGGAGGTTTTCTCTTAGTCGAGTAAGTCACTCAAATGAGGAACGTCCATCATGTTTACCTTTTAAAAACTAACATATTCCGATGCTTGCAGTTTTTCGAAGGCGCGGCTAACCGCCGTCATAATGAGAATGACACCATGTTTTGTTTGTGTAGTTTGGCTAGCGCTAGGAGGTGTAGCGTTTATTTTGTGGTTATCCAATTATTTATATTTAGTAGATATCAATACCCTAAATAGTTAAGTTAAATATATGTAAAAGTTATGTGATAAACCTATGTGTGAGAAAGATGGATTAAACTGCTTTAATGTATCTAGGAAATCTATTGTTACCGATTTACAAATAGGTCTTTGTGTGGACTGCAAAACTAATCATTTAGACAATTAACGACGATTACTTACCTCAAACCGAATAATACTATAATCAACTATTGCAGGGAGTTGCAGCGTTCCTGATTTAAATGCATGGCTTACGTTATCATCCCTATGTCTCCCAACTACGATCACTTGTTTGTTCATGCCTAAGGTAACTAAGGTAATGAGTTTTCGAGAGATGACTTGGGCTATTGCCTCTTTTTACTTCTTCTGATTGTAAACACGATTGATGCCGAATTCTTCTCCAATATCCTGTAAGTCAGAGTAGAGCTTACAGTCGCTATACACATTGGCCGATTGAGTAAAATGCCATTTGACTGAAGGTGAGTGGTATCGGCTACATGGATAGTTAATATCAAAATATTCGATTTTATCAATTCCTAGATTTACCTTATGTTAAATAAATGAAAGCAAATCGTTACTAAATGCTTGGGTTTGCTACTAAATTTTAACATGCAGGCTGCTTCATAGCATTGAACATTACATACACGCATTTGGTATAGCAATAATTACTGGGGACTTCACATGAAACTAAAAAAGCTATCTTTATATTTTCCGCTTCTGGCACTTTCAGCACTATCACTTCAAGCTGCAGGGCAAGAGACTGCAAACCAAGAAGCAGAGGCTGACGAAAGCATTGCCATTGAAACAATTATGGTTACAGCTCAACGCAAGTCTCAGTCATTACAGGACGCGGCTGTACCAATGTTAGCAGTTAATCAGGATTCGCTGACTCGTCAGGGTCTTGATTCTGGTCAAGACCTAGGAAGGCTCTCCCCTTCATTAGGGATAAGTCCTGGTGGTGGTCCACTGACAAGTATTTTTGTCCGTGGAGTAGGGGCGTTGACAGTCAATCCTCTGACTGATGCCGCCGTTGCGCAGAACATCGATGGGGTTTATCTAGGGCGTTCTAGTGGTGCCGCAGGACAAGCGCTTTTCGATTTAGAACGGGTAGAGATTCTAAAAGGGCCTCAAGGAACGCTATACGGTCGTAACGCAACGGGCGGTGTCGTAAATTACATCCCCGAGAAGCCTCAGTTAATGGAAACCTCAGGTTACGCTCAAGTTGAGGTAGGAAATTATTCAAGAGTAGGCTTTCAAGGTGCTTACAATGCACCGATTGGCGATGATGCCGCTGTGAGATTATCGGTTAACTCATTGCAACGGGATGGTTACTCTGACGATGGTACTAACGATGCCGATACGTTTGCTGTTCGAGCTCAAGTTTATTATGAACCTTCAGAAGATTTTAATATTCGTTTTGCGGCAGATTATTCTGAAAATTCAGGGATTGGCCAAGGCGGTGACCTAATAGGCACGTTTAGCAATGACTCAGGCAGTCTAACTGATTTTACTCCTTCAGAGATTGCTCTTTTTTCGGGCCCTACCGCAGATGCAGCTAACGACATCCGAACGGGTGTGCTGCACACGCCATCTTTTGCACCGTATAAACCGTTAAGTATTGACGATTTAGGTCAGGATCTTTCATTTGCAGGCTTGATGGCTGAACTAAATTACACGACTGAATCAGGTACGTTTAGTGTGATCCCCGCGTACAGAAAATCAGATCAAGAGTACACTTTTGTTGGCCCTGGATTTGCCCCCGCTAAAACGAGCGAGGAAAATGAGCAAACGAGCATAGAGGCGCGCTTTACGACTGATTTCGAAGGTCCCTTTAATGGTATTTTAGGCGCATTCTATTTTGACGAAGAAATTCAAACCAGTGGTGTGTTCGCGCAAAACTATGCCTCGCCAATCCAAAATTATGATAATGGTGGCGACTCGTGGGCTATATTTGGTCAGGGAACATACGACATATCGGAAACTTTCCGTATAAATCTAGGTTTGCGTTACACCGAAGATAAAAAGTACGTTGAGGGTATTAGTGATACCTTTGTGACCTTCTGTGGTGGTACACCGGCAAGCGGCGATTTTCTAACTCCGCCAGCAAGTTTTGGTAACGGTTGTGCCTCTGGCGCTATACCAGCTCACCCTATCACTTCAGATCGAGACGAATTTATTGCCTACTTTGTAAATGAAGGATTAATTGCACCAGACTCAGTTGCCACTATTCCCGGCATGGGGCCTCCTCCAGCTTATCCTTTTACCATTCCAGGTAATATTTCCCCTCAAATCGCGACAATAGCAAATGTGGGAGAGGGTTTTATACAGGCAGACTTAGATTACAGCGAAACGACATACCGAATTGGCCTAGAGTATGACGTGGCCGAAGACAATTTATTGTACGCAACGTTCGAAACGGGTTATCGCGCAGGTGGTGTAGATTTATCTGCCGTATCGCCTACCTATGACCCAGAGTATATTGATGCATTTACCATCGGTTCGAAAAATCGCTTTTTAGACAACACCCTTCAACTTAACTTAGAAGCATTTCACTGGAAGTATGATGGGCAGCAAGTTACTTATTTCACTACATTAGATAGCGCATCGTCGTTTCCGATTGCTAATGGTGACTCAACCATTCAAGGTTTAGATGTAGATATGATTTGGAACGTCGGCATTAACACCAAGATTAGCGGTAATGTTCAATTCCTAGATTCGACCTACGATTCGCTGACGCTGGTATCGGACCCTGGACAAGGTCGGTTTGGATGTGCATCAACTGGTGTAACAGGTGCAATCGAAAACTACGATTGTTCTGGTGAAAGTTTATTGTATTCTCCTGATTTCGGTGCCGGTATGGCAATAAACCATCATATTGAGTTTGACGAATATAACTTGTCCTTGACTGCACAGGCGTCTCATCGTTCTGAGCAAGAAACTAATTTCTTGTTTGTCGATGCGACAGAAGCAAAGTCTTATACAACGCTAGACCTAGATGCCACGCTTATATCTACCGCTGGCGATATTAACTGGACTATATCTGTGTTTGTTCGCAATGCGACCGATGAGTTATTTGTAGCTAACTCTAATGTCAACAACCGAGGGCTAACGTACGCTATTCACAATCCACCTCGTACTTTTGGACTTCGCTTCAGAGCGGACTTTTATTAGGAAAGGCACAATAGAGTTGAAATAGATGGCTATGTGCTTATTGTTAAAATGCACGCCCGTTACCGTGGCTAGCGAGAACTTATCTAAAAATTTTAAGCGCTAGAATTGATATTTTTACTTTAGACTTATTAACAAAAAGCCCCGATTAACGGGGCTTTTTTATGGTTTCAAAATGTATTTCAAAGAGGCGACTGTTCTGGTCGAAAGAGCGTTACTCAACCGCACTTTATTTTAGAAGGATGCAGGACGAGTCTATCAAATCGTTTTTGCTACATCGATAATCAATTGTCTTAGCCAGTTTAATCCTACATCATTTTCACGATTTCGATGATATTGCATGGTTTGCATTAACGCCGGAATTTCGATGGGCGGATCCATGATTTTGATTGGCAGTGATTGACTCACAAACTGCGCCAGTCGACTATGAACAGTGGCAATGCGCTGGGTACCGATAATAAGAAGGGGTGGTGCGAGCAAGTTTGATGTAGTGATTTCGACTTTACGTTTAATACCGTAATTACTCATAAACCAGCCATCAAAAGCTGGAGAGAGGTTTTTTCCATAACTTACTGCAACATGACCGGCGGATTGGTAATCCTCAAAGGTGATTTTGTCACCAATAGAGGTGTTTTCTTGCCAGCAAATGCATTTGTAACCTTCTTGATATATCTCATCGAAGGGGTGTCCGTCTTGCGTAAATTGTTTTGGAATAATCATTAAGTCAATATCCCCTTTATCAAGCAAATCGGTTTCACCAATGGTCGATAAATTCAAGCGAATATTGGGAGCGTCCTGAGCCAGCCGACTAATCACACTGGGCATTAATACCATAGTCGTTAATTCTGACGCAGCGATTCTATAACACCGTTCATCACTGGCAGGGTCAAATTTAGGTCTACTTATTATGGTATTTTCCATTTCTACTAGAATTCGCCGAACGGGTTTAGCTAGCGTTTCAGTAAGCGATGTGGGGATGAGTTCTCTGCCTACTTGCACAAATAATTCATCATCAAAATATTCTCTTAAGCGTGAAACCGCTGAACTCATTCCCGATTGACTAAGATGCATTCGCTCACCGGCTCGTGTGACATTGCGCTCCGCTATGAGTGCATCTAGCGCAACGAGTAAGTTTAAATCTAGGCCTTTAAATCGCATAAACAGTAACCATCAGTTTCAAAGCTGTAATTTTACTAAGTAATCTATTTTAAAGACATCAAATGTTCAACGAGTTTACTGCTTTTCACTATCGGTAGTCACATCTAGCCCAGACTATATCCATACTCCACTGGTGAGACGGTACTCTCTTGATCCGATTAAAAGCGACTTTCTAATAACCATCGATTTTATCAATGCTAACTAGCGATGTTAAGCGTTGGTCGCGATGTAACGGCGCTGATATATTACGTAAACAATTTTTTAACAATTGAGTGCGATAAGCGCGCTAGACAATTTTTGAGGAAGATAAATTATGTATCCATTTAAATATAAAAGCTCAATCGTGCGCAACCGTTGGTATATGGCGGCGTTTTCAACCGAAATAACCCGTGAGCCAATGGAACGTACTATGTTGAACAAACCTGTTGTGATGTATCGCAAGGAAGATGGCACCCCTGTTGCAATGTATGGCTTATGCCCGCACCGCTATTTGCCTTTAGTTCAAGGTCGAGTCGATGGTGATGCAATTGTATGTGGTTATCACGGATTTAAATTTGCAGATAATGGCGATTGTATTCAAATACCTTCACAGCCAAAAGTAACAGGTAGAATTTGCCAGCCTGTTTATAAAATTGTTGAAAAAGGCCCTATTTGTTGGATTTGGATGGGTGATGAAGACAAATGTGATATCGATTTAATTCCTCCATATGAAGATTTTGGTTTGGACCAGCCCGACTGGGACTTTCACTCGCCGAATTATTTTCACCTCGAAGGTCGCTCGCAATTATTAGTAGATAATTTAATGGATCTTACCCACCTTCCCTATGTGCATCATCACATATCAGGTAAAGATGCGATGGCAGATATACCTATTAACACAGAAGAGCGTGAAAGAAGTTATCGCATAACGCGAAATGGCAAAGCACCTTGGAACGACTATTTTAAGATGGTTTTTGGTCCAGAAGCTGAATTCGAGGGGCTCTGTGATTTCATGATTAAGAGTGACTTCTTTGGTCCAGAATTTATGTCAACAAGTTTACCTATTGTTACAGCTGTACCTGGTAAAAGTGAGGTACCCAAAGAGTTGGGTACATTGATGATTCTCCATGGCGCAACACCAGAAACAGATACAACTACTCACTATTTTGGCTTTTCAACACGTAATTTCAGGTTAGGCGATAAAGCTTTAGATCAATTCCAGCTTGCCGCTGATCAAAAAATTAGAGGCCAGGATCAAATAGCCATCAATGCGGTAGAAAAAAGACTAGATTACGCTGTAACCCAACAACGAGAACTCCTGGTGGGGGCAGATAAACCTGCGGTACAAGTTCGTAGAAGAATCGAAGCCATGTTAGCTGCGGAAAATATCCCTTTAGAAGAGGCATAGATACGTATCATCAGTGATAGATTAGCGGTTTTTTTGAGCCTTAGTCTGTCATTGGTTGTCGTTAAATTTTGTTGTGCTATTGGTTACGCCTCTTGGTGTATTGCATAACAGCTAAAACAAGAAAAAGTATATGAAGTTATTTAAATATGAAATATACAGCCTTGCAATTCTAAGGATCATCACTGCCTTTTTATATATGCAACATGGCGCGCAGAAACTGTTTCAGTATCCTCCTGGAGGGCACCATCAAGGTCCATTCGAACTGCTTAGTTTAGCCGGAGTTGCTGGCGTTTTAGAATTCTTTGGTGGGCTTTGTATATTGTTGGGATTGCGTACTCGCACCGTAGCGTTTTTGCTATCTGGCCAGATGGCTGTTGCTTACTTTATGTTTTACGCAACAAAGGATTTTTTCCCTGTAGTAAATGGGGGCGAGCTGGCAATCATGTTTTGTTTTGTGTTTTTTTACTTCATCTTTTCAGGCCCAGGAGCATGGGCATTGGATAATGTCATCAAAACTAGGCTAAACCGCTCAAAAGTCGATTAGGTTGTATAGATCTAGCTTGTTTTAGGCAAAAAATGTAGACCGAGGAAAATTATGTTTGAAGTTGTCATTCAGAAGAAAACGCAAGAGACTCCCAATATTTCTAGCTTTGAGTTGGTGCGTGAAGACGGTGGGAAATTGCCTGTTTTTGAAACCGGTAGTCATATTGATGTGCACCTAGGGGAAAATCTGCTGCGTCATTATTCTCTGATTAATCATCCTCAATCTGAAGCCTTTTATAAAATTGCAGTGTTAAAGGATGCCAACTCGCGGGGCGGCTCAGTTAAAATGCATAATGACCTTGCGGTAGGAGATAAACTGACTGTTTCTGAACCACGGAATCTGTTCCCGCTCAACGTTCAGAGTAAGAGAGTGTTACTTTTTGCTGGTGGTATTGGAATTACCCCTATTATGTCAATGGCAATAGAACTGGATAGCCTTGGAATAGATTTCGAACTCCACTATCGAACACGTTCGAAATCCGAAACCGCTTTCTATCAGCAACTATCCACTTGTTCGTTTGCCTCAAAGGTATTCTTTTCTTTTTCAGATGAAGAGGAAAATAATACAACAACAGTCAGTAAGGCATTGAATAACTTTACAGAAAATACTCACTTGTATACCTGTGGGCCGGTCGGTTACATGGATTATATATTTGATATTGCTAGGTCACATTCATGGAATGAGCAAAACCTACATAAGGAAATTTTTAAAGTTGAACCTAAAGAGTCACACACTGGGGATATCCCTTTTAAACTCATTTTAAGCCGCTCTGGTTTGGAGATAGATGTTGCTTGCGATCAAACTGCACTTGAGGCCATAGAAGATGCCGGCGTTGATATCGATATGTCCTGTGAAATGGGAATATGTGGCGCCTGTTTAACAGTCGTGACTGATGGCGTGCCCGACCACAGAGATGAATTTTTATCTAGCGATGAAAAATCTAAAAACAACCAATTTACACCTTGCTGCTCAAGGGCGTTAACTGACACGCTAACGATAGACTTGTAGCATTAATATTATGTTTTTGAAATATATACCTTACAACAGCATTTTTAACCCAAGGTGTGTATGGATTTATAAGGAGAAACGAATGAGTCATAAAAGATTAAGTGAAATAGTCATTAATTCCGTATTGTTTAGTGTATTTCTTATATTAGTGGGATGTTCTTCTGAGGCGACTAAGAAAGTTGATGATAGTCTCGTCAATAAAAATTCATCAATAGGAACGGAAGTAGATGAACGCCCTAATATTGTGATTGTGGTTGCAGATGATTTAGGGCTGACTGATATAGGTGCTTTGGGTAGCGAAATTGCGACGCCAAACATTGATGCATTAGCTAATGCAGGTGTCAAACTTAGCAATTTTCATACTGCTGCTACCTGTTCACCTACTCGGTCAATGTTGCTCTCTGGGACCGATAATCACTTGGCGGGCTTGGGGGCAATGGATGAAGTGATGCAAACATTCGCGCCTTACCTTTTAGGCAAACCTGGTTATGAAGGGCATTTAAACGATAGTGTTGCCACTTTGCCTGAAGTGATGGCTGATGCTAACTACCAAACCTTTATGGTTGGAAAGTGGCATTTAGGTAAGAAAGAAGGACAAATGCCGAAAGCCAGAGGTTTTCAGCGTTCTTTTGCTTTGATGGAAGGTGGTGCAGGTCATTTAGATGATAGGCCAATTCTGCCATCGAACAAAAAATCAACTTATTTAGAAGATGATAAGCCGGCTAGTTTACCGCAAGATTTTTACTCATCACCATTTTTTACCAGCAAAATGAAGCAGTATCTTGGCGAACGAGATAAAACCAAACCTTTTATGTCATATATGGCATACACAGCTCCTCATTTCCCTTTACAGGCACCAGAATCTTCCATCGCCAAGTACAAAGGCAAATATGATGAAGGCTACGAGGCTTTAGCACAGAGTCGCTTAGAAAGACAAAAAGAGCTAGGCATAATTGCACAATCGACGCAATTGCCACCATTACCGCGAAATATCAAGCCATGGGCAAGTTTAACTGCTGAAGAAAAGAAAATTTCTGCCAAACAAATGGAAATTTATGCGGCAATGGTTACTGATTTAGATACCGCTATTGGTGACCTGGTCACCTATTTGAAAGATGAAGGCGTGTACGATAACACTATCATCTTCTTTATGTCGGATAATGGAGCCGAAGCAAATACACCAAACTCACCAGCATATAGAAGCTTCTTAAAAGAGTTTGTGGCCAGATGTTGTGATAATAGTTATGAAAACATGGGGAAAGCTAATTCTTATGTTATGTATGGACCACAGTGGGCGCGCGCAGGTAGTGGTGTTAAACGTTTATACAAAGGGGCAACAACACAAGGTGGTATACATACCCCAGCCTTTGTGCATTTTCCTAAAATGGTTAAGGCGAAACAATATGATGGCTTAGTCAGTGTTATGGACATCATGCCAACCATATTAGAACTGGCTAATGCGCAACACCCTTATTCAGCAACTAATGAGCAAAACAAATTTATCCCTATGCGCGGCGCATCAATGTTAAATATGCTTACGGGCAAAAGCGCCAATGTACATAGCGCTGATTACGCTCTTGGTGCAGAACTTCATGGTAATAAAGCGATTCGTAAAGGTGATTGGAAGCTACTTTCAATAGGGCGTCCAGCAGGTAATGGACAGTGGGGTTTATATAATCTAGCTGATGATCCTGCGGAACTTGTTGATGTTTCAGCTAGTTATCCTGAGAAGTTTGCAGAATTAAAGCTAGCTTGGCAAGAATATGCTGAAGAAGTCGGTGTTCAAAAAATGAGACCACGTAAGAAAAATTAAGTGTTTAAAAAAACTAGTGTGAGATAAATAAAACCTCGTTAATTTAGCTATTAACGAGGTTTTATTATGCTGGGGCATTCTGAGTGGGTAGTTATCATTACGGATTGGTATAAGCCTAACGTCTTAAGATGTTTCAGTTATCGCGAATAACTATCTTTTTTAACTGCTCATAAGACGCAATAAGCTCAATTCCAAAATTTTCCCGAAGCGCATCAATGTATGCTTGCCCTGATGGCAGTTCTTCAATCACTTCCGTATCCCCTATTATTCTCTTTAAGCTGTGATTAAATAAAGTCAGGGACCCATTTTCAATTGGAAGGGAAGCCACTCTTGAACATACAAAAATAGAATTTGGATGGGTCGATGTGTAGTGGTTTCCATAACTGATATCACCTGCACAAACATGACTTAAGTCAAAGCTATAAAGGTCAACCCAAGACGTTTGATTTCTAACTTGCAACATAATGCCGAATAAGTCATGTTCGATAAATCGCAGCACCTTAGAATTTGATGTGAACTCAAGATCAAATTCCAAAGGCAAAGGGGCCAATGGAGAGTTTGAACCGAAACCAAGGTCCACAATCCACTTTTTAGTATTAAGTGTGACAAGGGTAATTTGATGGCTTCGCCCTGTTGGAATACCCGTAAGATGAACCCGGCCAAGTAAGGCTCTGGCTTCAAAACCAAAATGTTGTAGTGCCATCAACAATAAGCCGTTCAACTCAAAACAGTAACCACCACGTTTATGTCTGACTAGTTTATTGAACAAACTTAGGGGATCGAGTTTAATTTTTTGATCTAAACAAATATCAAAGTTCTCAAATGGGATAGTTGTAATTTGCGCATGATGTAGAGCCTTGAGCGTGTCAGAAGATACATCAACTTTGCCTGAGTAGTTGATTCTCTTGAGATATTCATCTGGTATAAATTGAAACGTTTCCAAGGGCTACTCCTTGATTTGATCGATGCAACAAGCAGCCGCAGCAAGTTGACGCCATAGATTGATTTGGATCTTAGCCTTAGGATTCAGCATCTTCTTTTTTAGCAATTTTATGCTCATCTTCACAGACCCCTAGTTTCCAATAACTTGAGGTATAAAAATGACTTTTAGGCAGTTCAAAGGTGTTGCGCAAATACTTACGAATTGCTTTCATGGTGCTGAATTCACAGGCAACCCATACGGATAAACTACCTTCAAGTTGAGGCAGTGCTTTGATGCGTTCAAGTAAAGGCAAAACTTCTGTATTAGCGCTGGGGTTATTGACAACCCAAATTAATTGCACATTGTCAGGATGCGCTAGTTCTTGGATATCAGCTTCATCAACTACTTCTAGCACTGCATAACCTTTTGTGTCTTTTGGTAATAGTGCAAGATTGACACTAATAGCCGGTAAGGCTGTCATATCGCCGCTGATAATTATCCAATCTGCATCCTGGTTAAGTAGTTTTTTAGGACCAGGTCCTCCAACAATAATCTTATCGCCGACTTTGGCTCCGACTGCCCATGAAGAGGCTGGGCCTTTCGCCTCATGCAAGGCAAAATCAACATCAATCGAATTCTCTGTTTGGCTGCGAACGGTGTAGGTTCTCATAATAGGACGACCGCCATCAGCCTTTGGAAACATTAACTTCACATAAGCGCTGTCTTGATCCGCAGGAAAGTCGCCCATCTCCTCGCCGCCTAAAGTAATACGTAACATATTAGGTGTGATATAACGGCTGTTGATCACAACTAAATTTCTTGGTGCGGGCCTAGTAGCCATAACATTCTCCTTTTAAATAAAGTGAATTAACGAATAATCTTTTTGGGTGTAAACAGCAAACCTTCACTTTCTAAAATCTTAATCGCTTCATCATCACGGGCAATTGCCCTTTTTACAGCGGGGCGTTGTTCCATTCTTTGTGCATGAGCGCAGTAGTGAGGGAATTTTTCAACAGCATAACCAGCCCCTTGAACCCGCCAAAAACACCAATAAAGATAGGCATCCATAGCTGACCATTGATCTTGATACCACCATTGCTGATCAGCTAATTGGTTATCAATTAATTGAAAAAACTCGTCCATGGCATTAAAGGCAATGTCTTGCACTGTTTTAGCATTGTCGTCGCCTGCAAAAAAAACTGGCATTCTTATACGTGTGACTAAAGGGTGCAGTGTTGCAGAACAAAAACACAGATCGGCAATCTGTTTTGCAAAGTCTAAGGCATTGTCAGTTGCTGGTAACAGTTGACCATGTAGTTGATTTAAATAGGTAATAATGGCGACATTTTCAGTGAGTACCTGGTCATTGTAGATAAGGGCTGGGACTTTCCCTTTGGGGTTTTTCAGTTTAAATTCAGGGGATTTATGCTCACCCTTCATAAAACGCACAACACGAGTTTCAAATTCAAGTTCTAATTCTTCTAACACAATAGCACTCACACGAGCACAACTACCCGGTGACATATAAAGAACTATATTACTCATTTTGAAACTCCCAGAGGGTTAATGCTTGGACAATAAAATGCAAATTTTACTAAAGTGCGAGCATAGCGAATTTGGTTCACTAACTCTATTCGGCTATTTTCATAGTACCTATCAGCAATGCCAATAGTTAGTATCAAATAAAGCCAATTTTAGCAGCAGTTAGTATAAGGTAATCTTGAAATATACTTTTCAAAAATAAGACGAAAATCACATGATAGAGCTTTACCACAATGACATGTCAGTCTGTGCTCAGAAAGTACGCCTAGTGCTAGCGTACAAACAATTACCTTATAATAGTGTGCATTTGAATTTGCGGGCAGGGGAACAATTCACCCCAGAATTCTTAAAAATAAACCCAAAAGCGGTCATCCCAGTATTGGTCGATGATGGCAGCATAATTACCGAATCAAATGTTATCTGTTATTACCTTGAAGAAGTATTTGCACAGGCGCCTTTAATGCCCGAAGACCCAGTTAAAAGAGCAGAATTACGAGTGTGGTTGACTCGATTAGATGCGGGGTTACATGAGAAAATTGCCGTTATTAGCTTTTGCCTTGCGTTTCGTCAACAAATATTAAAACGTTATACGACAGATGACGCATTAGAGTCGTTTTTGGCTAATATTCCAGATCCTGCTCGTGCAACACTCATGCGGGACATGGTCACCAATGGGATGTCATCACCTCGTCTAAATTTGGCTATTTATGCTTACAAAAAGCTACTAAAAGATTTAGCCAGAGCCCTTGAAAATAACCACTGGATAATGGGCTCTGGTATTAGTCTCGTAGACTTTGCTTTTGTACCTTATATTGAACGTCTAGAACAATTGCAGCTTAAAAGTATGTGGGCTGATTACCCACAAATTGATGAATGGTTAACACGGATGCGAACCACAGATGCATACAAAGTTGCCATACTCGAATGGCATAACCCAGAATATATACAATTAATGGCATCGGCTGAAAAACTTTCTGTGCTCGATTAATATAGGTTAACTGCCTGAATTAACACTCAAACTTGGGGATCATAGGCGTTAACCTGTTTATGTGCCAATAATTGTTTAAGAGCGCGGCTAACCGTGGCTTTATACAAACCAAGAACCTGACAAATACGATTGGCGGAAATGTTCGATTCCACTTTTAGTAAAGCCAAAACACGCTTAACCTTTGATGAAGACAAAGGCGTGATTGAAGCACAATACAAAACCATGAAACATTTGAAAGAGTGGATTGATATTCATGTGGGTACCGAGGCCAACCACGCCAGACGTATTATCAAAAGCTTGTGTGAGGGGGCTTCGACGTCTTAATTGCTTAGAAGGGCAGCTGAAAAAGGAGCATTTTAATCGATGACTTTTGCTTGCTGCCAAGCTTTCACTTCACTTTTATAGCTGCGGTGCTGCCTCGCACAATTAAATCTGCTGGCAAAAAATACGCGGTTAATATGCTTTCTTGATCATAATTATCTTCAATTAGGTTACACAGAGTTCTCATCCCATTAGCGCCTAGCTCTTTGGCTGGTTGCCTAATGGTTGTTAGCGGTGGGTCGCAATATTTGGCGAACTCGATATCGTCAAAACCCGTGACTGAAATATCTTCTGGTATTTGCAGTCCTTGTGCTTTAAGCCCTTGTATAAGACCAATCGCCATTTCGTCACTCATACTAAATATAGCGCTAGGGCGGGGTTTCATTCGGGCAAACTCTTTGGCAGCATTGATACCACTGGCAAAGGAAAAATCGCCATTAATAATCAGCTTGTCTGATAATGGGATACCGGCTTTGGTTAGCGCATTTTGATATCCCAATTTACGATGATGAGTGGCATGAACAAAATCTAAACCCGTTAAACAGCCTATATTTTGGTGCCCCAGTGATAGCAGATAGTTAACTGAATTCTCGGCCGCTTTTACATCATCTACGGCAATAACTGGTGTGGCGCTGTTTTCATCATAATCACACAAAGTCACGATATTCTGTAAACCTGCATCCTGCTTTTTGTCATCTTTTATCTGCGCCTTAAAATCAATAATACCTTCAACTAATCTGGTTTCCAGCATCCTGTAATATTTATCTTTGGCCTGTTGCGGCTCAATGGCGTCCACTAATAATACGGTAAAACCTTTAACACGAGCCACTTCTTGGATCCCATGAATGACGTCTAGCAAAAAGTGATTCACAAGAGGAGCGATAACCAAGACTGAGTAAGATCGTGATTGGGAGAAATTCCGAGCCAATAAGTTAGGTTTGTAATTCAGTTGCTCTATTGCAGTTGCGACTTTCGTGGTGTTCTTTTTTGACACTTTTTCTGGCGAGCTGAAATACCTCGACACAGTTGCCACAGACACACCTGCCACTGCTGCAACGTCTTTAATATTGGCCATACTCTACTTCGCTTTGATTAACATTACTTGCCCATTATACCCGTCTATGTGATTTTGTGTAATTTGTAATCGGTTACAAATTAATGTATTTACTCTGTCGATACAATGTATCCAAATTTAAGATGTTGTATTTTTAAAATGATGTTTATTCGTGTTTTTTCGTAATTTAAATAAATAAGTTATTGTTATTTAAGTTTTATTTTTTATGTCTGTTGCTGTTAAATTCTTTTTGTAATTGTATTTTTTATGTAAATAGATTTGAGTTTTAAAATGTAATCAGTTACATTTTTTACTGCAAAGTTAGTCATTGCGATTGCCTTGCTACGGATTTGAAGTATTGACTAAAAACTGACTCAAATAGGTCAATAAAAATATTCATCAACTGATTCACCGCTAATCTGTTCGCACTTAGTCATTGATAGAGTTGATTTTTGTGTGAAAGAATAACTACTGGGAAGATGTATGAAAAACTATAAAAAAACACTGTTAAGTACCGTTATTTCAAGCGCTTGCGCTTCTTTTATTGTCTTTACTCCGATGTCTTACGCTCAACAAGCGCAATCAAATACACGTGAAGATGTTGAAGTTATAATCGTCTCCTCAACCCGCACAGGTAAAGACCTAGCAAATACTGCTGCCGCGGTGACCGCTTTGTCTTCAAAAGCATTGACCGATGCAGGTATTAGCGATCCGACTAACTTGCAAGATCTTGCTCCTAACATTTCAATTGACCGAGCCGGTTCTAACGGTTTGCAGATAACCATTCGTGGCGTTTCAAGTACCGATAATACTGAAAAAGGCGATCCTTCTGCTTCTTTTCTACAGGACGGAGTTTATATCGCACGTTCGCAAGCACAAGAAATTGCATTCTTCGATCTAGATCAAATTGAAATATTAAGGGGCCCCCAGGGGACACTATATGGCCGTAATGCCACGGCTGGTATTGTCAATGTTATCTCGGCTAAACCTACTTTAGATGAAATGTATGGTTCGTTTGATGGAGCGATCGGAGATTTTGCACGACGACAAGCTACAGCAACGATTAATCTGCCCATATCCGATATGGCTGCGCTCCGTGCTGCGGTAAATTGGGATAAACGCGATACTTATTTAAATAAAAACCCTGACTCGCCATTCGAACTTGGTTCAGGAAAAGATGCTTTATCGGCCCGTCTAAGTGGTTTGTTTGAACTGAACGACGATATTAACGTTTTGGTCAGAGGTGATTATTCAAGATTAGATGGTACTGGGCGTAATACAGTTAAATTGTCTAATTTCTTCGATGTATTAGACCCATCTACCATACCTGCGAATGGACCTGTTTATAGCGGAAACCAGAAAAGCTCTGACGAGCTAAGAACCATTGGTTGGGTAGACACACAACAAGCTGATTACGGAGGTTCGACTTGGGGCGTCATGACTGAGCTTAACTGGGCGATTAATAGTGAGCTGACCATGACGTACCTTGGCTCATATCGAGAGTTTGAGCGCAGAGATAAGAGCATCCAAACCTATGATGGGGGGCTAGTTTTACCTTTTGGTATTATCGATATAGCGGGTCCACAAAGGTTTACCGGTGACTACGAACAAACTTCCAATGAATTACGCTTTACCTATGTGAACGATTCGATGAATTTACAGGGGGGCATTTATGCTTTTGAAGAAGAGTCATATATTGAATACTTGATCTTTGGCGAGCCAGGTGCAGATGGGGCAGTGTTTGGGTTCCCTCAAGGTCCGGTCATATCTGAATCACTGGCCATATTTGGCCAAGGTACATTTAATTTAGATACCAATTTAAGATTAACCTTGGGCGCAAGATACACAGACGATGAAAAATCTCGTGTTGGTGCGGCGATTAACCATTTCACACTAGATGAGCCTTTAGATTTTACTTTTGATCCTGAAACCAACCCTATTCCTGATTCGTTAAATAACGCAGAAGTTGAGTACAGTGAAACAACCTGGAAAGTAGGATTAGATTATGACATTAATGATGATGTTCTGTTGTATACCATAGTATCCACCGGTTACAAAGCGGGTGGATTTAACGATGGCTGTATTGAAGGCACCCCAGATTGTTTCAATCCGATTCTAGAGTCTGCCCTTTATTATGAACCCGAAACCATTACGGCTTATGAAATTGGTTTAAAAATGGATTTAGATAATGGTTTACGTACCTTTATTAATCTATTTAATTACGACTATAAAAATATGCAGCTAAGTAATTTATCGGATATTTGTGGCGGTACATGTCAAGTGACCACAAATGCTGGGGCGGCCGATATAAATGGGCTTGAAATAGAGGCACGTTATTACATCACAGCAAGTGATAAATTGAATATCGCATTAACTTGGTTAGATGCTGAGTATACCGACTACCAAGTCGACTTAACAACAAACTTAAAAGGTGAAAAATTAAATCGCTCGCCAGAATATACCGCGATAATTGGCTATCAACATATATTTGATCTGGAAAGTGGCGCTGAGGTCACATTTGATTTGTCTACTCGCTATAGTGATGAGTATTCCATTTTAGCCGTTGGAACAACGCAGAATTTCGTGCAACCTTCATTTACTAAAACTGATGTTTCAGTGACTTATCGTTCATCAGAAGGTGATTGGTATGTACAAGCCTTTGTTAAAAACATTGAAGATGAAGTGACAATCGCAAACGCCAGTTATTCCCCTGTTCCGGGCTTTGTCGATGGTACAGTAAATATCACCGATCCTCGTACCGCGGGTGTGCGTTTTGGTTTGGAGTTCTAAGAATTTAAATTAAAAACATGGCGCGTAATTCACTTTACGGGCTTTATTTTTAAGGTCACCAAGATAATTGATTAACTTAATGAGTTATATGCAGAAATAAAACCTGCATGGATAAGTGAAATGATAAAAAATATGCGTTTAAATCTCTCTGAAATGACAGGGCTGCGCCCTGTTTTCTTTCCATTATTTGTTGCTACTTTCTTGACAATAATACCTGCTACGGCTGTGTCGGCAGTCACTCTTGGAGTTGACTCATTAGATGAGGTTATACAAGCTTTGAGTTTGCAGGAAAAAGTCAAACTGATCCGTGGTACTGGCATGGATTTGGGCGATGGTGGTCCAAATGTTGGTCAGACTAAAGATAAGGTGCCAGGAGCTGCAGGTACAACCTTTGCTATACCTCGCTTAGGCATTCCATCAATAGTCTTAGCTGACGGTCCGGCTGGACTAAGGATTGCGCCACATCGTGAAGGTGATAAGGATAAATCTTACTTCGCCACCGCTTTTCCCATAGCCAATTCACTCAGCTCGTCTTGGAACACAGAGCTGGTCAAGCAAATTGGCCAAGCCGTCGGCGATGAAGCAAAAGAGTACGGGGTGGATATACTGTTAGCACCAGCGCTGAACATTCATCGTTTCGCCTTGGGTGGCAGAAATTTTGAATATTACTCAGAAGACCCTTTACTGAGCGGCAAGATGGCGGCAGCCATGGTAAATGGCGTGCAATCCAAAGGTGTAGGCACGTCAATCAAACATTTTGTGGCGAATAATCACGAATGGAACCGTAATTCTATTAACGTAAAAGTGGATGAGCGTGCATTGCGAGAAATCTACTTACGGGGTTTTGAAATTGCCATCAAAGAAAGCCATCCTTGGACGGTGATGTCGTCGTACAACAAAATAAATGGGGAGTATACGTCTGAAAGTTCTCGCCTTTTAACTCAAGTATTGCGGAATCAATGGGGGTTTAACGGTGTAGTGATGACCGATTGGTTTGGCGGCAAAGATGCTACGTTACAAATGCAAGCGGGTAACGATTTGTTAATGCCGGGTATGGACCATCAAGAAGGCATGATCATTGGAGCCATTAAAAGCGGAGCCTTAGACGAAAAAATACTAGATCGTAATGTGAGAAATATACTTCAACTTGTATTGGCCAGTCCTACTTTTAGTCAGTATGAATATAGTAATGCTCCCAATTTGAACAAGCATGCTCAATTGGCTAAAACTGCCGCTGCAGAAGGTATGGTATTACTCAAAAATAAAGGTGAAGTACTACCGTTTAAAAGTAGCATGTCGTTGGCCTTGTATGGCAATCATTCTTTTGATGTGCTTATAGGTGGAACCGGCAGTGGTGACGTGAACGAAGCCTATGTCGTATCATTAGAAGAGGGACTGCAACACGCAGGAGTTAAATCTCAAACTGGCCTTGCAAGTGCCTATAAAGCTCATATCGAAAGAGAAAATGCCAAGCGACCTGTTTCAACCAACCCATTAGCGGCTTTTATGCCTAAGCCTGCATTAATCGAATTTAAGCTTGATCCTGAGCGCCTCAAAGCGTCTGCCAAACACTATAATGCTGCTGTCGTTACCTTAGGGCGCAGTTCAGGGGAGTTTATCGATCGCCCTGAAGCTGACTTCTATTTGACCGAGCAAGAAACCCAGATGTTAGGGTTAGTATCAGAGGCTTTTCACCAGCAAGGTAAACCTGTCATTGTTATTTTAAATGTTGGCGGTGTAATTGAAACTGCTAGTTGGCAAGATAAAGTCGACGCCATTTTACTTGCTCATCAACCCGGACAAGAAGCCGGCAATGCCATTGTGGATATTTTAATGGGTAAAACTAATCCATCGGGAAAATTGACCGATACTTGGCCCGTTGACTTAAAAGATTATCCCGCAGCCAAGGCATTTCCCGGCACCGTTCTTGACCCTAACATTAAGCCGTCGGGTTTTACCCAAACTGTTCCTGCAGAAGTGACTTACGATGATGGCATTTGGGTGGGATATCGGTATTTTAATACCCAAAACAAAGAGGTCGCGTTTTCTTTTGGTTTTGGACTGTCTTATAGCGACTTTGGTTATTCCGATATTACGCTGGATAACACTGTATTCACAGATAAGGTGATTGCCAAAGTTAGGGTAAAAAATACCGGTAAGTTAGCAGGCAAAGAAGTTGTACAACTCTATGTTTCAGCGCCGCAAAGTGAGTTAGTTAAGCCTGAGAGTGAATTGCGGGCTTTCGCTAAAACCCAATTACTGCAGCCTGGTGAATCTGAGCTTATACAATTTGAACTCAATGCTCGGGATCTAACATCCTTTTCGAAACAACAAGGTGTTTGGTTAGCTGAGGCTGGGGAATATGTTATCAGAATTGGCAAGTCGTCACGGGAGATCTTGCAAAATGCTCAATTTACCCTGAAAGAAACTATCAAGGTTAAGCCATAACTTGTTTAGAGAATAGGTAGATATTGCTATTCAATTAAAATGTAACAAATCGGGTGCAGCTAAGGTGATTTATGCTTTATCAGTACCTCTTTATCTATGGACAGTCTTGTTGGAGAACATAACATGTTGTATCAAAATGCAAAGCGCTTGGTTATTTCACTGTGTTTAATCTTTGGCTTATTAGCCTGTGACGCTAAGGAAACAGGTGTGGTTATAGCCGATCCACTGGTTGTACGGACCGAATCCGGTTTGATTAAAGGTAAATTAGTGGGTACTAAGGCACAGCCAATAACTGCGTTTTTAGGCATTCCTTATGCACAAGCACCTGTTGCAGAGTTACGTTGGCAACCGCCACAAGCAGTCAGTACTTGGCAGGATACTAGAGATGCCACACATTTTAGTAACGATTGTTTGCAAATCCCTTTTCCCGGTGACGCGGCACCACTAGGTGAGCCGGTAAATGAAGACTGTTTGTATTTAAATGTGTGGACCCCCAAAACACAGGGTGATACGAAACTCCCAGTTATGGTGTGGATCCATGGCGGTGGTTTTGTAAATGGTGGCGCGTCTCCCGCAGTTTATAACGGTCAAAAGTTTGCTGAATCGGGCGTTGTGTTTGTTAGTTTGAATTATCGACTAGGTCGCTTTGGCTTTTTTGCACATCCAGCACTAAGTGCAGAAAATCCTGATTCGCCATTAGGTAATTATGGTTTTATGGATCAAATTGCGGCCCTTAAGTGGGTAAAAAGTAATATTAAGCAATTTGGCGGGGATGAAAATAACGTAACCTTATTTGGCGAGTCTGCTGGTGGACGTTCGGTAAACGTAATGATGCTTTCGCCACAAGCAAAGGGACTGTTTCATAAAGCGATTATGCAATCTGGCGGTGGTCGAAGTAATTCCATTGGCTCAGTGGTTTATCTAGATAAGACGAATAAAGAGGGGAAACCTTCTGCTGAACAAGTTGGAGTAATTTTCGCTAAAAGTGTGGGGATCGAAAGCGAAGGGCAAAGTGCGCTTGCGGAGTTACGAGCGTTACCAGCCGAAAAAGTACTCAGTGATTTAAACATGGCTACTATGAATGCACCTACATACAGTGGACCCATTATCGATGGCAAGGTGGTAGTTGAAGATGACGAAACCGGCTTTAAGGCCGGCCATCAAGTGGCTATCCCAATTTTTATTGGTAGCAATGACTTCGAGTGGGGTTTTCTTAAGGATTTTAATGCCATTGGCGCCGCCATGATAGCGAAGAGGACCTTAGCGGAAGCGACAAACCAAGAAACATTTTTAGCGGCTTATCAACCTTTTGTGCCAATGAAAGATGAGCAGTTGGATAGGGCGTTTTTAGGCTCAATGATCTTTGGTGACCGAAGCTTTTTAGAGCCCGCTCGTTTTATCGCGCGGCAAACGAGTGCCAAAGGACAAGCAACCTGGTTTTATCGCTTTACTTATGTACCTACCAGTTTAGAAGGCAAAGTAGATGGTGCTTACCATGCTAGTGAAATCCCTTTTGTCTTTGGTACAGGAGAGGCACGTTACGCAGATGCTTTTAGCGAGGCAGACAAACAGCTATCCGAGGTGATGCATGAGGCTTGGGTGAATTTTGCCAAAGCGGGTAACCCATCGCTCGAGAAAACTCGTTTTCCGCAATTCAAACCCAATGATGAAAAGCTGATTGAGTTTAATGGCCAAGGAGTAGTGATAAAAAATGATCCATTGGCAGGGCGATTGGATCAAGTATCTAGGTTAGTGCAGTAGTTAACCGCCCGTCATCCTGACTGTTGCAATAACAGTTAGGATTTTTAAAAAACACCCGAAGTGGTTTAGTCATTTCAGACGTTATGTTGGTGGTAGTGTTGCCACCTTCGCACTGGAGTTCGATCCTAAGATAAAGATGTCTGTTTTGTCATAATTTTATCGGGACGTGAATTACATATTGCGACCAGTTTTTATTCAATCATTTACCGATCCGTAGTTCTAATTCAGGCATACTTTCAATATAGTTGTTCAGAACGTTCTAACCTACTTGTCAGCTGTTATATCCGCCAACAGTCCATGGAGCATCTATGAAACACATTTTTATTAAAAGTATATTTATCGTTCTCATTCTATTTTGTTCAAATACATTGGCAGGTTCGATTATGAAAGCTAACAATTCACTAATCGCAGAGACTAAACTAGGACAAATAAAGGGGAAGCTCGTTAACAAGGTGGGGATTTTCTATGGCGTGCCCTACGCTAAAAACCCTTTTACCAACAAGCGACGTTTTCAGGCGCCTATGGCAATAGAACCTTGGGAAGAAACCTTGGATGCGACTGACATTACACCTCCTGTCCCTCAGCCGGGGCGGGGTACAAAAGTGGAATTAGTCGGTCGTGCAGGGGATCTTACCGTTAATGTATGGGCGCCACTATCTGCGATGCAAGCAGACAATAAAGTGCCTGTTATGGTCTGGATACCTGGAGGGGCGTTTATTCGCGAAGATGCAGCTGAGCAAGTATACGATGGGCGTCGTTTTGCAGAGCAAGGCGTGGTGGTGGTAACAGTCAATTATCGGGTTGGGGTCGATGGGTTTATGCACCTCAAAGGTGCCCCCGATAATAGGGGGATTCTTGATCAAATACTCGCTTTGCGATGGGTGAGAGATAACATTCAAGATTTTGGAGGTGACCCTGGACAGGTAACCTTGTTTGGGCAATCAGCCGGAGCGGGTAGTGTAGCAATTTTGCTTGGTAGCCCCAAAGCCAGCGGCCTATATCATAAAGCCATTATGCAAAGCCCGCCAATGCAAGCGATGACCAGAACGCAAGCGACTCAAGTAACTACTGCGTTTGCGAAGCAACATCATGTAAAAGCCACAATGGCAGGTATTTCTAACATTCCCTTGTCACAACTTGTTGCTGGCGTAGTTGATATGGGCAATGCCATAACAGATCGCACGCAATGGGGGATGTTGTCATGGGGCGGTACGGCTTTTCTTCCGGTTATTGATGGTGATGTTATTCAAATATCGCCTATGGCTGATTTAGTGAGTAACGGCGATGCATCTATACCGGTTATCGTGGGAAGTACAGATCAAGAATCACGTTTATATTTGGTGCCAGGTGGCACAATTGATAGGATTACAGAAGATGAGTTATCTTTGTTTCTGAAAGATTTAAACCTTGGTAGCGCAGCGTCTGATGTTTACGGTAAAGCTGGCGATGTTTCGTTAGGTGATATCTATGCACAGGCACAGTCTGACTATACTTTCCGCATGCCAGCATTACATATTGCCGAGCGGTTAGCGCTTAAAGGTAATCCGGTGTGGAAATATAATTTTGCATGGAGGTCACCTGCTTACAATGGACGTTTGGGGGCGGCACATTTTGTTGATGTTCCGTTTACCTTTAACACCCTTGATAGTCAAGAAGCAAAAAATTTTGTAGGTACACAGCCGCCTGATTCTCTGACTCACTTCATGCAGACCCAATGGTTACATTTTGCGAAAACAGATAGCGCCGACTGGCCCTCATATAGTCAGCTCAATCGAGCGACAATGCAATTCAATATCAAGTCTAAGGTAATGAATGATCCTAACAAAGACGTAAGGCGCTTATGGCAGAACTATTCATTCTGATACCGTTAGTTGGACATCGTGTCAGGCAAATCCCCATTAACGGGGTGCACAGTCACTACATTAATTATGTCATCATGGATGTGTGCTATTTGCCTGTCGTCTTAAACTCTAGGGTTAGTGATTAACCAATCCTTTAGCACCTTTTATTTTAGTTAAAGCCATCACCACACCGATAATTGATAAACCTGCATAAAGTACTAACACGTTTTCGAGCCCGCCTACTTGGCTTTGCAAGGCGGTAGCTATGATAGGCGCGGTAAATTGCCCTAAGAAAAATGCGCCAGTCCAAAGGCCAGTTCCACGTCCTAAGACATTTCTGGGGAGTACGCTGAGTATCCAGTTCAGCATGGTAGGTAATAACATGCCAAAACCGAAGGACGCTATAAAGATGGCTATGCTGGTGAATATTAGCGCTGTCGAGAAAGCGGCACCGATATAACCAATGGCAGATAATGTTAAACCGATACTAATCAATCTAGGGCCAGAAGCTCCTTTAAATTTACCAAATGCCATTGAACCTAAAGCCATGCCAATGTTCGCTGCTGCCCCTATTCCACCAATTATTGCAGGTGATACTTCACTTGCTAACGCTAAAATTGCTCCTAGTTTAACCATAATAGTGTAGAAGATAACACCCACAAAAAGTGTAATAAACAGTAAGGGTAAAACACGCGCCCAAGGTACTTTTGGCGCATCTAAACTGACTTTCTCATGACTTTTTATTGGTTCATAAAGGATAAAAGCAGCACATAGTGCGATTGGAATGGCAACCAGATAAAGTAAGAACGGCCCCCGTGAGCCAAAAAACTCACCTAGCAGCCCACCTATAGCAATCAATACAATTGCGCTTAAACTCACACAAGCAATTTGGATAGATACCCAACGCTGCCGCTCTTTTCCTTTGAAATAGTCTGCAATCAGCGCGGTCGCTACCGTCATTATGGCTGCTTCCGCGATTCCCAATACAACTCTCGCAGCAATAATTTGAGTTAGGTTGGTTAAAAAATAAGGTACTAAACCAATAATCGCATAAATCAAAAGTGCTGATATCAATACTGGTTTTCTACCCATCTTATCTGAAATCCAGCCAGCTAGCGGCGAAAATAAGGCTACACACAGGGCTGGGACCGTCAGGGCAATTGGGACTAAAAATGCCGAACCTTGCACCTCAGAGAATTCTTTCATCAATAAGGGTAAAATAGGAATTAGAGTAATAATAGCCATGGGTGGCATGATTGCTGCCAGTATAAGAATAATGCCATGTTTAGCAGAAGCTTGTTTATTTGTAGGGTCTACATCAGCTAGATTAGTCGTCATATAAATTTATCCAGATATTTTTTGCTAAGCGTCAATATCCTTTATTACGCATTACACAATTTAAACGACTGGTTACAAAAGGTAATGTTGTAATTAGGTAGAAACACTTGAACAGTTATGGTTAATTATTGATGTTAATAGCATGTTATATCTTTGTGTGGATTGATAGTGGATTAATCTGATTTTAACTATCTTAAAATCTGATGGTAAGTTGTTGCTCAAGTATTTCGTGAACTGTTCCACTGTATTTGTATCATTAATTACCTCGATATATTGATGGAGCCTATATACATAGAATAAATGTGTTGTGGCTTTCGGCAGTTTACTACCGTTTGATGCTCTGGGGCTGAGATAGCCCGTATCCTTTTTTTTTAATTACCTAATACTTTTTGTATTAGGTAGTTTTAGCAGTCAGACTTTGTTCCTGTTTCATGGCCCGCTCAATTAGACGCCGCGCCTTTACGCCGCCTGCATCAATATCTAGCTTCAGCACTTTGCGATCAGGATAGAGCAGCAGATTTTGCTGCTGTTTTTCTAATACTTCTAAATCTTCAGAGAAAATCACCCCCTGACCTTCACGAATAGAATCCGTTAGGTTTTGATCGTGGGGCTTAAAGTTGCGCGCCATACCCCAGAAATACCAAATTGATGTGTCGCTTTCCGGAGTAATAAAATCGACTACTATACTGCTGGCTTTGACTGCTTGCGGGGCGTGATAACCGCCTAAACCTGCGTGGGCCACACCTACTTCAATCATAATATGGCTAGGTAAATCAAAACGGCAGATTTGCCAGCGGTCGACTTTTACGTCATCGGCCAAGTCATTAGCGCGTAGGGCGTTTTGCCAAAAAGGCGGTGCATACACGCCATCCATAAAGCGACTCGTCACCACTTGGTTGCCCTCCATTTTGGTGGAAACGGGCGCTTCGTCTATTTCTTTTTGGCCAATGCTTGAGGCATGTACATAGGTTTCGTGGGTGAGATCCATCAGATTATCCACCATCAAACGATAGTCACAATTAATATGAAACAACCCTCCACCATAGGCCCAATCTTTGTTGATTGCCCATTCTAGTTCGGGAATTAAACTGCTGTCTGCCAGTGTCTGGTCGCCCGGCCATATCCACACAAAACCATAGCGTTCAACTGCTGCGTAAGCTTTAATACAGGGAAAACCCTGGACTCGTTGGTTAGGCATTGACTCAACCTTTCCTTTATCGCCCATACGCAATCCATGATAGCCACAGACTAACTGACCGTTTTCAACCTTACCCAATGACAATGCTGCCCCTCTGTGGGGGCAAAAATCTTCAAGGGCTTTAATTTCGTTATCCTGATTACGAAATAAAACTAAGGGAATATTACAAATTTTACGAGCGAAAGGTTGATCTTGTACTTCGTCAGGTGTGCAGGCCACATACCAAGTATTTAGGGGGAAAATTTGTTGAGTCATAACTTTTACAATTGGTTAACTTTGGATCCAATAATAGTGTTTTTAGGTTGGATTTCAAGTCTATATTGCTATTATTGGATCCAATATGCTGAGGTGATAAATTAAATAACGGATTTTTAAGGTGTTTTTGCTCACTATTAACGGAAGATTCAACTTATTGGTTAATACTGTTTTTTTTAACTGGATCCAATACACTGATTCCTGCAGATTTTATTAGACTGCATTGCACTTAAAATAATGAGGCTAAAACATGGTTCGTGACGGGCAATCAGTCATTAAAATTTTGCGCGATATGATTATTTCAGGGGAATTTACAGCTGGCGAACGTTTGGCTGAAATTCCCACTGCGGAACGTTTAGGTATTTCGCGCACCCCAGTGCGCATAGCTTTTCGTGCACTGGCTCAAGAAGGTTTGCTTGAAAAGTTGCCTCGCCGCGGTTATCAGGTGAGGAACGTCACCCAGGCTCAAATAGTAGACTCGGTGGAAGTGCGAGGCGTACTTGAAGGTTTAGCGGCAAGACAAGCGGCAGAAGCAGGGCTGAGTGAAAGCACTAAAGAGGAAATACAGGCTTGTTTGCTGGCGGGTGACCAGTTATTTGAAAATGGTGTGTTAGCAGAACAAGATGTAGAAAAATATCATGAAATGAATATGCATTTTCATGCCTTAATTATTACTGCCAGTGGCAACAGTGCGATTAGTGCGGCCTTAGCGCTAAGCGAGCATTTGCCTTTTGCGTCTGTTAGCGCATTGGCCTTTAACCCCAAACAAATGCAGCAAGAATACCGACGTTTGTTTTATGCTCATACGCAGCATCATTCCGTATATCATGCTTTGATAAATGGTCAAGGTGCTCGTGCTGAAGCCCTGATGAAAGAGCACGCTCACGCTACCTTGGCCTACTCAGAGTTATTCGATAAAGAATCAGCTAGAACCGTCATGTAAAGTGATTAAATAACGGTGCTGCGTCATTTAAATTTGTGGATAAGGTAAGCCCACATATTGCATTGCAATGATTTTTTGACCTTCCTCATGGCTCAGGAAAAAGTCCAGTTCAGATTTCATAAAGCGTTCAAAGGTTTTTTGATCCATATTATTCGCTTCTCCTGTGTCATCTTTAAAGTCATGCAACATATTGCTCATCCACCAAGAAAAACGTTCAGCCTGCCAAACGCGGCTTAAAGCTAATTCAGAGTATCTTTGAGTCGCGTTGGGTTGGCTTTCTTTATATTCTTTGCATAACAAACGAAACAAAATAGCCACGTCAGAAGCGGCAAGGTTTAAACCTTTGGCACCCGTTGGAGGCACAATATGCGCGGCATCACCCACTAAAAACAATTTACCTAATTGCATTGGTTCACAGACAAAGCTACGCAGTGGTGCAATGCTTTTTTCAATACTAGGGCCGGTGACTAAAGTCTTAGCAGACTCTTGTGGCAAGCGATTTTTAAGCTCATCCCAAAACCGTTGGTCGCTCCAATCTTCAACCTTATCGGATAATGGCACTTGTAAATAATAACGAGATCGCGTTGACGAACGCATACTGGCTAGTGCAAAACCACGTTCAGTTTTGCAGTAAATCAATTCATCATCTACAGGTGGGGTGTCACTTAATATGCCCAGCCAACCAAAGGGATAAACCCGTTCAAACTCAGTACGTTTTTCTTCGGGAATACTCTTACGCGACACCCCATGAAAACCATCACAACCTGCAATATAATCACATTCAAGTTGGTATGTGACACCATCTTGTTCAAAGGTTACTGAGGGAGTGTCGCTTTCGATATCATTTAGCACCACATTGCTTGAACTGTAGTAAGTGTTCAACTTTTTCGCAGCACGCGCAGCCATTAAGTCGCGAGTCACCTCAGTTTGGCCGTAACACATCACCGTTTTACCCTCGGTGAGTTTATTTAAGTCGAGGCGGTAAGCTTTACCGTAAAAACTAATGGCAAATCCGTCATGTATATGACCTTCGGTGTCCATGCGTTTGCTCACATCGGCTTCACGCAACAAATCAACCAAACCTTGCTCTAATATGCCCGCTCGAATACGACCAAGCACATAGTCGGCCGATACACGTTCAATGATCACATTCTCAATGCCTTGTTTAGCCAGTAATTGACCCAGTAACAAACCCGATGGCCCGGCACCAATGATGGCGACTTTAGTTTTGATTGATTGCATCTTTAGTCCAACTCATTATCTGTTTTACTCATCATGGCTAATTAAACAGCAATTAGGAATTCACATACGCGCTAGGTTATTGTACTTTTGCGTCATATTGATAATTGCTGAAAATAATATTGCGATGAGTAACCTATGACAGATAACAGCATTCCCTTTTACGACCTTTATGGTGAAGCCTTTATTCGCCAAGAGCCAAATGTTGCACACGTGGAAGATATTGCTACTAGAAGCCGGGGACTTGGCTGGGAAATAGCTCCCCATAGGCACAGTAGGTTATCGCAAATCATTGCCGTATTTGACGGTCAATGGACGGTTGATTTAGACGATAAACATTATGAGTTGCAAGGAAATTGGTTGGTATTGATACCCGCAGGAGTAGTCCATGGTTTTCATTTTGCGTCAAACACCCAAGGTTTTGTTTTATCTCTAAATGATTCATTATTAGCTGGCCAGAGCGACACCAATACAAGTGAGTTATCCGCATTGGTGTGGAAACCCCAAGCGCTAGAATTTAAAAATCCTCAACAAATACAACGCTTTTGCAGCTACATTAAGCTACTTAAACATGAACTAACAGCCGATGAAGTAGCGCAGAATCTAGCGGTTAATCACCTAGTACAATTGATCTTAGTCACAGTATTACGGCAACAACGTTTGCAAGCCATGACACTGAGTAACGACAGTCGGGAATCAGACATATTGCTAAAATTTAGGGCGCTGATCGAACAACACTATCAACAACATTTAGCGGTTAAAGACTATGCTCAGCACCTGCATATCTCCATCTCCAAACTGAATCGCCTATGTCAAACCTTGTTAAACGACTCTCCCAAAGCCATTATCCATCAAAGATTGCTTATTGAAGCCAAACGTCGTTTGATTTACACCAAACAAAGCGTGGAAGAAATAGCGGAGGGGCTGGGCTTTAGCGATCCTGCTTATTTCAGTCGATTCTTTAAAAAAATGCAGGGCTTAACCGCAGGTGCATTTCGCAAACAGAGAATCTAAGCGAAGGATTGTCTGAAGAAGAACTCGCCGTTGATGACTGAATGTATCAAACTGCGCCATTATCTGAAAAAGAATGTCATCGCGTTAAAAAAATAGCCAAAGAGTTGACTGAAAAAATGCAGGATATTCTGGTTACAGATTGGTCTAAGAAGCAACGTTCGAAAGCCAAGGCTAAAATATGATTGAGGAAGTCTTAGATAACTTAGCTGAATCAAATGATGATTATGGCCAAAAACGTGTAGCGATGTTTTTATGCATATTTTTGAGAAATATCCTAGGCAGGGGCAGAGTGTTGATAGCCAAATAGTCACAAGTCCAATCCAAAATCCAACAGAGCCCACTCTGAGTGCTCCATAGCTGCGCTCTCCGTCAAAAGTCGGCAAAAAGTCTGCCAAAGTTTTAGTGGCCGAGTACGTCGGAGATGGGCAGAAATCATAATCACGCAGCAGCTGGCTGGGTGAAAAATTGACTAAAAATGAAGACAAGCTAGGCTTTTGATTAGCAAATCAATCAAAGGAATGATGTCATGCCTCAGCCTCGTAAGTCTCAAATCAGTTTATCGGATACCCCTTACTATCATTGTGTTTCACGCTGTGTACGGCGCTCATTTTTGTGTGGTGTTGATAGTTATTCAGGTCAAAGTTATGAGCATCGTCGGGCTTGGGTGCAAGAGCGTTTGTTGTTTTTGGGTTCGGTGTTTGCTATCGACATTTGTGCCTATGCAGTGATGAGTAATCATGTGCATGTGGTGTTACATGTGGATATGAAACAAGCGCAGGCTTGGAGTGACAGTGAAGTAATAGAGCGCTGGCATCGTCTACACAAAGGGACCTTACTCACTCAGATGTTTGTAAAGGGAGATACTTTAAGCCAGGGGCAGTTAATAACTTTAGATGACACCATTGCTGAATATCGACAACGCTTATACGACATCAGCTGGCTCATGCGTAATTTGAATGAATACATTGCCAGAGAAGCCAATAAAGAAGATGACTGCACAGGCAGATTTTGGGAAGGAAGGTTTAAATCTCAAGCTCTATTAGACGAAGCAGCTTTACTCGCCTGCATGGCTTACGTGGATTTAAACCCTATTCGCGCCAAGCTAGCCACGACTCCCGACACATCAACCCATACTAGTATTCAGCAACGCATTACATCGATAAAACAAAACACAGCTACAGCCACACTGATGCCCTTTGTGGGCAATGCCAGACAAGACATGCCTAAAGGCATCGCTTATTCACTCAAAGGTTACTGCGAATTAGTCGACACCACAGGCCGCATAATAAGAGACGACAAAGCTGGTCACATTGACCATCACACCCAGCCTATACTGCAACGCTTAGGACTATCAGATGAACAATGGCTCACCCTCGCCACTGAGTTTGAAAAACACTTCTGCTACGCCGCAGGAACAGAAATCATGATGAACCACTTCAAACGCCATACTGGTCATCAACGTATACGAGGCATGGGGAAAGCTAAAACTTTGTTACGCTGCGCGTAAACTAAAGAAACCTACACAGAATACGGGATAGTTGTGTCTGAAAAACGCCAAAACAGTCTAATACACTTTTGACAGCCATCACATTGCTCACTAGCCAAAACCAAACGAGGTAATTCACCAATACTGCATCAAAAACCGCGGCTCCTACTGGCATTTATTTAACATGGGTGGCTTGGTATTTAACATGGGTGGCTTGGTAAATATTTAACATGGGTGGCTTGGTAAATGTCATGGTAAATGTCAGCTTGGTAAATGTAAACATGGGTGGCTTGGTAAATGGCTTTGCTTGGTAAATGGCTTGGTAAATGTAATTAGTACGATGATGGTTTAACCCCAAACGAGCAGGAAAATAGACACTGGCTTTACAATAAAACTGTGGCCAATAAGACTTGACCACTACATACTGAAAAAATTGGACTTTGAGATCGTAAACTTGAATGACCTCTATGAATTAGATATAAGTCTAGCAGGGCGTCGTAGGAATGCAGGTTGCACCAGAATTGCAATTAGCACAACTAACATCTGTGGCACCAGGATCTGGCGCACAATCCCAAGACTCGCACAGGCGAGTATCAAAACATTTCGTTTGAGCTGTTGCCCATCCACCGCCAACTTGCGGCGTCATATCTGACGGTAATACGCTGGCGTCTTTTGATAAATTTTTAATTTTTTTCTTATTTAATGTCAATTTCATTCTATTCATCCTTAATTATTTAATTGGTTCGGTGTTTCTTCTTGATGAAGAAACGTGATTACACTACATACAAGCTGGTTAAAAGTAAATAAAACACAAAGTTTTTTTGTCGAAAATTCGAGCAGGTTATGTTTTTGCAAAAACAGTTTTTAATAAATAACTTATCCTTTTCTGTAACACTCAAAACTATTCTATTTTCAGTTCACAATTCTCTAACTTTGGTTTGTTACTGCCTTGGCCATACTAAGAGTGATTAAAAAATCATTAATTAATGATTTTACCTTTTGAAAAATACACTCTTCTTAAAAAATCATGCATTACTAATTCCTGTTCTCTGCCATATGCCTTGAACATGCGATTATTATGCATATGTAATAAAGACCCTAGCAAAGAATCCCGTGAGCAATTAAGTCCAATGTCACCCAGATACATTTTATGTATTGCTTGCGCATATGTTCTAGCTTCCTCTTGCCATTTTTTAATCAATGAAAATATGGCTTGCTGACTTTCAGAGATTTCATTTTCAGTCGTTGAATCTATTTTATTAAAATCATCTTTGATTATACTTTCAACATTTCTATAGCGAATACCGAGTTGTTTTCTTAACGTGCCGCTTTCATTAAATTCGATGCCAAAATCTGCCCTTAGTTGAGAAATTAACTCCAATTTTTCTGCAGCAGTATATTCAAACAAATCTAATAACTTATCAGTGACTAGCAAAGTGATTCGCCAGCGAATATCTTCACCATATTCCTGTATTAACTGAGACGTCCTAGCTACAAGCTGGCTATCAGCCATAAATAATGATTCTACCAGGTCGATTGAAGCTGCCCCTCCATAACGCTCAATTTCTCGCTCATAGGTAAATATATCAATTTTATGAATTTCGCCATTTTCTAACATTGGGTCAAACAGTTGACTTAGTTTTGGTAATAAACTTCCATATAACTGACTAAATTCACCATTAAAACGTAGCCTTAAATGCCAGTCTGGATCACCATAACGAATGAAAAACCATTTATTAAAGTAAGCTATTGATGATTCAATTAGCGGGAAAATTTTTTCGGCTAAAGCAGTTTCAACCGAACCATTTCCTGAATAGATTTTTAAGCTTAACCATTCTGATCCAGGAGAAAATCGACGTTTTATCTGGATCGCTTCAATATCTCTTTGAGGGTTATCTTTAAAAGTTTGGTGCGATTTAGCGTCAGTGTTAAAGAAAGGAATTATTAGCTCATTGGTGTACCACTCGTCTTTAAGTGATTTAACAGGTGTTTGGTATTGCGCTACTAGTACCTCTTTTAATTCAACCAGACGTTGCCCTTTAGTTTCAGATAATAAAATATCTAACATCTGAGGGTTTCGAAGATTGAGCTGCAATACGTTATCATTAGCGGCAAGTGAAACTATATTGTCTAACTCATACTTTTCTTGCAATACTCTTAATTTGACATAGTCAATTTCAGATTGTTTGATTAGTTCTTCAAGTTCTTCACGAGGTATACGCCACATTTTTTCTGAGAGAATTAAATTATCTAACATTATGCGAGGAATAAAGCTTGTTAGTGCTTGACTTGCAGGTAAAGAAAACTCAGGAGGCGTTCCAGATTGCCTTTGAAGCATACTTAAAAATTTATACACGCTAAGGCTACGTGATGTGTAGTTATGTGCTGATGATAATCTAGGTACAATTTGCTTTTGCAATCGCTTTGACCAAAGTTTTATCTGCTGTTGCTCAATCCAAACATATAAGTCACTTATCGGGATCTGGTACTCATGGTTAAGGTCTGAATCTGCCATAAAAATAATTTCATATTTTCTCAGATAAGGTCTAGCAATCACATTGCCTGGTCGACCTTCGGGTATATGAACAATTTCAGCAAATATAACATCTGGTGAATGCTGCTCTTCTTTAAGCAAATGTTCTTTTATATTGTCCTCCAACTCACTATGTAAGTGACAAAATCGGCCTAACAGATTAGCTACAGAAGGGCCATAACAACCATTAAACTTAATGATACGGTTTTGATTTTTATCCTGATAGAGGGAGATTATTGAAGCAAAAGATGCTGGTAGATCGACATCCAATGATCGAGCACCTAAATGCTTATTAAGTTCCTTGCTAGTTAAGTGAATAATTTGTTTATTTCTGTTTTCTGGTGCTGTTATGGCCTGCGTAACTATAGTATCTAGCATTGATACTCTCGGCGTATTATTCCTCTGGATACGTTGTCTTGTTAAATTCAGACCCGCTAACAGAGGCGCTTCATATCCGGTCTCATGAGAAAAGCTGATCCCCGTCTCATCATCAAGCAACTTATTTAAAGGAACAAATTGTCCTTCAAAACGGACATTAAACTTACTCATAAAATCACTGAAAGGTTCAAAATCCTGGTGACTAAGCCCTTTCAGCAAAAGTAATTGTTTTAATAACTTAGACACTTCTACCTGATGCAGCTCACAATGCTCAAAACTTCGGTAAATATCGGCTTGAAACAATTTGCTTTCTTCGGCTTGTATTGGCAACTTATTCAGATGTTCAAAAACATATTTGTAGTCTTTCACTTCAGCAGATTTTCGCTGATCCATCTTATTTAAATGATCGAGCACTGTGTTTAAATGGTTAGCCGTCGATACTTCACCAATGCGATTTAAAGACGTTAAAAAAGTGCTATCAGGCGATTTACCTGTAACTGATAACGGAATGTCGGCTATTAATACAGACTCTTCGATAAATTGTTGTATATAGGTTTCTACTTCTTCTTGTATTGCGTCTTTATAGTGATTCAAAAAATTATCAAGCAGTGTATTAAAGGTTAAACCATTTTTCGTATTGTCAAGCAAAAAAGAAAAATATTCATCCACCTCAATCGCACTTAATCTATACTGAAGGGTTTTATTTGACTGGTAGGCCTCAATATATCGGTACTGTCTGGCAACATAATAATGGGAAGGGTTAGGGTAGTATTTTAAGTTGCTATTACGAATATCAGTCCTCAATAAATGCTCCTTAATTGCGAAGAGGTAGAACATGTCTAAACGCGTTTTACGGCTATCTTTATCGAGATAGTGGATTTCTAAGTTAGTTTGTGACGTTATTTTCCCACAGTGAATACCAGAAAATAAGCCGAAAGGTGTTGAACGAGATCCCATTCTAATCATATATTTTAATAGTGTTTGTTCAAATTTTCTTCCTTCTTTGGAATCTGGTTTTTTTTGCCAATAATGTATACGCTCAAGCAATGAAGGCGTTGCTAAATATAAAGCTTCTATAACCTCCGGCAGCTCAACCCATTGGCTTATCAACTGTCTAGTTTTCTCTTTGTTGCTGTCTAACGATAGTAAGTTATTCACTGGCATTCGTGGCGTTCGAATAACAAAAAAGTCTTCGTTTTTTATTCTTGTTTTTAACATGTTCTTCCTTAAACTTTGAATGTTACGACAACATCAAGCAATCAGTCCAATCCGCTTCACCATCAAGAGTAGCTAACAAGCAAAGGCCAATACCTGCATAACCTTCTAAAAAATCTGTACTTTCGCTATAGCTTTTATCATAACCTGACATTTTATAGAGTCCTGGCAAGCCTTTTTTATCAAAAAGATCCAAAGTGTAATCCAGCCACTTAACAGTAGCTTGTTGGAATTCTTTTAAACCAGTTTCCTGGTATAAAAGCTTAAAAATAAGCATCAAACCGGCACTTCCGTGGCATAAGCCAGCATCATTAACTAGAGCCTGTATTTCATCTCTGCAAGATGCGTGTAAACTAATTTTAATGCCTATTTCCATATATGTTGGTAGATTTAATGCTTTACCAACTCGATACAATGTTAGGGCAATAGTCAAATCACCATAACACCATGCCAAGCGGGTAGAATGTGTGCTATTACTAGATGAAGAAAAATAACTTCGCTTATCTACTTTGTTTAACTGTTGTTGAAGCAACCAATCACAACTTTGTATTAGCATTTTTTTCGTTTGAGAATATAAAGATGGTATTTTTAAGGCGGGTACTATGGCGGCAATAATCCCAGGAACACCATGAGCTAATCCAAAATTATATTCGGGCTTTTCAATATGTTCCTTATCTAAACGATATATTGAGTAAGATGGTTGCAGCCAAGTAATTGTATTTTCGCTTACTTGAGTTGCCATGTTTTCAAAATGATTAATCAGTTTTTCGTAAAAAACTGTTAGGTCGCTTTTTAAATGCCGTCGCGCGCCATAAACGGACATCCCCGCCAAACCCATAACCATTTCTATTTCCCCCCCCCAAGATTCTATGGACATTGCTTTTAATAACATAGCGTCAATATCCTCACATAACTCAGGGTCATAATCTTCCGTTTGAGCTTGATTTATATATTCAAGAAACCAACCTAAACCAATTAATCCAAAACTTAAGTTAATGTTTGATGTAGCGAGAGATAAGTTGTTTTGTAGAAATTGAAATTTTTCAATAATTATATTTTCATCAACATAATTATTATCGTGCTGACTAATCTTCCATAAAAACAACAACTCTCCAGTAAGTCCGGTAAGTAGGCCTAGATTTTTGACATCATTTGAAGAGCTTTGGACAGTTAAAGACAAAATTTTCAACAGCTTTTCTATCTTAATTTTTTTTGAATTTGACAATTCTGATTGACTTGACATTTTTCCCCTTCCCGGGTCATTTTTATTGGTTTTTTAGTAAATATCATGATTACAAAAATAATTATACATTGCTATACATCGAATAATGATGATTTTGTTTCATGCCTTTCTGCAATTTTTAACCCTAATTTAATCTCTCTGTTCGCTGATGCAATGGTTTCCTTTCGATGAGCAATAATAACGCGAGTGATATCTAATCGTTGAATTGCTTCATTTATATCGAATTCAAGTACGGTATCCAAATGACTGGTAGCTTCGTCCATAAATAAAATTTTCGGACTTTTATACAACGCTCTAGCGAGAAGAACTCGTTGTTTTTGTCCACCAGACAAACTAGAACCCATATCACCTATTAAACTGTCATACCCCATCGGCATAGTAATGATATCTCTATGTATGGCTGCCAAATCGGCACATTTGATGACTTTATCCATATCTATATAGGTATCAAAAAATGCGATATTATCAGTAACCGACCCTGATAATAATTCATCGTTTTGCATAACTGCGGCTATTTTCTGCCGATATTGATTATTTCCTAATTGATTTAGAGGAATACCATCAATTAATATTTCACCCTGTTGAGGCGAATTTAGCCCTAACATTAATTTCAGCAACGTTGATTTACCACAACCTGAGGGGCCGGTAATAGCAACTGACTCTCCCGCCTTAATGTGTAAGTTCAAATCAGTAATGACGTTAGGGGCTGCGTCGCTATAGGAAAAAGAAACATTCTTTAGTGTTATTGAACCGTTAATGTCATGTCTTTTAAAGTTATCAGGCTGGAGCTGCTCTTTAACGGTTAGGGCAATATCCGCCAAACGTTCAAAATGTAAACCTAACATTTTGAATTCAATCAGTTTATCAATTAAGCGTGCCATTTTTTCCATAAACTGCTGCTTATAAGCCATAAAAGCGAACAGCATACCTGTACTAAAGCCGCCACTAATAACCAAGTTTGCCGCTAGGTATATAACGATAATATTTTCTAAACCAAATAGTAAGCGATTTACCGCTGCAAAACTCAATTGGTAATTACCCAAGCGTATACTTTGATTAATAGCTTTGGCGTATCGGTTTTGCCATTGTCCTTCTCTTTTGGATTCTGAGCTAAATAACTTGATAGCTTGGATACTTCGTACAGTTTCCATAAAATTACTATTTTCTTCAGCTCGGGCACTTAATTCTTGTTCACTGATGTTGCGAAAAGGGTGATACATAAAAAATCGAACCATGGCATAAAGGCAAACAGCAATCAAAACCACCATAGACAACTTAGCACTATATAAAAATATCATCGCCAGAGTGACAATTGCCATAATACCATCAATAATCGTTTCTATTATGCCCGTCGTTAACAGTTGTCTGATGGGTTGCAGTGAACCAAATCGAGAAACTATGTCACCCATATGGCGCTTCTCAAAATATGACATCGGTAAGCGGATTAGATGATGAAACAGGTTAGCTCCCAATTGTATATTCATCAAATTACCAAAATGCAGTAAGGTTAACCCTCTTAACGCGTTAGTTGCTATTTCAAATAAAAGAACCAAAAAGAATCCCATCGCTAGCACCGTAAGTAAGGAGGTATCTCCCGTTAAGATGACATCGTCTATCACTAACTGCATATAATAAGGGCTGGCTAGAACGAAAACCTGTAGAATAATTGACAACGTAAATACCAGCAACAATGATTTTTTTAGTCCTGTGATCTTACTCCAGAAGTCTGAAAACTTTAGACTAGGTTTTGCTTCTTTTTTTTCAAACTCATTTGTAGGTGTTAACTCCAATGCTATGCCAGTGAAAAAAGCTGAGACCTCTGACATCTTAAGGTGTTTTTCACCATATGCGGGATCGTGGATAACAACAGACTTGGCATTCGCTGATTTTAAAACGACAAAATGATTAAGATTCCAATGTAAAATACAAGGCGTTTGTAAATTTTCTAAATCATCAAGTTCAATACGCAAAGGTCTGGAGGTTAACTGAAGTGATTGAGAAAATTGCATTATATCATGTAAGGTTGCCCCCGCTAATGAAAGGTTGAACTTTTGGCGCATTGATACCAGATCTGTTTTGTAACCATGATAATCGGCAATCATGGCTAGACAAGCCAAACCACATTCAGCGCCTTCAGACTGGATAATGACAGAGAGCTTTTTTTTATGCCAAAATTGTAATTTATCAGCCATATTAGCTGCATTCGTTGTCATTATAACCGTCCTTCTATACTGAAGACTGGGTCAAATAGCCAATGTATTAAAGATCGCTCTTCAATAATTATATCAGCGTCAAGCCTCATTCCTGCTCTTAATGGGATTTCTTTTCCGTAAGCAATAATGCTGTCATTATCTAAATCAATAACAATCCGATAGGAAGGTTCTGAAATAATACCTGGTGTATCGGTTTCGTTGGGCAAGATGACATTAGCGCTGACTTCAGTAACTTTACCCTTATACATACCAAATTTTTCATAAGGAAAGGCGTGATAACGAATGCGGGTATTTTTCCCTATTTCTATAAAGCCAAATGCTTTTGTAGGCACATAGATAATCGCTTGCATAGAGCTACCTGCCGGTAAAATACTAGTTAAATTCTGATTACTCGTTACGCTTTTTCCTAGTTTAACAAGAAGTCCAGAAACGACACCTTCAACAGGGGCTCTTAACTCCCCCAATCGTTGTTGTTTAATTGTACCAAGTTGGACTTTGATACTTTTAATTTGAGCTTCTAACTGAGCAGTGATTTCTTGCTGCTCTATGGGAAGTTGTACCAGTTGATTATTAATTTGTTCTATTTGAAGATGTAAGGCTAATTTAGTTGACTGAATTGATGAAGACTGTTGCTTTAAGGATAAAGATACATCTTTTTGTCTTTTTAATTCAAGCTCAGAAATGTACCCAGTGTCTGCCAAAGTTGTTATCTGATCAACAATTTGATTATTAATTTCAATTCGCTCTGCAAAAATATCACTTTGAACTCCCAATTGAATTAACCTTCTCTCAATATTAATACGATTATGTTTTAGAACTTCAACCTGCAATTTGTTCTGTATATGATGTTGAGAAAGTTGCTGTTTCAAACTATTTAATTGAAACTTAAATTGATTAATGAGGGACTGATTGAGTTCAAATCCTTCGACACCATATTTTTCTGAAATTATTCTTAAAATAGGTTGGTTTTGCTTAACTAATTGCCCTTCTTGCACCATTAATTCAGCAATGATACCTGATTGAGGAGCAGATAATTTAATAAGTCCTGTATTCGGTTGCAATACACCGTTTACTTTTTCCTTTCGTGTATATGAACCTAATGAGAGAAAAACTAAACTCATAATAACTACCAAGAAAAGAAGGAGGGTTAAGGTTTTGAAAACAGGTGGCTGTACTAAACTAATAGTTCCTTCTAGCTGGTGTTTTTTTTTATCGATGACTTCTTGTCGAAACAATTTTTCCATAATAGTTATAATTCTAATTAATTCTAATTAATCCTAACATGAGACTAGAGTTAGGGTTAAGTAATTAACTTGAAATAGATATACCAGCTTATAATCTCTGTTGTTTGAAGTGACACTGTGAATTTAGTTAACTTTTGAGAGATGTCATTAAAGCTTACTGCCATTATCAAATATTACGGAAGAGCCTATGGCTAATAATGTGAGAAAGATATTATTAGATTCAGGCTCTCGCCATGGCGTTGGTATGACTCCCCACGTCAAGTAAAACGTAACAACCTTGCCTGATCTTGTAAGCCTATTTAGTTGTCTCAAATAAATTGAGTTAACGCATCGAGTGAAGCAAGTAAATTCGTCGGTTGTCTTGCTGATATCCGTGGATTATTCACCTTTCGGTGAACAGCGCCTACCTTACTTATTCCGTCCCGCGTCAGTCACCGATGACACCTGTCTTCAGTCTAGGTTCGTGGATAAACACTATTGCCATCCTAACGCCCTCGGTGATTGTGCCACAGCCGATGCTTGACCCAATGCATTAACTCAAACTCTTCTCTCATGCAGGCACCCTTGATAAACGTAGTTTTGGGTTGACCTGCGGCAATACGATTTCT
>NZ_JBDVXF010000023.1:0-54706 GCF_039964565.1 Paraglaciecola sp.
ACGTAAAAAAATGAAACGTGTTCAGTCTGATTTCAGATTAAAACTTAAAGATTACTACACTGGTGTGTCTTGTGGCGGTAACAGCCTTATTCGTACCGCTATGCTAAACAATGCAGTAGAAACAGGTACCTTGATGGTCAAAAAAATGCCTAAAGGTGACTTAAGCTCGCCAGAAAAAGACGGCAAAACGGTACTCGCTTGGGCCTCTGAAAATGGCTTAGACGCTTCACCTATCGTCGCTGCACTAAACGACAGAATATAAGCTTAAAAGAATTGTTCTAGAACGAACTTGGCTTCGGCCACCGAAACGTTCAACATGGTGGGTAAGTAGCAATCTCTTTAAACAGAAGGTTATTTACCATAGGAAGACGGCCTCTTTGAGGCCGTTTTTTTTGGTTGTAAAAAAACTCATGTAAACGGCAGTGTCACATAAAATCTGAGACAAGGATGTGAGACAATATTGTTGCTCACATCCTTGTATTCTATTCACCGAGAGGTTCGGAGTACTCTTCAGTTAAAATGCTTTGAAACATGAGTCCCAGAATCCAACTCTACTTTCTTATGGCTTCAGAGTCATTTTACCTTTTACTTCACGATTCATAACTTTATTCAATGCGTCTTTGGCGTTTTCTAAAGGAACCACTTCGTCAACGACTACTTTAACTTTACCTTGCACATACCAAGTTAATAATTCTTTCATGTTATCAGCAAAGTCCTTAGGCTGATGTTGGGTAAACGAGCCCCAGAAAATCCCCATAACCGAGTAACCTTTAACCAAAGCTAAATTGACAGGAAACTCTGGAATAGTGCCACCAGCAAACCCCACCACCAATAATCGACCGTTCCAAGCCATGCTTCGTGAGCAAGCGTGAAACGTATCTCCGCCTACACATTCATATACCACATCCACACCTTTGCCGTCGGTTACTTCTTTGACTGCAGTTTTTAAGTCGGTTTCGGTATAGTTAATCAGAATATCTGCGCCGTTCGCTTTAGCCATATCTAATTTTTCTTGGGTAGAGCAAACTGCAATCACCGTGGCCCCCATTTCTTTCCCGATTTGAACCGCTGCTAAACCCGTTCCTCCAGCGGCTCCAGTCACCAATAACGTTTCACCTGGCTGAATTTGAGCGCGCTGTTTAAGCGCATGATGAGCAGTCGCGTGTGCAGTGACAAGCGCCGCGGCTTCATCATCGGGGATTTCATCTGGAATAGGCATAATGTGCGTAGCTGGGCACAATACTTTTTCGGCATATCCTCCCAACATACACATAGCAATCACTCGCATACCCTTTTTAAGGTGAGGTACGCCCTCGCCTACTTCACTAATGACGCCAGCGACTTCATTACCAGGCACGAAAGGGAACGGAGGCTTCATCTGATACAAACCTTGAACCAGCAATCCGTCTGGGAAATTAACCCCGCATGCGGTGACGTCAACAACTACATGACCTTTCTTAGCAACAGGGTCGGGTACATCTTTGTATTGTAATTTTTCAACTGGGGCAAATTCTTCACATACAATAGCTTTCATTACATTCTCCGTGAAATATCTAGTATTTCAGCAAGCCCTTTAAGGCTTGCTGTTTTATTGAGTAAGTTTTAAGGCGTATTGAGCCAAAGGTTTAACAATAGCTCCAACAGCTTGGGCTTCTTTGTTCGATGCATTGCCGTCTTCTGCTCGTTTTGCCACACCTTGAGCAATAGCCGCTAAGCGGAAGAAACTAAAAGCTAAGTAGAAATTCCAATTATCGATTTTGTCAATGCCCACCAATTTACAATAAGCGTCGACATATTCTTGTTCTTCTGGGATCCCCAGTGGTGCTCTTTCAATGCCTCCTAAGCCAGTCGCTTTACCGACATTTTCAGGTAATCGTAATTGCATACATTGATAGGCTAAGTCGGCGTATGGATGACCTAAAGTCGACAATTCCCAATCTAAAACGGCTAATATTTTAGGTTCTGAAGGGTGGAACATTAAATTGTCCATACGATAATCACCATGCACTAGCGATACTTTGCCGTCATCCTCAGGCAAATGTTTTTCTAGCCACGCAATTAATTGTTGCATTTCATGGATGTCTTGGGTCTCTGACAGCTTATATTGCTTACTCCAGCGACTGAATTGGCGCTCATAATAATTGCCTGGTTTACCGTAATCGCTCAGGCCGACTTTTTCGATATCGACACTGTGCAGCGCTGCCATGACTTCAACCATATCTTGGTACATTTGACCACGAGTTTGCGTATCAGCAATAGTGGGTAATGCGCTATCCCAAAAAACTCGCCCTTCCACATATTCCATGATGTAAAACATGCTGCCGATCACTGTCGTGTCTTCACACAGATGATAGACCTTAGCAACGGGTACACTAGAGTTTTCTAATGCAGCTAATACTTTGTATTCTCGGTCAACCGCATGTGCTGACTTAAGTAGCTTACCGGGAGGTTGTCGGCGCAATACATAAGACTGATTGGCAGTCTGCAGTTTAAAAGTGGGATTTGATTGGCCACCTGCAAATTTAGTAGCGGTTACAGGTCCTTTAAAACCTGCAACGTGTTGAGTCAAGTAATCTGCCAGAAGTTGCTCGTCTAGTTGATCAACTGAGCCTCTATCAGTCATAACATTTTCCTCTTTAATAAATTCAGACTAAGCATTAGCATCTTTAATTAAGTTTCGGCCTAGTTGCATCATATGCACTTCATCAGGGCCGTCAGCTAAACGGATAGTTCGAGCATATGCATAGGTTGCGGCCAAAATGAAATCTTGGCTAGTGCCCGCTGCACCGTGCATTTGAATGGCTTGGTCGATTACGTTACACGCCATTTTAGGGGCCACAATTTTGATCGCAGCGATGATGTTTTTACTCACTTTATTACCGTATCTGTCCATGTTGTCGGCCGCTTTTAATGTCAACAACCGAGCTTGCTCTATGTCACAATGCATTTGAGCGATCCGTTCCCGAATTGACTGTTGTTTACTCAAAGGCTGTCCAAACGCGATACGGTTTTCTACCCTTTCACATGCCAAATCTAAAGCGCGCTGTGCACAACCAATTAAACGCATACAATGGTGTATTCTACCAGGCCCTAAACGACCTTGGGCGATAGCGAAACCTTCGCCTTCACCCACTAATAAATTAGCAGCTGGCACACGCACGTTATCGAATGAAACTTCTGCATGCCCAACAGGTTCATCATAATGGCCCATAGCAGCCATAGGTCGAATGACAGTGACTCCTTTAGTATCCATAGGAACCAATATTTGCGATTGTTGTTGGTGACGGGGAGCAGAGGTGTCGGTTTTACCCATAACAACCATGATTTTGCAATTCTCGTTCATCGCTCCACTGGTATACCACTTCACCCCATTGATGACATATTCGTCACCATCGCGTGTAATTGAAGTTTCTATATTAGTGGCATCAGATGAGGCTACAGCTGGCTCAGTCATAGCAAAAGCAGAACGAATCTCACCTTCTAATAAAGGTACCAGCCATTTTTTCTTGTCTTCTTCTGAACCGTAACGCGCCAACACTTCCATATTACCGGTATCTGGAGCGCTACAGTTAAAGACTTCACTACTCCACATGACTCGACCCATCAGCTCACATAGTGGCGCATATTCTAGATTACTGAGTCCGGCACCATAAGGAAGGTATTCTTCTGGTAAAAAAAGATTCCATAGTCCTGCATCCTTAGCCTTCTGCTTAAGCGCTTCAAGCATTGGAGGGGTTGACCAACGATTTGGGTTGTTATGTACAGCGTCAATATATTCTTGTTCAATAGGATATATATGCTCATCCATAAATGCCTGTAAGCGGTTGATAAGGTCTTGGGATTTGTCAGAGTAATCAAAATTCATAGTTGTATATCCTTTAGCTAAAGGTGATGGAGTCCAGTCTATCTGGACTGTCTAAATGAGGAATATTGTTAAAACTTGCTAAACGTATTGTATTTTTGTTGAAGTAAAAATGGCTAATGCTGGTGTTGCGGACTTGCATGTTTAGCTCTATCACTTGCTTGGCATCTAAACCTAGAACCAAACTCATTAACATGGAAATCGCGCCTCCAGAACTAACGATCAAAATAGGTTTGTCTCCGCCTTGCTGGCAAACATTATGCAACGCAGCTTGCACTCGTTCTCTAAAACCTGCCCAAGTCTCTTCTAGAGATTCATCATGCAACTGATCCTCAGACCATGCATACATTGCGAGCTTTAATAACCGATAAAAATCTGCTGGCTTAGGATTCTCTGGCAACTTGCGTTGTGGATTTAGCGAGAGATAACTGTCACCAATATTTTGAAAATTAAATTCGTTAAACCCTGGGTCAATGGAAACAATAGGATTATGACTTGAGCCAACCATGATGCCTTGGGCTGTTTCTCTGTGACGAACCATATCTCCCATGAACGCATGTGAAAAAGCAATGTTTCTTGCACTGAAGTATTCACCTAACCATCGCGATTGCTGGTGACCAAGATTACTTAGTTTATCGTAATTTTTGGCTCCAAATGAAGCCTGCCCATGTCGGACCAAATAAAATTCAGACACATAATCTCCGCTCGTTCGATAACTGTTCAAATAGTATTACCAACAGAACTATTAGTTGAATTTATTATTTTAATTATTTTACATTTAGGATATCTATAATACTTAATCGAAATCTGCCACTGGAATCTGACTCTTCTACACCATATGTAGTCTAAGCTATAGAAAGAGCTATTATTCTGGCGTAATTACAAAGGTGAATTTACTGGTGAATATGTAAACGCCTTTGCATTACACTTACCTCGCAATTAACAATTTACAAACCAAACGTTTACTTTAAACCAAGATTTTTGATAAAGTTACAGGTCTGATCAGTGGGGTATTTAAGGGCGATAAATTAGAACACGGAGTCACCACTACAAATTAAATATAAGTAGCCCAAAACTAGACTAGCTTCGCTAGCATAAAGAGAATATAAAATGACACAAACTCTCCCTAAATGTTTTACACGTTCTGCCATTTCAAGCACGGTTGCTTTGTCTTTAACACTGACAAGCACTCTCGCTTTATCTCAAGAGGCAGAATCAGAAGGCCGCTTAGAAACCATAACGGTTACCGCGCAAAAAAGAGCTCAGAACCTACAAGAAGTTCCAGTATCGGTCACTGCTTTTACCGGTGATGAAATGGCCGAGGCGGTCATTAAAGACATGTATGACTTGCAAACAAATGTCCCTGGCTTAGGCGCATTTCAAAGTCAAAGTGCCACTAACTCAAGTTTTTCGATACGTGGCGTAGGTACATCATCACAAAATTTTGGACTTGAATCTTCTGTTGGTCTTTATGTAGACGGCGTGTACCGCGCTCGTCAAAACTCAATGATTAATAACCTGGTAGACGTAGCAGCGGTAGAAGTATTGCGTGGCCCACAAGGTACACTTTTTGGTAAAAACACCCCTTCTGGCGCCATACTCGTTAGTACAGTTAAGCCGAGTCATGACGGTGGCGATGGGTTTATTGAAGCAACGGTAGGCAATTATGGGTTAGTTAACTTGTCTGGGGCTGCATCAATTTCTGCGATAGAAGACGTATTGGCATTTCGTGTGACTGCTTTTGGCAGTCAACGAGATGGAACAATCAGCGATGTCAATCTAGGTGATGACATACTTAACGACAGAAACCGTTGGGGAGCACGAGTCCAAGCTTTGTACACGCCTAGCGATGACCTATCAGTTAGAGTGATTGCAGACTATTCAGAAATAGACGAAATCTGTTGTGGAGCACCGGTTCAACTTAGTAACTTTGAAGCCACTGAATTACCTGGGGTGTATGGTTCAGATGCAGCGTTGCCTACTTTAGGTGGAACGGTTTTCCCAGGTGGAGATGCCTTTTATGATAGAGAGGTAGCACTGTCATTTTTACCAGAGGCCATAATGACAGACAAAGGTTTGTCAGCCGAAATTAATTGGGATCTAGATGACAACTACACACTCGTCTCAATCTCAGCTTACCGTAACTTTGATTCTTACGATAATCTTGATACTGACTTCACGGATGCTGACCTATTTGGAACTTATAACGATTCCACTCAAGAATCATTTTCACAAGAAGTACGTTTGGATTATACCGGCGATAAAGTAAATTACATTTTAGGTGCATACTACTTTACGCAAGAGCTAGATTTGGCATATAGCCTATACACAGATAACTCTTTCAACCCTTTTTTCATGTCATCATTAGGCGGTGCATTGGATCCACTTCTTAACGGGTTAAATGATATCAGTGCCTTAACCGGTGGGTTTATTGCTCCCGCTGCTGAAGGTGCGCCTGCAGGCACTGGCTTTGATCATATTGCCCAGCAGGAACATGAAAGTTACGCTTTATTTGCTCAATTTGATTATCAATTTACTGATGAGCTGACACTAACTGCAGGTATACGTTATACAGATGAGTCTAAAGATTTAGTTACCGTATTTAGTGAAAACATGGCTAATGACCAAGAGTTTCCGACTTTCTATTCGTCCACAACCGAGTTAGCGATTGGAGCTGGCGCGGCCGGTGTAGCGCTAGGCAACATAGCTGCAGCGTTGACAACAGGACAAGCTCCTACAGCCGCGGACCTAGAAGCTATACGCCCTTTTCAAACAATAGGTTGGGGGTTTAATGCGTTAGGTGCAACAACTGCTGCTCGTCCTAACATTGTTGAGTCTATAGAAGATGACCAAATAACTGGTACAGTTAAGTTAAGTTGGCAACCTAGCCGAGACACTTTGGTCTACGGTTCATTCGGTACAGGTTATAAATCTGGCGGAACAAATACAGACCGAATAGCAGATGGTTTTGAACCATTATTTGATGCTGAGACTTCTGAGTCTTTCGAATTAGGTATAAAGAAAGACATTCAAGATTACAATTTGCGAATAAATGCAGCAGCTCACTACACTACTGTAGAGGACTTCCAAGCAAATACCTTTACAGGTAACGGCTTTAACCTGCAGAACGCCGGTGATTATGAGATTTCTGGGTTCGAAGTTGAAGCGACTTGGGTACCAATGGATAGCCTTGAGGTAAATTTTGCTTGGGCATTTGTAGATGCTGAGTACAAAACCTTCAAAGGTGGAAACTGTTGGGTAGCCTATACATTCCATACTGGCATTGACGATCCAGGCCGCCAAAATCCAACAGACCAATTCTGTGATCGCTCCGGTGACAGACCTGGTGGCGAGCCAGAAAACTACGCAGTTATTAGTGTAAAGAAAGACTTTAGCATTGCCGATGGTGTTTATAGCTATGTCCAAGGCGATTTTAGTCACACGAGCGAAGTTATTCTAGATGGAAGTAACGACCCTTACGCGATTCAAGACGCTTACAACATCGTTAACTTAAGGTTCTTCATGAACTTTGAAGAGTCCGATATGGATGTAGTCGTTTGGGCTCGGAACCTGCTTGACGAAGAGTACATCAACCGTACTAACTTTAATGCACCACTACAGACTGGTAAGTTAAATGCTTATATGGCAGAACCCGCCACCTTTGGAGTGACCGTCAAAAAACGCTTTTAACTCACTCTACAATTTACAATACGTCAACAAGCCGGCTTTAGCCGGCTTTTTAATTTCCCCTAAGTATTACTTAAGGACCTGTAAACACCGATGCATAAATGTGAGCTATATTGTTCAATCACGTTTTTTCATTAACATTTGAATAACCAATCATTTACTTTCATCTTATGTTCTTGCTAAAGTTACAGGTCTGATGAGTGAGTCTTTGGCTTCAAGGCTGTTTGGGGATTCACTGTTTGTCATTTTTTTTAACAAGAAAGTCAAAATAGAGAAACGTCAATGAATAAAAATGCGATCAATAACCTCCCGCGTGCAAGTAGAGTATTCAAGAAAACACTATTAATGTCTGCGATTTTAGGTGCTTTAAGTACCACTAGCATTCATGCCCAAGAAAGTGACACTGCTGAGGCAGACGAGGGAGGCATTGAGCGAATTTTTGTCACGGCCTCAAAACGTCAAACAGGTTTACAACAAACCCCAATAGCTGTCTCGGTAACGAGTGGCGAAACGGTAGAACAAGCCAAAGTGTTAGATATTGGCGATTTACAAGTGTTAGTGCCTACGTTAAGAGTGACACCACTTCAACGTTCAATAAACACAGGTTTTTCTATTCGTGGCTTTGGTAATGGAACGAACAATACGGGTATAGAGCCTTCAGTTGGCGTATTCATTGACGGTGTTTATCGTTCACGTGCCGCAGCTTTAATTGGTGACTTACCGAAATTACAACAGATAGAAGTATTAAGTGGCCCTCAAAGTACCTTATTTGGTAAGAATGCATCGGCCGGTGTAATCAGCGTACGTACTGGTGGTCCATCTTATGATATGGAAGGAAAAGTTGAAGCCAGCATTGGGAACTATAATCAGCAACTTGTTCGTGGTTATTTTTCAAATGGTATAACAGATAACTTAGCGTTCAGTGTATCCGGTGGCATGAATACCCGGGATGGTTATACCGATAGTATTTCTGGACTTGGAAAAATTAATGATCGTGATCGCTGGAATCTTCGTGGTCAACTTTTGTTTGAACCAACCGAAGATGCAACCTTCCGTTTTATTGCTGACTACAGTGAAATTGATGAATCTTGCTGTACCACAGCAGGTTATGAAAATGGTCCGACAGCCGCAGCTGTTCAAGCGCTTGGCGGATTGGTTACCTCTGATGAAGACCCATTCTCTTACGAATCTGCACTCAATAACGATCCAACAAACTTTGTAGAAGACGGCGGCGTTTCATTGCAAGCAGATATCGATTTTGATGGATTTACATTTACATCGATTTCAGCCTACCGAATTAACGACTCTGGTTTCAAAAATGACGTTGATTTTACTTCATTGGATATTCTTATTGAAGAAGCTAACGTTGAAATTGACACCTTTACTCAAGAATTCCGTTTAACCTCTACAGGTGATACTAAGCTTGATTGGATGGTGGGTGCGTTTTACTTCGACGAAAATGTAGATACCACTGGTGACGTATTAACATACGGCACTATGGCAAGACCTTATTTTGATGTATTGAATTCATTTACGCCTTCAACAAATGGACTATTTGATACCCTAGAAGCGCTGTATCCAGCACTTAACCCCGGGGATATATTAGGAGCTGGTAGTACAATAGGTAACGACTTTATCCAAAAGAACGAAGCCTATTCGTTATTTGTTAACTTTGATTACCACATAACCGATGACTTCACTGCTACTTTAGGAGTCAGTTACACCAAAGATGAAAAAGACATCACCCTTGAATCTGAAAATACCGACGCAATTTCTCAGGTTGATTTTAACAATGATTTAACTGTTTATGGTGTGCCACTTTACCAAGTATTTATGGGTCAAGGAATGTCTGAAGCCGTGGCTTTAGGTACAGTTGAAGCATTGAAAGCATTCCAGTTTCAACCACAAATGTTAGAATTACCCAATGACGCTGAAGCTAATTCGACTAGTGATGACAAGATCACTTGGTCACTTCGTGGTGCATATACGATTAACAAAAATGTGAACGTCTTCGCAACCGCAGCTACAGGCTTTAAAGCTTCATCATGGAATTTGTCTCGTGACTCACGTCCATTTCCTTCAGATCAAGCCGCAATTGAAGCTATCCCTAGCTTACAATTACCTAATCAATCTTACGGTACACGTTATGCAGCTCCTGAAGAAGCCACTGTATATGAGTTAGGCATAAAGTCGAACTTCTCAAACGTGTCATTTAACGCCACAATTTTTGACCAAACGATAGAAGGTTTCCAATCAAGTACCTTCTTAGGAACAGGTTATGTGTTATCTAATGCGGGTGAACAAAATACTCGAGGCATAGAATTTGATTCTACTTTCCGTGCGACAGATGAATTAACCTTAACTCTAGCGGGTACTTTCTTAGACCCTGAGTATGTGTCATTCGTTGGTGGACAGGATGAAAATGGCCCTGCCGATCTATCAGGTACATCAGTGCCTGGTATCCATGAACAAAGTATTGTTGCCGGTGCCAAATATGACTTTGAGTTTGATAACGGAATGTACGGATATGTGCGAGCCGATTATATCTACGAAAGCGAAACTCGAGTCGTAGGTAATATAAACCCAGATGTGACCCGTGAAGTTAACACCCTAAACCTAAGTACGGGTCTAAACTTTGAAAACGGCGTAACTTTGCAGTTTTACGTACGTAACGTAACCAATGATGAGTATTTCCTTTCAGCGTTCCCACGTCCTATTCAATCTGGAAGCATACAAGTTTATCCAAATCAGCCAAGAACATTTGGCGCAAGTATTTCCTACATGTTTGAATAAACAACTAAACGTTAAGACTTAAGCCGGCACTTCGCCGGCTTTTTTAATTGCAAAATACAACTGAAACTAGAAAGTTTCAGTTGCCTTCCCTCCCCCTTTAAAAGTAAAACAAACTCCAGTTATGCGGTGACCTTTTGCTTTTAAACGCCTATATAGGTTCAAGCTCCTCAAGCTAACTCTCAATTGTTTATCAGCTGTGCGCCTGTGTTCGCTTTGTGTCCGCTATGTGTGCGGTCACCACTATCCATCCAAACAGAAATGGTAACTTATTGTTATTTATAACTATTTAAGTTTGGCAAGGCCTTTGCAGTGCATGCCATATGGAACAAAAATTGTTGAGAAATATCGGTAACCGATAAAGTGTTTGAGGACAATACAGTGAATATAAGAAGTACATCTGGACAAGATAGAGCCATAGAAAAAGCCACTATTCCTTACAGAAAAACCATAGTGAGCATTGCTTTGTTAGTAATAGGTGTCATCGCATTAGTTTACGCATGGCCAAGTTTGTCTCGGCTATTTAGCGCTAACCAAACTATATCTCAAGCACAATTACGCTTTGCTAAAGTGCAAATCGGCGACTTACAGCGTGACGTGTCTGTTCAAGGAAAAGTTATTGCTGCCAATAGTCCAACCGTGTTTGCCCCCTCTTCTGGTATTGTGAGCTTAAAAATCAAAGCAGGAGATAAAGTACAAGAAGGGCAAGTATTAGCATCAATTTATAGCCCCGAACTGACAAACCAACTTTCCCAAGAAGTGTCAACCTATGAACAATTAGGGATAGAGGTAGGCCGTCACAAAATTCAGATAAAAAGTTCACTGCTTAATAACCAACAAGCCATTGAACTTGCGTTGGTTAATTTGGAAGCATCTAAAGTAGAGAAAAACCGCGCGGAATTGAGTATTCAGGACTCATTGATAAGTCAACGGGAACTGGAAGAAAAAGTCGCAGTGTTTAAAAGAGCCGACCTTGCCTACCGCCATGCATTACAAAATCATCAATTACAAAAAGAAACAATGGAGTTCGACCTCAAAAGCAAACAATCCCAACTCGAACGTCAGGAATTTGTAGTAACAGACCTACGTAGGCAAGTGAAAAATTTGTCTATCACCTCTCCTACCAGTGGAATCATCGGTAGTGTCAACATACGTGAAAAAGACACGGTTGCGCTCAATGCGCCCCTTCTTACCATTATTGACCTGAGCATTTTTGAAGTGGAAGTCATGATCCCCGAAAACTATGCAGATGATTTAGGCATTGGTCTTAAAACAGAAATAAATTTCAACGGCCAAACTCACCTAGGTGAGGTGACCGCTATTTCACCAGAAGTATTTGAAGGACAGGTAGTTGGCCGTATCCGTTTCGAAAAATCTGACGTAGCAGGGTTACGCCAAAATCAAAGAGTCACGGCCAGAGTGTTAATTGAATCTAAAGAAAACGTACTTAAGGTAAAACGAGGCGCATTTGTTGAATCAGGTGGCGGACGTATCGCCTATGTCGTCAACAATCAAAGTGCCCGCAAACGCAGTATTCAGCTAGGCGCCAGAAGCATAGGCGAAGTGGAAGTGTTAAGCGGCCTCGAACAGGGAGATGAAATCATCATATCGAGTATTTCCCAATTTAATGCAAGCGAATTAATCAATATTACTAATTAGTCACAATGATGGCAGGAGAACTTACATGTTAAAAATGGAAAACGTTAGCAAAATTTATCGTACCAACTTAATCGAAACCCATGCGTTGCGTAAAGTTGACTTGCACATCGGAGCCGGCGAATTTGTGTCAGTAACCGGACCTTCAGGGTCAGGTAAAACCACTTTTTTGAACTTAGCGGGCTTGCTAGAAACCTTTGAAGAAGGCGATTTTTATTTAGATGGTCAAAACGTTAAAGGCCTAAACGACAATCAACTTTCAGAGCTAAGAAATGAAAAAATAGGATTCATTTTTCAAAGTTTTAACCTTTTGCCAGAATTACCTCTATTTGACAATGTAGATGTCCCACTACGTTATAGAGGTTTTAACGCCAAAGAACGCAAAGACCGTATCGAAAATGCCCTAGAAATTGTTGGTTTGTCGTCACGCATGCAACACCTTCCTACGCAACTTTCGGGTGGGCAACAACAACGTGTTGCCATCGCTAGAGCAATTGCCGGTCAACCCAAGTTTTTGCTTGCAGACGAACCGACCGGTAATTTGGACTCATTAATGGCGCAGCAAGTTATGGAGCTGCTAGAAAAAATTAATCAACAAGGCACCACCATTATTATGGTGACTCATGATGATCAACTTGCCCGCAGATCACATCGTAATATCCAGATATTTGACGGTCAGGTCAGTGACTTAGCCCAAGACCAAACCGACGTATTAATTAAATCAGAGTAGGAGCCTAAAATGTTTGCCTATAATCTAAAGTTGGCTTTTAAAAGCCTCAACGATAGACCTTCCTTGACTATTCTGATGGTAGCGGCCATAGCCGTCGGTCTGGGTTTATTTATGACTATGTTAACCTTAAGTCACCAAGCTGGGAAAATACCCATGCCACACATCAGTAAACAGATTCATTTGGTGCAATTAGACAATCGCGAAGTGACAGCGGATGAAGCGGAAAATTTCAACCAGATGGTAGATCTCACCTACCAAGATACTCAAAATTTACTCAAGCTACCTAGCTCAGGTGTAGAACAAACTTTAGCATGGAATACCAATGGTATTTTAAATGTCGAAGAGCAAGAAATTCAGCCACAACGTTCGTCAGTAGTGGCAACAAATCAGGCGTTTTTTACCATGTTCGAAGTGCCATTTTTATATGGCAAAGGTTGGGATAGCGATGCTGATCAATTTTCTCAAGCGGTCATTGTATTAAGTAAAAAAAGCAACGACTATTTGTTTGGTGGCATCAACAGTGTTGGTAAACAAGTGCGACTGAACACTCATGTGTTAACCGTTATAGGTGTACTAGACGACTGGTTTTTAGCGCGAAAATTCTATGACCGCAGTTATTATCAAGCTTGGCCCGACCAAGCATTTATTCCCAGCAATTTTGCGTTTGATAGCGACTTACCCCGTAACGCCCGATTTGACTGTTGGTCAACTACCACTAATCCAGGTAAATTTCGCACTAACTACCTAACTGAATTAAAAACCTCTGAATGTGCATGGATCACCTTCTGGGCGAAACTTCCCAACCATAATTTGGAGGACTATAAAACCCAGCTTGGTCAATATATCGACTCCCAAAAACGTCTAGGTCGTTTTCCCCGGGAAAACCAATATTTTTTAACCAACATAAACGATCAACTTGAGGTGATTAGTAAAATGATCGGAAGAGAGCAAATGCTCGGTGTAATTAGTTATATGTTTTTCGCAGTGTGTCTTATTAACGCGGTCAGTATCTTACTGGCCAAGTTTATGCGTCGTACCAAAGAAGTCAGCTTACGTAGAGCGTTAGGCGCCAAAAAACGCACTATTTTGCAGCAGCATCTAATCGAAGTAGTTTTTATTGGCATCATTGGCGGATTATTCGGCATTTTGTTCAGCTACATTGGTTTGCAAGCCATGTTGCGAGTCAGTTTGTACGCAAGTGATTATGTGCGCACTGCCGCAGACCTCATGCCTTATCACCAGATGGACTGGGAAATGATAATGATGGCATTTACTGTATCGGTTAGCTGTACCCTACTAGTGGGTTTATATCCGATATGGCGCATTTGTAATGTTTCGCCAGCCAGTCAACTAAAAGCTCAATGATTGATTTATCTCTTTACTTTTCCTCTTTATACAGACTGCTAGTTGATTCACTAGCAGCAACAAAAATTAGGTGAAAAAAATGGAAATTAAACCCATATTTTTAAGTATCAAACACAACAAAGCCATAGCAATGTTAGTGATTATCCAAGTAGCAATCACACTTACCGTGTTGAGCGGATCGCTATTATTGACAACTTCAACCCTAAAAGAATGGAACTTACCTTCAGGTATTCCTCACTATAATATTATTTCTGCAGTCCCGGAGTTTTATGACTTGGAGGTTGATGTTCGTCAAAGTTTGATAGACGACTTAGCACGAATAAAAGCAATACCAGAGGTAATCAATGTCAGTCCCGCTACTCAGCGGCCTTTTGACGCTCAAGGTATCCAAACAATCTATCTTGAAGCATCAGACGAAGCCCAAGAATACGAAACGAATATATTTACTGGAGATGCTAATTTACCTGAAGTATTGCAGCTATCGCTAATTGAAGGACGCTTTTTTAGGGAAGATGAAATTGTAGTAGGTCAGCGAGATGAACTACCTGCCATGCCACCTATAGTCATGATTAGCGAAGCTATGGCAAAGGTGTTGTTTCCGGATAACAATGCCCTCGGTCAAACCATTTGGTTGGAAAAAGGTGCGGCCCCCGCAGAAATAATAGGCATATATAGCAACTTTATGAATGGTGAAAACCTCAACTATTTTGGTCAGTCCTATCGAACCATATTACAACCACTTGTAACTTGGCAAAACCGTGCCGATCCTAGTTATCTAATACGAGTCGAAGATGGCATGGCCGATGGGTTGCTTGAAACCATACGAAACCAATTATACAAAGTGGACGGGCGTTATGTTAATCGCGTAGAGGTATTAACCCGCACTCAAAAACGCATGTATGATGGCCGCGGTAGCCATGCAATTATGTTGTTGGTGATAAGCTCAGTATTGTTACTCATTACCGCATTTGGCATGGCTGGACTGGTTTCTTTTTTAGTCACTCAAAGACAAAAACAAATTGGCACTAGGCGCGCATTAGGCGCCAAAAAATGGGATGTGGTTCGTTATTTCATGTTAGAAAACGGGGTACTCACCACGATAGGAATAGTGATAGGTTTAGTGTTGAGTATTGCATTTGCATTTGTGCTGACTGAAGATAGTGGTGTCAATATTCTTGATATGAGTTATATTTTCGCCACTGCATTTTTTATCATATTGGTCAATCAGTTAGCTGTATATCTACCGGCAAAGAAAGCAGCCAACGTGGCGCCTGCGATTGTCACTAGATCAGCATAAGAGTACCCATAAAAACATGAAAGCCAACATCCTTATCATCGATGACAATCAAGATATTGCGCAAGCATTGCAGGTATTGTTTACCATTAATAATCTGCAATGCGCCTTGGCCTACTCGCCACAAGACGGCTTAGCATTGCTACAACAGCAACATTTTGATTTGGTGATCCAAGACATGAACTTTACTGCTGATACCACCTCAGGTGAAGAAGGCATGCAACTGTTTAACGATGTACGTCAAATCAATCCAGATATCCCTATTATATTAATCACTGCATGGACTCATCTTGAGACTGCCGTTGATCTCGTTAAATCGGGTGCTGCCGACTACCTCGCCAAACCTTGGAACGATGACAAATTATTAATTACGGTTAATAATTTACTGGAATTAAATGAACTTCAAGACCAGCAACGTCAACGTGCAAAAAGCAAACAAAACCAACAAATACAGTTAGAACAGCAGTACAACTTATGTGATATGCAATTTCGCAGCGACGCCATGCTACAACTATTACAAATGGCCACCCAAGTTGCTGCCGCAGATGTGCCGATATTAATTACCGGACCTAATGGCTCAGGTAAAGAAAAAATAGCTGAAGTAGTTCAAGCTAACTCTAGTTGTAAAAATGGCCCCTTTATAAAAGTCAACGTAGGCGCCCTATCACAAGACCTGCTCGAAGCCGAACTTTTTGGTGCTGAAGCTGGTAGTTATACGGGTGCCAATAAAACACGAATTGGTCGCTTTGAAAGGGCCAACGGAGGTACATTGTTTTTGGATGAAATTGGTAATTTGTCCATGCAAGGCCAAGCCAAGTTATTGCGAGTATTGGAAACCGGTGAATTTGAACGTATTGGTGGCAGTCAAAGCATTAAGGTGTCAGTCAGGATCATCAGCGCCACCAATACTGATATTCCAAAAGCGATACAAAGTGGTAATTTCAGAGAAGATTTGTACTACAGACTCAATGTCATCAACTTAAAGTTAGCGCCATTAAATGAACGTAAAGAGGACATTTTTCCTTTAGTAGACACCTTACTCCAAGGTAAATACCAACTTAGCTCAGCAAGCCGAGAAGTGTTATTAAGCCATGATTGGCCCGGCAATATAAGAGAGTTATTAAACACTATAAAACGTGCACAACTTTTATGTGTCGACGGCATAATTACCGAACAACATTTAGGTATTGAGTTAATAAAAACAAACAAACTTGGCCCTAAAGAAGACGTCACCGAACAAGACGTTGTGACCGCGATTAAGTCATCAAGTGGCGTCATTTCAGATGCTGCCAAATCACTAGGTTTAAGCCGTTCGGCGTTTTATAGACGCATGAAAAAGTTTGATATAAAAGATGTATAAAGGCATGTCGCTATAGTGAAAAAACAAACTAGCCTCAGAAAAAACCTAGTGAGCAATGTATCGTTGGTGATGGTGATCCAGCTAATATTATTGTTTTTTGTCTGGCTAACTATGGCGGATCCTGGACTATGGATATCAGGGGTGCTAATAATTGGCAACGCCTCTATTGTGTTAGTGATAGTCAGAGCATTACACCCAGTCAATGAAGTGGTACAAGCACTAGATATTGGTGTGAGTTCTTTTAATGACAAAGACTTCAGTATCACCATTGATAAACAACAATACACTGAATTTAGCGCAATAATTAACACCTATAATAATTTAGCAAAAATCATGCGTGATGAACGTATGGCGATTTACCAAAGAGAATTGTTGCTCGACACCGTGATTCAATCTACGCCTGTCGCACTCATATTAACCGATAATCATGATCATATTGTTTATAGTAACCACGCCGCAAAAACGCTGCTAAACCAGAAGAAAAGCTTAGAAGGCATGAGTTTTGTGGATATATATCAACATATGCCACAAGCGCTGATGGAAGCGACAGCCAATAAACAAGACGGCCTGATCACTGAAAAACTAAACGACGAAACCATTGTATACCACTTGAATTATCAGGCATTCACTTTAAATAAACAGCAACACAATCTGTATTTATACAAAAACCTCACCTCTGACATGTCACGTAAAGAAAGTGAGATTTGGAAACAAGTGATCCGTTTAATCAGTCACGAACTAAACAACTCTCTGGCTCCAATTAGTTCACTGACCAACTCTGCCAAAAAAATCATTGTCTCTGGTGATAAGCTACATATGCTGCCTGATATGTTAGACACCATTTCACGGCGCAGCGCACACCTACATCAATTTATTGAACAGTATACTCACTTCGCTCGCTTACCTAAACCACATAAAAGACAGGTAGAACTCAGACCTTTTATTCAAACCATTTCACAATTATGTGCCGTTGAAACCGTTACTCGATTTGAAGCGGATACCTTGTTTTGCGACCCAGCACAGATTGAACAAGTATTGATAAACCTGATTAAAAATGCCAAAGAATCAGGTTCAACTTTAAATGGGGTTTTGCTGGAAATATATCAATCCTCTCAGCACCTAACCTTCGCTGTCAGCGACCAAGGTAAAGGCATGACAGAACAACAACTTCTACAAGCATTATTACCTTTTTACACCACAAAATCTAAAGGAACGGGCGTAGGGTTAGCACTTTGTAACGAGATAGTCATTGCCCACGGCGGTAAACTCAAACTCGAAAATCAAAAACAAGGGGGTTTAAAAGTCGCTTTCAGCTTGGCCCTTGCAACTAAAAGCCAAGCCTAAATTCACAGATTTTATGTACCTCCAAATAAAACAGCACTTCCCCTGCCTTCAACGCCTTAGTTAACGTATAATTGCGGCAATTAAAGCGTTTAAGACAACATCATGACAGTAGAAACCTATACCCCAAACAACACCACTACCTTAGAAACACCAGTTAAAGTATTGGAAGACAGCCCTGTTAACAAAGCCAGCGGCACTAAAATTGGTTTTGTTAGCCTAGGCTGCCCTAAAAACCTAGTAGACTCAGAGCGTATTTTGACGCAACTGCGCACTGAAGGTTACGACGTTGTGCCGACCTACAACGATTCAGATTTAGTGATTGTGAACACTTGTGGGTTTATCGATTCTGCCGTACAAGAATCATTAGACACTATTGGCGAAGCGTTGAACGAAAACGGTAAAGTGATAGTTACTGGTTGTTTGGGTATAAAAGAAGATGAAATACGTGAAGTACACCCTAATGTATTAGCTATTACTGGTCCTCATGCCTACGAAGAAGTGGTAAATCAAGTACATGAACATTTACCACAGCCTGAGCACAACCCTTACTTAAATTTGGTGCCCGATATAGGTGTCAAATTAACCCCCCGTCATTACGCCTATTTAAAAATATCCGAAGGCTGCAACCATAGGTGTACTTTTTGTATTATTCCTTCAATGCGCGGCGATTTGGTGAGTCGCCCTATCGGCAGCATTTTAGATGAAGCGAAAAGGCTTAAAAATGCCGGTGTAAAAGAGTTATTGGTCATTTCTCAAGATACCAGTGCTTACGGTGTCGATGTTAAAAATAAAACGGATTTTTGGGATGGCATGCCGGTCAAAACCGATATGAAAACCCTATGTGAGAAACTCGGTGAAATGGGTATGTGGGTGCGCTTACATTATGTCTACCCCTACCCTTCTGTAGACAAGATAATGCCAATGATGGCTGAAGGTAAAATTCTGCCTTATTTGGATATTCCTTTTCAACATGCCAGCCCGCGCATTCTTAAATTAATGAAACGCCCCGCAGCAGCTGAGCGTACTATGGCTCGTATCAATGCATGGCGTGAGGTGTGTCCGAATATAGTGATTCGTTCGACCTTTATTGTGGGCTTTCCGGGCGAAACTGAAGAAGACTTTCAAATGTTGTTAGACTTTTTAGATGAAGCCCAGCTGGATCGTGTAGGCTGTTTTAAATATTCAGATGTAGAAGGAGCAAAAGCCAACGACTTACCTGATCCAGTAAGCGAAGACATCAAGCAAGAACGTTACGACCGTTTTATGCAAAAACAATCACAGATCAGTACCGCTAAGTTAAAAGAGAAAATTGGCTTAGAGTATCAGGTCATTATTGATGAAGTCACACCAGAAGGCGCTGTTGGTAGATGTTATGCTGATGCACCAGAGATTGATGGTAATGTGCATTTAACTGATGAATTTGATGTTGAGCCGGGCGACATTATCTGGGCGCAGATCATTCACAGTAATGAATACGATTTGTGGGCAGTTAAAGTAGATGATGAAGAAAACATTGAAGACGCTTAAAAAAGGATGATAAAAATGGACGCGACTGTTACTGATTTAGCTCAAACCATACAAATTGTTGTGGCACCCGTTTTTATGTTGACCGGCATTGCCGGTTTCTTAAACGTAATGTCTGGACGTTTAGGCAGAATTGTTGACCGCGCAAGGATAATGGAACGTCGCGTGCACACTATTAAAAACCCTGAGTTTCTTGAACAATCAGAAAACGAGTTAAAAAACATATGGCGCAGAATAAAACTAATTAATCGCTCAATTGGTTTATGTACTGCCTCCGCTTTGTTTGTATGTGCTGTTGTAGCACTTTTATTTTTAGGAGACTTTTTAACGTTTCGTTTAAGTGAAGTCATAGTCACACTTTTTATTATCGCATTACTTTTACTGATTTGTGCGTTACTGACGTTCTTAAAAGAAGTGCAATTAGCGACGAGAACATTACAGATGGGTAAAGAAAATATGTACGACGAGTGACTCTATACCCATTGTAATTCGCGCAATAAAAACAAGCCTACAGTTGAGCTAACTATCGACATAAGGGTGCTACCAGCGATTATCGCCGCAGTGAGGTGATAATCACCGCCAATACTTCTAACCATTGGATAAGCCGCAGCAGCGGTAGGTGCAGCGGTCATCATAAACAGTACTCCGAGTTGCTCATCTCTAAGACCAAAATAAAAACCCAACACCGTTGCGACTAAAGGGATAAACACTATTTTACTGCTGATTGCCCAATACAATAAATTAGATGAGCGAAACTCTTGCCAGCGAATCGTGGCCCCCACACACAGTAACGCTAAAGGAAGAGTCATTTTTGCCAAATAGTTGCCCGTATCTAAGATTAATTTCGGAAGTTGCATCGGCAACAAGGCCACGATTATTGCCAAGAAAATGGCAATAGCTAAAGGGTTGGTAAACACACTTCTCGCCACTTCTTTAACATTAGGTGTTTTTTCTTGGTGAAAATACAAAGTTAATATCGAAAAGATATTTAAAGGTACCACCAGCACAGCTAAGTACATTGAAGCGATTGCCAACGCTGACTCACCAAAGGCATTGACCGATAACGCTAAACCTATTATCGCCATGTTGCCCCTGCAAGCCCCCTGCACAAAGGCACCTCTGGCTAATTTATTAGTTATGCCATAAGCCATAAAATGAAAAAATCCAAAAGCCGCTGTCATGACAATGCCAGCGAACACCATCAAAAAGGTTGGAAAATGGTCCGTTAAGTTAGTAGTCGCAATACTCACAAACAATAAGCAAGGTAGCGTAAGGTTAAAAACTAATTCAGAGCCCGATTTAGCAAATTCGTCGCTGATCCAACCAATTCGTTTTAACAGGATCCCCAAACCAATAATCAAACTAATAGGCAAAGTCACGTCTAACGCGTAAGCCAATGAATCAAACATCTATTTTCACCTTTTAGTCACTATACAAATTGGCTTAATCATTATTTTGTTGATTGTCTTGATTACCCTCGATACTAAATTGATAGTAGATATCAATGGCATTGCTGACTCCACTTACCGCTTCAATATACAATTTGGGTAGTAGTTCATATCGAATTGCAACTTCAGAGATAGAGTCAAACACACCCACTCCATATCGCAATTGCACGCCGGGGGCTATTGTGCCAGTTAACGATAACTGAGTCTCGTCTCCTTGACCTGTGGTATCTAGGTTCACGTCTTCAAAACCCAATTTATTGCCAACTTTACTTATAAGGTTTTCGCTTTGACCTAGTCCCAAAGACAATAAAGCGTTGGCGAGGATGGTATCTTGACTGTCGCCATTCGACTCTCCCATGCCTCTACCAGTTAACATATACGACAAAATTTGTTGCTGCTCCATCACAGGTTCAGAGAAAACACTGATACTTGGATTTTGCGCCACACCTTCAACCCGCAGCCCCGCTATGACACCATCAGAGGTTAACTCAGGATCGCGAACCGCTTCAATATTCAAAAACGGCCTTTCAAGGGAGTTAGTAAATAAAATGTCTCCCTCTCGTATAATCAAGTTTTGACCATATGCTCGATAACGTCCGTTTACCAATTGCACTTCGCCACTACCAAAGATATCAGCTTTATTGTTTTGTAATCTAAGCTGTCCACGCAAATCTGTTGTTAAGCCAAAAGCGTCCAGCTTGACGTTGTTGCTGCTAAGAGGATCCACTTTTAACAAAACGTTAAGTGCCAATCTTTGCTGAGTGGCCGTGCGCTGCGCTTGTTGTTCAACCAATATCACGTCTTTTGATGGTGAGATTGTATCTTTTGGTAGTTCGCGAACTTTTATCCGCGCATAAGGGACTGTCACCTCCCCTTTTAACTCTACATTATTAGGTTCAAATATAATGCTCATATCGGGGCTAACACTTGCTTTGACCATGCTCTGATAATCAAACTCCAATGCTTCCCCTACTATATTCAATTTACCTTTCAATTCCGGTGTCCAACTGATTTCACCGTCCATTTGACCTTGACCTTTGCCAAGCTTATAACTGCCAGCAAAGTCAGCCTTTTGGCCTTGCAGTTTAATATTCTGCTGAATCTCACTCAGTGCTACAGGCAAGGTTTCATCCTTTAAGGCGCCATTGGCTAGGTTTAATTCTCCAGTTAGTAGAGGCGTTCCTAAGGTACCGTCAATGTTCGCTTGACCGTTAATACTTCCTTGCAACACATCTAATTGTGGCAACAGTACTTTTAAAGCTGCTAGGTCAAGTCTTTCAATCATTAACTCACCTTGTATCGGCCTAGCCAACGGATCAGTGTATACGCCCGATTGCCCTTCGAGATTGGCGCTCAAAGTGCCAATTTCGTTACCAGATACATTGATGTTTGCCACAATGTTTTTGGGGGTGAGCTGCGCCTTGATTAAAGTTTCGTTTAGACTCAATTTAAGGTTGTTCTGTCTACTGAAAACCCAATCTGCGGGGCTTAATCTGGCACTTAAATCAACATTGGGTAACGATTTACTATCCCAGTTACCTGTCATATCCAAATTTAAGCGACTCTTAGTGTCAATATCAGGAACCTCTGGCATTAAGCGACTGATAACTGAAAGTACGTCAAACTCTCGTAGTGACACATCCCAAGATAAAATATTGTTCTTAAACTCAGCCAGTTTAACGCACAATTTGTTATTGCTATGTTCCCAGCAATGGGGAGCAACAACGTAACTGTGGTTGCTCCAATCTGCAGAAATCTCAAACGGCTTGGACAAAGCTAAATTCGCATAAGTTGTCTGCACATCACCCGTTATCCACTTACCTTCCCAAGACGACTGCTTTAATTGCCCTTGAATCCCCAAGTTAACCTTGCTTTGCCCGTTAGTAGTGACATCTAATTGATGTGCACTTGCATCACCCTTTAACACCACCTGCGCACTGTCAATCTGGTTATTAATACCTTGAATACCGGTCAGTGTTAAGTTCAAATCTGCAGATTTTTGCTGGTCCCATTTGATTGCACCTTTTCCTTCGGCTTGCTGTACAAGCACTTCAGAAAACAGCAAATCTTTACCTGAAAGCTCATAGCTGAATTCAGGTTGTTCAACATTTCTCGTTAAACTACCGGATACGTTCAAAGAACCGCCAAGTTGTGGCAGTGAGTTAGATAACTCAGCAGCATCTATGGAAAGCTCAAGATTAAGTTGCTGCTGCTCAGAGATCTTACCGTCTAACAGCAAAGTATTATCGGCATTTTTTAACGTCAGTGCGTGTAATTGCAAACCAAGGCGTTGATGGTAATCGACGCTACCTGACATACTCAGAGGGTAGCCTTGCCACTGCCCATCAATATTAAGTTTGCCTAACTTAGCTTTCCAAACGCCTTCTTTGTTATCAAGCTGTGTCGATAATTCGCCATTGATATCTGCCACTAGTTCTGGCCAAAAAGTACTTGGATCTAGGTGTTGCATGCGGGTTAAACCTTGCCACTGAATATAATCAGTTATATGCAAACTTCCTTGACTTTGCAGCTGACCGTCTAAAGTTTCTAGCAATAGTTCATTTATCTTGAGTGTTTTTTGTTGAGCTGTTGCTATTGCATTAGCCTCTAGGTTGATGTGAGCTTCTGGCACATCCTGCCCCGATAACCTTGTTTTTAGACTCAATTGAAGCGCACTGAGATCACCACTAATAGCTGCAGAGCCCGCATCAGATTTTACCTTAGGCTCTGTAAACAAAGGCCAAAATAAATGCTGCCAGTCTATTTGTAAGTTAAGGGGTAACAATGGCTTTGTTGGTTGCGCTGTGATTTTTATTTCTAACTTAGGAGTGTGAGCGCGACTTACGGCTGATTGGGATGATTCACGCAATTCAAGTTGAGTCGTGACTGAATTGATGTCGCCAGAAGATCTTAGGGTAAGATTTAAAGGCGGGTATTGCTGCATTTGGGTGTTGGCATTTACAGACAATTGGTGATCAAAATAACCCTCTAACTGTACATTACCTTTGGCAGTTAATTGCCCAAACTCATGCTCTATCGATAACCCAAGCAATTGAATTTTCTTTGCGTTTCCTTTGGCTTGTAGCGTAATTTTGTTGAGATCGACTTGTTTTTGGCCCGCTAACTGTATTTCAGATTCAAACATATTGAGAGCCAACACATCAAAATGCAGCGGTAACACTATAGGTAGCGGCGAAATCCCTTGATACTGCCAAGTCGTCCAATCAAAAGCTTTGGCCTGAGACGCCATTGGTTCTTCTTCTAAATCATATGTTTTTAAGTTAAACCCGTCTATCTGCAGCATTTCGATGCGAAGCCGTTGATAGAAATCCAGTTTAGCGGTTAAATTCTGCCAAGTGATACCTGCGCGTTTTTGGCTCTCACCTTGGATCTCATCAACGACTTTTAACGAAAACTCACCGAGAGTGATATTCTTGACTGAAACGGGAAAAGGTAAAGTAAAGGTTGAGGCATCGGACTCGGAATCATTCTCGTCTTGGTTTGTTTGAACTTGAACCGCCATTTTGTCACTACTGACCGAATCGATACAAAGACCTAATCTCCATAAGCAAGATAACTGCAACGATAGACGTAAATCGACGATCTCAACTTGGTTAAGATGTTGCTTCCATGTAACCGAAGACAGGGTTAACTCAGAGCCTAAGCCGCCTCTAGCATATTCGATAGTTAATTCATCAACCATGTTATTGGCCGAATCAATCGCCACTTTGGCTCCCCAAGGAGTCAGCACAAACCCAACTGCAACACTCATCAGTATTATTATCATTATGACAAGTTTGACTGCCGTTTTGCCTACCGTACGACTAAAGCCGGATTTAACTTTTTGTTGATCCGAGTTTTGTTTATTAGAAACACCACTCATAGCGAAGGACCCATGGAGATATGCAGATACCGGGTACTTCCAAAATCACTCTCGCCTTTTGCTAAATACAACCGCACGGGGCCTATCGGAGAATTCCAAATCGCACCGAATCCAATGCCAATAGCTGGGTCTTCAAATAATTCGTCGTTAGCATTACCAGCATCTACAAAAGCTGCAGCTCGCCAGTTTTCGGCGACAGGGTAAGAATATTCTATACTAGCCACCGCTAAGTATTGCCCACCAATGAGTTCTCGCTCTCCATCAGAGTCTAACTCGAATGGCGATAAGGTTTTGTAATCAAAGCCCCGTACACTTTGGTCTCCACCAGTAAAAAATCGCAAACTAGAGGGCACTTGACTAAAATCATTGGTGACTATCCCTCCAATTTCTGCACGCCATAAAAAACGATGTGCTTGAATACTTCTCACCCATTTAGTTGCGGCCGTTACTCTAACCATATTGATATCAGATAACAGGGACTCTGAAGCAAACTCTGTTGTGATACTTTGTTTATCCCCCCAATGGATATCTAAGCCGCCTCTACTTCGAAGCCTGCTTAAAGACAATCCAGGGGTAAGCAAGCGTGTGGTTTGCTCAGACTCTAACCCTTGAATAAAGGTCTCCTGCTCAAGCCTAATAAAAGCGGAGCGTTGCCAATCTGAATTCTCAACAGTCCAATGTCGAGTGGCTGACACCGACCACTTATGGCTACTGGTATCATTATCATTTTGCGCCTGATACCCAGCCTGATAACTTAAGTAATTTTGAATGGCATCTTCCAAGGGCACTCTATAATCCAAAGTGACATATTGTTCGGGAGATGACACGAACACTTCGGCGCCAATCGAATGGCCACTAGCGTTTACCCATGGTCGTTTCCATTTTCCAGTAAAACGCGGTCCAACATCAGATGAAAATCCCACTCCTACATCGAAATTATCTTTGGCTTTATGGGTTAATATAACTTGAACAGGCACAGCAGTATCAGCCGCTTCTGCAACTAAAGGCCTGACAACAACTTGTCGAAAATATTGGGTTTGTTTAAGCCTTTGACTCAGTAATCCCAGTTGACTGGCTTGATATAAATCGCCAGCCTTAAATGGCGCAAGGTTTTTTATCAATTGTTGCGAGCGAACATCATTACCAAATCGCAATTCAGCGAATTTATATCGTTCACCAGTGTTAATCTGCAAGCTAATATCTGCGCTACGTAGCGACTCAAACACTTTGATACTATTTTCTTCAAACTCAAAATCAAAGTACCCCAATGAAAGCGCTAAGCTTTGTAGGTCTTTTTTGGCATTTTCGTAAATTGAGTGCTCTAGAGGTTGTCCCTGCTTTAGCTTAATCGAACTGAGTAAAGATTGAATTTTACTATCCTGTTTCCCTTGCCCACTAAGGTTAATTGAAACCTCTCGTAAACGAGTAACGGCGCCTAAGTTAATCAACATTTGCCAGTTTTTGTTGACGACGCTAGGAGGGGTTATCGTTGTGGTTGTTTGGTAATAACCAAAGACTTGGGTTGCCGTTGAGACTTTCGATTGCAAACTTTCTTGGTATTGTGAAAACTGATAAACCGCACTAGGAACCTCTAAAGTTTCAATATGCGCTTTTACATTTTTTAAAATTCGGGTGTCTTCAAGACCTTTTATGTCAATTTCTGCTGCATGCGCTTTGCAGCACATAAACAATATAATGATGAATAGATTCAGTGATTTTAACAATGGAATATTTAGTGACAAAACATCTCGCTTTTAACCTAGGCCGATATATAAAAACAAACGCCTAACACCTCAAAATAAATTGTGGCTATTCTACAATACGCCACTACAAGTGTATTGCACAAAATACCTACTTGCCCTTACCTTTGGACCAATACTTCAGCTGTTTCCATAAAGATTGATCTAAGCAACTATAAGGTTAGTGTTAGCAACACCAAACATGAAACGCTGAGCTTTTCGAGTAACGAGTTGTTAAGTAGTAATGGTATTATTTATGGTGATTGGCATAATCTTGCTTTACCCTTGTCTGATAAGTTAATTAAAAATAAGTTCACATGTTAACCCCTTCGACCCCACATAAGTTTGATAAACCAGTTTGTATAGTGACTGGCGGCAGCTATGGCATAGGTGATGCTGTTTGCGAAAAATTCAACTCGCAAAACTACCAGGTTATTAACCTAGACATACACGCTAACCCAGCACAATCCCAAGCGATTGTTTGGCTAGAGTGTGATGTATCAGTTTCGGCCGAAGTATCAACTAACATTCAAAATATTGTAGAGCAATACGGTAGAATAGATTGTTTGGTTTCAAATGCTGGTATGCATTTTTCTGCTACCATAGAAGATACTACTGAAGAAGAGTTTGATCGGGTTTTTGGCCTCAACGTAAAAGGAGCAATAGCGGCCACTAAAGCGGTATTGCCACAGATGAAATCTCAAAAAAACGGGGTGATTCTATATATGGCCTCCGACCAAGCACTGATTGCCAAACACAACTCATTTGTCTACAACATGAGTAAAACTGCGTTGGCTTCAATGGCCAAAACCACTGCTTTGGATTATGCCAAATATCAGATTAGATCTAATGCTATTTGCCCAGGCACGATAGAGACTCCGCTTTACCACAAAGCCATCAATCATTACGTTGCTCAATCTGGCGCCGACATTGACCAAGTGCATGCCGAAGAAGCCGCTCTGCAGCCACTAGGGCGCCTTGGAAAAGCCAATGAAGTTGCCGCATTGGCGTATTTCTTAGCGTCAGACGAAGCGCAATTTATCACTGGCAGTTTGCAGGTGATTGATGGTGGTTATACCACTCAGTAAGACTCAAAAATTATGACGCAATCCTTGCTAAAAATAATCGACCCTCACCTGCATTTGTTCAACTTACAACAGGGCGATTATCAGTGGTTAAAACCTCAAAACCCTCCTTTTTGGCCAGATAAAAAAAGGATAAATAGAAATTTTATAGAAAAAGACCTTTGCTTACCGGTGCCAATACATCTAGCTGGATTTGTTCACGTTGAAGCCGGCTTTGATAACCAACAACCATGGCGAGAAATCGACTGGTTGCAACAGCACTGCACTTTACCCTTTAAAAGTGTAGCTTTTGCAGACCTTACCACCCATGTTTTTGAGGAACACCTGCGCCAATTGCAGCAACGCTCCACAGTGGTGGGTATTCGCCATATTCTCGATGAACAAGCCCAAGCTATTCTTAGTTCCCATCTTATAGACAGACATTTTGCTTTATTGGCAGACACAAACTTTAGTTTTGATGCTCAGTTATCATTATCAGACACACCAGCTTTGGATTTGTTAGTTGCAGTGGCAAACCGACATAAGTCGTTGCGGATTATCATCAATCACGCAGGTTGGCCTCCCTCTGACACAGACAAACGAGCTCAAGAAAAGTGGCTAACCGGCCTACAAAAACTTGCCCAATGCGAGAACATCGCAATGAAATTATCCGGCTGGGAAATGTCAAATCGAGCGTGGCAACCTGAACAAGTCGCGAAACTACTGCGTCACTGTCTATCTTTTTTTGGGGATGAACGAATAATGTTAGCGAGCAACTTTCCACTGTGTACCTTTTCGATGCCTTATGCTGATTTATGGAACAGCTACGTTACTTTGCCTGAGATTTCTCCTCAAAGCTTAGAAAAAATGGCTTTCAATAATGCAAAAACTTGGTATCAATTTTGAAAAACTTCTACGTAGAAATTTTCTCCAATCGTTCATCAATACACTCGTAAGATCCCATCTCAAACTCTCGACATATCCAAGGGCGATTTTCGTAAATCGTACACATAAAGGTGTCTCTGTCCAAAGCCGAACACCAACCATCATCTAAGCGCAGCATGGTTTCACTGCCATTTGCATCTACGTGAATGTGTTTTTTAGGTACCCCGACATCGCCAAAAAGCATCACTTCTAAGCGACAACAACACGCTTGGCAGTTTGCACAGGTGATTTCGGTGGAGGGAATAAATTTTATATCAATGATAACAAATAACTCTACATTAACGGGTAGCTAGGATACTCCAAATGCTCAACGCACAGGAGTTAACTGCGTTGGAATAAAATCACATCTTTGCTTTGAAGTCTTTTGAAAATTCACAAGAAGTTGATAAAACACCAACAAGACTAAACCTAATGACGTCGAGTTTTATTTTACGAATGAACCAGTAAGAGTTAAAAATTATAACGTAAACCCACTGTAGCCGCTGCAGTTGATAAGTTGTCCTGCCCTTTGATATATTCTATCTCAGTGCGGATCATCGTTCTAGCTCCTACAAAATAGTCGAAGCCTAAACCTATTACCCCAGCCACTCCACTTTCATCATAGTCACACAAGGTCGCCGTACCAAAATCGGCAATAGCCAAGACGCTAGCTTTGCCAAATTCACACTCTCGCTCACCCGCTAAAAGTTGTTGGCCTCGGACGTCGGTTTTGAGTACACCAAGACGATAAAATAATTCTCCAGTACGACCTGAAGCCTTACCTAAAAAGGCAATAAATAAGGCATCACCTTGTTGTAAGTTTTCAGCATTAGAGACAGCGTTAGAGGTGGGCAAATCTGTGGTGTATAAACTGTCGTGGATCAGCAATTGATAACCCGCTTCTAGGTACCACTGGGGATCAAACTGATACCCAAACGCGATTTTGTATCCAAGGCCTTTGTTAGAGTCTTGAATAAAATCAACATCTGAATAACCTACTGAAAATACAGTATAAAGATTATCTGCAGCTAAAGTTTGTATGCTAACAATCCAACTAAATACCAGTACACAGATCTGCTTTTTTGACACGCTAAAGTTCCACATTTCATACTATGAAGGATACAATACTACATTCATGCTTCGCTGCAAGAGCGAGTGAACTTATATCTTGATACGGTTGTATAAATAACCCTAATTTCGAATGAATCACTATGAAAATGTGAGCAAATTTAATTTAAAATTGCAGATCACAAATTGCGATCCGCTTAGACCCTGTTTAGTATAAGGGGTTAGTACGTTTTCACATATTAATAATAAATGAAAATCCATTAATCCCTACCATCAGTGAACACAAAACTGGAGTGTGATTTGTTCAACCATTGTTTTTTTAAAACCTTCGTCATTGCTATACTACTTGGCGGTTGTGCTAGTAATCGACCACCAATCATGACAGATGAAAAGTTTGACTCACGAGTTACCGCAGAAGGTGTCACAGAATTTGTATACGGTATTTCTTGGCAAAACACCTCTAAAGAGTCTTTATTTCGTGATGGCCGTACCGAAATTGAGCGCCCCAAAACAGATCAACGTTTTACCCAAGAATCACCGTCTAGAATAGCCATGCAAGCAAACAATCAAACCAAACTAGATTTGGAAGACAAAGCGGCTGAGGCGTTGAAGCAAAGATTATCCAAAGAGCAGCTTTGCGAAAAAGGTTATGAGATCAGCAACGTGATCTGGAAGGCCGACAGTATCCGGTTACTTGGATTTTGTTTTTAAGCAAACGTGCACAATAGACACAAGAATTTAAAAAGTTAAGAGGACCACTAATGAAAAGTATCAAAACTCGCGCCGCTGTTGCATGGGCTGCAGGCGAACCATTAAAAATTGAAGAAGTCGATTTAGCGCCACCACAAAAAGGTGAAGTATTGGTGAGAATAGTGGCAACTGGCGTTTGTCATACTGATGCCTTTACTTTATCAGGTGAAGATCCTGAAGGTTTATTTCCTGCGATATTAGGCCACGAAGGAGCCGGTATTGTTGAGGCGGTTGGCGAGGGTGTAACACTGGTTGAAGTGGGTGATCATGTGATCCCGTTATACACCCCAGAATGCGGAGAATGTAAATTCTGTATGTCTGGCAAAACTAATTTATGCCAAGCAATACGCAACACACAGGGAAAAGGCGTGATGCCTGACGGAACAAGTCGCTTCTCTATCAATGGCCAACCCATTTATCACTATATGGGCACATCTACTTTTGCTGAGCATACCGTAGTACCTGAAATTGCTTTAGCTAAAATCCCCAAAGAAGCCCCTCTTGAGAAGGTATGTTTGTTAGGGTGTGGCGTGACTACTGGCATGGGGGCAGTGACTAATGCCGCTAAAGTGCAAGCGGGAGATACAGTAGCAGTGTTTGGTTTAGGCGGGATTGGGCTGTCTGTTTTGATTGGCGCGAAAATGGCCAATGCATCAAGGATTATTGCCATTGATATCAATGAAGACAAATTTGAAATAGCCAAACAACTAGGTGCAACCGATGTTGTCAATCCAAAAGATTTCGATAAACCAATCCAAGAGATCATTGTAGATATGACTGATGGTGGAGTCGATTATTCGTTTGAATGTATTGGCAATGTCAACGTAATGCGCTCGGCACTAGAGTGTTGCCATAAAGGATGGGGCGAATCCATTATTATTGGTGTGGCAGGCTCCGGCCAAGAAATCTCTACTCGCCCGTTCCAATTGGTAACAGGAAGAGTTTGGCGCGGCACAGCGTTTGGAGGCGTAAAAGGCCGCAGCCAATTGCCTGATTACGTTCAACGTTATTTAGATGGCGAATTCGAATTAGACACATTTATTACTCACACTATGCCATTAGAAGACATTAATTCCGCTTTTGATTTGATGCATGAAGGTAAATCTATCCGCACAGTGGTGAATTTCTAATGACAGCTACAACAGAAACAACAGGACTCGCAGAGCTTAGCGCCAATAAATGCTTTGGCGGTTGGCAAAAAAGATATAGCCACAAATCTAGCGTACTAAGATGTGAAATGCAGTTTAGCGTATTTATTCCGCCAATCACTGATCCTAACGAAAAGTTACCTGCATTGTATTGGCTTAGCGGGCTTACCTGCACTGACGAAAATTTTGCTACCAAATCTGGTGCCCAAAGGATGGCGGCTGAATTAGGAATCATGCTAATCATGCCAGACACCAGCCCTAGAGGCGAACATATTCCCGATGCTGCGGATGGCGCTTATGATTTAGGTTTAGGTGCCGGATTCTATGTCAATGCGACTCAAGAGCCTTGGGCCGAACATTATAAAATGTATGACTACATAGTCGAAGAATTGCCTGCACTGATAAAAAAAGAGTTTAAGGTAAAAGACAAATCGGCCATTGCTGGGCATTCAATGGGAGGCCATGGTGCGCTAACAATAGCCTTATCAAATATGAAACAATATTGCTCTGTCTCTGCATTTGCGCCTATTGTTAATCCATCTGATTGCCAATGGGGTCAAAAAGCATTTGGGCATTATTTAGGTGAAAACCCGAAAGACTGGGAGGCGTACGATAGTTGTATGTTAATGCGTCAACAAGGCAAATTTTTGCATATTCCAATGTTAGTTGATCAAGGTTTAGATGATAACTTTTACCATACCCAGAAACTCACTAAACCATTAGAAGAAGTCGCGTTAGAATTGGGTTACAAGGCCGAGTTTCGATATCATGCAGGTTATGACCATAGCTATTTTTTCATTGCTAGCTATATAGAAAGCCACCTTAGATTTCATGCAGAGCACTTATCGAAACAATGATTACAGCTATCTTTGAGTGGTTTGATTACCCACAAAACAGTCTATTTTTAGTGGGTGAATATAACCTAGTGATGGTTGTTATTTCATTAGGCATTGCAATAATGGCTTCGTTTGTGGCGTTTCAAGTCGCTGCACAAGCCGCTAGAAGTATGTCGCAATCGCGAAAACAGATATCTTTATTGGTAGGCAGTATTACGCTTGGTGGCGGTGTTTGGTCAATGCATTTCATTGGCATGCTTGCCTTTCAATTATGCACCGCAGTGTCTTACGGCTGGGGATTAACCTTACTATCATTAGTTCCTGCAATTGCTGCGTCTTGGGTTGCCCTCAATTTATTGGTACGCCCCGAAGTCACTCCCCGCCAATTGATACTCGGTGGTGTATTGATGGGTTCAGGGGTGGGTACCATGCACTACATTGGCATGGCAGCAATGGAAATGGCGGCGCTGCTGCGATATGACCTCACCATGTTTGCGGTATCGATAGTTGTAGCTGTGGTTTTAGCGATATTATCGTTGTGGATCCGCTTTGGTTTAAACCATAAATTTCTAGTCAATTACCCCAAATTGGTGACCAGCGTTATCGCCAGTGTTGTCATGGGTTTTGCCATAGCGGGAATGCACTATACGGGTATGGCTGCGGCACGATTTGTTATGCCTAAAGGACTTGAACCTTTAGAGCAGCCCAGCGAAATATCCATGTATTTAGCATTTACCGTCACCTTCATTACTGTTGTGATTACAATGTTAGTTTTGGCGCTTAACGTGGTGTTTCGCTATAAAAATATTTCTGCAAAAGCCAAATTAAATGAAAAAAGGCTTATTGCAACTATGGATACGGCCATTGATGCCATAGTAACCATCGAAGAAACAGGCATAGTGACAGGTGTAAATAAAGCAGTGGAATCCTTATTAGGCTGGACACCTGATGAAATTATCGGACAAAACGTCAAAATGTTGGTCCCTGATGCAGTTAAACCTAATCATGACAGTTTTATCCAACAATACCTCCTAACTAGAAACGCCAGCATTATTGGTAAAGGCCGAGACGTAGAGGCATTGACTAAAGACGGCCAACTTATTCCAGTTCGCTTAGCCATTGGTCACGCAGAATTTAACGGTAAACATCTATTTGTTGGGTTTATTTCTGACCTAAGAACAAGAATAGAAATGGAATCAGCGCTTCGTGACAACGAGGCAAAAATTCGGTCACTAATGAGTAACATTCCGGGTATTGTTTACCGAGCAATTAACACCGAAGGATGGCCACATATTTTCATGAGTGACGAAGTAGAAAATGTGACAGGTTATCCCGCAGACGATTTTGTACTGCCTAATCCAAGCAGGCAATTGGAAGATTTTATCCATCCTGATGATATTGAATTAATCGAGCAGACCGATCTCACTTCTCCAGACGGTTTTGTAATGGAGTTTCGCCTCATTGATCGTTTTGGCCAAACAAAGTGGATGTTAGGCCACGGCAGAATAATAAAAAGCACTAACAGTGACGAAGAATTCTTGGACGGCTTTATTATGGATATTAGCCAGCGCAAAAAAATGGAAGAGGCGTTGATCATCGAAAAAGATATTGCTGAACAAGCCGTTGCCACCCGTTCAGCCTTTCTAGCCAACATGAGCCACGAAATTCGCACCCCTATGAATGCGATTGTGGGTTTCAGCGATATATTGCTTGATAGCCAACTTGATAAAACCCAGTACAAACATTTAAATACCATTAACCAGTCAGCTAAGTCTTTGATGCATATACTCAATGATATTTTAGACAGCGCCAAATTAGAAAAAGGCAAATTTCAATTAGAGTATCGAGACTTTTCGTTAGTTGAAGAAATAGATGCCGTCGTTTCAACCTTGTGGTTGCTGGCCCAAGAAAAAGGTGTGCCAATCAAGCTTAATATCGATCCTAAGATTACGGGGTATTACAATGGCGTACCAGACAGGCTCAGGCAAGTGCTCACCAATTTAGTAGGCAATGCGGTTAAATTCACTCATAGTGGTGAAATAGTGATAACAGTAACCGAGGATACACCACAAAAATTTACGTTTGTAATCAAGGATTCTGGTATTGGCATGACCCCAGAACAAATAGAGTCTGTATTTGACGCATTTACTCAAGCCGATGAATCCATGAGTAGGCGTTTTGGCGGGACTGGGCTGGGTACCACTATTAGTAAACAACTTGTAGAGCTAATGGGCGGGAAAATTTACGTCGAGAGTGTGCTAGGTGAAGGCTCTAGTTTTAGTTTTGACATCCCGCTAAGAAAAGTTACTGATAGTGAAAAACAACCAGAACAGGCACCGCTACCTACACAACTGCCTCCTTTAACTGTGTTGATAGTCGACGATATTGAGCAAAATATCGAACTGCTAAGTATTATTCTAAAACGTGATGGACACACTATTTGCACTGCCCGTGATGGTGAACAAGCCTTAGAAAGAATGAAATCTGAGCGTTATGATGTTGTGCTTATGGACATCCAAATGCCAGTGCTAGACGGTCTAAGTGCCGCCAAAGCCCGCAGAAAATTTGAACAAGAAACCTCAGCAGTGCGCTTGCCGATCATTGCCCTTACGGCCAGTGTTTTAGAAGAAGATAAATTATCAGCCGAACTAGCTGGCATGGAAGGATTTGCGAATAAACCAGTAAATGTCGCGCAATTAAAACATGAGATAGCCAGAGTACTTAAGTTAAACAATTTTGAAAATTCTCAGGTTAATCCTTCAACAGCAGTTAATATCAGCATAGACACCGATACCGGAATTGCGTTATGGGGCTCAAAAACGACACATTACAATGAATTAAAACTGTTCATGCAAACATCCACAGCCGAAATCGAAATGTTACAGGGCTTCTTGGTAGAGGGTGATTGGTCTAATATTGAGCAAAAAGCCCACGGTCTAAAAGGTTTGTCTGGCAACTTGGCATTGCCAAACATACATGAGCTGTTCACCACTTTGGAACAAAACTGTAGCCGACAAAACAGCCAAGAATGCGAAAATACAATACAAAAAATCAAACAAGAATTGACTAGGGTGGCAGCGTCAGTGTCGAACTCAGCCACTGAGGTAGTAGACAACCAAAATCACCCAGGGCCCAAGATAACTAAACAAGTATTGCTGCAGATGCTTGCAACCCTTGAGCAACATGCCTCTCATAATAAATTTGATGATGAATTGTTAGACACCTTGGCTACTGTAGACTTAGTGGGTAACCAACAAATTCATGCAATTATTTCGGCATTTAATAACTTTGAATTTGAACAAGCGTTAACATTGCTTCAAGACCTCAGAACCCAATTGACAGAAGTGGATAGTCAGTAACAATCAATTTACGAGTAGTGCAAAATGATAGATAGTCGCCCCAAAATATTAATTGTAGATGACGAGCCCGCAAACCTACGGGTGTTGAATCAAACCTTAAACGATAAGTATCGTCTGACTTTTGCAAAAAGTGGTAAAGAAGCCTTACGGCTAGTAGATACCGAACAACCAGACTTAGTATTACTCGATGTTATGATGCCAGAAATGACAGGCTACCAAGTCTGCGAAACATTAAAGAGCCAAGCGTTAACAAGGGCTATCCCGGTCATTTTTGTATCAGCGTTGAGTGACAGTACCGACGAAACCAAGGGGTTTAGTGTTGGCGCAGTTGACTATATAACCAAACCGATTTCGCCAGCCGTAGTAAAAGCTCGAGTACAAACTCATCTTTCATTAGTTGATGCAGAAGAACTAAGACGTACACGTTTGCAAGTAATCCAGCGTTTAGGACGGGCATCTGAATACAAAGATAACGAGACTGGCATGCACGTTATGCGAATGAGTCATTTTTCCAAAGTCATTGCTTTAGCCTATGGTTTTTCAGAAGCGGACGCCGACAACTTATTACATGCTGCACCCATGCATGATATTGGAAAAATCGGTATTCCGGATAGCATCATGTTAAAACCCGGGAAACTAACTGACGAAGAATTTTCGATAATGAAACAACACCCAGAAATTGGTGCTGAAATCCTTGGCGAATCCGACTCTGATTTAATCGAATTAGCCAAATTGGTCGCGATGACACATCACGAAAAGTGGGACGGCTCAGGTTACCCTAAGCAACTAAAAGGTGACAATATTCCTATTGAAGGAAGAATTGTTGCCTTAGCTGATGTGTTTGATGCGTTAACGAGTAAACGCCCATATAAAGAAGCTTGGTCAATAGAAAAGACCATGGGCTATATTCAGGAACAAAAAGGGCGCCATTTTGATCCTAAACTTGTAGATTTATTCCAACAACAACTTCCCGCGATATTAGAGATAAAAGATCGTTGGCAAGATGATTAGCATAAAACACTATACTAAAAATAATACTCTAAGCTTAATTGTACATAATCATCACGGCGCAGCATAAAGCTGGGTTCAGCAGGTTCATCACTAGAAAACATCCATGCGTCGACCCGCCACTTCCAGTGATCATTAATCCTACTCGACGCTTCTATAAACCCAGACCTCACATTTGAATAATCCAAGTCTTGCACCACGCCAGCTAAAATTTCAGTGCCATCAATATCATTAAACACTAGTCGAGTACCAAGCATTAAATCGTTTTGTGAAATAACATTAGTGATATCTTCTCGACCATCATATTGGTATTCCATTAACCAATTAATATCGTAAACACTATCAAACAAGCCAATAAACGAATACTCAAAACCGCCAACAAAAGCGGTATAGTCTTGATCCAACACTTTACGTTGAATACCTTCAAACTTGACTATCCAGTCACCCAACAAGGCCAATACATCTATACCAGCTTGCTGCAATTGCGGGTAAAATGGGCGCAAGCTTGGCTCTGAGGTTTCACTGTTTAACACAAAATCAGGCTCTCTTGAGGTACCATCAAAGTACGATAAGCCTACTTCCCAATCACCGAGTGTATGTTGCCATCTCAAAGCCCAATCGAGGTTTTTCTCTTCGTCTTGTGATTCAAAAATGGGGTTGTCAGTATCTACTGGCAAGGCAGCCCTAAACCTGCCGTCTTCACCCGAGAACGTGCGCTCTCTAAAATAAGGCAAGACAAAAACAGTGGTATTTCCCCAATCTTTAAACAGAGAAAAGGTCGCCATGGGTTGCCCTAATTTGTCTTCACCATCAATGGCTTCTATGGCATCGGTTTGATTAATAATATCCACTAAGTGCAATGATTCAGCTTGCCCCCAAAATACCTTGCCTATTCCTGCCTGCACTTCCCATTCATCACCACTATGTGTCCATTTAAACTCACGGATATCTCCATGAGTCCGTTCCTCATCCTGTTGATCAATTCGGTAAAAACCTTTGAACTCTATGCTATCACTACCGTCATTGAATGAAGTGTAGGCTTGAGGAGCAAAATACCCTGACAAATTTGCTCGTTCTTGCTGTGGATACAGCGCATCTTGGAAAAAGTAACGCTGTTCAACAGCTGCATTGCCACTGTATTCAATGTCAGCGAATACAACTGTTGGCAAAAATGCGATAAATGGGAGCAATCTCTTCAATGTGGATCCTTTAAAAATTTTCATTAGCCATTTTCAATATCATAGTGTTTATTATCGAACATTCTTCAACGTACCCTTATTGAAATCGTTGTCAGTTAATCCTGTATCAAAATTCAATTCGTGGGTAATAAGTTCGGTACTTTTACCATTTTGTTCATTAAACATTTCAACTCGCATGGGACGCCAATATTTGTCTAAATACAAAGCAAAATCTAGATTAACAAGTTCTTTTAGTAAACTACCTTTGCGGTCATAAAATTCAATTTTTAAGGCTCTATAATGTTCTTTGTCGACCCAAACTATTTGTTTTGAATAACCAGAGTTTTTATCTGTAGGCACCTGCTGTATCACAAAACTCGCTTGTCCCTCATAAGTCTCATCCCTTAGATACTTAAATTCATATTTTTCAATCTCAAAAGAACTCATGTCTTCAAAGGCAAACTCACTCCCCATAAACGGACCTGATTTATTTCGAGAGCGGATGCGTTTTACTTTGCTTAATTTAGGTAAATACATCCATTGATCGTCTGGCTCACTGGCATGAGTGAAATTTAAAAACACTGTGCCTTTTACATCTAATGGCTGGTCAAAAATCGTCATACCTTTATCGCCATCATCGACTAGCTCTAAAGATTTCAAACGCATCTTACGCACAACTTCATCTCCTTGGGCATTGCGTAAAATCATACTCATATTGCCGGTACTATCTCCCCAGCCTTGATCTCTTAATTTACGTTCTTTTGCTATCGCTAAGCCCTTTTCTTGCTCAGACTGGGCATAACTATTCACAGAATAGGATAAAAGTGTGAAAACTAATGTAAATATTGTAGAGGAAGAAAGAAGATATTTGTTCATGGGTCAACTCCTGGAGATATTTTTTCTATCAAAGGTCATTAAAAACGGCGGTAAAAACAAGAAATCGACCGCCAAGGCAACCACAATAATAATACTGGTCAACATGCCCATTTCTGAATTTAGCGCAAATGGTGACAGCATCAGAATAGAAAATCCAGTTGCCAATACTAAAGTTGTAATCCATAGCGCTCTGCCTACACTCGCAAAGGCATAGCGTACACTTTGCTCTGCATCTTTGCCGCTTACGCGAGCGTGGCGATATTTACTCAAAAAATGCACCGTATCATCGACAATAATCCCTAATGTCATACTAAGTACGATAGAAAGCCCGAGGTTGACTTCGCCTGAATAAATTCCCCAAATACCAAATCCAATACCTGCAGGTAGTAAGTTTGGCAACAGGCTTATTACACCCATCTTAAAAGATCTAAGAGCAAAGACCAAAAGGCCAGATATAAGCACCAATGCCACCACTGTTCCTTCCAACATACTCGCCATGTTGGCCTCACCGATATGCGCAAACATTAAACCAGGGCTTGCCGCAGTCAGTTTTAAACTAGGTGCATTTGTCTTAAACCATTGCTGCGCTTTGCTTTCAAGGGCGGTGAGTTCTTTACTGCCAACATTTTTGACCATGGTCATAACACGGGTTGCCGATTTGTTCATATCGAGCTGGTTAGTCAAATCCAAACCATATGGCAGCGACATTTCATATAACAACAAATATTGCGCTGCCAACTCTCTATCGTCTGGTATCCGATAATAATTACGATCATCAGCATGCATATTTTTATTTAGACGTTTAAAGGTATCAGTGATCGTTGAAACATGGTCAATTTCGGGTTGTGCTCTAAGCCACTGGCTGAACGCTTCTATGTGCTGAAGCGTTTGCGGATTATTAATACCAGAATCCTCACCAGTAAATACTGTGAAATCCAAATTAGTCATGCCGCTAAGATGTTGCTGTTGAAAATCGGTGGACTGCCTAAATTCTGTGCTTTTATCAAAATAACCAGTGGGTACATCATTCAAGTGATTTTTAAATGAAAAACTAATTGCGATTACCGTAACCAACAAAGTATAGGGTAAGATTTTCCTATGGTGTTTAATCACCCATTCACCAAACTTTTCCGTAAAACTCAACTGAGTGTTAGCGAGTTGTTGAGGTAGCGCTTTGATAGGTAGAACCATCACTAAGGCTGGCAATATTGTTAGTGAAAAAATACACGCAAAGATGACACCTAAGGCGGTTAAATTACCTAAATCAGCCAAAATAGGCACAGCTGCAAAGTTAAGAGTTAAGAAGCCAACTCCAGTAGTCGCGCTGGTAATAAAAATAGGCATTTTATTAAGAGAAAGACTATAAAGTAACGCTTGTTTTTTATCTTTACCTTGACGCATTTCGTACAACATAGTTGAAATCACATGAATACAGTCAGCAACAGCAAGTGTCATCACCATAGTAGGCACATTGACAGTGGCAGTACTCATAAACATTCCTAACCAACCAGCTACTCCCATAGTTGCGGCTATGCTGGTCGCTATTACCACGATAGTCGAAAACGTCCCTACCGCAGTTTTTAACAACAGCCACATGATAATAATAACTGTCAAGAACATCAGGGGAACAATAGTGACAAAATCTCGCTCTGCAAATGTCGCGAAAGAATAATTCATCAGGACCACGCCTGTATGATAAAAATCGTGCTCTGGATATTTAACCTTGAACTGTTCAGTTAACGCTTTAACTGACTGAGTGACTCGATTCACATCAGCGGTTTGATCCCCATCAGGAAGGTTTACTGATACGTTAATTACCGTGACATCGCCATTAGGTGAAACAATGCGATTGACCAAGTTCGGTTCACTTAAAGCAATGCTGCGGATATCATCAAAGCGTTGTTCATTGAGGTCAGCGACGTCATACACTAAGTCCTCAACGATCATGTCATCATCTTCAGCCCAGGTATGCTGAAAGTTTGTTAACGAATCCACGCGAATAGATAAAGGCGTTTGTTCTGCCTCTTTGGTCATTTCATGGACCAAAGTTAACGTTTGCAAATTGAAGACGTCCCCTGATTTGGGGGCAATAATAATGCTGGCACCATCATTTTTGCTAAAAGTGTTTTGCATCTGCTCAAAGGCCATTCTTTGCGGATTGGACTCTTCGAAGAACACTTTATAGTCCCCTCGAAAATACAAATTTTTGGCACCAAACGCAGTGGCAAAGATAACTAAAAATCCTACAATAAGAACCGTTTTTGGTCGGTTAACCGCAAAGTCTAGCCAGGTGTTTTTCACTTATTCATCCAACCTCATTTTTCCAACCTAATGATCCACAATATCTATAGTTATTACACACAAAATTCACCACAGTGAGAATAGCATGTTAGACATAAACTCTAGGCCTAAATATGCAATACGGCCTAATAAAGATTACTTTTAAACCACTTCAAAACTAATTTTTTTCAACTATTTTTAAAAATAATTGGGTTTTATCTAATGATTGATATTGCCAACTATACCATTGATAAATTTAGTTTTTATTCCGAAAACGAATACATTTACGTAACAATCGATGCGGCAACATACCAAAGAATTTTGATCTTTTTGTGAAAACTAGTATTATAAACCTCAACTGGTCAGATGAGCGGATGAGCTAAAAATGAGTATTAGAACAAGTCTTAAAAAAGTATTACCCCCTATTTCAATTACTGAGCAAGAAGCCTTAGAAGCTGGCGATGTTTGGTTAGAATCCTCTATTTATCAGGGTAAACCTGACATGCATGCTTTACGTAATGTACCTAGCGCTAAACTGAGTTCAGAGGAACAAGCTTTTTTGGACGGTCCAGTGGCACAAGTACTGGCAATGGTGGATGACTTTGATTTACAAACAGCCAAGCATCTACCACAAGATATTTTGGATTTCTTATCTGTTAACAAATTTTTTGCACTAATCATTCCTAAAAAATTTGGCGGTTTAGAATTTACTCCCTATGCTAACTCCACCATAGTAGCCACCCTAGCGGCCAAAAGTGGTGCCTTAGCAGTAACAGTAATGGTACCTAACTCTTTGGGACCGGGTGAGTTGTTAATGCACTACGGTACTGCCGAGCAGCAAAATCACTACTTACCTCGCCTAGCAGTAGGCAAAGATATTCCTTGTTTTGCATTAACTAGCCCTGAAGCGGGTTCAGATGCTGGTGCTATTCCAGATGCAGCCATAGTCACAAAAGGCATGTGGGAAGGTAAAGAAGTAATCGGTCTTAAAGTTTCATGGGATAAGCGCTACATCACGCTAGCTCCTATCGCTACAGTTTTAGGTTTAGCGTTTAAAGTATTCGATTTAGATGGATTGTTAGGTGACCAAGTAGAATTAGGTATTACTTGCGCGCTTATTCCAAAGTCGCACCCAGGTGTAGAACTCGGTAATCGTCATGATCCAATGGGTGTTAAGTTTTATAACGGTACGACACGTGGTCAGGATGTATTTATCCCAATGGACTTCATTATCGGAGGCCAAGACAATATCGGTCGCGGTTGGCAAATGTTGGTGGCTTGTTTAGGTGCAGGCCGTGGTATTTCATTGCCCGCTATGGGGGTGGCGTCTGCACAAACCTCATTTAAGTCTACAGCTGAATATTCATTTGTACGTGAACAGTTTGGTGTACCTATTGGTCGCTTTGAAGGTATTCAAGAAGAAATGGCTGACATCGCAGGTAAAACTTTCATTCTAGAAGCCATGCGAGTATTAACCACAGAAGGTCTCAATCTTGGTCTCAAACCAGGTGTAGTAACAGCAATGGCTAAATATCATATGACTGAACTAGGTCGCGATGTGGTAAATACAGCCATGGATATACAAGCGGGTAAAGCTATTCAACGCGGACCACAAAACACCTTAGCCAGTGCTTATGTTTCCTTGCCTATCGCTATTACTGTAGAAGGCGCCAATATTCTCACCCGTAGTTTGATGATTTTTGGCCAAGGCACTATGCGTTGTCATCCTCATTTGAAAGAAATGGTCGATTTAATCCATAGCAACGAAAAAGGCGCTGATTCACGATTCAATAAGGTATTAGGTAAAACCGTTGCTTTTAGCGTGAAAAATGCGTTCCGCAGTTTGTCGAAAAGTTACCTACCTTTCACACGTGGTGCCGAATCAGCTTTGCCAGAAGTGCGCAAATACGAAAAACGCATGAATTCACTCGCCGCTAAATTAGCGCCGATGGCTGACTTATCACTTCTAGTATTAGGCGGCGATTTGAAAAAAGCAGAAATGTTATCAGCACGCCTAGGTGACGTAATGAGCTACATGTATGGGGCTATGGCCGTGGTGCGTTTTTACGAGCAACGTGTTGAAAGCCGTAATGAAGCCTTACCTTACTTCGAGTATGCTATTCAGTGGTGTTTAAATAAAGGCGAAACCGCACTCAATGAATTTATTGGGAATTTCCCTAACACAGCAGTACGTGGCTTAATGCGACTATTAACCAATACCTACACTACTGCAGTGAAAGGCATTTCTGACGATTTAAAACGCAACTTATCTGAAGCATCTATGCAAGACACCAGCATCAAAGCTCAGTTAACACATTTAGTGAAAGTCATCCCTGGGGACGGCAACGACATCAATGAGCAAGCGTTCAAAGCCAAACACGCTGTGATGCCACAGCTTAAGAAAATTCAAAAGGCATTACGTAAAACCCCAGTGGTACCTTACGTTTCTTTTGAAAATGCGGTAGCTAAACTACAGCAAGCTGGGGATCTAACCCCAGAAGACGTAGCCTTAGTCATCGACTACAACGATAAACGTAAAGTCGCGATACGTGTTGATGAGTTTACGTTTGATTTAGAGCTGTTAGACAAAGATCTAAACTTGGTAGACGAAAAACCAGGGATCCAGGCTGACGCGGCTTAATCACTCTAAACTAAAAAAAGGGCGTTGATGGTGAGCATCAACGCCCTTTTTTTTGTCTCTTTGAACTCTAAATAAATCTGCTACTTCACTTCCATATTAGGCGAACGGTATACCAACTCATCATTTAACTCGATACCGATACCTGGTGTTTCCGATACTTCAAAAAAACCGTTTACTGGCTGGGGATCTTGAATACACAACTCACGATTCCACTCTTTAATGGCGTAAGTATGGTGCTCGTGAATTAAAAAGTTAGGAATGGCCGTTTCTAAGTGTAAGCTTGCTGCAGTAGCAACAGGTCCGCCACACACATGGGCTTGTACACGAATATCGTACACATCAGCATAATCACACACCTTTTTGGTTTCGGTAAAGCCGCCGCATAGTCCTACGTCTGGTTGTAATACATCTATACTTTGGTCTTCAAAATAAGGACGCACATCCCAACGATGATAAAGTCTTTCACCACCAGCAATAGGTACTCGTACGTTTTCTGCTACTTTTTTATGTACCGCCGAATTCAAATAATTCACTGGCTCTTCGTACATCATGCAGCCAACTTCTTCGATTATTTCACCCATCTGAATTGCCGAGGCTGCGCCCATCAATGAATGTGACTCAAATATAATATCTACATCTTCGCCAACTGCACTGCGAATAGCCCTTAATCTATCTCCAAATAAGCGCATTTGTGGTTTAGTAAATAACTTAGTGCGGTCAAAAGATGAATTCCCCTCTGCGTCGTATACTATTGGGTCAACTTTAACCGCATCATAGCCTTCGGCAACAGCCTTAAGTGCGGCTTCTGCGTACTGCTGTGGTTGGGTCAACTTAGTGCATTCTTTATCCCAATCAAATTGTAATTGACTCGCATAGGTTCTTAATTTTCCGTTTGTTTTACCACCTAAAAGTTGGTACACCGGCACACCAAATGCTTTGCCTTTAATGTCCCACAACGCTGTATCAATGGCGCTCATAGCCGCATATAACACTGGTCCACCGCCCAATCCCCAGAAACTTTCACGTAACATACGCGACCATAACAGTTCGGTATTCATGGGATCAAAACCAATTAACATGGCTTCGGCAATTTCTTTGATCATATGGGCTGCTGCGCTATGGCCTAAATCATAGGCAAGGCCTGCTTCACCTACACCAGAGATACCTTCATCGGTGTGAATGCGAATAAACACAGGATTCCAAGGTGGGCGTTTAGGGCAATGAATGTCGAAAATCTCAACACGGGTAACTTTCATATTTTTTCCTATTTTTAATGATCTTTAACTTTAGCGTTCCAAGGAACACGCTATTCACAAAATGAAGGGTCTAGTTTGTAGGCCCGTCGTAACATAGCAGGCCACGCTTTTTGTCCGCCGGTTTCGCCACTATGCACAATGTTTGCTTGAGCATAAATACCATCAACAATCTCTTGGGGGATTTCGATTATACCTTGACCACTTTGCATTAATTCCATTTGAATTTCGCAAGCTCGTTGTAAATCATAAAAACGCATAAAGGCGTCACCAACCGTTGCCCCTAAAGTCAGTCCACCATGATTATGCAACAACATGTGGTTGCTTTGTCCAAGATCAGCTTGTAACCGCACCTTTTCATCCTCGTCTACCGCCAGACCTTCATAACCGTGATAACTTAATGATGACAACGAAAACATCGCATATTGACTCCAAGGCTTTAATCCACCTTGCACTGTTGCCACGGATATTGTGGCTTTGGTATGCAAATGGATCACACATTGGGCATCATGACGCACTTGGTGGATAGCACTGTGGATAGTAAAACCTGCGGGGTTAATTTGATAAGGCGAACCGTCTAATACCTTGCCTGAAAGATCCACTTTGACTAAATTAGAAGCCGTCACTTCATCGAAGGTCAAACCAAAGGCATTCACTAAGTAGTGATCGGTATTTGGCACTCTTGCCGACAAATGGGTATAGATTAAATCTCCCCAGCCATGATCTGCTACTAATCGATAACATGCAGCTAAATCTACGCGTGTTTGCCACTCTTGCTGTGACACCTGATCCTTTAAACTGAAATTTTCTAATTGATACACTGGTCTTTTACTCGGGTTCTTAAAATAGCAGGACTATATAATTTGACCCAAATACTACATTAAATAACACTGATAACTGAAACAAAACATAGGGCATAAGGATATTTCATATGCTCTAAAGTTAACCTCAATAAATAAAGGTACGCCATGTCTAAATTATCACGTAGACAATTTCTGCAAATGACAGCTTCAGGGATAGCCACAAGTTTATCAACTAGCTTGGCATTTAATGCCCATAGTCAGACATCAAAAAAGCTGGGAGTGGCACTAGTTGGCTTGGGTTATTACAGCAGAGGTTTGTTGGCTCCAGCATTAGAACTTACTCAACATTGTGAATTGCGCGGTATTGTCACCGGCTCTCCAAGTAAAATTTCCTCTTGGCAACAACGTTATTCTATCCCAGACAAAAACGTGTACTCCTACGATAACATGCACGAAATCGCCAATAACCCAGATATAGACGTCATTTATATCGTTGTACCAACCGCATTACACCTTAAATATTGTGAGATAGCAGCCAACGCCGGTAAACATGTGTGGTGTGAAAAACCCATGGCGATGACTACCCAACAGTGCCAACAAATAATCGATGTATGTAATAAAAACAAAGTCCAGCTCACAGTTGGTTATCGCATGCAGCACGAACCCAACACCCGGGCATTGATGGCCTTTAAAAATACTAAGCCCTACGGAAAAGTCCAAAGTATTCTCAGCCAAGCCGGTTATGCGGGTAACGGTATGGCTGCAGATAATTGGCGCATGAAAAAGGCAATGGGTGGTGGTGCTATGTATGATATGGGCGTGTATCCGCTCAACGGGGCGAGATTTTTAACTGGACTTGAACCCATTGCAATTACAGCCAGACATGACAAGTCACATCCACACATATTTAAAGAAGTCGACGAAACCACTTATTTTACTCTGGAATTTCCTGAAGGGGTAATAGCGGAATGTGCCACGAGCATGGTGAAAGGCTTTAACCAAATTAAACTCGACTGTGAAAAAGGTTGGTATCAATTAAGTCCGATGTCGGAATATAGTGGAGTTACAGGATTAACAAGTGACGGGCGACATTTTCCGCCCATTAAAGGTTTGCAACAAGCAATACAAATGGATGACGATGCTCTGGCCATTTTGGGTAAAGGCCCCCTACTAGTGCCTGGTGAAGAAGGTCTGCGAGATATACATGTGGTACAGGCCGCCTTTGCATCAGCGGCCAGTGGTAAACGTGTATTGCTTTGATAAAAACTAAAGTGGACTTGGCGCTGCTTGCAGCCAATTTTCTTTGGCATAAGCAGTATTTGCACAGGTAATATGCAAGGTAAAGGCGTGACGTGACTTATCCGATATATTAGGCGCACTAAAGTGTGGTAACAGCCCGTTGAAAACCACTAAGGTGCCTTTTTTAACTTCTAAGGGTTTAGCACTGTTATCATCTGGCCAAGGCATATCATGTAATACCTTTAATTCAGTAGTGTCGTCTGGAAAACGTAAAAACTGCTCTTTTAAAGGTATGGGATCCCCACCCGATTGCACTTGTAAACATCCATTTTTTAAAGTGGCGTCTTCCACTGCAAGCCAAAATGTTACAACAGAAAGAGGTGTCGAGAAAAAATAGCTGGCATCTTGATGCCAACGGATCACGCCGCCAATTTTAGGCTGTTTAAATATGTACATAGATTGGTGAATTTGTGGTTTAACCAGTCCTAAATCTAATGCAATGTCTCGAATTTTTTGGCTATGGCTAAAATCTTTAAATTCCGGTACTAGGCGATGCAAGGCATGACCAATTTTATTAATACTCAAAGATTTATCTTGTTTAAGCTCACCTTTGTCATCAAAGGCATCTTCTTCAAAAAAACACCGTACTTTATCACCCGAGGATAAAAAGTAATCATCTCGCGTCTTGCTGTGATCCTCAGTAGAAAAAACCGCTCGGGTAGAGTTAGGGTCAAAGTCTGCGACTATTTTATTCGCTGAGTTTTTTAGCACACTCATCTGCTCGGCAGAAAAGCATTGGTCTAGAACCAAATAGCCGTTTTTTTGGTAAGATTTTTTTTGTTCTGATGTAAGCATTAAGAGTCTCGAACTACTAAGAGGTAAAATTTAACAAGCTAAGCAAGATGGCCTAAGTGGTACACAAATACAAGTATCTTTGTGATTAATCCCAATTTTGTTGTCCGTAGCCAAATCAACTATATCTAAACCTTGGGAAACTAAAAAATCCATTGAAGAGCAAGCAATCTAATTAACCAATTATTTGCTAAATTAACCAACTTTTTGCGATCTAACAGCGACCAACTATCAGCGAAAACAAAAGTACCTATATTTATCAATTACTTACCTATTTGGCACACATTCTGCTGTGCCTATAAAAGGTAACTTCACAACAAAAATAATTTATTCACTACACACAAAGGGCAATTATGAGATTTTCTAAACTAACAACCGCGGCCTTGCTAACAGCTTTAACCCTAAGCACTTCAGGCTGCATCATCCATGTAGGTGGCCACGGTGAAAATTACAGCGATGATAACGAATACAGCAGTGTATTCGGTGGTGTAGACGTTGCGGAAAACCAAAGTGTAGGTGACGTTTCTTCAGTTAATGGCAATATCACTTTTGATAACAACGCAAGCGCTCGTGATGTTGATGCTGTAAATGGCAATATTGAAATAGCAGATAACGTCCAAGTTCATGAATTATCAACTGTTAATGGCGATATTCAAGCACAATCCTATTTATCAGTAAAACGTGACGTCAGTACTGTAAACGGCAATATTACTATTGGCGCTGGGTCCATGGTAGGCAAAGACATTACCACTGTAAATGGCGACATTTATCTCACCCAAACCTTTGTAAGCGATGACATTACAACTAAAAATGGCAGCATTACTCTTACTGACGCATCGGTTGTAACAGGAGATATCGAGTTTGAGTCGCAAGAAAACCAAGGTTGGTGGAGTGAAAAATCACGTGAACATAACCCTCCGACCCTCACTATAGACGCATCGTCTGATGTAAAAGGAAGGATTGTTTTACATCAAGTTGTAATTTTAGAAATTGAAAATCCCGCTTTATTATCCAAGGTAGAGCGTCGCTACAAAGAACAAGAGTAATTCATTTAGACATTCGCGAAATATACTTTGTACAATCCATTTAAAGTATATTTCGCACTACCTTTAACCTGAAATAATGCTCTTCCTCTAACCATTCGATAATTTAAGTTTAAACACTAATTGTCGCCATCAATACACAAGATCTTTTCAACAATTTGTTGTAACAGATAGGTTTCGCGCTCAATCGAAAGGCCTTTTTTATCGCTATTAATCATCACCTCTTTATTGTGAGCAATAGCCTCATAAATATTTATCCAAAGCGGTTTCATACCATTTTTTATTTCGTGGGACTCTAGTGCAGTGTCCCCTAACTCTTCGTCAACATCACACTCATAACAATATGAAATCATATGTATGAAATCTCCATCGGATTTATGCCATGGACGATATTCATCATACCTAGCAAAAGGTTTTATATTGCAAATACCCAATGCGCCGGTTTCTTCTTTAAGCTCTCGAATTAAGCCCTCTTCTACTTCTTCGCCTTTGTCAATACCACCTCCAGGAAGGCTATAATCGTCGTAACGCCGAGTGTAAAGTAAGAGAATCTTTTCTCCCTTTACTACGATAGCTCTTGTTGCATGACGCTCGATGACTTTATATTCACTCAGAGGTGACACATCGCTAGGAGCGACACCAGAATGAAAGGCTGTTTTTAAACACTGCATAACGAATTACCACTTAGAATTATTTTCATCTTATCTCAACATTTTTTTTGAAGCGTGTTTAAGTACTTAATGCACCCAACTATACTGATTATATATCGCATGGGTGACTGAGATTGTTGATTGATTAACCAACTGCCAGTGTTTAGTGATAACATTGACACCATAACAGAGTGAACGACGCGTTTAATGGCTGATATCGAGTAAAAAAACAGAGGAACTCTTTTGCTAAGGTGTTTGATTTTATTTAGTTGGCTTGTGTTTGCTGCTACTGCTAAGTCGCAACACACGCAAATTATGGAATTTTCATCACCTTTTGTAGATTACGCAACAATATTAGTTAATTCCCCCCAAGAAGTTATTGATAAACTTAGCAATGATGTACCGAACAAAAATCAGCCTGATATAATTCATACTCAACATCATCTTTTTTTATCACGGGCTTATTACAACCTAGCCTATCCTCAGAAGTCTTTGAACCATGCACGCACTGCCCTAAATTTTGTGTCTGAAAAACAGCAGCCATGGTTGTATCACAACTGTAAAATTGCAGAATCTGATGCGCTAGAACTAATTGGTAACCCTGCTCAGGCTATGGAAGGAGTCAACTCAGCAGTAGTTTGGGCTAAACGCAACCAGCAATCCAAACTGTATCTGCAAGCATTATACTCCAGAGGCATAATTCAAACGAGTCTACCTAACTATGTGGCTGCGCTTAATGATTTCCAACAAGCCTATTCACTGGCTAGCAATGATCCTAACGAATTAAGTAAAGCCCACGTAGCGTCAATGTTGGCGCAAGTCTATGAGTATCGTCGTGAATATGATTTAGCAATTCCGTTTTATGAAGAGGCCGTTACAGCACACCGTCTAAATGGCGCAGATTTAGAACTAAGTATCGCCCTATACGGATTAGGTCGAGCGAATCGAGGCATTGATAAGCTTGAACTTGGAAAAGCTCAATTACGCGAATCGCTACAATTAGCTGAAAAAATCGATGATTTACAAGGCGTCGGTTATGCATTAAAAGAATTGGCATCCATAGACATACAAGAAGAAAACTATTTAGAAGCCGAAATAAAGCTGAAAAAGGCAGCAAGTATTTTTGAGCAGGCTGACAATCCTCAAATGAATTTTATTCTTAATATGTTATTGACAGAGCTAGCCCTAGATACAAAAAAAATCGCTGAAGCAGAAATCTTTTTTCAACAAGCCACAACTCTATTTAATCGAAACAGCATGTTAATTCACGCATCAGATTATGATGTGCTGCAGGCTAGATTATTATATGAACAAGCTCAGTTTAAAGTCGCGTATGAAACTCTAAAACAGGCGTTTGAAAACCATAAAGAACAGCAAAATTCTGAAAGTACTCGACAACTTCATCAGCTTCGATCAGGTTTTGAAATGCAATTGACACAGCAAGAAAATGCGGTCCTTTCACAAAAAAATTCATTGCAACGATTACAGCTAAAGGACAAAAAAAACCAAAATGTACAGCTATTCCTTAGTACTGCTTTTGCGACCATCGTTTGTGGTTTATTGGGAATTATCGTTTTTCGCAATAAAGCACACAAGCGTAACCTTGTAAAACTGGCTACTCGTGACGATTTAACTGGCTTATATAATCGTCGACATACCTTAACCTTATTAGAACAACAGATGTTGCTTAGCAACAGGTACGGTAATAGCTTGTGTATTGCCATGTTAGATTTAGATTTTTTCAAAGAAATCAATGATTCATACGGTCACGTAGCGGGTGATAAAGTGCTACAGGAATTTGCCTTACTTTGTAAGCAGAATCTTCGAGAATCCGACGTAATTGGTCGTATTGGAGGTGAAGAATTTTTATTAATTCTTAGCCACACTAACAGCATAGATGGATTTAAAGTTGCAGATAGCCTGCGCACTAAAATGTCGACTTTGAGCCATAAGGTAGGGCTCCCAGAGTGTAAGGTGACACTCTCTATCGGTATCGTCGAATACTCACCCAACGACAGCATAGAGAACTTTATGCTTTTGGCAGATACGGCTCTTTATCGAGCCAAAAATAATGGCCGCGACCAAGTAGTGGTTTACGAGCGCGATAGCAGTAGTGAAACCAGTTCTTAATTGCTAGCAGCCCTAAACTAAGTAGTATTTTTGAAAAAATACTACACTGCCCTACAACTACATTTGGAATTTGAACTCACTCAAACTTAAATATGTTTAAGTCTAAATCCTTTGATTGACGATGCAATGCTTGCATAAATATTTGTCAAAACATCAGATGCCCCCTGCATAACTTTAGTTTGTTGATAAGATTTACTACTTTGAATATCAAGCTCCTTTAGAAATTGTGAAATTTGGTCAGTCTGCCGCTTCTGGATCTGCATTTCTTGTTCAATCATTAGGTTGAGTCCGCTAATTTGATTAAACGCCGCATGCAATTTGTCGACGAATAGCTGTGAACTTTTGGCTTGCTCTAAACTAATTTCAGCTTGCTCTTTACCTTGACTCATTGCCTTTACTGCCTTGTCGGCTTCACTTTGTAGCTTGGTAATATTATGTGAAATTTGCTGAGTAGACTGTTGAGTTTTGTTAGCTAAGGTACGCACTTCGCCAGCTACAACGGCAAAGCCACGTCCTGTTTCTCCGGCTCTTGCAGCTTCTATAGCGGCATTCAATGCCAATAAGTTGGTCTGCTCAGCAATGCCATTGATAACATTAATCACGCTACCAATATTGTCAGAATCATTTTTTAAATCGGTAATAATATCCGAAGCATGAAGAGTGGAATCAAGCATTTTTTGACAGGTTTTAACGTTTTCATCGAATTTAAGTTGGCCTTTGTCAGCGAGATCATTTGACTCGGTAACGAAAGCATTGGCTTGATGAATTGCCTCGTTTACCGAATGATTTGATTGGGTCATGTCGTTCATAGTTGTACTGAGTTTTTGCGTTCCTTCAATTTGTAACGTCAATCCACGGCTAACATCCTCAAAAGCAAGCAGTAGCTCTTCGATGGTTCCTCCAAGCGTCTTTACGTCTCCTCTAATATCACTTAGAGCATGACTCAAACCGTCTTGAATTAGATTAAAGTTGTTGGAAACCTGACCAATTTGGTCGTAAATATTGCAGCGCATCTCATCAGAGAAATCGCCATTGGCTATGCTTTTGGAAACACGATTAACCCTGTTCAGAGGCTTCACAATCCGAGAATCTATAAACCATGCAACTAAGGTCATTGTTAATAGAATGGCAATTAATACCACAATGATAGTGATTAAAAACGCTGAGGAACCACGGTCATCCATAAGAGCTTTTTTAGTGTCGATCTGACGATTCATGGCCATGACAGCCTGATTTAAATCATTGGTCGGCGACCGGTCAATGCCTTTTACGCTTGCATCTGCTATCGCAATATCCATTTTAGTCGCAATAAACGCAGCATAACCTTCACGGTATGCTGCCACCATTGCTGGATAATTATCGGCGAAAACTTTTAGATGTTGATAGCCAGGTTGTTGCCTAGGCACCACAGAAAGTAGGTATTGATACTTTTCTTGGATCAGATCAGCATGTTTATTGAAACTGCCCCAATATTTAGCTAATTGTTTGGGGTTTTTACCTCTAATCAATGTATTTTTCCATTCTTGAACTTGTGTCTTAAACAAAACATTAAGTTCTGCCACTTCAGTCATGAAGTGCACATCCTGGTTAATGGTAAAGCTATAATCTTCAATTACCCCTCGTAACGAATAAAACCCAATATAAAATGCGACAACCAACAGCAACAATGATGAACAAAGCAACAACAACAGCTTGTTCCTTATGTTTTGGCGTATTATTTTCAAACTCTAACTCCTATGGCTTTTTGGGGCGAACCGCGCGGAGTATGCAGCTAACAAATGACGATTTTATTACAGACACAATCAATCTAATTACTTTTAACCGTTAAAATACTAATTGGGTGTTATTCACACTGACTAGGGATAAGGGGATAAGGGGATAAGGGGATAAGGATAAAAGTGTAAAGAGGTCGTATTCCTTAAAAACGTAGTGATTTTGTATTATAAATTTTCAGACAGAACCTAAGGATAAATAGCGCCTATACTTCGAGCAATTACAATGAGACCTGTAATGGAATGCGACCTCTTTTTCAGCTTTTTCAACCTAGCCACCTTAAGGTAAATGTTTTTGCAATTCTGATGTGCCATAACGCACTCTAATTAAACAGCTCACTTGTACACCTTAATATCGCCTCAAGCACAAGTTGGTAATGGATTGCGTTAATAGTGTCAGCATAAAGAACATATACTTAGAATAACTTATAATTTGAACAAATTCTGGGGGGACAATATGGCCAATGTAATTTTAAAAAATAAAGAGCAACAAGCTCGAATTTTCACTCCTAAATTGAGTAATTTTGAGACAAGCTCTCGCTATGAGGGCTTATCTTTAAAAAAAGAAAATGAAGGCAAGTCTATCAAAGAACTACAATTAAAGTATGCGCGATAAGTATGGTATAAGTCAGAATAATAATTGTTACCCCAACTTCGAGGTACTGAAAAACAAATTAAATATTCTAGATGACGCTACTTTAAAAGATGCAGAATTAGCATTTACCTCCGTTAGATATACTGAATATTCATCCGCTATATCATCCATAAATTCATTCAATTTAACTCACCTAAAAACACTACATCAACAACTTTTTCAAGATGTGTTTGAATGGGCAGGGGAAATCAGAACTGTAGATATATCAAAAGGCTCGACTCGGTTTTGTACTTGTCAGCGCATTGAGCAAGAAACCACAAAACAATTTTCTAGGCTCCCATAGCTTATAGATATCTCTTTAGTTCTGCGATATCAACATCTCTGACCCTGACGAATCCCCACGAAATACTCATAAAAAAACAATGAGATAATTAGAAAAAAGTGAACATTCATAGTGTTTGGTGATCAATTCTATCGCCAAACAAAAATAATCACGGAAAACACTATGAATGTAAGACAACTTTTATCAAAGTACTTGGTCAATGTCACACCAAA
>NZ_JBDVXF010000024.1:0-69662 GCF_039964565.1 Paraglaciecola sp.
CAGAGAATAAAGAGATAGTAGCGATAGCGATAGAAGTTTTAACTATTTTCAACATGGTTAAGTTCCTCGAGTGTAGTTTGTTATGCAGCTGTTGCTGCGTGTCGATGGATTCATTAAAAACCATTTGAATGGATTAAAAAAGCTGTGAGGTGATACTTAGGTATGGGAAGTCATAACTTTTTGTGTGGATGTAACTGAATACTATCTATATGCTGAATTTTGATCATTTGCATAAACAGTGGGAATTATTTCAACTATGGGAACTTATTTAAAAACAATGAGTTAAAAGACATAACTAAAATTCCGCGATATCCAATTTGGCAATAAAGGTGGGAATTAGTTTTCTTTTAATGTTTTTCTGTCTAAATGTTAATTTTTGTATTCTCAATATATTTGCTAATTCCGTGCAACTGAGGACTACGGAAAGCCTAGATGTAAAGCTTTTACATTATAATTCAGCTTACAAGTGTCCACCCAAATCGGAATTCAATAAATAACTAGTTCTACCTTATTGTGTGAGTTCTAGGTTCACTGAACTTATGTCCAAATGCGTGAACCTCTTATTATACTTAGCTTACCAAGCAATATACTCATATCTGCATTTACTTTGTTTAAGGTATTTATAACTTTATTGACCAATAGATCGTTTATATTAATACAATCCTTAATTGCAGAGTAGTATTACTTCTAAACACATTTCAAGTTTTAGAGCATAGGAAAAAAGAACTTTTGGTGCCAATCAGTATAGCTCGATGACCGCTTAGAGCGAAAAGAAGACATAAAGCATTTGGTAAGTCTTACGACAATAGCTAGCCATTAGTCGTGGTAAGTAAATTTGTGATTTTAAACAGGAACAACGGAATTGAAGTGGCTGAACTTTACTGGTTATGCCAAGCCAGCCAACCCAATCCCTATGAGGATATCTTTACCTCGCTTATATAAATCCGAGCTTTGCTCTATGTTATCTAAGAATAAAGCAGTCTTTTTAAGCCACTTCTGAAATCCCTGTTCGCTGCCATCTGATTCAACCAATTCACCTTTGGCGTTATTGGCATAACGAATGTAATCCTCTTTATTGGGCAATGATTGACTGCTTTTCATCAAAGTTATTAATTCATCAAGTTGGGATTCTTGTTGAATTCTTTTTTGCTCAGTATCACCTATTTCTACGCCATCCATGATGATAGTCGCAGAATTATTTTCACCCGCTACAACGGCTTGCGAATCTGAAATATTGTAGGTTTTGGAATTGTCATTCACGGTTATATTTCCTTCTTTTAATCGATGTAAATCTACCCTTATCGTGCCGCATTCTGGACATGTGCTTGTATTATCACGCAATTCAAAACTGTGGCCTGATATTTCATTGTCATAACAATACTCACAAGGCACAACATGCCGATATCCATTATAGAAATGAAATGATGTAAAAGCTTCTCGCAAATTAGTAAAAATAGCGTCTCGTAGCTTCTCTATCGAAGCAAGGGATCCTTTTAACCGCACGACGATATGTTGACCGTGCGCTTGTGTATCGCTTTTCTCAATGAGTGCCCATGCATCTTGAAACCTTAACACCATACCGTCCTGCCAATGACACCGAAAGTCACCTTCTAAAGCAAGATAATTAGATAGCTTAACGATTAGTTGTGACATAAACCCAAGCGGTACTATGCACACTTTGTACAGGAAAATCTCTTTTTTCCCATGTGTCTCATCAGCCTTATTCCAAGATGAATCCAACCGGGCATTGGATAAATACTGCGGTACAAAAAATAGGTCGTCTTCTTCTGAGATGTCATAACAAATATTAAAGCCATCATGCGACAACAAACGCTTTAGCTTTCCTTGGTCGCTTTCTGAATAGGCATCCCGACCAATTTCCTTGTCTTCCTCAGACCAATAATGTGATAACTCGCCAAAAGAAAAATAGCCGTTATGCACAATGTTATTTTCTGGCTTAAACAAAGTATAAATAGCCTTGATTAACCAATTTGCATTGATGTAAACAGTCTCTAATTCAATTTTAGGGAAATAGAGCACTTGCCCGATGGCATTAAGGTGACCAAGCAGTAAATCTTGTCCTTCTTTATTGTCTATTGCATGCTTTACACAGACTCCCCTAAATCCTTCGATAGGGATGTACGGTTTACCATCATTCTTAATCACATTTAGCTCATCGATAACCTTAGCCCAAGGTGTTATCCATTCGATTGCGTGACGCTGAATGTAGGTTGTGATATGGCTTTAATGAGCGCTAAATTAGCGTTAAACAATTCCTGATTGCAGTCGCTTAAGTTAACGGTCAATTGTGGTAAATATTCGATATTTGTAAGTGATGCAGGCGTATAATTACCACCGTTAAACTGATTACAGATGGGTAAAATCGTATTAGTCGGATTCATGTTTTGCAGCAATGAAATCCAATAACTGACTGTTTCTTCACATTTATCATCAGGGAAGACGAGCACATTGAAGGCGTTAGGGTTAATGAAAAACTGGTGACACATATGTTGAATTTCTTGGCCGCCAAAATCAAACCAATGTGTATACGCAGTCTCTTCAGTTTCATTCATCCTGAATTTATACGGCCAGTGCAGAATATCCACGCCTACAGTTCTTGGCTCGCTCTCATCTGCTATAAACTTAGGGTTTTCTACTTTTCTCCTCAGGGTCGTTTTCCCTACGTTTGGCGCGCCTAACAGCATAACACTGCATTCGTATCGTTTTTGAGCGCCATGTTTACTTTGTTGAACGAAATATTCTCGTATGGCGTTTATGCCCATTTCTGCAATGTCTATAGGTGGGGTTGTGAGATTGTTCCGGTATAGGTCAAGCGTTGTCAACTGCGTAAGCTCACCTATCTCGGCTGGCAAAGTTGTGAGTTCGTTGTAACTTAGGTCAAGCTCTTTTAACTGAGTCAGCTTACCTATCTCGGCTGGCAAATCTGTTAGCTGGTTGGCCATAAGGCCAAGTTTCTCCAACTGCGTCAACTGGCTTATCTCGACTGGTAAATCTTTGATTTGACTGTTGCTTATATAAAGCTCTATCAATTGTCTCAGATGACCAATCTCGACTGGCAATGCTGTGAGTTTGTTATCAGATAAATCAAGCGCTTTTAACTGATTCAGCTTACGTATATTAACCGGCAAGGCTGAAAGTTTGTTCTCTCTTAATTCAAGCTCTTCGAGTCTCTTTAGATTACCTATCGTATCAGGCAAATTTATGAGTTGGTTATATCTTAGGTCAAGTATTCTCAGCCGACTCAGCTTACCTATCTCGACTGGCAAATCTGTAAGTTGATTGTTATATAGGTAAATACGTGTCAACTTTGTAAGCTTGCCTATCTCGGTTGGTAAAGCTGTGAGTTGGTTGTTATCCAGCAGAAGTACTTCCAACTGCCTCAGATTACCTATTTCCGCTGGCAAAGTTGTGAGTTCGTTGTAACTTAGGTCAAGCTCTTTTAACTGAGTCAGCTTACCTATCTCGGCTGGCAAATCTGTTAGTTGGTTGGCCATAAGGCCAAGTTTCTCCAACTGCGTCAACTGGCTTATCTCAACCGGTAATTTAGTAAGATCTAAACCACCTAAGTTAAGTGATGTCGCCCCGCTTTCTATAGTGGCATCTACTTTTTCAAAAACGTCCATATTACCTCAAATCATCATTTCTCCTGTTATGATTATCATAATGCAAGCCATTCACAAAGTCTTACCCATTGTCTGCTTAACCAAGTTCGTCTAGTGGCCATTGATGTGGTAACCAATCTGCCATGGTGTATAAACTCAATTCGAAATGACTTTCTATCAGGCTTAATGCGCATAACGACTTCGAATAAAGTCAAACAACAAGTGCAATGGCTCATGTCATATTAGTTAAATGTCTGGAAGCCTCTCATTACAGACTGACACCATAGATTTGCTAATGACGGCTTTAGACAAAGAACGGACCTTCACGGCTAGAGACATTTGGGCCGCCATATACTCCTAGAAAAGCAGCTCTAAGAGTAGACATTGATTGAGTGCTTTATGCAGAAAGCTGACTTTCGATTTTCACAATACTTATTGGTCTACAAATGTTTGCTTCATTCCCTAAGTATTCGTTTTGAGTAAAGATACTATTTGCACAGAAAAAGCGGAGTTCATTAAAATTTAAATGTGCATTATTCATAGATGACGAGAATATAACCAAACCAATCTTTTTTACATCTACATGGTTAAACAACTATTTGTGCTGCATATTCTGGCGAAGGTGAACACAGGGAAAATGGGTGACCGATTTCGGTGGTAATAGTTGATTATTAAACTAAAGCCATTTGCATTTTAGTGAATGGCTTCAGTTAAGAATCATTGCCCATATAGATTCAATCCTATAACATTCATTGAGATACCAGATTCTATAAATCAACAATATTAAGCTGAAATATTTATGAATGAGCCAATAATTGAAACTACAAAAAGGCGTAGTTTCAATCTTAAAAATCTTTATTTAGATCCAAACAATTATCGATTTGTAGATAACGATGGCTATATTGAGGTTCCTGAAAGTGACCTATTTGATGAAAATATTCAAAAACGTTCGTCTACATTTATTGAAGGAAACAAAAGATCAAATATAAAAGATTTGATAGCTAGTTTTAAGTCGAATGGCTTCTTAGATGTTGATGTGATTCAAGTTAGAGACTTGGGACAAAATAGGTATTTAGTTATAGAGGGCAACCGCAGAGTTGCATCCCTAAAAGCGCTGCAAGAAGATCATGAAAATGGACTTAGTATAGGGAATTTAAACCCTGAAATTTTCAAAAAAATTCCATTTGAAATACATTCAAATGAAAGCAAAGAAAAACACTTAATAATAATGGGGTTGAAACATATAAGCGGCAATAAAAAATGGTCTGCTATTAATCAAGCTCAACTTATTTATGATTTTCTCAAGCCTTATTGGAATTCATATGAATATACAACTAAAGAAAACCAACTTTGTGACTCTTTAGGCATAACAAAAATAAAGTTACGAAGTTCACAAAGAGCGTATCACCTAATAATTCAATACCGAAATAGTGATTTTGGTGACCAATTCGAGAGCAAAGATTACTCCTTTTTTGTTGAGATAATGAAACGCCCCAAAATCAAAGACTGGTTAGATTGGGATGAACAAGGTTACATTTGTAACAATACAACCAACATGCAAAGATTGTTTTCTTGGTTTTCAATCACCGAGGAATTGGTTGATGAAGAATATGAAGAATATGAAGAATTAGACCCTATTATTACCAAGGCTTTAGAAATTAGGGAACTTGCTCTTTTCATTAATAATGAAGCCGCATTAACAGAAATGGAAAAAACAAGAAGCATTATTCGCGGTTTAATGGCTAGTGGTGAAGTCGACAAACTTAATTATGAAAAGTCACTAACAGAATTTTCAAATAGCTTTAATGAGTTAAGTAGTTATAAGAATATGGTTCAATATGAAGATATTGAAACATTGGAAAATATTAAAGCTAAATTAAATGAATTTGTACCTCAAAAAAGCTATTTAGAAATAAACCATGGTAATCATTCTGTAGCTTTTGAGCATGACTCCAGTAGTTCTCATTTCAAATCACTTCTAGTAAATCAATATAAAATCTTTAACAAATTCAATATTGATAACTTAAAAAGAGTCAATATTTTTGCTGGCTTTAATAACAGCGGTAAAACTACTTTATTAGAAGCATTATATTATTTAACTAAACAAAATGATGTTGGTTCTTTCTTAGAAATAATCAAATTAAAAAACAAGCTGAAGTTGTTAAACCCTATATGGCTTAACGAAGTTTTCGATGAAAATGAAGTGATAGATGTTCAGGGTATATTTAATAATGCAAATACTTCTGTACAGTTTACTAAATTTGAAGCATCGAACATAAATAAGAGTGATGATTATATTGCTTCATACTTATTAAAAGCTAAATTGAATGAGCGAGAATTAACTAACACAATTCATACTTTTGGATATGACACTCTGAATAGAGAAAATGAAAAAGTAGAGCATTTGTGTAAGTCTATATTTAAAAGCCCGTATTTTTATAATTCAGACGAACTGGTAGAAACTTATAATAAAAACACTATTAATAAAGACAGTAGTGGGCAAACAGCGATTAGCTTAGTCGTTAAATTCTTAAAGAAAGTGGATAACTCCATCAATGATATCAGGTTAAATGAAGTAGATGATATTCAAAGGTTTATAGTTGATTCCACTAAGTTTAAGGACAAAAATATAGAAATTACAAACTATGGCGAAGGGCTACAAAGAATATTTGAAATTGCGTTAAGTTTTGCTTCAGCTAGAAATGGAGTAGTTTGTTTAGATGAGTTTGAAACTGCTATTCATAATTCGATATTAATTGAATTCACCAAATTCGTTCAAGAACTTGCAGATACATTTAACGTTCAAGTATTCCTCACCTCACATTCAAAAGAATGTATAGATGCTTTTGTTAATAATGATTATCGTAATGATGAAATATCAACTTATTTCATAGAAAACAATAACGGGACAGTTGAGGCTGTCCATGTAGATGGGACTGAATTGAAAGAATATATCGACACCATTGATTTTGATTTACGAGGTAAATCACATGAGTAAACATATTATTGTTTTTTGTGAAGGTGATCATGATATAGCTTTTTTGACTAGGATCTTGTTGATTCAAGGTTTTACATTTTATAGCAAGAAAGTTAAGGATTTTCCTCCCCCACTTAATGAACTCTATCAAAAAAACTTAGGTAACAAAAAAATTAAAGATTATGAATTTAAATTTCAACGTCCAAAGCCAAAAGTCCCGTATTCTGTATTAACAAAAGGTGATACTTTAGTTATTTTTCATAATTTGGATGGAGATGCTAATTTTTGTAGTGATGGAGCCAAATCCATAGTTGATATGTACTTAAATTTAAATAGAGAAAATATTAGAAAAATTCAAAAATATGACAAATTAAATTATCGATTTTTATACTTTTTAGACTCAGATGATCAGGGTGTTGATACTAGGCTTACAGATTTAAAGGATTCTTTAGAGCTTCCTACCTTAAATAATCATGAAATTTATACCAAAGATGATTATGAAGTTGGTTGTTATATTTTTCATGATGAAGATCATGATGATAAACATGGTCAATTAGAAGATATTCTGACTAAATTAATGAAAACAAATAATGAAGATATATTTACTGGTAGTTCAGCCTTCCTAGAACGCAATACTCTAGAAGATGACAGACAAAAAAAATATACTTGTAATATCGAAAACGAATGTTATGACGGCACGGTACAATTTAAAGAATTAAAGTCCCTAATTTCAGTAGCTGGCCAATTACAGTTTTCAGGTTCAAGCAACGCTGTAATAATTGCTAATAGCGACTACATCAAAAAGGATGATATGTTAGAAAATCAGCATTGCATTAATATCACAACTCTATTTGTGAACCGTTTATGAGTGTTCCCTCTATTCACAAACCAGTTCTTCAATATTCACTAGAATTTTGGTCCTGAACGGCGGCTTTGGCGCTTTTGTTCGCATTGAAGGACATAAAGTCTAACGGTAGATTACCGCCCTTACTGGCACTTTCCTGCTATTGAATCCAACTCTATCGCCTCGCCCTCGCGGGGCTTTTTGCAGTTCTCAATAATATCTGAGCGGCTTTATTTTGGCTGAGTTTGAAGCCCAAAAAGGGGATTAGCCTCACTTCCTGCTGATTCAACCTAAGCAGATTCGTGGTGTAATGTTAGGATATGCTAGATTGATACAGAAAATCATGCACAGGAGTTATTATATGATTTCATTGACAAATTTCATGACTAAAATGCTTCAAATGTTTTCTTTTGAAAATGGTAAACAAGAAGAACTTCGCCAAGAAATATTTGAGTTTTTTGTTGTTTTTTCTAGGTTCGAATTTGCTTTAAAGGAAAGAGGATATATAAAAAGGAAAGAAGAAGGAAAAAATGCTGAACCTGATTGGGACTCATTTCTTAAAATCAATAAGGACAACTTTATTGTGACTGAAGATTGTAGCGTCAGTTTTCAATATCTTACGACCCCAGAAACAGCACCTAACAGGCAAAAAATATTTTACACTTTTGAAAGTGGTGTAGAAGTGATTAAAACGAATTGGTCAGAGCAAAAAATAGGCATCAATACCCCCGATCTCAAAAAAGTTGTAGATTCAATAAAATTAGTTAGAAACAACCTATTTCATGGTGGAAAGTACGGTGACAAAAATTGGTGTGACTTTACTCGAACTTCAAATTTGTTACGCCACTCTCTAGTGATGCTTTTTGTCCTAAAAGAATTGGATGAGTGTATTTCTGTATATTTTGAGGACTTTGCCTAGTTAATGTTAAGGTGATTAGTTTTATTTGCGTATATTATAAATATCCAATTTTAGTGCTTATTGGAGTGTGGAAGAGTGTTTTTTAATTTTAATCTCGTTGTACGATGCAGTATTGGCTTTAACTAATCACTTTTGGGGTTCGGTTCCCCATGTAAGGAGTATGCTTATGGAAATTAAACACAATGTTATTTGTTTTTTAGATAATTGGGTTGTTCGTTTCGCTCTTCTTGCACTGGGCTTGTGGGTAGGTCATCCGCAATCCAATAAGCATTGATACTAGAAATTTAATTTTTTAAATCAAAGTCCCTTGTGCAGAGCCTCGAATTGGTCTCTACACAACGGGCTTTATTTTTATTGTTTTGAAACCAAAACAATAAAAATATAAAACGAGTATAAATTTACGCTTACTATCAGTTGAGTTGGTAAAAGCGACCAGAGCAAACGCACGTCTAAGACAGTAACTTATTGAGAAAATGACTGAGCTTTAAACAAAGCTATTTTTGTTATTCAATTTGAAGATAGGGTTGTTAAAGGTTAAAACAAACCCTTGATAACATGGATGGTCTTTATGACGATGATTAGTGAGTTAATAACCCTAGATGAAGAACTCGACTAAATCATAGTCAAGGCTGGAAGCTAATTCACGCGATTAATCATTGATACTTTAGCCTTAAAAATAATATGAAGTTTTTATATTGATTTTTGGCTAATTTCATCCCACGATAACTTCATTCCTAAGGACAATTATAATAGTTATTTATTAACGACTTAACGTCTACAGTACTTTTCCTTACCTTCTCCACACTATTGATTCCGTATTTTTTTTTGTTATTAAACAAATAGTTAATGACTTTTCCACCTTGATTTTCGTGTATGTTTCGCCTATTTTCCAATCAAGTACCTCACATCTATCTATACAGTACCAAGCGAAACCTATTACCTTGGTTTGAATAAACTATTTGATTCAGATAATGACGGAATCACCTATGAACGCAGAAAATACGACGACAACCAAGAGCAAAAACATAAACCTAAAAATTGTTCAAAAAGTCATCGAGTTGACCACAAAAAAAGGTTCCCCGTTGAAGTCCAAAAATCTAAGCGGTTTTGCCCAAGCGTTCGATAAAGATGATCTAAGTATCGTATATACAACACCATTCTCAGGCGCTGAAATTCTGCCCGGTCAAAAGGCCTACATCATAGATATTTGGTATCAACACAAGAAGGTTTACAACACAGACTTTCAGAGTCTCGATGAGTTATCAGGTTGTAGAAGACGACCTAAAGGTGTTTGGCTGGACAAGTTTATGGAGCTAAAGTAAATATGACGAAACTAGTTGCTGAATCCCTTGATATATTAGACCTTTCTTATGAAATTGAACGCGATTCTAAAAGCGGTGCATTGTCCGACAGCTTGCTTAAACAAGGCCATACACTTTACTCACCATACGCGACGGAGGCGGGACAGTTGATACGGCTTTTGCCATCAGGAAAAATTGACAGGGGTCACTTTCGCGACGGAGTATTTGTCGTTACAAAAATCGCCCCCGAAAGTGAATCAGACGTGTAATGGTCAATGAATTCGAACCAGTGGGTAGGTTCATTGAAATTTAACCCTCAACTACCTTCTATTGCTACAAAGCTGAAATTCCGATTTAAGCGAATAGCTTGATATAAGTACAAGTAGCATTTTAATTACTGAAGTAGCAGTTAAAAAACTTCACTCATATATGGCTATCAACATCATAAATTCATTAGGAGAACTTATGTCACGATTAAAGACTAATAGAAATAATGCCTTCAATCCATTAAATGATAGGAACGCTATGAGAAACTCAAAAATGTCGCCATCACAAACACAAACATTACTAACGTTTATGGCTAACTCAGGCCACGAGTACACCTTGAATGATGTTCAAATGTTATTGAAATCCCATTCAATTAATTACCTAGAGGATGAGAGGCCGCATCCTCAGAAAAAGTCGCTTGTTGAGAAAATGATGACAAAATATAAAGTTATGCGAAAACAATTGAAATACTATGATCCAAAGTAGGAAACGAATTTGGCAGTCCAGACAACGAATATTAAAAGACTAAAACCATCACCATACGTTCCATTTTGGAACCTATGGTGAACGACTACAGAACACTCAAAGTCCTCTAAGTGAGGCCATTTATTTTCAGTTTCTATAAAAATAACCTACAGTTATCTTATGGTCAAATTGCGCCGTTTATTTAGAACAGGTATGAGGTGTATGTATGGAACATATCAATGACATCCTAACATCTTTCAGTGTTAGCCTAGCGTCTATATTGGTGGTGTGCGCAGTACTATGGAAAGCAGATGATGTGCTTTTAAGCTCTTCGGGTGCAACAATAATTTATAAATCAATAACAGCTACGGTAAATAATCCAGAAACCTCTGAAATTTCAAAAGTCATAGATAATTTTATAAATGGCTATTTCTTACCAAAAAAGGGATATACTCGCTTTTTTAAAAATGTTTTTACTCTTACATTTGCATCCCTTTTAATAGCACTCTCCTTATATACCGCCAAAACAGTTGGGTTGTTTGATCAACTTCTAACTACTGGATTTCTAGGTCAATTTTTTGGAAATGGATTTGTAGTAACCTACTTTGTAAATTTAATGGTATTTCTCTCGTATCCGGTACTAATCGAACAAATATCCATGAGTAATGCACGAACTTCCATTTTCATTCTCATTCTAGATGTCTTAATAAAAATTTTGATTTTCTTAGCTCTTACTGCCTTAACCTATATATTTTTTGCGGACTTCTATGGGGCGTTTGGGGGCAGTAAACTAAATGCTTTAAAATCAATTCCACCAACTATGCATTTGGCGGTTCAATTTAACAATTTAACCTCAGTTTACTTATATTCCATAATACTAAGTTCCTTTCCTATCTTTGTTGTTGTTATAATAAATTTAATGCGCACAAATCCCAACCTTTCGAGAATAATTCGTCAAATATTATTTTGGCTGCCCTTTGAAGCAAAACCGTTAAGAGCAATATCAATTGTTTTCTCTTTGTTCATGGGGTTATTTCTATTAATACTATCGTTAATATTTAGCTTAATCGGATACTGGTGAATAATGATATACATTAACTAATAATGTTTATCACTAGCTTCGAAATCAATTACACCACCAAAACTGTTCGCAATCAAAATTGATGCCTTTTGAAAATTATGTACTACTCTAAAACCATATTCCGTTATTCACTGTTGTAGGTCAAACGACCAAAAGAAAACTACATAACTTTATAAGGACAGAGACATGGATGTACAAAATCTTACTGTTGGCCCAATTATAGGGCACTCTTCAAGCGAACTGGTTAGAATTTTTGGACGTGCAAAGCTTTCGATTCATGATGATAGGCCAAGAAAAACTCACGGAGTTATAAAGTATCGTAAAAACGGTGAATCCGATTTTTCTACTCCTGCCTATTTCAAAATGAACCCCAATTTTGACCTCACTGGTGTAATTGTTTTAATGGGGTTAGAAGAAAATACAACTTATGACTATCAAATTGGTTGGTTCTACTCAGAAGTTGATTCGAAGGAAATTGATGTACAAAAAGTTTTAAACTGGGAAAATGTTGATACCTATAAATTTAAAACAGGCTCCTCTGATAGCTCTAAGCCTAGAAACTTAATATTTGGGTCTTGTAGATATGCTTTACGTTTACTTGGTGGAATGTGGTGGGACGATCGAGGCGACAAAGCTTTCAAGTCAATTTTAGAACAAAAAGAAAATGGTAAACATGTTGATCAACTCATCATGTGCGGTGATCAGATATATGCCGACGATTTAAAAGTCATTGGCTCTGATGACTCCCTCGATGAATATAACAAACGATACCAGAAAGTCTTTACAACTCCTTATATACGTAAGCTAATGTCATGTACTCCGACATATATGATGTTAGATGATCATGAAATTGAAGACAATTGGCCTGAATCAGCTTCGGCTAAAGATTGGGTTACTAAGTTTCCTGCTGCGATCCATGCATACACAACCTATCAAGCAAGCCATAGCCCCCTTTTTGAATTGAAAGGGAGCCATATTACTGGTACTCCAACGCACCTTTGGTACAAATATGCAGACGGTTGCTGTGATTTTTTTGTATGCGATACAAGGACAGAAAGAAACCTTGATAAAGATTCTCGTGAAATAATTGGCCCTAGGCAAATGAAAGAACTTTTAAGTTGGCTCTGTGACGATAGCAGTAGAGTGAAATTCATTATCACTAGTGTTCCACCTTACGAATCTGAATCTTCCGACAAATGGTTTGGATATATAAGTCAAAGAGATGAAATTTTAGAGTGTATTCGAATCAACGGAATAACCAAGGTCGTATTTTTATCAGGTGATGTTCATGCATGCATGGCTTCTCAACTTGAATTAAATGAGACTAGTACAGTGACATCAGTCGTATCTTCATCGTTGTTTTGGCCATACCCACATCCAAACAGAAGAAGCTTTAAGCTTAGCGGTCATATAGATACCTCGACTGCTAGCAAGTATAAAGTAGTAAAAGCAAGCAGTGTGTATCCAACTGACGCGTTCACAAAACTATATGTAACCCCGGAAAAGATTAGAGTCGATTTTTACTCTCGAAAAGGGGATAAACTTGGATCTAAAAGTTATAAGCTAAATTGATCGTTGAGCACACTTACCACCCCAGCATAATTTGATGGTGGTAAGTGTTTATATTAGTTTTTTAGCTTGAAAACTTCTTTTGGATTGCGCTCTCATATTTGTGTTTTGAAATGATAAGCCTGCCGAGTTATTCGGGTTTTACGAGAGGGTAACATTGAACACAATGTCTAAAAAATCAACACATCAACTCGTTAAAAAAATAATATGTCTCTTAGTTACCTCGCTTATTTCCAGTTGTAGCCTTCTAAATAACGATTTTACTAAAACTGACCTTTGCAAGTTTGATAGATACAGTTCAATAGGGAATAACATCTACTCAGATGATCCAGTTAAGGTCACATACTTGGGAACTAGTTCATTACTGATTTCAGACAGTAAAGCCAAGGTACTTATTGATGGCTTTGTAACCCGCCCATCCATAGAGGCACTTTTTTTTGGTACTGAGCCTGATACAAAGCTTATTGAAAAATTAATAGATCGCTATGACTTGCGTGGCAAATTAAAAGTAATTATCCCTGTTCACTCTCACCACGATCACGCAATGGATGCACCAATATTTGCTGAAAAAACTGGGGCTGACTTAATTGGTACGCCATCTACGTTAAATATTGCACATACTGAGATTGCCACAGGCATAAATTTTAAGGAGGCCTTATTAAACAAATCTTATAAATATGAAAATTTTAAGATTACTCTGTTAAATACAAATCATGGCTCAATCCCTACTGCTTTATTAAGAAAGGTGCTGGGTATGGGAAAACAAATAGTTGAACCGATAACATATCCCGCGAGACTTTGGGACTACAAAGAAAGCCAACCTTTCTCTATTCTTATTGAGCGTGGGAGTGAGTCAATGTTAGTACACGCAAGCACGGGAGTTAAACAAGGATCTTTAAATCTTGCCAAGGCCGACTGGGTATTTTTAGGCATATCGAAACTAAATGAACTAGACATTGATGAGCAAAACATTTATTTCGATGAAACAGTTGCCGCTGTAGAGGCTTCGAGAATAGTTCCGATCCACTGGGATGATATATTTCGTTCAAAACAAGAACGATTGTACCCAGCAAAAAAACTAATAGGTGATTTCAGTCAAGAATTGGTAGCTCTTGAATCGCAAGTGGCCAATTATCAAAGAACTTCTGCAATTCGATTGATGAAAAAAGGAGAAACTATTTTTTTAGACAATAGGACTAACCAATTACTTCCCTCAACAATCGATCTTAATAGCGATGGTTGTCTTTTGACAGTCAAAAATGTGAGCTACTAGTTATATCATTTCAGCTTGATATTAAGAATTACACTATATTTTGTTTTGGCATAGTTAATTTAGCCAATACAACGGAAGAAGATAAATAGTAGAGCCTGATCTTTACTAGTGTGATTACCAAGGGATTATGTCGGTCTAATTACCGAGCGACTTTGTCGTAAACAGCATATCAGCCAGTTGGACTTCCAAGACTTGAGGCCGTCTTGCATTTCTCATCGGATACACTGTGAAAGTTAGCCTTATTTTAAAGCTTGTGAAACATACTTTTTAAGTGAAAAAGCCTTCAGATTCTTTACTTTGTTGCCATAATCAAGCGATTCTCTATGCAAGACCATATGTCGATTAAGCATTTCAAAAACTTCCCTTTCTCAAATTCAGATGCTGCAATTGGATTTCAAGTTTCAAGTGGTTTTAGTAGAGCGACCTCGTTGGTGTCAGCTGCTATAAAGTTATTACTAGAGTCACCTCATTTCACTAAATATGAGCTTTACAGGAAGTTTCATCGACTTCTTTAACATTACCCTTTCAAAACAGCAGAAACGATTGAAAAACAAACAAATATCTTCAGAAATTTCAAAAATATAGAGATTTCTCCATGAAACGAAGCAAAATATAGGTTGCGTTAAGATACTTTTTTTAGAATTTAGACATTTACCGTTCCCATGAAATTGCAAATGATCAATTTGACTATAGCTCTAATCCAAATGAGTGGTTTATCAAACCTCTGAATATTTGCCATTTGCAATTCCTTCTATTGTCCAATCTCCTATTCGATAACGAATTAACCTTAGAGTAGGAAATCCAATATGTGCTGTCATTCGTCTAACTTGACGATTTCTACCTTCGCAGATAGTGATAGTCAGCCAACTGGTAGGTTTGTTTTGGCGAAAACGCACGGGTGGTGTGCGATCCCAAATCTCTGGCTCATCCATCCATCCAATTTGGGCGGGTAGGGTCATACCGTCTTTTAACATTACTCCTTTACGCAACTTTTCTAAATCCTCTTGAAGCGGAATGCCTTCTACTTGCACCCAATAAGTTTTGGATGTTTTAAACTTTGGTGAGGCTAGTTTGTTTTGTAATTTTCCATCGTTGGTTAATACCAATAAACCTTCGCTGTCCTTGTCTAAGCGACCCGCTGCATATACTTCAGGTATGGGAATGAAATCTTTAAGAGTTTGTCGACCTTCTTGATCGGTAAATTGGGTTAACACATTAAAAGGTTTATTAAACAAAACAACTCGTCTTTTAGAAGGGGAAGTAGCAACTGCTTGAGTGGTGTTTTTCTTAAATGTTGAATAAGGCTTATTTGGCATATTTTGTTACTGTGTAAGTCCGTAAATTGATTAATTGCTAGTCTTAAATTAGCTCAAATTGTGATTTACAGAATATAATATGCAAGCAAAACTTGAAGTTAATTAAATCGCCCATATATTATTTACTGACTGTCTTGGCGCTGTCTGTTTATAATAGGGCAAGATTAGACATTTTTTTAATTCGGTACAAAACACCAATCCATGCAGTGACTTTGCGAGTTTTTTAAACCCGTGAATGATGGATCGTCGGTGTTTTGCCATCAACATGAGGCTTATAATGACGATTTCCAAGTCAAAGATTATCTATACTAAAACGGACGAAGCGCCGGCACTTGCTACTTATTCACTGCTTCCCATCATTCGCAGCTTTACTTCAAGCGCTGGAATTGAGGTTGAATTAAGTGATATTTCTTTAGCTGCACGTATCTTGTCAGCATTTGGCGATCTTCTTCCTGCTGACCAACAAGTGCCCGATGCTTTAGCTGAATTAGGTGCATTGACTCAAGAAGCTTCAACTAACATCATTAAGTTACCTAATGTAAGTGCTTCTATCCCTCAGTTAAAAGCAGCCATTAAAGAATTGCAAGGTAAAGGGTTTGATTTACCAGAGTTTCCAGAAGAAGCACAAACAGACGCGGAAAAAGACATATTGGCTCGTTATGGCAAAGTGCTTGGTAGTGCTGTAAACCCAGTATTACGTGAAGGTAATTCTGATCGTCGCGCTCCAGCTGCAGTTAAAAACTATGCTAAGCGTCATCCGCATTCAATGGGTGAGTGGAGCCAAGCTTCGCAAACTCATGTTGCACATATGCGTAAAGGTGATTTTTACTCTGGCGAAAAGTCGGTCACTGTAGGTAAAGCAGGTTATGTGAATATTGAATTCACTGACAAGTCTGGGAATGTCACAGTATTAAAACCAAAAATAGATTTATTGGCTGGTGAAGTGATTGATGGCATGTGCATGAGCAAAAAGGCGTTGTGCGAATTTTTCGAAGAACAAATCGAAGATGCTAAAAATACTGGGGTGTTATTCTCGTTGCATGTAAAAGCGACAATGATGAAAGTGTCTCATCCTATTGTATTCGGTCATTGTGTTAAGGTTTTTTACAAGAAACTATTTGATAAATACCAAACTTTGTTTGATGAGCTAGGGGTCAATCCTAATAACGGTTTAGGCAGTGTATACGACAAAATTGCCACTCTTCCTCAGTCTCAAAGAGCTGAAATTGAACACGATATTAATGCATGTTATGCAGACAGACCTCCTATTGCTATGGTTAATTCAGATAAGGGAATTTCTAATCTGCATGTACCTAGTGACGTTATTGTTGATGCTTCTATGCCAGCAATGATCAGAAGTTCTGGTCAAATGTGGGGGCCAGATGGCAAGTTGCACGATACTAAAGCGGTTATCCCGGAAAGTACCTATGCCACTATTTATCAAGAAACTATTAATTTCTGTAAGACTCATGGAGCCTTTGACCCAACTACTATGGGGACGGTACCTAATGTTGGATTGATGGCTCAGAAAGCTGAAGAATATGGTTCTCACGATAAAACTTTTGAGATGACAGGGGACGGTAAAGTTCAGGTTGTGGATCAAGATGGTACTGTGTTAATCGAACATGCAGTGGAAGAAGGTGATATTTGGAGAATGTGCCAAGCTAAGGATGCGCCTATTCGCGATTGGGTGAAATTAGCGGTGAATAGAGCACGTCAATCGGGTATGCCAACAGTCTTTTGGTTAGATGATGAAAGAGCCCATGATGCTCAAATGATTTTGAAAGTAAATGAATACTTAAAAGAGCATGATACCGAAGGGCTTGATATATCAATAATGTCGCCCGTTCGAGCAATGCGTTACTCAATGGAAAGAGCGATACGTGGCTTAGATACAATCTCTGTTACAGGTAATGTATTGCGGGATTACTTAACCGATTTGTTTCCAATTTTAGAGTTGGGTACTAGCGCTAAGATGTTGTCGATAGTTCCTCTTATGGCCGGTGGTGGTTTGTTCGAAACTGGGGCTGGAGGTTCTGCACCTAAACACGTTCAGCAATTTGTTGAAGAAGGGCATTTACGTTGGGATTCGCTTGGTGAGTTTTTGGCGTTAGCCGTGTCTCTTGAAGACCTAGCGGTGAAGACTGATAATGCTCAAGCGAAAGTGTTAGCGGTTGCTTTAGATGAAGCGACAGAGAAACTTCTAACAGAAGGTAAATCACCTTTACGTAAAGCAGGTCAATTAGACAATAGAGGTAGTCACTTCTATTTAGCTTTATATTGGGCAGAAGCCGTAGCTAATCAGACAAGTGATCAAGACTTGGCAACCAAATTTAAACCTTTATTTGACTCGCTATCTGCAAATGAAAGTAAAATCATGGCAGAAATAGATGGGACTCAAGGTAAAGCCGTTGATATTGGTGGTTATTATTATCCAGATGATGCGTTATTAACTCAAGCAATGTGCCCAAGTGCGACGTTAAATGAATTACTAGCTGCTAGCTAGTTAATGCCCCGGTTTGGGGGCAAACTTGCGCTAAAAGTTATTAGCAACAAAAAAGCAGACTTAATGTCTGCTTTTTTATATTCCAGATAATAATTTATCTTTCAGGTTCACCTTTGAAATCAATATTCTCTGCATGCAATCCCTTTGGGCCTTGTTGCACTTCGTATTTAACTTCTTGACCTGCTTTAAGAGAGCGATAGCCCTCCATTTGTATCGTTGAATAATGTGCGAAGATGTCTTCACCACCATCATCGGGAACAATAAAGCCAAAACCTTTTGCATTATTGAACCATTTTACTTTGCCGACTGCCATACTTCTGCTTCCTTTTAATCCCTTGAACTTATACAACTTTGCCCCCACACTAATGTCTAGGGCTAGACGAGTTAACAACTCAATACAACCGTCAAATTAAAATGTAGGTTTTTTAACCTGTTTTTGTCAAGGTGAATTTGATATTTCGTTAAAATTATAAGATTGCTGTAACATAGGTAATCGTTGCATTAATTGGAATTATCTTAAAATTTTTGGGCTAAATAAGTGAATTATGAGTAAAGATAATACTATCGATATCGAGCGTCAGAAAGACACTGATGCGGTAAAGAAGAAAGCTACGCCACCACCTATGTATAAAGTGTTATTGAATAATGATGATTACACACCAATGGACTTTGTGATTGATGTGCTCATGCGGTTTTTTAATTTGAACGGTGAAAAGGCGCAACAAATAATGCTCACAGTGCACTATCATGGTCGAGCAGTTTGTGGCATATATACTGCAGAGATTGCAGAAACTAAGGTAATGCAAGTTAGTCGCTATGCAAAAGAACACCAACATCCACTCATGTGTACCATGGAGCAAGCGTGATGATTGGTTTGAGAAACGTACAATCTTCGAATAGGCTAGTAGTCAGAGGGCATTTTAATGTTAAATAAAGATCTAGAGCAGACGCTTAATGAAGCGTTCATTTTTGCCAGAGAGCATCGTCATGAATTTATGACTGTCGAGCATCTTTTACTTGCCTTACTTGATAATAATGCAGCGAAAGATGCGTTAAAGGCTTGTGGAGCCAATATTGAGTTAATCAAACAAGAACTTACCGATTTTGTGAAAGACACTACTCCACTATTATTGGACGAACAAGGTAATGAGCGAGAAACTCAGCCCACTCTCGGTTTTCAACGTGTTTTGCAAAGAGCTGTTTTTCATGTTCAGTCATCAGGTAAAGAAGAAGTCACAGGGGCCAACGTATTAGTTGCAATTTTCAGCGAACAAGAATCTCAAGCTGTTTATATTTTGAAAAAATCTGATGTGACTCGTTTAGATGTGGTCAATTATATTTCACACGGTGTATCTAAAATTGATGATGACTCTCCCGCTCACAGTGAAAGCGAAAGTGAAACTAGTGAGCAAGAAGAAGCCGAGTCGATGTTGGATAAGTACTCTACCAATCTTAATCAAAGTGCGAAAGATGGCAAGATCGATCCGCTTATTGGGAGAGAAAGTGAATTAGAACGTAGTATTCAAATATTATGTCGACGCCGTAAGAATAATCCCTTACTGGTAGGGGAGGCGGGTGTAGGTAAAACTGCAATTGCCGAGGGGTTAGCATATCGAATAGTGAACAATGAAGTTCCTGAGGTTATTGCTCAAGCTACTGTTTATTCATTAGACATGGGGGCGCTGTTAGCCGGTACTAAATATCGAGGTGACTTTGAGAAACGTCTTAAAGGTATATTAAAAGAGTTAGCGGAGTGCTCAGACGCTATTTTGTTTATTGATGAAATACATACCATTATTGGCGCAGGTGCAGCTTCGGGTGGAGTGATGGATGCGTCGAATTTACTTAAACCTAAATTAAGCAGTGGTGAACTGCGCTGTATGGGGTCAACTACTTATCAAGAATACCAAGGTATTTTTGAGAAAGACCGCGCCTTAGCGCGCCGTTTCCAAAAAGTAGATGTTATGGAGCCGACGGTAAGTGATACCACTAAAATTCTGATGGGTTTAAAATCTCGATATGAAGACCACCACAGTGTACGTTTTACTCATAAAGCGATTCGCGCTGCAGCTGAATTATCAGCTAAATATATTAATGAGCGTCATTTACCCGATAAAGCGATTGATGTCATTGACGAAGCCGGGGCTAGCCAACGTTTATTGCCTGTATCTAGGCGTAAAAAGACGATTGGCGTGAGCGACATAGAACATATTATTTCGAAGATAGCTCGTATACCTGAAAAATCTGTGTCAGCTTCTGATAAGCAAGTTCTGAAACACTTAGATCGAGACTTAAAGTTAGTTGTATTTGGCCAGGATGAGGCGATAGATACCTTAACTGATGCTATTCGCTTATCTCGTTCTGGTTTGGGGAACGAAACTAAACCGATTGGTAATTTCCTATTTGCAGGCCCTACTGGTGTGGGTAAAACGGAAGTGACCGCTCAGCTCGCTAAAATTATGGGAGTAGAGTTATTACGTTTTGACATGTCTGAATATATGGAACGTCATGCAGTGAGTCGCTTGATAGGTGCCCCTCCTGGGTATGTAGGTTTCGATCAAGGTGGGTTATTAACTGATGCGGTTATTAAAAACCCTTATTCAGTCATTTTGCTCGACGAAGTAGAAAAAGCTCATAGCGATATCTATAACATATTGTTGCAAGTTATGGATCATGGCACCTTAACAGATAATAATGGCCGTAAAGTTGACTTTAGAAACGTGGTGTTAGTGATGACAACTAATGCCGGTGTGCAAGAAACAATTCGTACGTCTATTGGATTCAAACAGCAAGATCACAGTCATGATGCGATGTCTGAAATTAAGAAAATTTTCACACCTGAATTCAGGAATAGATTGGATGCGATTGTTTGGTTTAATCACCTTGATAGAGACGTTATCTTGCAAGTCGTGGATAAATTCATCGTGGAATTACAAGTACAGCTTGACAATAAAGGTGTGTCGCTAGAAGTCACTAATCAAGCCCGTGATTGGTTAGGTGCTAAAGGCTACGATAAAAATATGGGCGCGCGCCCTATGGCTCGGGTTATTCAGCAGTATATTAAAAAGGAATTGGCCCACGAACTACTATTTGGAAGGTTAAGCCAAGGCGGAAGTGTGAAAATCGGTCTTAAAAACGACCAGTTAACGTTTAAATTTTTTACCGACAGCAAGGAAAAACCAGAGGCTCTCAACACCTAAATTAATACAAGCCAACAAGCCTCAAAAAAAAACCGATATTGAAAATATCGGTTTTTTTGTATCTTTAAAATTTTAACTTGAGCTTGAAGAACTAGCTCATTAGCTCAAAAGTAAAATTATGGTCTATTATCTTGCGCGGTAAATGATACGACCTTTAGATAGGTCATAGGGCGTAAGTTCTACAGTTACTTTGTCACCAGTTAAAATACGAATATAGTTTTTACGCATCTTTCCTGAAATATGGGCAGTAACAACGTGACCATTTTCCAATTCAACACGAAACATAGTATTTGGAAGGGTATCCAACACAGTGCCTTCCATTTCAATACAATCTTCTTTCGCCATCTAACTCTGTTACCTCTAATCAATAAAATAAGTGTCTAAAAATGCCGCGCAGATTTTGCCCAATAAGGGGCCGAGTGTAAAGCTTTACCCTGATTTTTTTGTAATTAGTTGCCATTTATTGTCAAAAAACCGCTCATGAGGCAAAAAATTCTGTTTATAGCTCATTTTTTGACAGGTATCTATTTGATAACCTAAATATAAGAAGGCTTTATTAAGAGACTTAGCAAGTTCAATTTGTTGCAAAATAGCAAAGCTTCCTAATGAACGATGTTGCTCTTCTGGCTTAAAAAAGGTGTATAGCGCAGATAGCGATGTCACAAGGTTGTCGGTAACAGCTACACCAATAAGTTGGTCTTTTTCATGTATTTCAACAAACAACGCATTGTTCCATGGACTGAGAATAAACCCTTGGTATTGTTCAATAGTAGCTGGGTACATGCTGCCATCATCATGACGATGGTTTATGTATGACTCATACAGCGGATAATACTCTGGCTTGTCGCTATTGCTAATACGTATCGTCAGGTCTTGATTGCGCTTTATGATGCGCTTTTGACTCTTAGAAGGTGAAAACATATTAACTGGCAGGCGAATTGACTCACAAGCATTACACGAGCCGCAGTGCGGTCGGTACACTTGTGTACCACTACGTCTAAACCCAGCAGCAATTAAAAAATCGTATTCAGACATTGTGGGCTGAGTGTCGCTCATGAAAACCAAAAGCTGCTCATCTTGCTCAGGCAAATAGCTACATTTAAATGCTGGGGTAATACCGAATTTCATACTCGTTTATTCATAGTAATTTGTTGAGTTCAAGGGTACGTGGTTGCCAAATATCATCATCAAAAGATTGTTTACTTTGAACCGCTAACATAGATAAAAATTTCGTTCTGGGTATTTCAACACATCCTAAGCTAGCGAGATGAGGATTTTGCATTTGGCAATCAATAAATTCTGCGGATTGGGATTTAAGTAACTTAACTAAACTTAGCATGGCTAGTTTAGATGCGTTGGTTGCTTTATGAAACATGGACTCTCCGCAAAAAACTTTGCCCACAACTATACCGTATAACCCGCCCACCAAGGTATTTTCGTCCCATATTTCAACAGAGTGAGCATCACCAAGCTGGTGTAGATGTTTATAGGCTTTGATCATTTCTTGCGTTATCCAAGTACCAGAATCGTTTCTAGGAATGTTTGCGCACTTATCAATAACAAGGTCAAAAGCCCTATTAATAGTGATACGGTAATCACTTTTACGGGCAAATTTTTTGAGGCTCTTACTACAATTAAAATTATCTAAAGGCAATATGCCTCGTGGATCTGGGGACCACCACATAATTGGTTCATTTTCGCTAAACCATGGAAATATTCCAGAAGAATAAGCCAAAAGCAGACGTTTAGCAGTTAAATCCCCACCAAATGCTAAGAGCCCATTCGGATCTGTAAGGGCGATTTCGGTGGGAGGAAAAAAAAGTTGTTCATCAAGCTTAGTTAGGGTCAGCATTAAACTATCGTTGTGGTCTGTTATCTCAAGAGTGAATAAAAAAGGCCTCAAGTCGAGGCCCCACTGTGTTAAATTTACTTATTACTCTATTATTCTTGAGCGTCTAAGAATTTCTCGGCATCCAATGCCGCCATACACCCAGTACCCGCAGAGGTAATCGCTTGGCGATAGATATGGTCACTCACGTCACCTGCAGCAAATACACCTTCTACACTGGTTTGCGTGGCATTACCTTCGGTGCCACTTTGCACTTTGATGTAACCGTCTTTCATCTCCAATTCACCGTCAAATATACCAGTATTAGGCTGGTGACCAATTGCAATGAAGAGTCCCATCAAATCTAATTCTTCAGTAGCATCAGACTTGGTGTCTTTGATACGAATACCTGTTACCCCCATATCGTCACCTAAAACCTCATCTAATTGGCGGTCTAGATGCAAAGTAACATTGCCATTCTTGGCTTTTTCCAACAAACGATCAGCTAGAATTTTTTCGCTGCGAAAAGAATCACGTCTGTGAATCACGTGAACTTCAGATGCGATATTTGACAAATACAGTGCTTCTTCAACCGCAGTATTACCGCCACCAACCACTGCTACTTTTTGGTTGCGATAGAAAAACCCATCACAAGTAGCACATGCTGATACTCCTTTACCCATAAAGGCTGTTTCAGACTCCATACCTAAATATTTTGCGGAAGCACCGGTACAAATAATTAACGCATCACAGGTATAGGTGCCTTGATCTCCAACTAAGGTAAAAGGTCGCTTAGACAAATCGGTTTTATTGATGTGATCAAAGATAATTTCAGTATCGAATTTTTCTGCATGTTTTTGCATGCGAACCATTAAGTCTGGGCCTGTTAATCCTTCTGGATCGCCTGGCCAGTTTTCTACCTCAGTGGTTGTGGTTAATTGTCCACCTTGCTGAATACCAGTTAGTAACACTGGGTTTAAGTTAGCCCGCGCAGCGTAGACTGCTGCAGCGTATCCAGCAGGACCAGAACCTAAGATTAGTAGCTTAACGTGTCTTGTTTCGGACATTTAACTCTCCAAATATTCTCTTTAAATGACATCAAAGATGATGCCTATTTCATTTAACTTATTGTCGCTAGACATGTGGGCATGTCTAGTAGTTTCAATATCTAATATGGACTTAATTGTGGATTACCGTCTTTGTATCGCAAATATAGGGCTTTATATGTTGGTGAAGTGGGTAATTTAATATTTCAGCATAGACTTTTATAATTACTAGCAAATTACACTAATGAAGTGAACAACTGTTAGTACGATTTGGTATTAGCTTAAATGCGCTCTAGCCGTTACAATAAATTCGTGTGTTTTTTGGAGTAATTAAGTTGCCGAAAATGTTTACATCAATGGTGAAAGATGGTCAGCAATATATGCAAACATGGCCTATGCAACATCAATTGTATGGGGTATTCCCTGAATGCCGTGTTATTGCTGCTACCAAATTTTCAATAAAAGTTATGCCAGCTTTGGCTGTCTTGACTGTAACTGCACTGGTTAATTTACAAGGTATTGAAAGATTGCCGCAAGCTTTAGCCATTGGGATATTCTTTTTGTCGTTACCACTTCAAGGTATGTTGTGGTTGGGGCATCGTTCACAGCAGCTGTTACCTCCATCCTTGAAAAGTTGGTATTTAGATATCCATCACAAAATGCAGATGCAAGGTTGTGCATTACAATCTCCTAAAGCTAAGCCTGAATATAAAGAGCTCGCAAGGTTATTGAAAACCGCTTTTGACGAGCTAGACAAAGCGTTTACTAAACGCTGGTTTTGATTAAACCACATTGGTCGCCGAGTTAGGGCTATTTATCAAACTGATTAATATGCAAAACCGCAATGATAGGCAACTCAAACCACCATCCAACTTCTGAAATTTGGACATAGCCACCTCCCTTGTTTTATAGCCCAAAAGCTGAATAGCATTGAGTGATTTGGAAAATTGCATCAGCAATATGTGCTACTTCCCCTCTGCGGCTTCAGGGGCCGGGTAGAGTCAAAATAGCGCAGTTTCGGGTTAACAAGGCTACATCTTCAACAAAACATAAATCTGGATATTCTACTTGTGGAGATAATTGGGTGATCTGCAAGCCCCATGCTTGCTTGAGTTATACCTTGTTCCATGGCTTTGCATGGTAAACGGACAATAGCGCGAGTAAACATATTGCACCGCAATTTAGTGATAACAGTTTTACGTTACAATAACGACGCTCATATCTGTTAAACCTGTCATCTAAATTATTTAATTGTCTAAAGTTAACTCTGTAGCGCATTTACGGCAAACGTACTGTTGCTGACCTCTGATAACTTTATTATGCCTGCGAATACTTAGTTTCACTTGGCCACATTGACAACGGTAGTTAAAATTCCTCCCTGCCACATTAGAGACATCCATGCGGTGGTAGGTTTGTCCCCTTAGGTTAAATAGTTTCAACATCAAGTTTTGCCACTCCTTACCATGGGGGCGCACTTTTCCAAATAGTTGGTAGGCCAATAAATGACATACTTCATGAGGCACTACTTCATTTAAAAATGCATCAACATTTTCTGAAAGTAGAATCGGATTGAAACGTAATTCGTTTAATTGCAGTCGAGCACTTCCTGCTATTTTTCCTCTCTGATTGAAGTTTATTTTCGGTAATGAAAAACTTTTTCCAAAGTATGAAGAAGCGTGATTAATACAATGTTCAACTTTGTTAATTATTAGTTGTTGAGTGTGGGATGACAAAAAATATTCTACAAATAACAAGAGTTACTGACAATGGATCCATTTTAACCAATAATCAGCTAAAGCCAATCCTTTTGAGTATAGCAATGCAAGATCAGCAATTACGTCGTTCTTTAGATTTTCGATTTTTAGCCGAGCCAACCGATGTTAATTTTGGAGGCAAAGTACATGGAGGTGTTGTCATGAAATGGATGGATCAAGCGGGGTATGCATGCGCAGCTCAATGGAGTGGGCATTATTGTGTGACTGTGTCTATTGGAGGAATCCGATTTATTCGACCCATTCTAGTGGGGCAGATGGTGACCCTTACTGCAAAAATCGTACACACAGGTAAAACGAGCATGCATGTACAGATTACAATTATTGCAGGTGATCCTAAACAAAATAAAATGGTCGAAACCGGTCATTGTATTATGGTGTTTGTCGCCAGTGACGAAGTAGGCTATCCCATCGAAGTTCCAACGTGGGAACCTAAAACTGCAGAGGATTTTGCGTTGGAAAAATACGCCATTCAAGCAAAAGATTCGGCACAAAGTTTAGATAAACAATTATTAGAAGCCTTGAAAAAAGACAAGTAAAAAGTTTATCGAAGCCCAATACGCAAAATGCCCCAATCATTTTGGCTATGATTGGGGCAAGACTATTACGTTTTGTCGCTTACATCTCACATGCTAGGCAATAAGCGTAAACCCCTTTAGGATCATTTAATTTTGAAACGGCCTCTATGTCAGCCGTTATTTCTTTAACGAGCCCCATAATCGTGCCGGATTTTTCAATTTCAAATGCTCCTTTAAATGAAACAGAAGCACTTTGGAATAGTTCTTTCCAGAATAATTCGTTTTTGGATAGGGTTCTTTGGATGTACTGAGTATCGTAGGCCTCTAGATTCGCTAATTCGGCCGCAGCTTTAACACCATCTTCTAAATAACCTAACTCATCCACTAAACCTAATTCCAAAGCAGTATCGCCAATCCATACACGTCCTTGGGCAATTTCATCGACTTGCTCTTTGCTCATCTCGCGTTTATCTGCAACCAATGAAATAAATTGATCATAACCATGCTCTATACCTCGTTGCATAATCGCGGCAACTTTGGGATCAAGAGATTTAGTAATTCCCATACCTGCGAATTCGGTTGTACCTACGCCGTCGGTATGCACTCCTAAATAATCTAGGGTATTTTCAAAGGTCAAAAACATACCGAATATACCAATTGAACCAGTAATTGTGCTCGGCGCTGCAAGTATTTTATCTGCCCCTGCAGAAATCCAGTAGCCTCCAGATGCGGCATAAGTACTCATTACGGCCACCACTGGTTTTCCTACTGCCTGTAAATTTTCAACTTCTTGACGAATGATCTCCGAAGCAAATGCACTGCCACCCGGAGAGTCCACATATAGAACTACCGATTTAACGCTTTTGTCATAACGAGCTTTGCGAAGCAACTCTGCGGTGCTGTCACCACCAATTTGGCCAGGTTTCTTGGTGCCGTTTAATATAGTGCCCTTAGCAACGACAATAGCCACTTTGTCCAAATTGTTAGTTAAATTAGGCAGTACTGGCTTGATGATATTGAGGTAACTTTTAAAACTAATGGCATTAAACCCTTTACCACTCTCATCTTTACCTACAACAGCAACCACTTCTTGAAGAGCTTGCTCACGAGTTTTAAGTGCATCAACCCATCCAAAATCTAACGCGTATTGCGCGAAATCTCCTCCAGATTGTTCAAATTTTTGTAAGAATACATCAAGTTTTTCATCAAAGTTATCCACGTCTAAGCCTCGTGCGGCTGCAACACTGGTTTTGTATTGTGTCCACATAGCCGTTAGCCAAGCTTTGTTCGCTTCTTTGGCCGCGTCTGACATATCATCACGAATGTAAGGCTCTACAGCTGATTTGTAGGTCCCCACTTTGAAAACATGTGTTTCCGCTTTCATTTTTTCAATCGCTGATTTGAAATACATTCCAAAACGACCGTAACCTTCAAACATCATAAACCCCATAGGATTGAGATACAGATGGTCAGCGCGACTCGCTAGGTAATATTGATTTTGGCTAAAGTAATCTCCGATTGCATATATAGGCTTTTCACTTGCCTTAAAATCCTCTAATGCGACCGCAATTTGTTCTAATTTATCTAAACCAGCACTGCCTAGTCCGTGTAAGTCTAAGACTAGTGCTTTAATACGACGATCTTGTTTAGCATTTTCGATGGTAAGCAACACATCTTGGAGCAACACTTCGGGGTTGTCATCCTCTTGCTCAAACGCTTCTTGCATAAACTCAGTAAAAGGATCGACTCCTTCTTTTTCTATCACTAAGTTGCCCACTAATTTGAGTACTAAGGCTGAATTGCTTGGTACTGAGATTTTATTGTTGTCCTTAAAAAAGACAGAAATAAAGGCAACAAAAATAACAATGAAAATGATGTTGAAAAATAGTTTTCGGCTAAAATTAAGGGCGTTCCATAAACCAATAAACAGCGACTTCGTCCAACTTGTTCTTGAAGACATAATAGGTATACACACTAGTTACAAAATAAAGCAACATCCTATCTAAAAAAGGTCCTGGTGAACATTTTCAAATGTAATTCTTTGTAACTTTTTCATCTAAAGATAAAAATTTTGAGATAGACTGGACGCAGTGTGCAAAACTAAGAAGCTATACTAATATGACTACAAATTCTTATTATCCCAATTTATTTCAGCCACTAGATCTAGGTTTTTGTGAGTTACCTAACCGTGTCTTAATGGGGTCAATGCACATTGGTTTAGAAGAAGAAAAGCATGGGCTAGAGAAATTAGCTGCTTTTTATGCAGCCCGAGCGGCGGGTGGGGTAGGACTGATCGTTACAGGAGGTGTAAGCCCCAATCGACAAGGATGGTTATTACCTTTTGCGGCGCGAATGAGCAATAAAAAACACGCCAAAGAACACCAGGTGATTACACAAGCGGTTCATCAACATCAAGGAAAAATTTGTCTTCAAATACTCCATTCAGGTCGCTATGGCTATCACCCATTTATTGTCGCGCCATCTGCTATCAAATCACCTATTACCCCATTTAAACCCAAAGCGCTTTCAAAAAGAGGGATCACTAACACCATCAATGATTACGCAAATTGTGCATATATGGCCAAACAAGCGGGATATGATGGGGTAGAAATTATGGGCTCGGAAGGTTATTTCATAAATCAATTTTTATGCCCACGCACGAATCACCGAGACGACGAGTGGGGCGGTAGTTTCGAAAATCGCTCGCGCATTGCGGTTGAAATAGTCAATGCAGTTAGGCAAAAAGTAGGGACTGATTTTATCATTATTTTCCGGTTATCTATGCTGGATTTGGTCGAGGGAGGCAGTAATTGGGATGAGGTCGTTGCTCTTGCCAAATTGATTGAGAGCTGTGGCGCGACATTGATCAACACTGGTATAGGTTGGCATGAGGCGAGGGTACCGACTATTGGAACTATGGTGCCTAGAGGAGCATTTAGTTGGGTAACTGAACGCCTCAAAAGTGAAGTCAGTGTGCCCTTGATTGCGACCAATAGAATCAACACCCCCGATATTGCTGAAAAAATACTCGCCACTGGGCAAGCGGATATGGTCTCGATGGCGAGGCCATTTTTGGCTGATGAAAACTTTGTACAAAAAGCGCAGCAAGGGCGTGGAGAAGAAATCAATACATGTATCGCATGTAACCAAGCTTGTTTGGATCATACCTTCGCACGTAAGCGAGCCAGTTGTTTGGTTAACCCTCGAGCAGGTTACGAAACAGAGCTAAATTTTTCGCTCACTACTCACAAGAAAAAAATAGCGATAGTGGGTGCAGGACCCGCGGGATTAGCGTTTAGTTGTTATGCCGCAGAACGTGGGCACGAAGTCCATTTATTCGAGCAAAACTCAGAAATAGGAGGGCAGTTTAATTACGCGAAACGTATCCCTGGCAAAGAAGAGTTTTATGAAACCATACGTTATTTTAAGAAAAGAATTGAAGTCATGGGAGTGCATCTTCATTTAGGCAACCAGCAAAGTGTTGAGACATTGTCACAGGCTAATTTTGAGCATGTGGTACTCGCAACGGGTATTAAACCAAGAATTGTTAACATTGAAGGCATAGAAAACCCTAAGGTCATGACCTATCTGGATGTACTTAGAGACAATAAAGCAGTAGGCAAAAAGGTAGCAATAATTGGTGCAGGTGGAATTGGTTTTGATGTAGCTGAATTCTTGATTGAAGAACATTCTTTAACAACGCAGCCAGAGCAATGGTTAAAAAGTTGGGGAATCGATAAGGCTTACGAAGAGACTGGGGCGTTAACTAATGCCATTATTGAAGAACCTGCGAGAGAAGTTTTCTTACTACAACGTAAAACCACAAAAGTAGGAAAAGGACTAGGTAAAACAACAGGTTGGATCCACAGATCAAGTTTACAAAGAAAACATGTGAAAATGATTGCTGGAGTTGATTATGTGAAAATTGACGCTGATGGACTACATATCAACGTTAATGGCAAACCACAGTTATTAGAAGTGGATAATATTATTTTATGCGCGGGACAAGAGCCACTTAGAGAATTGCAAAAAGGTTTAGAGCAAAAAGGTATCGCAACCCATTTAATTGGGGGCGCCGATGTAGCTTCTGAACTCGACGCCAAACGTGCCATAAGACAGGGCGCAGAATTGGCCGCAATTATTTGATTTTATAGACTTAAAATATCAATGTATCGCGACACCGAAAAGCTAAGACAAGTTTTGTCTTAGCTTTTCGGTAATATCAACTAATTTACTTGAACGGCTGGTGTGTCAGAAATTAATCTACTGTTCTTTGTATTACCTTTTAGCCTTTCAACTAACATGTAGTTTATCGGCACTAAAATAAGGGTGATAAAGGTAGCAAATAAAATTCCAAAACCTAGTGAAACAGCCATAGGTATTAAAAATTGAGCTTGAGTCGATTTTTCAAACAATAAAGGCATCAGACCAATAAAAGTGGTTAAACTAGTCAGCATAATAGGTCTAAACCTTGACGCTCCGGCCACCAATACTGCATCCATCAATGTGCCACCTTCGAGACGTTTTTTGTTGATGAAATCAACTAATACTAAGGAGTCGTTCACTACCACACCAACTAAAGCTAACATGCCTAGTATGCTCATAATCGTCAGTTCCATCCCCATCAACCAATGTCCCATAACCGCACCTATCATGCTAAATGGGATAACACTCATGACAATAATGGGCTGAATGTATGATTTAAATGGAATGGCAAGCAGCAGATAGATTGCAAAGAAAACCATTAGTAAGCCTACTCCCAATGATGAAAAAGACTCTCGTTGTTCACGGGCTTCACCTTCCATTTTCCATGTTACCCCTGGATATTGATTAACCAGTTGTTGAACGTATTCGGCTAACTCTGCCTGTAACACAGTCATATTAGTATTCGTCTTCTCTACATCAGCGGTCACACTAACGGTTCTAAAACGATCAATTCGTCGAATTTCTGAAGGACTTTTACCTGGAATTAGGGTTGCTACATGAGACAAGGGTACCGAACCACCAGAAGGTGTTTGTACTAGAATATTTTGTAAGTCAGATAACGATCGCCGCTCTTCGATGGGTAACCTAACCATAACACGCACATCGTCACGGCCACGTTGGATTCGCTGCACTTGGCTACCAAAAAAGGCGTTGCGAACTTGATTCGATACGTTCACTCGAGTCAAACCTAGGGCCTTACCTTGTTGAGTTAACTCAATCTGTAATTCTTCTTTACCGTCAGAGAGACTGTCGGCAATCTCAAATACTGTGGGGTAGGTGGCAAGCCTAACCTTTATTTGATCGGCAATTTCTTGCAGTGTTTTTTGTGAATTACCACCTAATTGCACGTCAATTGGGTCTGACGAACGCCCCAACTCAGCACGATAGGTAATGCTTTCTGCTCCCGGGATCGGGCCAATTAGTTCACGCCATTCACGCACTAATTCGGCAGAGGTGATTGAGGATTCTCTTTGTTCAGGAGGAATGATTTCAAACCGAACGGAACCAACATTAGACGCTCCTCCTCGGCCACCTGTAGACGCTAGCACATTGAGGATCACGCTTTGCCCTGTATCTGGGTCAACGTATTTATCTCGAAGTTGTTCGGCTTTTTCAGACATGTTAACTATGAACTGATTGGTGACTTCAAACGTGGTGCCAGTAGTCATGGTTAAACTGGCTTTGACAGTTTCACTTGGAACACGAGGAAAAAATACAAACTTAGTCCAGCCGCTCATCAGTAGCGCCAAAATGATCGAAAATGTGCCAATAAAAACGGCTAGAGTGGCCAGTTTATGGCGTAAGCTGAAGCCTAAAAGTGGTTGGTAATAACGTAAGATTGCACGTTCAAATCCATCGGCAAATCGTTGTTGCCATTGTTCTAAACGGTTACCTTTTGAAGACTTCTGGTTACGCAACTTGATATTTTTGAGATGTGAAGGTAAAACAAATTTTGATTCGATTAACGAAAATAACAATACTGGTATTACGATCACAGGGATTTGTGCAAATAAGGCGCCACGGTTTCCTTCAATAAAAGCAAAAGGTAGAAAAGCCGCAACTGTGGTTAAAATACCAAAAGTAACTGGGGTGGCGACTTCTAGGGTACCTTTGATTGCTGCTTCTTCACCAGACTCTGATGTTCGCAAGTGAGTGTATATATTCTCCCCCGTGACGATAGCGTCGTCCACCACTATACCCAATACCAGAATAAACCCAAATAAACTCATCACGTTCAATGTTACCCCAAAAATTGGCATAGCTAAGAACGCTCCCATGAAAGACACTGGGATCCCAATAAATACCCAAAATGCGATAGCAGGACGTAAAAATAAAGTGAGCAGAAGTAGTACTAAAATTCCACCCTGTAGTGCGCTTCCACTAAGGGTTGCGATACGGTTTTTAACGATTTGTGAATCGTCATCCCAATAACTTAGCTCGTAACCTTCGGGTAATAGAGGTTGCTTGTCTTCTATGTACTGTTTGACCTTATCTGCTACCTCTACTGCGCTTTGTTGGCCAATTCGATACACGTCGATAAAGGCAGCCTGTTTACCATTAAAGCGGGTGCGCACGGGCGTTTCTTCGAAGCCGTCTTGAATATCGGCGATGTCTTTTAAACGCAGAATTGATCCGTCACTATTGGTTTTGATTGGTATATCAGCAAATTCGTCTTTTCGATAAGCTTGACCTTTAGAGCGAATTAATACGTCGCCACCGTCAGTCTTAATATTTCCTGCGGAAATATCGCTACTCGAACTTGCTACTGCATTAGAAACTTGGGCTAGAGTAAGATCATATTGACGTAATCGGTCCTGAGGAATTTCCAAAGCAATTTCGTAATCTCGTACGCCTGATAATTCCAATTGGGTAATACCGGGGATCCGCAGCAAATCGTCGCGCACTTGTTCTGCAAATTCATTGATTTCTTTTTCTCCATATATCCCTGAAATAGTCACAGCTATTACTTCACGGGTGCGCTGCGCCAAGGATACAACCGGTTTTTCCGCTTCTGCTGGAAAATTATTGATAGCGTCTACTCTAGATTTTATATCGGCCAATAATTCGCGAGCATCGTAATCTGAGTCTATCTCTATACTTATTCTTGCTGATCCTTCAGACGATACACTGATGATTTGTTTAATGCCTTCCAAATCTTGTACGGCTTCTTCAACTAAAATAGCTACACCTAGTTCAGTATCTTCTGGTGTAGCGCCGCGCAGTGTCACCGAGACACTAATAGTGTCCGTTTCGAATGATGGAAATACTTCAAGCGGAATTCGGCTGGTAAGGCTGTAAATTCCCGCAAATAATATAGTGATCATTAGCAAGTTAGCAGCCACATGGTTTCGGGCAAACCAAGCAATCATGTTCGTTCTCCAATCTTAGAAAATGAGGTAGAGATAAAGTAAGTCATCATTGGTGGCTACTTTGGGGCGAGTTTGCTGCAGGTCCCGCAGCCTTGTTGCCTCGTTTAGCACGAAGCTCTTCTACTGAAACGCCCATTTTCTTTGCCATTTGCTGCAGTTTTACTTCTCTGTCAGCAGAGGGCTTTTTGCGTGGTTGCTGTTCACCAGCAATACTGACTCGCGTGCCTGAGCTTACTTGACCTAAAGGTGTTGTGACTAAAAACTCACCAGCGTTTAAACCATTTTCTATAATACTCTTCTGACTGTTTTGCCAACGAATGCTGATATCTCTTCTTCGCAATAAACTATCTTCGACAACGTAAACATAACTGCCTTGGTAAATCGTACTATTGTCTATAACTATGGCATCAGCGAGGGTTTTTCCTTGTACTTCAGCGTTCACATATTGTCCTATTTTAATAGAAGGCCCTGGATGTAATAGTGGGTTATAGGGATCTTCAATTTGCGCGACTATATAAAGTTGCTGAGCATTACTGTCAATCGCTCCTTCAGTTCGAATTACTTTGCCAAGCCAAGATTGATTGTTGCTTAAGCTAGAGGTGAAACGGGCTTCAATATTCGATTGTCGTTGGTTGTTATCGCGGTACTCTTCAGGAAAATTAACCAAATCAATATCACTGTTATTGATAGGTAAGCGAATTTCAACTGAATCTGTCGAGTATATTTCTGCGACTTTAGTGTTTGCAGATAATACTTGCCCTAAGTCCACTAGCTGCTCAAGAATTCTGCCATCGTAAGGGGCGGTAATCTGGGTTCTCTCTAACGCTAGCTTAGCTATAGTTAAACTAGCTTCAGCAGACAATAAGCTTGCTTGAGCCGCCGCAAGTTGCGGTTTGCGCAACACTAAATCGCTTGGTTCTGCGTTGTTACCTAATCGTTCCCAATCAATTTTTGCCTGTTTGGCGTTGGCTTTCTCTTCCAATAAAGCTTGTTCAGCTGACAATAAACCTGCTTCTGCAATTTTAACATCTGCTAGGTAGTCTCGCTGATCTAAGGTGAGTAATACATCGCCTTTAGAAAAGAATCCACCATTTTTGAATTGTGGATTCACTTCGATAATTTGCCCTGATACCTGTGCTACCAAAGCGTTTTGCGTTCTAGGTTGCACTGTACCAAAAGTGTCAACTACAACAGTGTACTGCTCAGGTTTAAGTTGTGTTACTTCGACAGTTAATTGAGACGCGCCCGATGGACCACCTCTTTTACTTTCCGGAGGATTGTCAAAAATTAATTTGGCGATAACCAAGGTGATCACTAATATAGCCAGTGGAATCAACCACTTTTTTACCTTACTCATTGATTAACACATCCTCTAGTTCATTATTTTGTAAATTATTGGTATCGGTAAAATCACCGCCTAGTGCAACATGTAAAACAATGCGATTGGCGAGTAACTGATTTTTAATTTGGATCAAAGCACTTTGGGCGCTAAAGGAACGGCTTTGTGCTTCAAGCACAGTAGTATAAGTGACCAAACCTCTTTGATATTGCTCAAAAGCCAAGGTTTCAGCTGCATCAGCGTTTTGTTGTGCGGCTAACGTGCTTTGATAGCGAAGTTTTAAACTATTTTCTGTGGTGATGGCGTTTTCCACTGAAGAGAATGCATTGTACAAAGTATCCAGATAAATCTGTTCCTGTTGCTTAAGTCGCAAGCGAGCTATCTCTTCATTGGCCTTGAGATCTCCAGCTTTAAAAAGTGGGGCAGTCAAGCCTCCTAATAAGGACCAAGCTAAAGACGAACCTGATAATAAATCACTCAATTCATCGCCACTATCAGAGATTGAAGCTCTCAAAGAGATACTCGGAAAGCGTTGTTTGTGAGCGAACGCTAAACCTGCATCTTGCGCTAAAACTTGATACCAGCTGCTTTGTAATTCCGGTTTTCTGCTAATTATGTCTGAAGGCATACCCATCGGAATGTCGTTGGTTAATAACGGTAATGTCAGCTGTTCAGTGGTTAAACTCGCGTTTGGATATCGACCTAATAATCGCTCTAGGTTTCTAGTAGCCTGTATTTGCGTCACTTCCTGTTGAGCTAGATTAGATAGCTCAGTGTTTAACTCGTTTCTTGACAAATATACGTCTAGTGCAGCATTAATACCTGTTTGATAGCCTGATTCTATAATGTCTAAATTTTGCTGGGCATTTTTAACTCTTTGTTCAAACAAAGCTAACAGCTGTTTTGCGGCAATCCAATCAAACCAAGTTGTCACCACATTAGCGACTAATGTTTGTCTATTTTGCTGATAATTGGCTTTTGCGGCTAAGTAGTTCAAATTAGCCTGTTTTTGCGCTGCAGATAACTTGCCCCAAATGTCTAGTTCATAACTGCTTTCAAGTTCTAGGGAGCTGTTGTTGCTAATTACTCCCGTTGTTGACTTGGAGCGACCTGTATTAAGGCTTAAATCTAGGTCTGGCCAAAAGTCAGCTTCAGCTTGAATCAACTGTTGCTCTAAAATTTGCATATCATAGGCTTGTTGGCGCAGAGCTTGATTGTTACGTAAGGCCTCATCAACTAATAAACTCAAATTAGGCTGGCTAAATTCCGCTAGCCAATTATTAGAAACAGGCATCGATTTATCGGAGAATTGCCAATTTTGTGGCACATCGGCATTTCTAAGTTGCTTGTCTATTTGGCTGGAACTGGCACAACCATAAAGCAAAACCGCAATTAATAATGAGGGAGCTAACTTCACAGAATATTTTAACCTTAGGAAAATCGATGGCTAGTGTAAGTGATTGTGGAACACCTGAAGCTGACTTTACACAATTTTTACACTCATTTTCAGTCAACCTAATTTATCGGTGTTTGGTCGCAAAATTTCGAGTTTGTGCAGCGAGAATTCAACATTCTTTATTAATAGGAGTACCGCAATCCATATCGATTGAGTGTAGTCCGCATAACGTTATTTACGAACTCCATACTCAAATGTACAGCCAGCAAACAAAGCGTAATTTTCCATCGGTGTTAACTGTGAAATATTCACCTCGCCAATAAGGTCGGTGTGTACAAAGTTCGATAACGAAAAAACAACGCGCCATTTCGAGTTGGGAGAGCGAAGTTCTAAATAAGGATAGACATCGATATTCCATTGTCCAGATGTGTAGTCATGTTCGAAAGCAGTATTGGTGGTTGATTCAATTTTATACTCTCCGTTTTTACTAAGATTAATGCTGAGTTCGAATTCACAATTTTGACTGTGGTATTTTTTAGCCCAGACATCTGGATTATTTTGTTTTTGAGGGTCTACCCCTAACGGCACGAGTAATAGGGCAATTGAATTTTCTCGATACCAATGATTATCGATGAATAACATATTGCTGTAATGTATGTCCCATCCTAAATCAGCTAATTCATTAACGACCTTGTTAACCGCGTTTGGGTTATTAAGGACAGGTGAATAGATAACTGATGATTGAGTCACAGACTTAGGGAATGCTAAGTTGTTCGCTTCTACTACAAAATTGGCGTCTTTGAGTGCTTTATCAATTGTTGCTATTTGTGCCTTCGACAAATAGCGGGAGTAGAGATGGACGGTCGTGTGGCTGCATCCACAAAGTAGTAAGGCCACCAATATGAAATACTTCAAACTATTAGTGGCCTCTACGCGACTTATTGAAGGGCGTTAATTGTTTCATCGCTAGACGTTTGAGGTGGTAGTTCGTCTTTAACAACATCCATTCTGTAATCTAATTGCACCGTTAAACCTGTTTGCCTTTGCGCTTGTCCACCTTGGATTCTGGGTTTGTAAACCCATTGTTTAAGCGCAGTAACTGACACCTTGTCAAATACCTGTTGTGGGAAAGACTCAAGCACCTTAATGTTCTCGGTTGAGCCATCTTTGCCAATATCAAACTGTAATATTACTGAGCCTTCTTGATTATTTTGCGCTGCCTCAACGGGGTACTTGGGCTCGACTCTGGTTATAAGAGGTGCCGTTTCAGGGTTATCAATTTTATGGGGCATTTCTGCCAAATTAGCTAATGCGACCCCAGCTAGAAAGGTACTGCTTAATGCGATTGACAAACCAATTAACGCAGGTCTAATTTTTGCTGGACGTTTGATGCTGGCGATACGTTTAAACATGGTGTTTTTTTCTCCATAGGGTGAATAAATAGCAAAACTGTGAAGTGAACGCTCGGCGCAGCGCAATAACGCTTTGCTGTAGCTTATTTTGTCTTGAGTCGTTGCTTGTTTTAACACAGCAGCGTCGCAGGCTATTTCTTGACTGCGTCTAAATGAGCGGTAGGCTAACCATGTCAGGGGGTTGAACCAAAATACCGCTACAAACAATAAGGCAACCAAGTTAAATACGTTGTCACCTCGATGAAAATGTACTAATTCGTGGCTAATTATTAGTTGTTGTTGTCGTTTACTGAACTGGTTATGAAAGTCTTGAGGAAGCAGTAAAGTAGGTTTAAATATCCCACTCAAAATAGGCCCGGTTAGTTGAGCGTTGCTCATTACAGCCAAAGCGTCGGGTAGCGCCATATCCAGTTCAACTTTGTGGGAGTTGTATCGGGTTAAACAGGTTATCTTCCATTGTGCAAAAGCAGCAAATACGAGGATGCTAAGGCTACCCAACGCCCAAACGTAGCCCCAACTTAGGTTGAGGTCCAGTGGCGAGGAATCTGCGCCTATTGAAACTACATGCCGATAAACGGACTGGTCGTCTATTGAAATAACATTTTGTGGTAGGTTATTGACAACCAAAAGTAATGGCACTAACAACCAAAGGGCGTAGATAACGTTTGCACCTAAACTCTTTATTGCTTTTGTTTCCAATGTAATCAGAATTAGTAGTAACACACTAATCGCCATTTGTTGCTCAATCAGCCAGTTAGTCATTTTTTTGCTCCCATTGTTTTATGAGTGACTTTAGTTCGTCAACATCGTCTTGTGATAATCCATCTGAATTAGCAAAACCGGCAACCAAAGGCGCTACTTTCCCACCAAACAAACGACTGACTAAACTTTTACTTTCTTTTTGGTTGTAGGTACTGCGCTCAACCAAGGGGAAATACAAATAACTACGCTGCTGCTTGTCAAAATCAATTACCTGTTTTTTCACTAATCGACTTAGCAAGGTTTTGACTGTTTTTTCATGCCATGTTTTGTTTTGGTTTAAACGTTGAATTATTTCACTGGCAGTGGCTGGAAATTTGTTCCATAGGGCATCGAGTACTTCAAATTCGGTTTTACTAATATCTGGTTTTTCTGTGTCGGTAGTCATAAGCTTTTCTTTCAATAGGATTTATAAGGTTAACGATTACAAGTGTAGTCTACAACTTAAGATTACATGTGTAATCAAAGTTTGCAAGTGTTTAATATTTATTATTTGGATTTTTTAGCGTTGCTATATATTGAGGGGTAGGCAGGCGTTTGAGGTCGAATCAAATATTTAATACAGAAAGTTCAAATTATTCCGACATTTTGTAACTAAGCTGTTAAACTAACTGCGTAATTCAATATCCACTTGCGTGATGGTGATAGCGCTAGCGGAATTAAACTATTTCACTACAAGAAGAGAGTTCAAAATGAGTAAAGGTACAGTAAAGTGGTTCAATGCAGATAAAGGTTTCGGTTTTATCGCTCCAGAAGACGGTAGCAAAGATTTGTTTGTTCACCATTCAGAAATTCAAGCTGGCGGCGGTTACGCAACTTTAACTGACGGCCAAGCTGTTGAGTTTGAAGTAGGCGAAGGTCAAAAAGGTCCTTGTGCCAATAAAGTAGTTCCTTTATAAGAACCGCTTATAAATTAGCGATTTAGGCTCGATGTTTGAGCTGGATCTTAACAACGATTCGTTAAGGTCCTCGCTATTTGATTTGAATATGTGATGTTTAATCATCGCGTTTTAAGAATTTTCCCATCGTTTTATTCTAGTAATATCCCCGCAATATCTAAACGTTAGTTAGCCTAGTAACAAGCTTAAAACTGTATTGACGTCAGTTCGACATTCTCTGCTGATACCTTTAATACACTGCCTTGTTCATACCAGTCTCCAAGTACGATACGTTGAGCCGATTGCTCATTTATGACGAGGTCATGGATAGCCGGTCTATGTGTATGACCGTGGATAAGCCGTTTTACGGCAAACTTTTCCATGTAGTTTATGACTTCTTCTGGCGTGACATCCATAATGTCAGCGCTAAGTTTCGATTGTTTTTGTTGGCTAGTTGCTCTTCCTTTTTTCGCAAGCTTTCGCCGTAATGCTAATGGTAGGCTCAACATGATCCTTGGCCACCACCAACTGCGTGCTTTTTTACGAAAGGCTTGGTAGTCAGTATCTTTAGTACAAAGCTCGTCACCGTGCATTATCAGCGTTGCCTCCCCGTACAAATTCACTACATGTTGTTCGGGTAAAATTGTCAATCCAGCTTGTTTTGCAAAACGTTCACGAACTAAAAAGTCACGATTGCCATGAATAAAATATACTGGTACACCAGACTGATTAAGCGCACTAAATGCGTTTGCAATACTCAAAGTAAAATCATTTTGGTCGTCATCACCAATCCAGACTTCAAATAAATCTCCTAGTACATACAAAGCCTCTGCTTTGGGCGCATGCTCTCGTAAAAACTCAAACAAACACTGATTGATATCATCTCTGTTTGCAGACAAGTGCAGGTCAGAGATAAAATAGGTAAAAGGCTTAATTGCTGGCAATGTCATTGGATAATCAGAGATAACGTAAAACTAAGGGAGAAGTGGGGAAAATTACTGAAATTTACCCCACAGAAACTAACGCTGCGCTTGTTTATTCGACTATTTCAGCCTTTTGAATAACCACGTCTTCTTTAGGAACGTCCTGGTGATATCCTGAATTGCCAGTGGCGACACCTTTAATCTTGTTAACCACGTCCATGCCTTCAGATACTTCAGCAAATACACAGTATCCCCAACCATCACCACTTTCGCTGCGGAAGTTTAAGAAACTATTATCGCCTACATTAATAAAAAATTGTGCAGTTGCAGAATGAGGTTCGTTGGTACGGGCCATGGCCACAGTGCCAAGGTTATTTTCTAAGCCATTATTTGCTTCGTTTTGGATAGTATCTTTACATTCTTTTTGATCCATACCCGGCTCGAATCCTCCGCCTTGGATCATAAATCCGTCAATCACTCGGTGAAAAATGGTGTTGTCATAAAAACCTTCCTTTACGTAGTCCAAAAAGTTGGCAACGGTTATTGGTGCTTTGTCGGCAAACAAAGTCAGGGTGATAACGCCATAATTAGTATGGATTTTAACCATGAAATAGATCCTTAAGTTAGCAAGATAAAAATAATCACCGCATTCTAGCCTAAAACTCATGAATTTTTAAGGCTTTAAGGGTGATTGGCAGATGCAGCACTGGTTTCTGGGTGATAGAATCCCTGTTTTTAGACTGTTACTCTCCAAAGGATTTTAATTCAATGTTACATATATACAACACATTAACCCGTCAGAAAGAGCAATTTAAACCATTGCATGCAGGTAAAGTGGGGTTATATGTATGCGGCATTACTGTTTACGATGTTTGTCATGTCGGTCATGCTCGTACTTATTTGAGTTTCGACTTAATGGTACGATACATGCGCTCTCGTGGACTTGACGTGAATTATGTCCGTAACATTACAGATGTTGACGATAAAATTATCTCAAGAGCAAATGAGCAAGGACTAACAGCGGAGCAATTTACTGAAAAAACCATCGCCCGTATGCATCAAGATTTTGCTGCAATTGGTTTGCTTGAGCCTGATGTTGAACCTCGTGTTACCACTCACATTCCAGAAATAATCGATATTATTCAGCGTCTTGTTGATAAAGGTTATGCTTATCAAGCGTCAAGCGGAGATGTGTTATTCGAAGTGAATACTTTTCCTGAGTACGGAAAGTTAGGACGGCAAGACTTAGAGCAACTTAAGTCTGGCGCGCGAGTTGAAGTCGTAGATGAAAAGCGTGACCCATTAGATTTTGTACTTTGGAAATCAGTTAAGCCTGGAGAACCTTTTTGGGCGTCGCCTTGGGGCAATGGCCGTCCCGGTTGGCATATTGAATGTTCGGCGATGAATCATAAACATTTAGGTAAACATTTTGATATTCATGGAGGTGGCTCAGACTTGATTTTTCCACATCACGAAAATGAGGTGGCCCAATCTTGCTGTGCGTTTGACACACCTTATGTCAATTATTGGATGCATACTGGCATGGTACAAGTCAATCAAGAAAAGATGTCTAAATCCCTAGGCAACTTTTTCACTTTGCGTGATGTATTGGATATTTATGATCCCGAAACCGTGCGTTATTTCTTGATGTCTGCCCAATACCGTAGCCAATTAAGTTATTCAGATAGTTTTATTCAACAAGCTCGCGCGTCATTAGAGCGTTTGTATACTGCTTTGCGAAATGTCACCCCAAATATGAATGTAGATATCACCATGGGTGATTATCAAACTCGTTTCAATCAAGCTATGGATGATGACTTTAATACGCCGGAAGCCTTCGCCGTGTTATTTGATTTAGCAAAAGAAATTAATAAGTCTAGCGGTAAGCAGGCAGCCGATTTGGCCGGTGTTATGGTAAAATTGGCAGACATTCTTGGTATTTTGCAACAATCGCCAAATGATTTTTTACAAGGTTCAGCTGATGGTGCACAAGACGATGTGGCAGAAATTGAATCATTGATTAAGGCACGTAATGATGCCCGCGCCAGCAAAGATTGGGCGGCGGCAGATGCCGCTAGGGATGCGCTAAATGTGCTCAATATCGTTCTTGAAGACAATGAAAATGGTACAACTTGGAGGCGCGGTTAAAAATTCTAGTGATCTAGGATTCGAGTCAACCACAAAAAATTGTATCAGTGCTGATTGCGTAATTTAATTCCATTGAATTGTGTAGTCAGCACCTTTAGAGTGAGGATACTCTGTAGTAACGCAATTAGACAAATAATGGCAACTGCCAGATTGTGTCCCATCCCTATTTGTACCAGTGCTAAAAGTGGTTCAGGGTAGTGACTGCCCCATAATATCCAATGTGGCAAACCAAAAAATGTTGGTAACAAACAATAAAAAACTAAGTCGTAGTACAACAACACAAACGGTGTGCTGGTAATGAGAATTGCCTTATTCTTCTTAAATACCATTAAAAAACACAATGCTATTATCGATAATAACCAATTGAGACCACTGCCCATTAATGCTACCCAGCCATATTCATTTTTGCTCAAAGATACTGAATTAACAGGGGGTGTTGATTCAAACTGAATATTTTGAGGTAGGGATACGGGACTATTTTCAATCCTTAAACCTGCCTTATTAAAATGAAATCTTGTCTGTGCAATAGCACGCTCAGGCCAATATGCTTGTCTCGAACTGTCAAATTCGGGGTAAATCTGCCAACCCGGCCACACAATAATACTGGGGCGCCCCATCCCTAATGCAGTACCTGTTATTGCATGACCCAATTCATGAGTGATGACTGAAAGCGGTAGCACTGTGCATATCAATATACTAATCAATAATTTATGGCTAAGTTTCACGTTGTAAACTCGTCATTTTGCGCTTGGTGTTGAGACTCAATCTCTGATTAAAGGTTCATTTATACCAATTCCATTGAAGAAATGACTTCTCAGCAAGATTTAAAGAAGCTTAATCAAGGCGCGTGAATGCAGGAATAGTGGTGCGCTTTCAAATTCGCGCAACGCAGAGTAAGCTTCTTTAAACCTTGCCCTTCGGGAAAGTCTCAGCTGATTTTGTGCTACTTTCTCGCCACTTTCTCGCTACTTGAAAGGGGATTGCCATTCCTGCGTAGCGACGACTTGCCCTAAATCGGCTGGGGCTTTCTGAGTGAACACTTCTTTAATGGGGTTGGTATTACACATTGTTTGCACATTTCAAGACCTGATTATTTGTTAATCTACCTAAGCTTAAATGATTATTCGAGGTTAGTGGGGTGGGGTGATCATGTTTGAGTGTTTATTCACAATTCAAATTTAAAAGGAAAAACATATGGTTGATTCAATAGGTAGCGCAAGCTTCCGCCCGCCGCCGCCACCTCCTGGCGCGGGTGGTCAGTCTAGTCTTAGTGAGGATGAAACATCGCTAATCGAAGAAACTCTATCGGGTTATGACGCCGATAGTTTAACTGAAAGCGATGCTGCGAGTATAGTTGAAGCTTTTTCCGAAGCAGGTATTGCTCCTAACTCGGCCTTTGCAGATAAACTTGCTGAAATAGGGTTTGATGCTAGAGAAATAGGTGACCTAGCTGGGGCTAGGCCTTCTGAGTCAGGTCATCCACCTCCACCACCACCTAGTGGATCTAGTAATTTAGACTTGACTGATGCGGTGGACTATCTTGAAACTTTATTCGAAGAGAAAGACCAATCTGCCACAGATAACTCCAGTATCACTGCGCAACTTGCAGAAAAATTTGGATTATCCGAAGGCGAATCTTTGATTAATATTACGGTCTAATCCTATTAGGTTATGTGCAGCAATGAGTGTTATTCGCTCATTGCTATTTCACTCAAATATTGATTACTTAGGCCTAAATTTTTACATCATTCTTAACTATCTGGCGAGCTATTTTGACTAGAAAACGAATCTTTCCAACGTTGTTGCGAGACATGCTGTTTAACGAGCTCCAAACACTCATTGACGATAATTAACACTTCTTGGTCGAGCATATGATCTTCGTTGGAAAAACGGCCTAAACCATGTTCAACAAAATCATCAATTTTATCGGGGGTAATGTCTTTCAATAAATTGATAATCGATTGTGTCACGATATCAGTGACAGATTGTTCAAGAGTTTTTTCTATTGTTGTTCCAAGCACAGGCAATATTTTTAGAGTCGACACTTGTGCGTTACCACGCACGGCTTTGCCAACGCTTTTTTGGACATGATTACGTACCGATTCTCCGTGGTTGTTGTGCTCAATAGACTCACCTATATGCACCATGATTGACGACAACCATTGGGTTAAAATAGGTAAACGAGTAGCTAAGACTTGTTTGCTAATATCATCAATTAATGGGGAGCCTGCGGCGATGTCTTTTTGTGCATCAGTCAATACTTTAACTACAATTCGGTCACTGAGTTCTTCAACCAATACATCGTAATAAAATAGAGTGAACCGATAGAGTGCACTGTTGCGCAAATCGATGATTTGGTACTTTTGAAGCCGATAAAATATTGAAAAAATCCGTAAGAAACGAAATATTCTGGCACCGCCCAATGGTATACATCCTATTAAGTCGTACCAATGGATAAAGGGGAAAAAATACCAACGAACATAAGTTTTGCGAACCACAGCCGCTACCCAGCGTACACAAAACTCTGTCAAAAAAACTATCACAAACGCTAGGTCGTAGAGTACAAAGTTGTTGTGAACGGGAGTGTACGCGGCGATAAAATCCGGTGATATCGAGTCCAATATCGACTTGAACGCTTGGGTGCTAAATAAACCGTCAAATAATAGCCAAATTAAATTAATGATCAGTAACGTGAGCATCAATAAATCGAGCATTATCCACGGTCCTTCGTGGCTAGATTTAAGTTTCGAATAACTAAAGTTAAGCACTATTTTTTAACCGCGTTTTACTAAGTACGAGTCACATCGACAAACACTTTCAATTTTTGTCCTGGTTGCAGATACTTTTTTAGCTTACTTTGATTCCACTTTCGTAAATCGCTCACTTTAACGTTAAACTTTCCAGCTATGCGAGCCAGCGAATCTCCACTGCGAACAGTGTAGGTAAGTGTGCGCATGACCGCATCTTCGCGTTGCCCTTTTACATCATTAACCCATATCACTAGTTCTTTACCTGGGCGTAATGTGTCGGTAGGGGCCATGCCATTCCATTTAGCAAGTTGCCTTAAGTTGACCTTGTATTCACGGCTGAGATCCCAAAAAGTATCGCCACTTTTAACCTTATGAGTCAGTTTATAGCTGCCACTTTTTCTTGACTGGGTTGTTACTAGGCGTTGTTCTTGCGACAAAGAATAAGAATCTAAGGACTTTAGTGCTACAGGAATAATCAAATGTTCACCGGCAATAATAACGTTGCTTTTTAGCTCATTGACTTGGCTAATGATTTCGGTAGTTGTGTGGTATTGCTTGGCTAGTTTTAGCAAACTATCGCCACCTTTGACTTTGTGCCTCACCCAATTCAAACGCTCTGATTTATCTGTTTTGGCTAATTCATTTAGAAAGTTTTTAACCTTGTCCACTGGTAACAATAAGTGGTGAGGTCCATGGGGATCCGTAGCCCATCGATTATATCCAGGGTTGAGCGCGTGTAATTCTTTAACCGTTAGCCCCGCCATATCAGCAGCTAAGGCTAAGTCTATCTGAGTACCTACCAAAACCTCCTCGGTTAATGGAATGTTTTCAATGACAGGCCAGTCAAAGCTGTATTCTTCACTATTTGCCAAGATGTCGGCTAATGCGAGAAGTTTAGGTACATAGGCTCGTGTTTCTTTGGGTAAATCTAAATTCCAAAAATCGCTAGGTTTTCCTGCTTTTTTGTTTTTTCTAATGGCTCGCTGTACGCGGCCCTCACCGCTATTGTAGGCAGCCAATGCGTGTAACCAATTGCCGTCAAACATCTTTACTAAATAGTTTAAATAATCAATTGCGCCTTGGGTCGATGCTAAGACATCGCGGCGTCCGTCGTACCACCAAGTTTGTTTCATTCCAAAGCGTTTACCTGTAGATGGGATAAACTGCCACATTCCCGCCGCTCGACCGTGAGAGTAGGCAAATGGGTCGAAGGCACTTTCAACTATGGGTAATAGTGCTAACTCCATGGGTACATTTTGTTGTTCAATTTTTTCAATTATTAAATGTAAAAAAGGTTTCGCTCTTAGGGCTACACGTTTCATATAATTGGGGTGTTTCAGATACCAATTACGCTGGGCGGCGATACGTTTGTTATCGTCAAATGAAAACCTAAGTTGACTGCGTACTCGGTGCCATAAATCTTTCACTTCAATTTCAGCGGCAGCTTCGACTATTTCTTCGGGTACTTCAACGACTACTTCTACAGGCTCGACAGGATGAGTGATTGGTATGGTACCTGACTGTGCAGACTCGCAATCAAAATGATCTTCAGCTTGTTCTTTGGACCGCTCGCAGGAGACTAAAATTTGCTCAGCTATTTGATGTTCTTGTTCAAGCTGACTAGCCTGATTATCATTTGGTGCTGTTGCAGTACAGGCAGACAATGTACCAATTAGGGCTAAAGATAGGAGTGTATGTGAACGCAAAGTGTTTCCTTTAATTATTGATTTTATAATTTGTATTATTTTTTTAGTCGATGTCGCAAATGATGGCTGCCATCTAGGTTTAGTTTACTGATTAAAAGTTATCTTTCCAGCTTCTTAACGAAGCAAAAACTGCTTGCTCTGATGTTACCTCGACTCCCATATTCTGGCTAACATTGGTTACAAGTTCTTGGCTATTACATCGTAAAAACGGATTTATAGCTAACTCCTGGTGGATACTTGTCGGCAGAGTAGCATTGTTATTTTCTCGTTGTTGTATTGCCCAGAGCTTATAATCAATCAATGCCTGATTGTTTGGTTCTGCAGCCTCTGCAAAAGCAATGTTTGCCAAGGTGTACTCGTGAGTACAATAGACAGCAGTATTGGCTGGAAGTGCAGTTAATTTGGCTAAAGAAGTAAACATCTGTTGTGGTGACCCTTCAAATAAGCGACCACAACCGGCTGAAAATAATGTATCGCCACAAAACAGTCCACTGTCACCATAATACGCGATGTGATCTAAGGTATGTCCTGGTACTTCGATAATCGAAAACTCTAAACCGAGACTGGGTAGTACTATCTGTTCATCTTGTGACAAACGATGTGTAATTTGTTTTATCGTTTTATTGTGAGGGCCGTATACCGGAATGTTGGGGAAATGTGATAAAAGTGCGTCTATTCCTCCAGTATGATCCCAGTGATGATGAGTAATGAGAATAGCGCAAAGGGTTAGCTGTTTTTTTTCGCAAAATTCTAGAACCGGCGCTGCATCGCCAGGATCTACTACAACACAGTGAGTTTGGTTAGTGAGGGTCCAAATATAATTATCATTAAATGCCTTAATAGGAAAAATGTTCACAGACATGTTCACAGACATAGTGCGCCTTCTTTCATAAATATTAGGTTTAACAGCTTATGGCTTTTAGAGTACCATAAATTATATGAGACCAGCGTTAATCAATAAACATCCTAGCCAACCAGAGTTATGGCGAGATTTACCTTTAGGTGATGATCTTAAATTTTTGATTGAAACTCAAATTAGTGAAGTCAGCCGAAAATTTTTTGGTTATCACTTGGTTCGTTTAGGTAATTTAAGTAGTCAGGTTGAGCTGCCATCTTGCCCTATAAAACATCAAATCAATATCACTTCAAAAATGCATTCCTATAGCAACATAGTGGCATCGTCTGTTGATTTGCCAATAAGCGAAAACTCAGTAGATGCATTTTTGTTGGCTCACGAGTTGGATTTTGCGAATGATCCTCATCAGATTCTTCGCGAAGTTGACAGAACTATAATGCCTAACGGTTATTTGGTCATAACGGGGTTTAACCCTTTAAGTTTATGTGGATTATTTAAATATCTACCCTTTAATAAAGGCAATGTATTACATGACGCTCGATTGTTTAGTTGCGCTAGGGTAAAGGATTGGTTGCAGTTATTAGGTTTCGAAGTTGTCGACGTAAAGCGCCTGTTATTTAATGAGTTATTTTTACAACGGAAACTTAACGCGCCTTCCAAATGGAACCAATGGTGCGCTCAAAATTTGTCAGTGTTCACGTCTATGTATGTGATTGTGGCCCGAAAACGAGAAATTCCATTGTCGTTAATTAAACCAAACTGGAAAGCTAAGACTAAATTTTCACCTGTAGGTGCAAGTGTCAGAAGTGGTGCTATGCAAATAGAAGCGCAATTAAAAAGCGACGAGTGAGCGCCTTTACCTACATATCATTTCAGCCATGAAACCAAGTATACCTGCTAGCCATGTTTATCTTAGCTGGGCTTATTATTAAAAACCGCATTTGATGTGACTAATAACGGTAACATTGATTTAAGTTACCTGCGGGAGGAACACCTTGAAAAGTAACTTGTGTTAGTCACACGCAAATGTATTGCGTGAAATTTAGTGTTCAATCTGTTTGCGGCTAGTGGCATTTTGACTGATATTCAAAGCAAAAGTTAACTGAATGCTTGATGATAGGTACGCTAACGAGTTTCACTATGACCATTTTTGTGGGACTGGCGACCGCCGCCATTTTGCGTCACTTACCTATTGGTATAAATCGAAGTGACGGAATTTAATAGAAATAAATCCAATCACTACGTATTACTCAACAGTAACGCAGTGATTGGAGCGCTCATTTATAGGTTTATTTAACTTTCATACCAGGTTGCGCACCTTCATCTGGATTCAGTATCCATAAATCTTCACCACCGGGACCTGCCGCTAACACCATGCCTTCAGACATTCCAAAGCGCATTTTTCGAGGGGCTAAATTGGCTACCATGACCGTTAATTTACCTTCTAAGTCTTCAGGTTGATATGCTGACTTAATGCCTGCGAAGACTTGACGAGTTTCGCCGCCCAAGTCTAACTCCAAACGCAATAACTTATCTGCTTTTTCAACGTGTTCTGCTTTAGCAATACGAGCAATACGCAAATCAATTTTCGCGAAATCTTCAAAACTAATGGTGTCACCAATAGGATCTTTCGCTAATGGACTGTTTGGATCAATAGTAACCGTTGGCTCTAAGTTTTCTTTTGAGTCTTCAACCATTGCGTTGACCTTGTCCATATCTACACGTTGCATCAAGGCTTTAAATTTATTGATGTTGTGACCTTTTAGTACATGTTGCGAACTTTCCCAGCTTAAAGTGTCATTTAGAAATGCTTCAGACTGATTCGCTAAAGTAGGTACTACTGGTTTCAAATAAGCCACTAAGATACGGAATAAGTTAATGCCTAATGAACATACATCATGAGTAAACTGCTGTTTGCTCTCATCTTTGATGGTCACCCAAGGGGCATTGGCATCGATGAACTGGTTCGCTTTATCAGCCAAAGCCATAATTTCGCGAATTGCTTTATGGTACTGACGCTTTTCAAATGCGGCAGCAATACTTACTTCCGCTTGATGAAATTCCGCCACTAGTTCTGGTTCAAGTACATTAGTCGATAGCTTGCCGTCAAAACGTTTAGTGATAAAGCTGGCACAACGACTGGCGATATTGACCACTTTACCTACTAAGTCAGAATTGACCTTTTGTGCAAAATCTTCAAAATTTAAGTCAATGTCGGTAACAGCGTCACTCAATTTAGAAGCGAAGTAATAACGTAAGTATTCTGGATTTAAGTGGTCTAAATACGTACGACCTTTGATAAAGGTACCTTTAGATTTAGACATTTTGGCGCCGTTAACGGTTACAAAACCATGTACGTTAACCCCTGTTGGCTTTCTAAACCCTGCGCCTTCTAGCATGGCAGGCCAAAACAAACAGTGGAAGTAGGTAATGTCTTTGCCAATAAAGTGATACAGCTCAGCGTCTGAGTCTTTACCCCAGTATTCATCAAAGTTAAGGCCATTTTTATCACATAGATTTTTGAAGCTGGCCATATAACCCACTGGCGCATCTACCCATACATAAAAGAACTTACCTGGCGCGTTAGGAATTTCAAAACCAAAATACGGAGCATCACGGCTGATGTCCCACTGCTGCATACCTTCTTCAAACCATTCTTTCAGTTTGTTGGCAATTTCGGGTTGAATGGCATCGCTTTGCAGCCATTTTTGCAACATACCTTCAAATTGAGGTAAATCGAAAAAGTAATGCTCAGAATCTCGTAAGACGGGCTCGGCGCCTGATACAACAGAACGCGGATTTATCAACTCGGTAGGATCGTAAGTGGCGCTACATACGTCACAACTATCACCATTTTGGTCTTCAGCACCACATTTAGGGCAAGTACCTTGCACAAAACGGTCTGGTAAAAACATTTCTTTTTCAGGGTCGAACAACTGGCTGATAGTACGTTTACTAATATAGCCCGCATCATTTAAGCGGTTGTACACTAACTCACATAATTCTTTGTTTTCGTCAGAGTGGGTAACATGATAGTTGTCGTACTCTACACCAAAATCGACTAGATCCGCATGATGTTCATCACGAGTTTGTGTCACCATTTGTTCCGGTGTAATACCTAACTGCTGGGCTTTGAGCATTACTGGTGTGCCATGGGCATCGTCGGCACACACGCTGTAACAAGTATGTCCGCGCATGCGCTGAAATCTTGTCCAGATATCGGTTTGAATATGCTCTAAAAGGTGGCCTAAATGAATAGAACCATTGGCATAGGGAAGGGCACTGGTAACGAGAATTTTGCGTGTTTGTTCAGACATGGTGACTTATGTTTAATCGAGTTTTAAAAAAGGTCGCAAATAGTAGCGAAAATACGCCATCATTGCATTACGAAATTCGACTTCAATCACACAAAATTTGTGGTTGGGTCTGCGAGACTTTAATCCGCAGTTAAATGTGCGAGTAAGCTAGTATAACTAATCAGTGTTACCTATCGACAATTAAACATACAAACGGCAAAATAATATTACTTATACAAGGTGCAAATAGCGTAAGCTTTCGGCACACACTATATTTGGCTTCACTGCCAGCATTATAATCAATCATCAACGAGCTAATTTCTATGCGATTGTGCGACAAAGATATCTATCAATATCTACAAGATGGAAAAATAAAAATATCACCGCAACCTAGTTACCAACAAATAAGTGGCGTGACAGTGGATATTCGCCTTGGCAATAAATTCAGGGTATTTGAAGATCATCAGGCTCCTTACATTGATTTAAGTGGTTCAAAAGAGTCGATGCAAGCGGCTTTGGATACCGTGATGAGCGATGAAATTGTACTTGAAGATGATAAGGCTTTTTTCTTGCACCCTGGTGAATTAGCGCTAGCCGTAACCCACGAGTCAATAACCTTGCCAGCTAACGTAGTGGGATGGTTAGATGGGCGGTCTTCACTGGCACGTTTGGGATTAATGGTGCATGTGACCGCTCATAGAATCGATCCTGGTTGGGAAGGAAATATCGTCTTAGAGTTTTTTAATGGCGGTAAACTACCGCTTGCCTTAAAGCCAATGATGAAAATAGGCGCAGTCAGTTTTGAAGTGATGTCAGGGCATGCTGAGAAGCCGTACAATGCCCGAGCTGACGCTAAATATAAAGGTCAAGATGGAGCTGACGCCAGTCGAATCAGTGCTGACGACAAATCTTAGTTGAATATGAATAGTAGGAGAGGTTGTGCCTGATAACGCGCATTTTTATCAACCTAAGGATGGTCATCAGTTATCTCATGATCCATTCAATGCAATTATTGCTCCCCGTCCAATAGGATGGATATCGAGTCAAAACGCCAAGGGACAAGTAAATTTGGCTCCTTATAGCTTTTTTAATGCCTTTAATTATCATCCTCCTATCATTGGTTTTTCTAGTATTGGATATAAAGACAGCGTCAAAAACGCCGTTGAAACCGGACAATTCTGCTGGAACCTTGTGACTCGCTCACTTGCTGAATCAATGAATAAAACAAGTGCAATGGTAGACTCTGAAGTCGATGAGTTTGAATTAGCGAACCTCGCCAAAGGCCAGTCTAAAATAATTGACGTGCCATTCGTGGCGCTAAGCCCAGTAGTGATGGAATGTAAAACTTCTCAAGTGATACAACTCCAAGATGCCAAGGGAGAGCAGTGTCAAACCTGGATGGTATTTGGGGAAGTGGTAGGAGTGCATATTGCTCAATCAGCTATAAAAACAGGTATTTACGATACTGCCGCTATGGAGCCTATTATGCGCGGCGGCGGAGCGGCTGATTATTTCAGTATTAGCGAGAACAATAAATTTGAACTGTCTAGGCCTAAGTAAAATTGGTACGTTAAATTTTACTTAAAATAGTCAAACTTGGCTAAGGAATGCGCAACCGATACAAATTTGCTTGATTTAGCGTTGCAAACAAAAAATATTTCCGTAAACTGCCCAGCTTCGGTCGGTGTGTAGCGCAGCTTGGTAGCGCACTTCGCTGGGGGTGAAGGGGTCGTAGGTTCGAATCCTATCACACCGACCAATTAACTACTCACGTGTTTTATTTCTTTACACTTTTTGACTTATTTACCGTATTGATCGCTTTTAGATTGGCGCACTTGGCAGCGGCCATTTTGGCTGGAGGTGAAGGGGTCGTAGGTTCGAATCCTATCACACCGACCATTTAACTACTCCTGTGTTTTATTTCTTTACACTTTTTGTCTTATTTACCGTATTGATCGCTTTTAGATTGGCGCGCTTGGCAGCGGCCATTTTGCTGGGGGTGAAGGGGTCGTAGGTTCGAATCCTATCACACCGACCAATTAACTACTTCCGTGTTTTATTTCTTTACACTTTTTGACTTATTTACCGTATTGATCGCTTGTAGATTGGCGCTCTTGGCACCGGCCATTTTGGCTGGGGGTGAAGGGGTCGTAGGTTCGAATCCTATCACACCGACCAATTAATCATTCCCGTGTTTTATCTATTTCTTTCGTTTTTGAATTATTCTTCTGTGTTGTATCTGTTGTACTTTCTTTGATCTAGTTTCCATATTCTAATTTTTCCCCTCACTTTATTCGTTTAAGTTCTAATTTCGATTACTGCAGAATTTAATCACTAGCTGGTCTCCCTATTCATTCCTGGCTTCTTACTACGCAATTTTTAATGATGTTTACTTTTTCTTTACAATTTTATCTGTAAAAAAACTGCTTTGAATGCCTTGTCAATAATGGGGCTTGCAATAATCCGTCAGTCTGATGGATAAATTCGTCTGATGAATATTAGTTTTCAGTAAGTATTAATTTTTTGGCACTTTTATAGTCACTGAAATTAGAATAACAACGCTAGACTGGGGAATATGATGAGCGCTTCAATTATCACTAATCTTGAGCAGTTTAAACCCAAAAAACTGGTTATGGCTCAGTTGGTATCAGCCACACTGTTAACTCTGACTACTTGGCATACTGTCAATGCTCAAAACAGTGAAAAAGACGCAGCAATTGAAGTGATTGAGGTGACCGCACAAAAACGTGTACAGAACGTAATGCAAGTGCCTATTACTGTGGGGATTGTTAGTTCAGAGCTGTTAGAGCAAAGCAATTCGATCATGCTTGGCGACATTGATAAGTTTATTCCCGGATTTAATTTTAATGATGGCAGCGTGACCCAAGCTGGGGTGAGCATTCGAGGAATTTCCAGCCCCAATATTTCAGTGGGTGGCGACCCATCTTCAGCAACGTTTTATGATGATGTCTATATGCCACGAGCGGCCCAAAACGTGTTGTTTTCAGACATAGAGAGAATTGAGGTGCTTAAAGGGCCCCAAGGTACCTTATTCGGACGCAACGCGGCTATGGGGGTAGTCAATATTATTCCTAAAAAACCAAGAGAAGACAGTGAAGGATTTGTCAAACTTAGCCTTGGAACAGATTCGTTAATACGCGCTGAAGCAATGTCGAACGTAGCGGTGTCTGATACTGTTTTTATACGAGCCAACCTTTTAAGTAATACGCAAGACGGTTTTGTTAAAAATGTTTCTCAACCGGATTGGAATGCCAACAGCAAAATTTATGATTTAGGTACTGAGGATCATCAGGCCGCTAGAATTTCGTTATTGTGGGATATTGCAGCAAACAGTGAGTTTCAATTTGCGGTAGAACTTGATGATCTTAATCAAGCACCTCCAATGGCGATAGGAATAAGTGAATATGCTCTTAATGGAGGACGAGACCCCTTTGCTGCTAGTGCTGAAAACGACGTTCGAAATGGAATAGAAAGCAGAGATATGTACGCAGTTACTGCTAAATTTTTGCATGATTTTGATGAAAACTGGTCGATGAAATTTGTGTCTAGTTATCGCGATTGGGAAACGGTAAATCGTGAAGATGAGGACGGTACTGGTGTGCTTAGCCGTTATTTGGATACCTCAAATAACGAAGACTCCAGTATTTTTTATACCGAACTTCAAGTTAATTATGTGAGTGATAAAGTCAGTGCTGTGGCAGGTTTTTCCTATTCTAAAGAGGATGTTTCTCAACAAACTGAATTAAACCTTACCGCTGATACTATTGCCAGACTCACTACAGTTGAATTAAATAACACGATTCGTGGCGGTGTTGCCGAACAACTAGCGGCAGCAATTGGCGGAAATTCTGATGAAATCGCCGCTGCAGTATTTGGGCCGGGCGTTACCTTTGATGCAGCAGTCGAAAGCACGTTTGCGGCGTCGGGGTTTCCAGTTGATCATATTTGGAACGCAGCCGAGTGGGCTGGCGCTTTAAATGCGTTGGGTTTTGCGGAGCCTATTTTGCAGGCTCTGGGAATGACTGGTGGGGTTCTCAGTGCTGAGGTGATTGCGCAAACTGGCGATTTAACTTACGACATCGTGTCTCAGCAATTAGGTGTCTCAGAAATATTCGGTCCTAGTCATAGTGGTCAGTTTTGGCAAGAGAATATTTTTAATACTGGTGACTTTACCAACTGGGGAGTATTTGCTGATGTCGATTATACCTTAACCGATAAATGGCATGTAATCGCGGGGTTACGTTACTCGAAAGACACCAAGGATTTTAGTTGGTCTATCCCCGCAACTACCTTTATGTCAATAAGGCCAGGCGTGAGTAATCAGTTATTCCCTCAAGTTGATGCCACTGCTAGCGACTCTTGGAGCAAAGTAACAGGTCGAGTGGTAACTAATTATCAAATCGACAAAAAACAGATGGTGTTTGTATCTTATTCGACAGGATATAAGTCTGGTGGATTTGACTCATTGTCCCCCATTGATCAATCAGCCGGGCAGGCGGCATTTGAGCCCGAAGACTCAAGCAATTTTGAAGTGGGTTACAAGGCGGTACTTGGAGGAAATCTAATCGCCAATGTTAGTTATTATCAGACTGAATTGGACAACTATCAGGTGTCAGTTGAGTCAAAGCAACCCGAAAGCTCAACTGCAGTCCCCACTATTATTAACGAAAACCGACAAATTTCCGGCATTGAATTAGATATGCGCTGGATCGCCACAGATACACTGACCATGGGCATAGTCACCGAAATCCGCGACACTGATATCGATACCCCGGCTTTTTACGACAGCACTGGCGCGCTTTTGCCACAACAATCGCGATCAATCGATGCCAGTAATAACTATACAATGACACTCGATTGGGCTCCTAGTTTCGAATTTGGACTGGCGAACCTACATGTGGATTATGTTTTTGTTGAAAATACAAACGCAGAGCGTACCGATATACAACCCTTCGAATTGACTATCCCCGCTTACTTAAGTGATCGTAAAAGCTTAAACCTTCGATTTTCGATAGCGTCTCATAATGAGTCGATGGAACTGGCTCTTTGGTCTCGCAACTTACTAGATAAGCGTTATGTTGAATCCATTAGCAACATTAGTACTGCCACAATTGGCACGCCCTTCGCTAAAATTAATCGAGGCCGTGAAGTGGGTGTGGAATTTAAATATTCGTTTTAGGCGAACTCTTTTTTTTAATACTACCAGTGAGTGGGTTTTTATGTTGAGTCTTAATTCATAGCAATGTTACTGTTACGAATAACAATAACTAACGCATAGCACCTGAATACTCTATGTCGGAATTTTTTGTACATTTCGCGTTTTCGCAGATGGCACTGTGTTTTGTTTTACTGTTGCCTCGACTGAAAAAAAACCTTTCAATCCAACTTTTTGCTTTGTTAATTCTATGTGGTTGCGGTTATCTTTTAGGTGAACTTTTTGGACCATTAAACAGAATGTCTTTTGTTTGGTGGGCACAATATATAGCAGGGAATGCACTACCAGGGGTATTTTGGTTAGTGTCGTTAAGTGTATTTGCTGATCGCCAAGAGCTCAAACCTTGGCAGTTTTACGTCGCATCGATGACATTGTTGATACCTACACTGGCGACTTTGATTCAGCTGGCTCTACACCTAGATTTACGCCAGTACCCCGCTTTTTATGGATTGGTCACATACGGGGCGTTGGGGCTAGAACTGGTACTTATCTTTCACGCTTTAGTGGTTGTTATTAAAAATTGGCAAGGGGATTTGGTACAGGAAAGACGCTATATGCGTGGCAGTTTGATTGGACTTAACGCCTGTTATTTAGTCGTGGTGATTGTAGTGGAACAATTGTTCAATCTGCAATGGAGTTGGTTAGACCCAGTTAAATATGCGTTGCTCGCTATGCTAGCTACCACATTTAATTTACTGCTTTTTTCACTAAAAGAAGGGACTTTATTTGATCCTCGACTTAAAAAAAATCACAACATTGCACCTAAAAAATCGCACTCTCCAGAACTCAAGCGGGTTTTAGATTGTATGTTAAACGAAAAACTCTATCGTCAGGAAGGAATCACTATTAGTGCATTTTCGCGGCACTTAGCCATACATGAATATAAATTACGTCAAATAATCAATGGCGAGTTGAATTATCGCAATTTTAATGACTTTCTAAACTTCTATCGTATCCAAGAAGTGACTGAAAATTTAGCTCAATCTAATCACAAACAACGCCCTGTTTTGACTCTTGCCCTCGACAGTGGATTCCGCAGTTTAAGCTCATTTAATAAAGCATTTAAAAACCAGCATGGGATCACACCTACCGAATACCGTAACCAACAAGCACTATCTAACTGATCCTTAAACCTTGCTCTGCAAACGCTAGACCGATTGATTTAAAAGCTGAGTGATTTTGGAATTCGTCAGCTTTTTCGAGTATTAAGTAAGCCCTGATCTATCTTGAAAGCTATAGTCCCAGCAATATTTTATTTACATAAAATCAAAAAGGGCTGCTGATGAAACAATTGCATTGGATGATTAGGATGCTTGTCTATGTTTGGGTCATATCCCATTCGTCCACCTACGCCAATGATGTAAAGCAACGATATAATGCCTGTATTGCTTGCCATGGTGAACAGGGACAAGGAAATATAGCCTTATATGCTCCGGCACTTGCACAACAGTTTGATTGGTATTTAGAGCGCCAACTTCAACATTTCGCCAATGACATCCGTGGTAGTAGTGTTAATGACACTCATGGAAAAACCATGGTGCCCTTTGCCAAAACCATTACCGATAAGAAGCAACGTCAAGAACTTGCGGTCTATATTAGTCAGCTCAAACCATTACCGGAAAATACAACCGATAAAACGTCACTCAGCGGGGATTTAAAAAACGGCTCTCGTTACTACCATGGAAAATGTGGAGCCTGCCATGGCGGCAAAGCCCAAGGAAATCCATCTTTTAATGCCCCGAAATTGACCGGCATAGATCCTCAATATCTTCTTAGACAAATGCGTCATTTTCAGCAAGGAGTTCGTGGCCAGCATCAGGATGATAAATGGGGTAGGCAGATGGCCATGATGTCTAAAAGCGTTTCAGATAATGAACTTAACGATATTTTGTATTTTATTAGCGAGCAAGTTGAATGATGTGCCGCTTTAATTTGATTGTTAAATTGTCTACGATGGTGATGTTGGTCTTGGTGTTATTTAAGGTCAATGCTGCAACATCGTCTTCATTTACACTTTCAGACTCTTGTCCACCAGGGTTCGAGTTATCTGCAAACAAGCAATGTTTATTAGTCAACTTTTATCAGTTATATGATTCAGTTCAAGGTCGAGGAGTAGGAGGTACCCAAACATCTTTGCCAAAATATCGTGATGGTTTTACACCGCAACAAATAGATCTAGGCCGAATTCTGTTTTTTGACCCCATCTTGTCTAAAGATGGCTCAATGTCTTGTGCCAGTTGCCATCAGCCAGATAAAGGTTTTAGTGACGGCCTAGCAAAAAGTAAAGGAATGCATGGGGCCGGTTTAGCTCGGTCTGCACCCTCTCTGTGGAACGTGGCATTTTTGGATAAGTTTTATTGGGATGCCAGAGCTAACTCTTTAGAAGAGCAGGCAGTTGGGCCATTGTTTGAAGCTGATGAAATGGCAAATACTCCAGAAAATTTGCTGAAAACACTTAACACAAATAGCGATTATAGAGCTCTTTTTAAACGGGCTTATCCACTGCAGCCGCAGATTAGTGTAGAACATGTGGTCACTGCGCTCACTGCGTTTCAGAGTTCGTTGATATCCCTCAATAGTCGTTACGACCGTTATGCACACGGCTACCATCAAGCGTTAAATAAAAATGAAATTGCAGGATTAAATGTATTTAGGTCCTTTGTCGCTAGATGTGCTGAATGTCATCAGCCCCCTTTGTTTACCAATAATCAAATCGCTGTCATCGGAGTCCCGGAAAAAGAGGGGGAACCCTTAGATATAGGTGCGCAGCAGACCTTCAAAGCAGCAAAATTGCGTGGAGGATTTAAGGTGCCTACGTTGCGTAACATCACAAAAACCAAACCATATATGCATGCAGGGAATTTTGATGATTTGCGAGATGCAGTTGAGTTTTATAACAAGGGACGTGGTCATGCCGTGCCAGCTGGTGAATCACTACAGTTACATTGGCACATTTGGGAGCCCAATTTAAGTGACCGTGAAATAGATCTCATAGTGGAGTTTCTTGGCACATTAACGGATGAGGTGTTTACTCCAAAAGTGCCAAAAACAGTGCCATCTGGGTTACCCCCCGTAGATGGTGACTATCAACAGCTACATAACAAAAAAAATCTAACAATACTTTCGAAAGCAGGAGATTAAGATGCACACCAGTAAAATTATTGCCGTAACCTTGATATTGTTAGCCTTTGGCGCAGGCGTTTATCTTGGTAAGGGTAGCGAGGGAACCACAATTATTACTAACAGTAACAGTGGTGCTAGCTATTCTGGTGGCTTCGAGAACAATAAACAACAGGGTGGCAGTACCAAAAAAAGCGCCGTATCCCAAAGGACTCGGCAAGGGCAGACCCATATAGTCAATGCGGGTGATTCAATCATGGCTGCAGTAAAAACAGCAAAACCTGGCGATACTATTCAAGTGATGCCGGGCAGTTACCATGAGACTGTATACATTGACAAGGACGATATTCGAATTATTGGTGTGATTAAACAAAGTCAACGGGCCACTATGGATGGTAAAGGGGTGTTAAACGATGCCATTTTATATTCAGGAAACAATATAGTGGTTGAAAACCTGTTAATTACTCAATACAAAGGTAATGGCATTATGGGGCAGGCCGGTAATAATTTTGAAATTCGCAACAATATTATCGTAGATACCGGTATTTATGGGATTTTCCCACAGCTTGGTCAAAATGGAATTGTTGAACACAATGTAGTTTCTGGAATTGAAGATGCTGCCATTTATGTCGGCATGAGTGACAATATACATGTGGCGCATAATGTAGTGTTTGATTCAGTCGCAGGAATTGAAATTGAAAATAGTCGCCACGCTATAGTCGAAAACAATTACGTTTACAATAATACTGGCGGTATCTTGGCCTTTATTACACCTGGGCTTCCAATAAAAACCACCTTTGACGTCATAATCCGCAATAATTTTATTACCAACAATAACACCGCTAACTTTGGCGCTCCGGGATCTACGGTGGCGGGTATTCCTGCGGGTACAGGTATTCTAGTGATGGCGGCTGATGAGGTCATCATAGAAGACAACATCATTACCGGAAACAAAACTGCGGGGATCATCATTACCGACCATGAAAATGCGCCCAATACCACGATCGATCCTGGGGCCGATTCTATTCCCGATAAAATCATGCTTCTGAATAACCTGATGTCAAACAATGGTTATGACACCTTAGATGAGGTCAAAGCCTTGATGTTAACTGAATTCAAACAAGGTGATCCCGATATCATTCAGGTAGGAAGCAGTCGCGACAGTTGTATTATCAACCGCCATCGTTATGTCACAGTAGGGGTAAACAGCTGGGCAGAATGTGAGTTTACCAATACTGCGGCTATTGATAGTTATATCTTAGATGAGCCGGTTGCTGCACGAGTTATCTCAGGTAGTGAAAAAGGAAAAATTGCTTATTTAGGTGTGTGTGCTGGTTGCCATACCTATACTGGCCGCATGATAGGACCACCGGTTCAAATTATTCAGGCTTTATATATGGATGACCCGCAAGGGGTCGCTGACTACATCAATAGTCCGACCAAAAAACGTGATGATTATCCTGAAATGCCCCCACAGAATTATCTTGATCCTGAAACTCGCTTAGCGGTGGCTAAATATATGCTGCAGGTCAAAAGCTAGGACTAAAATTAATTATTGGTGACTGTATACATCCACTATGTATACAGTCTATACAGCTGTGTGACTAAGCTGTTGGTGCTCTACTAGTAGTGCTGATAATGCATCGCCTGGCAAAGGTTTTGACCAATAGTATCCCTGACCAATGTTACAACCTAACGCCGTTAACTTGTTAAGCGTCGCTTTATCTTCGATCCCTTCAGCAACCGTTCGCAATCCTAAGCTTGCAGCCATACTAATGATCGCCTTCACTAGTGGTTCGTCTTGTTCAGCAACACTAAGTGAGGTAATAAAAGAACGGTCTATCTTAAGTGTCGATGCGTTGAAATTACGTAAATACGCTAGGTTTGAATAACCCGTGCCAAAATCGTCAATAGCTATGGTAATACCTATGGCGCTTAAAGCTTGAAGCTGCATTTGAATTTGATCAGCGTCGTCAATTAACAGGGATTCGGTTAACTCCAATTCTAGAGCATTTGGGGGTAAATCAGCGTGTTGCAATGCGCTTTCAACTATATCCTGTAGATGCCCGTCTTTGAATTGTATTGCCGAGAGATTCACTGCGACTCGCAGCTTTGGAAACCCTAACTTGCGCTGCCTTGCACAGTTAATACAAGCCTGTTGAATTACCCAACTGCCCAATTCATTTATTAAGCCACTGCTTTCAGCTAAAGGGATGAATTGATCGGGACCTATCATACTGCCGTCGGGTTGTGGCCAACGCAATAGAGCCTCGACCATAGAAATTTCACCGCCTTGTAAGTTCACCATAGGTTGATAGTAGAGTTGAAATTGTCGTTCAATTAAAGCGGGTCGCAACAATTGCAGTAATTTGAATTTATCGTCGCTGATTTTATCCAAACTTTGATCGTAATAATGGTACGTATTGCGGCCATCTTTTTTGGCCTGATACATGGCGACGTCGGCTTGACGGCAAAGTTGCTTAAAGTCAGACCCTTCTTTCGGCGCACAGGTTATGCCAATTGAGGCAGAAATAATCACCTGGGTTTGTAATATCTTAAACTTGGATGCACACTTTTGTATGACGGTTTCAGCTAATGTTTCTAATTCTTGGTGATAATCTGTGAATGGAGCGAGTAGTAAAAATTCATCGCCGCCAAATCGAATTAGATGTTGATTAGGTTGTAAATCTTTGCTTAGTTTTAATGTTAACTGTTCGAGTAATATATCCCCCGCAGCATGACCTAAAGCATCGTTTACTGGTTTGAAGTTATCTAAGTCGATGAATAAAAGGGCAAGGTTTTGTCTTTTCTGTTGGCAGGCAGCTAAGGACTGGGCAAAAAGTGTTTCACCGTAAAGCCTGTTAGGTAAATTGGTTAGCGGATCATGGTGGGCTAAATGTTGGATTTCTGCCTTATTACGCTGCACTTTGGCGTTTTCACGCTGCAAAGATTGCATTAAACGTTTTATATCTTGGACTAAAATATAAACGCTAAATCCGGTCACTACAAAAATAACAATTATAAATATTAGATGTGACCAAGTAGATTTGGGTATATTGGGTGTAACAACACCACCGAGAGTCAACCAAGCGATTCCACAGCACAATGTGACCACAAACAATAAAACGGGAACAAATAAACTTACCCCCCCTAACAAAGCGGCGAAAATAAGTAATCCAGGGTAGCCAAGCACGGCTAAATCAAATAATCCGGCCCCAGTAATTGCTAACGCAAATAGCATGGTCGCCATCGAGCCAATTAATGTATAAGCGGAAGCGAGTATTTTATGTTTATAGGCGAAAGCTAGCGCTAACATTAAAAAGCCTATACCTATGGCAAATATGGTGAAGGTAATACTTCTTGCTACTAGGAGTGCTACTGCTAACCCAATTGCAGTTACTGCGCTTATCTGCATTAATCTATGGCGACGGATCTGGCTGTAAATATCATTTTCAACCAGATCTTGTAGCGCGTTAGTTAAGGAAGGAGGGCGTGGGGCCATAGTTAATCCAACAAACATAATTGTGTTTACTTTACCGTCTATGGCTCAAAATTCCAAACATGGATCACCCATATTCATAATTAAATTTGAGTTGTAAATAGTATGTAATTGATGGATTTTTTGGGAGTCATTGCAGGTTGAAATTCTAAGGATATTGATCCTTGTCAATATGTTGTATTTCGGTTCGTATTTGCCCTGTTACGCTAGTATGATGTTCCTCGTTTCACATGATTTTAAGGAGCATCTTGCGGTTTGCCACACACTTCTACTGAAAAGTTAGCTATAGCTAAAGTCGCTTTAATCGTTGTATGTCTAGGGTCCATAGTGGGTCCATTGGGAATGGCTTCTGTTAATATCGCTATTCCAGATTTGGCGGCAGATTTGCAAGCCAACGCTAAGATGGTTTCGTGGCTTCCAACATTATTTATTTTGAGCAGTGTAATATTTATGCTGCCAGCTGGAAAGTTAGCCGACAATTATGGAAGAAAACGTATCTACGCTTATGGTCTGGCACTTAATGCATTTTCTTCCTTAATGTGCGGTGTCAGTAATAGTATTGAGTGGGTATTGTTTTGGCGTTTCGTGCAAGGAGGAGCCTCAGCGATGATTTTTGGTACAGGAGTGGCGATCATTACTTCTGTTACCCCTTCCCATAAAAGGGGCGCTGCATTGGGCATCGCTGCGGCATGTATCTACGTTGGCTTAACGATCGCTCCGGCGGTAGGTGGTTGGCTCACCGAACTTTGGGGGTGGCGTTCGGTATTTCTATTTCAGGTTCCCATCGTTATTGCATTGTTAATCGTAATAAAACTGCGCCTTTCGGGCGAATGGAAAAACGATAATAAAACCAAATTCGATTGGTGGGGAACAGCAATTTTCGCGGTATTTTCACTTTCTTTGGTCTATGGGTTAAGCATATTGCCGAGTGTTTTGGGTTTTGTTTTAGTTGCTTTGTCTGCGCTCAGTTTGATGTTTTTTGTGTTGCATCAAAGCCGCAGTCGCCGACCACTCATTCGCGTGCAAATGTTTCGCGAAAGTCGCGTGTTTTCAATGTCTCTATCGACATCTCTGCTGATGTACGCCAGCAATGTTCCGTTGATTTTTCTGTTGAGTCTGTATTTGCAATACGTAAAAGACCTCACTCCATTACATGCAGGGCAAATTATCCTTGTCCAGGCTTTATCTATGGCGGTAATTGCTCCGATGTCGGGTAAATTGTCTGATAAGTTCCAATCGCGGCTAGTGGCTACGGTAGGTTGCGTGATTGTGGCTTGTGGGATGTTGATTTTGAGTTTGATGAATACTGATACCAGCATAACGTTTATTGTCGGTTCGTTGTTATTAATTGGAGTCGGGTTTGGGTTGTTCTCTACACCCAATAACAATGCCATTATGGGCTCGGTTCAGCTTCATGAAGTCGGAGTGGCCTCAGCAACCATGAATTTAGCGCGTACCATAGGTAATTTGTTTGGTATGAGCATGGTAAACCTAATGGTGCATTATTATATTGGTGAGGCTCAATTTACCCAGGAGCAAAACCCAGCGTTAATTCAAACCGTTGAAATGGCGCTGAGTATGTCTCTCGCATTTGTTGTCATTGCTTGTGTGATATCTGGATTTCGAGGTAAGTCAGATTCTACCTGAATATCTCTATAGTGATTTTCTACCCTAGGAATTTAATGTAAATAACCTTTAGATGTTTGATTACTTAAAGTTACTGCACACCACTACCTTACACTGCGGGGATAACTATGTGTGGATATATAGAAGTTGACGGAGAACGACAGGCGCCGGTTATGCAACACCCTGAGCGAGATATCGCCAATCAATTCTTAACAAAGGGCTTCAAACGTTATTACCCTGCATTTGGACAAGATGCCAATAAAACCATAGATATTGTTATCGAAGAAAACGGTCAACTTAAACAAGTTTCTGCAACTTGGTGGTTTGATTGTTCGGATTCTTTTCACGGATTACAAGTCGGTACACGCACAACATTTAATGCCCGAAATCTAGACAGCCCTTATTGGCAAGGGGCACTGAAAAATAACCGAGCCATAGTTTTCGCAACAGGCATTGGCGAGTCTAAAATTGTAGGAAAAACCAAACACCAATATTATATGCAAAGCGATGAAATCTTTGTGCTGGGTGCTTTGTACCGTAAGTATAGTGAGGGGCGATATAGCTGTGCGATTATTACCCGAGATGCTCATCCAAAAATGGAACCTTATCACGACAAAGCCTTTCCCGGGTTTCTACCCAATGATGATAAATTTTTGAAATTGTGGCTAAGTCAATCAGTGCAACAACACCCATTGATAGATAATGCGCTGAACCATGCAATTCTATACCCAACGCTTCATGTGCAAAGGGTTAAAACTTACAAAGATAAAGTGCCGTATAAATCGTTTGAGCCCGCAGAATTACTTTCTGACCTTATTAAAAACTAAGGGTTTTTAAGGATTAGGTTGCAGTTAGTTTTCTCTCATAGTGACTTGCCTCAACTCATAGGTTTGTTTAAAAACAACCCGCATAAGCGCTGAGTTTTGCAAGAAAGTGATGTAGATCAATATCAATAAAACCATTCTGAATACAATGTTTTTTCCAGTAAAATTCTCGAAGAAGGTTCGCGCCAATGAATATAGATAAACATACTTTATTGAATGATTTTCCAGATCATCATCATACTATCCGTCACCTTAAAATGAACGACAATCACTTTGCAAAATTATTTGACGAGTATCATGAAGTAGCAAGTGAAGTGCATACCATTGAAGAAAATAATCAACCAGTAGAAGATGAGTATCTAGAAACCCTAAAACTGCGACGACTCCACTTGAAAGATCTGTTGTTTGATTTAGTAGTTCAAAAAGAACAAAATATCTAGTTTTTGGATGATGTGTGGTCGTGAATAGAACGCATTGCAAAAACGTTAGAGGTCGCTGCAATTCGGCGATCTCTATTTAATACAACTGCTGTTTTTGATGTTTAACCCGCTTAATTCAGATCTTAGATTGGCTCTCTGAAAAACGAAGAGTCTATTTTATTACTCGTAAATAAACGCTATGACACAACACAAAGTCGTAATATTTTGCTGTAGTCTTAGGAAATGATAATACTATTGAGGGTAATAAATGAGTTTAATCAGTGAAGATCCTAGGATCGATCCACGTATTAAGGCCGTTTTTAGCTCAGTCTCTATGTCTAGAGGGAAAAACGTCGTCAGTCGAGAAGCGGCACTGGAGTCCGCGAATTCACCCAATGCAATAGCTGTAAGACAGATGATTTCTGGCTTTGTGTCACAATGCGATAATGAAACAATCGCGCCGTCAGATGGACTTATTATCCGTGATGAAAGCTTCATCTCTGAGCCCGATGGTAACACCATAAAAATCCAATACATTCGACCTGATAATACTGAATCATTACCCTGTGTTTATTATATCCATGGCGGTGGAATGGCAACAATGTCGTGTTATGACGGTAATTATAAAGCATGGGGCAGGATATTAGCGGCGCAAGGTGTCGCTGTGGCGATGGTGGATTTCCGAAATGCCCTAGTCCCATCTTCAGCCCGAGAGGTTGCTCCGTACCCCGCCGGACTAAATGATTGTATTTCTGGTTTGAAATGGCTTAGTGCTAACAGTGAATTACTCTCGATTGATCCGTCACAGATTGTTGTCTCTGGAGAAAGTGGTGGCGCTAACTTGGCAATTGCATCGGCCCTGCGCTTAAAAAACGAGGGGAATATGAGTTTGATTAAAGGGATCTATGTCCTTTGTCCCTATATAGCTGGAAAGTGGCCATCAAAAGAAACCCCATCATCAACGGAAAATAACGGGATTTTATTAGATTTACACAATAATCAAGGTGCAATGATATATGGGATCGAAGAATTTCTTAATGGTAATCCGCTAGCTTGGCCGAGCTTTGCTTCCGAAGACGATGTGCGCGGTTTGGTACCCACTGTAATTAGCGTAAACGAGTGCGATCCGCTAAGAGATGAAGGCATTAATTTTTATAGAATGTTAATGAGGGCAGGGGTCAGTGCTCAATGTCGACAAATCATGGGAACCATCCATGCTATTGAGGTTTTCCCCATGGCTTGCCCAGATATTAGTGCAGAAACTGCAGCAAGCATAGCTCGGTTTTGTTTTCGCTAGTCAAAGTAATGACAAAGCTACTGAAGTGTAAAATTAGCAGGTATCTAGGCTGTAGGCACAGATAACCTATGCCAAAGTAAAGAGTGTGGTAAAAAATTTAACTGAAACTCACTTCAGCTGCTATGTTGGTTTATGATTTTCATGGAAAGGAGAAGTACTGGTGGCAACAAGACAATCTAAAACAATAGATATGAGTCGGTTTTGGGTAACCATGTTTTTGGGTATAGTGCTAATATCCAATATCCAACCGGCGCGTTCTAACACTCTCACTAAATCAAACACATCGAGTAAGCCGTTGTGGAAAGGTGAATCAGCTGGGTTTGTCAGTCACGGCGATCCAACTAAAGATGACATTGCTTTTTTAGTTGTTTTAGGGCACGTCCAGGCCGCAATTAGAAGGGCTAACCATCACGATAAAGAAAAATCCATGAAAAACCCGTTTACTGTGAAGTTAATGGAAGAGTATGCAATCATCGACCCTTTTGTGACGGGAAAGTCGAGCACCAACTTGTCGTTGCAGCCCTTGTTGGCAGAAGTTGCTGCGCCTGATTCTTTTACGATAATGACCGCTCAAACTCCTTCGACACGGACACGGCGCAATGCCATTCATACTCAGCTTAAAAATCTAATTTTACGTGTAGATGCAATAGTCATTGAACGCTTTCCTTCGACACATTCTTCTGCGCTAGCAATGTCTGCATTACTGCGAGAAGCAGCTGAATTGTTGCGCAAAGGATTGTCATTGGAAGGAGAAATTCTGGATGTTTCTCAATACCGAGATGCATTGCAATTGGTAGAAGCTTCTCTAAGTTTGCATGTAAACAAAGCCGCATTGTGCAAGCGAAGCCGAAATGCCTCAAAGCAGTTAAAGAGTCGTGGCCCAATAGGAGACTTATTGGATCGGTTAATAATTATCTCCAAGTCGGGCACGGTTAATGCTAATGCAGGCGATGTATTTGATGCGGCTGAGCAATTGCGACAACTTGGTACAAGTTTGCCAAGTATTGATGCAGAAATATGCACTTGAACACTCCGTTCATCGTGATTACAGCTCATAGTCCCATATAGCGCATTGCAACATTACAACGAGCGTAGTTGCTACCAAATTCTTGCATGATAGCTTTGTCATGAACAAAACCATTTTTTTCGTATAGATGGATTGCCGCCTCACATTTAGCGTTAGTTAACAAAAATAGTTTCTCGATATCTAATCGTTGCGCTTCTTTGAGTACTTGTTGTAGTAAAATTTCGCCGACTTTAAGTCCTCTCGCTGACTTTAACACGCCCATTTTAGTCAGTTCAAAACAGCGGTTTCCTTTATTCCAAAACGCGCAAGTTCCTACAATTCCTAAGGTTGGGTGTTCCGCAAACCAAATCTTACCACCATTGTTTATGATGTAGCTTTGCGGATTTTCGAGCACTTGTTGGTCAATTTTTTCCAACACAAACATATCGTCAATCCACTCCTTATTAATAGCTTCAAAATGATGAGCGAGTGCCGGGATAAAAGGTCTTATCTTGATATCAGTCTGCATGACGGCTTGTTTGACATAATGTCTAGTGCGACTTAGCAATGATTGTTGCGAAAAAGACTTTTCGAGTAACAGTAACGAGCGATAAAAGTCATTGTTGTGTTCGGTACATAAATCTGCAGCGGCGAGTTGTACTGCCTCCCAAATGGGTTTCATTTCACTTACTCGCTTGCGACCCTGAGATGTTAACTTGAGAATACGTCTACGAGAATCAGATTGATCTTTAACTACTTTTATCAGTTTTTCTCTCTGCAATTCTTTACAAAACTGGCTTAGGGCAGGTTGCGATAAACCCAGTAAGCTCGATGCTTCGACTATGGTCAATATTTGTTTATCGCGGTCTTTCGAATCTAGCAGTGCCATCAATGTGAACCATTTGGGATTAATGTTCATGTCAAATTCTTGATATATATCAGCTGCGCTAGATAACATGCGTTCACTCATGCGCTTTAAGCGACTTCCAAGTGCTAATTCTGCTAATTCGTTTAAGAAATCTTGTTGCATTTCACTATCCTTCATAATTACATAGGTAAATATATAAGCACTTATGTTAATTGGCAAGTGTGATGCCATAATTTAAGTCAGTATTACAGTGAATGTTAAGATAGTTGTGGTAGGCCTTATACCAATTCATCTTATCAATTAGTCACTCAGAGAACACCAGCGACTTTCAATCGAGGCGTAGTCCTTTGAATGGCTAATTGATAAGATGAATTGGTATAAGGCCTACCACAACTATCTTAACATTCACTGTAATACTGACTTAAATTATGGCATCACACTTGC